>UQJW01000001.1 GCA_900541485.1 uncultured Dialister sp.
AACGCCGAAAGTACTTGGCTGGAAGCGGCCCGGGAGGATAGGAAGCTGCTGATAAACATAAAAAAGCACTTACAGGAATGTAGGTGCTTTTTTTCTTGTGTAATGATGATGTTTATACGCAGTCCATTTAGGTTAATAATTTTCCTATTCATAAACAGTGAAAATTGAGTTTTTGAGTATAAATGTTTTTTTAGATAAATAACTTAACTTCCCTTGTAAGACTGGGAATGTTAATGAGAAGGCCTGCAATAATTGGTGATTAATTTTCAGTTGATTGGACAGGGCAATACTTTCTTTTGTTCCGTATTTTTTATCTCCTAGTATGGGGTGACCGATGAAAGATAAATGAGCACGGATTTGATGTGAACGACCTGTAACTAGTTGTACTTCTAAAAGTGAGCATGGAAAACCGCTTTTTTCAATCATGGAGATTCTTTTATATCGTGTTTCTATGGGGAGAGAATTATTTGTTTTATTATTAGAAATAGTAACTTTATTGTTTTCATTACTTTTGGTTAGGAAGGATTTTAAAGTCTCTTCTTTTTTTGTTTTTCCAAAAACGATGCAATGATATTTTTTTAGCAGACTACGGTTTTTAATTATTTCATTTAGTGTTTGCAGTCCTGATATAGTTTTACCACACAGGATAAGACCGTCGGTATTTCTATCAAGACGGTTGCAAACGGAGGGGTTTGCTGTGGAATCATTTTCAAAATTACAATATTCAAGGAGGGCATCATTTAACGTAAATTCCCCTGACTCATCTCCTTGTGTTAAAATACCGGCCGGTTTATTTACAATAATGATATGTTCATCTTCATAAATAATATGTTTGGCAAAATTAAAGTTTCTTTTCTTTGGAGGATATTTTTTTGTTTTTTTTAAAAATAATGAAAATGTTTCATCACTGAACCAAATTTGAACTATGTCACTATCACCGAGAATTTCTTTTCCCGAGCATTTTTTTTGATTGATAGTAATATTTTTCTTTCGCAAGCTTTTGTGCAATAGACTTATGGGAGCAAGCGGAAGTATCTTTGATAAGTATTTTAGTAAAGTTTGCCCTGTTTCTGCATCGGTTATTTTAAATTCTTTCATGGGTTGCCTATTCTTAATAAATTATATTTTAAGTACTGCTATCCGATAAGGAAAGCTGTTTATTAGTGAGTTCAGAATTTTTTTAGAAATATTTAGGGTTCGCTAATAAAGGTTTCTTTCATAAAATCTCTTTTCCGCTTCATATATGGCGGGGGTTGAAAATAGTACGGCTTGGTATTTGGGATAGAAAAACACCTGTCGTCATGGAAATTATTCCTATACATTGCCAAAGGGTGAATGATTCATTCAGGAAAAGAATACCTGACAGACCGCCAAAAACCATTTCCAGGCTGAGAATCATTGAAGCTTCTGTGGGTGGCAAGTATTTTTGACTCAATGCTTGTAAGGTATAGGCTATGCCGGTAGAAAAAATTCCTGTATATAGAAGAGGCCACCAAGCTTGTACGACATTAAAAGCTGTAATTGTCTCAAAAAAGAAGGCTAAAAATAAGTTAAGCATGCCAGCTATAAAAAATTGTCCTGCCGATAAGATAATAGGGGAGAATTGTTGTGTAAAATAATTCAACATGTGAATTTGTGTGGTGAATCCGATTGCACAGAGAAGAACAAGTAAATCCCCATATCCTATGGTAAAATTTCTCGTGATTGATATAAAATATACACCTATGATAGCCAGTATAGCACCGGTGATATGGTTAAGTTTTAGCGGTTCACTCAGAAATAGACCTGATAAAGGAACCAGCAAAATATAAGTGGATGTAAGAAAGCTGGCTTTTGAAGCCGTTGTATATTGGAGGGCTACCTGCTGTAATGTGGCACCTGCAAAAAGAGGAATACCTACACATAAAATAGCAATAAAAAGTCCGGATGAGATTTTTGTTTTGCTTTTTTTCCATCGGATTAAAGGGAGTAAGGTGATAGATCCGATTAAAAAACGTATGCCGTTAAATGTATAAGGACCGATTGTATCCATGCCAACAACTTGGGCAACAAAGGCGAATCCCCAAATAATAGCAGCGAGTAAACATAATAATCGATATTTCATGCATTCTCCTAAATGAAAAAAACTGATATGATGATTATAGCATAGCAGAAAGAGGTGGGAAAATGCAGATTAAGCTGGTAGCTATCGATTTAGATGGTACTTTACTTCGAGATGATATGACGATTTCCGCGTATTCTAAGGGAGTAATAGAAAAGATAGCAAAGCAGGGAGTTCATATTGTTATCGCCACAGGGCGTATGTTTGATTCTGCACAGGAGAAGACCAATCAGCTCGGATTGGGAGATATTCCGTTGATTTGTTATACCGGTTCCTGGATTATGTACAGCCAGTCTGGAAAACCATTGGTTCAGGAAGGTATTGACGCGAAAACTACTAAAAAAATTCTTGCGATTGCAAAAGAAAATGATTGGCTGGTCCATACGTTCTATAATGACCAAATTTATTTACCGATACCTCATCCGTCAGAGGAAATGTATCAAAAATACAGGAGTAAGAAAGTAAAATATCTGGGAGAGAAATTTTATTATCCCGAAGAAAAATCTACACGGATTATTTTTGCAAGTCCTGATATCTCAATTCGTCATCAAATCAGGAATATCATGGAAAAAAACTTTGGGGACGAAATAGATGTGGTTTTTCCGGGAGATGATTTTGTCGATATCCATAAAAAAGGAATCAATAAAGGCTGGGCGTTGGCAAACCTTTGTAATTTATGGAATCTTTCGAAAGAGGAAGTGATTTCGTTTGGAAATACGGAAAATGATATTTCTATGATGAAATTCAGTGGTCAATCCTGGGCAGTGGCTAATGCAGATAAAGTCGCTTTACTGGCTGCTGATAACATATGTGATTCTAATGAAAAAGATGGTGTAGCTCATGTATTAGAATCTTTGTTTATAAAATAATAAAACCACATCTGGAAGAATTACCAGATGTGGTTTTATTTAGAGATGGAAGAAAAAATCCAGTGTCTCTTTCAGGCCCTCTTCAATGGAAACAGAAGGAGACCAGTTTAAAGAATTTTTAATTTTTTTATTTGACAGGCAAGAACGGAAAATATCACCAGTACGGGGTTGACCGTATTGAATAAAAGAGGGGTTAAAGCCGGCTAAATCCACCATTTTATGTGCCAAATCCCGAATGGACATTTCTAATCCTGTGCTGACATTAAAAATATTTTGATTACCGTTAGTTAAAGCGGATAAGTTGGCAGCAACGACGTCATGGACAGAAATAAAATCTCTTGTTTGTTTTCCGTCTCCGAAAATGGTGAAGGATTTATTTTGTGCCAATGCTTTTGCAAATAAATATATAACGCCGCCTTCTCCGTTGGCACCTTGTCTGGGGCCATAAACATTACTGTAACGGAGAATGGTGTAATTGAGATTAAATAAGGAATGATAAAGATCTAAGTATCGCTCGGTCATCCATTTTGTCAGTCCGTAAAAGGAGGTGGGGGCAGGAAGTTCATTTTCTTCAAGAGGTAAATTTGAGTTGTCGCCGTAAATAGCGGCCGATGAAGAAAAAATAATTTTTTTTACATTTGTTTTTCTCGAGGCTTCTAATACATTGAGAAGACCAACTATATTTTCTTCTGCATCAAATTTCGGATCTTGAATAGACAAGGGAACCATTGTTTGTGCAGCTTCATGATAAACTACATCAAAATGATGGCTTTCAAATAAGGAAATAAGTTTTTCATCCCGTATATCCATCTCTATAAATTCAGAATCGGCAGGTATAAATTTGTTTGTACCTGAGGACAGATTATCTACAATGGTAACTTCATGATTTTTTAAAATAAGTGCATCTGCCAGATGAGAACCGATAAAGCCGGCTCCGCCGGTAATTAAAATTTTCATATTAGTCCTTCTTGTTTGAAATATTAAAACGATAGCCGGTACCCCAAACAGTTTCTATATTCTTATAGGGACGGCCCGAATTTTTCTTAAGCTTTTTTCGCAGTCGGTTGATATGAACGGTTACGGTTGCAGGGTCACCGATGGGATCCAGCCCCCAAATTTTTTTAAATAAATGGTCTTTTGTAAAGACTTCACCGGGTCGTTTTGCCAGAAAATAAAGCAAATCAAATTCTTTTCCTGTTAATGGGACATCTTTATCTGCAAAAATAACTTGACGTGCCTTGGGATGAATTTGCAGCCGGTCAATAAGCAGTATTTCTTCAGAAGAGAGTTTATTGATTTTCTGATTCATAATTCGTGAATGAACAGCCAATTGTGCCCTGATATAAGCAGCAAGAATAGTACCGTTCAATGGCTTCAGCAGATACCCGTCTGCTCCCAGACCAAGCCCGCGGACGATATCCGAATCTTTCCCGGAATCCATTGAGAGAATAATTGGAATGTTTGTTGTTTCTCTTATTTTCCGGCATAAAGAGAACCCGTCTTCTCCGGGAAGTGTGATATCCAAGATAACAGCATTGATTTTTTGAGAATGGAGTATTTTCCGGATATCTGATGAGTTAGCAGCAATAAAAGTATTAAATCCGGCGCCCTCTAAAAAATCGCGTTCCATATTCGCTATATCAATTTCATCTTCCACAATGAGAACATTTGTCATTGTATCCTCCCTCAGAGACAGTTATCCCAAGTTTAACTCAACCGGACAGTGATCGCTTCCCGTAATATCAGGATGAATAGTAGCACCTTTGATGTGGTCGTTTAAAGAGGAAGAAACAATAAAATAATCAATTCTCCATCCGATATTTCGTTCCCTCGATTTTGCAAAATAGCTCCACCATGAATAGGCCTTTTCTTTATCAGGGTATAAATACCGAAATGTATCAGTAAATCCGTCTGCAAGGAGGGCAGTCATTTTATTTCGTTCCTCATCAGTGAATCCTGCATTTTTATGATTTGAAGCAGGATTTTCCAAATCTATTTCTTTATGGGCTACATTTAAATCACCGCAAAGAACGACAGGTTTTTTTGATGAAAGTTCCAACAGATATTTTTTGAAATCATCTTCCCACTGCATACGGTAATCCAAACGGGACAAGTCGCGTTTACTGTTAGGTGTGTAACAAGTAATTAAATAGTGATCATCAAATTCTGCAGTGATTATGCGTCCTTCTTGATCGTGTTCTTCAATACCCAGACCATAAGTAACTGATAAGGGTTTTACTTTTGTAAATAATGCAGTTCCGCTATATCCTTTTTTTATCGCACTATTCCAATACTGGTAATAACCCGGCAAATCCAATTCAATTTGATGCGGTTGGAGCTTTGTTTCCTGCAGGCAAAAGCAATCGGCATCCAATTGATGGAAAGCATCTAAAAATCCTTTTTTTATACAGGCTCTGAGGCCGTTTACATTCCATGAAATATACTTTAATTTCTTCATATCCGTATCCTTTTATAATAAAATTTATCGAACAATTTTATTATACACTGTTTAAAAGAATATATACAGACAATGTCGAACAGGTGATTTATGTTGAACTCATTTACAATAATACAAATATGCTATAATGTGAAAAATCAATTATTTACGTAATTTATTTAAAGGAGAGTACATGAAATGAAAAAAATAGTGGTGACGGTTATTGGAGCTGACAGTGTAGGAATAGTTGCAGGAGTTACAAAAGAACTGGCTGTGCAAAATATAAATATTCTCGATATTTCCCAGACGATTTTGGATGATATTTTTGATATGGTGCTTATTTGTGATATGAAAAAAGCAAAAGGGACGCTTAAGGATGTACAAGAGGGGATGAGTGCCGTGGGAAAGCAGATGGGTGTAGATATACGTGTCCAGCTGGCAGATATTTTTTATGCAATGCATCGTATTTAAGGAGGAGCCATGCTTGATTTAAACATAGAAGACATACTATCTACAGAGCGTATGTTTGATCAAAATAAATTGGATGTACGTACTGTAACTATGGGAATCTCTCTTTTGGGATGTATTTCTGATGATGAAAAAATATTATGCACAAAAATTTATGATACTATTTGCAGAAAAGCAGAACATTTAACAAGTGTAAGCCATGATATTTCGAGAGAGTACGGAGTACCTATTATTAACAGAAGAATATCTGTGACCCCGATTGCATTGATTGCCGGAGGAATTAAATCTTCCAGTTATGTTTCTATTGCCCGGACATTACAAAAAGCAGCTGATGCGGTAGGTGTAGATATTCTTGGCGGATTTTCAGCACTTGTCGACAGAGGTATGTCTGCATCCGATAAGATTTTAATTGACTCGATTCCGGAGGCGTTGGCAACTACAAAAAGCATTTGTAGCTCGGTTTCTGTCGGTTCTACAAAAGCAGGAATTAATATGGATGCAGTAAAAATAATGGGACATATAATTAAAGAAACTGCAGAGTTAACAAAAAATCAAGATGCTTATGGTTGTACTAAACTGGTAGAATTTTGCAATCCTGTTGAGGACAATCCTTTTATGGCAGGGGCATTTCATGGTATAACACAGGGCGATATTGCTATTCATGTAGGGGTTTCGGGACCGGGAGTAGTTAAACGCGCCTTGGAGGAGGTAAAAGGGGCTCCTTTTGAAGTTGTTGCGAAAACAATAAAAAATACGGCATTTATGATTACCAGACTGGGACAACTTGTAGCAGAAGCTGCCAGTGAAAGGTTGGATGCGCCTTTTGGGATTGTGGATTTATCTTTGGCACCTACAGCAGCTATAGGAGACAGTGTAGCAGCCGTTTTAGAAGAAATGGGATTGGAAAGTTGCGGAGCTCCCGGTACGACAGCTGCGTTAGCATTATTGAATGACTCTGTAAAAAAAGGCGGACTTATGGCGTCTTCAAGTGTAGGAGGACTGTCCGGTGCTTTTATACCCGTTAGTGAAGACTTGGGGATGATTGAAGCTGTACAAAGAGGCAGTCTCAGTTTGGAAAAGTTGGAAGCAATGACTTGTGTTTGTTCAGTCGGACTTGACATGATTGCGGTTCCAGGGGATATTGAAGCATCTACAATTTCTGCCATATTGGCGGACGAAGCCGCTATCGGAATGATTAATAATAAAACTACAGCGACTCGTTTAATTCCTGCACCTGGGAAAAAGCCCGGGGATATGGTAAATTTTGGCGGTCTTATGGGGTATGCACCGGTTATTGATGTAAATAAATTTAAGGCAAACGCTTTTATTGCAAGAGGTGGAAAAATACCGGCACCTCTCCGTTCTTTAACTAATTAAAATAGACATAATAAATCTGTGAATAATAATCATTTCATTTCTGTTTTGAAGATTAATACCTTTACAATCTGTGATAAAATGATAAGGTCATCATTTTATTGGGAGAGTATATCAGGTAATGGATAATAAAAATAAATTGACTACGACAGATGGTTCCACGGAAAAAATGGAAAGTAAAAATGCAAGACATCATTGGCTGTGTTGGTGGGGAATCATCACACTGCTTCCTTTTGCAGTGACATTTTTTTTGAGCTGGTACTTTAGTTCACCTGGAGGATATCAGCCTTACTCCCAAATCAAATTATTTTTGCTGTTTATGCAAATAGGATTTATTACTGCATATTTTCTGCATTATCGGTTAATGAAAGCTGTCTGTTCACTTTGGGGGACGGTAGCTTTTTTGTTTCTGCTTTCGTTGGTAGTACCTTATTTATCAATACAAGCGGATGTTACTATGGATATGACCGATATGTCAGGTGAATTCGGTACACCACTATATTTGTTTATTTCCTGTCTAACCGCTGCCTGGCTATTGCCGGGACGATGGCGTTTGATTGCTCGGGGGCTTTGTGTAACATTAATTATTTTCTATATACTGATTCAGTTTACTTATATAGGATACTATAGCGTTACCAAAGCGTTGCTTTCTGTCAACATGATGCTTGCCTTGGCACAAACTAATTTATCGGAAGCTATTTCTTATATAAATGTTAATCTTCCTTATGCAGCGTTAGCTGCAGCCATTTTTGTTTTATTGGTAGTGTCATTTTTAGTTTTTTGGTCAAGCCGGTTCACCTTTCAAAATAAAACCCCGGCTTTTCCTAAAAGGTGGATATTTTTACTTGTGCTTTTTTTAGTTAATTGCGGATTGTCGATTCTTTCTATTAGCGGGACCAGAATAGCACATGTATATGCAGAGGCCTATGAAACATTGAAAAGTTTTGGGGAATATCAGCAAATTCTCGAAAACAGAAGAAATATGCATATAAAAGATCCGGAAATCTTGAGAAAGTTAAGAAATGCACCGGACGGAGTGTATATTTTAGTAATCGGTGAATCATTAACACGGGATCATATGAATGTATACGGATATGACCGAGAAACGACACCTTTTCAATCTGCCGTTTACAAAGATCCGGAATATACATTTTTTAATCATGTGTATTCTTGCTATACACAAACGGTGCAAGTGCTTACATGTGCTTTGACAGAAAAAAACCAATATAACGGCATGCGGCTGGCAGAGGCGTATTCCTTAGTAGATTTAGCACGAGAAGCAGGCTTTAAGACTACATGGATATCCAATCAATCGAGATTTGGAGTTTGGGATACGCCTATCGGGGCAATCGGTTCAGAATGTGATGATCAATATTGGAATAACCAGTATATAGGGACAGACGTGGTCACAAAGGATTATGATACGGCGTTGATTCCTTATCTGAAGAAAGTAGATCCGCAAAATCGACGTCAGCTGATTGTTATTCATTTAATGGGAAGTCATATCAGTTATTGGGACCGCTATCCGAAAGAATTTTATCATTGGCCGGAAGATGTAACCAAAGATAGAAGTACGGAAGAAGTTATGACAGATGAATATGATAATTCTATTCTTTTTAATGACTATGTCATGGAATCTATCATGAATACAGCAGTTAATTACTTGCAGGCAGATGGAGTAGTATATTTTTCTGATCATGGAGAAGAAGTAACTGCCCGCCCGGGTCATAATGCAGATCAGTTTAATTTTACGATGGTGCGAATACCATTTTGGATTTATACTTCTGAAGAATATCGAGAAAAAAATCCTCACCTTATGAAGTTTATATACGCAAGGAGAAATATGCCGTTTTCTAATGATATGCTTTATGATACCCTAATGGGGATAATGGGGCTGACGGCAGACCACTATGATTCTACTTGTGATATGTTCAGTCCGGCTTTTGATAAAGATTTATCTACTTTAATGACAATGTATGGCAATATTATGATACAGAATGATACGGAGCAAGTAGGGGCAGATAAAGATGCTAAAGATGCGGTGTGGAATAACAAACGGATAAATAACGGGTCGGTTTATTTCAATTGGGAAGACTATGAACCTATTACATTTAAACACAGTAAGCCTGTTCTTGTTGAAAACAGTGGGTTGAATAAAAAATCGTGAGAAAATACAAATGACTGACTGAGAAAAAATACTGATATAAGTCTTATGCTATAATAAAATCGAAAAAGTGAAAATAAGTATGGAGGATGCATGCGACTTCGTAGAAAACCATGGATTACTGAAGCAATCCATGCATATGATGATATATTATTTTTAAATATACCCACTGCGCTTAAAGGAAAATGGAATTTGCAGTTCAAGCAAAATAAAAATCCTCTTCATGTCGAATTCGGAACGGGAAAAGGGCAATTTATATCCGGAATTGCGGCCCGAAATCCCGAAATTAATTATATCGGTATGGAAGTGCAGGAGGGGGTCATTTACTATGCGGCCAAAAAAGTTTCAGAAATGGAATCTCCTATTGAAAATGTCCGCTTGATATTAGGGGATGTAAGTCAGGTGGAAGATATTTTTTCACCGGGAGAAATTGATTGTATTTATCTTAACTTTAGTGATCCCTGGCCTAAAGCGCGACATGCTAAAAGACGCCTGACATACAGACTTTTTTTAGATAAATATGAAATGATTTTGAAAAAGGGCGGAGAAATCCGTTTCAAAACAGATAATAAAGAATTATTTGATTTTTCACTTGGAGAATTTAAGGAAAGAGGCTGGACACTTTCTCAAGTCACTTATGATTTACATAGTCATCCTGTTGAGGGGGACGTGGAAACCGAGTATGAAGAAAAATTCAGCAGAAAGGGGAATTCCATCTGTCGTCTTGTGGCGACACGACCAGTAAGGAAATGAGATTTGTACCGGGTTACCTGAAGATACTTTTAGGGATTACAGTGGTATTAACTATTATCGGATGCCTGAATGTTTATAGTTCGACTTTTTATATGAACATTCAATCCGGTGGGAATGCTGCGAATCATCTGTTTAATCATGTACGACTACTTTTTTTGGGAGTAGTCATTTCGTTATGCGTAAATAAATTTTTTGGTCCACTTATAAGAAGGAAAGTGGGTGTTGAATTTATTTTTACGGTTCTTCTTCTTTTGATTGTTATAGTGGCAGGACGGACGGTAAACGGAGCAACAAGATGGATTCCGATAGGTTCATTTTCGTTTCAGCCTTCAGAAATGGCAAAAGTGGTAGCTCTTTTATGGACATCCTATTATTTAGCCAGGCAGGTAGATGAAGGGGAAAGAGTTTCCGTTTTCAGACGATTTTTTGGATTCATAGGATATTGTTTCGGGGGAAAAAAAGCAAAATATTCTTTATCGGAAACACTAAAATATTTTCGCCCTTTACTGGCTCCGCTTTTTATGGCGATTCTTGTCTTGCGGCAGCCTGATATGGGGACTGCAGGTATGATTATTATTTTTCCTGCTATTCTTTATATATTTGCCGGACTTCCAAAGAAGGAGATTTTTTCGGGTCTTTTCTTTACTGTATTGATGGGGGCTGTTTTGATAAAGATAGAGCCGTATCGGCTTGACCGGCTTACCGTATTGTGGGATCCTTTTTCTTATGCCAGAGATTTGGGTTACCAGACTGTACAAAGTTTAATAGCCGTTGGTTCGGGCGGGCTGTTTGGACAGGGCCCGGCAGAAGGAATGTCAAAATTTTTATATTTGCCGGAGCAATATACGGACTTTGCTTATGCAGTATGGAGTCAGGAGGCAGGTTTTTTAGGAGCTGCTTTTGTTTTATTTCTCTATTTGGGGTTCATGTATTGTGGATTCAGTTGTGCCCGAATGCTGAAACATACGCAGGAAGCATTGCTTGTTTACGGGCTGACAATGTTAATATCGGTACAAGGAATTATAAATATTGCAATGGTAATAGGCTGTTTTCCCGTCACGGGGATTCCACTTCCTTTTATTTCTTACGGCGGTTCGTCTTTAATAATGAATATTATTTCGGTAGGAATTATTTGGAATACGACAAAATACAGCCTGATAAAAAGTGACAGAGAGGAAAGAAAAAGGCAGATAGATGCTATGGTCGGTCGGAGACCGTCTTATGGTGAATTGTCAAGAAGCAGATTTAAAGTTTAAGTGTGATATATAAGATACAACGTGCACTCTGAAAGTTTGTCAGGCTTTCCGGGTGCATGTTATATTCGGCAGTTTTTTATTTTTACTTAAGAAAAACTTCGGTGATTTATGATATCTCATAGTTTTCAAATCATACGTCAATTGTATAAGTACAAGGCACCATAAAAAATGGATCTTATATTAATAAATACATCAGTATCACTTCAGGAAACGGTTACAGCAGTAGCGACAGAACTTCATAAGATTACGCGGGTGAAAACGATGTTTTGCAATATGAATATATACCCGGAGATTGACTTGCAAAAAGAGGTTCCTGTTATTGTAGTGACAGAGATACTGGATGATTTAGGAAAGCTTTCGCTTCAATTAAATCAATCCAGGTTAAAAGGGGTGATTTTCTATGTTGATAAATCAAGCCCCTTAGTAACTTTTTTTGGGGACAAGGCTTTTGAAACTTTTGTGCTGACTCCACAGCTGTTGGGATGTCCCCGAAGTATCAAGGAAAGAGAGTTCATTTTTCTGTCTTTAATGAGCCTATGTTTATTTCTCACAAAAAAAGAAGCTTCTTTATTAAAAGCTTCTGACCGGATAAGAAAATTATTACAATATGAGAATTCTATTTTTGAGGATTGAGAATAGATTTGGCAAGAAAAAATGCGACTCGGATTATTTTTCTTAAAAGAAATAAATAGAGTGCTTTTTTTGGATGAAACAACCAGAATAATCCTCTGATTGAACGGAATGGCATAAGATAACCGACAAGTTTTTTGTAACTCATATTTTCACCTTAAAAAGCAAGTTATATTGCTTTCCCTTTACACTCTGTATGCATAATCAGTTCTGCTTGTATGATAACAAAATTAAGAAGAAAATTCCATGCTTCTCCTAACTGCTCCATTGAAATATTCATTATTATTTTTTATGATAGAATAACATTACAGGTAAAACTATTAATCGACGGAGGTTTATATGGATTCAGTTAATTTTGGAATATATATACCGATTCTCTTTTTTGTATTGTATTTTATTTTAGAAATACAAGATTTGGGAATTTGTGCGGTATCTGTTTTTGTCTCAAGAAATCAGGAGGAAAATAAAGCGGCTTTAGGATTATTGAAACCGGGTTTTGACGGAAATGAATTCTGGCTGCTTTTAGGAATAATCGGATTAGGAGCCGGAACATATGACGGAATTTGTGATTGTGGAATGATTGCCCTTATTCTCGGAGCAGCGGGATTGGGAATGTTGTCCCGCTTTGCGGCGCCCTTTCTTTGTAATATTTTTAAATCAAAAATCATGATGGGGCTATTATCTGTACTGGCAATTATTAATGTTTTTGTAGCAGGTATGGTTTTCTTCTCCCTGTCTGAGCATAAAATATTCAATTTTTCATTATACACACTGCTCGGGTGCATATGGCTGATTATCATTTCCATACAAACAGGTTCTTTGTATGGCGCTGTAAAAGTTGTAAATCCTTTGGGAGAACGGTTTAGAGCGAGTTCATTGGTGATTACTCCAATTTCCCTACTGACCTTTCTGATACTGGCGGTATATTCATTTTTGTCAACAAATTTTATGGAAGGTTCGCAGTCACTCTACGTTTGGGGAAGTGTTTTTTCTATCCTTTTATTGGTAGCATCGTTTATCACTCTTAGGATGAGAAAGCTTTGGGTGGGATTTCTTCTCGGATACTTGTATCAAATAATTGCTATAGTAACAATAAGTTTTTCTGTGTTTTTAAGGATAGCAGGTAATAATATGGAAAACGGTATGCTGACTTTTGGTACAGAGTTACAATACCCTTTAATAGTCATTGGTGGTATTATTTCCGGAACCGTATTTATTTACCGTATTGTACGAAAGAAAGAGAAATATATCTGGAGCGATTATATATAAAATATAATTTGTGAGAAAGAAGGTGGTTTGAGATGGGTGAACTTTTTAAAACACAACATACAATAGATGAAATGCTTGATAAAATGGGCGTTAAAATTGTGCTTAACAGTGAACATCTAACCGAAAAAGATATTTTTGAGGCAGAAAAAGATGGGGAACGGGTTGTATTAAAGAAACAAAATAAAAAAGAAACCGAGAAGTAAGGTTATATAAAAAGGATCAGAAAAATTCTGATCCTTTTTATATAGGGACGTTTAAGAGATATAAAATGTCATAGATGTTTCATGTGATAAAATAGAAAGAAATCAGAAAAGGCAGGGGAAAAGAAAATGGACCCATTTGTTCATCTCCATGTACATACCGAATACAGTTTATTTGATGGAACTTCACGAATCAAAGATTTGGTTTCCCATGTAAAACAATTGGGACAAAATGCATTGGCTATCACTGATCATGGGGTCATGTATGGTGCAGTATATCATTATAAAGAATGTATTAAACAGGGGATTAAACCGATAATCGGTTGTGAAATTTATATAACGAAGGGAAGCCGTTTTACAAAAGGAACTATAGGAAAAGAAAAACTATATCATTTAATTCTTTTAGCTGAAAATAATACGGGATATAAAAATTTGATTCGTATTTGTTCAAAAGGCTGGACAGAAGGATATTATCATAAGCCCAGGGTAGATCATGATTTGCTTGTAAAATACCACGAGGGACTTATTGCCATGTCGGCGTGTGTCGGCGGAGAGTTACCGCAGGCAATTTTAAATAATGATTTAGAAGAGGCAAAAAGGGTTATTAAATTCTATATAGATACTTTTGGAAAAAGCAATTATTTTATTGAATTACAAAATCATGAACTGCCTGAAGAGGCGATGGTACGGCCGGTGCTTGCTGCACTTGCTAAAGAGTATGGGGTAGGACTTGTTGCTACTAATGACTTTCATTATATAAAAAAAGAGGACGCTCCCAGCCAAGAAATTAAACTTTGCATTTCTACAGGAAACACCTTGGAGGATCCTAACCGTTTCCGCTTTAACAATGAGGAGTTTTATTGTAAAAGTGGAGAGGAAATGCAGAAAATATTAGGCGAGTTTCCCGGGGCGATTGAAAATACACAAAAAATAGCAGAGAGATGCCATGTGACACTTACTTTTGGCGAGCATAGATTACCGTCTTTTGATGTACCGGACGGAGAAACAGCGAAAAGTTATTTGCAGAAACTTTGTGAAGAGGCATTACCGGTAAGATATCCTGATTCCGGAAAAAGAGAAAAGGAACGTTTATCATACGAGCTTGGAATAATTAATCAAATGGGATTTGCCGATTATTTTTTAATCGTAATGGATTTCATCCGATATGCTAAAAATAATGGTATCCCTATTGGCCCCGGGCGTGGCAGTGCAGCAGGGAGTATTGTTTCCTATCTCTTGCACATTACAGAAGTAGACCCTTTGCGTTTTAACTTGCTGTTTGAACGATTTTTAAACCCGGAACGGGTCTCTATGCCTGATATAGATACTGATCTTTGCTACCGGGGACGCGGACAGGTGATTAAGTACCTGGCTGAGAAATATGGCGAAGATCATGTAGCACAAATTATTACTTTCGGTACACTGGCTGCCAGGGCTGTCATACGTGATGTCGGTCGTGTGATGGGCATCCCTCTCCGTGAAGTTGACCGCTTGGCCAAAATGGTCCCGAGCGGTCCAGGGGTTACTTTACAGAAGACGTTAGACGGGTCTAAAGAATTTTCTGATGAATATCATAATAATGAATTGACTCATCGCCTGATTGACCATTGTCTTGATTTAGAAGGATTATCAAGAAATTCCGGAACTCATGCTGCAGGCGTAGTTATTTGTTCAGAACCTGTAGACGAATATGTACCGATTCAATTAACACAGGATGGCTTTATACAGACACAATACGAAAAGGACCTGGATGAAGAGTTAGGCCTCTTAAAAATGGATTTACTTGGCCTCAGGAATTTGACAGTCATTCATGATGCTGTAGAAATGATTAAGGAAAACCGGGGAATTGATATTGATATCAACAATATACCAAGTGAAGACGAAGTAACCTGTGACATGCTTTGTAAAGGAGATACGATAGGTGTGTTTCAGTCCGAATCATCCGGGTTTACAAGCTTATTGATGCAGCTTTATCCAGAGCGCTTTGAGGATTTGATTCCTATGGTGGCTCTTTATCGGCCCGGGCCTCTGGGAAGTGGAATGGCAGAGGATTTTATCAATAGAAAGCATGGAAAAATTCCCGTTAAGTATCCACATCCGATGCTGGAAGATATTTTGAAAGAAACTTATGGAATTATCCTTTACCAAGAGCAGGTTATGCAAATTGCTTCTGCCATGGGCGGATTCACTCTGGGACAGGCTGATTTGTTGCGTCGTGCAATGGGGCATAAAGAGCCGGAAATACTGCTGGCACAGAGAGAGTTGTTTGTAAAAGGAGCGCTTCTGCAGGGGGTTGAAGAGAAAGTCGCAAATGAGGTTTTTGATTTAATGCTTCATTTTGCCGGGTACGGGTTCAATAAATCCCATAGCGTCTGTTATGGATGGATTGCGTGGCAGACAGCATACCTAAAAGCTAATTACCGCCCTGAATTTATGGCGGCAATGATGACTTGCTATAACGGAGATAAAAATAAAGTAAGTCGTTATATTTCTGATACCAAACGTGCCGGTGTAGACATATCAGCACCTGATGTAAATCGAAGCCAAGCGTATTTTTCTGTAAAGGGAGAAACTATTTTATTTGGGCTTTCCGGCATACAAAATGTAGGTGAAAATGTCGTTAATTCTATTATTTCTGCCAGAAATAAAGGGGGACTGTTTAAATCACTTTCTGACGTGCTGGAACGGGCAGAAGTAAAGGGATTAAACAGTCGTGCATGCGAAAGCCTTATACGGTGCGGAGCGATGGATTCCCTCGGATATAACCGACGACAATTACTTGAAGTATTGCCGCAAGCATTGAATATTGCAGCTACCACCAAAAATGACCGGGATTCCGGGCAGCTTTCGCTTTTTGGAGGAGAAGAAAAAGTAAAAGTTATTTCTTATCCCGAGTTACCGGATATGGATGCTGATGAAAAAATAGAATGGGAAAGAAAGTTGCTGGGGTTTTATGTAAGCGGGCATCCTCTGGATACTTTTAAAGAAGAGTTGAAAACATGCTCGCCTATCTATTCAATCCGGAGCGACTCCATGCAATATGATGGGAAAATGGTTATCGTTGCCGGCATGATTATAAGAGTAAAGGGAATGATGACTAAAAAAGGCACACCCATGGGATACATAACAATAGAAGATTATGAAGATGCTGTTGAATGTGTAGTATTTCCCTCTGTCTGGGAGGCAGTAAGACCCATTTTGATTGAAGATACGGCTGTTTGTGTACGAGGACGGATTCAAGCCAGCGAAAGAGATTTCAGACTACTGGCAGAAGAAATAATTCCTCTTTCGGACCTCAAGGGAAAAGGAAATCATAAAGAAGTACATTTATATGTAGATACAGATCATGAATCTGAAGAAATCAGCAGGCAATTGGCAGAAATATTAAAAAGACATCATGGGAAAACTCCCGTTTATTTACATATAAAAAGGACTCAACAAAAAATAATAATGAATGAGAGATTTTATTTGGAAATTAATGAAGAATCCCAAGCCCTATTAGAACAACTCTTGGGGAAAAATGCTGTCATTTTAAAATAAAACGGGAGTCGCTATATATATGGACAATAATCAAAGCATTTGATTTATACATCAAGTACCGTATGTTATACTGTGTAAAGTAAATATATTCAAATAAAGGGGGAATCTTATGAAGTTTCTCGTTTGCATTAAACAGGTAGTAGATACTTCAAAGATGGAAGTGGATCCTGCGACCGGACGGTTAAAACGTAATAATGCGAATAGTATCATGAATCCTGTTGATTTAAATGCATTGGAAGCTGCACTCGCACTTCGTGACCAAGTGGGAGGAACCGTAGATGTTATAACGATGGGACCTCCTCAGGCAGAGGCAGTGCTTCGTGATGCTGCTTCTGTGGGAGCAGATAGAGCATTTTTGGTGACAGATCGTGCGTTTGGTGGTGCAGATACACTTGCAACAAGTTATACTTTGGCGGCAGCCATAAAAAAAATAGGTATGGCAGATATTATTTTTTGCGGTGTAGAATCTATTGACAGCAATACAGCCCAGATAGGTCCTGAAATTGCGGCAACACTCGGAATACCGGATGTAAGTGCTGTTTCTTCCATATTGCTGGAAAGTAAAGATTCAGTTACGGTGACTCGTCAAAACGGTACCGGAGCAGAGGTATTGGAACTCAAATTGCCTGCAGTTATTACGACAACTGCGGAGCTTAATAAGCCCCGTTATCCGTCTATTAAAGGGTTACTCCATAAGGATGAGGTGGAAATCATATCTGTTACTTCAGCAGATTTACCGGTGGAGGAGCATCGGATCGGTGCGAAAGGATCCCCAACACAGGTAAAGAAGGTCCGTCCGGTTATACCGGGAAAAAAAGAAAATTTGCGACTTGAAAATAAACCTGCTGCCGAAATGGCGGAGGAATTGGCGGAAGCTATGAAAAAATTGGCGATTATTTAGGAGGCAACTATGAATTTTTCTGATTATGAGGGGGTTTATGTAATTGCAATTCCTAAAGATGGTCAAATACAAAAGGTTACAGGTGAACTGATTGGCGAGGCAAGACGGCTTGCTTCAGAATTATCTTCGAAGGTTTCAGTTGTTTTAATAGGTGCAGGAATTGCAGATTTTGCTCCTGATTTAATTTCTCTGGGAGCGGATGTTGTTTACATCATTGAATCCGATGTTTTTTCTCATTATGATGGTGCAGCTTATCAAAAAGCGTTAGGAGCATTTTTCAAAGATAAAAAAGCAAATATAGTTTTATTTGGTGCAGATCCCTACGGACGTGATTTGGCACCACGGTTAGCAGCCGAATTGGTTTGTGGCGTTACGGCAGATGTCACGGAATTATCCGTGGAACCCGATGAGAAGCTGGTTGTGTGGTCCCGGCCTGCCATGGGAGGAAATATTATGGCAGATATTATAAGCCCCAATTATCGTCCGCAAGTAGGAACCATACGGCCGGGAATTTTTCCATATCCGGAAAGAGACAGAATGCGGAAGGGAGAAATTATTCATGTACCGTCTGTTGTGACAGAAGATGATTTAGGAACTGTTTTAAAAGCAATAATTCCGGCCGCTAGAGATGACAATCCGGTAGATGAAGCCGATATTATTGTAGCAGGCGGAAGAGGGATTCGATCGTTAAAAGATTGGAAACAGATTCATGAGCTGGCAGAACTTTTGGGAGCAGCTGTCGGGTGTAGCAGACCTGTTGCAGAAACCGGCTGGGAAAGCCATGCACATCAAATCGGGCAAACAGGAAAAGCAGTTTCACCAAAAATTTATTTTGCACTTGGAATATCAGGAGCTATGCAGCATGTATGTGCAGTGAATGCAGATGTTTTGGTGGCAATTAATAAAGATCCTAAGGCACCGATTATGGATATTGCCGATTATGCAGTTGCTGCTGACATAAAAGAATTTTTACCAATTTTTATTGAGAAAATCAAAGAAATAAAAAACCAAAAATAAAACATATTTATAAAAAGAATAATAATTTATATGGAGGTGGAATTTATGTCAAAAGCAGCTATATATTACAATCACAATTTTTACTATGATTTTTCACAAATCCTAAGTGCAGATGACAGAGGAATCCAGTTTGGAGATGGCGCTTATGAATGGATTCGGGTTTATCAAGGCCATCCCTTTGCACTTTCCTATCATGTAGATCGCTTATATCGTTCAATGCGTTTATTGGGGATTCGACCGGTAACGGCACCTGATGAGTTCACCGAAATTGTGGAAGTGGTTATAGAAGAATCAGAAATAAAAGAGGGTTATGTAAAAATTATAGTTACCCGTGGTACTGGTGATCATAATTTTACCATTCCTGCCAGGAATGAACTTAAACCCAATGTGCTTATTTATGCCAAGCCGATAAATCTTGAAAGTATTGAAAAAGTCCAGTCCGGAGTTACTTGTATTACTATGGAGGATGACAGAGGGCATCATAGTGATATTTTAAGTCTTAATCAATTAAATAATTTAATGGCCAGGGCAGAAGCACAAAAAAAAGGAGCCTATGATGCGATTTTTATAAAGGAGGGCTATTTAACGGAAGCCTCTCATTCGAATGTATGTATTGTAAAAGCCGGTGTTATTTGGACACCTGCTACAAATGAGTATATGATTCGAGGGATTACCCGTTCACTTGTTCTTTCCAGAGTCGCACCTACGGCAGGTATTACAACCATTGAGGAAACTGCAGATCCGGTAAAGCTGGATGATTTGATGAATGCAGAAGAAGTTTTTCTGACAAACTCGATTGACGGAATTATTCCTGTGTTAGGTATCGATGGGAAGACTATAGGAACAGGAAAAGTAGGGAATGTAACAAAGAAAATTCAAGAACACTATGCCCATCTGATGAGTGATGGTTTACCGTAATAAGCAAGTTGTTTTCAAAAGACTGCAATACTAAAAGTTTATATGCTTTTGGTGTTGCAGCCTTTTATTTAGCGGTTAAAGAAAAATTGCTTTATGAAAATATAAAAGTGGCATAAACAAATAACATATTTATACAAAAGAATTTAGGAGAGTTGATTGTCTGCTGATAAACGGATGATATGCATCGGCAGTTTTATTTTTAAATTAAAAGTTATAAGAATCTCATGGTATAATTGAAAATGATTTTATGTGGGAGAGTCAAATGCGTGCATTAGGAATTGATCCGGGGATTGGTCGCTGTGGATTTGGGGTTGTTGAAAAAAATCAGAATCACATTATACCTGTTGATTTTGGTGTTATTGAAACATCAAAGGAACAGGATTCTTTGGAGAGGCTGAATATTGTTTATGAAGGGGTGGCAGAGTTAATAGAAACGTACCGTCCTCAATTTATGGGAGTTGAATCTTTATACTTTAATACAAATATTACAACAGGAATATCAGTAGCTCAGGCCAGGGGTGTAATTCTCCTGGCAGGATACAGGCAGGGTCTGCCGGTAATAGACGTAACGCCTTTGCAGGTAAAACAGCAAATAGCAGGTTACGGCAGAGCAAAAAAAATGCAAGTGATAGAAATGATTATGAAAATCATGAAAATTACTAAAAAAATTTCACCTGATGATGCTGCAGATGCTTTAGCAGTCGGATTAACAGCTATTTATTATATGGAACATGAAAAGATGTACAGGAGTCTGTAATGATTGGATACATAAAGGGTACAGTGACAAGCTTCTTCAAGGATTATTGTTTTTTAGAAGCAAACGGAATCGGATATCGGATTTTTATTTCAAATATTGATCGTGGACAAATTCATCTGGATGAAGAGGTGTGTTTGTTTACTCACATGGCAGTAAGGGAAGATGCTATATTACTTTATGGATTTTTGAAACAAGAAGAGTATGATTTGTTTTTAGTACTGATTTCTGTTTCCAAAGTGGGACCAAAGGTGGCAATGGGAATTCTGTCATCAATGACTACGGAAAAATTTATTCTTGCTATACGGAATAAAGATGTGTCGTCTCTTACAAAATTGCCGGGAATAGGTAAAAAAACAGCAGAACGCCTTATTGTTGAGTTAAAGGACAAAACGGAGGAGTTTGATTACATTGATACGAATTCGGGAGCCCCGGGATATTCAGCGGAATCTGCTGATAACGGTATCATAGGAGAAGCAACGAAATTTTTGCAGACGTTAGGATATGATAGTTCAGAAATTTTGCCTGTACTCAAAGATATTGCGGGGAGCTATCACGATGTGGCAAGTTTGGTTAGTGGAGCACTTCGCAAATTCGGGGAAAGATAAAATTATTTTTATGTAATATTGGGGTGACGGAAGGATTTTTCATGAACAATAAATATATCAAAAGTCTTGGGAACGAAAATAATATAGATTTTTTGGGTACAGAAGGCCGTATCATGGCAAGGGAAGAGATGGGACATGATGAGTGGCAGCAAACAATCCGTCCCCAAAAATTGGAAGACTATATTGGACAGTCGTCGTTCAAAGATAATCTGAAAATTTATATAGAAGCAGCAAAATCCAGAAAAGAAGCACTTGATCACGTGCTCCTTTATGGACCGCCGGGGTTAGGAAAAACAACGATGGCTAAAATTATTGCCAACGAACTGGGTGTTCAATTTAAGGTGACCAGTGGTCCCGCCATCGGGCGCCCCGGAGATTTGGCAGCCATATTATCGACATTACAGGAACATGATGTTCTGTTTATTGACGAAATTCATCGGTTAAATAGAAATGTTGAAGAAATATTGTATCCTGCCATGGAAGATTTTTCTTTGGATATTGTTATGGGAAAAGGGGCAGGGGCAAATTCTATACGTATCGAGCTTCCGCCTTTTACACTTATAGGTGCGACAACAAGAGCGGGGGCTTTATCTGCTCCGCTCCGGGACAGGTTTGGAATTATTAATCACATGCAATTTTATACACCTGATGAACTACAGCATATAGTTACAAGAGCAGCAGGAATTCTTGAAATAGAAATTGAAGAGGCCGGGTCAAAAGAAATTGCAGCCAGGGCAAGGGGAACTCCTCGAATTGCCAACCGACTCTTAAAGCGTATACGGGATTTTGCCCAAGTTAAAGGGGGAGGTATTATTTCCGGGAACATTGCAAAAGAGTCCTTAGAAGCCCTTTTAGTCGATAAGATTGGCTTGGATTTGGTTGATAGAGAAGTTCTAAAAACGATTATTATCAAGTTCAATGGAGGTCCTGTAGGAATTGATACCATCGCAGCTTCTATCAGCGAAGAAAAAGCAACCATAGAAGATGTATGTGAACCGTATTTGATGCAAATTGGTTTCATATCACGTACGCCCAGGGGGAGAATAGCTACAAAGGCAGCTTATGAACATTTGGGGATAACGTGGGATGATCACCACACTCCGCCAGATCTTTTTGATACGGATAATGAATAGGAATCGATATCAAGACATAAAAAGAGGTTTTGCAGATATGAAGAAATATTTTATGTATGGAGTTTTAGGATTTGTTTTTTCTGCTGTTTTTCAAACAACATGCATATATGGACAAAATATAGAAATACAGCAAAAGGAATATATAGAAAAAGGACGTCCATTAAATAAAATAAATTTAAAAGACACCGGGCGGGATAAGACGAGCCGGGAAAGTCAAAACCCCGTAAAAAAACAAAAAAGAGTTGTATATATTAACCTGAATAAAACCGGTGAAAAAAATATAAATAAGGTGAAGAATTCAACTGAGGCACCCCTACATAAAGAAGCAGTTAAAGAAAATAACGGACCGAATATAGAAATTGGGATCCTTTCCGGTTGTAAACAAGTACAAATTACAGGGTTACAAAATTTTTATATAAGCGGGGCGGGTAAGGAGAAAAACGTATATCAGAAGGGTAACAAAGTTATTTTAGAGCAATCGGGAAACAAGATAATTGCCAATGGAAAAAAATTTGACGGACCGGTCTATTTTTCGACAGATAATGATAAATCTTCTTTTGCTGTCAAAGGAAATCAGTATAGGGGAAAAATGAAAGTTATTCCCTCTAAATGGAGTTCCGGCCTGACTGTAGTCAATGTGATACCTATAGAATTATATTTAAGAGGCGTCGTACCCAGCGAAGTTATTCCTTCTTGGGAAATAGATGTTGTCAAAGCTCAGGCAGTAGCAGCCCGGACATATGCGGTTTTTCATAAAAATCAATATCGTTCTGCCGGATATGACTTAACAGACGATACACGTTCTCAGGTTTATAAAGGGGCCGCTGCGGAAACAGAAGTTACAAATAAAGCCATAAAATCAACATCCGGAGAAATCATCACTTATGGGGGGAAAGCAATTGATGCACTCTTCCACGCAAACGGGGGAGGGCACACTGAAGATAGCGAAAATGTATGGGGATCATACGTTCCTTATTTACGGGGCGTGAAGGAGGAGGAAAGTCGGGTTTTAAGTAAGGCCTGGGTCAAAGCCGTACCGATAAAGGAGTTTTACGGCTCTGTGGCTAAATCAGGTTATCATGTTGGTAAAATAAAAGAACTGATATTGTCTCGCTTGAAAATAGGAAATAAAACATCCCGCGACCGTGGAATATCAGGTCGTGTAAAGTTTTTGGAAGTCAACGGGCAGTATGGGAAAAAACAAATACCGGGAGAAACCCTGCAAAGCATATTTGGACTACAAAGCACTTTGTTTGATATTTCTATAAAAGGTAAAGATATAATTTTCACCGGATATGGGTGGGGACACGGATTAGGCTTATCACAGTGGGGCGCAAAGGCTATGGCAGAAAAATATGGGAACGGAAAGGATTATTATAAAAAAATTTTGACACATTATTTCTCGGGAACTAAAATAGAAAAGATTTATTAATGAGACTGGGATAATTGGGAGAATATAGATGAAACTAAATGAATTTAATTATGATTTGCCGAAAGAATTAATTGCACAGGAACCGGCAGAACCGAGAGATTCCTGCCGCCTTCTCGTGTTGGATAAAGTGTCGGGAGAATGGTCACATCAACACTTTCGTGATATATTAAGCGAAATTCACGAAGGGGATGTTTTCGTTTTTAATAATACAAAAGTAATTCCTGCACGCCTGTATGGAAAGAAAAAAGATACCGGCGGTAAAATAGAGGTCTTACTTCTTACGCCTAAAGGGAATGATGTTTGGGAAATCCTTGTAAACCCGGGACGAAAAGCACTTCCAGGACAAGAAATTCAATTTTCCGATTACTTTTCTTGTACAATCATAGAGAAGACTGAATTTGGCGGTCGTTTAGCCCAATTTCATTATGAAGGGGATTTTGATGATTGGTTGAACCAAATTGGAGAAATGCCAACTCCTCCTTATATTCATAAAAAGTTAGCGGATAAAGATGAATATCAGACGGTATATGCAAAATTTAAAGGCTCTGCCGCAGCTCCGACAGCGGGGCTTCATTTTACTCCCGAACTGATGGAAGAAATGAAAAAGAAAGGGGCAGAGTTACTTTTCGTAACATTGCACGTAGGTATAGGGACATTCAGACCAGTTGAGGAAGAAAACATTGAAGATCATGAAATGCATCGGGAATGGTATACCGTTGATGAAGACACTGCAAAGCGTATAAATACGGCAAAAAAAGAAGGACGCCGTATTATTGCTGTGGGAACAACCTCTGTAAGGACTTTAGAATCGGCAGGGCAGTCCGGAGAAGTTATACCCGGAAATCATTGGACTAACTTATATATCTATCCCGGTTATCAATGGCGGGTGGTGGACGCTATAATCACCAATTTTCATTTGCCCGAATCTACGTTAATCATGATGATGGCCTCTTTTGCAGGGAAGGAACACATCCTTTCTGCTTATAAAGAAGCAGTTAAAGAAAAATACAGGTTTTTCTCTTTTGGAGATGCGATGTTTCTTAGATAAGAGGTAGTTATGGTAATAAATTTTGAACTAGTGGCGGAAGATAGAGAGACAGGGGCCAGAGCCGGTTTTTTACATACTCCTCACGGAACATTTAAAACGCCTATGTTTATGCCTGTAGGGACACAGGCAACGGTTAAAACGTTAACGCCGGATGAATTGAATGATATGGGTGCACAAATTATCTTGTCAAATACATACCATTTGTTTCTGCGGCCCGGACCGGAATTAATACGGCAAGCAGGGGAGCTTCACCATTTTATGAATTGGAATAAAGGAATACTTACTGATAGCGGAGGTTTTCAAGTATTCAGCTTGGGCGCAATGAGGAAAATCACAGAGGAGGGTGTTCATTTCCGCTCACACATAGACGGATCAAAGCAATTTTTATCTCCTGAGGTGTCTATACAGGCTCAAGAATGTTTCGGGAGTGATATTGCGATGGCTTTTGATGAATGCATTCCTTATCCGGCGGATTATGAATATGCTAAAAAATCAACGGAAAGAACAACCCGATGGGCCGAACGCTCTTTAAAAGCACATAAGAGGAGTGATAGAGGGATTTTTGGTATTGTCCAAGGCGGGATGTATAAAGATTTAAGAAAACAGAGTGCACTGGAAATATCCAGTTTACCGTTTGACGGAATAGCTATCGGGGGCCTTTCTGTGGGAGAACCTCACGATTTAATGTATGATATTTTGGAAAATACAACAGAATGGATTCCTAAAACAAAGGCAAGATATCTGATGGGGGTAGGAACACCTGATTGCTTAGTAGAGGGCGTTGCCCGTGGCGTTGATATGTTTGATTGCGTTTTTCCGACCAGAGTGGCAAGAAACGGTATGGCCATGGTACATACCGGACGTATGAATATGAAAAATAAACAGTATGAAAGAGATTTTACTCCATTGGAAGAAGGATGCAGGTGCTATACATGTCAACATTTCACACGTGCATATATCCGTCATTTATATAAAGCAGAAGAATTACTGGCGTTTCGCTTGGTGACTATTCATAACTTGTATTTCCTTTTACAATTTATGCGAGATATGAGAGAGTCAATTTTAAAAGGGACGTTCTCTCATTTTCGAAAAAATTTTATGGAAAGTTATATGAAGTGAAAAGGACTGGTTGGACATGGAAATAAAATGTAGAAATCCGTACAGACAATCTGCCTTTGCTGTGGTAAAATAAAAAATATAGTGCTTGGAGGTGAATGAAATGGATAATATAGTTGATATTTTAGGAATGTTTTGGCCATTTTTGATACTGATAGGGATTTTTTATTTTTTTATGTACCGGCCGCAGAAAAAAATGCAATTGGAGCGTGGTCGTTTTCTTCTTTCTTTGAAAAAAGGTGATCATGTAGTAACCTCAGGTGGAATTCATGGTACGATTAAGGTATTGCGTGACAAATACGTAGAGTTAGAAGTGGCACCGAAAGTAATTATTAAGGTGGAAAAAACAGGAATTCACCACGGAGAGGTATCCCTGATTGATGCAGAAGCTGCTAAAAATGCAGGTGCAGCTGCCATCGGTGCGGCAGATATGAATTCTGAAGAAGCAGCATTAAAAAATAAAAAGGTTAAACAGGATACTGGTACTGAAACAGAAGTTGTAGAAGAAATTGTTGAAGTTGAGGATCCTAAGGAAGCTGGTACTGAAATCGTAGAAGAAGTCGTTGAAGTGGATGAAAATGGAAAAGTGATTCACGAGGAAAAGATATGATAGAAGAAAGTTCTGCTCTTCAAAAGAGGAAGCAGGAACTGCGTACAAAGATGCTCGCCATGAGGCGGGCTCTTTCTACTGAAATTATTGAAGATTGGTCAGCAAGTTTGGTAAAACAAATTATTTCCTTACAAGAATATAAATCTGCCAGACGTATTATGGCTTTTCTTGCGATGAAAGGCGAAGCGAATCTGGATTGGTTTATTCGATATGCACTTCAAGAAGGGAAAGAAATTTATATTCCCGTTTGTAAGCAGAACAGACAAATGGAGGCAGGCTGGCTGACAGATATGAACCATTTTCAAAAAGGTCCTATGGGATTAAGAAACTTGCCTGATGGCTATAGTGTATTATGCCCGGAAGAATTAGATTTAGTATTAATTCCGGCGGTTGCCTGCAGTCCCGATTATAAACGTTTAGGGATGGGAGCCGGATATTACGATAGATTTTTAAATAGGATATCTCATGAAAAAAGGGTGGCTGTAATTTGGGACTTTCAGATGACAGATTTAATTCCGGTAGAGCCACATGATGAGAAAGTAGCAAAGATAGTAACAGAAAAACGTATTATCTAAAGGGGATGAAATCTTGGAAAAAAAGAGAGCAACGTCTTTACGAAGAGGAGCATTGCTTCGTTTCTTTTTGTCAATTGCGGTTATTATTACCGTTTTTCTCGGGACAGTGGGATGGCTTGCAGGAAACATAAGGCAAGGTCTTGACCTTCAAGGTGGGACGCATATTGTGATGCAGGCAGAAGATACAGAACAGAATAAGGTGACACCGGAAGCAATTAATCAGGTTATTAATATAATGCAGAAACGTGTCAATGAAATGGGATTGACAGAACCTATTATCCAACGTGAAGGTGCACGTCGTATCATTATTGAACTTCCGGGAGAGAGAGACCCTAAAAAAGCTATTGAAACAATAGGGAAAACTGCGGTTCTTGAGTTTAAGGATGAAGCCGGAAATGTTAAATTGAATGGGGAAGATTTGAAAGATGCAAGAGAACAAATGGGTCAAAATAAACAGCCTGTTGTTTCCCTTCAATTCAGTGAAGAGGGCGGAGACAAATTTGCCCGGTTAACCGCAGCAAATGTTGGTCGTCATATCGGTATCTATCTGGATGGAGAATTACTCACGAACCCGGTGGTGAATGAAGCAATTACAGGAGGAGCTGCTGTAATTACAGGACAACGGACTTTGGAGGAAGCAAAAGATTTAGCGATTCTTTTAAGAAGTGGTGCGTTACCTGTAAAGGTTTCTGTATTAGAAGTGAGAACCGTAGGCCCATCCTTAGGGCAAGATTCAAAAGATAAGTCAGTTCTTGCTTTTACAATCGGATTATCACTTGTGGTTATATTTATGCTTCTTATATACCGTATGTCCGGGTTTGTAGCAGATACGGCCTTATTGGTCTATGTCCTAATTTTACTGGGAATTCTTTATGCATTAAATGCCACCTTAACACTACCGAGTATTGCCGGCATTATCTTATCAATCGGGATGGCTGTAGACGCAAATGTACTTATATTTGAGCGATTCAAAGAAGAAATTGCAGCAGGAAAAATTTTAAGAATTGCTGTGCAATCCGGATTTAAACGCGCATTTATTACAATTTTTGATGCTAATATGACCGTAATTATAACTTCATGTATTTTATTTTTCTTGGGGAGTGCAACCGTGAAAGGATTTGCATTTTCTCTCGGCCTGGGCGTGGCTGTTTCTATGTTTACGGCTATTACAGTAAGCAGGACACTATTGATGTTTTTAATTGATGCTAATTGGATTCATAATCCCTGGTGGTTTGGCGGAAGTAAGGGGGATGTGGACCATGTTTAAGAGTTTTAATGTGATTTCCCATAGAAAAATTTGGTTTGCAATTTCGGGTTTATTAATGGTTGCGTCTATAATATCAATTATTCTTTTTCGCTTTAATTGGGGAATCGATTTTACCGGCGGAACGATTTTAGAATTTGAGTTTAAGCAAAATGTTACGGTCGAGCAAGTACGTGACAGTCTTCGTGAAGATTCACTTGAAACATCTGTCATCCAACTTTCTGGTGATATAGAAGGAGAAGCGGGAAAAGATGTCATTATTCGTACAAGAAATTTAAGTGCTGACGAGGCGCAGGTAGTGGTAGCACATATTAATGATTCTGTAGGAGAAGTGGATGTTAAGCGTATAGAGACTGTTGGTGCCGTTATCGGATCTGAAGTAACAGAAAACACGCTTTTAAATGTTTTACTTTCTTTTACGGCAATGATTATTTATATGACCATCCGTTTTGAACATCATATAGCATTTTCCGCCATTGTGGCGATTATTCATGATATTTTGGTGGTTCTTGGTGTATTCGCTTTCTTCCGGTTGGAAGTCGATGCTTCATTCTTAGCAGCAATTCTCACGGTACTTGGATATTCAATGAATGAGTCGGTTGTTATTTTTGACAGAATTCGCGAGGCTATTCGTACACATAAACGGACAGACAGCTTTTCAACACTGGCCAATGACTCTATCCACCAAACAATACGCAGATCTATGTATACGTTAATTACAACTTTGTTCTGCGTTACATCTCTTTATCTGTTTGGCGGTGATACAACGAGAAATTTTGCTTTAGTTATGCTCGTAGGTTTTATTTCCGGAGCATACTCGTCTGTTTGTATAGCTACTTCTATTTGGGTGACATGGCATGAACAACTTCATAGTGCCAGAAATTAAAATCAGATAGAAAATAAAAAAATAAAAGAGCTGTATGTAAAATACGGCTCTTTTATTTTTTTTTAATAGAGAAGTTAAAACTGATAGTAAAAAATATACTTCATAAAATATTATATTAATATAAATCTGATATTTCATTATATTTACTATAAAAAATCATCAAATTTGTTTATAATAAAATATAAACGGTTATGAAGAAATAAAGTGTCGTTTAAATTTTAAGGAGTCGGAATGAAAAAAATTGCATTTTATGGGAAGGGCGGGATTGGGAAATCCACGACGTCGTCCAATGTTTCAGCAGCATTAAGCCTAACGGGGAAAAAAATTTGCCAAATCGGATGTGATCCTAAAAATGACTCTACCAGATTGCTTTTAGGCCACATTTGTAAAGAAACTGTGCTGGATAAAGTCAGACTAAAAGATATGGAAGATATTACGGCAGAAGATGTCGTTCATTATGGTTTCAATGGAACAATCTGTGTGGAGGCGGGAGGTCCGGAACCGGGGGTCGGTTGTGCCGGCAGGGGTATTATAGTTGCTTTGCAGTTATTGGATAAGTTAAATGCCATTCCTGATGTAGATCTGACGCTGTATGATGTTTTGGGTGATGTCGTATGTGGCGGATTTGCCATGCCTATCAGGGAAGGGTATGCAAATGAGATTTATATCGTTTCCTCCGGCGAGTTAATGTCCCTTTATGCGGCGAATAATATAGCAAAAGGTATTCGCCGTTTTGCTGTCCGAGGAAATGTCAGGTTGGCAGGCATTATAGGAAATAGCAGAAATACGCCGGGGGAAAAAGAATTACTTACAGAATTTGCCAAACTTTTGAATACAAAATTAATTGCCTTTGTGCCGCGCGATAAAATTGTTAATATTGCAGAAAATAATAAACAGACTGTTTTACAATATGCACCTGATTCTAAGCAAGCATCAGTATATAAAGAGTTGGCGGATTCTATTTGGAATAATCAAGATTTGTCAATTCCGACACCAATTACATTTGAAGAATTAGAAAAGCTGGTAGATGAATATGGGACTGAAAACTAAATGGTTATTATCAAAAAATAAATCCTGCAGTTGTACAATGTCCGGTGTTTGGAAAGCCGTTGCTTTTTCAGAAGGATGTGCGGTTATTTTTCACAGTCCGTTAGGATGTGTACATGTTGCTTCAGATATGGATTTGGGATCGCAATTTCGTATTATGGCAGAAGGAAGTAAAGAGACAGAAAATGCGATACCGCTTATTTCTTCAAACATACGGGAAAAGGACACAATCTTTGGCGGAATTTCCCGTTTAAAGCAATGTATAGATTATGTAATTCATACTTATGAACCCGAATGTCTGTTCATTGCATCTTCTTGTGTGGCCGGCGTGATTGGTGATGATGTGGAACAAGAGGCTGAAGAGGCTGAAGAAAAGTATGGTATTCCTGTTATTTGCGTGCCTTATGCAGGATTTCTCGGAGGAGAATATTCAGATGGCTATTTTAAAACAGCAGATATAATCGTAGACCGTTTTTTTACTAAGAAAAAACAAATCCCGGGGAAGGTCTTGTTAATTGGAGATCAAATGGGGCCTTCGGGACAATATGCTTTGGAGGTAAAGCGTATTTTAAAGTTATTCGGGTTGTTTGTAGAATATCAATTTCCGGGGTATGCACCTTTTGATGAATGGAAAAATCTGACCGGCGCAGAATGGATGGTGCTTCTTGGCGGAAAGGGACAATCTGACAAATTATGCAATCTTGCCAATAAAATTAAAAACTGCTATGGAGTGGGAATTTTAACAGAACAGTATCCTATTGGTTGGGAAAATACGAGGAGTTGGATACATGAAATAGGGGTAAGACTTAATAAAATAACACTGGCAGATCAAATTATTTCGGAGGAAGAAAACCGGCTGAACAGCTATGTGAAAACAATTGATTATATTACACGAGACAAAAAAGCAGTTATAGGAATAGGAAGAGGCCCTAAGTGGTATAATCCGGCAGATACTATAATGTCTATCAACAGATTGGGCATGAAACTGGAAGGGATAATTTTTTATGACAATCTTTCTGACAAGGAAAAAGATGTCTTCATGCAACAGATAAAAACTTGTACACAAAGTCCGGTGTATCAGGGCAGTAATCATCAGGAACTAATTAATCAGGCTGATATTTTTCTTACAACAAATGAAATTCTGGATATAAAAACAAGGCAGTTTTTTATTCCCATGATGCCTATGGCAGGTACAAACGGAGAAATATTTATATTGCGTGCGTTATACCGTCTTCTTTGCCGCTATGGAAATAAGGGAGGGATTGCTTATGCAACAATCTGAATGGGGTGCAGCCTGCCATCATTCCGGAACATGTGCTTTAACCGGCTCATCTGCATTTTTTGCTTCTATACCGGGAAGCTATGTAATGATTAATGGGCCTATGTGGTGTTATTTTTATGCAATGAAATATATTGATGAGATGATTTCTAACGCGGGAAACCGGTTTTATTGCACACAGCCTTCCCAAAATTCTTTAGTGTATGGAACCGAAGCGGAATTAGTGGAAGCTTTTAAGTATATGAAAAATAATATACATGCAGACCGGATATTTTTAGAAAACAATTGCAGTGTAAGCCTTGTCGGTGATGATTTGGAAGGTATTGCTGCAAAAGCAGAATTGCCCTGTCCGGTATACACAATGGATAGCGGAGGTTTGAATGGCAGCTTTGCCGGGGGATATGAAAAAGCATTTTTATTAGCGGTCAATCATATGAAGAAGCAGGATAGAGTGAACCGGGCTATTAACGTACTCGGACTTTCTGAAGTATATTTAAAAGGTAAAGAAGATGCTTTGGAAATCAAACGTCTCTTAAAAAAAGCCGGAATAGACATCATAGCGATGCCCGGAGCAGGGGACGATTGGGATACGATTTTAAAATCACCGGCAGCAACTTTAAATGTTGTTGTTCGTGAAGAATTGTCTTTAAAAGCTGCCCAAAGGATGGAACAGGAATTCGGAGTTCCCTATATATCTATCGGAATGCCTTACGGGATAGAGGGGACATTGAAGTGGCTAAAATGCATCATGGATGAATTTAAGTTGGAAAGTGGGCCTATTGAAGAAGAAGCGGTACAGAGAAAAGAAAGGATGCTTTATAGAGGCGGAAATTTTCAGTCTTTGTGGGGAACTTTATGGTTTGATAATGTTTTGATTTCTGCTCCCCCTTCTGAAGCATATGGTATTGCTGATGCTATACGCACAGAATGGATAGATACGGGAAAACTTATTATCCATAGCATGGATAAATCCTCCTATATACCTAAATCTGCTGATGTCATCAGGTTGGCAGGATTTGATGATAAGGAAATAAAAAGAGACTATGAAAATTGGAGCTGCGGTCTCCTTATGGGAAGTTCCCATGAACGTGCGAAGTTGCTAAGATTAAACAAATCTTTTGCCGCTTTTAATATTGCAAGACCATCTCGTGAAGAAATATGTGTAACAGATTTACCGCTATGCGGTTTCAGGGGAGCAGAATATCTTTATGAGTGCTTGTGGAATTCAAAGGTCAGAAATCAAATGAAGGATTCAATATAATGAGAAAAACATATTGCCTGTTACTTGCACTTGCATTAACCGTGTTGTCAGGCTGCCATTTTTATAAAGAAACGCCAACAACTGGAAATGATACTCACCTTATTTTTGATGATGAAAACCGGCAAGTCCGGATAAAAAAATATCCGGAACGAATTGTTTCTCTTACTTATGGAACAGATGAAATATTACTTGATTTGGTTGATATAGAAAGAATTAAAGGACTTTCGAAATATGCGGGAGATACTGATTTGACGTTTATCACGAAGGAGCAAAAAAACAAAGTGGGGGTTACAGTAGACAGAAATTTAGAGCAAATCATGAAGCTGGATCCCGATTTGGTAATTGCTTCCACATCAGTGTCGAAAGACATTATAGATTCATTAACTCGTATGGGAATTCCGGTTTATGTATCGATAGTGCCGACGACCTTGGCAGAAGTAGAGACTAAGGTAACGGGAGTGGCAAAGGCGGTTAATGAAACGGGAAAAGGAGAGGCCATTATAAAGCATATGAGAGAAGAAAATGAGCGGATTGAAAAGAAGCTTTCAGTGATACAGCCAAATGAGGAAAAAGTAGTACTCAGTTTATCTTTCCGGGGAATTATAGGTAAAAAAGGAACGTTATTCAATGAAATTTTAAGAAGAGCACATGTGAAAAACGGCGCAGATTTTGCTAATTTGCCGGCCGGGTCTTCCATGTATATATCCTCAGAAATAATTCCTCAAATAAACCCCGATGTATTTTTAATGCCTGTTTGGAAATGGAAAGAAAGTGATGATGAAGAAGAATTTCTCAAGGAGTTAAAAAATAATCCGGCCTACAAAGGCGTTAGCGCCGTAAAGAATAATAAATTTATCCGATTGCAGGAAAAGTATAAATATGTGATGTCTCATCATGTAACAGAGGCCATTGAGAAAACAGCAAGGGCAGTTTATCCGGAGTTATGGTAAGACAAAAATTAACATAATTTCGGATAAGCCAGATGAAAGTTATATAGCGGTTGTGAACTTTAGTTAAGGGAGATTTTTTATGAGTGGGAAAGTTATTTATTTAACAAATGTAGATAGACGATTTTCTATGATGAAAAAATGTTGTGATGAATTAAAACATTCAAAAGATATTCCACAAGGTTATGACACTATAAAAGTGGAAAATACATCTGTCTGGGACAAAACCTGGCAAGAGAAACTCGTCGGCAGTCATATGATTATTATCCGATTCATGGGTACAACGATAAGAACAAATTTTTGGAATAAATGTCTTTCATTCTTAGAAACCTACAAAATCCCCTATTATATGGATGCACAAGGATCCGCAGAAGAAGAAGTGAAATGGGGTCTTGATGAAAATGTTATTAATCGGATAAAAAAATATACTTTTTACAGTGGTGTTGAAAATTACAGAAACTTCTGGATCTATTTAGCATCCTTGGTAAAGGAAACAGAAAAGACAGCAGCAGAGCCGTCTCCATGTTGTTGGGCGGGAATTTTCCACCCTGATATTCCCTCAAGATATACAACAGATATAAAGTGGTATAAAGAAAAATATTGCAAACAGGGATGGCCGACAATAGGAATGTTATTTTATCGGGATGAGTGGATTTGGGGAGATTTGAAATATCAAACCGCTATAATTGAAGAAGCAAAAAGGCAAAGGCTCAATATCATTCCGGTATTTACAAATGGACTTCCGAATCCGGAGCTGGGTATGCCCACGCTAAAAGAGGTTTTTCAATCTTATTTTACAGATGGCGGAACCCCTCTGGCAGATGTCATCATTAATATAATGAAATTTTCTCTTACCAGTTCTGCATCAATTACTACAAAAGATTTAAAAGGTTTTGGAATGCCTGTTTTGGAAGGTTATTCCTTGATAATGGGACGAGAAGAGTGGGAAAAGTCTAAAGAAGGGTTGAATCCTGTTGAAGTATCTATCAGTGTATCTATGCCGGAGTTTGACGGAATTATTCATGGAGTTCCGGTGGCGGCAAAACATATTAACGAAAATGGAGATATTGAATATCTTCCCATACAAGAAAGAATTTCATTATTGATTTCTAAAGCAAAAAAATGGGCAATCTTGAAAAAGAAACAGAATGAAGATAAAAGAATTGCCATAGTTTTCCATAACTATCCGCCCAAAAATTGCAGTATCGGGAGTGCTTTTGGATTAGATACTATTGAGAGTATACGTTTACTGTTACAGAGGATGAAAGAAGAGAATTATCGGTTGGATTTCATTCCTGAAGACACAAAAGAATTTATTAAAATTTTAACATCTCATGCAACGAATGATATGAGTATGATGACAGAAGAACAACTGGAGGCTTGCTACCATGTGACTGAAGAGGAATATGCAGCTCTTTACGGGGGATTCCCGACAGTTGTAAAAGAACAAATGAATAAAGATTGGGGTAAAGCGCCCGGCCAAATTATGTTGACTGATGATAACTCTATTATGGTTCCGGGGACTATGAATGGAAATATATTTATCACTGTCCAGGCTCCTCGCGGATTTGGCATGGATCCGGCGAAGATTTATCATGATCCTTTTGTAGCACCGACACATCAATATCTTGCGTTTTATCAGTGGATCAGGTATATATGGAAAGCTGATGCGGTAATACATGTAGGAACTCACGGAAACTTAGAATGGTTGCCGGGTAAAGCGACAGGACTGGATAGGGCAAGCTATCCGGAACTGGCATTAGGTGATTTGCCTGATGTATATATTTATCATATGACAATTACAGGGGAAGGTATCCAGGCAAAAAGAAGGGGTGCAGCATGCCTTGTTGACCATCTCCCGGCACCGCAGGCTGAAGCCGGAAGCTATGATGAACTGGAAGAACTGGAAAAAACAATGGATGAATATGCGCATTTCTTAGTTACTGAGCCGGAAAACGCTTCCACATTGGAAAAAATGGTAAGAGAGCTTGCCGTTAAAGCAAATTTGGACGGAGAAATTCCTTATGATGAGAATAGGCCGTTTAAGGAATATGTGAACCGCCTTCATGAATATATTGAGGAATTAAAAAATAGTGAGGTTCATGTCGGACTCCATATTTTGGGGAAAGCACCGGAAGATAAATTACTGGTAGATGAAATTTTACAGCTATTACGACTCCCTAATGGAGACATACCGTCAATTTATGATGTATGGGCAGAAAAATACGGAACAACTGTGGATGCGATTATCAGAAATGCCGCTGATATTTATAAACCGCTTCAATTAACTTACAGTGAATTGATGATGAAAATCAGGGAAGAAACTGAATCGGCGGTACAACTTTTTAAAGATTCCGGGTTTACTGAAATAGGATTGGACAAAGTAATCGATTTGCCTTATATAAGGCCAGAAAATCCGGAGTGGAAAGAGAAAGTCAGGACGATATTCGCATATATCGGAGAAACCATTATGCCTAATTTACTTATGACTCATGAAGAAGTGGATCATGTAATGGATGGAATTTCCGGGAAATACATAGAGTCGGGGCCGTCCGGCTCTCCTCATGCAGGAGGGGTAAGTTTATTGCCCTCAGGACGTAATTTCTTCGGGGTAGATCCCCGTGTTCTGCCTACTAAAGCGGCGTGGGAATTAGGTAAAGTATTAGGCAATCAAGTCATTGAGCAATATATTGCAGAAGAGGGGAAATATCCGGAAAATGTCGGAATTGTCTTTTGGTCAGGGGCTAATATGAGAAGTCGCGGACAATGTATTGCAGAATTCTTTTATCTGATGGGGATAAAACCGGTTTGGGAAAAAGGAAGTATGCGTGTCAAAGCATTGGAAATTATTCCGCTGTCAGATTTACAACGTCCGCGTATTGATGTTACCGGGCGGATTAGCGGATTGTTCAGAGATACCATGCCGGCTGTAGTAAATCTTATGGATAAAGCTGTACTCATGGTGGCAGGACTTGATGAGCCTGGAGAATCTAATTATGTAAGAAAACATATTGTAGAAGATAGCCAAGATTTAGAAAAAACATCAGGCATGACGAAAGAAGAAGCCTGGAGAAGTGCGGCTTACAGGATATTTGGTGATGCACCCGGAACTTATGGGGCAGGGATTGGTGCGCTTTTAGATGCAAAAAATTGGCAGACAATTGATGATTTAGCTGAAGTTTATGTCCGGTGGGGAGGCCATGCTTTTGGCGGAAAAACTAAGGGAGAATACACACCAAAGCTTTTTGAAAAACGTTTATCGGTAATGGATGTAACAATAAAAAATGAAGATAACCATGAAACAAACATGTTAAGTTCTGATGACTATAATGCTTATCATGGAGGAATGATAGCTGCAGTCAGAAGTATTCGCGGAAAGGCTCCCCGATCCTATGCGGGGGATACAACGAACCGTGCTAAAGCGCGAACAAGGACGGTACAGGAAGAGGCAAAACGTATATTCCGTACGGAATCCATAAATCCAAAATATATTAACGGAATGATGAAACATGGATATAAAGGAGCTTCAGATATGGCAAAAATGGTATCTGTAAGTTACCAGTGGGATGCTACCAGTGAAGTCATGGAAGATTGGATGTATGAAAAATATGCTGAAAAATATGCTTTTGATGAGAAAGTGCAGGAATGGATGAAAGATGTCAACCCCTGGGCACTGCAACGTATTACAGAGACACTGCTTGAAGCACAAACCCGTGGATTGTGGAATGCAAAAGAAGAAACCTTGGAAAAATTGAAAGAATTGTATCTTTCAGTAGAAGGTGAATTAGAAGATGCAGGAAATGACGATGAATAAAGATTTACCGCCAATCCGTATGCTTGTTTTGACTCTGACAGGTCGTTGCAATTTTAAGTGTCAATATTGCTATGCTTCCGAGCAAGAACAGATTGATATGGACAAGGAGACTGCATTATCTGCCGTTAAAATGGCTGGGGAATCGGGAGAACGCTTTCTTCTCCAGTTTTCAGGCGGAGAACCACTTTTGCAATTTCCACTAATCAGGGAAATCGTCAATTTGGTAGAAGATTATCAGATGAACGTACAGCTTCAAATACAAACCAATGGTGCGCTGCTGACAAAAGATATCGGGAAATGGTTATTTGATCATAAGGTGGGAATCGGAATTTCCTGTGACGGGCGGCCGGGAGTGATGGATAGAACCAGAAAATCCAAAACCGGAGAATCATCTTCTAAAATGGTATCAAAAGCCTTAAGAAATTTATCGGAAAACGGAATCGGGACAGGCATTACCTGTGTAGTTACTGATGACATGGTAGATGAACTTGAAGGCATTTCTGATATGGCTTATTTTTATGGAAATGTACATCAAATCGGCTTTGACATTCTTCGCGAACAGGGACGGGGAATGAGACTGAAAGCGCCTAACGAAAAGCAAATGACGGAGGCATTAAGAAAAACGGCAGAAAGAATGGATATGCTGGAAAAAATAACAGGCAGGCATATCCATTTTACCCAGGAAGACAGGGTGGAAATGCTGGCACGAACCGGGAAATATGAATTTCCACAATGCTTTGCAATGAATGGGGAAGCAGCTTTTATAGATGTGCATGGTGATATTTATGCCTGTTCTTCGTTGATGGGAAGAGAAGATTATAAGCTTGGAAATGTAAAAACAGGCAGAGAAAAGAACAAGGTAGATAAAGTAAGTTCTTTTATAAAAGAGATTATGCAGCCTTGTAGGGAATGTGAATATTTTTCTTTGTGTGGTGGAGGTTGTTTTTCCCGATGGATGGATAAAAACGGGAAATTTAAAAGATCAGAGGCAGAATGTGCATTGAAAAAATTTTTTATACATCGGTATTTAAAAAGACAGGAGAAAACAATATGAACAGACAAAAAGTATTTCCTTTTACAGCAATAATAGGGCAGGATGCTATGAAGAAGGCCTTGTTATTAAATGTAATCAATCCCAAACTGGGCGGTGTATTGATACAGGGAGAAAAAGGGACTGCCAAATCAACGGCAGTTCGTGCATTGGCTGAATTATTGCCTCCTCGTCCATGTATTGAAGGCTCCCGTTTCCACGATGATCCCTACGATCCGACCAACTGGTCAGATGAATCTCATGAAAAATATGATAATGCAACCCCACCTGTAGAAATGTTACCCATGAAAGTGGTTGAATTACCGGTAAGTGCTACAGAAGACAGGGTGGTCGGTACATTAGATATTGAGGCGGCCATTCGTGAAGGCAAACGCTCATTTGAACCGGGAATATTGGCAGATGCGAATAGAAATATTTTGTATGTAGACGAAATTAATTTATTGGATGATCATGTAGTCGATGTTCTTTTAGACTCTGCTGCCATGGGTGTAAATACAGTGGAAAGGGAAGGGATTTCTTACTCGCACCCGGCAAGATTTTCTTTGGTCGGAACAATGAATCCTGAAGAAGGTGATATTCGTCCTCAGCTGCTGGACAGATTTGCCCTTTCCGTAAAAGTAGTTGGAGAACAAAATCCTGAAAAAAGAGCAGAGATTATTAAAAGGCGGTTGGCTTATGAAACGGATCCGGATGGATTTTTGGATAAATGGAAAGATGAGCAAGAAAAAGAGGTCAGAAAAATAGAAGCAGCCATGCAGCTTTTACCGGAGGTAAAGGTTTCCGAGGATATCCTTTTATGTGCTGCCAAAATATCAATTGCATTAGGCGTAGACGGGCACCGCTCTGATATTACATTAATCAAAACGGCCAAAACGATTGCTGCACTGGAAGGGCATAAAGACGTGGCCCGTGAAGATTTAAAAGAGGCATCCCGGCTCTCTTTGCCCCATCGAATGAGACGTCGTCCCTTTGAAGAGCAGGAAGTAGATTGGACAGAAGTGGATCAGGTTATTGATGATGAAACGTAATAATTTTCCTTTTGCCGCTTTTTACGGGTTGGATAATGCAAAGAAAGCCATTTTAATTGCATTAGTAAATCCGTTGGCCGGTGGAATTCTTGTGTCCGGAGAAACAGGGGCGGGGAAATCTGTTTTGCTTCGCGGTGCCAGAGAATTGGTAGATGCCCCATGGGTTGAAGTTCCTGTAGGAGTGACGGAAGATCGGCTTTTTGGTGGTATGGACACAGAAGCAGCCATACAAGATGGTAAAAAGAAACTGCAAGCCGGATTATTGGAGGAATCCAATCATGGAATTTTATATATAGATGACGTTAATTTATTACGTGATGAGTTACTGTCATCTATTTTGAATGTAACCGAATCCGGTATTTATAAATTAGAACGTGATGGATTTTCTTTAGAAAAAAAATTTTCCGGTACAGTATTTGCCACCATGAATCCTGACAGCGGCACTTTATCTGCAGCGAGATTAGATAAATTCGGGTTATTTATTCAAATAGAAAACAACTTCGATACAGAAGAAAGAAAAGAAATTATAAAAAGAGTTTTGGAGTTTGAGAATAACGGAATTGTATTCAGAAAAAAATGGGAAGAGAAAACAGAAAAGCTTAAAAATAAAATCAAGGATGCCAAGGATATATTAAAAGATGTAACAGTTTCTCCTGCAATGGTACAATTGGCGGCGGTATATACATTAAAAGCTCATGTAGCGGGTCATAGAGCGGATATTTATTTAATAGAAGCGGCCCGTGCATTGGCTGCTCTTGATAATAGAAATTATGTACTTCCAAAAGATTTAGAAAAAGCGGCTGAATTTGTATTGCCACATCGCATGAGAGAAATGAACGCTCCTGAATCTCCTGAGCAAACACCGCCGGAAGAAGAAAAACAACAAGAGCGGGTAAATGATCAAGACTCCAAAGAAAATAATCAGGAGCAAACAAATGAATCTATGGAATCTTCTCAGGGAGATACAGATAGTTTAGGAGAAGACAATCATGAAAGTGATAAAAATAATGATTCTTTAAGCAACCAACTGCCACCTGCCGATGAAAATGGAGAAAGTAAGGAGCGAACGGATTCTGCAGATATAAGCGTACAGTTACCGCCAATCTGGATAGAACCTGCTGATAAAAGAAAAGTAAAAAAAGGAAGCGGTAAACGCACGCTGACTCGTACATCACTTATGCAAGGACGGTATGTAAGAGCGGAAAGTCCGAAGGAAAAAGCAAAAGACATTGCATTCGATGCTACAATTCGTGCGGCAGCACCCTATCAAAAATCAAGAAAGTCTAACGGATGTGCTGTTGTTATAAGTAGAGATGATATCCGTGAAAAAGTAAGAGAAAAAAGGGTTGGGAATATATTTTTATTTGTTGTAGATGCCAGCGGATCCATGGGTGCTCGAGAAAGAATGCGTACCGTTAAGGGGGTAATCTTTAAAATTTTGATTGAAGCCTATCAAAAACGAGATAAAGTGGGAATGATTGCATTCAGAAAAAATAAAGCGGAAGTTTTATTACCTGTTACGAGAAGCGTCGATTTTGCAAAAAAGAAGCTGGAAAATTTGCCTACCGGAGGAAAGACGCCATTAGCACAAGGACTTATAAAAGCATCTGATATATTGGATATGTTATACCGTCAGGATTCGACACAGGAGCCGGTTGTTATTTTAGTTACTGACGGAAGAGCAACGAAGGGAATCACAAACGGTTCCGATCCGGTAAATGATGCTGTTTCTGAAGCTAAAAAAATCGGAAACAGAAAATTGCCGGTAGCAGTTATTGATACAGAATCCGGGTTTATAAAACTGGGTTTAGCAAAGAAGATAGCAAAAGAAATGGGAGCCTCTTATTTCCACCTTGACAAAATGACAGAAAATGATTTACTGCATATTTGGCGAAGTACTGCGTATAATAGAAATAAAGGATAGTTTTTAAAGTGTGGGAGATTTTAAATGATTAGAAATTTTATGAAATATTATAAACCGTATACAGGAATTCTCATCAGCGTAGTCATTGGTACACTTCTTATGGCAGGTTTTGATTTGATATTCCCTATGGTGGTGCGCAATATCATTGATAAAATCTTACCCGCAAGAGATGAAATAGGATTATATAAATCAGCCGGCTTGTTGCTAGTTTTATATCTGATTAATTTTGCTGTATCCTATGGAGTTCAGTATTATGGGCATATTATGAGTGCCTCTATCGAGCATGATATGCGCAATGATTTGTTTGCCCACATAGAAAAACAGCCTTTTCAGTATTTTGATAATGAAAAAACAGGACAGCTGTTATCCCGAATAACCAGTGATGTTATTGAAGTCAGTGAACTTGCTTTTCGGGGCCCGAATGATGTATTACTTTGTGGAATAATAATGTCCGGAACCATAATTGCCATGTTAGTCATGAACTGGCAATTGGCACTATTAGTCGGAGGGCTTCTTATTGCGAAATCAATTCATACTGTAAAAATTAATACGCAGATGAAAAAGGCTTTCCGCAAAAATAGAGCGAAAACGGGGGAGTTAAGTGCCCGTGCTGAAGAAAGTCTGTCGGGGATCCGCCTCAGCAAGGCATTTGCGATGGAAAATTTCGAAATGGACAGATTCCGGAAAAAAAGCGAAGAGCTGAGAAATACAAGATTCAACTCTTATAAAATTCTGGCTTATTTTTCCGGGAGTATCAACTTTTTCACAAATTTTATTAATGTAGTTGTTCTCTTGGCAGGAAGCTATATGATTGCCAAAGATCTCTTGTCACTACCGGATTTTGTGGCATTCCTTTTGTATGTGAATATTTTTATGCGGCCGGTTTTCCGTCTGACCATATTAACGGAAATGTATCAGAGGGGGATGGCAGGCTTTGCCAGATTTCAGGAAATTATGCATATCGAGCCGACAATTAAGGATCCGCCCCATCCTGTAGAAATTATGGACGCCAGGGGGGAAATCTGCTTTGATAATATGAGCTTTGGTTATAATGATAAGCGAATGATTTTGAACCATCTGAATTTTAATATTCATGCAGGAGAAACAATTGCCTTTGTCGGGGAAACAGGAGCAGGGAAAAGCACACTGGTAAATTTATTGCTCCGCTTTTATGAACCGACAGAGGGGAAAATCATTTTTGACGGGCATGATATAAAAGATTACCGACAGCAGGATTTGAGAAAGCAAATCGGAATTGTACAACAAGACGTCTTTCTTTTTGGTGATACTATCGGAGATAATATAAGTTATGGAAAAGTAGGGGCAACAGAAGAGGAAATAAAAAATGCCGCTAAATTAGCGGCAGCAGATCGTTTTATCGAAGCGCTTCCAAATGGAATGCATACAAAGGTGGGAGAGCGAGGCGTCAAACTTTCAGGCGGACAAAAGCAAAGAATTGCAATAGCAAGAGTGTTCTTAAAAGACCCGAAAGTTGTTATTTTTGATGAAGCGACATCTTCATTAGATACACAGACCGAGCGTAAAATCCAGCAAACGTTAAACAGTCTTTCAAAAGGAAGAACTACGATTATTATTGCACATAGGTTATCTGCAGTGAGAAATGCAGATCGTATTATTGTTTTAGACAGAGGAAATGTTATTGAAGAAGGAACGCATGAGGAGCTTTTAAATAAAAAAGGAAAATATTTCCAATTATACGAAGCACAAAAACGGGATGGAAAGTATATAAAAAAAGAAGAGGAATAAAATAAAAGCACCAAATGTAAGTCATGCCGGTTTAAGATTTAGTTGTGAAACGGCAGGAAATACATGAAAGGTGCTTTTATTTTATATATTTTCTAAAAATTTTTTCTGCAGAATCTGCAAATTTCAAATGTCCGTTTTCATTAGGGTGAACACCATCTATATACCAGGTATCATCTGAAGGAAATGCTTTAGAAAAATCTATATAAGGGACATGATTTTTACAGCATAAATTTTCTATAAAACTTCCGTATACTTTTAAATCGTTGATATTTTTGTCAAAAGCCCATTCGGCCTGCCAGCCGGAAAATATACTTTGTCTTGTCATTAATGGCGGAATACCAATAAAGCAATGCGATATGACAGACAATGTTTCAATTGCTTGTTCTACTTGTTTTTTCAAAACATGCAGTTTGAGACCTGATAAAATATCATTGGTTCCTGCCATGAGAAATACGGCATTTTTATTATCTGTATCACGAAGAAAAAATGGTATAATCTCTATCATATCTTGGAGAAAAGCACCGCATGTACTATGGTTATAAAAGGTAAGATCGGGCATGCGTTTTGATAACACGGTAACCCAATCTTTTCCGGAAGAAACACCATAGCCGGCAGTTAAACTGTCACCAAAAAAATGGATATTAGTAATTGAATTATGGGATAAAAACATACGTTCACCTCTTAGATATCATAAAAGAATTCATGAAATTGTCAAAATTAACAGATGAAATCGTAAAGTGTATACTTTATCTCTGAACCAAAAGTGATATAATTTAAATAAAGATCATATAGTATACTATTTTGGAGGCATATATGGACAGACAATTATCATTGGAGGTTGTTCGAATTACCGAGCAAGCGGCCTTGAAAAGTGCACGACTGGTAGGTATGGGAGATAAAGAGGGAGCTGATCAGGCGGCTGTTGACGGCATGCATGAGCAATTTGCACGCACCTCGGTTACCGGTACGGTTGTTATTGGCGAAGGCGAGATTGACGAAGCACCGATGTTGTATATTGGTGAGAAAGTAGGACGTGGCGGGGAAGAAGTAGATATTGCCGTGGATCCGGTAGAAGGAACTAATTTGGTAGCAAAAGGGCAAACAGGAGCTATTGCAGTACTGGCTATTGCACCTAAAGGATGTTTGCTTCATGCACCGGACATGTATATGCAGAAAATTTGTGTAGGTCCCCGCGCTAAAGGGAAGATTGATATTTGTGCAACCGTGACGGAAAATTTAAAAAATGTGGCGGAAGCGATGAATCGTGAAGTTTCTGATTTAACAGTTGTAGTATTAGATCGTGAAAGACATGAAAAAATAATTCGTGAAATTCGAGAGTCAGGGGCACGGGTAAGACTAATCACTGATGGAGATGTTGTACCATCTATTGATTGTGCAATCCAGGGGAGTGGTATACATATGGTTATCGGCTCCGGCGGTGCGCCCGAAGGAGTATTATCTGCAGTAGGGTTAAAATGCTTAGGGGGCGACATGCAGGCTCGTCTATTGCCACATACAGACCAGGAATTACATCGTTTACATGAAATGGGAATTGATGATCCCAATAAAATTCTTACCTTAGACGATCTCGTCAAGGGGGATGACTGTATTTTTGCAGAAACTGCAATTACAGATTGCACAATGCTCCGTGGCGTAAGATTTTTTGGCGGCGGTGCGAGAACAAGTACACTGGTCCTTCGCTATAAAACAGGGACGGTAAGATTTGTTGACACAGTACATCGATTCGGTGAAGATCGTCCGGGGGTCCGGATGTTCTAAAGTAAGTGGGCAAACCAAACAGTTTTGCCAACGAAAATATAAACCGGTGGAATACATCTGCCGGTTTATTTGTTGGAAAATAATTATTTTTGCTGTACAATAAAAATACAATAAAAAAGGAGAAAATTTATGCACGAGTTGTTTGACTGGGTATATTCCATCGTAATTGCCTTATTTCTTGCGATGATTATACATATATTTCTTTTTGTACCGACCAGAGTGTCAGGCTCTTCAATGTTTCCTACTTTAGAAAACGGACAATATCTTATTGTTTCAAAAATCAGTCATGTATTTAGAAAGACCCCGGATTATGGAGATATTGTGATTATTGACAGCCGTGTGCAAAGAGAGCGTTCCTGGAGTGATGATTTATCGGAACCGGCACTAAATTATATGGCATTGTTTGATAAAAACGGACAGGGACATAATATATGGGTCAAACGGGTAATCGGAAAAGGCGGAGATATACTGGAGTTTTATAATCATTCAGTTTACCGGAATGGGATAAAGTTGGATGAACCATATATAAATGAGCCGATGGAATTTTCTATGGAAGGGGCATTTACCGTTCCGAATGGGACAGTATTTGTTATGGGAGACAACAGAAATCACAGTTCGGACAGCCGCTTTATCGGTCCGGTACCCATAGATCATGTTTTAGGAACTGTAATCATCGAATTGTAATTTTGGCCCGTCCTTATAAAATAGGGCGGGTTTTTACTGTCCCATGAAAAGTAAATTTTTTATGCTATAATTAAACAAAAATACTTCTGTCCGTAAGGGGGGAATGATTTTGGCTTATTGTAATGAAAATTTTTTAAATTTACAAAGTCATCATATGTCTGAAAAGATAGAAGAGAAAAAGAAAACTTTTCAGAATAATAATCCGGGAGAGAAAATTATTTCATTCAATACGAATGAAGAGATTAATTTTTTGCTACCGGCTGTTATAAAAGCAATGGAATCAGCCATCAATGATTTATCGGAAGCAAAAGGAGCTTATGAAGTTGATTCCGGGCAAGGATACGGATTTCTGCGTGAGAAAATTGCAGAGCATGATTTTAAACGCCGACACTGTGATATTACAAAGGATGAAATTTTTATTAACAATAGTGCGGAAGCAGATATTGCGAATATGCAGGAACTTTTTTCTTTTGCAGAAATAGTAGGAGTTACAGACCCGGCAGATCCGATTTATATAGACAGCAATGTTATTGCAGGCAGAAGTGGAAAATTTATTGATCCTTTTTTCAATAAATTGGAATATTTATCTTGTTATCGTGAATGTGATTATAAGCCGGTATTACCCTCTCATGACCCGAAGCTTATTTATATTTGCTCACCCAATAACATTACAGGAGTTGTTCTTAGCAAGAAAGATTTAACCATGTGGGTGCGATTTGCCAAGCAAACCGGTTCAATTATTTTTTTTGATGCCCGATATGAAGCTTTTCATCAGGATGAAACAATTCCACATAGCATCTATGAAATTGACGGTGCTAAAGAAGTAGCTGTTGAATTCCGCTCCTATACAAAAATTCCGGAACTGTCAGGTTTACAATGCGGATATACAGTTATTCCCACTGATTTAAATTTGGAGAGAAAAAAAAGCGATGAGACTGTAAGAGCTCATCAATTATGGAAACAGTGGAAAGCTTGTAAATCTGAAAGATGTTCTTATATCATACAAAGAGGTACAGAAGCAATTTATACCGTAGAGGGTAGAAAGCAAATACAGGATGTTTTATCTGGATATCAAAAAAATGCGCAATTTATGATAAAAGAGCTTTTGCGGATGAACTTAGATGTTGCGGGTGGAGTGAATAGTCCTTATATATGGGTGACAACGCCAGATGGAATGAGCAGTTGGGATTTTTTTGACTATTTACTTGGACAAACCGGAATCATCAGTGTACCGGGAATAGAATTCGGACCCGCAGGAGAAGGATATGTGCGTTTGCATGCTTTAAATACACCGGAATTAACTGAGCAGGCAATGAATAAAATGGCGGAAGCCGTAAAAAATTTAAATAAAGGACAATAAAATGAGTACAAATTTACAAATTGGAATTGTAGGACTTCCGAATGTAGGGAAAAGTACATTATTTAATGCTATAACAAAAGCTGGGGCAGAGGCCGCTAATTTTCCCTTTTGCACGATAGAACCCAATGTGGGTGTGGTAGAAGTACCCGATCATAGGATTTACGATTTATCAAAGCTGTTTAATCCTAAAAAAACAACGCCGGCATTTACACGATTTGTTGATATTGCCGGGTTGGTTGCCGGAGCATCAAAAGGCGAGGGACTTGGAAACCAATTTCTGAGTCATATCCGTGAAACAGATGCAATTGCTCATGTAGTCAGGTGCTTTGAAGACCAAAATATTACCCATGTGGAAGGAAATATTGATCCGGTCCGAGATATGGAGGTAATTAATACAGAACTTTGTTTAGCCGACTTAGATACAGTGGAAAAGAAAAAGAGTAAAACAGCAAAGTTGGCACAAGCGGGAATCAAAGAAGCTAAGGCGATATTACCTGCATTAGAAAAAGTTTTTAATGCATTGCAGGAGGGCGTACCCGCCAGATCTCTTCATTTGTCTGATGATGAGCAGGATGTATTTAAAGAGTTGAATCTGATAACCTTAAAGCCTGTTCTTTATGTATTGAACATAGCGGAATCTGACATGTCCGATCCCATGAGCAATGATTATGTTAAAGCTGCGGTGTCACAGGCAGAAAAAGAAAATGCAAAGTGGGTCCCTGTTTCTGCAGAAATAGAGCAGGAAGTTTCTGAGTTGGATACGGAGGAAGCAAAGGTATTTCTTGCCGACCTGGGAGAAACAGAACCCGGCTTAAATCGTTTAATCCGAGCAGCCTATTCCATGCTTGGGCTAATTAATTTTTTTACAGTGGGTGAAGATGAGTGTCGTGCCTGGACAGTACATGAAGGAACAAAAGCACCTAAGGCGGCAGGCAAAATTCATTCCGATATTGAAAGAGGCTTCATTCGTGCTGAAATTGTTACATACGATGAATTAATGAAGTGCGGGTCTTTTGCTGCGGTCCGGGAAAAAGGACTTCTCCGTATCGAAGGAAAAGATTATGTAATAAAAGATGGAGATATTGCTTATTTCCGCTTTAATGTGTAGCGGATAAAATTCCGGAAAATATTATTTATATGTTTGAAGTCTTAAAGAGTCAGGGAAATGAAGCTGTATGAAAATATAGTAGAAGCAAAATTTATTGAACGACCAAACCGGTTTTTAGTTTATGCGGAAATTCATGGAAAAGTAGAAGTTTGTCATATGCCGAATCCGGGAAGAATGAGAGAACTTCTTTTTCCGGGAGTCACTTTATATGCGACACCTTCCGGAAATCCTTTAAATCGTACTGCATACAAAATAATTGGTGTAAAAAAAGAAGATAGCGTTATTTTGCTTGACACGTCCCGTTGTAATGGTGTGGCAGAATATTTAATTAATCATCATAAAATACCGGGATGGGAAAAGTATCATGTGGTAAAACGAGAAATTACCATGGGAAACAGTCGGTTTGATTTACTTTTAAGTGATAGGAAAAATAGAGATACTTTTCCTGTGGAAGTAAAATCATGTACACTCTTTGGCAGAAAAGGAGCGCTGTTTCCTGATGCAGTTACAGCTCGCGGTTCTAAACATGTAGCACATTTGGGTGAGATTGGGCGGCAGAGTCATGCAGGACTGTTAATCCTTGTCCACTGCAGTAATGTGGAATGGTTTCTACCTGATTTTCATACGGATATAGAATTTGCGCAGACGTTTTATAATGAAATGGATTATATCGATTATAAAATAGCAGCTCTTCACTGGGGAAGCGATTTCACGATTCCGGACAAAATAAAATTAATTTTGACATCAAAAAAAGTAATGGCAGAGGAAATGGGCAATCATGGGGATTATCTTCTTGTTTTACATTTAGATAACGATAAAATGATTGTAATAGGAAGCAAAGGCAAAATTTTATTCCCAAAGGGATTTTATGTGTATGTAGGGACGGCCAAGAAAAATTTACTACAAAGAATAAACCGGCATCGGCGTATCCATAAAAGAATGCATTGGCATATTGACTATCTCCGAAAAGAAGCTAAGTTCATAGGAGTTATTCCTATACGGTCTAAGGCACATTTAGAGCATGCGCTGGCCCAAAGACTGAGTGATATTTCAGCATGGCAAATTAATGATTTCGGATCCACCGATTGTCATTGCTCGACGCATTTGTTTGGATTTGCAGAAAATCCTTTACACGTAAAAGAATTTACTCAAATCGAAGAAGATTTTGAGATTAACAGGTTAGATACATATTTTGAATAATAAAACCGCTATATGAGGATAGCGGTTTTTGTGTTCTATTTATCTAACGAATTTTGCTTGGAAAAATAGAAGTAAATGAAAGCTGTTAAAGAAAAGGAAATAGCGATTAAGCTGGTAATCTGCGCACTTTTTAATCCGAACGCAAGCGTTCCGTAATCACCGCGGAAATATTCCAGAAAAAATCTCAATAAAGAATAAAGTATAATATAGAGGCAAAATGTAGTTCCATGAGGTCGTTTTGAGCAATTGAACCAAATTAAAATGATAAAAATGATCAGGTCTCCTTGACATTCCCATACTTCTGCAGGCCACAGAGGTTGTGTACCGTAAGTATGATAAGCAAGTGTTGTATCCGGATAGAGGAGTCCAAATGAACTGCCCGTAGGATGACCAAAGGCATCGCCGTTCATAAAATTGGCAATCCGGCCGATAGATTGACCGATAATGATAGCAGGAGCAACCGTATCAGCAAATGGTAGTATAGGAATTTTGTGGTAGTTTAAATATCCATAGCCGGCAAGGCAAGCAAAAATCAGACCACCCTGGATAGCCATTCCTCCCTGCCAAACATAAGGTATTTCCCAAATATGTTCTTGGTAATATGCCCAGTCAAAGAAAAATACATCCCATAGCCGGCCGCCAATGATTCCGAAAAATGCAATGGTGAGGCCTAAATCAAAAACGTGATGTTCCCAATGATGCCCTTCTTTTTGCAAAAGAAAATAGGCGAGGATACATCCGGATATAATAGCAATGGAAAAGAAAATGCCGTAGAGGCGGATAGGGAAATCCCCTATAAAAAATAAGTACTGGTGCATAATTTACCTCGATTTGAATAATAATGATATACTCAATTATACTATATTCACCGAAAGAGGCATGAAAAAATGAAAAAAACATTATTAATTATCTTATTAGGGTTGGTTATGAATCAATCCGTTTACGGATGGGACGAAGTGAAAATAAAAAATCAAAATATACAGTCCGAGGTTTACGAAGAGGAAGGAACATTATATGCAAATCCTATGCTTTTGGAAAAAGGAGGGGGTTGGCATATTGTAAAAAATGGAGATAAAGTATTTGCAGAATTACAAATTGGGACAGATAAAAGAATAGAATTTGTAGAACTGCCGTCACGAATTGAAGGGAAAAAGAATTATATTGATTTTTCTTTCTTTTCAAATCAAGCCGGATTAGATTATGTATATAACAAAAAGAAAAAAGAGCTGGTCATAACAAAACAAAAAAAGAACCCTGACCCTGATATGAAAGAAAATACTCAAAAGATTATCTATATGTGGGATCCTGAAACCAGTTATCGAAGCGGCAATTCTTATTTTACAAAAAACTATGGTAAGAGAATATTGTCACCAACGTGGGGGTCATATAAAACACTTGATGAGACCCCGATTCCGATTCCGCTTACTTATTTAAAAGAAGCAAAAAAAGAACATATAAAAATAGAGCCTTTATTGCACAATGATTTTGATATAGCCGCGACAAAAAAGCTTATGAATGATAAAAAAGAAATACTTCATATGGCCGGCAGGATGGCCGCAATAGCTGTTGTCTACGATTTTAACGGATGGAATTTAGATTTTGAAAACATGGATATGGCAGATAAAGAAAAATACACTGATTTTATAAAAGAAATAGCAAATTCTTTACACCAACAAAAGAAAAATCTATCTGCAGATATAACTGTTTATGATGTAAACAGCCCTAATTGGAGTCTTTGTTATGATAGAGAAGCTCTAGCTGAATTTGTGGACTATGAGATTGTCATGGGATATGATCAAACACCCGGGGGAAGTGTCTATCCCGGATCCACGTCATCCTATGACTGGCTGGATAAACATATTTCAAAACTATTAACAATGATACCCAAGGAAAAGTTGATTTTAGGATTACCTTTATATACAAGAGTATGGAGAGGAGATCGTGGAAATGCCAAATCATCAGTGCTTACTCTTAGGTATACGAAAGAGTTCATAAACAGGCATCATTTGAAAGCACATTGGGATAATACCAAAAAACAATACATCAGCAACTGGACAGAGAAAGGTATTCCGCATAAAGTTTGGTTTGAAGAATACCGTTCTCTGGCAGAAAAACTAAAATTAAGAGATAAATATGAATTGCCCGGGACAGCTTTTTGGCGTTATGGCTTTGAAGAAGAGGATTTATACAGCGAATTAGAAAAAGGAGATATGACAAAAGATGTTTTTACCCCTCAAAGGCAAAACTATGGAGATGAATTGATTTTGAGGTTTAAAAATAAAATGAAGAGAGCAATTAAAAGCAATTAGACGTTTACATGGTTTGTTTGACGTTGATGTATGAAAAATATATAATGAAAATTAATTATTTTGGGCAAAATTTGTTAATTTAAATACACGTGGATGGTGAAAAAATGAAAGAAAAGTATATTCCGCAGGAAATCGAGAAAAAGTGGCAAAAAATTTGGAGTGAAACAGATGCTTTCCGGACCGAGTCGGATTCTGATAAAAAGAAATACTATGTTTTGGAAATGTTTCCGTATCCTTCCGGAAACTTACATATGGGACATGTAAGAAACTATTCGATTGGAGATGTAGTAGCTCGTTTTAACACGATGAACGGTTTTAATGTGCTTCATCCGATGGGATATGATGCATTTGGAATGCCTGCTGAAAATGCAGCTATACAAAACGGTATTGCACCTTCAAAATGGACATATTCCAATATTGAAAACATGACCAGGCAGCAGAAAGAACTCGGGCTGTCGTATGATTGGAAAAGAGAAGTTCTTACTTGTAGGGAAGACTATTATAAACACACACAAAAACTTTTTGAGATTTTTTATAAAAGAGGTCTTGCTTACAAAAAAGAAGCCAAAGTGAATTGGTGTAATCATTGCCATACGGTTCTTGCTAATGAACAAGTTGAAGATGGCAAATGTTGGCGTTGCAAAAATCTGGTAGAGAAAAAAGATTTATCGCAGTGGTTTTTTAAAATTACAGCCTATGCAGACAGACTTTTAGCAGACTTAGATCATATGCCCGGTTGGCCTGAACGGGTAAAAACAATGCAGAGAAATTGGATTGGCCGTTCGACGGGTACAGAATTTTCTTTTAAGGTGGAAGGACTTGAAGCAGTGATACCGGTGTATACTACTCGTGTAGATACAGTATATGGTGTCACTTATATGGTGTTGGCTCCGGAACATCCGCTGGTAGAAAAATTGATTGCCAATAATCCTGAAAAAGATGAATTACAAAAGTTTATTAATGAGATGAAAAATCAAAATGATTTGATTCGTACAGCAGAGGATACTCCTAAATTAGGAATGTCGACAGGCAGCTTTGCAATCCATCCGCTCACAGGAGAAAGAGTGCCGATTTGGATTGCTAATTATGTACTTTACGAATACGGTACGGGTGCAGTCATGGCAGTTCCCGAAGGAGACCAGAGAGACTGGGAATTTGCAAAAAAATATAATCTTCCGATAAAGATGGTTATTCAAAACAAAGAATGTAGTTTGAAGCTTGAAGAAATGGATAAGGCATATGATGCCGACGGGTATCTGGTAAATTCCGGCGAGTTTGATGGTCTTTCTTCAGAAGACGCAAGAGTAAGAATTACTCAGAAATTAGAAAAAATTGGGATTGGAAAAGAGAAGGTAAATTACCGCCTGCGTGACTGGTTGATTTCACGTCAACGTTATTGGGGCTGTCCCATTCCGATTATACATTGCCCGCATTGCGGAAATGTGTTGGTACCGGAAAAAGATTTACCTGTGGTATTGCCGGAAGATGTAGACTTTGTGGCAGGAGCACTTTCTCCATTAGAAACCAGCGATAATTTCCTTCATTGCCGATGCCCTCAATGTGGCAGGGAAGCGAGAAGAGAAACTGACACAATGGATACTTTCATTGATTCATCGTGGTATTTTCTTCGCTATTGCGATCCCCATAATGAGGACATGCCGTTTTCTAAAGAAAAAGCAGATTATTGGGTGCCTGTAGATCAGTATATCGGCGGTATTGAACATGCTATTCTGCATCTTCTTTATTCGCGATTCTTTATGAAAGTTTTGCAAGATGAGGGATTGGTCAGCAGTTCCGAACCATTTACTAATCTTCTTTGCCAGGGGATGGTACTTAAAGATGGCGGGAAAATGAGTAAATCTGTAGGAAATGTTGTCAGTCCGGAGGAAATTGTCGGTAAATATGGAGCCGATACAGCACGTCTGTTTATTTTATTTGCTGCTCCCCCGGAAAAAGATTTAGAGTGGAGTGATCAAGGGGTAGAGGGATCATATAGATTCTTAAAACGCGTTTGGTCGATAGTTTTGAAATATAAAAAATTAGCCAAAGAAAACAGAGGAAAACTGTCGGAGGATGAAACTTCTTTACGGCGCAAACTTCACCAAACCATTGCAAAAGTAACAAATGATTTAGATGGGAAATTTGCTTTCAATACAGCCATTAGTGCGATTATGGAACTCGTTAATGAGATGTATAAATTTGCCGATTCGCATGATTCTATTGAAGACTCTTGCGGAAAAGAACTGATTAGAGATTTATTAATTTTATTAGCTCCTTTTGTTCCGCATATTACTGAAGAGCTTTGGCAGGAAATCGGAGAAACTGAAAAAAGTGTTCATAAAGCAAGTTGGCCAAAGGTGGATGAAAGTGCTTTAGTTGTGGATTCGATAGAAATGGCTGTACAGATTAACGGTAAGGTTCGTGGAACCATGTATGTTTCTGTAAATATGGATAAAGATGAAATTTCTGAAAAAGCACAAGAACTTCCAGAAATACAGCGTTTTATAAAAGGAAAAGTAATCAGGAAATGTATTGTTATTCCCAAAAGAGTTGTGAACATTGTTGTTTGACGGAAAGAAGAATTGTAAGTTATGAATAAAATGATTTGGGCATTTCACAGGGTAATTAAGGAAAAATATGCTACTTTTGATGGAAGAGCATCCCGGTCTGAATATTGGTGGTTCACATTAGGGAATGTACTGCTTTCCTTGGTGATAGAGTTTGTTTTTGGAATCTTTGATATGGGAGAAACCGCAATTTCCATATACAGTATATTTATATTTATTCCCAGTATTGCCGTTTCAATCAGGCGCTTACATGATATAGGTAAAAGTGGATGGTATTGTCTGCTTTTGTTAATCCCCTTAGTTTCCCTGATATTTTTGTACTGGGCATGCAAAGCATCAGAACAGGGACCGAATCGGTTTGGTGAACAACCAGAGGAAACGTTAGTCTAATGTGAACAGAAATGCTTTGATGCATGTTTAATGAGAATTATTTGTTTTGTAACATTATTTGAACACTTATCCAACCAAATGCACAGTAATTAAAAAACCACCCTCAAGAGGATGGTTTTTTAATTACTGTAGATGCCGGCTAAATTGTATCAGCAGAGCCAACTACATATTCAATCTTGTGCATAACCATGTTCTTTACAGCTTCTCGTGCAGGCTTCAGATAACCCCGGGGATCAAAATTCTCCGGATTTTCAAATAGATTTTCACGAATCGCTGCGGTCATGGCCAAGCGTATATCAGTGTCAATATTAATTTTGCAAACCGCCATTTTTGCTGCTTTACGAAGCATATCTTCAGGAACACCTTTTGCGCCCCATACTTTTCCGCCAAACTGATTGCATTTTTCTACAAACTCAGGGATAACTGTAGATGCACCGTGGAGAACAATCGGATAATTAGGAAGAAGTTTTCCGATTGTTTCAAGGCGTTCATAATCTAAATAGGGATCACCGCTATATTTATAGGCACCATGACTTGTTCCGATAGCGATAGCAAGAGAATCACACTTAGTAAGCTCTACAAATTCTGCGGCTTGATCCGGATCAGTAAAGATGGCATCTTTTGCATCTACGCTGACTAAGTCCTCAACACCGGCAAGGCGCCCCAATTCTGCCTCTACAACAACACCCTTATCGTGTGCATATGCAACGATTTCTTTTGTGACACGTACATTTTCCTCAAAAGAATGCTTGGAACCGTCATACATGACAGAAGTAAAGCCTCCATCTATACAAGCTTTGCAAATCTCATAGGAAGAACCATGGTCAAGATGGAGCGCAGTAGGAATTTCCGGATATTTTTGTAATGCAATTTTTACAAGACCCACGATGTATTCTTGACCGGCATAATTTCGTGCACCTTCAGATGCCTGTAAAATAACAGGTGATTTTTTTTCTTTGGCAGCATCCATTATCCCTTGAATAATTTCCATGTTGTTTACGTTAAAAGCACCAATTGCATAATGACCTGCATATGCTTTTTTAAACATTTCTTTTGTTCCTACTAGTGGCATAAAAACCTCCTTTATTATATTGAGAAAATAATTACTATATTGTATTGATTCATAGATATTATACTTGATGAATCAACAGATTGCCAGATGAAAATATTTATCATTCAGCAAATATGATAATAGATATTTATCTATATATTGTATGAAAAAAATGATATACTAATAAAAGCTGATAGCTTAGTATCTATTTATGAAATATGCATTTAACTTATTTTAAAGAGTAGTGTTGTTATGGAGGATAAAATGGCTAAAGACTATTCATTCGATGTGGTTTGCCGCACCGATTTGCAAGAAGCTGTTAATGCTATGAATCAGGCATCAAAAGAAATTACGACACGGTATGATTTTAAAGGAAGTAAAAGCTCCGTTTCGATTGACGGAAACGTAATTACTCTTGTTGGAGATGATGATTTTAAACTCCGGTTGGTTCGTGAAATAGTAAATGGGAAGCTGGTTAAGAGGGGGATTTCCCTAAAAAATATAGAAGAAAAAAAGAAAGAAGCAGCTGCAGGCGGGACAGTTCGGCAACTACTTGAATTAAAAAACGGGATAGCTTCCGACTTGGCAAAAGATATAGTAAAACGAATTAAATCTTCTAAAATTAAAGTCTCTGCAAAAATCAATGGAGATGAACTTAGAGTAAGTGGTAAAGATAAAGACGACTTACAAGCTTGTATAGCTTTTCTGAAAGAGCAGGATTTACCTGTCGATTTACAGTTTACTAATTATAGATAATATAGGAGGAGTCGTTATATTTTATGACAGCAGAGGAAATGATAGGCAAAGAGTTGCGGGAAGGCTATACCACAGGAGCGACGGCTACAGCTGCCATGAAGGCAGCAATTCTTGCCATTAAAGGAGAGTTTCCGAAGCAGGTGACCGTATTATCTCCACAGCGTACAGAAATTACCATTCCGGTGGAAAGTGCATCGGCAGAAGGTCAGATTGGTAAAGCAACAGTGCTTAAAGATGCAGGAGATGACCTTGATTGTACGAATGGTACTCCTATTATTGTTACAGTAGAAATCAAAAATGAACCGGGCATGGAACTGAGAGCTGGTAAAGGGGTGGGAGTGGTTACCCGGCCGGGGCTCCAGGTACAAGTGGGAAGACCGGCAATTAATCCGGGACCGCAAATTATGCTCAGATATGTCTATGAGGATTTAATCGGGCCTGATTTGGGCTGCATAGTAACGGTCAGTATTCCGAAGGGGGAAGAGCTGGCTAAACAGACTTTGAATCCGGCACTTGGAGTTGTCGGCGGAATTTCCGTGCTTGGAACAACAGGTATAGTTAAGCCGATGAGTGAAGATGCATATAAGAGGTCTTTGGCGCCTCAAGTACCGGTTGTATGGGCGGGGGGATACAGGACGGCCTCCTTATGCCCCGGACGTATTGGGGAGAGAGCCGCACAAATCATGGGTATTCCTAAGGAATCTATTATTGAAACAAGTAACTACATAGGGTTCATGATGGAACAATGTGTGGCGAAAGGATTCCCAAAGATGTTGCTTATAGGTCATATGGGGAAATTGGTTAAGGTTGCATCAGGCAGTTTCCATACCTATAACAGAAACAGTGACGGACGAATGGAAACGATGGCAGCTTATGCGGCTATGAACGGAGCGACGCCTTCTGTGGTTAAAGAAATTATGGAATGCAATACGACTGATGGAGCAGCTATTATTATAGCCAGAGAAAAGTTAGATATTATTTACCAACAAATGGCAGAGCGGGCACAGGTCCGTTCTGAAAGATATATTTTTGGAAAATCCCGAGTGGGAGTTATTTTTGCAGCGATGGACGGTACGATACAAGCGATAAGCAGTCGTGCTAAAGAGATATTGGAAGAGGAAAAATGGAACATACACTAATCGTGGCAGGTATTGGACCGGGAAGTAAAGATTACATACTTCCTAAAGCATTGGAATCTATTGAAAAGGCACGTTTTTTAGTCGGAGGGCGAAGAGCCTTGGCTGATTACGCAAGAGAGGGACAAAAGATTTTCCCGATAACAGGTAAATTATCTTTGTTGGCAGAATGGCTAGAGCAGTCCCTCTTGCAGGATGATGTGGTAGTTATGGTTAGTGGCGATCCCGGTTATTATAGCCTGCTTCCGTGGTTAAAAAAGAGGTTTGAAGGAAATAAAATTGAGGTTATTCCCGGGATTTCTTCAGTTCAGGCCTCTTTTGCTCTTTTGAGAGAACCTTGGCAGGATGCCAAATGGCTCTCTTTTCACGGTCGCAAGCCAAGAGATGAAGATCTTGTTTATGAAAAAGGAAGAAAATTGGCATTTTTGACGGATCATGATCAGAATCCTTCATATATTGCTAATTATCTTATAAAACAAGGCTGGCCCGAAGATACAAGGGCTGCAGCTTGTGAGCATATTTCCTATGAGAACCAGCAAGTCAGGGAAAGTACGCTGAAAGATTTAACTTTGCTGGAAGGTTTTGGAGAATCAGTTATGGTGGTGATCGGGTAAATGCATATGTTTGGTATTGATGATGAGGAGTTCATCCGGGGAAATGTGCCGATGACAAAAGCGGAGATTCGTGCCATGGTAATGGTTAAGGCGGGGATTCATCCGGAGGATGTTGTGGCAGATATCGGTGCAGGTACAGGATCTCTGACGATTGAAGCAGCACTTTGTGCAGAAAAAGGTAAAGTTTATGCTATTGAAAGAAACCCTGAGGGGATTGAATTAATCAGGCAGAATGCAGAAAAGTTCGGGTGCAAGAACATTTATACAATCACAGGAACAGCTCCGGACGCAATGGAAGGCTTGCCGGCACTTGATGTTGTAATTATCGGCGGTTCAAGCGGTAATATGAAGGAAATATTGAATCGGGCAACACGTCTTTTGAAACCCGAAGGACGGATTATAATGACATCTGTAACAGCTGAGACAACAGGGGAGGTCGTTCAAGAGTTCAAAAATCGTCCCTTTGCTTTTGAAGGATTCCAGATGCAGATAAACCGATTAAGAAAACTTGGAAGGTATCATTTATTTCAACCAATCAGTCCCGTATTTATTTTTGTGGCAACTAAAAATAAGGAGGAGTAACATGGGAAAAGTTTATTTTATTGGTGCAGGACCGGGTGATCCCGAATTAATTACTTTAAAGGGAAAGAGAATAATTTCTGAAGCGGATATCATTATTTATGCCGGTTCTTTAGTGAATCCTGAAATTCTTAAATACGGAAAGCAGGATGCAGTTGTTTATAATAGTGCGACAATGAATCTGGATGAAGTGCTTAAGGTAGAAATTGAAGCACTGCAGGATAATAAAATGGTGGCACGAGTCCATACCGGGGACCCTGCTATTTATGGTGCTATACAGGAGCAAATGGACGGACTTCGCAGCGTAGGCGTTAAGGAAGAACAAATGGAAGTGATTCCCGGGGTAAGCTCATTTTTAGCGACTGCTGCGGCATTGAAACAGGAATATACACTGCCAAGTATTTCCCAAACTATCATTATTACACGCATGGAAGGGCGTACCCCGATGCCTGATAAGGAAAAATTATATATGCTGGCCCAGCATCAGGCAACTATGTGTATTTTCTTATCTGTACAAGGAATTGATTCAGTCATGGCAGAATTGAAAAAAGGAGGATACGCCGGAGATACTCCAGTGGCTATCGTAGTACGTGCAACTTGGCCTGACCAGAAAATCCTCCGGGGGACAATTGATACAATTGCAGAAATTATTCATAAGGAAGGTGTTGTTCGCCAGGCAATGATTGTGGTTGGACGTGTACTTGATACAGATTACGAATTATCAAAGCTCTATGACAGTAAATTTACAACAATGTTCCGGCAGGGTACTGGCGAGAAATGAAATATGCGATAGTTTCAGTTTCTTTTACGGGTGCACAATTAGGAGCTCGGATAAAAAAAGAAGTGAAAGGGGACGTCACTCTTTACGAGCGAAAGGGTTCTGAAAGCGGTGCCGAAGCAAAATATTTTAACCGGACACTGGCACTTACTACAGAAATATTTTCTCAATATGACGGAATCCTTTTTATCATGGCAGCAGGTATTGTTGTAAGAGCGATTGCACCGCATGTGGTCAGCAAAGCAAGTGATCCGGCCATACTTTGTATGGATGAGTGTGGAAAACATTGTATTTCTTTATTATCCGGGCATCTGGGCGGTGCTAATGAATGGGCGAAAAGAATTGCACTCACTGTTGGTGCGAATCCTGTCATTACTACGGCAACAGATGTACATCAAAGGAATGCACCCGATGATTTGGCTAGGGAAATGATGATGCGTGTCGAACCGTTAAATGCTTTAAAACCGGTGAATAGTGCTATTGCAGAGGGAAGAAAGTTTATATGGTTCATTGATGAGAAAATCCCGGGAGCAGAATCTATAAAAGAAAGATTTGAAAAAAAGGAAATAGTTTTAAATGACTTAACGGATATAAACAACATTTATTTTGATGCATGTGCTATTATTGCGGAAAAAAGTATGAAAGTTGAGAAACCCTGTGTTTATTTACGCCCCAAAAACTTATATGTAGGAGTGGGCTGTAAAAGAGGAACTACAGAAGCAGTGATAGAAGATGCTTTTTATAAAGCGATGAAATTAATTAATGCTTATGAATATCAGGTGGTATCATTAGCCAGCATAGATTTGAAATCAGATGAGAAAGGATTACTTGATTTTGCAAAAAATAAAAATCTTCCGATCCATTTTTACCGTGCAGAAGATTTAAAAGAAATAACACAAAAATATCCTATAGAAGTTTCAGAATTTGTAGAAAACACGATTGGAGTTGGTAACGTATGTCAATCAGCAGCATTAAAGGAATCAAAAATGGGGAAAACACTTCTTCCGAAAACAAAATTTGTGGGTGTAACAATAGCAATAGCCGCGGGACTGTCTGTGTGGTAGGAATAGGCCCCGGACATAAAGAGGAAATGACCGAAAAGGCGATTCATGCGATAGAGGCATGTGATATTATTGTCGGATACAACACATACATTTCCTTAATAAAGGATATGATTGCTGAAAAAGAAGTTGTCGGCAATGGAATGAGGCAAGAGGTAGATCGCTGTCAAAAAGCAGTGGATTTAGCAGTAGAGGGTCATCAGGTAGCAGTTATTTCGTCAGGTGATCCCGGAGTATACGGCATGGCCGGACTGGTTTTGGAGTTGATTCAAAAAATTCCTGAAGAAAAAAGGCCGGATTGTGAAGTTATTCCCGGACTGACAGCTGCGAATACAGCGGCGGCTGCTTTAGGAGCACCGTTAATGCATGATTATGCGGTAATCAGCCTTAGTGATTTAATGACTCCCTGGGATTTGATTAAAAAGAGAGCAAGACTGGCTGCAGAGGGGGATTTTGTTATTGCTATATATAATCCCAAAAGCCGTGGACGCGCAACATATTTAGATGAAATAAGAAATATTATATTGGAATACAGAAAGCCTGAAACACCGGTTGGTATTGTCCGTAAGGCAGGTCGCCCGGGAATGAATTGGACTATCAGCTCGCTGGAAAAGCTTCCTGGTGAAGATGTAGATATGCAATCAACAGTTATAATTGGTAACAGTAATTCCTATGTGGCGGACGGGCATATCATAACACCAAGGGGGTATAAAGTTTGATTTGGATTATTTCAGGAACGCAGGATGGGCGTGAAATCGGTGCAGAACTGGCCGATAGGGAAATAAAAAAGCCACCTGAATTGCGGCGGGAAATCATGATGACCGTTGTAAGTCAATATGGTAAAATATTAGCTTCGCATGAAGGGCTGGACGTCCGTGTCGGAAGATTTACAAAAAATGACATGATTAATGTTATAAAAGAAAAAAATGTGACATTGATTCTTGATGCCAGTCATCCCTATGCTGCTATTGTTTCAGAAACCGCATATAATGCTTGCCGTGAAACCGGGATAGATTATGTACGCTACGAACGGGCCGAAATAAAACTTCCTGATTATGAAAAGCTTTATGAGGTAAAGGATGAATTTGAGGCAGCGAATTTGGCGGGACATTTAGGTAAAAGCATCCTACTCACAACCGGATCTAAAACTTTAGCAACTTTTGTTCATGATAAAGCACTCGAGGGAAAAGAAATTTGGGCAAGAGTACTCCCTGTATCATCTGTATTAAAAATGTGTGAAGACCTAGGGTTGAAAGCTAAAAATATTTTAGCAATTCAAGGACCTTTTTCTTATGAAATGAACCTGGCCATGATTAATGATTATCAAGTGGACGTTATGGTAACTAAAAATAGCGGCTTGGTTGGAGGAAGTGATACAAAATTAGAGGCGGCTATTAAAGCAGGAATATCAGTAATTGTCATTGATAAACCACAAGCTAATTTAAAAGATGTCCCTGTTTTTTCAACGAAACAGGATGTGTTGGATTATATGGAGGAACACTATGGATTTTATAAAGAACCCGCGTGCAATTGAAGAAAAAAGTATGGATTTAATTAATCCATTTATTGCTGATATTGATCTCACACCGGAGGAAAGTACAGTTTATTCCCGGATGATTCATGCTTCCGGTGATGTTGACTATGGGCATTTAATCCAAACAAGCAAAGATGCTGTTTCATCAGGAATTGAAGCGTTATCAAAAGGATGTAATATTTATTGTGACGTCAATATGGTTAAAGCAGGTATTAATAAGAGAGCTCTTACTGCTCTTGGGGGAGATGTATATTGCCGTGTGGCAGATCCCGAAATTGCAAGAATTGCGAAAGAAAAAAATATTGCTCGTTCTATGGCGGCCATGAATTCTTTTGGTACTGACTTGAACGGATCCATAATTGCCGTAGGTAATGCACCAACTGCCCTTTATGAGGCAATCAGAATGGTGGAAGAAGATGGAATTAAGCCGGCACTTATTATTGGAATTCCCGTTGGTTTCGTAGGGGCAGCTGACTCTAAAGAACAGCTTATCAGAAGGTCTCCCTGTCCGTTTATTACTGTCAGGGGAACTAAGGGAGGGAGCTCTATAGTTGCCTCAGTAGTAAACGCATTGATGTATAATTTAGTGCAGAGAGATCATATGCTGTATGTACAAGGGAAAAGTAACTCATAAGGATCAGATGCCTTGACACACTAAATAGAAGTAATAGAATGATAATATGAGGATTAGCATTCTATTACTTTTTATTTGAGGTAAAAAGGGTGAATTCATTATATTTGTGCAAAATGTTAATTTAGTGGTAAATGGACAGGCTGTAGGAGGAATTTTTGGAAAAGGAATTTGATACAGGGAAAAGCCATACGTTCAGATTTTTTGTCATGTTGGTCTTTCTTTCATTTACGGTGCTGACGATGATAGGAAGTCTTTTATTCGGCTCGGCAGATATATCCTTCGATACCATTATTCATACACTTTTCGTAAATGTAGAAACCACAGATGAAATGGTAATATGGAATATCCGTTTTCCAAGAAATATTGTAGGTGCGCTCGTAGGTGCTAATTTGGCGGTTTCGGGAGCTATACTCCAGGCGGTTATGAAAAATCCGTTAGCAGATCCGGGAATTGTCGGCGTATCAAGTGGAGCCGGATTAGCAGGCGTTATAATGCTTATTTTTATGCCCGAAGCCTCTTTATTGCTAACACCCGTTGCTTTTATTGGTGCGATGCTTTCGGCCTGTGCAGTATATGCTTTGGCATGGAAAAATGGAATAAGGCCGACTCGCATTATTTTAGCGGGAGTGGCGGTCAGTGCTTTTTTGGGAAGTGGTATTTCTGCATTGCTCGTTTTTTATTCCGATAAAGTACAAGGAGCTTTACTTTGGATGGTTGGCGGACTTTCTGCCCGTAGCTGGCCACAAGTTGAATCTTTATTTCCGTATACAATTTTGGGATTACTTTTTGCGCTTGCAGGCTGTAAATCTTTGACAATTTTAAGTTTGGGTGATGAAACAGCCAGAGGATTGGGAGTCCCTGTGGAAAAAGTAAGATTTTCAATGACGGCGGTTGCAGCACTTTTAGCTGCCGGGGCAGTCAGTATAGCCGGATTAATCGGATTTGTCGGGTTAGTAGTTCCGCATATTGTAAGACTTATTATTGGGACTGATTATAAATATGTGGTGCCGGGATCTGCGGTTTTAGGGGCGGGAGTTCTTGTATTTTGCGATACATTAGGAAGAATTATGTTCTCCCCGGTTGAGATTCCTGCAGGAATTATTATGGCCTTTTTAGGGGCTCCATTTTTTCTATATTTGTTAAGAAGGAGTTCATAGTGGCGGATTCAGAAGTTCAAATATCGGATATCCATGTAAGCTTTGGAAAAAACCGGGTTTTAAAAGGTGCAGATGGGGATATAAAAAAAGGAAGTATTGTAACATTTTTAGGGCGTAACGGATGCGGAAAGTCGACTTTGTTAAAGGCCGTTACCGGGAATTTAAAACCTGATGCAGGATGTATACGAATTGCAGGGAAATTAATTAAAAAATATAAAAATGATGAAATGGCGAGGTATGTTGCATTTTTACCGCAAGTACACGAAATTCCCAAAGATATGACGGCAGAAGAACTGGTTGCTTGCGGCAGGTATCCTTATCAACATTGGTGGACCGGTGTTTCAGCAAGAGATCAGGAAGTTATCGAAAGTGCAATGAAAAGAACCAACACCTGGCATCTGAAAGACAGACTCGCTGCCAGTTTATCCGGTGGCGAGCGTCAGAGAGTATGGATAGCAATGGCGTTAGCACAGGAACCTAAGATTCTTATTTTAGATGAACCGACCACATATCTTGATATTTGTCACCAGTTGGAAGTGTTGGAGTTGGTATCCAAATTGAATAAAGAAGAAGGGTTGACGGTTATTATGGTGCTTCATGATATTAATCAGGCCATTCGCTATTCATCAGAAATTTTTGTATTAGAAGAAGGGGTTATCAAACGTCATGGGCCGCCATTAGATATCATGACATCAGATGCAATTGCAGAAATATTTGAGGTGGATGCCGATATTGAAATAAGAAGAGGAAAGCCCAGTATTTGTATTAACGGATTACTCGAACAACAATAAAGAAAAAAGTCATCATTGGCGCTACCAGTGATGACTTTTTCTTTTTTAGTATTTATTGCCGATAGGCAAGGTCAAGAAGTTTGTTCATTGCTTCAGGTGTTCGTATTCCGGGATTTAAAAGAAATAAATCTGATGGTAAGAAATAAACTCGGCCGTTCTTTACTGCATCTAAGTTTGACCACGCTGGGTTGTCCCGCATCTGCTCATCCATTTTCTTTGAAATATCTTTATCTTTTCCCATGGTGACAACAAAAATGATTTCAGGATTATCGGAAGATAACTGTTCCAGTGAATAGGGAACGGTTTTTGTATCCAATGTGACATCCTTATGATTTAGTAAAACATTCTCCATATGTAATTGTTCAACCATGGAAGCACAAATTGCTTTAGGAGTTTCAGCAGTTACGGATTTACCTGTTGCACGCAGTACAGCGACACGGGCAGGGGGAAATTGGGAAGATTCTTTCTTTGCCTTACTGACACCATCTTCGTACTCCTTAATAATCTTATCGGCATTTTCTTTTTTATTAAAAATTTGTCCTAATAACTTCAAGAGCGGAACATTATCATTAATGCCGTCATAATTTATAAGCAGATAAGGAATTTTATTACTTTGCAGCAATGATTCAAATTTGGTGTTTTGTCCTTTTTCTCCTAAAACCAAATCAGGTTTTAATCCGACCAGAGTTTCCATATTTATATGAGAAACTTGCCCCAACTCAGGTAATTCTTTTGCAGCTTCCGGGATTGGATTACTCGTGGTTGGACGTGCAATTGAACTTCCACCGATAGCATAAGTCATATTTAAGAGAGGCGTACTTAATGTTATGACTTTTTTTGATGATGCCGGCAAAGTAATTTGCTCATTCTTATATGAGTAGGTTACATTGGAACCGGAAGCAGAGTTTCCGCTGAAGTGGCTACAACCGGTAGCTGTAATGCATAACATGGCACAGAGGCATATAGCATAAAATTTTTTCATAATAACTCCTATGTGAATTTCAGAAAAAGCTTCTGCATCATGAATAACGCAGAAGCTTTTTGTAAAAAGTTTTCTTTTAGGTATTTATTTATATTAATCCAAAGCAGAAACAGCTTCGTTTGATCTTTCTACATAAATGTTGCGGATTTCCTTATTCTCTCCTAAACCATGAATGTAGGCATCAACCGCAAATCCTTCTTTCATAAGAATACTCTTGTGGCTGTCAGGTTCATCACCGGCCATATCATTATTAGCATGATCACCAGCTACCATCATAATTGGCATTAATGTTACATGTTTAATTCCATGAGCTTTGAGTTTCGGAATAACGTCTTCTAAGTTAGGACGACCTTCTACGGAGTAAACAAAAACATTGTCCAAGCCAATTTCTCCTATACGGTCTTGAATAACGGAGTAGTAAGCGTTGCCGGGATGGGGAGTTCCATGTGCCATAAGAAGTGTAGCATCAGTTTTGCCCATTTTGGGAAGCTGGACTTTTACTGCATTAAGGAATTCTACAACCTGGTCAGGTGCATCTTCAGTTCCCTGATAGTACATCAGCGGGGTAGCTATAGAAATAGATTTAAATCTATTCATTTGCATTTTGGTTACAATGGAGTTGTAGCTGTATTCAATGCCGGGGATAATATCAAGAGAAACAACGGCAATACGGTTATAACCTTCTGCTTGCAGTTTGTCAAAAGCCTGTTCCGGTGTAAGTTTCTGGATACCTTCTTTAGCTTTAACACGATCAATAATTATGTGGGAGGTATATGCTTCAAATACGGGGATATCAGGATGAGCTTTTTGAATAGCTTCTTTTACTGCATCAATCGTTTTTGCACGAGAATCTTTAAAAGTGGTGCCAAAAGTCATAACAAGAATGGCATCTTTGTTTTTTGCATGTGCCATAGCCGGGTTTTTATGACTCCATACTCCGATGGTAGTAGCTTCACGAAGTGCCGGTGTTACATCTTTAACCTCAGAACTGAGTTCATAAGCATTTGCAGTCATTCCAATACCAAACATGCAGAGTGCTGCTACAGAGGCAGTTAAAACAGCTTTCATACTTTTTTTCATAACCTATCACTCCTTAATAAAATACCTGTTGCACAGGTGAAAATCACAATTTTTAAGGATAAATATACATTTTCCCTTCTGTTATTTTATCTTTAAAAAATTGTTTTTGATACATTCATTTTAATACAATAAAAATATCAAGTCAATTGGGAAATAATTTACAGAAAATAAAATACTACAGATTTATAAGCATTACTTTTTTATCAATAATCGAATTTAAAATAGTTTTTCCATGGATTCCCCTGACATGTGGTACAATAAAGAATAAAATCAGAAGGAAGGGAAATAAATATGAAAGCATTTTCCGGAGCAGGAATAAAATTCGGCATAGATATAGGGTCATCCCAAATTCGTATATATTCAGGAAACAAAATAGTTTTACAGGAAGCAAGCTGTGCTGCAATAGAGAATGATACGGGGGAAGTTGTCGGTTTTGGTACAGATGCCCTGATACGTATGCATTCATCGCAATCGGGAAATTATCACTTAGTGTGGGCGATTAAAAATGGAATCATGACTGATTATGACATAACAAAAGAAATGTTACGTTATTTTATTAACAAAGCGACTCATCAATCAGTCAGCCGTCCGAATGTCATGATTTCGGTACCTTGTGAATTGAGCGAGGTGGTAAGACATGCTCTGGTAGATGTGGTCAGACATGCGGGCGTACAATCAGTATCTCTAATTTCTGCACCCATAGCGGCTGCGCTTGGAGCCGGGCAGATTCTTGATTTGCCGGATACAATATTATCTGTTGTTATAGGAAAAAATTTGACTGACTGCGGGATATATTGTTGTGGAGGAACAGTATACGAAAAGAGTCTTGCCTTTGGCGGACATTCTATTGATTTAGGAATTTGCCGTTTTTTACAAAAAAAATACCATTTAATGGTGATTCCGGAGCAGGCGGAGCAATTGAAACACGAATGGGCATCTTGTATTTCTGGAGGAGAACAAAAGATTTTTACTGTAAGAGGCAGACGACTGGAAGACGGAGTAGAAATTATTATAGAACTCACTAATCATGAATTGGCTTTGGTTATGCAAGAAAATTTAATGCCTGTTGTAAAATTAATTAAGGACGTACTTCATTACTCAACACCGGAAATGGCAGAAGACTTAATTCATAATGGAATGCTGTTATCTGGCGGTTCTGCACAATTACCGGGAATTCCTCAATGGATTTCCTCCCAGATCGGGATACCGGTATTTATACCGAAAGAACCTGAGACCGTTGTAGCAATCGGATGCTATCAGGCTATTGATAATGGAAAAGATTTATCTTTGCTGATAAATCGAGGGGATAAGTATTACGGAGGATTCTAATGCTTTTTTTTGGAAGGCGAAAAATAATTTTAGTAATATGTATTTTGCTGACTATGGCAGTAACAGGCTGGTTTTGGAGGCACAAGGAATCAGTTCCTTTTGTTTCGCAAACATTGTCGACCGCAGCTGCACCATTTGAATATACAGCAAGTCAAATTACTTTTATGGGTAAAACAGGAATAAGTATCATTGATCAATCTGTTTCTAAATGGTCAGACTTAGATAAGTTGAGGAAAGAAAATGCCGGTCTTAAGGCGGAGCAATTACGGTACAGTGAAATTTTAGCAGAAAATATACGGATGAGAAGTTTGTTAAAGTTTAAACAAGGATACACAAAATTTAACCTTTTAGGTGCATCTGTTATTGCCAGGGATTATGGGACATGGATGAATACTTTAATGATTGATCGTGGTACTGACAGTGGCATAAAGACTTATATGCCTGTTATAGTCCCCCAGGGCGTTGTAGGATTTGTGAGTGAAGTCTATTTGAAAACAGCGAGAGTTCAGTTGGTACTTGATCCGAGAACCACTGTAGGTGGTATTGTACAGCGTCCGGCATCCCGTGTGGCATCTATGGTTTCCGGAAATTCCGGTAAACAGGGAGTTTTATCTTTTATAAATATTGCCAAAGAAGCAGATGTCATTAAAGGAGATAGGGTAGTTACCTCCGGCTATGGCGGTGTTTACCCGAAAGGACTCCTTATCGGTACTGTTGAGAACGTATCCGATGATTTGGAAAAAGTTTCGTTAGATGCGGATATAAGACCGGCAGTAGATTTTGGACATTTGGAAGAAGTATTTGTGATTACAGATTCAATCCAAAAATCTGCGCCGGAGGATATAGATATTAAAACGCCTCTTAGAGAAAGACCGATTGATCCGAATAGTCAACAGGTGGAGGGAAAGGATGAATAAGCCAATATTAATCGGATTAAGCTTTGGGCTATTTTTATTGCAGAGTGCTATTTTACCTTTTGTTTTTAATGGCATCTCTCAACCTGACCTATGGCTTGTATCTATTATTATTGTTGCGATGATATTTAAATTTGATTTTGCAATCATATTTGCTTTAATTGCAGGATTTATCCAAGATCTTGTGATTTCGAATTTTTTTGGTTTGCACATTTTTCCATATCTCATTATTGCTTACTTGTTTGCAAAATATGGAAAAGAACGATATAACAAACATTGGTATGTTTCTGCAGTGGCGGTAATAGCAGGTTCTCTAATTTATCTAATCTGTGAAACAGGGATTTTATATTTGGCAGGTATAAAAATAATTTCTTCCCTGAAATTACTTGAGTTTGGAATTGTATTTGTAGTTTATAATACGATTTGTTCTCTCCTGTTGCATAGAATATTGTGGAGTTTTAAGTTTGAGAAGGAAATATATTGGTAATGAAAAAACGTGTACCCAAATTACTTGATAGCTTGCTAAAAAACAAAGAAGAATCAAGATATGGAAATATGGTTTATACGGCCGTTTTTGTTTTATCAATCTTAGTTCTTCGTTTGTTTTATATGCAGATTATAGATGGCTCTTATTACAGGCAGGAGGCGGAAGGAAACCGAGTTAGAGTTTTGCCGGTACTTGCTTCAAGAGGAGTCATGTATGATAGAAATGGTGTTTTGATGGTTGGGTCACGGGCATCTTATAGTGTAACAATACCGGTGGATCGAAAAAACAATCATTTATCTGATGGTGAAATACAGAAACTGTCTGTTTTATTGAAGATGTCAACAGACAATTTGAAGAAAAAAATTGAAGAAAATAAAACTTCATTTGGAGCAATTTATTTAGCCCGTGATGTGGGATTGGCAATTGCGACAGAGATAAAAGAGCATCAGAATGATTTCTCCGGGATTGAGGTAGAGGTACAGCCTCTTCGCGTGTATCCTTACGGAAAATCAGGAGCACAAATGCTGGGGTATGTAGGAGAAGCCGGGCCGGAGGATAGGGACTCAGACGGACAACCCTATAAGTCAAGTACATTGATTGGACGCGCCGGACTTGAAAGTCAGTATAATCGTTATTTAGAAGGCAAAAACGGCTCTCATGTCATAGAAGTTAATGCAGCGGGGCAACCGGTTCATTATGAGGAGGGCGATTCTATTGTCCCCGGTCATAATATCCGATTGACTGTTGATGCTAATTTACAAAATGCAGCAGAAAAAGCAGTTGAAGAGCAGATGGATGTACTTCATGGGATGGGAATATTCCCTACAGGGGCCTCAGTGGTTGCGGTGGATCCGAATAATGGGGCTGTTTTAGCGATGGTAAGCTGGCCAAGCTTTGATCCTAATCAATTCAGCAGAGGGATATCAAGTACCGAATGGAATAAAATTTTAAATGATAATAATCACCCGATGCAAAATCGCAATATTTCTTCCATGTATCCTCCCGGATCTACTTTTAAGTTGATTACAGGGGCAGCTGCATTAGAGGCCAAAGTGGTTACTCCGGAGGAAAAAATTTATGACAACGGGAAACATTGGCTTATTGACAAGAGAAACTCAGAAGGAGAAGCTTTTGGGTGGATTGATTTTTATGATGCTATGGCGAAATCTGATAATGTGTATTTTTATGAAATGGGCCGGCGTATTGGAATTGATCGTCTTGCTTCCATGTCCAGAGAGTTCGGTTTAGGTAAACTTACGGGCATAGATTTGGCAGGCGAAGTAGAAGGAAATGTGGCCAGTGAAGAATATAAAAAAGAAGTGTTTAACCAGGATTGGTATTTAGGAGAAACTTTTGATGCGGCCATAGGACAAAGTTTTACATTAACAACACCTTTACAAATGGCTATGGTGTATTCTTCAATCGCAAACGGCGGATTTAGGTACCAACCCTATTTAGTCAGCCGGATAGATAATTTGGATGGGACTCCCAAGAAAATATTTGTACCAAAGCGGATTGGAACGATTCCTTTATCGAAAGCAAACATTGACATTATACGGATGTCCCTCCGCCGAGTTATGGAAAAAGGAGGTACAGGGGGGAATCTTTTTCAACATTATCCCGTGGCCGTAGCGGGTAAATCCGGAACTGCAGAAACCAATGGATTAGATAATGGTTGGTTTATTGCGTACGGACCTTTTGAAAAACCTGAAATTGTTATTGTATGTATGTTTGAACATGCGGGATTCGGATCGGATTCAGCAGCACCAGTTGTCAAAAAAATTATGGATGCTTATTTTCATTTTGGGATTTATGCACCACAGAATAAAAATATAAAAACGAAGAAAGAGGGAACATAGATGGCACAAATTATTTCTGTACTTTCAGGTAAAGGCGGAGTAGGTAAAACCTTAATTACCGGTGCTATCGGACTATTACTTGCCCGTAAAGGGAAAAAGGCTCTTTTAATTGACGGTGATATGGGTCTTCGAAGTCTGGATCTTGTTTTTGGAATAGAAAATGACTGTTTTTATCATGTTTGGGAATTGGCACAGGGGAAATGTTTTGCCAAAGAAGCTGTTATTCCCATTCAAGATAATTTGGATTTCCTTGCTGCAACACAAGCCGAAACTTGGGAAAATATTTCGACTGCAGCTATAGAAACAGTATTAGAGGATATTGGGTGTTACTATGATTATATTCTTATAGATTGCCCGGCCGGTTTAGGAGGAGAGATTCGTTTTATCGGAAATATATCAGATATATCTTTAATCGTTATCACATCATCATGGGCATCTAAGAGAAGCGCAGAAAAGATATATTCATTTTTGCGGTCTGATTTATCAACGTTTATGGTATTAAATCAGTTTGCGGAAAAAGATGATACAAAAATAGGATTTCATGATATGCTGGAAACAATTGACGAGGATTTATTCGGAGGAGTTATTCCTTATTCTAAAGAGATTGATAGATTAGGGCATAACGGGAATTTGAAAAATTATCAGGAAAATAGTGCCTTCGGGCAGGCGATGATTAGTGTATTAAATACAATATTAAATCATAGAACCTATCCTATAACAAAGTGGGATAGTATTCTGCACTTAGCAGATAAAGAAAATAAAACAGCAGATGAAAATCCGGATGAACAGATGAAAAAAATAAAAGATATGTGGAATCGGAAGCGTATGGCGTATAAATGGCGCCGTAGGAGATAATTATGGGTTTAATACGCTATTGGAGAAAAATAGACAGCACGCTTTTTCTTACTGTATTAGGGCTTGGAGTAATTTGTTTAATGATTATAGGCAGTGCTACCCATGCAAATATAGAAGGATATCCGGGGCGTTATGATTTTATAATAAAACAGGGTTTCTTTTTTATCATAGGCATACTGATTTCCGGGATGGCGATGAAGTATGATTATAGGGCTCTTTATAAATGGGCGCCTGCTTTATTTATCATCAATGCTTTATTTTTATTAATTGTTAAATTTGCAGGAACCAGCGCATTAGGTGCACAACGATGGATTCAACTCGGACCGTTTACATTGCAACCGTCGGAATTTTCAAAGCTTTTTATGATTATCTGTCTGGCACGATTATTATCTAATAAAAACCGGGAATATACGACATGGAAAAGCTTATTGCCAGTGGCCGGACTTATGATTTTGCCTACAGTTTTAATTTTTATTCAGCCCGATTTAGGAACAAGTCTTGTATTTGCCGCAATCACTTTTGGAATGCTTTATGTTTGCGGTTTACGAATGAAACTGGTAAAGCAAGCGTTTTTGGGGCTGGTTGTCATTTTCCCTGTTCTCTGGTTTTTAGTCTTACATGACTATCAAAAAATGCGTTTGATGGTTTTAATTAATCCTAATGTCGATCCTTTTGGATCGGGTTACCACGTAATTCAATCTAAGATTTCTATTGGTAATGGCGGATTTATAGGACAGGGACTGTTTGCAGGCACACAAAGCCAATTGAACTTTTTACCTGAAAACCATACAGATTTTATTTTTTCAGTGGTTGGGGAAGAGCTTGGATTTGTTGGTGCTATATTTGTTTTATTTCTTTATTTTCTATTATTTTATCGAGCTTTAATTATTTCCAAATCAGCCAATGATTCTTTTGGCGGTCTGCTTGCGGCAGGCATTTTCTCTATGTGGCTTTTCCAAGTATTTATTAACGTAGGAATGACATTGGGGATCATGCCTGTTACCGGCATTCCATTACCATTTATGAGTTATGGCGGAAGTGCTTTGCTGATGAATTTGTTTTGCGCCGGAATTTTAATGAACATATATCTGAGACGCAAAAAACTAATGTTTGATTGAATTTGTTGGGGGTTAATTGATGAATCGAGTAAAAATAGACCCTGTTTGGCTGATGAGTATACAAAAACCTGCACGTTATATTGGCGGAGAATGGAATAGCATTGTAAAGAATCATGATTTTACAGATGTGAGAGTGGCATTGGCGTTTCCTGATGTCTATGAGGTGGCCATGAGTCACTTGGGACTCAAAATTATATATAGCGTTATTAATAAAAGAAAAGATGCTTTAGCTGAACGTGTATATGCTCCATGGGTAGATATGGAGAAGATGATGCGACAAAAAAAAATCCCCTTATTTTCTCTGGAAAACCAGTGCCCGGTCAGGGATTTTGACGTATTCGGATTTACGATGCCTTATGAAATGAGTTATACCAATGTGCTGAACATGATTGATTTGGCAGGCATTCCTGTTCATGCAGACGAGCGGACAGATAGCGATCCGTTGGTAGTTTGCGGAGGGCCCTGTGTTTATAATGCCGAACCGATGTGTGATTTTATTGATGTCTTTTTCATAGGTGAAGCAGAAGAATCTATCCAAGAAATGCTGGACGTCATTAAGTCATGGAAAGAAGCTGGGAAGCCGGGCGGACGTACAGCTCTTATAAGAAAAATGGGATCGATTAAAGGCTGTTATGTACCATCTTTATATAAAGTATCTTATTATGATAATGGACTGTTTAGATCAATCAGTCCACTCTTTAAAGAACTGCAGTTTCCTATATCTAAACGAGTTATAAAAGATGTAGAGAATGTATATATTGATGATAAGCCGATTCTTCCCCATATAGAAATTGTTCATGACAGAGCAGTTCTCGAGATGTTCCGCGGTTGTAGCAGAGGTTGTCGTTTTTGTCAGGCAGGCATGATTTACAGACCGGTAAGGGAAAAAAGTGAACAACGCTTGCAGGAAATTGCAGAAGTGTTAATAAGAAATACCGGATACAATGAAGTTTCTTTGATGTCATTATCCTCAGCTGATTATTCTAAGCTGCCGGAGCTGGTTGATCATTTGTTGGAAAATTTTAAAGATAAAAGAGTGAGTATTAGTTTACCATCTTTGCGAGTAGATAGCTTTTCTGTTGATATTGCCAAAAAAGTGCAACAGGTTAGAAAGAGCGGGTTGACATTAGCGCCGGAGGCAGGAACACAACGTCTCAGAGATGTAATTAATAAAGGTGTTTCTGAAAAAGATATAATGAGTGCTTGTCAGAATGCCTTTAAAAATGGATGGAGCAAAGTAAAGCTTTATTTTATGATGGGTCTCCCGACAGAGACAGATGAAGACTTAAAGGGAATTGCTGACTTGGCAAATAAAATCAGGAATTTATATTATGAAATCAGAAAGAAAAGAGATTGCCATATTACAGTCAGCGTATCAAGTTTTGTGCCGAAACCTTTTACACCTTTTCAATGGATGCCACAGTGCAGTGTGAAAGAAATAGAGAGGAAACAACAATATCTGAAAGGCTTATTTAAAGACAAACATATCAAATATGCTTATCATGATGCGAAAACCGGATATCTGGAAGCAGTTCTTGCAAGAGGGGATCGAAGAATAGGAAAAGTTATTTATACTGCATGGAAAAAAGGCAGTACTTATGATAGTTGGACAGAATTTTTTGATTATGACCGCTGGATGGAATCATTTGAAGAATGTAGGATAAATCCGGATGATTACACGAGTCGGGAAAGAGATGAATATGAACCGGAACCGTGGGATCATATTGATTGCGGTGTTACAAAAGATTATTTAAGAAAAGAATGGAGAATGGCTCAAAATGCAGCTTTAACGAGTGATTGTCGTCATTTACCATGTAATGGTTGTGCTGTTTGCCCGGCTTTGAGTGTGGATTTAATTGATTATGGGGAGGATACCTCTTGTGAAAAGAATGTTTTTATCTATAAACAAAGGAGATAAACTTCGTTTTTTGGGTCATCTTGATTTATTGCGGGCGATGGAAAGAGCTATCGTTCGAGCCGATATTCCTATAGCCTTCTCTGAAGGATTTAATCCGCATATGAAAATTGCTTTTGACGCAGCACTTGGGGTTGGAGTTAGTGCAAGCCCGTTGTATATGGAAATACGTCTTGAAAAAGAGATATCCTGTAGTCAGGTGAAAGAAATGCTTTCAGCCCAGTTGCCTGATGGAATCAGTATTCTTGATATAAAAGAAGCGGAACAGGGAGCAGAAAAACTTGTTACATTTTTTAACGAAGATGTATATGAAATGGAAGGACCTCTAACAGGTGAAAATAATATTTCTATGCTGCAAGAAAATATTGATAAGTTTAATAAACTGGAGTCTTTTGTTTATACACGCGTAACACCTAAAAAGGTAAGAGAACTCGATGTAAAACCAATGATTGTGGAACCTATACATGTTAGTATAAAAAACAACAGGGCATATCTTTCCTTTTCATTGATACGGTCTCAAAACGGGACAGTACAGCCTAAAGATATCTGGAAACTTTTAGCAGAGTCATTTAATATGCCTTGGTGGCCGGATCAATTTATCTGTTCAAGGGTAGGTACTTATCGGATAGAAAACGGAAAAAGAATAACACCTTTTTCCAAAACAATGTAATGCAATTTAATTTTATATTAAAATGGTGATGTTATGGAACGGATTCTGCTCTCTGCCAAGCATGAAGAAATAGTTCTTGCAGTTTTGCGTGACGGGAAACTGGATGAGTTAAAAATAGAATATTTTGATAATGTAGATTTAGTGGGCCGGATATATAAAGGAATTGTAAAAAATGTAGTGCCTTCTGTAAAAGGATTTTTTCTGGACATTGGTATTGGTAAAAATGCTTTTTTACGTACAAAAGATTTACTTCCTCGGAAGGAACCTCTTACGGAAGGAATGCCATTACTTGTTCAAGTGATAAAAGACAGTACGGAATTAAAAGGTCCTTTGGTTACAGAAAAAATAAATATCTCCGGGACGTACACGGTGTTATTGGAAGGAACGGACTATATTGGTGTCTCAAAAAAAATAAAGAATGAAAATAAACGCGAATTATTGCGAACGCTTGCCAGGGAAATTTGCCCGTCCGATTTAGGTCTTGTCATACGGACGGCGGCAGAAAATGCTGACAAAAATATTTTTTCTAATGATATAAAACAGTCAGTAAAAAAATTAGAAACGGTAAAAAAACACTTTCATGTGGCAAAGGGACCTGCCTTGCTTTATCGGGACAGCGATATCGTAGTCAAAGCCATCAGAGATTTTTGGAAGAATCAGTCAGAAGTATTTATTACTGACAGTGAAGATATTTACAAACGACTTAAGGGGATTATTAGAGAAGAAAACATAAGTGATTTTGTTAAAATCTGCCTATATAGAGGTAAACAACCTTTGTTGGAAGCAGAGGGAGTAACGGCAGAGATAGACCAATTGTTTCGTCGTCAAGTCGATTTACCATCAGGTGGGTTTATCATCATTGATCATACAGAAGCGTTAACGGTTATTGATGTAAATTCAGGCGCGTTTAAGGCAAAAAAAATGCCTCATGAAGAAATGGTTTATCTTATTAACTGTGAGGCAGCCAGGGAAATTTCAAGACAAATCAGACTTCGGGGGATTGGAGGAATGATATTAATTGATTTTATTGACATGAAAAAAGAGTCATATAAAAAAAATCTTGTCAATCTTTTACGGAAAGAAGCTTTAAAAGACAGTGAAAAAACAGTGGTTTGCGGAATGACGTCCCTCGGCCTTGTGGAGATGACGCGAAAGAGATCACATCATAGCTTATGGCAACGTAATTCTGATATTTGCCCAATTTGTAAAGGAACCGGTTATATCAAGTCTGTAAAAGCTATCATGAGAAAAATTTGCGAAGATCTGGTGCATATAAGTCGAGCGGGAAAGAATGACAGCCTGGTAGTTTTTTGCCATCCTGATGTAGCTGCAGAATTAGGAAGAGAGGAAGAACAAAAGCATATAAAAGAGTTTTTTCATGGTGATATAAAAATTGAGGTAAATAATCATCAAAATAGAGAAGTATATAGTATTTTAACAAATGGGTAATTATTAAAAAGGAGGAAATATGATTATAGAAATCCATAACGAGAAAGAATTGGATGATTATATAACCGGTAGAAAAGGGTGGTTTCTTTTAGCTTTTCATGCATCCTGGTGCAGACAATGTAAAGCGATGCATAAAACTGTAGAAAACATGTCAGAAGAATGTCAAAATGAGATTCCCTTTTATATGGTTGATATAGATGAAATGGAAGATCTTGCCAAGTCTCTTCGATTACAAGGAGTCCCAACATATATTGTTTTTGAGAATGGAAATGAAATGGGACGTATTATAGGCTATCATCAAAAAGACACATTTAAAAAAGAATTAAATGATATTTTAACGAAACAAGATTCAGATAGTAAATCTTCAGATAAATAAGATTACATTTATTTTTCTTGCATTCGTTATTCCCATTTGGTATAATAGCAAAGAATTATCTATAACAGTGAAATGAGGTGCAACAATTGAAAAAGGAACTTCATCCGGATTACCATCCAGTCGTGTTCCGCGACATCGGTGCTGATTATTCTTTCCTGACTCGTTCTACAGCAACATCTAATCAAACTGTAAAGTGGGAGGACGGTAATGAATACCCGCTGATTAATATTGATATCAGCAGTAAATCCCATCCCTTCTATACGGGGCAGCAACGTTTTGGTAAAGCTCGTGGACGTATTGAGAAATTTAATAAACGGTACGGCAAACAATCAGAAGAATAGAAAGACAGGGTTAAAGCCCTGTTTTTTTATTGTCTGTGATATACTTGTTAAAAATAGATTCTTTCTATGGAAATAAATATAAAGTTACAGGAGTAAATTATGCAAGTAAATAAAATGGATACGATGGAAGCCAGATATCAGAGTTTAGAAGATCAGTTAAGTGATCCGTCTGTGATATCTAATCAGAGCAAGTGGAGAGCCTTATCAAAAGAGCATGCAGATCTTGGGGAAATTGTAAATCTTTATAAAAGTTATAAGGAAGCTGATGCTGCATGTAAGGAGGCATTATCCGTACTTGAAGATAAATCCCAGGAAGAGCTGCATGAATTAGCTAAAGAAGATTTAAAAGAAAATGAACAAAAAAAGATAGAACTGGATAATGCCATTCATCGATTATTGATTCCTAAAGATCCGAATGACGGTAAAAATGTTATTCTTGAAATTCGTGCGGGGACGGGAGGAGAAGAAGCGGCCCTTTTCGTATCAGACTTATTAAAAATGTATTTGAAGTTTGCAGAAAAAAGAGGATGGAAAGCAGAAATAACAGATGCAAATGAAACGGATTTAGGTGGTTTTAAAGAGGTCACCTGTATGATTTATGGAAAAAATGCTTATTCTATTTTAAAGTTTGAAAGCGGAACGCATCGTGTCCAGAGGATACCTTCTACAGAAAGCCAAGGTCGTGTTCACACTTCTGCCGTTACTGTTGCTGTTCTTCCCGAAGTAGAAGATGTGGATATTGATATCAATCGTGATGATTTGCGTATAGATGTATACCGTTCTTCCGGTGCCGGCGGACAGCATATTAATAAGACTTCATCGGCAATTCGTATCACCCATTTGCCATCAGGGATGGTTGTTACGTGTCAAAATGAGCGTAGCCAACGGCAAAATAAAGAAAAAGCACTACAAATCTTAAAATCACGTTTATACGATAAAGCAATGCGGGAATCTATTGATAAGACAGCGGCAGACCGTAAAGGGCAAGTGGGATCCGGAGACCGCTCTGAGCGTATTCGTACTTATAATTTTCCGCAGGGACGTGTGACGGACCATCGTGTCAATGTAAGCCTTTATCAATTAGAGGATTTCCTAAACGGAAATATGGAAACAATCTTAGATGCATTGGTGGAAGCCGATTTGGAAAGACGGATGAAGGAAGGAGAGGCTGATGGGCGCTAATCCCATATGGACGATTAAAAGTATTTTGCTTTGGACGACGGGGTATTTTAAAAAACATAAAATAGAATCACCTCGGTTAGATGCGGAGCTGTTACTGGCACACGTGTTGAAAAAAAAACGAATATATCTATATACAGATTTTGAACAAATTTTAAATAAGGATGAATTATCCGTTTTTAAAGAGCATATACAAAAAAGAGTAAATGGATTTTCGACGGCAGCTATCATCGGAGAAAAAGAATTTATGGGATTTACGCTTCATGTAAATGAACATGTTTTGATTCCCCGACCGGATACGGAAACTTGGGTGGAAAAGGTACTTCAATACCATAGAAATGATTCCAGTCTTTTTATTGCAGACTTGGGGACAGGTAGTGGAGCTGTTTTAGCCGGCTTTTTGTACTATTGCAAAGCTGCCAGAGGAATAGGTATAGACATATCACAAGATGCTTTAAGTGTTGCAGCAGATAATGGAGTTCGCTTGGGAATTGAGGATCGTGTAGAGTGGAGACAGGGAAATTATACAGATGCTCTTAAAGCAGATGAGGTTTTTGATGGAATTGTCAGCAATCCTCCTTACATACCATCCGGCGATATTTCCGGCCTTTCTGAAGAGGTGAAGCATGAACCCCGAATTGCTCTTGACGGAGGACATGACGGATTGGACTTTTACAGAATTCTGGGGGAAAAAGCATCTGCTCATCTGAGGCCCGGAGGTTTTTTGGCAATGGAAATTGGGGCAGGGCAAAAGGAATCCGTTATTGAGATACTAAAAAAGGCAGATTGGTATGATGATTTTGAGATTATTACAGATTATGGTGGAGTTGAACGAGCAATATATTGCAGAAAGAAACTGGAATGATTACGAAAAAAATACCGGTAGATGAGAATTACAATTCTTCAACGGTCAATGAATTGGGAAAAATAATTCGTGAAGGCGGTTTGGTTGCATTTCCGACGGAAACAGTGTATGGATTAGGAGGTAATGCTTTAGATGCAACTGCTGCAAAGAAAATATATGCAGCAAAGGGCAGGCCGTCTGATAATCCTTTAATAGTTCATGTGGCTGATATTGATGACGTGCCTAAGTACGTGAAATCTATATCACCTTTAGAAAAAAAACTAATGAATGCTTTTTGGCCGGGACCATTGACAATAGTATTTCCCAAAAAAGAAATTATTCCTTTTGAAACATCAGGGGGATTGGATACGGTAGCAATTCGTTGTCCTGCTCATGAAGCCACGCGGGTACTAATTCGTGCAGCAGGTGTGCCGATTGCAGGTCCGAGTGCAAATATATCAACCCGTCCAAGCCCAACGACAGCTGATGACGTCATGCATGATATGAATGGGAAAATAGAGGCAGTTATTGACGGAGGAATGTCTCTTATAGGGTTAGAATCAACAATCATAGCAGTAAAAGAAGAAACAATCCTTATCTACAGACCGGGTGGCATTACAAAAGAAATGCTTTCTTTATATGGAGAAACGGAAGTAGATAAAGCGCTTACATCATCTGATGAACCACCTAAAGCACCCGGAATGAAATATAGACATTATGCACCATCTGCACCTCTTACTGTGTATGTCGGAGACATACAGAAGATAGAAAATCATGTTTGTGCATATGCTAAACAGAGAGATAAAACATATGGATATTTTGTAAGTGAGGAAACAGCACGGTTAATTCCGCAAGAAAAAAATATTTTTATCTGGGGCAGAAGAAGTGATAAAACCAAATTTGCCCATCATTTATTTCAGGGGTTACTGTTTTTTAATAATGCCCCGGTTGATAAGATTATTGCAGAAGGGACTGATAATCGAGGACTTGGGCTCGCTATCATGAATCGTCTGGCAAAAGCATCAGGTTTCCATGTCATTGAGTTGTAGTATAATGCTTTTATGAATAGTTTCCCGGGATAGTATGCTTACTAATTGATGGTCGATATTATTTTATGTGCATTTACAAGGTTTTGCTTGTTGACTTATAATTAATATTATATGATTACATGTGCGTTTTCGGGGAGGAATCATTTATGAAAATTTCTATTGCAAGTGACCATGGCGGCTTTCAGTTAAAAGAAGAATTAAAGCAGCATTTAGACAAAAAAGGTATTGAGTTTATAGATTGCGGAACTAATACCGAAGAGTCCTGCGATTATCCTGATTTTGCAGTAAAGGCCTGTAAATTGGTTCAGAATAAAGTTGTAGAATTTGCTATATTAATTTGTGGTACCGGAATTGGGATGAGCATAACGGCCAATAAGATGAAAGGGATTCGAGCAGCGCTTTGTGGAGACGAATTTTCAGCGTTCTATACCAGAGCTCATAATGATGCCAATGTTTTGACTTTGGGGGCGAGAGTTATCGGTACCGGACTTGCAGAGAGAATAGTAGATACTTTTTTGGAAGGAAAATTTGAGGGTGGGCGTCATGCCCGCCGCATCACTAAGATTGAAGAGGTTGAAAAAGAGAATAATGTATGAGCAAATAAGAAAAGAAACCGTGGCGGCTTTTGAAGAATTATGTAAAATTGCTGATTTTCCGGAAGAATCTCTACTTGTGATAGGCGGGTCATCCAGTGAAATCAAAGGAGAGAGTATTGGTAAAGACAGCTCTTATGAAATTGGAACAGCTGTGGTAGAAAGCCTGTTGGAAATAGCAAAGCAGAGAAAACTTTTTTTAGCATTTCAATGTTGCGAGCATTTAAATCGTGCACTTATTATGGAAAGAAAAGTGGCAAAGGTTAAAAATTATCAAGAAGTTACAGTTGTACCATGGCTTCATGCAGGAGGTGCTTTTGCGACAAATGCTTATTATCATTTTGATGATCCTGTTGCAGTGGAAAGCATCAAAGCAGATGGAGGACTTGATATAGGGTTTACCATGATAGGAATGCATCTTAGGAAAGTTGCAGTGCCGGTACGTCTGAAAAATAATCATATTGGAAAAGCTGTTGTGATTGCTGCTCGCACTAGACCGCCTTTAGTTGGCGGTGAGAGAGCTCGTTATAAAAGGGGATAAGGAGGACGTGGTATGATTAATCATCACTTAAAAACAGGAGATAAGAAAGTTTATGATATTATTCAAGAGGAGCTAAATCGTCAACGTAATAAATTAGAGATGATAGCATCTGAAAATATTGTCAGCTATGCAGTTATGGAGGCACAGGGGAGTGTACTAACAAATAAGTATGCAGAAGGCTATCCTCAAAAACGGTATTATGGCGGTTGTGAATACGTTGACAAGTTGGAGCAATTGGCTATAGATCGTGCCAAAGAGCTTTTTCATGCGGATCATGTCAATGTACAACCTCATTCCGGCTCACAAGCTAATTTTGCAGTTTATTACGCATTGCTCAAGCCGGGAGATACAGTCCTTGGTATGAATCTAAATGATGGTGGACATTTAACACATGGCAGTCCGGTTAACATATCAGGCAATTATTTTCATGTTCTGCCGTATGGAGTGAGGAAAGAAGATGAACTGTTAGATTATGATGCCATGGAAAAGTTAGCGATGAAAACACGCCCTAAGCTGATTATCGGAGGAACGTCTGCCTATTCCCGGATTATTGACTTTGAACGTATGGCTGCCATCGCCCACAAAGTGGATGCATTACTTATGATTGATATGGCACATTTTGCCGGTCTTGTTGCAGCAGGAGAATATCCCAACCCTGTACAGTGGGCAGATATTGTGACATCAACGACGCATAAAACACTTCGAGGGCCGAGAGGCGGGATAATTATGTGTAAAGAGCCTTATGCCAAAATAATCGATAAGTCAATTTTCCCCGGGGTACAGGGCGGACCTCTTGAACATGTAATTGCCGCTAAAGCTGTGGCATTTGGAGAAGCTTTAACTGATGATTTTAAGTTACAGGCAAAGCAAATAAAGAAAAATGCTAAAGTATTATCTGATGAACTGCAAAGTCAGGGAATACGCGTAATTTCCGGGGGAACTGATACGCATGTACTCTTGGCGGATATGAAAGAAATTGGTATTACAGGAAAAGTTGCGCAGACAGTGCTTGATGAAATTGGAATTACTGCAAATAGAAATACAATACCTTTTGAAACATTATCCCCATTTGTTACAAGCGGCATTCGGCTCGGCTCTCCGGCATTGACAACACGCGGGCTGGTAGAAGAAGATTTTAAAGAAATTGCAGAGATTATTTCTCTTGTTGTTAAATCTCCTGAAGATACAGCGGTGAAGAAATCTTGTGCAGAACGAGTACAAGTGCTTTGCCATAAGTATCCGATTTACGAAGACTTATAAATTATTTGACCGTTAAAAGTTGATAAAATATATAAAAAACCTTGTGTATCTCCATCTGTAGAGTCACAAGGTTTTTTATATAAAAGAGAAACAGCTCATTTTGTGTTAATTTAAATATGAAATCTTTTGTTTATTCAAGATATCGTGTTAAAATTAAATGCAAGTAAGGGAAATGACAGTGAGAAAATAATGAGTATAAATATAAAAAAGTTGGAGGCGGTCTTGTTGAATAGAAAAGGTCTTGTTGCTGTGTTTGTGATTTTATTAATATGTATCGGTGTCTTTTATTTTTGGTCTGAGTCGAAAAAAGAAGCAAACAAAGATACTTATGTTTTAGGGAAGGTAAGCCGTTCTAATATAAGTATGATAATTGATGCAACAGGAACAATCCAGCCAGTAAATAGTGTTGATTTGTCGGCCACTGCATCAGGGACACTCGAGGCCGTTTATGTCAAACAAAATCAAAAAGTTGCAAAAGGGGAGATTTTAGCAAGCATTGAATCAAAGGCACTTACATCGTCGATGAAACAAGCACAAAATACATTACGAAACAAAGAATCTTATTATCTAAGACTAAGTGATTTATATAAACAAGGTGCAGTTTCTTATCAAATCATGGATGATGCCAGGCTTTCTTACTTAAATGCACAGGCAGCATATGATAAAGCTGAAGCTGATTTAAATGATACAGTTATTGTTTCACCTATGGATGGTACAATAGTCGGGGAACCCATGAAAGTAGGGGAAACAGTGTCTCAAGGACTATCTAACCAAATGGTCATTGTCAGGGTGGCAGATTTGTCATCTATGAAAATTGAACTGTTGGTTGACGAAACAGATATAGGAGAAGTAAGACTTGGACAAAAAGTTTCTTTTACTGTTGATGCATATCCGGGAAGACTTTTTCATGGAATTATAAGTGATATTTCCCAAAAGCGGTACTCAGGATCTGCAGGTAGTACAGCATCGTCTTCCGTTGTGTATTATACGGTTTATGTAGATATTAATACTGAAGATCTGGATGGCTTATATCCATCAATGACGGCTCGTGCAGAAATAAGTGGGCAAGAAAAAGAAAACACACTTGTAGTTCCGATTACCGCACTTCGAAGTGATGCGAAAGGTTCATATGTGTATGTAAAAGGAGAAGAAGGCCTTTCAAAAGTGTATGTAAATACAGGTATTACAACTGATAAAGTGGTAGAAGTTATATCAGGAGTGAACGAGGGAGACGAAATTGTTATAAGCGGTACAGTGAGTCAGGAAAAAGATTCTACGACTGTTACAAAGGTAAAACATAGAGGACCAATTTAATGAATATAGATGATAAAGGAAACGGAGAGATTATTCATTTAGAACATATACAAAAAAGCTATTATATTGGGGCGGAAAAAGTTTCTGTCCTCAGAGACATACAGTTAAGTGTTCATCAAGGGGAATTCATATCTATAATGGGGCCATCCGGAGCAGGGAAGTCTACTTTAATGAATATTTTGGGTTGCCTTGACAGACCGACCGAAGGATCGTATGTGCTGGATGGGAGTGAAGTCTCGAATTTAGATGATAACCAATTGGCTGTTATAAGAAATCGGAAAATAGGATTTGTATTTCAAAGTTTCAACTTACTTCCCCGGTTATCTGCATTAGATAACGTAATTCTTCCTATGATTTATGGGAATGTAGATAAAAGTGAAAGGAAAGCTCGGGCGGAAAAAATGCTTGCATCTGTCGGGTTGGGAGACCGAATTGATTATATGCCGTCTGAAATGTCCGGCGGGCAGCGTCAACGTGTAGCCATTGCAAGAGCATTGGTCAATCATCCGGCAATTATTATGGCAGACGAACCGACAGGGAATTTAGATAGCAAATCAACAAGTGAAGTTATGGAAATTTTTACCGGTCTTCATGAATCCGGAAAGACAATCATATTAGTAACTCATGAACTGGATGTGGCAAATTTTGCAACCCGCCATGTCATACTTTCTGATGGTTATATCAGCAGAGATATAAAGGGGACTCTTATATGACCAATATATTTTTTGAAAGTATGTCCATGGCTTTTAATTCTATTATCAGTAATAAAATGCGTTCTCTTTTGACGATGCTTGGAATTATTATAGGAGTATCGGCTGTTATTGCATTGATGTCCTTAGGATACGGGGTGCAAGCAGATATAGAGAACAATATAGCAAGTCTTGGGTCGAACCAAATTACAGTGATTCCGGGGGCGTTAAGAAAGCCCGGGGTCCATTTTCCATCCGGTTCTATGCAAAGCTTAACATATAAAGATTACCTTGCCATTAAAAATCTCCCTAATATTAACCACGCAGCGCCTTTAGTGAATGGCAGCTATATTGTAGTTCATGGAAACAAAAATTGGACAACTGTGGTATATGGAGTGACTTCTGAATATTTTGATATTTCCAATCTTAATGTATCAGAGGGAAGACAGTGGAATGAGCAGGAATTTACGGGACGTGAACGTGTATGTGTCATAGGAAAAACCGTGGCAAATGGGCTATTTGGGGAAGAGTCGCCGATTGGACAAAAAATACGAATTCATGGAGACCCTTTTACTGTGGTCGGAATACTTGATGCTAAGGGGTATTCATTTGTAGACCAGGACGATAGGATTTTATGCCCGTTTTCTACGGTGCAAGAACGTCTGATGGGAATTACTTATGTGAATCGTATTGCTTTGACTACTGAAAAAAGTAATTTACTTCCCCAAATAGAAACAGACGTGACTAATTTGCTGAGAACCCGACATCGTCTAATTCCCGGGGAGGAAGATGATTTTAATATTCAGAACTCTCAGGACTTGATGGACACAATGAAATCTACCATGCAAACCCTCACAGTATTTCTCGGAAGTATAGCGGCCATCTCTCTTTTGGTCGGGGGAATCGGGATTATGAATATCATGCTTGTTTCTGTAACTGAAAGAACGAAAGAAATAGGTATCAGAAAAGCAATTGGTGCAACACACTGTATGATCATTACACAATTTTTGATTGAATCGATTACTGTGAGTATTGCCGGCGGTATCTTAGGGATACTTCTCGGAGTATTTATTGCTATTATTATTCCCTATTTTATAGGAATATCTACCGTAATATCGTTTTTACCGATTATCGGTTCCTTCTTGTTTTCTATTTTTATTGGTCTTGTATTTGGGCTTTATCCTGCGGAAAAAGCAGCTCGATTAAACCCCATAGATGCATTGCATTATGAATAAATGTGATAAAAATAGAACTAAAAAAATCCCATTAATAAAGAGGAGAAATTACATTGTCTGCTATATTCCGGGATAGTATTTTTATGGCTTTCCATTCTATTGTGAAAAATAAGATGAGATCTTTTTTGACAATGTTGGGGATTATAATAGGGGTAGCCGCTGTTGTTGCCTTGATGTCTTTGGGATATGGGATGCAGGCTGATGTCGAAAATCGTATTACTGCTCTTGGAGCAAATATGATGGCCGTGATTCCCGGTACAGGAAGAAAACCCGGCATACGTCCCGCAGCAGGCTCTGAAAAAACTCTTTCCTATGCAGATTATCTGGCAATAAAGAGATTGCCGAATATTATAGCTATAACACCTTCTGCAAAAACAACAGCAGTCGCAGTTAACCAAAATAAAAATTGCACCACCACTTTATCCGGTGTTACATCAGACTATCAGATAGTTAGAAATTGGGGACTTGCTGAAGGTCGCTGGTGGACAGAACAAGAGTTTGATAGAAGGGCGAGGGTTTGTATTCTGGGACAGACAGTAGCGAGTACTCTTTTTGGAGAAAAGGCTCCTGTAGGAGAAAAAATACGGATCAAAGGGAATCCGTTTATTGTTATTGGCGTATTAAAAAGAAAAGGCTATGGAAAAAATGATCAAGATGACTGTATCATTTGCCCGTTTTCAACCATACAGGAAAGAGTTTTAGGAATTAATTACCTGCATAATATTATGCTGACTACTGTAGATGAAAAAGTAATTTACCAAGTTGAACATGATATTGAAAATTTATTACGTACAAGGCATCGATTACCTTTATATGCAGAAAATGATTTTGAAATACGAAATGCTAAAGAATATCAGGATATGATGGAAAGCACGACAAAATCTATCACCTTGTTTCTTGGAAGCATAGCAGCAATTTCTCTTTTAGTCGGAGGAATCGGAATTATGAATATCATGCTTGTTTCGGTTACAGAAAGAACACGTGAAATCGGAATAAGAAAGGCACTGGGGGCTACTTTTTATATGATTATTACACAGTTTCTGATAGAGTCTGCTACAATAGCGGTTATAGGTGGATTGATTGGAATTACTTCAGGAATTATAATCGGAAATTTGGTGCCTTATTTTTTTCAAATACCATCAGTAGTAAGTTCAGTACCGGTTATAGGAGCATTTATGTTTTCTGTAATTATTGGGATTCTATTCGGATTGTATCCTGCACAAAAAGCGGCCGGATTAGCACCTATTGAAGCTTTACGGCATGAATAATTCACCGGGATGGAGAAAGGCTGCTTATTACGAGAAGTATCAATTTTAGTCTAATCTTTGCTATAATAATAAAAATCCTATAAGTATAATGATTTTCTTGGAGGGGAATATGGATTTTTCAATTACGCCAAAACAACAAGAATTTATTAAACTGACAAAAAAGATTGTAGAAAAAGAAATTACGCCCAGGGCATTGCATATCGATAAAAGTGGCGTTATGGATGAAGAACTTCTTGATATTTTGAAATCTTCCGGAATGACACAATTGTCTGTTCCGAAAGAATATGGTGGAGCAGGGCTGGACTTATTGACAGTGGCATTGATAGCAGAAGAGCTTGCTAAGGGATGTGCAGGCATAGCAACCTTGTGTGCAGCAAATTCACTGGCGGCTTATCCTATTCTGCTTGCAGGAAATGACAGACAGAAAAAGGAATTCTTTGATTGCTTGAACCAAGGAGGAATGGCCTGTTTTGCTTTAACAGAACCTAATGCAGGATCTGATGCGGGTGCGGTAGCCTGTCGTGCCCAAAAAGTAGAAGGAGGCTATATTTTAAACGGAACAAAATGCTTTATAACAAATGCCCCTATTGCAGATAAGATTACTCTTTTTGCAAATACAAGAGAGTCCGGTGGAATCAGGGGGTTGACAGTCTTTTTGGTGGATGCGAATACACCGGGACTTTCAATTGGAAAAGAAGAAGACAAAATGGGAATTCGTGCTTCTGCAACTGCAGAAATTATTTTTGAAGATTGTTTTATTCCTGAATCATCCCTTATCGGAAAAGAAGGCAGAGGTTTTTTGATTGCTATGCAGACTCTTCAGTTATCTCGCCCTGTGGTGGCAGCGATTTCTGTGGGAATTGCTCAAGCTGCTATTGAAATGTCCGTAAAATATTCACATCAAAGAAAGCAATTCGGTGCGAAGATAGCTTCTTTTGAGATGGTTCAACAAATGATAGCAGATATGGTTCTTCAGACTGAAGCGGCAAGAGCTTTGACTTATAAAGCCTGCGTAATGCAAATGGAAAAAGATAAAAAAGCGGCGATGTTTTCTGCCATGTCTAAGTGTTACGCTTCTGATACGGCCATGAATGTAACTACTACAGCCGTTCAGGTTATGGGAGGAAATGGATATTCCCGTGAAAATCCGGTGGAAAAATATATGCGTGATGCAAAGATTATGCAAATTTATGAAGGCACAAATCAGATACAAAGATTGGTTATTGCAAATGAAGCAGTATATTAATTAGACTGTAAATCAATTGTCAGTAACTTGACAATCGTGTCTCTAATGATAAAATAAAAACATGTTATTTTATATGAAAGCAATGATAAAGAAGAGATTTTTTAATTCTGTTCAGAGAGTTGGCGATAGTGAGATGCCAGCAAGATAGAAAAATCGGTTCACTTTTGAGCATTTTGTTGAATCAAGTAGGCAAAACGTACAACTGCGTTAAAGTTACCCGAGTGATAAATTAGGGTGGTACCGCGACAAACTTCGCCCCTCTTTGGAGGGCGGAGTTTTTTATTTTAGGATAAAAACAGATTTGAATATAGGAGGAATGAATATGGACGCATTAGATTTAAGTAGTACTGCAAAAGAAATGAAAAAAGACCTGGCTGAATTAAGTAGTTTTGCGTTTGACCAAATATCTGCCTGTAAGGATGAAAAAGCGCTGCAGGAAATCAAAGTTTCTTTTTTAGGTAAAAAAGGAAAGCTGACAGCCATTCTCAAGCAAATGAGAGAACTTTCAAATGAAGAAAAACCTGTTGTGGGTGCTCTGACAAATACAGTGCGTGCAGATATTGAAGACAGAATTTCAGCTAAATTAGAAGAGCTGAAAACAATGCGTCTGAATGCCAAGATTAAGAATGAGACTGTAGATATTACATTGCCCTCCCGCCGCAGGATAACAGGACATGTTCACCCTTTGGATAAAGCATTGCGTGAAGTTATGAAATCTTTTATTCGTATGGGCTATTCTGTAGAAGAGGGGCCTGAAATTGAAGAGGATTTCTATAATTTTGAGTGTTTGAATTTGCCGAAGGATCATCCGGCACGAGATATGCAAGATTCATTTTATATAACTCCGGAGATATTACTCCGCACTCATACCTCACCGGTACAAGCAAGAACGTTGCGTAAGCATGAGCCGAATACACCAATCCGTATGATTGCTCCCGGGAAGGTTTTCCGCTGGGACAATGATGCTACACATTCTCCGGTTTTTCATCAGGTAGAGGGGCTCGTTGTTGATAAGGGAATAAAATTTTCCGACTTAAAAGGAACACTTGAAATTTTTCTAAAAGACTTATTTGGAACTGATACGAAAATTCGTTTTCGTGCCAGCTATTTTCCATTTACAGAACCTTCTGCTGAAGTTGATATTTCATTTGCATCAAGGACACATGCGGCAAGCGATGATCCGGACTGGCTTGAAATTTTGGGATGCGGAATGGTGCATAATATGGTCCTTAAAATTAACGGATATGATCCGGATATAGTCAGCGGTTTTGCTTTTGGTATGGGAATTGAACGTATTGCCATGCTACTTTACGGAATTGATGATCTGAGAAACTTTTATGAAAATGATGTCAGATTTTTGAAACAATTTTAAGAAGAAAGGGAAATATGATGAATGTATCATTGAAATGGCTGGGGACACTTGTTGATATAAAAGGTATTGATGTTGAGGAAATGGCTGAAACACTCACTGTGGATGGAATCCCTGTTGAGCATGTCATGTATCCGGGACGAGGAATTAGCGGAGTCGTAATCGGGAAAATATTAGAGATTAACAAACATCCTGATGCAGAAAAACTTTTTGTTTGTCGGCTTGATGTAGGTAATAAAAAAACTATACAAGTTGTAACAGGAGCATCTAATGTACAGGTGGGGCAAATAGTACCTGTTGCACTACCGGGGGCGCATATACCGGCAAGGCATGAAGCCGGTGCACCCGGAGGTTTATCTCGTGGAGACACAATTATCGAGTCCGGTGAGTTACGCGGTATAAAATCAGACGGCATGATATGTTCTGCCGGCGAACTGGGGTTAGATGCTGATTTATTCCCTGATATAGATAAAGAAGGAATCATGGTTCTTCCGGAAGATACGAAAGAGGGAATGGATATTCATGAGCTCTTTGATTTGGACGATGTAATTTATGAAATGGAATTAACGGCTAATCGTTCGGATTGCTTTAGCATGATAGGAATGGCAATGGAAGTAGCCGGAATTTTTGAGAGAAAATTAGCATTACCTGTTATAAAAGTAGTGGAAAATGGAAATGCTATTGAGGGACGTGCATTTGTTCATATAGAAAATGCTGAATACTGTAAACGTTTTTGCGGCAGGCTTTTGGAAAATGTTAAAGTCGGTCGTTCTCCGGTATGGATAGAAAATCGGTTAAGGAGTAATGGTATTCGTCCGATAAATAATATTGTTGATGCAGCAAATTATGTAATGCTGGAGACAGGACAGCCCTTGCATACATATGATTATGATAAGGTGTCTGGGCATAGCTTAACCTGCCGTTTTGCAAAAGAAGATGAAAAAATTATAACTCTTGATAAAAATGAAAGAGTCTTAAATCCGACGGATTTGGTGATTTCTGATGGAGAGGGAAAGGCAATCTGTGTTGCCGGTGTTATGGGGGGACTGGATACAGAGGTGACTGAGAATACGAAAAATGTCTTTTTGGAAGCTGCGGTGTTTGACAGTGCTTCCGTTCGACGCACGTCCCGCCGGTTAGGGTTGAGATCAGAAGCATCAGGTCGGTATGAGAGGGGAATTCATCTATCCAGGACAGAATTGGCGATTGGCAGAATCTCACAAATCTTAATCGAGCAAGGTGCATGTACGGTTGCTTCCGGAATGGTTGAGCAATATCCTATAAAACCTGTATCACAAGTGATAACAACGACTGTAGATGCAATTAACCGATATATCGGAATTGATTTGCCGAAAAAAAGTATGATTGATATTTTAAGAAGATTGCACTTTAAAGTACACGAAAATGATGGGGTAATAAAAGCGACAGTTCCGGAGTTCCGACTGGATGTGTGCGGTATGCCTGATTTGGCAGAAGAAGTTGCCCGTGTGTATGGTTATGCGAATATTCCGATTACGACGCCTTGGAGCGCTATTACCAAAGGCATGATGAGCAAAGAACAGGAAGTGTTGTTTGCAATCAGTGACAGACTAATCAATAAAGGATTATCTCAAGTTATCAACTATAGTTTTATGGATAAAAAGGATTTGGAAAAATTAAATTTTCCTAAAACCGATAAAATTTATCAGGTAATCCCGGTACTTAATCCCATTTCTGAAGAATATCCCGATATGCGAACATCTCTTTTACCGGGGCTATTACATACATTGAAATATAATTTGGCACAAAAGAATAAGCAGATATCTGTTTTTGAGCACGGACATGTTTATGAACCTAAATCATTGCCATTAAAAGAATTACCGAACGAATATGCTATGATAGCAGGTGCTCTTTGTGGAAATCCGGCAGAAAAAGGATATCCCAATGTTCAAAAAGAATATGATTTTTTTGACATAAAAGCCATTGCAGAAGATATTCTTTCTGCTATAGGAATTAGGGGTTACAAAATTGAAAGAACGGATTATCCTGCTTTTCATCCCGGAATCTCCGCCAGGTTTGTGAAAAGTGGCGTAACTTTAATTACTTTTGGGGAATTTCATCCACGGGTCTTAGATCTATGGGGAATAAAGGAAAAAGTATACGGATTTGTTCTTTCGATTCCGGATATTTTACCGCTCATAAGCAGTGTAACCGACTATCATAAAATTCCTAAATTCCCTGCTGTGGAAAGAGATCTGGCAATTCTTGTGCCTGAATATCTTTCTAATGAGGCTGTAGAAAATATTATTCTGCAAGCCGGAACAGAGCATTTAGAAAAACTTGTTCTTTTTGATTTATATCAAGGGAAACAAGTGCCGGACGGATTTAAGTCAATGGCTTATAATTTAAGTTTTAGAGCAGAAGATAGAACATTGACTGACAAAGAAGTGGAATTATGGATAAAAAATATTATCGCTGCGCTTGAAAAAGAAAAAGCCACTCTAAGAACTGAATAAAATAAAAAATAGAAAACGGTTTTATGGGCCGCTTTCTATTTTTTTATTTAAAGAACATTTATGCAAATATAAGAAGTGTTTGATATAATAAAAGAAATTATTTATATCAGATGGGGAGGGACGAAATGTCTGACTATGTAGGAAAACATCTTCTTGTAGATTGCTATGGCTGTAAAACGGATATATTATCTTCATCTCATGATATTTTACAAACGGTGTCTGATGGCGTTTCTTACCTTGGATTTGAAGTTGATGATACGTATTTGCATGAGGGAGAAGAAGAAATAATTGTGGCTGCTTACGGATCAAAAGCCCATGTCTGTATTCATGCTTATCCGGATATGGGTTATGCGGCTATAGATATTTACAGCTTTGACCCAAAATTAATTCCTGATAAAACAATGAAAATAATTCGTTCTATCTTAAAACCAGAAAGAATTCGTGCCACTTCAGTAAAAAGAGGGGATATGAGTGCGATTACAGATATGAAGCCTAAAACTAAATCGAAAACAACTACCTTGCGAAAGTTTAGAAATACGGGGAGTAAAATCAATAAAGCAAGAAAAACAGTGGTACGTTATATAGCACATAAAAATGAAAAACGGGACGGATTAGGTCCGGAGTAGTAATAAAACATATAAAAACTGCAAAAGTCATTTGACAGACCCATGTCTGCTTAGTATAATAATTAAGTCATTGTACAGGGTGCTATGGCACAACCGCTCGAAATCGGCGATTAAATGCTTTTACTAAGAAGCTGCCGCACTCGGCGAGTATAGTATGAAGGAGGTGCACACATGTACGCAATTATTAAAACCGGTGGTAAACAATACAATGTTGAAGAAGGGAAAGTTATTACCATTGAGAAACTGGATGTTTCTGAAGGTGATAAAGTGACCTTTGATGAAGTTCTTCTTTTATCGGGAGACACGGTAAAAATCGGACAACCGATTGTTGAAGGTGCTAAAGTTATTGCGAAAGTTTTAGCACAAGGAAAAGAAAAGAAAATCAGGATTTTCAAATACAAGGCAAAATCCAATTACCGCCGTCGTCAGGGTCATCGTCAGCCATTCACAAAAGTTCAAATTGAAAAGATTGAAGGTTAATGATTACCATAAAAGTACATTTGGATTCTCAAGAGCGATACAGGGGATTCTCTATTTCCGGGCATGCAGACAGCAATCGTGAAAATGACGGATATGATCTTGTATGTGCAGCTGTATCAGGTGTCACACTGACTTGTGCGCTTGGTTTACAGAATGTTCTTCAAATAGAAGGCAGATATGACTCCAAATATGGATTTATGAATGTGGATATTGGAAATCGGGCTGATAACCGGTCAGATATTCTGATAAAAACAATGTTATGTGGTCTTGAAGAAATCAGGAAAAGATATCCTGATACACTTAATTTAAAAATGATAAAGGGGTGAATTACATGTTATTATTTGATCTTCAGTTATTCGCTCATAAAAAAGGTGTTTCCAGCACAAAAAACGGTCGTGATTCTAATGCACAACGGCTTGGAACTAAAATGCATGACGGAATGATTGCTAAGGCCGGCAATATAATTGTTCGTCAGAGGGGTACACACATACATCCCGGAGTGAATGTCAAGATAGGTAAAGATGATACTCTTTTTGCTACAGCAGAAGGGAAAGTACATTTTGAACGTCTTGGTCGGGAAAAGAGACAAGTTAGTGTATATCCTGTCAGTGAATAACATACATAATTATTAAAAGATAAAATGAAAAAAGACATCCACAGGGGTGTCTTTTTTTATTGCATATACAGATTTAAGACAGTAAAAACTATTTATAATATGCAAGTTTTTATAAATCAGAAAGGATATAAAAGCCAAAAAACATGAGGGAATAAAAGATGGTAAAAGGGAAAAAGCCATAACCTGAATTACGAATAAATGTTCCGTATTGTTGATTGTGGTTTATTGTGGTAGAATGTGGTTAAAAGTGGGGAGGTGGGAAGAATAATGTTTATGAATGAGTATTCACATACGATAGATGCTAAGGGACGTATGATTCTTCCTGCTAAATTTAGGGATGAATTGGGGGACAGCTTTGTTTTGGCTCCCGGGTTGGATTCCTGTCTTTGCATTTATCCGATGGAACGGTGGAATGCACTTCTTGCCAGATTACAACAATTACCTTTTACAGATAAAAGAGTTCGTAAAATTAAAAGATATCTGATTGGAAAAAGTACTGAAATTGAATGTGACCGCCAAGGTCGGATATTAATTCCTGCACACTTGCGAGAATTAGCTGCTCTAAAAAAAGAGGTTTGTGTTGTAGGGACAGGGGCTATGATTGAAATTTGGAATCCGGAATTACTTGATAGTGATGAAAATGGAGAAGAATCAATCGCGGATTTAGCGAACTCTTTAGATCTTCCTTTAGGCTTTGATATATAGAGGCGGATATGAAATATAATCATACGACAGTACTTTTAAAAGAAATGATTGATTATATCCTTACTGATATTAACGGTATTTATGTAGATTGCACATTGGGCGGTGGAGGCCATTCTTTTGCTCTTTCAAAGGAGTTATCCGAAAAAGGTATTCTGATAGGTGTAGACCAGGACGGAGATGCCATAAAAGCTGCAGAAGAACGGCTCCGTGGAGCCCGGTGTAAACATGTGGCAGTAAGAAGTAATTTTTCTCTTATAGATGAGGTTTTGGACTCGCTGCATGTGGACATGGTGAATGGATTTATATTTGATTTAGGGGTTTCCTCATATCAACTTGATGAAAGTGAACGCGGCTTTTCTTACATGAATGATGGGAAACTTGATATGAGAATGGATCGCAGACAAGATTTGAGTGCTTATGAAGTGGTAAATACTTATACAGAAAAAGATTTGGAAAAAATAATTAGCGCCTACGGCGAAGAGCGTTGGGCAAGTCGCATAGCTGAATTTATTGTTGATAAAAGAGTAAATCGCCCGATAGAAACGACAGATGATTTAGTTAAGGTGATTAAGGCGGCCATTCCGGCAGGGGCCAGACGAAATGGACCACATCCGGCAAAAAGAACATTTCAGGCCATACGTATTGAAGTAAATAATGAATTAGGGATTCTTCAAACTACGATAGAAAAATGTGTGAAGCGTTTAAAAAAAGGCGGACGGTTGGGGATCATCACTTTTCAATCCTTAGAAGATAGAATTGTGAAAAATACATTTAAAGAAATGGAAAAAGATTGTATTTGTCCTCCGGATATACCGATTTGTGTTTGTAATCATCGGAAATTAGTAAGAAAGGTGGGGAAACCAATGAAACCCTCCGATGAGGAAATAAAAAATAATCCAAGGTCAAGAAGTGCAGTTTTAAGAGTTGTAGAAAAAGTATAATTTGCAGAGGTAAAAACAATGCTGGCACAAAATGTAGACAAAATAAACTATATAAATCCTACAGGCTCGATAGTTGTTTCGGAAAGAACAAATCCTCAAATAGGATTGGCATTTCATAGTTTGGTTTTATATTCACTGATTTTTCTTGTGCCGATTTTGGTTTATTATTTTTTTGCCGCTTATAATGTACAAGCCGAATATAGAATGCAATTAGTACGTGCAGAAGTTATGAGCTTAGCTCGAGAAAATGCGACAAAACAATTAGAGGTAGCCAAATTGGAAGCCCCTGCGAGAATACAAAAAATAGCAGAAACAGAATTGGGAATGAAAGTGTCAACAGATGCTATTTATGGTAGTAATGAAAAAAATAATATGAAATTAAATATTAAAGATTAAAAGCAGCAGCTCTTAAATGGGCTGCTGTTGTATACATGAAAAAATTGGTATATTATATATGGTAGTTATTTAACTCGGGTGTACTACATAAGGTGATTGAATTGAAAAGTCTACTTGATTTATTAAAATATACGGTATACCGGCAAGTAAATGGTTCGGATGATATATATATACGTGATGTCACAGCAGATTCCCGGGAAGTTCGGGAGGGGAGTCTGTTTTTTTGTCTTTCCGGAGCAAAAGTTGATGGACATGACTTTGTTGAGGATGCGGTAAAAAAAGGTGCTGTAGCGATTGTTGCAGAGAAAAAAATAAAGATTCCGACAGGAACTACTGTCATCTATGTCGAGAGTACCAGAAAAGCGATGGAAGATATGGTACCTTATTTTTTTGACTATCCTTCTCGAAAAATGAGGATGGTTGCCGTAACCGGGACAAACGGGAAAACAACAACTACGCATATTATTTCTCATATATTTCGTACTGCCGGGTATAAGACGGGTGTTATAGGAACAATTCATGCCTTGATTGGAGATCGGGAAGTGCCAACGCATAACACTACACCGGATGTAATTGATTTACAGCGTTTATTGTATGAGATGGCAGAAGAAAAAGTTGAATATGTGTGTATGGAAGTTTCTTCTCATGCATTGGCATTGGGGCGTGTTTTCGGTTGTGAATTTGATACGGCAGTATTTACAAACCTTACGGAAGATCATTTAGATTATCACAAGACAATGGAGAATTATGCGAAAGCAAAAGCAATACTCTTTAGCATGGTGTCTGCAGCAGGGCAATTAAAAAAAAATAAAACAGCATGGATTAATCAAGATGATGAATATTCAGATGTTATGGAATCCGCTATTCAGAACAAAAAAATATGCACTTGCCATACTTATGGAATGACTGACAAATCTGATTTGCGTATTTTTTCTACTGAGTTTACAAGCAAAAAATCTGCATTTCGTTTAAAATTTGATAATAAAGAATACCTCGTAAATACTAAATTAGCAGGACGGTTTAACATCTATAATTGCGTAGCGGCAGCAGGTGTTGCACTCTCTGAAGGACTTCCGGTTGAGATTATTGTAAGAGCTTTAGAAACTTTTCAATCTGTACCCGGTAGATTTGAATTGATTGATGAGGGGCAATCTTTTACTGTAGTTGTTGATTATGCCCATACGCCGGATGGGTTGGAGAAAATATTGACAACTGCGAGAGAAATTAGTCACGGCAGGGTAATTACAGTATTTGGCTGCGGTGGTGACAGAGATAAATTAAAGCGACCTATTATGGGGCGTATAGCCGCAAAATATGCTGATATTGTAATAATCACCAATGATAATCCACGCACAGAAAACCCGCTGAAAATTATAGAAGAAGTAAAAGCGGGAGTGATGGACGAATCAGATAAGAAACCTTTCTTACAATATGAAACAGAACCCGATCGGCGCAAGGCAATCAGGAAAGCGATTTCTTTAGCGGAGGAAAAAGATGTGGTGATTATCGCAGGCAAAGGGCATGAGAATTACCAGATTTTAGGAAACAGGACAATTCATTTTGATGACAGGGAAGAAGCAAGAATGGCATTGAGAGGATAATATAATGGCATCATTTTCATTAGAAGAAATAAAAAAAGCAACAAAAGGAAATATATTACAAGTCGGAAAGAGTTCTTATTGCTCTGACGTAAGTACGGATACACGTTCATTAATCCCCGGGGCACTGTTTTTACCACTTTCGGGGGAAAACTTCAATGGCCATGAATTTATAAATACCGCAGTTCGAAAAGGTGCGTCAATAGTAATTATTTCAGATCAGAAGTATTTTAAAAATATTTCTGAGGATGTTTCTGTTGTTTTTGTAGTCGACACGAAACAAGCACTAAAAAATCTGGCACATTTTTATCGAAAAAAATTTAATATCCCGGTAATAGCAATTACCGGTTCTAATGGAAAAACTACAACAAAAGATATGATTAGCAGGATTCTTTCCTCCAAATTTAATGTATGTTCAACACAAAAAAATTTTAATAATGAAATAGGGTTATCCTTAACGCTTCTTTCCATGACAAAAGACACGGAAGTTTGTGTTGTGGAAATGGGGATGCGAGGGCTGGGACAAATCAAGGAACTTTGTGATATAGCAGATCCGACTATTGGTGTTATAACTAATGTAGGAACAGCACATATCGGAATATTAGGAAGTCAAGAAAATATAGCAAAAGCAAAAAAAGAGTTAATAGATTCCTTGCCTGATAATGGAGTAGCAATCTTGAACGGCGATGATCCGTTTGTTATAAAAATGGGAAACAATTTTAAGGGTAATGTCATTGCTTACGGATTAAATAGAAAATATACTGTACATGGATCGGATATTATCTATGAGTCAGAAGGAACAAAGTATATCTGTACATGTTTTGATGAAGCACTTAAAGCGAAATTGCATCTATTAGGAATACATAATGTTTATAATGCATTGGCAGCTACCGCAGCGGCCAGAGTATTGGGAGTCGATATTAAAAAAATTCAAAAATCCATTAATGAGTTTGTCCCCGGTCAACAAAGGCAGATGATTTTAAAAATAGCAGGGATTACTGTTATTGATGATTCATATAATGCAAATCCGCTTTCTATGAAGATGGCATTTTTATCGTTAAAGCAAATGAAAGGAAACCATCATATCCTTGTATTGGGTGATATGGGGGAATTGGGTAAATTCGAAAGAGACTTGCATTATCAAGTAGGAAATATTGCCGGAGAAATAGGATTTGACGGATTGATTACAGTCGGTACATTGAGTGGAGAAATCGCTAAGGGTGCCAGAGAATCGGGGGGCATTTGTTGGATTAGAGAATGTCAATCTTTGAATGAGGCAGCCGGTTGTTTAAAAGAAAATACATCTGAAGGAGATGTTATTCTTATTAAGGGATCTCATTCCATGCATATGGAAAAAATACCTCAATATTGGAAGGAAATGCTTGGGTAACATGAACATTAATTATCTGATATATATAATAGAGGCTGTCGCAGTCACTGTGATTCTCGGATATTTTGCAATACCGCTCGCACGGAAATATAAAGCGAGACAGTCTATCAGGGAGGAAGGACCCCGGTCGCATAGAGCTAAAGCCGGCACTCCTACGATGGGCGGTCTGTTTATGATACTGGCAGCAGTTATTGTAATTTTATGGAATCACCTTTTAGATACACCTGTTTTGTGGCTTTTATTTTTAACAATCGGACATGGTGTTTTGGGATTTTTAGATGATTTTATTAAAGCCGAGAAAAAAAGAAATCTTGGACTCACTGCAAAACAAAAATTATTGGGACAACTTATTTTGTCGGTCCTTTTTTGCTGGGGGTGTATAGAAACATTGCACTTACCGCTCTCTGTTTCTATTCCCTTCTTACATACAGAACTGTTTATCGGATCATTTTATTATATTTTTGTCATTCTTGTCCTGATAGGCGGATCAAATGCTGTCAATCTGACTGACGGATTGGACGGATTAGCATCAGGGTGCTGTGTGGTAGCTTTTTTTGCGTATGGAGTATATTGTTATCTTCACGGGCTTCATAATTTAGGGTATTTTATTACCATATTGGCCGGAGCGTGCATCGGATTCTTATTTTTTAATTACCATCCTGCAAAAATTTTTATGGGAGACACCGGATCCTTGGCCTTGGGAGGCGCTATTGCAGGGATTTCAGTAATAACAAGAACGGAACTGTTACTTCTGTTTTTGGGGATTATTTTTGTGTTAGAGGCACTTTCGGTTATCATTCAAGTGGCTTCTTTTAAAATGACAGGCAAGCGTGTGTTTAAAATGAGTCCGCTGCATCATCATTTTGAACTATGTGGTTGGAGTGAGGTAAGAGTAGTCTGGTCATTTTGGTTATTTGAATGTATTTTTGCCGGCACTGCATTGATACTTTCATTTTGCTGATAGAAATATAAAGAAAATGATGTGACGTATGTAAAAAATCAGAGGCGATATTAATGAAAAATGTATTGGTAGTAGGCGCAGGAATTAGCGGGTTGGGAGCTGCTCATGTATTACTTAGACATGGTTGCCATGTTTTAATTTCGGATTTACATGACAGCATTAAGGATTTAAAAGAAAAAGAAACGTTATTGGCACTGGGAGCGGTATTCAAGTTTGGAGCACAAGCAGAAATTTTATTAAAAAACATTGATACAGTTGTTGTATCTCCGGTTGTTCCGATAGAAAACCCTATTGTTGCTGCTGCATTAAAAAAAGAAATACCTGTAATTAGTGAAGTGGAGCTTGCTTATCGTATGACTAAAGCTCCAATTCTTGCTGTAACAGGAACAAATGGGAAAACGACCACCACTACGCTTCTTGGAGACATGATAAATAATTCAGGAATTCCGTTTGCGCTGGCAGGTAATATGGGGATTTCATTAAGTAGAGAGGCAGAACTTGTACCGGAGAACGGACTCATTGCTGCGGAGATTTCCAGCTTCCAGCTTGAATTCATTGATACTTTTTGTCCCCGTGTGGCCACTATTTTAAATATTACTCCTGATCATATGGAGCGACATCATACTATGGAAAATTATGTAGCGGCAAAAGCCAGAATTTTTGAGAATATGGGGAAAAAACAGTGTCTGTTGTTGAATGCAGAAGATTCATATACATCTTCTCTTATAAAACAGGCACACACAGAGGTCTGCCTGTTCAGTACAAAACAATTTATTAAAGAAGGGGCTTGTCTGGTCGATGATACACTAATGTTAGAGAGACACGGACAGGAAATATTTCTTGCGAAGATTCAAGATATACAACTGAAAGGCAACCAAAATTATGAAAATATATTAGCGGCATCTTTTCTTGCATATGAAGCGGGTGTTCCTGTTGAATGTATACGTCAGGCAATTCTTTCATTTAAGGGGCTACCGCATCGCATAGAATTTGTCAGAACACTTAAAGGTGTCTCATATTATAATGATTCAAAAGCAACTAATGTAGATGCGGCGATTAAAGGAATGGAAGCTTTTAAAAAGCCGGTAATACTTATCGCAGGAGGACATGACAAAGGGACACCATTAGATACTTTTATGGAAAATGTAAAAAAACATGTGAAGCATCTAATTTTAATTGGGGCGGCAGCAGCTCGGTTTAAGTCAGTGGCAGAAAAATTTCACATACCTTCTGTTATTCTTGCATCTGATATGGAAGATGCAGTAAAAAAGGGGAAAAGTTTGGCTGAAGAAGGTGATACAATCTTGCTTTCGCCGGCATGTTCGAGTTTCGATGCGTATTCCTCCTTTGAAGAGCGAGGCATGCATTTTAAAAGAATTGTTAATAAATTAAATTAATTTTTGGAGTTTACATGAAAAGAATTATTCTTTCCGGGGGCGGCACCGGCGGACATATATACCCGGCTATCACTATAGCCAGGGAAATAGAGAAAACAGAAAACGTTGAGATCCTTTTTGTGGGAACTCCGAATGGTATGGAGGCAGAAATTGTTTCAAAGGAAGGATACAATTTTGCTCCAATTCCGGTGTCAGGTTTAAAAAGAAAATTCAGTTTTGATAACATAAAAACTTTAACAACGGCGGCCGGCAGTCTTTTTAAAGCGAGAAAAATTCTAAATCAATTCAAGCCCGATGTGGTTATTGGGACAGGCGGCTATGTATGTGGTCCTATTTTAATGGCAGCGGCGCTTTCGCATATTCCCACACTTATTCAAGAGCAAAATGTAATCCCAGGTATAACCAACAAAATTTTAAGCCATATGGTAAGTTGTATTGCCTTGGGATATAAAGAGGCGGCTTCGCGATTTCCCTGTCCGGGAAAATGTGTGTATACCGGTAATCCTATTCGTCCCTCTATTATAAAAGCACAAAGAGCCGAATCCAGATTAAAATTAGGGATTCCCACTTCAGACTTTATGGTCTTAGTAACGGGAGGAAGTCGCGGCGCAAAAACTATCAATCAGGCAATGATTGGGGTTCATAAATATTTTAAAAATAAATCCGGAGTTCATATTCATCATGTGACAGGGCATTTGGCATACGATGGAATAATAAAAGAGCTTGGTGAGGTAAAAGAAGGGGCTTATGGTGAAGGGAGCCATATTATTGAATATGAATATGATATGCCATCAGCCTTAGCTGCTGCAGATTTGATTATCTGCAGAGCCGGAGCAATTAGCCTATCGGAATTAGCTGCGAAAGAATTGCCGTCGATTCTGATTCCATATCCATATGCTGCAGAAGATCATCAAACGTTTAATGCGCGTGTATTTGTCTCAGCAGGGGCAGCTAAAATGATTGTAGATAAATATGTAACAGATATGGAGTTGATACAGGATATTGAGGATTTACGTAATAATCCGGATACGTTAATTATGATGTCAGAAGCAGCAAAAAAAATAAAAAACATTCATGCAGGAGCAAATATAGCCCATCTGGCACTTACACTTGCGGAACGAGGGAAAATATAATGGACTTAAATAAATATCGTTCATATCATTTTATTGGAATTGGTGGCATGGGAATGCGTGCTCTTGCCAGAATTTTAATTAATAAAGGATTCAATGTATCCGGCTCTGATATATCAGATTCTCCGGCGTTGTCAGAATTTAAGAATCATGGAGCTTCTATTTACATCGGACATAAAAAAGAAAATATAGAAAATGCGGACGTTATCATTATTTCCAGTGCCATTCATCCGAATAATCCGGAACTCTTGGAGGCCGAGGCAAGAAGTATCCCCATTTTTCACCGGTCTGATTTATTAGCTGCTATTTTTAAATGGGGCAAAGGAATTGCTGTTGCCGGGGCTCATGGAAAATCTACGACGTCATCCATGATAGGCCAAATTTTTTATTCTGCTCGAATGTCACCTACTATTGTATTGGGGGCCGCAACAGATTACTTGAAGGGTAATTCTTGCCTTGGGCATGGCGATTATGTTATTGCGGAAGCGGATGAAAGTGACGGGTCATTTTTGAAATTTCATCCTTTCTTGGCAGTAGTAACAAATATCGAAGATGATCATTTAGATCATTATGGAACAATTGAAAATATACAGAATGCATTTGCCGATTTTGTAAATAATGTTTCTTATAATGATGGTGCAGCTTTATTATGTACAGATAGCGAAGGTGTAAAAACCATTTTACCAAAAGTAAAAAGGAAGATTATTACTTTTGGAATGAATGTAGATGCAGAATATCGCGCCGTAAATAAACGGTATGAAGATAATTATATGAGATTCGATGTATGGCATAAGACAGAGCTGTTAGGAACAATATCTCTACAAACTCCTGGTACACATAATGTGAAAGATGCATTGGGAGCGGTTGCTGTCGGTTCATATTGCGGGATACCTTTTTCAAATATAAAAAGTGCATTACAGGAATTTACCGGAGTTAAACGCAGATTTCAGACAAAAATGAGAAACCGGGATATATGGATAGTAGATGACTATGCACATCATCCGACAGAAATTGAAGCAACGCTTGCTGCGGCAAAAGAGTCAGGAAATCATAGAGTTATTTGCGTATTTCAGCCTCACAGATATTCGCGTACAAATCTGTTGAAAGATGAATTTGCAGTAGCTTTTAATGATGCAGACGTGTTATTTTTTACCGATATTTATGCATCAAATGAAGAACCTATAAAAGGAGTTAATGGAAAGCTTATCCCTGATTTAGTAAAAAAACAACAACCGGATAAAGAAATATATTATATAGAAAAAACGGATAAATTACTTCAAACTCTTTACTCTTTTATCAAAAGAGGAGATATGGTTATTACGATGGGAGCAGGTAATATATACCAAGTAGGAGAAAAATTATCTGAATATATAAAGGAGAAGGGGTTAAGGAATGATTGATAAAAATGAAGTAATAGCAGTACTTTTGGGGGGATTGTCACACGAGGCAGAAATTTCGAGACGTACCGGAGCGGCAGTCACAGAAGCATTATGTTCTTTGGGATACAAGGCGATACCTGTTGAATACAAACCTAACTTAGTACTGAAACAATTACAAGAAATTAATGCAAAGATGGTATTTATTGCTCTCCATGGTAAATATGGGGAAGATGGCACGATACAAAGTGTTCTGGAATTAGCCGGGATTCCCTATACCGGGTCAGGTGTGTCTTCCAGTGCTATTACGATGGATAAAATTCTAAGCAGTCGTATTTTTAAGCAAGCAGGAATCAACATGGCATTTTCGATTCCATATTATTTATCGGATGGCTTAGATAAGGTGGAAGATTCAATTAAAAAGTGTTTTAAATTTCCCGTGGTTTTAAAGCCTGCCTGTGAAGGATCTACTATCGGAATTGAAATAGTGCAAGAGCCAGGGGGCTTAAGAGATGCATTAAGTCGAGCTTTTTTGGTAGAACCTCGCTTATTAGTGGAAACTTTTTTAGATGGAGAAGAATTTACTGTTGCTGTTTTAAATGGCAAAGCATTGCCTATTGTTAAAATATGTCCTCATTCAGGGCAATATGATTTTCACTCTAAGTACACAAGCGGTGCAACGGACTATTTAGTACCTGCTCCAATTTCAAAAAAGCTGACCGATGAGATGCAGCGGTTAGCAATAAAGGGATATAAAGTGGCAGAGTGTTGCGGAGTGGTTCGTTTTGACTTCCGCACCGATAAAAGTGAAACTCCCTTTCTCTTAGAAGCAAACTCTATTCCGGGAATGACCGCTACAAGTTTGGTTCCGAAAGCAGCAGCAGCAATAGGAATTAAATTTCCGGAGCTTTGTGAAATGCTATTATTGGATGCGAGAATTAATAAAGTATAGTTATGAGTGGTTGCAAGATGAGTGAATTCAAGAGTTTTGATGAATTTCAACAAGGAAAAAGAACAGATAAAATTAGTGAATCGCAGGTGCAGAAGGGATATGGATTAGAAGAAAAATCCTCGTTACTGCGTAAAGTTGATTTTACGAAAGAGAAGCAAAAGAAAAAAAGAAGTAGATTTTACTTATCCGGACATCGCCGTATAGCCCATAATAATATTAGGATTTATTTACTTTTGGGTACAGTTTTTTTGTTTTTGATTCTTATGGCTCTTTTGTTTTTACCGCTTCCTTTTGGACATATAGAGCTTAAAGGAAATCAAGATGTGACTATGGAAAATGTTATATTTGAAGGTGAAATTAAAGAACCGGTTAATACACTTCAAATAAGCACTGCTACCGTAAAAGATAGATTGTCTAAGGATTTGAGAATTGAGAATGTGGAGATGGCAAGAAAATTCCCCGGAACTATTGTTATAAATATTCAAGAAAGAAAAAATGCAGCGGCCATTCAAACAGAGTTTGGCTATGTTATTGTTGATAAAGAAGGTCTTGTAATCAAAAATGACACATCTATAAAGAATGGTGATTATTTAATGATTACCGGGAAAAAACTGGGTAACGTTTTATTGGGCGATCAAATTGAAGAATCTGATGTTATACGTGCTCTCCGATTTATAAGCTGTTTATCCGAAAAAGGAGCCGAAGAATTTTCTGAAATTAATATCGGTAATCCTGAAAATTTCGTGGCATATACAAGAGATGGAATATCTGTACGTTTAGGAAGTACTGAAGATTTGGAAGATCAGGCTGTTTTAGCAGAAAATATGGTGAATGACGTAAAAGCAAGAAATCTTTCTGTTGAATATTTAGATGCGAATGTAACAAATCCGTTCATCAAACTGAAGAAATAAAAATATTTTGAACAGATGTGGTATCTGTGTAGCGGAATCGGGCAAAATATTGTAGAATATAAAACATAGTATTATATAATGAAAAGAAAAATAATGATAAATGTATTTCGAAATAATTAAAGGAGGAGCGCAAGATGGAAGATTCTGAAATCGCAAAAATTAAAGTCATTGGTGTTGGTGGCGGTGGAAATAACGCCGTAAACCGTATGATTGAACAAAATGTAAAAGGCGTAGAGTTTATTTCCGTGAATACAGAGCTCCAGGTACTAAATAAATCTAATGCAGAGGTCAAAATACAAATTGGCGAAAAATTAACAAAGGGGTTGGGGGCAGGAGCACAACCCGTTGTTGGCGAACAGGCTGCAGAAGAATCTCGTGAGGATTTATCTAAAGCATTGGCCGGAGCCGATATGGTGTTTGTTACTGCAGGTATGGGCGGAGGTACAGGTACAGGTGCTGCGCCGGTAGCTGCTCAATGTGCAAGGGAATTAGGAGCGTTAACTATCGCTGTTGTTACAAAACCTTTCACGTTTGAAGGCAAAGTACGGATGAAAAATGCTCTGGATGGAGTTGAAAAGTTAAAAAATAATGTAGATGCAATCCTTGTGGTACCCAATGATAAATTGATGGGAATTATTGATAAAAAAACATCAATCAAAGATGCATTTAAGACAGCTGATGATGTTTTACGTCAGGGAATTCAAGGTATTTCTGATCTCATTACAGTACCGGGAATCATCAATTTAGATTTTGCGGATGTTAGGACGATTATGAGTGACCAGGGAGAAGCACTTATGGGAATCGGTGTAGGTACCGGTGATAATCGTGCTAGCGATGCTGCCACAATGGCCATTAATAGCCCGCTTTTGGAAAGAAGTATTGATGGCGCTAAAGGAATTATCATTAACATTACCGGGAATGAAGACTTAGGTCTTTTTGAAATTAATGAGGCTTCTCAGATTATTACGGAAGCCGCCGATCCGGATGCAAATATCATTTGGGGTACATCTGTAGATCCTACTTTGGATGCCGACACTGTTAAAATTACAGTCATTGCTACTGGGTTTGAAGATAGAAAAAAAGGATCAAATTCGGGAGCAGCCACATTTAGAGGCAGTATGCATTCAACCAGTATCGCGGTTCCTGAATTTTTAAGAAATAAATGATATAATCCAGGGCCACACCGCAATTGCAGTGTGGCTTTTTTCTTAATCAGAATAGGAGAGTACAAATGAGGTGTCCTTTTTGCAATAGTTCTGATACGAAAGTAACTGATTCTCGGGATACGGATGATGGGGCATCTATCCGCAGACGTCGTCAATGTCTTCTTTGTAACCGCAGATTTACTACTTATGAGACGGTCGAACAAACCCCCCTTAGAGTTATAAAAAAGAATGGCACAAGAGAATTATTTGATAAAAATAAATTAAGAAACGGTTTAATTCGTGCTTGTGAGAAACGGAATATTTCAACCGGACAGATTGAAGAAATTGTCAATACTGTAGAACGAACAATTAGAAATGAACTTAAGCAGGAGGTTCCTACAGAAGTTATTGGAAATTTGATTATGGAGGAGTTACGTAAGCTTGATCAGGTGGCTTATGTACGTTTCGCGTCGGTCTATCGTGAATTTAAAGATTTAGATAGTTTTATGAGTGAATTAGAGACATTAATGAAAGCCGGAAAAAATGGGGATACAGTAAATAAAGATGACAACAAAATTTAAAACGATAGAACAATCCTTTGAAGAACATGAAAAGGTTTTATTTCAGACAAGAGAATTATTCTTAAAGATTGAAAAAATAGCGGAAGTTTGCGAGAATGCTTTAAAACAAAATCATAAAATCCTTATTTGCGGGAATGGAGGGAGTGCAGCAGATGCACAACATATTGCTGCCGAATTTATAGGACGATTTCATAACGAAAGGATATCTCTGCCGGCAATTGCATTAACAACAGATACTTCTATCCTTACATCTATAGCAAACGATTATAGTTATGAAGAAGTCTTTTCCAGACAAGTAGAGGGACTGGGCCAAAAAGGAGATGTTTTTTGGGGGATTTCTACCAGTGGGAATAGTAAAAATGTAAATCGGGCTTTTTATAGTGCAAAGAAAAAAGGACTAAAGACAATTGGCTTTACCGGGAAAGATGGGGGGCAAATGGTTAATTTAAGTGATTTATCATTGGTTATCCCATCTGATATAACTGCTCGAATTCAGGAAATGCATCTATTATGTGCACATATCGTTTGTGAAATTATAGATAATATTGATTGGAAAAATTAGCATGATATCTTCAAAAAAAGCTGTATTTTTTGATCGAGATGGTGTTCTTAATAAAGATGTAGGTTATTTATATCTTTACAATCAGATGGAGTGGATTGATGGAGCGCGGGAAGCAATTGCCTTGTTGACCAAGAAAGATTATTTGATTTTTGTTGTTACAAATCAGAGCGGTGTTGCCCGTGGATTCTATAAAGAAGAGGATATAAAAAAACTCCATTACATGATGGAATGCGATATTGAAAAGATGGGGGGGCACATTACAGAGTTTTTTTATTGCCCACATCTTAAGGGTGGAGCTAATCCGAAATATAATATTGACTGTGATTGCAGAAAACCCAAACCGGGAATGATTTTATCGGCTATTAAGAAATACAAGCTTGATCCTCACAATGCTTTTTTGGTTGGCGATAGTCAACGAGATATGGAGGCCGCTTGTTCGGCAGGGATAAAAAGTTTTTTATTTAAAACTGGGAATTTGGAGCTGTTTGTTAAAAACTGTTTACTTCTGCTAAAGGGTGGATAAAGATGGAAAAACCAAAAAATATATTGATTATAAAGATGAGTTCCTTGGGAGATATCATCCATGCATTGCCCGCTCTTTATGCTTTACGTAGAACATATCCAGATGCGATTATTACATGGGCCGTTCATGAAGCTTTTGCCGGTATATTACCGGGAAAGCCATGGATTGATGAAATTTATATAGTTAATCGTAAAAAAATTAAGAATTTACAATACCTGTTTCAGGTTAGAAGGGATTTACATCAGAAAAAAATTGATTTGGTGATTGACTTGCAAATGATTGCGAAAAGCGGAATTATTTCATTTCTCTCCGGATGCAGCAGGCGCATCGGTTATCATGACGCAAGGGAATGTAGCGGTTTATTCAGTAAGCCGATTGCAGGAAAGCACCAAAAAGGACATATCATTGAGCAGTTGTTAGATGTAATGGCTTATCTTGGCTGTGATACGCAGGAAATAAAATTTCCGTTGCATGATTCAGATAAAGAAATGCCGATAGTCAAGGAGCTTCTTTCTCTTTATGGAATAAATGGCAAGTATATTATTTTAGTACCCGGAACACGCGGCGAAAAAAAGAAGTGGCCTCTGCAATATTGGGGAAATTTGGCTAAAAAATTGGCGGAGAAAAAAATTTCTACGGTTATTGTCGGTTCTTCTGGTGAAAAATACATGGCAGAAGAAATCAAGAAAATGTCTCCTTCTTCATTTACGGCAGATTTTACAGGGAAAACAAATTTATTGGAATTAATAGCTCTTGAGAAAGCAGCATCTTTACATATATCCGGTGATACAGGACCGCTTCATATTGCTAATGCGGTTCAAACACCTATTATTGCATTATTTGGACCAACCCTTCCGGATAGAAGCGGACCATATGGAAATAATAACAGTGATATATTTCTTGCAAAAGCTGCCGGAACAGCATCTGCAGATATGGCAACTATCACGGTGGAATCTGTATATAATTTGGCTGTAAAAAAATTCAAAAATCAGATTGATACAGAAATAAACATTGGGAATAGTTCGCTTTAATTTTGATTCTAGGAAATGTTATGAAAAAGATTAGCAGTAAAAGTAATCAATGGATAAAATCAGCTGTCCAGTTGAAACAAAAAAAATATCGTGATAAATACAATTTATTTCTAATGGAAGGTATACGTAGTGCAGAGGATGCTCAAAATCAGAAAATAAAAGACGTTATTTGCTTTATACAGGACAATAAAACAGATGAATCGTCGATTTCATCAATTATAGAAAAGGGCAAAGAGTTACACTGGCTGTTTTTATCTGTTGATAAAACACTTTTTTCTTCAATTTCTGATACCGAACATGGGCAAGGGATAATATTAATTGTAAAAAAGAGAGAATATAATACCGACAACCTATTGGAAAAATTGGATGGAAAGTATGTTTATCTTGACACTATACAGGATCCCGGGAACTTGGGAACCATAATAAGAACTTCTGCAGCTGCAGGTTGTGCAGGGATTTTATTGTCTGAGGGATGTGCAGATCCATATTCAGAAAAAGTGGTGAGAAGTTCTATGGGGAGCATTTTAAGGGTTCCGATTTATGAAAATGTAACAGATACTTTTTTGCAAAAATTAAAATGCAGGCATCATGTATTATTGATAGGTACAACTGTTTCAGGTGGAATTTACTATAAGGACATAGACAATATAGAAAATGCAGTTTTTATATTTGGAAATGAAGGAAACGGGATACGTAAAGAGTTGCTGGAAACGACCGATTGCAATATATGTATTCCTTTGGCAAGGGCGGTAGAATCTTTAAATGTCTCGGCTGCTGCAGCTGTAATTTTATTCCATTATTTTGATTGCTAATCTATTTAGTTAAGAGGAAATTAATAAACTGATGAAACGAAAATTAATTATAAATGCTGATGATTTTGGAATACATGAAACAGTAAATCTTGCAGTGTATCGAGGGTTTGCGGCTGGAGTATTAACAAGTACATCTTTAATGGCTTCAGGAAATGCATTTGCAGATGCAGTGCACATAGCCAAAAATACAGAAGGCCTCGGTGTTGGAGTTCATTTAACTTTAGTGGGAGGATTACCGACAGTACTATCAAATCGAGAGGTCCCCAGCCTGACATGGGAAAATGGATTATTATGTAAAAATTATATTGAATTACTCCAAAGAGACTTAAGAGGTTTGATTAATGCTGATGATGTGTACCGTGAATGGGACGCTCAAATAAAAAAAATTATAGATGAAGGAATTGCTGTCACACATCTTGATGGACACCAACACCTTCATATGTGGAATAAATTTTTCCCTATAGCCGTATCTTTGGCTAAAAAATATGGTATTCCGTGTATGAGAGTTCCGGATGAAAAGTTTTTCTTTGGAATTCAACCAAACAATATTTTGCGATCATTTGCGGGAACCGGTCTTTCTGCTATGGCACGGCGGCATAGAAAAGTATTACGTAAAATGAATATTCGTTCAAATGACTATTTTTATGGAATGCTTTATGGAGGTCATTTTACATTAGACAGGATGAAGTATGTGGTGAGTAAATTACCTGAGGGTGTCACCGAGTTTATGTGCCATCCGTCAGTAGATGAAACTGTCATGGAAAAGGTTTTCCATTGGAGATATCGCGGTGAAGATGAGCTTGGAGCAATCTTGTCGACAACTCTGCGACATCAATTAGAGCATAAGGACATCCAATTAATATCTTACCGGGATTTAGCTTATAATCAGGAGAATTTAGATGAAAAACAATGAGAAACAATTTTATCTTGTAGACTTTCAGATACTACCAGAGGCCATAAAAAAAACTATCCGAGTTAAAGAAATGCTGAAAAATGACACAAGTGCAACCATCAATAGTGCAGTTCACTCAATGGGAATCAGCAGAAGTGCTTATTATAAATATAAAAATCATGTAGAGACGGCTTTTGACAAACCTAAAGAAAAAGCTGTTGTGTTTTTTATCCTCATGAATAATGACTTTTCTTTGTTTGGAAAGGTTCTCAGACGAATTACAAAAGAGGCCGGTGAAGTCTTAACAATAAACAGAGGGCTTTCTTTTGAAAAAACAGTTCCTGTTACTATTGCATTTAAAACTAAAAATTTATCTGAAGAAATTGAGAAATTATCCGTTTCACTAAAAAAAATAAAGGGCGTTAAAGGAATTACATTTACAGAAGAGGAATTATAATTATGAAAGAAATCAACCTTGCATTATTAGGATTTGGAACGGTTGGCAGTGGTGTAGCTGTAACTATACGGGAAAACTCTCGCATTATTGAAGAGCAGCTTGGATGTAAATTGGTCATAAAACATGTGTTGGTAAGAAATATCAATAAATATAAAAATAACAATTTATTAAAAGGAATACATTTAACGGATTCTTTTAATGATATTATTAAGGATCAATCTTTAGACATTATAATTGAAGTTATGGGAGGGATTTCACCTGCAAAAGAGTATATTTTTTCTGCCTTAAAGAAGCATATCAGTGTAGTAAGTGCAAATAAAGATTTAGTATCTTTACATGGTCCTGAGATTATTCATATGGCGATAGAAAAACATGTAAATTTCAGCTGTGAGGCCAGTGTCGGTGGGGGAATTCCTATATTGATGCCTTTACATCAATCATTGGCGACTAATCGTATAGACAGTATTGTCGGGATATTGAATGGGACAACCAATTATATTCTTACTCAAATGATGGAAACCGGGCAATCTTATGATGAGGCGCTTAAAGAAGCACAGGCAGAAGGGTTTGCAGAAGCAGATCCTACAAACGATGTTTGCGGATTTGATGCAGCAAGAAAGTTAGCTATTTTATCATCCATTGGTTTTAGAGCGAATGTAACGTTCGAAGATGTTATTGTTGAGGGAATTACTAAAATATCTCCTAATGATATTAAATATTCAAAGGATATGGGATATACCATAAAACTTCTTACTGTGGCCTTACGGCATGATAATGGAATTTCACTTAATGTGTATCCTGCCTTTGTACCTAAAAATCATCCTATGGCTTCAGTGCAAGGTTCATATAATGCTATTTATGTAACAGGAAATATTGTAGATGACGTCATGTTTTATGGAAGGGGTGCCGGATCTTTGCCGACGGCGAGCGCAGTTATGGGAGATGTTATCAATACTGCACAGCATATTCTGAACGGGACTGCCGGAACAGGAATGATTATGACAGATATAAAGCGAATACCGTTTTACTCATCCGGAAAATTAAAAAACTTATATTATTTCCGATTAATTGTTGAGGATATAACAGGCGTTTTAGCACAAATAGCTTCAGTTTTTTCTGATAATGATGTCAGCATCAAAGAGGTTGTTCAAAAGAGAAAAACTGAAGGGGCAGCAGAATTGGTTATTGTTACAGAAAATACGATGCGTCAGAATATTTTACGGGTGGAAAAATCATTAAAAGTATTGCCTTGTATGAGAGAAGTTGCAAATATTATAAGGGTCATGGGAAATGAATAAAGAATTAGGAGTCAAAGTGCCTGCTACAACGGCAAACATAGGAAGTGGATTTGATACGCTGGGAATAGCATTATCCCTCTATAATGAAGTTTATTTTGAACCGGACAAGTCTCTTTTGCTTGCACAATCTGAATTTTATGTGGAAGGCGAAGGGAAAGCAGAAATTTTTCCCGGAAAATCAAATATGATTTTACAGGCAATGGAAGCCGTGAGCAAAAAAATAGGCAAAGAAATTCCCGGTGGAAAGTTCAGGCTTGTTAACAGAATTCCGCTTGCAAGGGGACTTGGGAGCAGTTCATCGGCTTTGGTGGCAGGTGCATTTTTAGCGAATCAATATTTGGGAGATATTTTAAGTAAAAATGAAATCTTAAATATAACCGCCGGAATAGAGGGACATCCTGATAATGTAGCGCCGGCAGTTTGGGGTGGTTTTTGCATATCGTCACAAAAGGATGATACGGTGATTATCAATAAGGTAAAGATTGATTCTTCTTGGAAGTCAGTTGTTGTTATTCCAGATTTTGAGCTTTTGACGGAAAAAGCCAGATCAGTTTTACCTGTCGCATATAGCAGACAAGCTGTCGTGAATAATATCAGAAGTCTTTCTTTTTTGTTATCAGCATTCTTTTTTCAGAAGCCGGAATTTTTGAAATTGGGATTGGAAGATTTTGTACATGTTCCATATCGTTTGAGCCTGATTCCCGGTGGAGCCGAAGCTATTCAAAATGCTTATGAAGCAGGTGCATATGGTGCAACAATTAGTGGATCCGGTCCTACAATGCTTGCTTTTACTGATAAAAAAAGTGCAATATCTGTTGCAGAAAATATGTTATCGGCATTTTTAGAACAAAATATAACAGCACGGTATATGATTTTAGAATTTGATAAAAACGGAGTTTCTCCAATTATATATTGACAATTATTAATAAAATGTGTATTCTATTTTATGTAGCAATTGTCGGGACGTAGCTCAGTTTGGTAGAGCGCTACCTTGGGGTGGTAGAGGTCGCATGTTCGAATCATGTCGTTCCGACCATTTTTTATTGCATGGTCATTCCTTTGAAAAGTGAGGAAATTTATGATAAATAGAGTGAAATCAGTTATGTTAATGACACTTTTATGTGTTATTTTAGTAACTATAGGCGGATATTTTGGAGGACGTAATGGAGCAACTATTATGTTTATTATTGCTCTGGGTATGAACTTTTACAGCTATTGGAATTCAGATAAAATTGCCTTAAACGCTTATAATGCACAGGAGTTATCAGAAGAACAGGTGCCGGAGTTGTTTGAGCTTGTCAGAAAATTAGCTAAAAATGCTAATATACCTATGCCGCGATTGTATATAGTGCCTACGTCTGTCCCCAATGCTTTTGCAACAGGACGAAATGAAAACCACGCTGCAGTTGCGGTAACAGAAGGATTGATTTCTCTTTTGGACAAAGATGAAATAGCGGGAGTAATCAGTCACGAGTTGTCTCATATTCGGCATCATGATACACTGATTATGACTATGGCATCTACTTTTGCTACAGCTATCAGTTATGTGGCACAAGCTGCACAATGGGCGGCTATATTTGGCGGCGGGAGAGATAGCGAGGGACGAAGCAATAACCCGATTGCACTTTTAGCAACCATTATTATTGCACCATTGGCTGCAGCACTTGTTCAAATGGCGTTGTCCCGTTCCAGAGAATTTATGGCAGATGCTTCCGGTGCAGAAATCAGCGGAAAACCATTAGCCTTGGCATCAGCACTGGAAAAGCTGGATAATTATGCTCATCGCAAGGTGATGCCTAATGCAAAACCGTCATCATCGGGGTTGTTTATTATTAACCCACTGACAGGAGTTAGTGGATTTACATCTTTGTTTTCTACACATCCTTCAACAGAAGAACGTGTAAAAAAGTTGCGTGAAATTGCAGCTCATATGAATTAATTTTTTAAGGAGGAACATTATGGCCAATATTGAAAAAACTCTTGTTCTTGTAAAACCGGATGGAGTAAAGAAACATATTTGTGGAGAAATTATTTCCCGATTTGAAAGAAAAGGATTATTTGTCCATGCAATTAAAATGATTAACGTTCCCGAGGAATTAGCAAAAAAACACTATGCAGAGCATGAGGGTAAAGGTTTTTTTAATGATTTAATTTCTTTTATCACTTCCGGTCCTGTTTTAGCTATGGTTATTGAAGGGGAAAATGCTGTTGCCGCAGTCCGTCAGATCAATGGAGCAACGAATCCTTTGGAGGCTGTGCCCGGATCTATTCGTGGTGATTTTGCAACATCCATTGATGAAAATGTCGTGCATGCATCTGATGCTACGGAAACAGCAACCAGGGAAATTGGTTTGTGGTTTCCTGAATTAAAATAATGAAATAAGGTGACTTTTATGTCGAAAGTTTATACACGTACAGGTGATAAAGGAAAGACAAGTCTTTATACGGGAGAACGCGTTTCAAAAGGTAGTCTTCGCGTAGAAACTTATGGCACAGTTGATGAAGTTGACTCTGTACTTGGAATGGCTCGTGCATTTGCTACACATGATAATGTTAAAGAAACTATTTATAAAATTCAAAAAGATTTATGGCTTTTGATGGCAGATATTGCCAGTGTTGGGAAAGAAGCAAATATTACAAGCGATAACGTAACGGAGCTTGAGCAAATTATTGATAAATATACGGAGTCTTTGGAACCGTTAGACCATTTTTTGGTTCCGGGAGATACTCAGAGCGCAAGTTTTTTAGATATGGCGAGATCTGTAGTTCGTCGGGCCGAAAGGGATATGTGGAGACTTGCGGAAATTGAAGAGGTTCATGAGACCGGAATTCGTTATTTGAATCGTTTATCTGATTTATGTTTTACATTATCCCGGTATGAAGCTGAAGTAAAATAAAGTAATACAAAAAATATATGTTAAAATAAGAGAAGATTCTCATACAGAAGAGAACTTCTCTTATTTTATTGGAAAGGATATCACTTGGAAATCCGGAAAAAGATAGAATTATTGGCACCCGCAGGATCGCCGGAGCATTTTATAGCAGCTTTGGACGGTGGGACCGACGCTGTATATTTAGGCGGAAAACAATTCAGTGCCCGCAAATTTGCCGGGAATTTTTCTGATGAAGAAATCGAAAATGCGGTCAGGCAAGCACATATAAAGGGCGTCCGTGTTTATGTTACATTAAACACGCTGATTGCTGATAAGGAAATGAGGAATCTTGAAGGATATCTTTATCGTTTGGCAAAATTGGAAATTGATGGAATTCTTGTACAGGATTTAGGCGTTGCGAGTGTGATAAAAAGAATTGCTCCTCACATTCCTCTTCACGGAAGTACACAAATGACGGTTTCCAATGCATCAGGGGTCAGATTTTTGGAATCTTTAGGGTTTCAACGGGTTGTTTTATCCAGAGAACTATCATTAGAAGAAATCAAAAATATAGTGGAATCAACAAAAATGGAAATAGAGGTTTTTGTCCATGGTGCACTTTGTGTTTGCTATTCCGGTCAGTGTCTGATGAGCAGTTTTATTGGAAACAGGAGCGGAAATCGCGGTTCTTGTGCGCAACCCTGTCGTATGCCCTATCAATTGGTAGACAATGCAGGACGTATTTTACAACCGAAAAAAGGGAAATACATCCTCAGTATGAAAGATATGATGGGATTAGAACATGTACCGGATTTAATTAATGCAAAAGTTGATTCATTAAAGATTGAAGGTCGTATGAAAAGTCCCGAATATGTTTATCAAGCAGTTTTAAGTTACCGTAAAGCAATTGATGCTGCATATAACGAGGATAGATTAGATTTAAGTTCAATCAGGCTTAATCTGAAAAAAGAGTTTAACCGGGGGTATACAGCTTCTTATTTGGGTAACTGTATAGGAACTGAAAGCATTACACAATATGCTCCGGGAAATCATGGAGTAGAAATCGGGAGGGTTCTCAGTCTGACAAACGGGAGTTTTCTTTTTAAAGCCAAAAAGAATTATACAGAAGAAGTGACAGGTGTTTCTTTCGAAACAGCAGATAATAGAATTGCCTATTCAGATGTAAAATTCCAAAAACATATAAAAGGGGACAGTTATAAATTATTTACGTTAGAAAAACCAAAAATGGATGGTAAGGTTTATTGGCATTTTGAAAGTAAAAAAGCACAATTTTCAATTAAGAATGCGGAGCATAAGATTCAATTAAAATTTAAATTCAATGCGGTACCGGGGCAACTGATTAACTTGTCAGTAACTGATGATGAAAATAATACGGTTGCAGTCAACTCTAAAATCGTGGCAGAAAAGGCAATTAAACAAGCAACATCTGCAGAGGAGATTAAAAATCAACTATCCCGTTTAGGAAATACATGGTTTAAATTTTTGTCGGCAGAAATTATAAATAATGGTTGCATGGTTCCGAGAAGCATCATAAATAAAATGAGGCAAGAAGCCATTTCCAAACTGGAAATTTTACGGATGGAAAAAATGAATATTTTAGGATTAAAAGTAAACAGTAGTGATGAAATAAAAAAGGTAAATTATTCTTTTCGGGAAGAATCTGCATCAATTGTTATAAAAACAGATAGAATTGAACATGTAAAGTCAGCGCTGAATAAAGGGGTTAAAAGATTTATTTTTGGAGGAGAATCTTTTCATCACAAACCTCTTTCCCCGGATATCTATAAAGAGGCTTTAGATTTAGTGCATGCCAGGCAAGGAAAAATCACGTTTACGTTTCCCCGGGTGGTAAGAGAATTTAATGAGGTAAGTGTGAAGAAAGAATTTCTTCATTTATGCGAACTAAAGCCTGATGGAATTGAAATTGAATTTCCGGGAATGATTGAATGGGTAAAAGATTATCACATTAACTTACCGCTGGAATGCGGACCTTCATTTAATTTATTTAATAAAGAAAGCGTACATTTTTTGGAAAACATAGGGGTTTCTGCAGCATATCTGTCACAAGAACTGACAATACCTCAAATAAAGAATATTGTGATGCATTCCAAAATTCCGTTAGGAGTATATGTTTATGGACGGACAGAGCTGATGGTTTCAGAATATTGTGTAATTAATGCAGTTATGACTGATAAGCCGAAAATACATTGCCCGCAACCTTGTCTCAAGCATAATTACTTACTACAAGATCAAAAAGGAGAATGTTTCCCTGTAAAGACAGATGAATGGTGTCATATGCATATTTTAAACTCCCATGTTTTAGATATGAAACCGTATTTGCCGGAACTCTTAAAAACAGGAATCAAGAGATTGTGCTTAAACTTAAAGGGAATAGAAGAAGATGCAGGCAACATCTGTCAGTCGTATTTAGATATTTTAAAGGGGAAAGAATTGCCGCCTGAGCCGATAGAGCAAAACCGCCAATTTACAAGAGGACATTTTTTCAGGGGTGTATTGTAATGAATCAAGAGATATTTCAAATTCTCGAATTTGATGAAATAAAGAAAATGTTGGAAAAACTGGCACCATCTTCTTTAGCCAAGAAAAAAGCAATGAATTTATGTCCGTCTGATAATCCCGAAAAGGTCTCGGAGTGGTTATTACAGACAGAAGAAGCAAATATTTGTTTAGAAAAAGAAATAACAACACCTCTGGGGGAAACATACGATATTTTTCAGATCTTAAAAAAGGCAGACAAAGATATCATCTTACTGCCGAAAGAATTTATGGAATTGGCAAGCTCTCTTGAAACCTATGACAAGATGTATCATTATTTTGAGGGAGAACGTCATCTTTTATACCCGCTGTTAGAAGCAATATCACAAAATATAACCCCTGAAAACCAGCTTATACGAAATATCAGACAGGTTTTTGATGAGAAGGGTGAAATCAGAGATCATGCATCTGTCGGATTAGCAAAAATAAGAAATGATATGGAGTATGGAAGAGCTAAAATCAGAAAAGCATTTCAAAAAATACTCAATGATAAAAATCAAAGCTCTTATTTTCAGGACTTCATTATAACCCAACGAAATCATAGATATGTTGTCCCTATTAAAGAAGAATACCGTCATCGCTTTGATGGAATTGTTCACGATCGCTCTGCAACCGGACAAACCTTGTTTATGGAACCCATGATATCTGTTCAGTTAAATAATGATTTAGCGGAACTCTTAGCTGCAGAACGACAGGAGATACATGCAATACTGGAAAAGCTGACAAATCAGGTAAAGCAAAATAAAGATATTCTCGAAAAAAATTGTAATATAGCAACCGAAATAGAATTTATTTTTGCCCGCGGTTTGTTATCTCTATCCATGCAGGGGACCAAAGCGATTTGTGCGAAGAACGGAGAAATGGTATTAAAAAATGCCAGGCACCCTTTAATACCTAAAGATCAAGTGGTGCCAATCTCCTTAACTTTAGGGAAGAGTTTTGATGTTCTGATTATCACCGGATCAAATGCCGGTGGGAAGACAATAGCTATAAAAACAGCAGGATTATTAGCTTTAATGAACCAATCCGGATTATTTATTCCTGCTGAAGAGGGCTCAATACTTCCGGTGTACAAACATATTTATTCAATTATTGGTGATGAGCAAAGCATACAACTTAACTTATCAACTTTTTCGAGTTACATAAAACAATTGATTTCATTTTTGCCCGTTGTTGATAAAGGCGATTTAGTGTTATTGGATGAGTTGGGTTCAGGAACGGATCCGATTGAAGGGGCGGCTTTGGCCCAATCAATTACGGAATATTTAGAGACAAAATCCGTGTCTACAATTATTACTTCCCATTTCAGCGAAATGAAGAAAATGGCATATGAAAGAAAAAAAATTGAAAATGCTTTTGTGGAATTTGATTTAGAAACCTTATCGCCGACTTATCGTTTGATTATCGGTGTATCGGGAAATAGTAATGCTTTCAATATTTGCAGACGCATGGGCATTCCGGAAACAATTATCGCGAGAGCGGAAACTCTTCAAAAGACATCGCCGCTTTATCACATGGAAAGTGTTATGGAAAGTTTAAACAAACAAATGCAGGAAGTTGAACAAAAGAGAGAAGAGGTATCAAATACATTAAAAGAGGCCGAATATCTGCGGAATGAGTTAAAAAATGAAGTAACTAATTTTTTTGCAAAGAAAGATACTATTTTAGAAAAAACAAGAATAGAAGCCGAAAACATAAAACGAAACCTGCGAAATCAATCGGAAGAAATTATCAAAAGCTTAAAAAAGAAAGAAAAAGATTCCAGCAAGGGAAATCTTCAAACATATATAAGCGGCATCAGAGATGCTATCAATTTGATGGATATACCGAAGACCAAAAACAGGCGAAAAAATATAGATATAAAGGAGATAAAGCGGGGAGAGACGGTCTATATTGATACTTTGGATACGGATGGACAAGTTGTATCAATTTCCGGTAATAAGGTAACAATTAATTGTGGATTTTCAAATGTGACGGTAGATGCCAATCACTGCTTTGTATCAGATAAAGATAGAAAAAATATAAAAAATATAAAACAAATAAAAAGTAAATACAGGAATAGTTATTCTTTATTAAGGAAAGAAACTGTTTCTACAACGCTCAACATCATTGGGAAAACTGTTGATGAAGCTATTCCCGAGGTTGATCGATTTTTAAATGACTGCTTTATGTCCGGCATATCACCGGTACAAATTATTCATGGAAAAGGAACAGGAAAACTTCGGCAAGGGATACAAAATTATTTAAAAACCCTATCTTTTATTAGTAAATTCGAATCGGCAGATCCGCAAAACGGAGGTGATGGAGTAACAAGTGTTTATTTTTAGTAACTTGACCAAAAGTTTATAGGGATATATATTTAAATATAGTGAAAATTTATGTAAACTTAGAAGTCATGATTAGAGGAAAACATGTTTAATTTACCAAAAAAATTTGTTGAAATTGACGGTTACCGTATTCCGGCAAAGGAAGCGGAAAACTATAAAAAACTAAAAGCTGAAATGGAAAAAGAAGCTGAAAAGTTTTTTGCAAGTTTTTGCGAAATTATAAAAAAAGAATCTTTGTTAGATTTACTTGGAGAAGGGATTGTCGGGTATTCATCCACCGGTGAACAACTGGCGCGAATTTCACTTGATCCTTTTGAACTTTCCGCTATGAAAGTGGCAATGGAACGAAAAAAATTAAAAGAATATATATTAGCAACCAATGGATATGATGAATATGCATATACCCAGCTTTTAAAAGAATTTAGGGAAAGACAAGATAAAAAATAATAACAGGAAGGATTTGAATTGAATGATTCATGTAATTGTCGACAGTACATCCGGGGTTACCGAGGAATCACTTGCAAAACATAAAAATTTACATCTAATTCCTCTGACACTTGTAATTAATGGAGAATATGTACCGGAGACGGAAGCTACGGTTTCTCAGGTGATTGAGTATTCAGAGCCTACTAAAAAATCAATTCCCACCAGTCAGCCGAGCACGGGTGATTTTTTAGAGTTATTTAATAAAATTCCTGCAGAGGATGCTATCATTATTCTATGTATTACTACTGCTGTCAGCGGTACATATAACGGAGCAGTTTTAGCGGCCAAGCAATCCAAACGTGATCAAATTGCAGTTATTAATACAAGGACGACAGCAATCGGAATTTTGCAAATGGCACAAGATGCTTTAGAGTTTATAGACGCTGGAGTTTCTTTTGATGATTTAGTAAAAAAATTACTGGATATATCTGAGCGTATGAGGACTACCTTTACTGTAGACAGTTTAGAATATCTTCGTCGCGGAGGACGTATCGGAAAAGCGGCAGGAATTATCGGAAGTATCCTTAAAATCAAGCCATGTATTTATTTAAACAAGAATAATGAAGTTGATGTTTTGGATAAAGTGCGTACAAGGAAAAAGGCTGTAGCCAGTTTATTAAATTATCTCCATAATAACTCTCCTTGCAAACGCATTGGCATTGTCCATATAGAGAATATAGAAGGGGCAAAAGAGTTACAACGACAAGTACAATCTGAATACCCTGACATCGAGGTAACCGTAACAGGCGGGACCCCGGTTTTAGCTTGCTATTTAGGGCCTGGACTGGTTGGAATTATTTTTGAATGTGCTTAAAATGGGGGAGAGTTATATGTATAAAGTGATTGACGGCGGTTGTTTTAAAAATATGCTGATAGGCGCTTATCAGATGTTTGAAAAAAAGTATGAAATTTTGAATGAATTAAATGTATTTCCCGTACCGGACGGTGATACAGGAAATAATATGTTAAATACATTGAAATCTATGTATAGCATGATTGCCGATGTAGATCCGATGGAGCCTATTGGAATTATTGCGGAAAAGGCGGCAACGGGAGCGATTATGGGGGCAAGAGGGAATTCCGGTGTCATTCTTTCCCAGATTTTACATGGAATCAGTCGCGGTCTTAGTGGAAAGAAAACCGCTTCCTCTACGCAAGTGGGGAAAGCATTTCAGTATGGGATTTTGTATGCTTACCGTGCAGTCACACAACCTGTTGAGGGAACTATTTTATCAGTAGCAAGAGGTATTGCCAAGGGAACGCATCTTGTTATTCGTACAGAGCCGGATTTCAGTAAAGTTTTGGAGTCTGCTATTGAGCGTGGCAATGAAGCGTTGGCAAAGACTCCTGAACAATTAAAAATATTAAAAGATGCTAATGTTGTTGATGCAGGCGGACAAGGGCTTATTTTCTTTTTATCGGGCTGTCTCCAAGGTCTTACAGGTAGAGTAGAAGATATAAATGTAGAAGTACAACCGGTAGTTAAACAACTCGAAATTAAGGGGGAATCTTTTTCGATTGATTATCCGTATTGCACGGAATTTATCATTAGCCCTTGTAAATATAGTGCAAAACAAGTAAGAGAAAAATTGACCTCTTGGGGTGAATCAATGATTGTGGCAGAGGGAGAGAATCTTGTTAAGGTGCATATTCATGCACAAAGACCCGGGCACGTGTTGGATATGGCTGCAGATTGGGGAACACTCCATGATATTAAGTGCGATAACATGATTGATCAGTTTCATAAAAATAAAGAAAAAAGAGAGGGAAATAAAAAACCGTTCGGCATATTAACTGTTGTATCCGGAAATGGCTGGACTGAACTGTATAAGAAACTCGGATGCGATGTTGTATCCGGCGGTCAGTCTATGAATCCTTCCGTGCAGGAATTAAAGTTAGGTATAGAAAATGGGCAGTATGAAAACTATATTATTCTTCCTAACAATAAAAATATTATATTAGCTGCTAAACAGCTGAAAAAAATGCTCGGAGAAAAAATAAATATTGTACCATCTGTGAATCCGATGGAAGGGCTTGCTGCTGCAATGGCATTTTCTCCAGATATGACAGTGGAAGAGAATCTCAAAGATATGGAGCAGCGCTTAAATGAAGTACGGACCGGTATGATTACTACTGCTGTAAGAGACAGTATTGTAGGAGAAACAACAATTCACAAGGGGGATTTTATGGGGATAACAAAAAATCATGAAATCTTTGCGGAAAAAGAATTTGAAGGCTGTTTCACCAAGCTTTTGCAATATTTAATTGATGATGATACAGAGATTGTTACGGTTTATTATGGCAAGGATCTTTCGGAATTTGATTGCCAGGTACAAATAGCGCAAGCTGAAACTATGTATCCGGATATAGAATTCGATATGTATGACGGAGGCCAACCTCTTTATCCTGTATATATCTCTGCAGAATAAAACATAATTGAAATACAAAAAAACTCGGGACTATTAATCCCGAGTTTTTTGTTTTCGGACTCAACGCTCTTTTGCGATATTTGGAATTAAATTAGTTTCCGCACCTTCTTCCGGACTTGGATAGAAATACATAATACGGTCCGGGTGAAAATATTCATTAGAAACTTTTTTCGCAATTATTTTTGACATACTTTGTTCAAAATCAATAACATCAATTGGAGAAAGAATAGTGTCTTCTATGAGTACGATAACATTAGGAGCTACCTCAGGTGCATTTTCAGGGACCTCATTCCTGTCAAGCGGAATGCTAAGTATAAGACGTACAGTTGCAACATATTCTTCTTTATAGTTAAAAATAGTTCCTCGATAAGTGTTTTCCCATAATGTTCTCATTAAGTCGATGCGGTATGGTTCTTGTTTTAATTCTTCAGACATGATTTCCTCCTTTTATTCAGTTACTTTATTTTAACATTTATTTTTAAATATGTAGAGATAATACGGATTTTTAATATATCTCTTAGAAAATAAAGTATACTTGCATGGCAGTGAAAATTCACATATGGTATGATGTAAAGAATATAAGCAGACTGTGAGGTGATGGCTAATCAATGAGTAATAAAATTATTTTAGTTATTGGCGGTTCACGAAGCGGGAAAAGCGAGTTTGCAGAAAATTTAATGTATCGTTTCAATGGGGAAAGGAAAGGATATATCGCTACAAGCCGGATTTTAGACGATGAAATGAAATACAGGGTGCTTCTTCATAAAAAAAGACGACCCGCTACGTGGCAGACTTTTGAAGTTTTCCACAAGGCCGGGGATGTCATGGAAAATATTTTATTGAAGACAGATACCCTGCTGTTTGATTGTATCACCATGTATGTGAATAACATTTTGATGAGTCATTTAGAGCAAACTTCCAATGAAACTCTTGGGGTTGATGACCTGACCACTTTGCAGGCGGTATTGGAGAAAGACTTAGATGATATGTTTAAAGCCGTTTCAAGAGTGGAGGGAAGAAAGATTATTTTTGTTTCAGATGAATTAGGCATGGGGATTGTGCCGGCCAATGCAATGAGCCGAGTATACCGTGATTTGGTGGGACTTGCCAACCAATATATTGCTAAAAAAGCAGATTTAGTATATCTATCAATAGCAGGAATTACAGTAGAACTCAAAAGCAGAGGAGTGCAGTTATAATGAAAAAAATTGCAAAAAAAGTAATGTTTCAGGGAACAAGTTCTCATGTGGGAAAAAGTATTTTGACAACTGCTTTTTGTCGTATTTTAACTCAGGACGGATATAATACAGCACCTTTTAAAGCTCAAAATATGGCCTTAAACTCTTACGTGACCCGTTCGGGGGGAGAAATGGGGAGGTCTACCGTAGCTCAAGCAGAAGCGGCGGGGGTAGAGCCTATTGTACAAATGAATCCGGTATTGTTAAAACCGACGGGAAATTCATGCTCTCAAGTAATTTTACTCGGGAAGTCTGTCGGGAACTACAGTGCTTCCGATTATCAGAATAAGTATAGTCAGCAGGCATGGGATTCGGTTAAGAAAAGTCTTGACTATATGGAAACCCATTATGATATTCTTGTTATTGAAGGAGCCGGCAGTCCTGCAGAGGTCAATTTAAAAAAGAATGACATTGTAAATATGAGAATTGCAAAAGAATGCCAATCGCCGGTATTTCTTATTGCAGATATTGATCGTGGAGGGGCATTAGCATCTATTGTTGGAACTTTGGAACTTTTAGATGAAGAAGAAAGAAAACTTGTTAAGGGACTTGTGATTAATAAATTCCGTGGTGATATTACTCTTCTTGAGCCGGCATTAACCTTTTTAGAAGAACGCACAGGAATTCCTGTACTAGGTGTGATTCCTTATCTTGATCAGTTGGGAATTGATGATGAAGATTCGGTTTCCTTACAGGATATGCCAAAAGACTCAGTCATGCGAGATATTCATATTGCAGTTATACAGACACCCAAAATCTCTAATTTTACGGATTTTGATGCATTCACTCATGAACCGGATGTAAATGTTCGTTTTGTACAGCAAGGTGATTTGATTGGAAATCCGGATGTAATAATTTTGCCGGGAAGTAAAAACACAACAGAAGATTTATTGTATTTAAAGCACCATGGATATGCCGATGAAATAAAAGAACTTGCTGACCGGGGTACTCCTGTCATAGGTATTTGCGGCGGCTATCAAATGCTTGGTGAAAAGGTTTGTGACCCTCTGCATGTGGAGAGTGATAAGGATGAAGTTACAGGTCTCGGTCTGCTTCCTTATATTACGACTATGCAAGGAGAGAAAAATACATATCAGGTGGAGTTCAATTGCAAAAATTTACCGTTTCTTGATATGAATTTTTCGGCTGAAAACTTAAAGGGCTATGAAATTCATATGGGGGAGACCGTTTTAACCGGATCGGCCCAAAGTTTATTTAATATTGTTCGCAGAAGTAATGCACCTGTTGATTTGCAAGATGGATTTATTAATGATAAACATCATGTGTTTGGTACATATTGTCATGGTGTATTTGACAATGATCATCTCAGGCGATCTGTTATTAATGCATTGCGAAAGAGAAAAGGACTTCATCCTTTAGATGTTAAATTTAAATACCGTGAATATAAAGAGGCGGAATTTGACCGTTTAGCAGCTATAGTGCGCAAACATTTTGATATGAAAAAATTCTATGAAATTTTGGGGCAGGAATAATTGGAAAATGTATTGTATGCGTTGATTCCTGTGATGGCTTTCATTATAGATGCCATTTATGGAGACCCGAGGTCAGATTATCATCCTGTCGTGCTTATTGGCCGCGTCATATCTTTTTGGGAATCAAAATTATATCCCGTAATCAAGACAAGTGATAAAAATATGTATGTCCGTGGCTGCATAGAGGTGTTTTTAGTATTCTTTACTATAGGACTCATCACACACGGATTGGTTTATCTGTCAGTGGAAGGCGGGATGTTACTTTATTTTTCTGTGAGTTCTATTGTTTTATATTTTACAATCACACCCAGAGCACTGGCTCGGGACGGTATGGAAATCTATCATCTTTTAAAAGCGAAAGATATTGTATCTGCCCGTCACCGGTTATCATGGATTGTCGGTCGTGATACGGACAAACTCGATGAAAGTGAAGTGTCCAGAGGTACGATTGAAACAATTGCCGAAAACACTACAGACGGTATCATTTCTCCTTTATTTTACTTCCTTCTTTTCGGGCCTGTTGGTGCGATGATGTATCGGGCAGGGAATACAATGGATTCCATGTTGGGATACAAAAATGAAAAATATCTGTTTTTTGGTCGGGCTGCTGCACGTATAGATGATGTTCTTAATTATGTGCCTGCAAGGATTACTTATTTTTTATTTATCGCTGCTGCATTCTTATTGCGTCTGGATTGGAAAAACGCTGCTCATATCGGGCGTCGGGATGCGCCCAAACATCCCAGTCCTAATGGAGGATATGCTGAAGCTACTGTTGCAGGTGCAATGCATGTCCGTCTTGGCGGCTATAATTATTATGAGGGGAAGCCGGAATTCCGAGAGTATATGGGCGATCCGGATGAATCTTTAAGTGCCGGTCATATTAAAACTGCAATTATCTTAATGTATGTATCAACTATTATTTTTATTTTTATCGAATCTTTATTCTTGATAATTTGGTGATTTCATGAAAAGTTTTTTAGTCGGATTACAGTTTCTTACACGAATCCATGTTTCGGGACAAACTGAATGGCAAGAAAAAGACTTTGGGGAAAGCGTAAAATGGTTTCCTTTGATCGGTTGGATTATCGGTTTTTTTTTGTGTATGATTTACTTTTTTATGAAACACCTTCATACACCGCTGTTGACGGCCTTCATTTTGGTCATGGCTGAACTGTTTATAACTGGAGCAACTTTGGCCGACGGACTTATGGATTCCGCAGATGGTCTCTTTTCGGGGCGAAGTAAGGAGCGTAGTCTTGCGATTATGAAAGATAGTCTGACAGGGGCATTTGGAGTTCTTGCCATTTTAATTTTTGTTTTATTAAAAACCTTTTCATTAGCATCTGTCGACAGCGACATGTATCTTCTTCTGATTGCTATGCCTACCATAGGGAGATTGAATTTAGTGATTAGTATTTGTGAATATCCTTATGCAAGGCCATATGGTTTAGGAAAATCTTTTGCTGAATACCGGTCTAAGTATGCTGTGCTTTTGGCATTTATTATGACAATTCTTCCGGCTTTATATTTTGGATGGAAGTATCTGTTTTTAATGGGTGTAGGGCTGCTTATCGGGCTTTATCTGAATCGTTGGATTACAAAGAAAATCGGGGGCACTACAGGAGATACTTATGGATTTGTTACAGAAATTACAGAAGGATGTATAGCTTTATTATTTGTTTTTTTACTCAAAGGTAGCGCATGGCATATTTAGTTACATCTCCCGGCTCATGTGGAGAATTTATTCAAGGATACGCAGAAGGCACATCATTTATGGTGACTTGTCCTATCAATCGATATTCCTATGCAATAAGTGATTTTGCAGGGGAAGGGGATTTTTTACCTCAAAAAGCAAAAGAGGCGGTTATACATACGCTAAAATATATTCACCACGAAAATGATGATGTATCCATAAAATTAAAATCACATATTCCTTGGGGGAAAGGTATGGCATCAAGCACAGCTGATATCAGTGCAGTTTGTCAGGCAACGGCCTTGAATTTTGGCGTGAAGTTATCAAATCGGGAAATTGCTAAAATAGCATTATCCATTGAACCCAGTGATGCTACTTTTTTTAAAGGAATTGTCGAATTTGATTATCGTCATGGAAAAGTAATCCGTGAAATGGGCGATGCCCCGGATATGCAGATTCTGGTTTATGACTGTGGCGGAGAAATTGATACAATGGCATTTAATTCACGAAATGATTTACCGGAGCTGCAGAAAAAAAATGAAGCCGATATTATAAAAGCAATGGAGTTGTTCAAAGAGGGAATGAAGAAAAAGTCTTTAAATCTTATCGGTCAGGCTTCTACTATCAGTGCTTTTGTAAATCAAAAAATTCTTTATAAAAAAGAGTTAGAAGGTTTTTATGAAGCAGGCATGCATGCAGGGGGTAAGGGAATAATTTGTGCCCATAGCGGGACTGTTTTAGGTTTGATTTTACCTGTGGTGATATCACCGACAAAGGCGAGAGAAGTGATAAATTGTTATCATTTAAATCTAAAATATTTAGATACTGTTCGCTTAACAAACGAAGGAATGCATGTTACGGAGCGTGAAAATCTATGAATCTTGCAGAAAGCAGACATGGAGGAGATATTTTTGGTTTTGCTGCTGAAGAACAGGGAAATGTTTTAGATTTCAGCATAAATATCAATCCGGTAGGATTGTCTCCCTTAGGTAAAAAGAAATTGCTTAAATATTTGGAAACAGATATCCTTCGTTATCCTGATATAAAGTGCAGGAGCCTTATAAAAGCATTGTCCCTAAGATATAACATGGATGAAAGTTTTATTTCTGTCGGTAATGGAGCTACAGAACTCATGTATACAATTCTTCGTGTTCTAACTCCTGATAAGGTTTACATTCCAGCTCCCGGTTTCAGTGAATATAAGCTTTCTGCAAAATCTGTGGGAATAGAGGCAGTAGAATTTCCTTTAACAAAATCATCGGGATTTTCTGTACCGGTGTCTATGATTATTTCAAGGATGAAAAGCCATTCGGCTATTTATTTAGGAAACCCCAATAATCCTGACGGACAATGTCTCTCAGAAAAGTCATTCTATGAGATTATAAATGCAGCACAAAGAAATGACAGCATTGTTATATTAGATGAATCATTTATTGATTTTTTGGGAGACGAATGGTCTTACCGTCAAAAATGTAAAGAATATAAAAATTTGATCATAATTACTTCTTTAACAAAATTTTATGCAGTTCCCGGTCTTCGTATCGGATGCAGCTTTTCATATCCTGAAATAGCTTGCAAAATAAAAGACGCTCTAATACCATGGAATGTCAATGGATTGGCCCAAAGATATATGACTTATGCATTAGAAGATAAATCCTATCATGAGGAAACAGTTCGGTATTGTTCCGAGGAACGAATAAAGATGTTGAATGGGCTCAGTTTGATAAAAGAAATAAAAGTATGTGATGGGACAGTTAATTTTATTTTATGCAGATTAAATGGACGATTTTCAAATGCACAGGAATTGCAAGAGGCACTGTTACCATTTCACATTTTGATTCGGCAATGTGGGAATTATACAGGGTTAGATGAAAGTTACTTCAGACTAGCAATAAGAACCGATACTGAGAACCAAAAATTATTAGAAGCACTGAGAAAGGTATTTCATCCATGATTACATTTTATTTTATAAGACACGGGCAGACAATTTGGAATAAATCAGGGAGATATCAGGGGACTACAGACGTGCCGCTAAGCGAATTGGGGTACGAGCAATCAAAGAAGACTGCAGAAAAACTTAAAAATATCCATTTGGACGGAATTATATCCAGCACACTGGACCGTGCATTCCAGACTGCTAAAAGTATTAATCAATACCATCATTTACAAATTGAAAAAAGTGAATTATTGCAGGAGCTTCATTTTGGGGATTGGGAAGGGCTTACCTATGAGGAAATAGAAAATAAATGGCCCGGAATGATTGACGAAATGTACCATCACCCTGATAAATTGAAACTTCCTAATGGGGAATCTTTTTTAGACATGCAAAAGCGAGCAATGAAAATTATGAAAGATATAATTGCTCGCGGTGACGATAAAACATATGTTATTGTAAGTCATGGTGCAGCAATCAGAACAATTATTTGTGGATTTTTGGGGATTCCTTTAGAAAAATCATGGAATTTCAGTTTTTCTAATGCAGGCATTACCTGTATGAATCACTACATAGGGGATCGTACCATCTTGGCTTTTCACAATCTGACCGAGCATTTAAAATAGAACAGACTTGCTGAAGCGCTCTTTTGTCTGAATGTTATCAGAAAGAGCGCTTTTTATGTTTTTCATACAGATGAATAATAATATGATTTATGTGATTGCTATGTATAAAAAAGATAAAGAAAATAGACAAAATGCTGATTTTACTGTATGATAATGAAATGGAAAAGTGGTGATTTAATGACGAAAAAAGATGAAGTTCTTAAGTTTTTGGAAGATAATTCTTTGGAAGCTGTTTTTGTTCTAAAAGATGAAAATTGCAGATATTTAAGTAATTTTACAGGATCAGATAGTTTTTTGTTTTTAACGAAGAAAAACTTTTATCTTCTAACGGATAATAGGTATATCGAACAGGCAAAAAAAGAAGCAGAAGGTTTTGAAGTTGTTAACTATGCAGGGAAATTAGCAGAGAGTATAGCAAGACTGTCCCAAAAGGAAAATATAAAAACTGTCGGGTTAGAGGAAATTATAACGCATAAAATGTATTTTTCTTTTGCTCAGGCATATACAGTGGCAAAATTTACTATTTGCAAAATAGACGGATTGAGGCAAATTAAATCTGCTGAGGAATTGAATTTTTTACGAGAGGCTTGCCGTATTTCTGATATAGCATTTGAAAAAACAGTTCCTCATATTCGGGCCGGTATAACAGAGGCACGACTGAGAACAATCCTTGAATGTGCTATGCTTGAAGCCGGTTCGGAAGGTAAGTCTTTTGATACGATTGTTGCATCAGGGGAAAGATCTGCTTATCCGCATGGTACGGCAACAGAAAAAATTATTAAAGAAGGTGACTTGGTTACTTTCGATTTTGGTGCTATTTACAATGGGTACCATTCTGATATTACCAGGACAGTAGCAGTGGGGAGCATATCCGAACAGAAAAGATATATATATGATGCTGTGTTAGGATGTAATGAATATATAGAGACTCTGCTCAAAGCCGGTGTTATTTGTTCAGACATGGATCGTGAGGCACGCAATTATTTAAAAAAATTTGAGCTTGATTCTTATTTCATTCATGCGCTCGGACATAGTGTAGGCCTTGAAATTCATGAGTCACCGACATTATCCCCAAATGATCATACTGTTTTAGAAATTGGAATGACTGAAACAGTAGAACCGGGAGTTTATATCCCCGGTATAGGCGGCGTCCGTATCGAGGATACGGTTGTCATAAATAAAGACAATATCGAAGTCTTGACGAAATTTTCAAAGAAATTTTTAAGAGTATAGCAGGAGGAAGAAACAAATGATTTCTAGTAATGATTTAAGACCGGGTATTACTATTGAACTGGATGGTTCCGTATGGCAATGTATAGAGTTTTTACATGTAAAACCGGGGAAAGGCGCAGCATTCGTACGTGCAAAGTTGAAAAACCTTGTAAACGGTTCTGTCGTGGAACGTAAATTTAATGCAGGAATTAAATTACAACCTGCTGTTGTTGAACGTAAACCCATGCAGTATCTTTATGAAGCGGATGGTTCTTATTGCTTTATGGATACGGAAACATTTGATCAGATTATGCTGACCAAAGAGCAGTTATCAGATAAGATTAATTTCTTAAAAGAAGAGATGGAATGTTCTATCATGTTTTTCAACGGTGATATTATCGGGGTGGATATTCCGAATTCTGTGGAATTGAAAGTTGTAGAAACTGATCCCGGAATTCGTGGGGATACTGCGACCGGTGGCTCTAAGCCGGCAAAACTGGAAACAGGATATACCGTTTCTGTGCCGCTTTTTATTAATGAAGGAGAAATATTGCGTATTGATACCCGTACAGGGGCTTATATTGAACGTGTAAAGTGAGAACGTTTTTATGGAAGCTGCCAAGATTAAAAATGACTTGGGAATCATTTCTATTGCTGATCAGGTCATTGCAGTTTTTGCAAGAGAAGCGGCACTGGACACTACCGGAATTATAGGGATGGACGACCGGTATTCACATGGAATTTCGTCGGTTATCAGTGACGAAGATGCAGAGGGTGTCCGTGTATCTGTCAAAGGAAATCTGGTTTCACTTAATTTATATGTATGTGTCGAATATGGAGGACGAATTCCGGAAATTGCACTGCAGTTGCAAAAATCCGTTAAGGAAAATATTTGTTCACATACTGATATTACAGTATCAGAAGTTAACGTGAATATCGAACAAATTATTTTTCCATAAAAAGATTATAAAATGGCAGACGAAATAAATTTTTCTAAATCTGATGCACTTATCTATGAAAAGATAGAGAAAGAAATCGGTATGTTTCCGGAAGTGTATTGTTTTACTTCTGATGGGTTTCAAGATATTATGCAGGAAATTACCTTTGCATTCAAAAAGAAGCCGCCAAAGGGTATCTTTATCCGTCATACAAAACAGGGGATTCGTATTGATATTTCCGTAGCTCTCTTTGGCAATTGCCATATTGCATTAACCGGTTGCAAGATACAGGAAAAAATTAAATCCATAGTTGAAGAGTTAACTGACGAATTGATTTTGAGTATCGATGTTGCCGTTACTCAGATTATTAAATAACAAGAAGAGGTAGAGATGAGCAGAAGTAGTGCGAGAGAATATGCATTAATGGTTGTGTATTCTAATGATGTCAATCCTGAAAGCAGTGAAATTATCCCGGACACTGAAGAAACTTTATCAGAGAAAGACAGATTGTTTGCAAATCTTCTGGTTTCTTCTGTTTCTGAAAATTTAGCCACAATTGATAAAAATATTGCTAAGTATTTAAAAAATTGGTCCATAAATCAGTTGAATATTGTAGATAAGAGTATTCTCCGTCTGGCCATAGCAGAATTCACCTACAGCGAGGATTCTTCCGAAAAAAAAATTATCATTAATGAAGCTGTAGAATTGGCGAAAAAGTACGGGGGAGAAAACTCATATCGTTTTATTAACGGCATTTTAAATGCGGCGCTGAGGGAATCGGATGTCTAAGTTTTTAGGAATTGATACCAGTTGTTATACTACATCAGTTGCTGTATTTGATGAGGCGCAGGGGATTGTAGCAGAAGAACGAATTGTTCTCCGCGTTAAAACAGGAAATAGAGGCTTATCCCAGTCCGAAATGGTTTTTCAGCATACAAAGAATCTTCCTGTAATTTTAAAAAAAATAGAATCCTGCCTTCAAGATATTCATGGAGTTGGGGTGTCAGTATCACCACGTAGGCGGGCAGATTCATATATGCCCGCTTTTCTTGTAGGGAAAGGATTTGCCCAGGCTATTTCATCGGTTCATAAAATTCCGTTTTTTTCGTTTAGTCATCAGGAAAATCATGCGCTTGCTGCAATACGCATTTTTCCTGAATTATGGAATCAGCCGTTTTATATGATGCATCTTTCCGGAGGAACACAAGACATATTATCTGTTGATTGGAATATGAATACAATGGAAATCAGAAATTTGATACATTCCAAAGATATTACGGCGGGACAATTTATTGACAGAATAGGAGTATCCTTGGGGCTTCCGTTTCCTGCCGGACAAAAGCTTGAGGATCTTGCTCTATCAGGGGCAGATACTTATCAGGTACCTGTGGCAAAAATAAAAGATGCATTCAGTTACTCCGGCGCCGAGACTCAGGTTCAAAGAGATATAGCAAAAGAAGTATACGCCAAGGAGGATATAGCAAGAGGGGTAATTACAGCCATTGCTAATTCTCTAAAAAGAGTCATAGGATCATATCCCTTTAAGCAGCAGATGCCTTTTATTTCTGTTGGCGGAGTAATGAGTAATTTGTATTTAAGGACAGTTATCGGTGAAATTTGCCGGAAAAAAAATCTGTTGCCCATATTCGCAGACCCAAAGTTCAGCAGTGATAATGCAACAGGAAATGCTTTTGGTGCATGCATGAGGTACAAGGATGAAAATTTACACTGTTCAAGAATGTAGTGCTCTTGTTTCATCAGTATTTCAAAAAGATTATAGTTTTAAGAATATAACGGTAAGGGGAACTATCAGTAACCTATCTGTTCACTTCTCAGGAATCAGATTTTTTTCATTAATTGATGAAAATCTCCGTATCTATTGCAAGATAGGAAAAATGCGCAGCAGTTTTTTGGGGAGAAACTTATTAAATGGGACTGAGGCATCAGTTATTGGTGATTTGAGATTTGATAAAAGCAGAGGCACTCCTGTTTTATATGTGGAACGGATTATTTCAGTAAAAGAAAGTGCATTGACCTTATCAAATGAGTTATTAGAAGCGGAGCTGGATAAAAAGGGGTATTTTGCCGTCTCGCATAAAAAGAAACTTCCGGAATTTCCTTTTCATATCGGTATAATTACATCCGGTTCGGGTGCAGTTATTTATGACATTCTAAAAACGGGAAACAAGAGAAATAATTCTGTTTCCTACTTGTTATATACCTCATTTGTACAGGGGGCCGGTGCTGCTGCGGATATGGCAAACATGATTGACATAGCCAATCAAGAAAGAAATCCGCCGGATGTGCTTATTATTGCCCGTGGCGGTGGTGCGGAAGAAGATTTGCAAACGTTTAATGAAGAAGTTTTGCTCAATACGGTTTTCTGGTCAAAAATTCCTATTATATCAGCAGTTGGCCACGAAAATGATTATACTTTATTGGATCGTGTCGCAGATGTAAGAGCCTCTACACCCACACAGGCAGTTGAAATTGCTGTTCCTGAGAAAAAATACATTTTGGAGAAAATTTTTAGCCGAATTATATTTTCAGAAAAATGTATAAAAAAATATATGGCTGATAGGCGTTTTTCTTTAATTTTTACATTAAAGGATTTAAATTATTTATCTGATACGGATATTTTCTTAAAAGGAAGACAAAAAGTATTCTTACAGTGGCTTTTATTACAAGGAATGCTAAAAAATAAGATTAATTACAAGGCATTTGAAGTAATGGAGCAGCTTCTTTTATTGAACGACACCAAGCAGTAATTCAAACGCCAATTAATGGATAAAGGATGAAATTATGAGCGACAAAAACAGCTTCGAAATTTCTATGGAAAATCTTAGCAAAGCGGTAGAAACACTGCAAAAAGGGGAGCTTTCTATGGATGAGATGATGGATGTTTTTAAAGAGGGAACTATTGCAGCTAAGCAATGTCTTTCTATATTAAGAGCAACAGAAAATGAAATGAATGATATTTCTTTGGAGATTGAAAAATTAATCCGCGAAGAGGACAATCGTAAAAATGATAGAGGACTTGATTCAACAAAAGCAGAAGCTGATTAACAAGTATTTGGAAACTCTTCTGAAACCTGATTATAGAGAACATCAAATTTTATTTGATTCAATGAATTACAGTTTGATGGCAGGTGGTAAACGGATACGCCCTTTCTTATTTCTTTTTTTATTAGATATTTTAGGGAATAATTCAAAAAAGTATTTAGATATTGCGGCAGCTATTGAATGTATTCATACGTATTCACTGATTCATGATGATTTACCGGCGATGGACAATGATGATTACAGAAGGGGAAAGCCGACAAATCATAAAAAGTTCGGCTCCGGTATAGCAACGATGGCAGGAGACGGGCTATTAACGGTTGCGTTTACCTTGATTACCGATAATAAAATATTAACTGCAGAAGAAAAAATTAAACTTATACATATATTATCGGTGGCAGCAGGTCCTTTTGGGATGGTTGCCGGACAATCTCATGATAAGTCTGTGGAGGGTAAGGAAATCGATTTAAAAGAATTACAGCTGATTGATTACTGCAAAACAGGTTGTTTGTTATGTGCACCTATTGATATGGCAATGGCTATATCAAAGGTATCAGAAGAAGAAAAAAATGCTTTGCACAAATTTGGAAAACATTTGGGACTATTGTTCCAAATTACCGATGATCTGCTTGATGTGACAGGGGATTTATCGGTTATGGGAAAAATGCCGGGGCAGGATGTTACGGATAAAAAAATAACTTATGTTACAATGCTTGGGATAGACGAAACAAAATATTTTGCAAAACAAGAAATAAAAGCTGCTAAAAAAGTAATAGAAAACATAAAATATAATCAGACTTTGAGTGAACTGCTTGACTTTATTTATAAAAGAATAAAGTAATAAAGCCTTTTAATTAATTATTTGCAGGGGCATAATCTATTTATGAAAGACAAAATCAAAGTAAAAAAGGAACGGCTTGATATCTTACTTGTCGAAAAAGGTTTTTTTAAAAGTCGGGAAATGGCGAAAAGGCATATCATGGAGGGAATTGTTTTAGTGAACGACACTCCTGTCGATAAAGCGGGTACCAAGGTCCCCTCAGATTGCCGTCTCAGGATAAAAGGAAATATTATGCCCTATGTGGGACGGGGCGGATATAAATTGGAGAAAGCAATTCAAGCATTTAATCTTGACATGAAACATAAAATCATGGCAGATATAGGTGCCTCCACCGGTGGTTTTACTGATTGTGCATTACAAAACGGAGCAGAAAAAATATATGCAATTGATGTGGGAACAAATCAATTGGACTGGAAGTTGAGAAATGATTCCCGAGTAATTAATTTAGAGAAAACAAATATTAAAGATGTAACTGTACAAATGCTGGGAGAAGCAGTGGATGTTGTAGCAACGGATATTTCTTTTATTTCTGTGTTGCGGATTATTCCGGCTGTCAAATCTATATTAAAAGAAGAAGGGGCGCTGATTATTCTTATAAAACCGCAATTTGAGGCGGGTAAGGAAAAGGTGGGAAAGGGCGGCGTGATACGTGATCCGCTGATTCATGAAGAGGTTATCAGAGATACGATTCAAAGCTTTGAAAAAGATGGCTTTGTTGTCTGTGATTTGACGTATTCGCCGATAAAAGGCGGGTCAGGGAATATTGAGTTTTTGGCTTTATTAAAATTTCATTCCGAAGAAATTTTTGATACTAGTCGCATTTCTGAAATTGTAGAAAAAGCACATCTTGAGCTAAAGAGGTGAGGCATATGGAGTTTGGTATCTATCCGAATATAAAAAAACAAAAAATTTATCAATACCTTCCTAAATTAATTAAGATATTAGAGAATCAACAGGTAAAATATTTTGTTGCAAATGAAGCGAAAAGTAAGCTTGAGGAAAAGAATATTTATATCAACCCCTCTCTTTATAAGACTACGGAGTGGATGGGAACACACTTAAAACACATTTTATCTGTAGGAGGAGACGGTTCTTATCTGGAAACCGCTAAAATCTTTTCTGATTATGAGGTTTTCTTGACAGGAATTCATTTAGGGGAATTAGGATTTTTAAACTCCATAAAAGAAAATGATACCGAATCTAAAATCAGGCAGTTAATCAAACAGGATTATGTATTGGAAGAGCGATTATTTTTGGAAGCCACTATTTTAGATGGGGAAAATCATGCTACAAAATTACCGGTTGTATTAAATGATGTGGTAATCGGGAAGAACCAAATCGGTAAGATGGTAAGATTAAATTTATGGATTAACGATAATTTTGCACAACAATATCCATGTGACGGTCTTATTATTTCCACTCCGACAGGTTCTACAGGATATGCATTCTCTTGCGGAGGCCCGATTCTTCATTCTGCGGCACAGGAAATGATTGTTGTTCCGATATGTCCTCATACACTTGCTAAATTTTCATCTGTGCTGTCAGAAGGAGATATTGTAAAAATCACTTTGTCAGATAGAGAAGAAATCTTGCATATATCGATGGATGGTAACGGATCTTATGACTTGAAAAAAGGAGAAACGCTGGTTGTACAGGGAATTCGAAAAAAAATACGGTTCGTCCGTTTTAAAGATCAAGATTTTTGGGAAATATTATCTGATAAGTTGGTAAAAAAAATATAAATTGGAGATCCCTCCGGTATCTGGTATAGGTAAAGGACGGATCTTTTTTATATGATTGGTTGTTATGCCCGAATATGCATATTTATTGACCATATTCATTAAATACTATAAAATTAAACAATAGAACTGTATAAAATTAAGCATATGGAGGTTTTTATGAAACGATATAGAAGTATGAAAATCAAAGAAATTATTCAAAACCAAATTATAGAAACACAGGAAGAGCTGGCACAGGCTTTGCAAAAAGAAGGAATTGCGGTTACGCAAGCAACCGTTTCAAGAGATATCAAGGAGATGATGCTTATAAAAATTCCTTATGGAGACGGACACTATAAATATGCATTATCAACAGAAAAAGCAAATATTATATCAAGAAATCATACAGCACTCTTATTTCAGGGCGCGGTAACTAAAATTGACAGCAGTATGAATTTTGTAGTTATTCATACTTTGCCGGGATCTGCACAATCTGTGGCAGCTGCTATTGATCAAGCTAAGTTGGAAGAAATCATGGGAACATTAGCAGGGGATGACACAATTTTGGTAATTGCCAGATCGCCGGAAGGGGTAACAACTTTTAAAAAACGTATTGAGGAGTTACTGCAGGCATAGGAGGATATATGCTTCAGACCTTACATATTATAAATTTTGCTATTATAGAAGATACAATCATTGATTTATCAAGAGGCGCCACTGTTTTTACAGGAGAAACAGGAGCAGGTAAATCAATATTAATTGATGCGTTGGCTATTTTAACAGGCAGGCGTGCAAAAACGAATTTAATAAGAACGGGGACAGACTTTTTTCAGGTAGAAGGCATTTTTTATGGTGATAATGAAATGTGTGAACTGCTTAATGAAATGGGATTTGAGTCGGTCAACAGGGAAATTATTTTATCACGCAGATTAAACCGTAACGGCCGTGGCATTTGCAAAATTAATGGTAATTTCTGTACAGTAAAACAGTTAGAATTGATTGGACGTAAATTGGTACGACTTCATGAACAAAATGATACATTTGAACTTTTATCATCTGAATATTGTGAAAAAATTATAGATCAATCGTCAGAGCAACTGCAAGAAATGAAAAAAGTATATAATGAAATGTTTCAGAATTGGAAGAATACCAAAAAAATTTTAGATGACTTTGATGCTAAAAAACAAGAAAACGAACGTCGTATTGATATATTGGAGTGGGAACTGAAACAAATTCATGATGCAGATATCAGAGACGGTGAAGACGATGAGATTGAAAGTCGCCTTATTGTTTTACAAAATCATGAAAAGATAATGAACGCAATTCACGAAGCACTTAAATCATTTACAGAAGATTTTGGAGCTCAGGATCGTTTAGCTGTTGCGGCAAAACAGATTCTTTCTATATCCCGGTATGATGAAAAAATTAATGAAATCGGGGAGTCGGTTAATTCGGCGCTTTATATGATAGAAGATGTAGTGGAAAAACTTGAAACTTATCTCGCCGATACTGATTTTTCCGAAGAAGAATTAGCTCAACTGCAATCACGAAGTGAAACTCTTTCCGATTTGAAACGAAAATTCGGCCCGAGTTTATCTGATGTTATTATGTATAAAGATCGTGCTGAAGAAGAATATAAAAATCTGAAAGATTTAATTTATGAGAATAGCCATCTGAGACAGAAATTACAGGATATTCATATCCGGTTAATGGAAAAGGCTAAAGAATTGAATCAATTACGGCTACAATACGGGCAGAATCTTATCAATCAAATGGTTTCTGTTTTACATGAGTTGGGGATGGAACATGCGTCTATGGCCCTTCATTTGGTTCCTTCAGAAAGCCCGTCTTCGTCAGGAAAAGATGAAATGGAGATTTATTTTTCTGCTAATGCAGGCGAACCACTTCGCTCTATGAGAGAAGTGGCATCAGGTGGGGAAGTTTCCCGAATTGCACTAGCCGTGGAAATAGTTATCTCGCATTTATTAAAACAACAGACATTGGTATTTGATGAAATTGATGTAGGGATTAGTGGTAAAGTTGGGGTACAGGTGGCCAGAAAAATAAAGGAATTATCTGAAAATTTACAGATTCTTGTGATTACCCACTTGCCGCAAACAGCTTGTGTGGCAGAGAGACATTATAAAATAGATAAGATTGTTTCAAACGGATATACATCTTCCAAAGCAATTCTTCTTACAGAAAAAGAACATATCCATGCTATTGCACAAATGATTTCGGGAACCGAACAATCTGTTCGTGCTGTAGAGGCTGCTTTAGAAATGAAAAAAGTAATTGTTGGTTGAAATATCTTTTTTAGGATTTATTATATAAGGTAAATATATTACTTGTTTTTATTTATAAAAACCGGAAAGGGAAGAGCGAATGATAAAAGTTTTAGTGAATGGTGCAAACGGCAGAATGGGAAGCGAGGTCGTTCGTACAGTTATACAAGAGAAGAATCTTCAACTTGTTGGTGCAGTAGATCCGAAGTGTGCAGGTAAGGATGTCGGTATGGTTACAGGTTCCGGTAATTTGGGAGTTTTGATTTCCCGTTCTTTACAGGAAGCATTTAAACTGGTGAAACCTGATGTAGTTATTGACTTTACATCTCCTGCTGTTATTTACGAAAATGCAAAGCTGGTTCTTGAATCCGGCATACACATGGTGATAGGTACGACAGGACTTACTTCCGAGCAGAGAAATGAACTGGCTGCTGTTGCTGAAAAAAATAATGCAAATTGTCTTATTGCTCCCAATTTTTCCCTCGGTGCAGTTTTATTGATGAAAGTTTCTGCTGAAATTTCCAAATATCTGCCTAATGCAGAAATTATTGAATTACATCACAATCATAAATTTGATGCTCCTTCGGGTACAGCAAAATTAACTGCCGAAAAAATGGCGAAAGCAAGAACAATGCAACCGGAGCCTGATGGAACAAAAGAAAGTATCTCCGGGGCAAGAGGAGGAAGATATGAAGGAATTCCTATTCATAGCGTACGCCTTCCCGGGTATGTAGCACATCAAGAGGTTTTGTTTGGCGGATATGGAGAAATATTAACAATTCGTCACGATTCATTAGATAGAAAATCATTTATGCCCGGAGTTATGTTGGCTTGTAAAAAAATTATGGAAATGCCCGGGCTAGTTTATGGTCTTGAAAATTATCTGGATTAAGGAGGTACCGTCATATGAGAAATCCCCCGAATATTGCTATTCTTGGCGCTACAGGAGCTGTAGGACAGGAATTTATTCGTCTTTTTAAAGAGAGAAATTTTCCATTTTCTTCTCTAAAGCTATTGGCATCAGCCAAATCTGCAGGGAAAAAGTTGCAAGTATGTGGTAAGGACTATGTAGTAGAAGAGGCAACGCCGGAATCCTTTGACGGCATAGACATTGCATTATTTGCCGGAGGTAAAATCAGTGAGGTTTTAGCCCCCGAAGCAGTGAAACGGGGGGCAATTGTAATTGATAATTCCAGTACCTTTCGGATGGATCCCAAGGTACCTCTTGTTATTCCCGAAATTAACCCGGAAGATATCGCCAAGCATCAGGGGATTATTGCAAATCCCAATTGTTCAACCATTATTATGCTTATGGCGTTGAAGCCGATTTATGATATTTCTCCTATTAAACGTATTATTGTAAGTACCTATCAGGCTGTATCCGGTGCAGGGAAAGATGGAATTGATGAATTATTTAAAGAAGCAGAAGCTGTTTTTACCGGCAAAGAGTATGTTCCACATATTCTTCCGTCATCCGGTTTGCCGAAACATTACCAGATAGCTTATAATTTAATTCCCCAAATTGATGTATTCCTTGAAAATCAATATACAAAGGAAGAGATGAAAATGGTACATGAAACACACAAAATTTTTCATGACGATACCATTCAAATTACTCCTACTGCGGTTCGTGTACCCGTAGTAAGAAGCCATGCAGAATCCATTTATATAGAAACGGAAGATGTTATTCCTGTTGATAAAATAAAACAAGCAATTTCAGATTTTAAAGGTGTCGTACTTGTTGATGATGTAGATAATCAAATATATCCTATGCCATTAGATACGTCAGATAAAACAGATGTTGCTATAGGGAGAATCAGAAAAGATTTATTTAATGATAAGGGCATATCTTTATGGGTTTGTGGCGACCAAATTCGCAAAGGAGCGGCACTGAACACATTACAAATTGCAGAATACATTATTTCTCATGATATAAATTGAATCTTGAAAGAAAGCGGGGAAGAATTATGGCAATAGCAAAATTTGGCCGTTTGATAACAGCAATGATTACACCATTTAAAGAAAATGGTGATGTTGATTATGACAGTGCAACTGCGCTGGCAAAATATTTAATTCATCACGGCTCGGAAGGCATTCTTGTCGGTGGGACTACCGGTGAAGGAGCTACCATGAGCAGTGATGAAAAATTGAAGTTATATGAAGTGATTGTCCATGCCGTCGGTAAATACGGAACTGATATCAAAGTTCCTATTATGGGAAATGTCGGAACAATCAGTACTGCAGAAACAATTGATTTTATGAAAAAAGCAGAGAAAACAGGTATTGATGCGTTACTTGCTATTGTACCTTTTTATGTAAAGCCTAATCAGGAGGGAATATTTCAACATTTCAAAGCAATAGCAAGTGCAACGAAATTGCCGGTCATTTTATATAATGTTCCCGGTCGTGTCGGGACAAGCATTTTGCCCGAAACTATTAAAAGACTGACTGATGTATGTCCTAATATTGTGGGTATTAAAGATGCTACAGGGAGTTGGGATCAGCTCACTCGTGAAAAATTGTTGCTTTCGGATGATTTTATGATTTATAGCGGAGATGATGCCTTTACACTGCCGGTTCTTTCTATGGGAGGAGTGGGGCTTATTTCTGTAGCAAGTCATATCATCGGAGATGACTTGTTAAAAATGATAGAAGCATTTGAGAAAGGAAATCTATCTCTTGCAAGGAGGCTTCATCTGAAAATGTATAATTTTATGAAAGGAATGTTTTTTACGTCAAGTCCTATTCCGATAAAGACAGCTGTTAATTTAATCGGACAACCTGGCGGTGCATTCAGGCTTCCCATGGTGCCTCCCAGTAAAGATGAATTAAATAAAATACGACAAATGCTGAAAGATTATGGCATAATTGTTTAAAATAAAAAATGGGGATGTTTATCTCCGTTTTTTATTTTAGTGTTCAATTTTGTATTTCTTTTGGAAATACGGTAATAGTACGTTGATGAGTGTAATTAACTAAGCCTGGCGGTCCGTTCGGTATTTTTCTGATATATTTAACATGAGTATAATCAACATCAACTTTTCCGGAGCTGCGACCTTTACTGTGAAATGCGGCTAAAGAAGCAACTTTTGCTATAGTTTCCTCCGGTATAATTTTCCCTTCGGTTTCAAGAATGATGTGTGAACCCGGTAAATTCTTGGCATGAAACCATAAATCACTTTTTTGGGCCTTGTGAAGAGTCAAAAAATCATTTTGCATATTGTTTTTCCCTACAAATACATTAAATCCATCAATTACAACGGGAAACAACGGTAGGGAGAATTCTTTTTTTCTTGTCTTTTTATTGCCTTGGAAATTATTCTCCAGTCCGCTTTTTTGCAGTTCTTCTTTTAGTGATTCCAGTTCATTTTTTGATTGTATAGATTCACTGAAATAACACATTTCATTTAAGTACTTAATTTTCAAAAAGGATTCATTTATTTTTTTTTCGCTCATTTGAAGTCTGGTTTTCATTTTTGAATACTTTTTAAAATAAGACTGGCTGTTCTCTGTAATTGAAAGCATGGGATTTATAGGAATGATTTCATTTTCAGGAGGATCTTTAAATAAGTTACTTACTGCAATTTTTGTTTTGCCTTCAGGTTTTTCATAAGCATATATAGAAAGTAAGGTTCCCCATAATTTATATTGTTCTATTTTTTCCGTTTCCTTCAATTCTTCATTAATTTTATCTATTTTTCGATTTTCTTTCTTAATAAGCAAAAGAAGTTTTTTATTAATACTCTTTATTTCTGCAGAAAGACCTCCGTTATTATTTAGCAGCTCTTCTTCAAGCCATTCCAAGGGAGCAATTGATTTTACGATTGGAGCAAATGAAAGTTGTATAGGACTTATTACCTGTTTGTTTCGGTAGCAATAAATCCGTAAATCTTCTGTTTTTTTGATTTCTTCTGCTATTAAGTACATGTTTTTTGACAATAATTTAATTGTTTGTTCATCTAATGATGATAAAGTTGCGGAACTGTTTATTTCTGTTCGCCGGCAAAGCTCGGTCAAAAGAAGATGACTAAATCCGTGGAAATTTTGATAAATAAAATCTTGTAAAGAGATATCTTCGTTTTTATTAAATAAAAAAATTTCTGATAATTCTTTTATTGTAAAATGAAAAAAATTCATTCTTGAAGAATTGGACGGCAAGAAATAAGGTTGCCCGCTCATCACAAAACGATCTGCTTTTTTCCCTTTCAAACAGGCATCTATCGTTATCCCTTTTTCGGTTAAGATGAGATTGGGAGCGGAAGGAATTAATTCAGCATAGATAGATTTGGTAACAATTTGACCTGCTTCTTCAATCCGGTCAAAATCAAACTTTATAAGTCGGTCAAGGTTAATCTGTTCGATGGATGATAAGCGTGCCCCTTCTAAGTGTTTTCGTAAGGTCATACAAAAAGTTTGTGGTGGGGAATACATATTTTCTTTTTTGCCGGATAAATATACAGCCGGTTTATACGTGTCAAGGATTAAATGTGCAGGATTTGAATCAGAACAAAAAAGTTCAATGTCTATAATACGACTGTCGATTTGCCGAATTTGCCGAACTTGTGATGGTATAAGAGTATTATTTAAGCATTTCGTAATCACATAAAGAGTGGCACTGTCAATTTGCATGAATAGGCTCCCTTCTTTTATTCCCAGTAAGTATATTATACAATAGAAATAAGTGAATATTATTCAAATTTGTAACATGACAATATTAAAAAACTTTATCTGGGAGGATATGAGGATGAACTTCACAAAATGGCAAGCCTGTGGTAATGATTTCATATTTATAAATGCTATAAATTTAGACATAACAGAAATTATTAATCAAGCCAAAATCCTTTGTGACCGTCACTTTGGAATTGGTGCAGATGGGATTATTTTTATATTGCCGTCGAATAAAGCAGATTTGAAAATGAGGATTTTTAATAGCGACGGTAGTGAAGCGGAAATGTGTGGTAATGGTATTCGTGCTTTTGCCAAATGGGCTCTTGAATTGAAATTAGTAAAACAATCTTGTTTTTCTGTAGAAACAGGTGCCGGTATTTTATTTCCAGAGGTTTTAAATAATGGTCATGTAAAAGTAAATATGGGAGCTCCTCGTTTGAATGCAAGAGATATACCGGCGCTTAATTTAGGAGAAGGAAAAGTTATTAAAAAAATCATTAATGATCGCGTGGGCGGTACATTTGAAATTACTTGTGTATCTATGGGAAATCCACATACCATCATTTTTACGGATGATGTGGAAAGTATTCCTTTGGAGCAAATCGGGCCTTTGCTTGAAGGGAATGCCCATTTTCCTAAAAAAACAAATGTAGAATTTGTTCAGGTTTTGGATAAAAATCTTTTGCGCATGCGTGTTTGGGAGCGAGGAAGCGGAATTACAATGGCTTGTGGCACAGGAACTTGTGCTGCCGTTGTTGCAGCTATAATTAACGGAATAGTGGAGAAAGAAGCAAATGTGATTCTTGATGGCGGTCAACTTCATGCTTCTTGGGATGGAAAGGAATCAGATTCTGTCTTTATGACAGGTCCTGCAATAAAAGTTTTTGAAGGTAATTATTGCATTAAATAAATTGTATTCGGAGTGAAAAGGAGGAAACAGAAATGCTGAAAAGCATGACCGGTTTCGGACAAGCCGTTTCAACAGGAACGAAAGGAATTCTTACAGCAGAAATAAAATCGGTAAATAGCAGATTTTTGGAAATTAATATAAGAAGCAATCGTTTTTCTTCTGTTATTGAAGAATCTATCCGCAAAAGGATTAAAAATCAGGTGAAGCGGGGAAAAATTTCTGTAAATCTTTCATTTGAAGCATTACCGGGCAGTGATAATATTCATGTATCGATTGATAAAGATTTGCTTAAAGCATATCTAAACGCTTTCGCGGAAATAAGAAAAATGAAATGCATAAAAAATAATAAACCGGCAATTAAAGATTTACTTGCCTTGCCGGAACCCTTTTTGTCCGTAGAAAAAGATACGGTGTCAGATGAAGAGTTAATTCCCTTGGTAGAGCAGGCGATTGACGAGGCTTTAACAGGATTAAATGATATGAGATTAAAAGAAGGGGCGCAATTAGCATCCGACATAAAAAATCGTATTCATTTTTTACAGAAAGAAATGAATTTTCTTGAGGGAAAACAAGAGCAAATTAATCTCGATTATGAAACCCGTCTGCGTGCAAAAATGAAAAAACTGTTAAAGGATATTAATGGAGAAATTGAAGAGAGCCGTTTATTGCAAGAGGTGGCGATTTATTCAGAAAAAACAGATTTTACTGAAGAATTGGTCCGGTTTAAAAGCCATCTGTTACAATTTGAAACCGCTTTAACTGCAAAGGAGCCTGTAGGAAGAAAATTGGATTTCCTGATTCAGGAGATTCAGCGTGAAGTCAATACGACTGCATCTAAAGCGAATGACATGGATGTAATCAATTGTGTTATAATAATCAAAACAGAACTTGAGAAAATCAGAGAACAGGTTCAAAATATTGAGTAAGGAGAAGAAAATGGGAGTTCAGCTTATTAATATAGGGTTTGGTAATATGGCAGCGGCGGCGAGAGTAATTGCTATTATCAGCCCGGAATCAGCACCGGTAAAAAGAATGATTCAGGATTGTCGTGACAAGGGAGAATTGATTGATGCTACGTATGGACGCAAAACAAGAGCTGTCTTGATTATGGATAGCGGCCAGATTATTCTTTCGGCGGTTCAACCGGAAACGATTTCACATCGTTTGATGAATAAAGATACAGTTGTTGCAGAAGCCTCTGATGAGGGTTAATATGCAGTCGGCCAAGAGTGACGAAGGAATTTTATTGGTTGTTTCCGGCCCCTCCGGTGCAGGCAAAGGAACTATTTGTAATGCCATACGTAAGATTTACCCTGATTTACATTATTCTATTTCTATGACTACAAGGGCACCACGTCCGGGCGAAATTGAAGGAGTCAGTTATTTTTTTCGAACGAATGAAGAGTTTGAAAAATTAATTAAAGAGGATGCCTTTTTAGAGTATGCTTGCGTCTATGATCATTACTATGGAACACCAAAAAGAAAAGTATTGGATTTAATCGAATCGGGGAAATCCGTACTTCTGGAAATAGATATTCAAGGGGCTATGCAAGTTAAAGCCAGGTATCCGAAAGGGGTATTTATTTATATCGTGCCTCCCTCTTTAGAAACACTGTCAGCCAGATTGTATGGCAGAGGCACTGATTCGGAAGATGTCATACAAAAGCGGCTTTCAGAGATTACTAATGAACTGTCCATGGCTCATAAATATGACTATATGGTAGTTAATGACGTGCTTGAAGAAGCTGTTCAGAAAACATGTGCCATTCTGGAAGCGGAAAAATGCAAATTATCTAGAAATGAAAATCATGTAGAAACTATTTTTAGACAATATATAAATAAGGAGGTTCCTTTAAAATGATGTGCTATCCTTCTATAGATGCATTGGTTAAGAAAGTAGACACGAAATATACTCTTGTTACATTGGCAGCAATGAGAGCGCGTGAGTTAACAGATGGAGCGTTCCCGTTGCTTGATGATGATGGAAAAAAGACAGTTACTTTAGCCTTGGAAGAAATATACAAAGATAAAATTACTTATTCGGATGAAAAGAAATAAAAGTGCCGGCTTTACCGGCTCTTTGTATTTTTAGAGGATCCGCTATTGAAAGGATATTATGATGTTCAATAATAAGCATATAGTAGTAGGAGTTTGTGGAGGAATTGCTGCCTTTAAGGCCGCCGGACTTGTAAGCCGGCTTCGACAACAAGGCGGAGATGTTCATTGTATTATGACAAAGAATGCTACGAAATTAGTTACCCCCATAACTTTTGGCGAACTTTCCGGAAATAATGTAACGGTAGACATGTTTTCTAATATATATAAATGGGATGTTGAGCATATTGCATTGGCAAATCTGGCGGATATTTTTGTTATTGCCCCTGCCACTGCAGATATTATAGGTAAGGTAGCTAACGGTATTGCTGATGATATGCTTTCAACAACGATTATGGCAACAAAAGCAAAGGTTCTTTTTGTACCATCAATGAATACAAATATGTATGAAAACCCGATTGTCTGCCAAAACATCAGAAAATTGCGGGATTTAGGATATGAATTTGTTGAACCGGAAAGTGGTCATCTGGCTTGTAATACAAATGGTAAAGGCAGATTTCCGGAATTAGATAAAATTATATTCCAAATGCAAAGAATTCTTTATGGCAGACATTTGTTAAAAGGGAAAAATGTAGTTATAAGTGCCGGTGGAACGAAAGAAAATATTGATCCGGTAAGATATATCGGAAATCGTTCAAGCGGACGTATGGGGTATGCTATTGCCAAGGCAGCGGCTATGGAAGATGCAAATGTAACTCTGGTCAGTTGTACTAAATCTTTGCCTGTTCCTGACGGTATCAACGTAGTCTATGTAGAAAATGCTCGGGAATTGAATACTTCAATGAATTTATATTATGATTCCAGTGATGTAGTTATTATGGCGGCTGCTGTTGCTGATTATCGTCCGGTTAATCAGTCTGACCATAAAATAAAAAAAGAAGAAAACAGTTCTTTAGATATTAAACTGGAATTGAATCCGGATATATTATTGGAGTTGGGGAAAAGAAAAAAGAAGCAATTTCTGGTTGGCTTTGCGGCAGAAACAAATGCTGTAATCCGGCACGGACAAGAAAAAATCAAAAAGAAAAATTTGGATATGTTGATTGCAAATGACGTAGCCATGCCGGGAGCGGGATTTAATGTTACTACAAATATTGCTTCCATTTTGTACAAAGATGGAACAATACAGCAATATCCTAAAATGACAAAAGAAGAATTAGGGAAAATTATTATTGAGAAGGTGGCAGAGCGGCTGTAAGTAATAAGACTGATTCTGTCGTAATTCATATTATCATTTATTTCAATTATAAAATTTTCATTTAATATTTTACTTCCACAGCAAGTATGTTATAATAAAACTACAAATAACTCATCAAGAGCAGCAGAGGGACTTGGCCCGATGAAGCTGCAGCAACCATTCCGTATAGGGAAAAGGTGCTAATTCCATCAGCAAAGTGCTGGCAGATGAGAGGTTAACCTCCCTGCATGGAGGTTTTTTCTTTGGCCGTATTTATAGGAGGTTAATATGCCTAAAAAAATATTATTTACTTCAGAATCAGTAACCGAGGGACATCCTGATAAGATAGCCGATCAAATTTCTGATGCAATTTTAGATGCAATTTTTGATCAAGATCCTAACGGGCGCGTTGCTTGTGAAACGATTGTAACAACCGGACAGGTTCATGTGTTTGGTGAAATATCTACTATAGCTAAAATTGATATTCCGCGAATTATCAGGAAAACAATTAAAGATATCGGATATACTGATGGACACTATGGATTTGATAGTGAAACCTGTGCCATTTTAATTTCTTTAGATGAACAATCACCTGATATTGCCATGGGTGTAGATCATTCCTTTGAAGCTAAAAATAAGCAGGCTGATAATTATGATATCGGTGCAGGTGATCAAGGAATGATGTTCGGATATGCGTGCAATGAAACGCCGGAATATTTACCGCTACCGATAGCTTATGCACATCGCCTTTCCCGCAGATTGGCAGATGTCAGAAAAACAGGTATATTACCTTATTTGCGGCCCGACGGAAAAACACAGGTAACTGTGGAATATGATGATGGGAAACCTGTGCGAGTTGATACTATTGTTATTTCTACGCAACATAATCCTGAAATAGAACAGGAATCCATTCATAAAGATATGATTCATCATGTTGTACAATCAGTGATTCCTGAAAAATTTATTGACGAAAATACAAAGTATCTTATTAATCCGACTGGGAGATTTGTCATTGGCGGACCGCAGGGGGATGCCGGATTAACGGGAAGAAAAATAATTGTTGATACCTATGGCGGAATGGCACGGCATGGCGGCGGTGCTTTTTCCGGAAAAGATCCGACAAAAGTAGACCGATCTGCTGCTTATGCGGCCCGGTATGTGGCTAAAAATATTGTTGCAGCAGGAATTGCAGATAAATGTGAAATCCAGCTTGCTTATGCAATTGGCGTGGCTCGTCCGGTTTCGATATTTGTTGATACCTTCGGAACAGGAAAAATTGATGATGCAAAAATTGTTTCTTTAATTGAAAAGAATTTCGAACTTCGACCGGCAGGAATAATCGATATGCTTAATTTGCGGCAACCTATTTATAAACAAACCGCTTCATATGGCCATTTTGGTAGAACAGATATTGATTTACCGTGGGAACGTTTAGATAAAGCAGATTCGTTAAAAGAACAAGCCGGTTTATAATAGAAGGCTATAAAAAATACTGCAGAAAATGCTGCAGTATTTTTTATATTTAATTTTTTAGATATGATATAATAAACTAAAACATTTATTCGATTACTTTATTTAAAGGAGGGTATATGGAAACTGTTGCCGAAGTATTGATCAATCGTCCCTCCAAACATTTAAACAGGACATTTTCTTATCGAATTCCTCCTGATTTTGTAAATATTGGTCCCGGATGGCGTTGTGTTGTTCCTTTTTCGGGAAGACTGGAAGAGGGAATAATTATATCCTCCAGGCAAGAAAATGTTTTAGGGTTATCCTATAAGCTTCTAAAGATCCATTCTTTAGTTGATTCATTTCCCTGGTTTAGTGAAGAAATGCTGAAAACAGCTCTTTGGATTTCACAATACTACATGTGTACTTATATAGAGGCACTCCGGTTATTTTTTATTGATAAAAAAGGAATAACCACATCCGTTTTTTATAAAATTTTATGGGATATATGTGGTGATATAGAAAATATAACCGGTGTGATTGATAATTCAATTCATATGGTTTCAGAAAAAGATGCGGTCATGCTTTGGGGGAAAGAATTATTTTTATCATATGTTAAGGCCGGCTTTTTATTAAAACAGGAATTACCGGCAGCTGTTCATAAGGAACCGCTTGCGAAATGGGTTGCTTTAAGCCGGGAAGGCCTAAAAACAGAATTAAACAGGAGCCCTAAGCAAAATCAGTTATTAATGTATCTGGAAAAACATAAAGAGGCTGCCGTTTCAGAATTAAATGAATCAGGATTCTCCTCTGGTGTAATTAAATCTTTTTGCGAGAGGGGATTCGGTCATTTTTTTTATAAAAAAAAGAAGACCTTCTCATTAATAGAAAATAATTTAGTTGATAAACCTATTTCTTTGACTGATGAACAGAAAGAGGCTGTACATATTATTTGTGATGCAATAGATAAAAATTCTTACGACAGTTTTTTACTTCATGGAGTAACCGGAAGTGGAAAAACTGAAGTATATTTGCGTGCCGCAATCCATGCATTGTCAATGGGCGGGTCTGTTTTAATTGAAGTTCCGGAAATTGCACTTACCGGGCAAATGGTATCTTATTTTGCCAAATGTTTTGGTGAGAAAGTCGTTTTTATGCATAGTAATCTGAGCAAAGGGGAGAGATATAATAACCGGCAGCGTATTGCAAATGGAGAAAGTAATATCATTATCGGATCCCGCTCTGCTCTATTTATGCCTTTTAAAAACTTGAAGCTTATTATTATTGATGAAGAATATGACAGTTCATACAAGCAAAGTGACGGTCCGAGATATAACGGGCGGGATGTAGCCAAATTTATGGCAGTAATTTATCAATGCCCGATAGTTCTGGGGGCAGCTACACCATCGATAGCAACTTATTATGCAGCATTGGAAGGGAAGGTTAAGTTAATTGAAATGAATCACCGGATTCATAATACGCCTCTTCCAAAGATTCATTTGTGTGACATGCGCGAAGAGTACCAGGCGGGGAACAAAGCTATTTTATCGCGGCCCTTACTGAATTTATTACATAAAACTATGAAAGATAAGAAAAAGGCGATTCTTTTGCTGAATCGACGAGGCTTTGCAACTACACTCATTTGTGAAAATTGCGGTCATGTTTTTAAATGTCCCCATTGCGATGTATCACTTGTATATCATAAAGATTCAAGACAACTGAAATGCCACTATTGTGATAGCTCTTTTCCTGTCCCCGAAATTTGTCCTGAATGTAAAAATAAGAAAATTTTGTTCTTGGGAAAAGGGACTCAGCGCATAGAGACCGATTTACAAACATTGTTGCCGGAAGCTGAATGCCAGCGTTTTGATTTGGACAGCACAAGCAGGAAAAACAGTGCCTCAAAAATATTGGATGATTTTAAATCCGGGAAAATTGATATTTTATTCGGTACACAAATGGTGGCAAAAGGGCATGACATAAGCAATGTTGAAACCGTGGGAATTCTTGCTGCCGATAATACTTTGAATATGCCGACATATTTAGCGGCAGAACAAACTTTTAATCTGATTACACAATGTGCAGGCCGGGCAGGAAGAGGTGAAGAACAGGGACAAGTAATATTACAAACCTTTAATCCTGATCATTATGTAATTAAAGCCGCGCAAAATCATGATTACAAAATGTTTTACCGACATGAAATTGAATTTAGAAAGCTAATGAATTATCCTCCGTTTGTGCGCATGCTTAAAATCACTTGTTTTAATAAAGAGGAAATCATGGCAAGAGCACATGCGGAAAGACTTTATAAAAATATTTTAGTACAGACAAAAGATAATAAAGACCAAATCCAAATAAGTCAGCCTTTTGAAGAGCCTATAAAAAAAGTGCGTAACCTTTACTATGTTTCTATATTGATTAAGGGGAATAATTTATTGCACTTAAAAACATGGATGCGGGGAAGTACTATTTTTAAAGAAAATGCTATAATTATAGATGTAGATCCTATATAAAAATATATAAAATCAGGGAGAAAATCAAAATGAATGAAATCATAAAAGCGGGAAATCCCATCTTAAAAATGGTAGCAGAGCCCGTTACGGTTTTTGATAAAAAATTAAAGTTTCTTATTAATTCTATGAAAAAAATAATGTATGAATCCAATGGAGTGGGGCTTGCAGCACCTCAAATTGCAGTATCTAAAAGAGTTTTTGTTGCTGATGATGGCGAGACGGGGTTTGAAGTTTACATCAATCCTGAGTGGACTCCCGATGGAGATGAAAAAGTCACTGATATAGAGGGGTGTCTTTCTGTTCCCGATTTATATGGTGAAGTAGAACGTTATGCAAAAGTCAATGTCAAATATTTTGATATCCATGGTAAAAAAAAGCAAAAAAAGGCATCCGGGTTATTAGCAAGATGTATTCAGCATGAAACAGATCATTTAAATGGAATTTTATTTATTGAAAAAGCGAAATCATTACATAAGGGGCCGGCATCAAATGAGCAATCCGTATAAAATTATTTTTATGGGAACGCCGGCATTTGCAGCCGAATCATTAAATCTTTTATACAAAAATGAATATAATCCAATAGCGGTTTACACTCAACCGGATAAAATTAATGGACGAGGGAAAAGAATTACTTTTTCACCGGTAAAGGAACTGGCATTAAAGAAAAATACTCCACTTTACCAACCATTGAATTTTAATGATGAACCTACCATTCGTGAATTGAAAGAGCTGGAACCGGATCTTATTATTGTCATTGCTTATGGAAAAATTTTACCTCAATCAGTTCTTGACATCCCGAAATATGGAGCTATCAATGTTCACGCTTCCATTCTTCCGGAATATCGTGGGGCAGCACCTATACAACGTGCGATTATTGACGGTAAAGAGAAGACCGGTGTTTCTATCATGAAATTAGATAGCGGTATGGATACCGGCGATGTAATTTCTGTGGCAGAAATAAAAATAGAGGAACACATCACAGCAGGAGAACTTTTTGCTAAGTTATCTCTTCTTGGGGCAGAGCAAATGATACGGGTATTGAATGATTTACCCGACATGATTGCTAATGCAGTTCCGCAAAATCACGAAAAGGCAACTTATGCAGAAAAAATAACAAAAGATATGGGGCGTATAGACTGGTCAAAACCGGCGCATTCCTTAGATTCTTTGATTCGAGGTATGTATCCCAACCCCGGTACATATACATTTTTCCGTGGTAAAAGAATCAAAATACATCGTGCCTTTTTTAAAAACATAGATTCCGTTCAATATCAACCCGGCCAAGTTGTTGATATTAAAAATGGAAATATTGGAATTGCTACTTCAGACGGAATCATATATATTACTAAACTTCAACCGGAAAACCATAAACCGATGAATGCCGGTGATTTTATTAATGGTTATCAGGTAAAAGAAAATGACAGATTTGACGTTTAAAAAAATAAAATCTGCTCGGCATTTGGCTTTCGATGCTTTATATCAGGTTTTTGAAAAAGAGGCATATGCTAATTTAGCAGTTCAAGAGATCTTACGACAATTTCCCTTAATAAGAGAAGAAAAAAACCTTTTAACCGAATTAGTCTACGGCGTGTGCCGCAGATATAATTATTTACTTTGGGTCATAGAGCAATTAAGTACTCGTCCCATTAAAAAGTTGCATCCCACTGTACGCATTTTACTTTGCATAGCTTTGTATCAATTAATTTATTTGGACAGAATACCCAAATCTGCAGCGGTTAATGAAACAGTAAAGATATCAAAAAAAATTACGCATGTGGGTAATTCAAGGTTTATAAACGGTATATTGCGTAATTTTTTAAGAAAAAAGAACCAGATTGTTTTACCGATGAAAAATGAAAATCCAATAGCACACTATTCTTTAAAATATAATGTACCTGAATGGTTGGTTCAGTATTGGACAGAATCATGGGGAATGCCAAGAACGGAAAGAATATTGGCTGCTTTCCAGGAACAGCCTCTTATGTGCATCAGAGTCAATACTCTTAAAATGTCTGCAGAAGATTTGAAAAAGAGACTATCTGATGAAAAAATTTCTTTTGAAACAGTTCCTTATGCAAGAGATGCATTCATCATCAAACAAAGAGCGGATTTAATTTTTGGGGATTTATTACAAAACGGACTTATATATATACAAAGTATTTCTTCTATGATGCCGGCTATTATTTTGGAAGCAAGACCTCAAGAGAAGATACTAGATATGTGTGCTGCACCGGGCAGTAAAACTACATACCTGGCGTCTTTTATGGAAGATCGGGGAACAATTGATGCATGGGATATATATCCTCACAAAATTAATTTAATTAGGGAAAATGCCAAACGATTGGGTATTTCTATTATTCATGCAGAAGTAAAAGATTCAACACGCTCATATCCTACTTTATATAATACTTATGATAAGGTGCTTTTAGATGCTCCCTGCTCTGGACTCGGCGTTATAAGTCATAAGCCAGAAATTAAGTGGAGACGATCTGAAGCTGATTTAATGGAGTTTCCTAAAATACAAAAGAAATTATTGGAGAACGCTTCGCGCTATATAAAAAAAGATGGCATTTTGGTCTATAGTACCTGTACATTAAATAAAAAAGAAAATGAAAATATAATTGAAGAATTTCTTTCGTCTCACCCAGGATTTGTCAGTGTTGACTTCTCTATTCCTGTTGCCGGTGAATCTAAGAACGGAATGATGACTCTTTGGCCGGATCAATTTGGAAGTGATGGGTTTTTCTTGGCTAAATTAAGAAAGGTATACAATGAAACATAATATCTGGGGAATGGATCTTCAGGAAATAGAAAAATGGGTAGTGGAAAATAAATTTCCCCAATACCGGGCAAAACAGCTTCGTGATTATTTGTATAAAAGATTTATATTTTCATTTGATCACATGACTCAATTACCGCTTGATATGCGGACGTGGTTAAACGAAAATGCTTACATTAATAAACCTGAAATTATTGGAAATATTCAATCTGATGACGGAAACACAACAAAACTTTTGTTAAAATTGCAAGATGGCTCATTGGTAGAAACGGTTTGTATGCATCATAGCTATGGTAATTCTATTTGTGTTTCAACTCAGGTCGGATGTGCAATGGGCTGTATATTTTGTGCTTCCGGACTAAAAGGATTGGAACGGAATTTAACTGCCGGAGAAATTTTATCTCAAATTTATGCTTTTAAAGAAACTTATGATATCCCGGTACATTCGTTGGTTCTTATGGGAGCCGGAGAACCTTTAACTAATTATGCAGAAGTTCTTAAATTTTTAAAGCTTGTCAATAACAAAGAATTATTAAATATGAGTTATCGAAATATAACATTATCAACTTGTGGAATCATACCTCAAATTTATAAACTGGCAAATGAAAATATTCCGATTACTTTAGCTATTTCTCTTCATGCACCTAATGATGAAATCCGCAATCAATTGTTACCGGTCAGCAAAGGTTATAAAATTACAGATTTGATTAAAGCGGCCTGCTATTATTTTGAAAAAACAAAACGGCGAGTTACTTTTGAATATATTCTTATTAAAGGAATCAATTCTTCGCCGAAAAATGCCGAAGAACTATGCCGGCTTGTCGGAAAATTGCCCTGCCATTTTAATTTGATTCCTGTAAATGGTACGGAGCATATTCAATTGTATCCGCCGGAGATAAAAACAATAAAAAAATTTCAGGACATTTTACTTAAGCATGGTAAAGAAGTTACCGTAAGACGTCAAATGGGAGATGAAATACAGGCAGCTTGCGGACAATTAAAAAGAAGATATCTTACAGCACATATATAGCAAAATCAGATTAATTGACGGTATTTTTTCAAAATGCTACTATGAAATTAATATATTAGGTATCGCACATTTTTTTACGTAAGGAACGAATATATATTTATGTTTATTGCATATGGAGATTCTCGTGTCGGTCTGGCCCGCAAGATAAATGAAGACAGTATATCCGACTGTACCGGCCCATTCTTTATTTTGGCAGATGGGATGGGAGGATACTTGGGAGGGAAGATTGCAAGTAATCTGGCCGTAGAAAGTGCTGAAAATTATTTGAAAGAAATCCCTCTGCCTGATATTTCAGAGGAAATACTTAAAGAGTCTATTTTATATGCCAATCAGATGATTCTTGAAAGAAAATCTGAGGATCAAGAACTTTCGTCTATGGGAACCACAATGATATCGGCAGTTATCCGTGACGGGTGTTTAAGTTGGGCGCATGTCGGTGACAGCCGTTTATATATTTATGTAAATCAGAAGTTGCAACAGCTTACAACAGATCATTCGTTTGTAATGGAATTACTTGCAAAAGGGAAAATTACTGAAGAGGAAATGCTTGTGCATCCGAGAAAAAATGAAATTACCCGGGCTGTTGGAGTGAAAAAACGAGTGCAAGTGGATACAGGAACCATTCTTTTAGAAAATGGCACATTAGTGCTATTGTGTACGGACGGTTTGACCGGAATGGTTTCAGAAGAAACGATTTCAAAAATTTTAGGAAATTATAAAAACCAGACAAAAGATGCATTATCAAATTGCGGGGAACAATTGTTCAGAAAAACCTACGATAAAGGAGCAAAGGACAATGTTTCCTTAATACTTATTGATTACTGGAGTAGAAAAGCGGAGAATACAAATGACCGGTAAAATACTTGATGATCGCTATAAGCTGGAGAAAAAAATCGGATCTGGCGGTATGGCTGATGTATATATGGCCAAAGACTTATTATTAGACAGAATTGTTGCCGTAAAAATTTTACATAGTAATTTTTGTGAAGATAATGATTTTATTGTACGTTTCAGACACGAGGCCCAATCTGCAGGTAAATTAATGCATCCGAATATTGTGGGCATCTATGATGTTGGGAATGATCAAGGTATTCATTATATAGTCATGGAATTTGTGGAAGGAATTACTTTAAAGCAATATATTCAGACTCATCCTAATATCGCAATAGATACAGCGGTTAGAATTGCTATAGAAATAGCAAGTGCGCTGGAGGTAGCTCATGAAAACGGAATTGTTCATTGTGATATAAAGCCTCATAATATCCTGCTTACTGAAACGGGAAAGGTTAAAGTTACAGATTTTGGTATTGCCCGAGCTATTAATTCAGCAACGGTTATTGATAAGAAATCTGTATTAGGGTCCGTACATTACTTGTCTCCCGAGCAAGCAGCCGGGGATAAGATTACCGAAAAAGCTGATATTTATTCTTTAGGGGTAGTACTCTATGAAATGCTTACCCACCATTTACCATTTGAAGGAGAAACAGCAGTAAGTATAGCGCTTCAGCATATGCGTGGAGAAGTACCGCGCCCGGCAAAAATTAATCCTTCGATTTCACCAATGCTTGAAGAATGTGTGCTGACAGCTTTACAAAAAGATCCGGAAAAGCGGTATCATTCTATTTCTGATTTTGTGTCAGAGCTTAAGCTGGCACAAGGATTTACGACGTCCATATATAAACCGGCACAGCATGATTTTGCGGCTATGACAAAACCGCTTGTATCAAAAACGAGTGATCGCCCTGCTGTTGATAAAGAAAGTAAATTCAATAATTTTATTACGTCATTACCTCAAAAATATATCTGGCTTTCTATGGTTGCATTATTTTTGATTTGTTTTGCCTGGGCATTTTTCAGCTTCGGTAATTTTTGGAGTGCCGAAAATATTACGGTTCCTTCTTTAGTGGGTAAACCGGTAGAAGTCGCTCAAAGAACATTGAAAGAAATGAACCTTAAAATATCTATTGATGAAATTGCAAGCGATGAAATACCGGCAGGACAAGTCATTTCACAAACTCCAGTTGCAGGTGCCAATGTAAAAGCACAGAGGATTATTCACTTTACGATAAGTAAAGGTGGGGCAGCTATACTTATTCCTGACCTTAAAGGGCTCACATTAGAACAAGCTAAAGATAGGTTAAGTAAGCTGGAACTTACATTGGGAGCTATTGAAAACGGAAATGATCCGTCAGAGCTTTCTGATGTTATCATATCTCAAAGCCCGCAAGTATCAACAAAAGTCAATAAAGGAACACGGGTCAATATAGTTATTAATGTAAAGCAAGCAGTTTCTGTACCTAAACTGATCGGTATGTCCTTAGAGGAAGCCGAAAAAGCATTGGCGGCTGCTCATATGACTTTAGGGAAAGTTTCATCAACAGATGGAACAGCATCTGTTGATCCGGATGCCATTATTGTCTCTCAAAATCCGGCAGGTGGTGTTTCTGCTACAGAAACAACCATTGATGTCACTATAGAAAAGAAAGGACAGCCAAAGAAAAAAAACGGAACTGTAAATATCAGTATCCCTAAGAATGGTGGGACTCGTCATGTTATTATTTACGTGATTGATGATAACGGAAAATCAGTGGCATTCGATGAACAAGTAAAAGCCGGAGAAAATATCAGAGAAACAGTTGAAGGAAGCGGTACGGTGAGAGTTCAAGTGCTTATCGATGGAAATATAGTACAAGATGGGGAATTGTAATTCATGCATGGAATTATCCTGAAAAATCAAAATGGCTATTTTACTATTTTCGGGAAAGAAAATAAACTGATGCTTTGCCGTCCCAAAGGAACCTTAAAAAAAGAAACGGATATTCTTGTAGGGGACTCGGTTGAATATGAGACTGATGATGGAAAACACACAGTTATTACTAAAGTTTATCCCCGTAAAAATCAGTTGCACCGACCTCCGGTTTCCAATATTGATGCGATATTACTTGTATCTTCCGTACGGATGCCGGATATAAATCTTTTCTTGTTGGATCGTATGATTTTATCTGCAGAAAATGCAGGAATGACACCGATTATTTGTATCAATAAATGTGACTTGGCAGAAAAAGAAGCCGAAATGATTGCTTTTTCATATGAGAAAGCCGGATATATTTCATTCTGTACATCGACTTTGGAGAAAACAGGATTAAGTAAATTAGAAACCTTTATTCTACGCTTAAAAAAGAGTATTATTGCACTTTCAGGACCTTCCGGCGTAGGAAAATCAAGCTTATTAAATTATATTTTAGATACTTCTTATTTTTTATCCGGAGATGTCAGTAAACGTACAGGGCGAGGAAAAAGTACGACCAGACATGCGGAGCTGGTGCCTTTTAAAAATGAAAATTATGTGATGGATACACCGGGGTATACATTTCTCAGTATTGACCACTTGGATATCAATACTTTAGACTTTTTATTTAAAGAGTTCCGCCCTTATTTAGGAAAATGTCATTTTAACGACTGCCATCATGTTAGTGAGCCGCAATGTTGCATTAAAAAGGCTGTAGAAGAAGGTCAAATCAGTAAGAGAAGATATGAATCTTACCTTCAGGTATGGGAAGAGTTAAAAAAATCAAAAAAATTCTCAAAATAAGAATAATTAATTTTAGGAGGCTATCATGAAAATTGCACCTTCTATGCTTGCTGCAGATTTTGGAAAATTGAATACGGAACTGAAAGAGGTTGAACTGGGTGGTGCAGACTTGATTCATTTAGACGTAATGGATGGCGCCTATGTTCCTAATATTTCTTATGGGCCACCTGTCATAGAATCTATACGAAAATATACAACATTGCCGTTTGATGTTCATCTTATGGTCTATCATCCGGAAAACTATTTTGATGTCTTGCAAAAAATAGGTGTAGAAATGATTTCCTTTCACATAGAAGCAGTAACGCATGCAGACTCTATTATAAATAATCTGAAATCAAGACACATAAAATCCGGTATAGCCTTAAATCCGGGGACATCTCTGTCAATGATAGATACGGTTTTGCCACTGGCTGATTTTATTCTCATTATGTCTGTTAATCCGGGATTTGGAGGGCAGAAATTTATTCCTTATACTTTAGGAAAAATAAAAGAATTGAAAGAAATGATGAACAGCAAAAATATTTCAATCCCCATTGAAGTAGATGGAGGTATTTCTGAGGATAATGCCGGTTTGTTAAAAGAAGCAGGTGCAGATATTTTAGTAGCCGGTTCATCTGTATTCGGGAAGGCAGACCGAAAAAAAGCCATTCAAATGCTCAAGGTATAAGATTATTAAAACCTGTACAATCAAAAAGGTTGTACAGGTTTTTGTTTTCTTTAATATGTTGTAAAATAGAAGAAATATCAATCATATAATTGACTCATGCAGGGAGATAAAATTTGGTTCATATCAATAAAGTTACTCATTATTTAAATACAAAAGGAATCAGAATCACTGTAGCAGATGTTTCATCAGCAGCTATACATTTACAAAAAATTCACAAGCTACCGGGATTGACAGGCTCCATCATGGGAAAAGTTTTGGCAGGAACCGCTACTTTGGCTACTGATTTCAAAAATCATGAAGGAATCAGTCTTCAATGGAGAACAAGTTCTAAGTTAGGAACCCTCTATGCAGATGTATATGAAAACGGATATGTCAGAGGATATCCTGAATATATAATAGATCAGGTTGTAAGAAAGACTATAAAAAATGAAAAAGAATTAGTCAGCGCACCCGGTTCTAAAATTACAGTTACACGATATTCACTTCTTAAAATGCCATATAACAGTACTATTATGTTGCAAAATGGAGATGTTTCTGACTGTTTAACACAGTATTTAAGCGAATCCGATCAAACACGGGCTATTGTGAAAACAGAAACTCAAATTAATCAGGCAGGAGAGCTGGTTCGTGCTGCTGCCTATATGGCCGAATTATTACCGGAGGGAAATTCTGAGTTATTTCATCTTTTATTTGAAAATAATGAATATTTTTTATTTGACAAGTTTGCCGGAAAATCGTTATTAACATTGCTGGAAAATGGTGAATTCCGGGAACTGTTTCAAACTTCTATTGTATTCAAATGCACTTGTTCAGAAGACAGAATAAAAAATACTTTATTATCATTACCTAAAGTCGAAAAAGAAAAATTGCTGGAACAGGAAACGACTGAAATTTCCTGTCACTATTGTGGTCAACTTTATAAAATACCGAGAAGTAAATTGAAAAATTGGTTTTCACAAAAAGGAGGATATTCTCATGAGTAAATTAGCTTTTATCGGAGGAACCGGTGTTTATGATGCCGGAATCCTATCACACGTTTATTCAGAAGTGATAGATACACCTTTTGGCAAAGTGCCTTATGAGGTGGGCTCATTCGGTGAAAAAGAAATTATATTCATGGCACGTCATGGAGTAAAACATACAATTCCTCCACATAAAATTAATTATAGAGCAAATATATATGCATTAAAGATGTTGGATGTTTCTTTCATTGTTTCTACTACGGCAGTAGGATCGCTTAATCTGAATTATAAGCCCGGGGAACTTGTTTTGGTTGATCAATTTATTGATTTGACCAAAAGTAGAGAAGGAACATTCTTTGATGGGGAATTTCGTGGTGTTGCACACATTGATATGAGCCATCCTTATTGTGAAGAGTTGCGGCAGGCCATTTTGCAGGCGGCAAACAAGGAAAATCTTGTTATCCATCCTAACGGGACTTACATCTGTACAGAAGGTCCTCGCTTTGAAACACCGGCAGAAATTAAAGCCTTTCGCATGTGGGGGGCAGATGTAGTTGGAATGACAAATGTTCCGGAATGTCCTTTGGCAAGAGAAGCTGAAATCGGTTATGCTACTATTTCTATGGTAACCAACTTTGCATCAGGTATCTCTCCAACCGGATTAACTCATAAAGAAGTGGTTGAGTGTATGAATCATAATATTGGAAGTTTTCGTAAAATAACAAAAATTCTTTGTGAATCATTTGATATAACACAAGATGTGGAAGCTCATCATGCCGCAAGTGATTTTGGGGGATTTCATATATGAGATTGAAGTCCTTATATTGGGAAAACCATAAATTGATTCTTTTAGATCAGCGGAAATTGCCTGATAATATTTCCTATATAACCTGTGAAGATTATAAAACCGTAGCGGATGCAATCAGGACACTGGCTGTCAGAGGAGCACCTGCTATAGGAGTTGCGGCTGCTTATGCAATGGTACTTGCAGTAGATGAATTTATCAAAAATGGTTTTACCGGAGAAGCTCTTTCAGAAAAAATTATGGAATCAGCTGATTTTTTGAAATCGACAAGACCTACAGCTGTTAATCTTTTTTGGGCAATTGATGAAATGACTAAAGTATTTACTCAATCTGCGGAAAAAGACTTATACAATTGCTTGGAAAAAAGAGCCGGATTTATCGAGGAACAAGATAAAAAGATATGTTTTGCCATTGCCGGGTATGGTGCTGATTTATTTAAAAATAAAAAGAAAGTAAATATTTTAACTCATTGTAATGCAGGAGCTCTTGCAACTGCAGGAGTGGGGACCGCTCTTGGTGTTATTTTTGAATTACACCGCAGGAATCAAATTGAATGCATTTATGTAGATGAAACACGTCCGCTCCTTCAAGGAGCAAGACTGACAGCAACAGAACTTTTAGAAGGAAACGTCCCTTGCAAATTAATCACAGATAATATGGCTGCTTTTATTTTAAAAAACAAGAAAATTGATGCAGTAATTGTCGGTGCTGACAGGATTGCAATAAATGGAGATGCTGCTAATAAAATAGGCACTTACGGTTTGGCAGTATTATGCCAATATCATCATGTCCCATTTTATATGGCCGCTCCATCTTCCACATTTGACTTTTCGATTGCTTCCGGTTCAGAAATAAGAATAGAAGATAGGAATCCTGATGAAATCCGTGCATATCAAGGAAAGTACTTTTCTCCAAAATCTGTTGACGTGTGCAATCCTGCATTTGATGTAACACCGCATGAATTAATCACAGGAATTATTACAGAAAAAGGTGTACTTACTTCACCTTTTAATATTTCAATAAAAGATTTTGAAAGGAGTTTATATAATGAATGATTCTATGATTCATGATATTAATCTGGCAGATGAGGGGCTGCAGCGAATACAGTGGGTAGAAAAATTCATGCCGGCTTTGAATACACTCAGAAAGGATTTTATAAATAACCAGGTTTTCAAGGGTAAAACAATTGTCATGTCTATTCATCTTGAGGCAAAAACCGCTTATCTTGCATTATCCCTGAAAGCTGCCGGAGCAAATGTCATTGTCACGGGAAGTAACCCTCTGTCTACGCAGGATCCCATTGCTGCCGGACTTGTAAAAAGTGGGGTAACCGTTTATGCATGGCATGGATGCACAGAAGATGAATATACTATGTTTTTAAATAAAGCACTTGATTCTATGCCTCATATTATTATTGATGACGGAGGAGATTTAGTTCATTTATTACATACTTCACGGCAAGATGCAAAAAAGAATCTGATTGGCGGAGCTGAAGAAACGACTACCGGTGTTTATCGTCTTAAAATTCTCGAAAAAGAGGGGAAACTACAGTTCCCAATGATTGCCGTCAATGATTCTTATTGCAAATATTTGTTCGATAACCGATATGGAACAGGGCAGTCTGCATGGGATGGAATTATACGAAGTACAAATCTTACTGTCACCGGGAAAACAGCAGTTATTGCCGGTTATGGTTGGTGCGGTAAAGGCGTAGCACTTCGAGCTAAAGGATTGGGTGCTCACGTAATTATTACAGAAGTAGATCCGATTAAAGCGATAGAGGCCGTTTTTGATGGATTTGATGTTATGACCATGTCGGAAGCGGCAAAGAAGGGGGATATATTTATTACTGTTACCGGAGATATAGATATTATCACCAAAGAGCATTTCCTTTCCATGAAAGATGGTGCAATTTGTGCGAATGCAGGCCATTTTGATTGTGAAATAAATAAGAATGATTTAGAGGAAATTTCGACTTCTCATTATGAAGCCCGTAAAAATATAGAGGGATATGTATTACCGAATGGAAATACTATTTATCTGATGGCAGAAGGTAGATTAGTTAATTTAGCTGCCGGTGACGGGCATCCTGCAGAAATTATGGATCTTTCCTTTGCTATGCAAGCTTTAGCGGCCTCATATTTATGTCAACACCAAGATACACTGGAAGCCAAACTTTATCTGCTTCCAAGAGAACTGGATATAAAGGTGGCAAGTATAAAATTAAACTCTATGGGCTATGAAATCGATACATTGAGTGACATCCAGAAAAAATATTTGGGTATAGAATAGGAGATTGAAGATGTCAATACTGGTAAAAAATGTAGGACTCTATCAAAATGGCAAGGTCACTGAGCAAAAAAATATTGAAATTGAAGGAAAATATATTAAAGGATTTCCGGAAAACCCTTTGCCCGAAAATTATGATGAGGTAATTGACGGGAAGGGAATGCTGGCACTTCCCGGTTTGGTAAATACTCACACCCATGTAGCGATGACTCTTTTTAGAAGCTACGCTGATGATTTAGCGCTTATGGACTGGTTGCAAAATAAAATATGGCCAGTAGAAGAACACTTGGATGATGATATTGTATATTGGGGAAGTATGCTTGCATTTGCCGAAATGATTCGTGGCGGAACCACTGCTTTTTCTGATATGTATATGTTTATGGATTCTTGTGCACAAGCAGCGGATACGGCAGGTATAAGAGGAAATCTGGCAAGAGGACTGGCCGGTGTTACACCAAATGGCGACAGAGCATTAGAAGAAAATATAGAGCTTTTTCATAAATGGAACGGTGCCGGAGACGGTCGTTTCAAAGTGATGTTAGGGCCACATGCGCCTTACACATGTCCTTCCGATTATATAAAAAAAGTAAGAGATGCAGGAGAAAAATACGGTATTCCGATACATATTCATTTAAGTGAAACTAAAAATGAGGTAGATACATGCCTTGAAAAACATGGAGTGACCCCGATTGATCTCATGAACGACCTTGGACTGTTTGAATGTCCTACATTGGCAGCTCATTGTGTCCATGTGACAGATGATGATATTCAAATTTTAGCGAAAAAAAAGGTCAAAGTTGCACATAATCCGGGAAGCAACTTAAAATTGGCATCAGGGATTGCTCCCGTCATAAATATGAGAAAAGCCGGAATTACAGTAGGTCTTGGAACTGATGGTGCTTCAAGCAATAATAAATTAGATATGTTTGCTGAAATGCGCTTGGCCGCATTGATTCATAAGGCTTCATCTTACGACCCTTTTGCAATAACAGCTAATGAAGCAATAGAAATGGCAACTGTTGAAGGCGCAAAATGTCTGGGGTATGATAATTTAGGTAAATTAGAAAAAGGTTATCTGGCTGATATTATTTTGGTTGACAGAACAGGATTTCACTGGAAACCAAAATTTAACAGTATTTCTTTAGCAGTTTATGCCGGAAATTCTATGGATGTGGATACAGTTATTATAAATGGAAAAGTTGTACTTCGGTCTAAGGAATTATTAACTATCGATATGGAAAAACTTTATTCGGAAGTTGACCGTGTGACAAATAAGCTCTATTCATTTACCAGGAATAAATAGAGTGTTAAGCTCAGTATATAAAAGAATTCCAATAAATGATATTTGATAACGAGAGAAATCTTATAACGTTTTTTAATAAAATATAAAAATTCACTTGACGAAAAGGATTAGTTCCGATAACATTAAATTATCGGAACTAATCCTTTTACATTAATCAGGAGAATTATTATGGATGCCGCCCATCACTTTTATATAAGAGATTTTATTAAATCAGATACTCATACTGGTCTATCTGATAAAAGCCTTGCTACATTGGCAGAGACAAAATCAGAGAGCACTATTAATGCATATGAATCGGACTGGAATGACTTTTGCGATTGGTGCAAATATCATAATGATGTTGCATTTCCGGCCCAACCGGAAACAGTTGTCAATTATATTAATGATTTAGCCGATTACGCTAAAGCCTCTACCATAAGAAGACGTGTAAGTGCTATATCTGAAAACTATAATGCTGCAGGATTAGCTGAAAACAATCCTTGTCATGCTTGGATTGTCAAAGAAGCATTAATAGGATTGAATAGAGCAAAAGGGACTGTTCAAAAAGGAAAAACCCCTATTTATTGGGAAGAACTTGAGCAAATGATTTATTGTACAGACACTGCTCATTTATCAGGTATAAGGGATAAAGCGATATTATTGCTTGGCTTTCTGGGTGCGTTCAGAAGAAGTGAGATCTCCAATTTAAATATAGAGGATTTATCCAGATTTCCCCAAGGTTTAGTGGTTACATTAACTCATTCAAAGACAGATCAGGAACAGGCCGGACAGCAAGTGGGTATCCCTTATATTGCAAATAAACACATGTGTGCCATAACCGCTGTTAATGAATGGCTTAAGGCGGCGGACATCAGTAAAGGACCTCTATTTAGGAGCATTTTAAAAAATGGAAAAGTTGCTTCCCGACGGTTAAGTGATAAAAGTATTAATTTAATTGTAAAAAAATATATTGCCAGTATTGGCCTATCACCCGATTTATATGGTGCTCACAGTTTAAGACATGGATTTGCCACTTATGCCGCATTAAATGGTATCGAAGAAAGGCTGATTATGAAACAAACAAGGCATAGATCAGTAGAAATGGTCAGACATTATATTAATGAAGCCGATCTTTTTGTAAATAACCCGGTGACTTTGATTTTTACAAAAAAGTAAAAATAATATTCCCAAAGAAAACCAAACAAGCGTTCTTTTAAGAGGATAAACTCTCCAAAAGAACGCTTGTTTGGTTTTTATCTTATTTATTTACAGGTATACGAAGCACTTGTCCCGGTACAAGGTTACCTGAGTCTGTAATCTGATTTATTTGTTTAATTTGATATATATATGTCCGTACATCTTTATGATTATCTATTTCTCTTGAAGCAATTTCCCAAAGGGTATCATTCTCTTTTACTATCACATCTTTGAATGTATCTTGCTCGCTGACTACAGAAGCATTAACGCCCCATCCGCAAAGAAATACTGTTGTTATGAATGCAAGTATCATTTTTTTCATAATTTTCCCCTCTAAATATCAAAACTTTACTATACCGAACATTTATTCTGTTTATATAATAATACAGAATAAATGTTCGGTCAAGGGGCAGGCGAAATTTTCTTTTACTACATACCATCATATGTTCTGGTGAACCTTTGTTTGATTTATATTATTCATTACTGTATAATAAATAAAATTACATATTATACGACAATTCGATATTTTATAGAAAGGAAGTTCTTGAAGTGGCCAAAAAGTTAGGATTGCACAGAGAATTGACAACAAGGGAAAAAACAATCCTTGATTTTATTCGCAATAAAATCTGGCAAGATGGATTTCCTCCCACTGTACGTGAAATTTGTACAGCCGTAGGCTTACGGTCAACCTCCACTGTACACGGGTACCTAGCCCGATTAGAAGAGATGGGCATGATTAAAAAGGATCCTGCCAGTTCACGTGCTATAGAGGTTGTTGACGATAATTCTTGGCGCAAGAAAAAAATGGTTCCTATGCCGATGGTCGGTGCTGTTCGTGCAGGAGAGCCTATTGTAGCAGATGAACATATTGAATCTGTATATCCATTACCGGCTGAATTTATAGGCAATGATTCCAATTGTTTCATTTTGGTTGTTCGCGGAGACAGTATGATTAATGCCGGCATCCAAGAAGGTGATTATCTAATTGTTGCTGAACAAGAAACCGCTAGAAATGGCGATATTGTTGTCGCCTTGGTTGGTAATGATGACGCAACCGTAAAGCGTTTCTTCCGTGAGGCTGATCATATTCGTCTTCAACCTGAAAATGAGGATTATGAACCAATTATATCCAGAGATGTTAAAATTCGTGGTCGTGTAATCGGATTATACAGACATCTTTAATAAAAAAAGACATACATCAGTTTTGGCTGATGTATGTCTTTTTTTTAATTCATTTTTATCTTACCTTCTTGCATCTTTATCTGATTTGTTTTGAGTAATCTCCCCACTGCTCTCTTAAATGCCGATTTACTGATTCCTAAATTGGTTTTGATTAAATCCGGATCACTTTTGTCTGTATAAGGAAGTATACCATCATGTTTTTGCAGGTATCCTAAAATAACCTCCATATCATCATCCATAGCTTTTTCTTTTTGCGGACGCAAAGAGATATTGAAGTGTCCATCTTTTCTGATATAAGTAATTCTACCGGATAATTCCTGCCCTAAAGCTAATGATTTTGGGAAATCACTTTGATGAAGAAATCCAATCCATCGGTCTCTGGTAATCAGAAATGCTCCCTGTCTGGTAATATTGTATACTGTTCCGGTAACAATATCCCCTACCTTACATTCAATACAAGGTTTTGCAATTCGTCTCATTTCTTCGTCCACATAAGTTGTTGTGGATAAACGGCCTGTTTTATCCTGATATAGCTTTACCCAGATTTTTTGTCCTTTTTGAACCGGCATAATCATTTCGGAAAACGGCAGAAATATACCACGTTCCGTACCTAAATCTATAAATGCACCAAACCGTGTAGTCAATAGTACTTCTGCATACCCAATCCCACCAATACTTAATTTTGGTAAACGCATGCTGGCCGTCAGTCTGTGTCTGGGATCATGATATAAGAATACCCTTACAGTATCTCCGACCTTGACGGGTTCTGTTTGTTGTCCATTATGAAGCAATATGTCGTCAGAACTATTTCCTGTCCCTCCGGAAAGGAAAACGCCAAAAGAAGAACTTCTTACCACCGGCAATTCTGCGATGGAATTTTCTTTCAATACGGTTTGCTGTATTTCTTTTTGTTCATTATTATATTCTGTCATTTTTCATCACTATCCGTATAATTTTGAATTGGAGCATCTTTCCATAATGTATCAAAATCATAGTGAGTTCGTTCCTGATCTGTAAATATATGAACAACCACATCACCGAAGTCAAGAAGAATCCAATCCCCTTCCCGGTATCCTTCTTTTCTAAGTGGTGAAACACCGATTTCCTTTAACTTTTCTTCTACTTCATCAGCTGCAGCCTGTGCCTGCTTTTTGTTCATAGTAGAAGATAATACAAAGTAATCAGCAATAGATGTCAAATCTCTGACATTTAGTATCTTAATCATGACGCCCTTTTTATCAGACAAAGCTTTACATATTATTTCAATAGTTTTTTCCATAATAGTCTCCTTATATTTACTCTTCATTTAATGTCAACGCAATAGTTTTTTGAACACCTACCGGATTTATAATCCAGATTTCTTGATTTTTAACCCTTTGCATTTCTCCCGGCAAAATCAGAAACCGGCAGTTTTTAATAGACAATTTTGTTATGTCATACGCCAGGTCAGATACGTCGGAATTGCTCAAATTTGTATCATAAGCACTCCAATAATACCTGGCCAGTCCCCAGTTAAACAATGCAGTATTTTTTTGTAAATTGATTAACACTTGCTTTAAGAATCGTTGCTCTCTTTGGATACGCCCGATTTCTCCGTCTGTTTCATCAACATACTGCATGTATGCAAGGCTCTGAGTTGTATCTAATGATTGATAGCCTTGATTTAAAAATATTTCAGATTCACCCTCTTCATTATCGTGATTCATCATTTTTTCTACATATAATTCAATAGGACTAACATTGTCAAGCAAATTCTGAAATGAATTATAATCAAAAACGGCATAATGAGTAATTCGCGTATGGAGTAAGTTTTCCACAGCGCTTCTGGTTGTTTCTATACTGTTTTCTTTATAAGATTCTTTCAATAAGAGACGTTTATTCTCATCTTTATTGAGTAAAGTGTTTGTGGGAATAGAAATCAGTGTCAATTCTTCTCGTTTATGATTTAATGCCGCAACAATAATAGCGTCTGCTTGTGGTACCGGCTGATTATCAATACCAATCAGTAAATAATAGGACGGATTATCATTATTATCAAAAGAAAAATAATTTACGGCATATTGATATCCCTGTCTGATTGTCACAGCCAGTAAAAATAAAAGCGTAAAAACAATGATTAAAAATAAAAGCAGTTTCCCGTACCGAATTTTTCGTTTTCCTTTTGTTCTTCTCATTTATATCCCAATTTCATAACTAAATCATTTCTACCGAAGAATGTTAAGTCATATATGTATTTATTTTCTTCCAATAGATGATTAATTGTAGAATTATATGCTGCCAGTAATGCCTCATCTAAATTTTTTTTCGCTTTTTCACGAATTATATCAACTTGCGGAAAGTTTCGGTTTGGCTCTATATAATCTGCGAGGAAAATAATTTTTTCCAAAAGATGCATATCCGGCCTCCCTGTCGTGTGATAATAAACAGCACTTTGTATTTCCGGATCGATGATTTCATATTTTGTTTGTGCAAGAATGCTCCCTGCCGGTCCATGCAGGAGTGCACGATTATTCCATAAAAATGTATCTACTTTCATTCCAGAGTCTTCCACTATTTTTTGCATATCCTGTAAAGATAATTCTTTGGCACAATCATGAATCCATCCTGCCAGTAGTGCCTGACCGGGATCAGCCCCATATCTTTTTGCAAGTTTTACTGCAGAATCTGCGACCCCGGAAGAGTGAATAAAACGTTTTTTTGATAGCCTCTTTTCTAAATCCTTTTTTATATCGTCAAGTATCATTCGGCACCTCTATAAAGCTTATATTGATTTATATACTGTATTACAGAATCCGGAATCATGTATTTTACAGAATACCCGTGGTAAATCCATTCCCGCAAAATTGTTGATGAAATTTCTAATTCCGGCGTCTTTAAAAAATGAATTTTCCTCTTTCCGAGTTCTCCAAAATAATTCACAGAACGTTCCATCTCTTCACGGCTTCCCGGACGGCTGGCACATATAAAGTGACAAGAGTTTAAAAGTTCCTTGTTATATTTCCAATGAGGTAAATCTGCAACCGCATCTGTCCCGGCAATAAAATAGAGTTGATAGGCTTCAGGTAATTCCTTCTGTATTTCATGAATGGTATCTACTGTATAAGAAGGACCGCTTCTTTCTATTTCAATAGGTGAAATAGAAAAATGCTCATTATCACAGATTGCCAATTCAACCATTTTAAATCGTTCCATTTTGTCTATGTGGTTCATATTTTTATTGGGAGTATCTCCTGTCGGAATAAAAATTATTTTTTCCAGCTTAAATTCACGCCAGGCTGATTCTGCAATAATTAAATGACCAATATGAATAGGATTAAAGGAACCGCCAAATATACCTATACGCTTTTCCATACATACAGTACCATTTCTAAAAAAATAACACACCCTGAAATAAAGTAGATCAAATGACAAATATGTTTCCGCTCAAACTGCCCTTTCGGGGTATGCATATAATAATAAAAAAGCCTGCTAATTTTATAAGAAAGTTTCATTGTATTCTGTACGATTAATGCATCACAAATAAATTATCTCTATGAATTACAGTGTCATATGGTGCGGGATATCCTAATTTTTTTATCAATTCCGTTGTATGAAGCCCCTTGATTTTATCGATATCATTTCTGCTGTAATGGGTAATTCCTCTTGCAAATTCTTCTTTGTCGCAATAAATGGATACAGCATCCCCTTCATCAAAATCTCCGGATGTGGAAATAACCCCAACAGGAAGTAAGCTGGATCCCTTATAAAGCAATGCGTCTTTACAACCCCGGTCTACATATATTTTCCCTTTTACTGCAGATCCTATAATGATTTCCCGCCTCTTCATTTGAGGATGTACATTTTCTGCTTTAAAAAAGGTACCAACAGGTTCTCCGTCTGCAATTTTTTCCAGGACTCCGTGAATTCCGCTTTCTGCAATAATCATATCTATACCGGAATGGACACATATTTCAGCTGCTTGTAACTTTGTATACATGCCACCGGTACCGCCTGGTGTTCCTGCACCGCCCGCTGCTTTAAATAAATTTCTGGAAAACTTAGAAACCTCACGAATTAATTCGGCATTTGGATTTTTCCTGGGGTCATGTGTAAATAAACCTTGAATATCAGAGAGAATAACCAGCAAATCAGCTTCTGCTATACTGGCAACCATGGCTGATAATGTATCATTATCACCTATTTTTATTTCATCAATACTAACTGCATCATTTTCATTTACAATCGGAATAACCCCTAATTCAAACAATGCGGAAATTGCACCCTTCATGTGCATATACCGCTTGCTGTTTAAAGCATCTCCTTTTGTAAAAAGAAGTTGCCCTACCGTTTGCCCGTAGTCTTGAAATATTTTGGAATATAAATTCATGAGAATATTTTGTCCTACCGCAGCGATGGCCTGCTTGTAGGGGATATAGTCAGGTTTTTTGTCAAAACCTAAGACGGGAAGCCCTACACCAATTGCACCGGAAGATACCAATATAATTTCTAAATTTCTGTTTCTTAAATCAGAAATTTGCCTTGCTAAATGATCTATAAATCGGATATTGGCTTTCCCGCTCGGATAAATCAAAGAGCTGGTACCGACTTTGATAACGATTCTTTTCATATGATCCTCTATTTAAGGAAAATTATAATGGGATTTTTTATCTCCCTTTTTCTGTTTAAAAAGAATGCAATTTCTCCCAATAATTTGGACGATTTCGGCATTAAGTCGTTCTGAAAAAATTTCGGCGGCTTTTCTTATATCTGCAATAGAATTTTGGTTTATTTTAACTTTAATGAGTTCACGTGCTTCCAATGCATCAGATGCACTTTTTATAACCGAATCCGTTAATCCGTCTTTTCCAATTTGCACAACCGCAGGAAAGGATGTTGCAATCCCTTTTAAATATTGTTTTTGTTTTCCTGTAAGCATTATTCATTCTCGCTTTCTTCAAAAGAAGAATTCTTTTCCGAGAACGAAAATTCTATACCATAAAGGTTTACCGTATCGCCCTCTTTAATTCCTTCTTTTTTTAATAATTTATCCAGCCCCATAAATTTCCAGGCTTTGTTAAAACGGCGAAGTGAAACAGAATTATCAAAATCGGTCATGGCCACCAGTTTCTCAACCCGCTTCCCTATAACAGAGTAGACGTGACCATCATATTCGATTTTGAATTCATTTTGCGGTAATTCATATACGATAGCTTTCTCTTGGTTATCAAAAGTAGTGGTTTCTGTTTCTTGTAATATGCTCCATGCCTTTTCAAGTAACGGTTTGATTCCTTCGCCTGTTAAGGTACAAATTGGAAAGAAAGAATATCCTTTCGATTCTATTTGCTGTTTTATTTGCTCTAATTCTGTTTGATTTGTTATTAAATCGATTTTATTTCCTGCAACTATCTGTTTTTTCTGTGCCAGTGCAGGGCTATAAATTTCAAGTTCATTATTAATGATTTCAAAATCTGAAAGCGGATCTCGGCCTTCACTGCCGGCAATATCCAATACATGAATCAATACTCTACTTCTTTCAACATGACGTAAAAATTCATGCCCCAAACCGACACCTTGACTAGCACCTTCTATAAGACCCGGAATATCTGCCATGACAAAACTTCTTGTTTCATCCAAGTTAACGACACCCAAGCTGGGACTAAGAGTTGTAAAATGATAAGCCGCAACCTCCGGACGGGCACCGGATACTTTTCTTATTAAGCTCGATTTCCCTACACTGGGGAATCCGATAAGTCCTACATCAGCAAGAACTTTTAATTCTAACCGGATTTCTTTTGACTCCCCCGGTTCTCCTTTCTCTGCATAAGTAGGGGCACGTACGGCACTGGTTGCAAAATGAGTATTTCCTCTTCCACCTTTTCCGCCTTTTGCAATAAGAACCATCTGATCTTGATGTACCATATCCGCCAGAAGCTCATTTGTGTCATTGTCATAAACCATAGTTCCTAAAGGCACATCAATAATAATATCTTCTCCGCCTTTTCCATACATTTCTTTTGCGCCGCCATTTTCCCCTTTTTCAGCGGCAAACTTTCGTTTTCTTCTAAAATTAATCAATGTATTCAACCCACTATCAGCTTTCAGGTAGACGGATCCACCTTTACCGCCATCACCGCCGCTCGGACCACCGCGGGGTACATATTTCTCTCGTCTGAATGCTACCATTCCATCGCCGCCGGCTCCGGATATAATTATAATTTTAGCTTTATCTATAAACATAATATCCTCGACATACAAAACTACATATTTAAAATCAATTATTCTATATTATACAAAAAATAAAGAGGTCTGTCATGAAGAACCAATTGTAAATAAAAATCGCAAACAAATTATCTCTTTAAAATTTGCTGCGATTTTATGTTAGTTTTCTAAAATTTCAATAGCTTTTTTTATTACATTGTCAGTATTTTTATCAAAAATCCGCCCGGTTTGTACAACTTCAATATCAGGAATAATACCAACTTTATCAATGACTCGACCAGCTGATGTTCGGTATTCCGCAATAGAAATTTTTAAGGCTGATTGTTCTCCGGTTTGTATAATTTTTTGTACAGTTCCTTTGCCATAACTTGTTTTTCCTATAACAGTTCCTTCTTTTTTATCTTGTACGGCTCCTGCTAAAATTTCTGAAGCACTGGCGCTGTGTTCATCTATAAGAATAACCATCGGCATAACCCGGTCTATTCCGATAATATCAAATTTCTTTGCATGTCCGTCTTTTGTATGATAACTTACTATAGTTCCTCCGGTTAATAACTGATTTGCTACAGCTACGACACTATCGACTAATCCCCCAGGATTCATGCGGAGATCGATAATCAGTTTCTCTGCGCCATTAGTCTTTAATGTTTTTAATTGTTCAGAAAGCTCTTCCGGTGTATGTTTTGTAAAGGAATAAATATGGATATACCCAATATTGTTTTTAATAATACTACTTTGAACCGTGGGCATAACAATGTTGGATCGCTCTACATCAAAGCATAGCTTTTTTTCTCCACGCTTTACTTCTATCTGTACATGAGTACCGGCTTTCCCTCTTAAACGCTTAGCAACATCCTCCAATTCTGTACCGAAAATTGGCTCTCCGTCCACAGCGAGAAGTTCATCTTCTGATTGTAAACCGATTTTTTTAGCGCTGCTATTAGGAAAAACCGATAAAATATGGATATTTCCATTGGTGTTTTTGCCAATAACCACTCCGATTCCACCGTATTCTCCACTTGCCGATTGCTGAAAAAGATCGAACTTTTTACCGGAAAGTAAAGCAGAGTGAGGATCATCTAAAGCGGAAATCATACCCAAAGTAGCATTTTCAAAAAGCTTTTCATCAGATGTTGTACGGAAATAATTTTCCTTAATTATTCGATAATTCCATATAAATTGTAATGCGGCTTTCGTATCATCAGTCAAAGAATATAAGCCTGTTAAAAGAAGTAAAACTGCTGATAAAATAACGGAGACCAGCCAATAAATAATGTGACGGATATTTTTCTTTACTCGTATAAACATCATAAGTATCCCATGGGGTCAACGGCTTCTCCGTTTTCTCTGACCTCAAAATGGCAATGTGGCCCTGTAGAGTAACCGGTAGAACCTGCATAGGCGATAACTTCACCCTGAGAAACTGCCTGCCCTTCTGATACAGCAACAGAAGTATTATGTCCATATAATGTTTGCAGGCCATTTCCGTGATCAATAATAACGGCATTTCCATATCCGCCACACCAACCTGCCAATATTACAGTTCCGCTGTCAGCTGCATGAATGGGGGTACCGTAATCAACTCCGATATCTATACCGGCATGATAAATCGTAGTTCCAAATATAGGATGTGTCCGATAGCCGAATGGAGAAGTGATAGGACCATTACATGGCCAAATAAAAGCTCCGCTCCCATGAACTATAGTGCCACCGGCTTGAACAGATCCCGAACGAGCCTGAATCAATTGTCGAACATTATTGCTTTCTGCAATTAAGTCGGCTTCCATAGCGGCAGCGGCATCTTTTTGCCGCTTAGCATCATTCATAACTTGTTGTTGCTCTTCCTTCTTGGTGCGAATTTGACTTTCTGCTTGTTGTGCTTCTTCCGCTAATGCATCCAGTTTATTTTTTTTCTGTTGTAATTCATCTTTTTTTGCTTCTATGAGCGCTTTTTGTTTCTGTATTTCTTGTATGAGATTAAAATCAGAATGAATGATTCGTTTTAATAACTCAAGTCGGTTAGCAAAATCACTAAAGCTTTTGGCACCCGTAATGACTTCCAGATAGCTCAGTTGTCCGTGCATATAAATAGAACGAACCCTTTTATTCAAAATGTTTTGGCGTTGTCTTAAGTATATTTCAGCCTTTCGTATTTCTTCCTCTGTTTGCTTAATCTGTTCATTGATTGCGGCCTGTTCATTTTGTATGGAACGGAGTTTTTTGGTAGCTTCGTTCAATTCTAACTGGATAGCCTTTAATTTTTCCGCGATTTCATTAATAACAGCTTGCCAATTCTCTTGTTGAGCTCGGGAATCATTAATTTGTTCTTGTAAATTTTGTAATTTATCACTTAAATCGTCTGCCATTGATACGGTTAATGACGAGCCTATTAAAAAACTGACTGCAATAGCCGTTATTAAGCATTTATTACGTTTCATATTTTATACCTTCATATATTTACGTAAGGAAATCGCACTGCCTAATATACCTATAACGATTCCGGCGACTAATATAAGTAAAGAAACATAAGGCATAAATGGCCAAAATGGAATCAATGAAAAAAATACCAACCCCGCATCAGCCATTTCCCTTAAAATAAGATCGTAACCCAGGCACAATAATATAGAAGCAACTGTTGATCCGATAAGCCCGATAATCATTCCTTCAAAAAGAAAAGGCCAACGAATAAACCCGTTAGTAGCTCCCACGTATTTCATGATTTGAATTTCTCTTCTTCTTGCAAATACGGTCAATCGAATGGTATTTGAAATAATAAACAGTTCCGCTGCTGCTAAAAATAAGATAAGGATGATACCACCAATCCTGATAACTTTAGCGATCCGGTATAATTGTTCAATTACATCCTGACCATACTGTACAGCCTCGACTTCTGAATAATTCCTGACGATATTCACTGCCTTTTTTAATTCATCCGGTGAATTAAATGATGTTTGATAGGAGGCAGGTAAAGGATTTCCGTTAATTGAATCCAAAAGGCCGGCTTGATCCCCCATCCGGTCTCTAAAGTCCTTCATGGCCTGATCCTTATCAGTAAAAGTAATCTCCTTAAGTCCGGATAGAGATTTTAGCCGAGACCCTACGGTCATTACTTGTTGAGTTTTTAGTCCATCCTTTAAATAAACTGTCATCTCAACCTGATTTTCCAGGTAAGAAGCCATATGATTAATATTTAAAACCGCACTTAGAAAAATGCCTAAGATAAACATAGAAAGAGTGACTGTTAAAACAGAAGCAATAGCCATAAATCTGTTTCTAAAAAGTGACTTGAATGTCTCTCCAAAAAAATAACTAAGAGAACTAAGCATGCCGATCATACCCTCCTCTTTTTATGTCACTTACAATATGACCGTCCTCAATACTGACGACTCTTTTGTGCATGGAATTAACAAGTTCTTTATTGTGGGTAACCATAATAATAGTTGTTCCCATATGATTAATTTCATTAAATAACTTCATAATTTCATCAGAGGTAGCAGGATCGAGATTCCCTGTAGGTTCATCTGCAATTAATAGTATCGGATGGTTAACCAGAGCTCTTGCTATAGCCACACGCTGCTGTTCTCCTCCGGAAAGTTTTGTCGGTAACTCATTAGCACGATTTTTTAATCCTACTAAGTCAAGAACACGGTTTACTTTAGCCCGAATCTCATTACTTTTTACTCCGGTTACACGCAAAACGAAAGCAATATTTTCAAAGACTGTCTTATCTGACAAAAGACGGAAGTCTTGAAATACAATTCCCAGGGTTCTTCTATAATAAGGAATTTTGCTTTCTTTAAGCTTATTAATATTTACACCATTTACAAATACATTTCCTTCTATAGGCGTAAGCTCATGCGTGATAGTTTTAACAAAAGTCGATTTCCCTGCACCGCTGGATCCGACTACAAAAACAAACTCTCCTTTGTCTATATGAATGTTTACGTCTCTTAGTGCTGTATGACGGGTGTCGTAACGGAGAAATACATTTTCAAAAGTAATCATAAAAAATTATTTCCTTTCCAGGATACGTATTGATTCTTCAACAATATGCTCTACTGTAAGCCCGTATTTTTTCAAAAGATCATCCGCTTTTCCTGATTCCCCAAAAGTATCTTCTGTTCCAATCATAGCCATAGGGACAGGAAGGTTTTTACAAATTACTTCTGCTACAGCACCGCCTAATCCGCCCATCACTGTATGTTCTTCACAGGTAATAACAGCTCCAGTTTCTTTAGCCGCCTTGATAATTGCTTCTTTATCAATTGGCTTGATAGAACTCATATTGATTACCCGTGCAGTTATGCCTCGACTTTTTAAGATAGAGGCAGCTTCTACTGCTTTTGCCACCATAATCCCACAAGCAATAATTGTAAGATCATTTCCATCATTTAATTTTGTGCTTTTCCCAAGAGTAAAAACTATATTCGTAGGCATAATATCCTCACATTTTGCCCGGCCGAGACGTATATAAACAGGTCCATCATAAGAGGCTGCCCAGGTAATAACTGCTTCTGTCTCTGTCGCATCAGCAGGTACAACAACCGTCATATTAGGCAGTGCACGCATTAAACAAATATCTTCCAGCATTTGGTGGGTAGCTCCGTCTTCGCCGACCGTTAGTCCTGCATGTGTTACTGCAATTTTTACATTTAACTTCGGATAACAAACAGAATTACGAATTTGTTCATATGCACGCCCCGCTCCGAAAACAGCAAAGGTTGATGCAAACGGTATTTTTCCTGCGGAAGCTAAACCTGCCGCAACACCAATCATATTAGCTTCTGCAATTCCTGTATTAAAAAAACGATCTTTATATTCTTTGGCAAATACCGAGGTTTTTGTTGATGAAGACAAATCTGCATCCAAAACAACAATCTCAGGATTTACGGCGCCTAAACGTTTTAGTGTTTCTCCATATGCATCACGTGTTGCTTTCCCCATCATTGTGCCTCCAATGCTTTTATAAAACGTTCTGCCTCTTTTTTAGAAGGGGCTTTACCATGCCATTCTACTTTATTTTCAATCTCAGGAACACCTTTTCCTTTGATTGTTTTCATAACAATAATAGACGGTTTTCCTTTTACAGTTTCAGCTTCAGCAATTGATTCATGCAATTCAAGCATATTATGTCCGTCCGCAGAAATCACATGCCAACCAAACGCTTTAAATTTATCCTCAATAGGCAAAGATGACATTACATCTGTTATCTTCCCATCTATTTGCAGTCCATTATTATCTACAAAGGCAATTAAATGATCTAAATGATGGTGGGCGGCATACATAGCAGCTTCCCAAACTTGCCCTTCCTCAAGTTCTCCGTCTCCGAGAACAGCAAATACTTTCCAATCCGCATGATCAATATGCGCAGCCAATGCCATTCCGCAGGCAGCACTAAAGCCTTGTCCAAGAGAGCCTGTGGTCATGTCAACACCAGGTATATGCTTCATATCCGGATGCCCTTGGAGAATATGATTTACTTGTCGTAAGTAGTTTAATTCTTGTTTATCGAAATATCCCTTTTCTGCCAAAACAGCATATAAAGCAGGTGCTCCATGTCCCTTTGACAAAACTAAACGATCCCGGTCCGACATTTTAGGATTCTTCGGATCAATATGCATTTCATGAAAAAATAATAATGTGAGTAAATCTGTAATCGATAAAGAACCTCCCGGATGCCCGGAATTTGCTTTTGTTATCTCTTTTATGATTTCTATACGGATCTCTTTTGCTTTTTTTTGTAAGAAAGCTAATTTTTCCTTGGACAGTGACTCCATTATTTTTCTCCTTTAAAACAAATTGTATTTTGCAAAATATCAGCTGTTTCTCGTGCTTTACTTCTTAAGCAATCAATAGCTCCCCAATCATATTTCTCTTCATCTTTTTGAAGTGAAAAAGAAGATTCTTTACATAATATATTTTCATCAAAATTTTCAATAGAAAAGATAGCGGTTTGGTTTGCTGACTGAAGAAAATTGTCAATTTTAGGATCGTAAGAAATCCCGATAAAAGGAATATGCATAAGTGCGGCAAAAATTAAAGCATGTAGTCGGATACCAATCAATAAGTCCAAGTTTCCTATAAGTGACATTAGTTCTTCTGTATCATAAGATTCTGGTAAGATATACACATTCGGGAAATCGTCACAAAAGTCTTTCGCTGTTTGGTAATCTTCAGGAAATTGCATAGGAATGAAAACAAAATTATACTCATTATTTTTATTCATGCATTTCATATACAATTTAAGTCGTTCCATCCATTCAGATGTATTCATCCATCGCCGGATAGAAATACCAATTATTTTTTTATTTTGTGGTATATGGTTGCGATGTAATATAGCTTTTCCCGGTGCAAGTGATGTAGGAACCAGAGATAAAACGGCATCTGCTGTGCAATAAATATCATTCTTGACGCCCAGACGTTCCAGAAAACCTTTTGATTCATCATCCCTGACCGTAATAGCATTCACTCGATTTAATACAAATCTGAGAATCCACCTGACCCAACGATGTCGGACCGGACCAATACCCTGAGCATAAAGAAAAACTTTTTTTCGGAAGCAAACACCGGTAAAAATGATGCTTAGATAATAAATCAAACTTTTCCAGCTCGTTACATCCTGTAGAAGACTTCCGCCGCCACTAATAAGAAAATCTGAATTATACAAGCATTTCAAAATAGAAAAACCGTCAAAACGAGGTATTGCTTTAACACCAAAGGTGTGGGTCGTTCTTTCAGGATTACCGGAAATGACTGTAATATCAGTATCTCCAAATCGTTGGTATAATGTCTTCAATATGGCGAATAACATAGCTTCGTCACCGGAGTTATTAAATCCGTAATATCCGGAAATCACTATTCTTTTATTTTCCATAGCGTTCTCCGAAATACTTTGTAATATGAGTTAAGATAATGATTCCAATAAGTGCAATCATCAATGTAACTGAACCCAGAGCCAATCCGCCAATACCTCGCATAAAACTTAGTATAAAGGGACTTCTCATGTGAGCAAAGGTCTCTACTACGGAACCTTGTCCTATGGTTATTGCCATTATGAATAAATAATGAAAAATTTGTGGCCACTTATGGTATAACGCAGTTAAGGAAAATAAGATGGCCGGGTGTCCAAACAAAAACTCTTTCTCTCTTGGGCGGGCATACATAACAGATTCCAAAAAGCGTCTCAAAGCAATTTCAAATTGCGGAACAGGAGCCCCGTTATTTCCACTCCGACCTACAAATACAAAACCGATAATACTTAGTAAACCTAATACCGCCAGTATGCCAAGTTTGATATCAACAGTACAGAACTTTTTTATAAACTGTACAAAATCTTTATCTGATGAGACAACTTGGTTAAAAAACGGGAAGTGCTGTATGTAAATTAAAGAAACCAAAATAAGAGGAAGTACAAATGTTAATTTAACACCTCTGAAAATATCCATTTCCAAGAAAAAGCGTGTATCGCTTAATAAACCACTGATATATAAAGCGCCGGCTAAAGATAAAATGCCTCCTGCCCAAAGAAGCGTAATGGATTCAAAAAATAATTGAATGTACCCCCTTTGGGAATAAGTATCTTTCTTTCTTAAAATGCAATACTTAATGAATAAAGTAATAACTATAACAGGTGTACATATAGCCGCACTTAAAGCCAGACTTTGCAAAACAAAAAGTTCTTTTCCGCACCAATACAGTCCTTGTGTTAAAAGAATTGCAGCGATTTCAATTTTCCATAAATGAGCATTTAAATAAGGAATCAGAAAAATCAAAACCAACGTAATCAGTGAAACAGCTCCCAGCGATATGATAGCTTTTAAAATCTTATTTGGAAAGTAATTTTCCATAACGGAAGCTTTCCCTATTTTAAAACCATGATCTTCCAATCGGGACTTTACATCCGAAATGTATTTTGCATTTGTTTCAGATAATGTTTCTCCATTAGCTGCAAATTTGTAGGATGGAAAGAGATTCATTCGTATATTGCGCTCAATAGTACTGATATAAAATCTTGAAGCTGCTTCCTTGGGATCCAACTTGATTAATTCATCCTTGGACATGGCATAAAGACGAATGGCATTATAATTTACTTTTTCTATTAACGGAATAATCCCATCTTGTCTCTCAAATCCTAATTGATTTTGTGCTTCAATAAGAACAACCGGTAAATTTCTTTTCTTTAATTCTCTTTCTACATATTCCAGTTCATCTTTATATCCGAGAACGCTCTTCCCTTGAAATAGAACAGCACTTATTTTGTCAGATGAATCTACTGTGTCAAAAAACAAATCTATAATTTTTTTATCACCATGGGGAACATTTACCGGCCTTAAAACAACGTAAAAACCTTGGTTCGCGACCTTAGAAACTGTTGTACTGAATATGCCCAACGGCATTTTCAAAAAACGTTCATAGTCAGCTTTAATTTCAATCGTTTCTTTCCCGTCAATCGATAAAAGCCGAACATCCTCGGGTCTCATGAGATAAATAATATGCTGTTTTAACTCATTAAAATAGGGAAGTTTATCTTCATCTGTCGATGCCTGAATATAAATCCTATCTGATTTAATCTCGGGATTTGTACTATCTTTCAATATAAAATCCGAACCGCGATACGCCAAAACCAGACCAAGATTTATTAATTTTTCGGGAGTTTCATCATATACAGCAAGAGATGTTATACCACTTTTTTTATACAATGAAAACAAAGCCTTTTCTGAGGTGTTTTCTATCGAAGCACTTTCTACAATATGATTATAATCGTATACCATTTCAACGGTTGTCGCATTTTGTTCTATATGATACCGTTCCCATGAAATATAACTGCTCAGAACAGCACCTACGAAAATAAGCAGAAAAAGTATTTTATCAATCAATTTTAAATGATTTATCATTTCTTATCCTTTAGAAACATATTGCTCAAGCTCTTGAAAATTTCTTGTGCTTTAAAAATCCTTCTATAAAGGGATTTAATTCCCCATCCATAACTGCTTGAATATTCCCCGTTTCAATGCCGGTCCGGTTATCCTTTACCAAAGTATATGGTTGGAAAACATAAGATCGAATCTGACTTCCCCACTCAATGGCCTGTTGCTCTCCCTCAATACCTTTTTTCATTTGTTCATGCTTTGCCATTTCTAATTCAAACAACTTGGCTCTAAGTATGCGGAGACATTGTTCTTTATTTTGGAATTGAGAACGTTCATTTTGACAAGCCGCAACAATTCCTGTAGGAATGTGAGTCATGCGGACGGCAGAACTTGTTTTATTGATATGCTGTCCACCCGCACCGCTGGAACGGTAATAATCCACCCGTACATCGGACATGTTTAAATTTACTTCAATATCATCGCTGATTTCAGGCATAACATCTACAGCAGAAAATGAAGTATGCCTTCTCTTGGCTGCATCAAAAGGAGAAATTCTCACTAAACGATGTACACCCTTTTCAGACTTAAGGAGTCCATACGCAAACTTTCCCTTAATCATATATTCTGCACTTTTTATTCCGGCCTCGTCACCGGGAAGCATATTTAACTCCTCCAAACTAAAGCCTTCTGACTCTGCCCACTTCATATACATCCGAATTAGCATTTCTGTCCAATCTTGAGCTTCAGTTCCTCCTGCACCGGCATGAAATGTAATAATTGCATTATTGGCGTCATACTTATCACTCAAAAGAAGTTCTATTTCTTTTTTTTCGAGAATTTCCTTCAGCTCATTAATTTCTTCCGCTAATTCCGGCTCCATATCCTGATCATTTTCCTCGATGGCCATATCTAACAACTCTTTCAGATTTTCGGCACGCGTGAAAAGTCTTGTATATGTATCATAAGCCTCTTTAGCTTCCGTTGCTTTTTGGGAAATCTCTTTTGCACTTTCCATATTATCCCAAAAAGAAGGATCACTCATTTGTACATCATAACTTTTTATTTTTTCCTGCAACTGGGGTAAGTCAAAGTGAATCCCTTATTTCTTTTTCATGTGTAAGCAGGTCTGTCAGTGTTTTTTTTAAATCTTCCAACATCTGTTAATCATCTCACTTTCATCATTTATTTTTCTCGGGTGAAACAGCTGTTTCACCATTTTCTTCTACGTAGTGATCTTCTGCCCCCTGTAGTACATTTCTTTCTTCTTCTGACTTTTCCGGGACTTGATCAGCAGTAAATTGGATTTGGATATGATAAAGATAAAGGATAATAGTTTCCATCATCGCGTGTTGCATCTCTTCAAATATATCAAAAGCTTCTACTTTATATTCAACAATAGGATTTCGTTGTCCGTAAGAGCGCAGCCCAATCCCTTCTTTGAGCATATCCATATCATCAAGATGCTCCATCCATTTTGAATCTACGACTTTAAGCATGACGGCTTTTTCTAATTCCCGCATCATTTCTTTTCCGATTGATTCTTCTCTTGCTTCATAAGTGGCATGAGCAATCTCAATGAGCTTTTTCTGAATTTCTTCACGACTCATTTCTTCTATATCTTCTAATTTTATTTCATCAGGAGCTAAAAAGTACTTTTCACAATATTTTAATAATCCTTCAAAATCCCATTCTTCCGGATAGAGTTTAGCGTCTGCATAAGTATCAAGTCCTCTTTGGATTAAGGAATCAACCATATTAAGAATTTGATCCTTCATATTTGCTCCTTCAAGGATTTTACGACGTTGTTCATAAACAACTTTACGTTGCTGGTTCATAACATCATCATATTCAAGTACATATTTACGAATATCGAAGTTTCTCTCTTCGACACGCTTTTGTGCTTTTTGTATAGCACTAGAAACCATGCTGCTCTTAATTTCTTCATCTTCCTCGAGTCCCATTTTTTCCATGAATTTTTTGATATTATCGCCGCCGAAAATGCGCATTAAATCATCTTCCAGTGACAAGAAAAACTGACTGGACCCTTTATCACCCTGTCTGCCCGCACGACCGCGAAGCTGATTATCAATACGGCGACTTTCATGTCGTTCTGTACCGATAATGGCAAGTCCGCCTAAATCAGCAACTCCCTCACCTAAAACAATATCTGTACCACGACCGGCCATGTTTGTTGCAATTGTTACTTGCCCCTTTTGTCCCGCCTGCGATACAATTTGCGCCTCCAGTTCATGGTACTTTGCATTCAATACATTATGTACAATACCGGCTTGTTTAAGCATATGACTTAATTGTTCTGACTGTTCTATCGATGTAGTACCAATCAAAAGTGGTTGCCCTGTAGCATGCCGCCTTTGGACTTCCCGGATCACAGCTTTATATTTACCTCTCTTGGTTTTAAAGATAACATCAGATAAATCCGTGCGTTGAATCGGCTTATTGGTAGGTACTTGAAATACCTCAAGCCCATAAATCTTGATAAATTCCTGCTCTTCTGTTTTTGCTGTACCGGTCATGCCTGCTAATTTATCATACATTCTGAAATAGTTTTGGAATGTAATTGTTGCCAGCGTCTGGCTTTCCCTTTGTACCTGCAACCCTTCTTTTGCTTCAATAGCCTGATGTAATCCATCAGAGTAACGACGACCATACATCAAACGTCCGGTAAATTCGTCTACAATAACAACTTCACCATCTTTAACAACATAATCTTTGTCAAGCTCCATCATGGCCTGTGCACGGAGTGCCTGCACAAAAAGGTGATTCAATTCCAGGTTAGCCGTATCATACAAGTTATCCACTTTTAAAAGTTTTTCCATCTTTGCTACGCCGGCTTCAGTAGGTGCTACGGTTTTTTGTTTTTCGTCAATTGTATAATCTTCTCCTAATTTCAGCTGAGGTACCAATTTAGCCATAACATAGTAGTTGTCTGTAGACTTTTGTCCCGGCCCAGAAATAATAAGCGGAGTCCTCGCTTCATCAATTAATATACTGTCTACTTCATCTATTAAACAGTAGTGAAGTGGCCGTTGAACCATTTCATCCAAGCGGGTAACCATATTATCACGTAAATAATCAAACCCGAACTCATTGTTTGTTCCATAGGTAATATCAGAATTATAAGCTATTTTACGCTGTTCAAAGTCAAGATCATGTACTATCAATCCTACAGAAAGACCGAGAAATTTATATACTTGTCCCATCCATTCGCTATCACGTTTGGCCAAATAGTCATTGACTGTAATTACATGAACGCCCTTGCCTTCCAATGCATTAAGATAAACAGGTGCAGTTGCGACAAGCGTTTTACCTTCTCCGGTACTCATTTCTGCAATATTCCCACGGTGTAGTATGATTCCGCCAATCAATTGCACATCAAAATGACGCATTCCAAGAACGCGCCGGGATGCTTCACGGATAACCGCAAATGCTTCGGGTAATAAATCATCCAATGTTTCTCCATTTGCCAATCGCGCTTTGAATTCATTGGTTTTATTTGCCAAAGAGGAATCGCTTAAACTTCTTAATGATTCCTCTAACGGATTTATTTCCCTCTCAACAAGATGTCGCATTTTTTTTATGTCACGTTCATTCGAACCGTTAAACAATCGATCCAAAAATTTATTAAACATGAATTCTACCCCTTACTTTTCTGTTAAATAAATATGATAAACCATAAGAATATCTAATTTATTTTATCAAAATAAGCAACTATAGTCAAAAAAAGAGCGGTATTATCCGCTCTTTTTTTGACTACTTTATTTATTTAGTTGCTTCAATTAATCCATACTTACCATCATCACGTCTATAAATAACGGAAATATTATCAATTTCTGCATTTAAAAACATGTAAAAATTATGGCCCAATAAATTCATCTGCAGAATGGCTTCTTCAGGCGACATCGGTGTCATCGCAAACTTTTTTTGCCTTACTATTTCAAATTCACTCTCTTGCTTTATTGTATCTTTTTGTTCAATAAACTGCTTATTTAATACATTTCTTCCTTTAAATTTTTTAGCCAAACGCGTCTTGTACTTATGAATCTGACGCTCAATTTTATCAAAAACAAGATCAATTGATTTATACATATCATCAGATTTTTCTACACCGCGTAAAATTGTTCCATCTACGAAAGCTGTCACTTCGCAAGTCTTTGTCATATTCGAAATACGGAGTAATACATTTAATTTAACAGGCTTATCAAAATATCTTTGAACTTTTCCTGTATGCTTTTCTACATAAGCACGTAATGCATCGGTAATCTCAAGATTCTTTCCTCTAACGGTTAATTCCATGAGTGAATCCCCCTTTCATAAATAAAAACAAATTCTCCTCTGATATTATTATATTATATTCTCTCTTCTTTTTGTACTCAAAATAAAAAACAGGGATTATCCCTGTTTTTTATTTTGAGTTTTTGCATTCTATCGCTTCAGTAAGTGATTAGTCTGCCAGTTTTACGTTAGCAGCCTGTGGGCCTCTTTCGCCTTCAATAATGTCGAAATCAACCTTCTGACCTTCATTCAGTGTCTTAAAGCCTTCAGTCTGGATTGCAGAGTAATGTACGAAAACGTCGCCGCCTTCTTCTCTTTCAATAAAACCAAAACCCTTGTCTGCACTGAACCACTTAACTGTACCTTTCATAAAAAGTTCCTCCTAAAAATATTACTACATTGCCCGATTTGGACATGGTCTAAGAATACCACATAATAAGCCGACCGTCAATCATAAGCCCCGAATTATAACACTTGTGCCAAAAAATTTTTAGTTCTTTCTTCTTTAGGTGATTCAAAAAGTTTGGCCGGCGTACCTTCTTCTAAAATTACACCGCCATCAAGAAACAAGACTCTTGTCCCCACTTCTCTGGCGAATCCCATTTCATGAGTCACCACGACCATAGTCATTCCCTCTGAAGCAACTTCTTTCATAACATCCAATACTTCATGAACCATTTCAGGATCCAATGCTGAAGTCGGTTCATCAAATAGAAGAGCCTTAGGTTTCATGGCCAAAGCACGGGCAATTGCCACACGTTGCTGTTGACCACCTGACAACTGGGCAGGTTTATAGTCAGCTTTATCTTCTAAGCCGACTTTCTTTAAAAGTTGAATTGCTCTTTCTTTGGCAATTTCTTTCGAAACTTTTCTGACTTTAATCGGAGCAAGTGTAATATTTTCAAGCACCGTCATATGTGGAAATAAATTAAATCGTTGAAATACCATTCCCGCTTCAGTTCTTACAGCATTAATGTTCTCTTCTCCGGATAAAAGCATACCATCAAAAGTAACAGAACCGGTTGTAACGGTTTCCAGCCCGTTAATGCATCGAAGAAAAGTACTTTTCCCTGAGCCGGATGGACCTATAACAACAACTACTTCTCCTTCTTTGATTTTTACACTTATATCCTTTAATACCGATAATTTACCAAATTTTTTACTGATATGATTTACATCAATTAAATAATTTTCTGCTGCCATAATTATCTCTTTTCCAACAATGACACGATTCTTGAAATTGCTAAAGTCATTATTAAATATAAAATTGCCACCGTCATCCATATTTCAAAAGATCCGTATGTTTGTGCAATGATTAACTGTCCTCTTCTGGTCAGTTCTTCAAAGCCAATAACAGAAACCAAAGAAGAATCCTTAAGCATGGCTATAAATTCATTCCCTAGGGGTGGTAAGATATTTCGGATAGCTTGAGGTAAAATGATGGAATACATCGTTTGCCACCATGTCATGCCTAAGGAACGTCCTGCTTCCATCTGACCGATATCAATTGCTTGTATCCCGGCCCGAAAAATTTCAGATACATAAGCCCCGCTATTAATTCCACAGGCAGCCACTGCCGCAATAAAAGGTTCGACTCTTTGACCGATAACCATTGGTAGAGCAAAATAAATCAGAAATATTTGTACAAGTAGTGGGGTCCCTCTGATACAATCCGCATAAATAGCAGCTAGCACACGTAATACCTTAAATTGTGATATACGAGCAATCCCAACAAAGAGTCCTATAAAAAAGCCTACGGCTACGCTGAATGCCGTAATTTCAATAGTAACGCCTGCTCCAAGGATTAAAATAGGCAATGCATTATGTATAAGTTCAAAATCCATATAAAATTCCCTTCATTCAATTTAATGAATATATATTTGGTACATTGTATAATTTATCGTGTTTTTCGTCAATAGTAAAAAAGCAGGATTTTAAGCATCCTGCTTTTCTTTTCCCTTATTAACAAGTGGTAAGGCTGCTCTTCAGACGCTGAATCGTTTTCTCTTTCCCGAAAAGTTCAATCAGTGTATAAAGTCCAGGTCCATGAATTTCTCCGGTTAATGCAATTCTAACCGGTTCAAAAGCGGCTTTACCTTTAATCCCTGATTCTTTCATCAAGTTAGAAAAAACATCTTTGATGGAACTCTCATTAAAAGTGTCTAAATCAGATAATTTTTCTGCAAAGCTTTTAATAATCATTTTGCTGGTTTCCCGGTTCATGATATCAAGCATTTCCTTATCTGTTATTGTAGACATTTCCTCAAAAAAAATCTTAACATTTTCAGGAGTTTGCGCCCCATAATATAAATGATCTCTTACAAACCATACAACTCTTTTAAGCCATTCTTTCTTTTCGCCAGATAATGGCCCTGTAATATACCCTGCATTAATAATAAAGGGCAAAGTAAGTTCCAATAACGCTTCGGGGGAAAGTTGTTTCATGTATTGGAAATTAATCCAATTTAACTTTTCAATATCAAAAACCGCATCATTGGCAGAAACACGTTTCATTGAAAATTGTTCAATCAATTCCTCCCGGGTAAATATTTCCTGCTCCCCTTTCGGAGCCCATCCGAGAAGTGCTAAGTAATTGACAACTGCATCAGACAGATAACCCATTTTTCTATATTCATCAACTGATGTCGCTCCATGGCGTTTGCTCATTTTTTTATGATCACTTCCTAAAATTAAAGAAATGTGACCAAATTTAGGTATATCGTATCCCAATGCCTGATAAATAGCAATTTGACGGGGTGTATTTGATAAATGTTCTTCCGCCCGAATTACATGTGTAATATTCATAAGAGCATCATCAACCACCACTGCGAAGTTATAGACCGGAATTCCATCAGATTTCATAATAATAAAATCACCTACGCCGGCAGCTTGGAATGTTACATGTCCGCGAACCATATCATCAAAAGCAAAAACGCCTTCTTTAGGTACACGGAGACGAATTACCGGCTTTCGGCCAGACTCTTTATACTTTGCAATCTCTTCTTCTGTCAAACTGCGGCAATGATCATTATAAACCGGAGTTTTTCCTTCAGCCAACTGCTGAGTACGGCTTTCCTCCAATTCCTCCTCTGTGCAATAGCAATAATAAGCTTTCCCTTCATCTAAAAGCCGTTGTATCTCTTTATGATATATATCTAAACGTTCGGTTTGTCGATAAGGCCCATTCTCTCCGCCTACATCAATACCTTCATCCCAATTAAGTCCCAGCCATTTTAGCGCAGCCTTAATATTTTCTTCAGACTCCCTTGTTGACCTTGCTAAGTCCGTGTCTTCCACACGGACCAGAAATTTTCCATTTTTATTTCGGGCAACAAGCCAGTTAAATAGTGCAGATCTGGCACCTCCGATATGAAACGGTCCGGTCGGACTTGGTGCAAAGCGAACTTTAAACGGCTTATTCATTATACATTCCTCCTATATAGTATCACTGATGCCATGGCTGCTATGCCTTCCTCTCTGCCTATAGCACCGATTTTTTCATTAGTGGTCGCTTTTATGTTAACTTGTTCCAGATTTAAATTCAATACATCGGCTATTGTTTCCTTCATTTTTCCAATATGGTTTGCTATTCTCGGCTTTTCTGCAAGTACCGTGGTATCTATATTACCAATTTGATAGCCTGCTTCGAAAATCATATCTCTCACTTTTTCCAATAAACTTAAGCTACACACACCTTTATACATTGGATTTGTATCAGGGAAAATATGCCCTATGTCAGGTAACCCTGCAGCTCCCAGTAAAGCATCCATGATAGCATGTATAAGCACATCTGCATCCGAATGTCCTAATAACCCATCTTTATCAGAAAGTTTTATTCCCCCCAAGTATAGCGGCTTCGATTTATCGAACCGGTGAATGTCATATCCCTGTCCGATTCTTATAGAAAAACTGTCATTTTGTGTCATAGCATTAACCCGCACCCAATCTTCAGGAGTAGTTACTTTGAAATACTTTTCACTCCCAGGGATTAGTCTGATTGGTATACTTTCCTGCTCCCATATGGAGGAATCATCAGTAATAATTGAATGATCAAATTCTTTTTGCAATAAAATTTGCCTATAAAGTTTAGTCAAAATTCCCTGTGGGGTCTGTGCTCTGTAAAGCCCGGAGCGATCCATTGTATTTACCACAAGATTTTGTTGAACACTTTTCATCGTATCAATTGACGGTAGTGCATAAATAGCAGCAGGATGCGCTTCATCAATACTTTTAAAAATTTTATCAAATGCCTTTCCTTCTACAAAAGGACGAGCTCCGTCATGAACCAACAGTACTCTTGAAGAATCTGAAACTTGCAGTATTCCATTTTTAACAGAATCTTTTCTTGTATCTCCTCCATCAGCCCACTTGACTGAAATGCTTGGTCTGAAAGAATCTATAATTTCTTCAAATAAATGTCTTTCCTCTTTTATTGTTACAATAATCAGCTCATCTAATTTCCGGCTATCAAATATATTCCGGATAGTATACCAAATTAAAGGATGGCCGTTAGTTTCCATCAATACTTTATTAACGGAAGCGCCCATCCTTCTTCCCTGTCCGGCTGCAACAAGTATCAGGCTATTCATGTGACACACTTTCTAATTTTGCAAAAATCATTTTTCCTGCCGCGGTTTGAAGCACAGAGGTTATTATAACAGAAACTTCTTTGCCGATAGCCTGTGCACCATTTTCAACGACAATCATTGTTCCGTCTTCTAGATAAGCGACCCCCTGTCCTTCTTCTTTTCCATACTTGACCAATTGTACAAAAATTTGTTCACCCGGAATAACAACCGGTTTAACGGCAATAGCCAAATCATTAATGTTTAGAACGGAAATCCCCTGTAATTCAGCCACTTTGTTAAGATTATAATCATTAGTTACAATCTTATATCCTTTCATTTTGGCCAACTTTACCAATTTGGAATCCACTTCCGATATCTCATCAAAATCATCGGCAATAATATCGATATCATCTTTGCTTTTTTTTATATGATTTAAAATATCTAACCCCCGTCGCCCGCGATTACGTTTCAGTACATCAGAAGAATCCGCTATTTTTTGCAATTCTTCAAGTACAAATACGGGTACAATAATAGGTCCTTCTAAAAAACCCGACTTATAAATATCAATGATTCGTCCATCTATAATTACATTGGTATCTAATAATTTGCCAACTGCATCATTTCCCCTTTTATTTTTACTTCCGTTTTCTGAGCGGAAATGAAACCATCCGATAAACTCTGTTTTTTTAGTAATTGCCAAATGCATACCGATATAACCGAGTACAATACTCAAAGCAACCGACACATAGGGGCCGATATAAGGTATACTTCCAAAAGCCAGTCCCACCAAATTTGCAATGAGAAGACCCAAAAACAGCCCGATTGTACCTATTAACAAATCCTGTGTGGAAATAGATAATAGGGATTTTTCAACTTTTGAAGTAAATGCAAAGAGACTTTTTATCAGATATGGAGATGCAGCAATTCCTATAACTGCACCTATTACCCCACCCACTAACATTGTACCCAATGATAAAACAGTAATTCCCAACACTGTTTCTGTTAAAATATTTTTATCCATAACAGATGTGAGTAAAGGCTCGGTTTGTATAGCTAAAACAATGCCGATGACACTAAAGAGCAATATGAATATAACTCTTAATATTTTTTCAGGCATTTCACGAATTCCTTTTCTTTATTAACATAATTTATGACGAAAAATGCATGGTTTTACATAATAATTATAATATCACACTTCTTCTCATATTGAAAATTATAATATACCTTTATAAGTACTTATTTAATATGACCGATGGCTTCATGAATATTTTTTACAAAAAATACATTTTCCAATAAAAGAGTTTGTTCATTTTCGATAAAATTAATCACTTCTTTTTTATTACGCTCGGGAAGAATAAACTTTCTAAAATTCATCTTTACCGCTTCTTTTAAACGGTTTTCAATTAAAGAAACAGGGAGAATTTCTCCGGTAAGACCAATTTCGCCTAACGCTACCATATCCGAAGCCAGAGGATTATCATACTTTACGGAAACTAATGACAAAGCTACTGATAAATCCGCAGCCGTTTCCCGCACTTTATATCCACCAACAACACTTAGGTACACATCATCTGATGAAAAAGGTATCTTTGCTTTTTTTTCAAGAACCGCCACTAAGATAACCAAACGGTTAAAATCATAGCCTGAAGCAATACGACGGGGAATTGCAGTCATGGAGTGAACCGCTAACGCCTGAATCTCCACAAGGATGGGGCGTAGTCCCTCCATACAAGGGACTACAGCACTTCCGGAGCTCTTTTCATTGGTATTGTTCTTTAACAAATATTCCGAAGGATTATCTATTCCCCTTAGTCCATTCTTCTCCATAACAAACAAACCGGACTCCGATGTGGATCCAAATCTGTTTTTTACCGCTCTTAATATTCGAAACTGATGGCTTCGATCTCCTTCCAAATAAAAAACAACATCCACCATGTGTTCCAAAATACGAGGCCCTGAAATATTACCTTCTTTGGTTACATGTCCAATAATCATAACTGTAATATTCTTTTCTTTTGCAATCCGTACCAAAGAGGCTGTACAATCTCTGATTTGGGCCGGACTTCCCATTACAGAATCTATTTGCGGAAGATACATGGTTTGTATGGAATCAATTATAACCATAGATGGAGTGTTCTTTTCTATTTCCTGTATAATTCTTTCCAGATTATTTTCTCCGTAAACCAAGCATTGATTACTATTTACATCCAACCGATCTGCACGTAATTTAACCTGTGTTTCTGATTCCTCACCGCTACAATATAAAACTAATTTTCCTTTTTTAGAAAAAGCACTGCAGATTTGAAGTATCAAGGTTGATTTTCCGATACCGGGTTCTCCACCCCAAAGAATAACAGAACCTGGGATAATCCCTCCACCCAAAGGTCGGTCAATTTCAGTAACGTCCAAAGGAATTCGTTTCTGCGCGGTTAAACGGACATCAGAAAGTTTTATCGGTTGTTTTTCATTTGATACTGATGATAAATAAATATTTTTTGGTGCGGAATATTCCATGTATTCTGTAATGGTATTCCACTCTCCACAATGAATGCATTTACCCATCCATTTTATGTACTCAGCTCCACAACTGGAGCAAATAAACTTTTTCTTTCGCTTTATCGTTTCACTCATAAAAACCTCAGATAAATATAATGGAGATGAAAAGTACTTTTCACCTCCATTATACAACGTTTAATTTTCTTTTTTAACTTTCGGTAAACTTTAACCGCTCCGATTGATCTACATCTACACAGATGACAGATTTGCCTTCTAATTTTCCTTCCAAAATGAGTTCCGATACAGGATCTTCGATTTCTTTTTGGATGGTTCTCTTCAGGGGACGAGCCCCATATTCAAAATCAGTTCCTTTAGAAATCAACAAATCTCTGGCTTTATCAGTAATTTCAATTCTCAGTTTAAGACCTTCCAGCTTTTTCTCCACATTTTTCAACAACAATTTTGAAATTTCAGTCAGGTTATTTTTTGATAGAGGATGGAATACGATAATTTCATCAATTCTGTTGATAAACTCGGGGCGGAAATGTATCTTTACCTGTTCCATTATGGATTTTTTTATCTTATCAAATTCTTTTTCACCTTCACTTTTTCCTGATAAAAATCCCATTGTTTTATCTTTATTACTCAAAATCTGTGACCCCAAATTACTCGTCATAATAATAACAGCATTTGTGAAGTCCACCGTCCTCCCTTGTCCATCTGTTAAGCGTCCGTCATCCAATACCTGTAAAAGAATATTAAAGAAATCGGAATGTGCCTTTTCCACTTCGTCAAAAAGAATGACACTGTATGGATTCCTACGAACTGCATCTGTTAATTGCCCACCTTCTTCGTACCCTACATATCCTGGGGGTGCTCCAACAAGGCGTGATACTTCATGTTTCTCCATATATTCAGACATATCGAAACGTATCATATTTTTTTCACTGCCAAACATAGATTCTGCCAGTGCTCTTGCTAATTCCGTCTTTCCGACACCTGTAGATCCTAAAAACAGAAATGAACCTATCGGCCTCTTGGGATCCTTAAGGCCAGCCCTTGCTCTCCGGATTGCTTTCGCTACAGAATTTACAGCTTCTTCCTGTCCGATGACTCTCTTATGAAGCTCATCTTCTAAATGAAGAAGTCGTTCTGAATCTTTCTGTTTCAAATTTTGCAAAGGTATTCCTGTCCATTTAGCTACCACTTCAGCAATATCGTCTTCTGTAACTACTAAATGTTCATGATCGGCACCTTTCCAGGATTCTTTTAATTTTTCTATTTCTTCAGATAACTTTTTCGATTGATCTCTTAGAATAGCAGCCTTTTCGAAATTTTGGGACGAAACGGCTTCTTCTTTTTCTTTCTGTAATGAAGAGAATTCCTCTTCTTTTTGTTTTAGTTCATCCGGTGCTGATGATGCTTCCATTCTTACCTTTGCCGAGGCTTCATCAATTACATCAATTGCTTTATCCGGTTGAAATCTATCTGTAATGTAACGAGACGATAGCTCAACCGCCTTTTTTATAGCTTCGTCAGTAATTTTTGCTTTATGAAATGCCTCATACCGATCACGCAATCCCATTAATATAGCAATTGTATCGGAAACCGTAGGTTCTCCGACTTTAACGGGCTGAAAACGTCTTTCCAAAGCTGCATCTTTTTCTATATATTTTTTATATTCTTTAAGTGTCGTTGCCCCAATGCAGTGAAGTTCTCCGCGAGCTAAAGCAGGCTTCATAATATTTGCGGCATCCATCGATCCTTCAGTGGCACCAGCTCCCACAAGCGTATGCAACTCATCAATAAAAAGAATCCAATTATCATGTTTTTTTACTTCATCTAAGACTTTTTTCAGCCGTTCTTCAAATTCACCTCTATACTTTGTCCCAGCTACAACAGCTGACATATTTAGGGAAATAATATGACTATTTTTTAAAATTTCAGGAACATCATTATTAATAATTTTTTGGGCCAAACCTTCGGCAATCGCTGTTTTCCCGACACCGGGTTCTCCTATTAAAACAGGATTATTTTTATTTCTTCTTGAGAGAATTTGGATTACCCGGTCTATTTCAGTCTGACGTCCAATAACAGGATCAATTTTCCCCTGTTTTGCCCGTTCATTTAAATCTGTAGCAAAATCACTGATTTCTCCGAGTTCGACATTTTTCTCTCCACTTACTTCTTCCGTCATAAATTGCTCAAAAGCACGTTGCAACTTACTTCCCGTTACATTAAAATGCTCGAGAATCTGTACGGCCAATCCGCCGCCTTCATGAATAATAGCAAGCAATAAATGTTCTGTTCCCACATAGTTATTTCCCAATTCATTCGCTTCTTCAATCGCCATTTCCAGAACTCTTTTTGTTCTGGGAGCCACATATAATTCATGATGCATGAAGAAATTATTTCCATTGTATTCTGTCAGCAATTTTTCTAATATATCTACTGTCAGTCCTAAGGAATTCAGTATCTTACCACCGACACTGTCTTTTTCATGGGAAATTCCTATTAAAAGATGCTCTGTCCCAACATAATCACTCCCGAGCTTTGCAGCTTCTTTCGCTGCAAACTCCCAAGCATTTTTAGCACTGTCTGTATATCTGTTATCCATTTTAACCCCTCCTTTTTAAGGTGTTTGTATTTTTACTGTATGTAGTGTTCATCTTTATACACTTTGATTTTATCCCTTATTTGGGCAGCTTTTTCATAATCTTCTGTTTCAATACATTTTTTCAATTGATTTTTTAAATCAATCAAAATTGAATCTGCTTGAGACTCATCATTAATTTCATCTTCAATCTGATTTTGATGCTGACTATCAATTGATTTCTTTAGAGTGTTACGAAATTTTTTGTAGTTAAGCTCACTTCCTAATAACCGATTAGCCCTGTTATTTTCATTATTCTCTTCTATGCTTTCAAAAACATTCTGACATTTTTCAAAAAAATCATCAGAAATAAATCCCTTTCCGGAAAATGAATTGAACATTTTTTCGCTCATATCTGTATACGAATGAATCTGATTTTTATTTGCTGCACATTCGCTACAAAGATGAGTCTCTGTTTTTTCTCCGTTAATGATTTTCATAATATGAACATTTGCAATTCTTGCATGACAATTTTCACAAAACATAATTATTCTCCTTTTAATGACCATTCTAAACGGTGAATTACTGTCTTAGCCGCCTTTCTCCTGTTTTCCGGCGGACAAAATTCCAACACCGTCCTTAATAAAGAGCGAACTATCCTATATTCATTTCGAGAAATAATGTCATAGTCTATCAACATCTGAAAGTATCCGTCCAAACTGTTTTCTATAGTTGTAATATCCGTTGTGTTCTGATTTTTAATAGAAGAGGCACTTTTCTTGCGGGAAGTTATTACTGCATCGTCTGATAAAGAATCCTCACCTATTTCTCTCAATGCTATCTTGATATAGCCCCCGGTGCCCCTCCGCGATTCAACTACAAACCTTTTATCATCGGAAAATCTTGTGTTTATGACATAAGTGATTTGAGACGGAGCACAATCCAATAAATCTGCTATTTCTTTCCTTTTTATTAATAACTCATCGGATGACTGGCGCTCAAGCATTTCCAAAATTAAATTTTCTATACGATCTGATAACATTTCATTCACCTCTTTTTATATAATAAATCAATTAATCAAAAAGTCAATAGTCAAATAATAAAAACATCTCAAAATTATTATGAGATGTTTTTATTATTTAAAAATCGGAAATATGTAGTTTTTCTAAAACGAATCTGATGACCGGAGTAGGAAATCCCCTACGCGCTAATAAAGCAGCTGCACGTTTATAATTATTTTTAAACTCGGGAATCAGTTTAATTTTATTTTGCATCACATGCATTGCGGCTGCAACTTCATCATCATAAGTCAAATGCTGATTTGTCGCTAAGCCTTTAGACATCATTTTCTCGTGAATGTATTTGTCTCCATAAATTTTTCTATTTTTATAGTCTTGAAAAATCTTTTTTGCTAGATCATCATCATTTACATAGTTATAATGAGTCAGTTTAGAAATACATTCTTCAATATCTTTCTCTGAATATCTTCTTAACTTCAATTTTTGTCGTAATTCATATGTACTTTGATCCCGATATTTTAAAAGATGTAATGCCGCTTCGTAAGCGGTCCTATTATTTTTCATTTTTATTTTTCGCAATAATTTCGTCTTCAAAGGTTTCCGGCTCAACAACTAATGTATCACGAATAATTTTATCGATTTCCTTTGTAACTTCCGGATTTTCTTTTAAATAATTTTTAGCCGCTTCTCTCCCCTGACTAATACGGGTTCCTTTATAAGAATACCAGGCACCGCTTTTTTGGATAATATCCATATTGGTGGCAATATCTAAAAGAGTTCCCTCCTTTGATATTCCTTCTCCATACATAATATCAAATTCCGCTGTTTTAAACGGAGGCGCCACTTTATTTTTTACCACCTTAACACGAGTTCTGTTTCCAATAGACTCCGTACCGTTTTTAATGACTTCTCCACGACGAATTTCAATTCTTACTGAGGAATAAAATTTAAGTGCCCTTCCGCCCGTGGTTGTTTCTGGATTTCCGAACATTACCCCAACTTTTTCCCGAATCTGATTGATAAAGATTACAATAGCACGGGACTTACTTATAATACCTGTAAGTTTCCGCAGTGCTTTGCTCATTAAACGAGCCTGTAGGCCTACTGATTGATCACTTATATCCCCTTCAATTTCTTGTTTCGGTACCAAAGCTGCTACAGAATCGATAACTATGATATCTACAGCACCGCTTCTTACCAGCTGTTCGCATATACTAAGTGCCTGCTCTCCGCTATCCGGCTGGGAAATTAAAAGCCCTTTGGTATCCACACCGAGATGATGAGCATAAATAGGATCCATAGCATGTTCTGCATCAATAAAAGCTGCTACTCCGCCGGCTTTTTGGGCTTCTGCAATTGCATGAAGAGCCAATGTTGTTTTTCCCGAAGACTCCGGACCATAAATCTCTACTACTCTGCCACGGGGATATCCCCCGACACCAACTGCAATATCTAACGCCAAAGATCCTGTCGGTATCACTTCAATATCCAACTTCCCTTTCATATCACCAAGACGCATAATTGCACCTGCACCAAACTCACGAGTAATTTGATACATTGCATTTTCAAGTGCCTTTTCTTTTGCCGCATCCATGCCGGCCATCTGTCTTTTATCTGCCATATTCTCCTCCTTATAATTCTTTTGTATAAATTAAAGCATAATATAATGCTTTTTCTGCCGCACTATAACGAACAGCATTCCTATTCCCGACAAAATGATTTTCAACTACTTGTGTGCCTTTTTTTCCGGTAACGGCAACATAGACTGTCCCCGGCATTTCACCTCTGTCTCCCTTCCCCGGACCGGCATAACCGGTTGTTGAAACCGCAATATCAGTTTGATATATAACTCGGCTTGATTCTGCCATAAGTTTTGCCACCGGAGCACTTACTGCTGTTTCCCTGGCGATTAAATCAGGAGGTATTCCTAAAATACTTTCTTTTGCTTCATTAGAATAAGTAACCGCACTTCCTTTGAAATAACCTGAACTACCGGGACAGTCAGTCATCAGCTTACCTATCAACCCGCCGGTACATGATTCTGCAGCACTTAAAGTAAGTCCTTTCTCCTTGAGTGCCTCAATTAAATCATTTCTTATACTTACTTCAGAATCGAATCCTTCTATCATAAGAACCTCTGTATCTTTAAATTTCTCTGGCAATTAAATCATATGCATAGCCATCTACAATTTCTACATTGACGAAATCTCCGGGTTTTAAATTTATAGGATTATCAATATAAGTATTCCCGTCCACTTCCGGAGCCTGAAATTTTGCTCTGCCCTTTGCTTGTATATAGCCTTTCTCATCAGTAATAATTTCTTCTACAAGAACTTCTGTCTTTGTACCAATCAATTTTTCATTGTTCTTCTCAGAAATTTTAGCTTGAATGGACATTAACTCATGATATCTGTTTTGTTTAACTTCCTCTTCGACTTGTTCCGGTAGCCGTGCCGCCGGGGTACCTTCTTGAGGTGAAAAAGTAAATGCTCCCATATGATCAAATTTTACTTCCTGAACAAAATCACATAATTCTCTAAAATTTTCTTCAGTTTCTCCCGGAAATCCAACCATAAGTGTTGTTCTTATTGTCATTCTGGGAATAACTTCTTTTAATTTCTTCAATAAATTCTTAATATCATGCGAAGAGTCTTTCCTACGCATCCGTTGTAAAATTGAATCACTGATATGCTGTAAAGGAATATCCACATAATTACAAATTTTTTCCTCTTTATTGATTATCTTTAAAAGTTCATCATCAAAATATGTAGGGTATAAATAAAATAAACGAATCCACTTAACTTCGTTAATTTTGACAAGCTCTTTCAATAATCCGGCAAGATTCGTGCCATCTTTCAAATCATGCCCGTAATAACTTAAATCTTGTGCGATTAAATTAAACTCTTTAACTCCAATGGAAGCAAGTCTCTTTACTTCATGAATAATAGAATTCATTGTTCTGCTGCGCATCGGGCCTCTGACATAGGGAATATAACAAAAAGTACAACCGTTACTACATCCTTCTGCAATTTTAATAAATGCAGTATAATTCGGCGTTAACGTTTGTCGGGGAATGAGTTCCTGATGCTCACAAGGAGCAGTGTCGATAATGTATACTTGTCCGCTCTCCTCGCTATAGGATCGATTAACAGCTTCTAAAATATGTTGCCATGAGTCAGTACCGATAAAAATATCTACTTCCGGTATTTCTTTTCCTAATGATTTCTTGTATTGTTGGGTTAAACATCCTGCTACAACTAATTTTTCACATTTTCCGCTTTCCTTATAAGCAGCAGCCTTTAAAATCGCCTCAATGGATTCTTCTTTTGCTGAATCTATAAAAGTGCATGTATTTACTATTATAACTTCTGCGTCACTTAATTCATCAATGAATTCATACCCGCCAGCTTTAAGAATTCCAATCATCATTTCTGTATCAACTAAATTTTTAGAACACCCCAAACTGATTACGCCCAGCTTCTTTCCCACTTATCAATTCCTCCCAAAACGAATTTTTTCCATCCATTGATTTAATAATTTATCTTTTCCTTTATTGTCATATTTTTTTTGTAATTCCCAATATTGTAATTTTACTCCATGAACATCCGGAGTTTCTTCTATATCATTCACAAAAATATACTGATATCCGTTTTCTCTCATTATATTCTTATAGTTTTCAGGACTCAAAAGCCAATTTATAAATTGCTTAGCTTTATACGGATGATTGCTATCAGTTGATAATCCTACTCCATACAAATACCAAGGCACACCATCTGTGGGATAAATTGTTAGTACCGGTATTTTCTCTCTTTGAATTCGCTTGGCTTCATTATAACTTGATATCCCAATATCACATTTCCCCATTCCTGCCATTCTTGCAGGTGTAGATAGATATTTACCATATTGTAATATATGGGATTGTCCACGATCCAAAAGATAAAAAGTTTCGATATTTCCAAAATGTTCGACCAGGGACATTAAAAAATCTTCGGACATTTCTGTGGCAATAAAATCAGTTAGTGATAGTTTAATTTCATCGTTTATAAAAATGTTCGTCCAATTATATTCAAAATTCGGATGTTTTGAGTCAAAACCCGGATTAACTGTAAAAATTATGGGGTCTATCCACAAACCCGTCCAAAAGGCCTCTTCATCTTTAAATAAATTTAGGATGGTATCTGTGTTTTCAGAAGAATAGGATTCCAATTTATTTTTCTTTTTCAAAAAAGATAAATTTTGCTGTGATGATAAATAAATATCCGCACTGCCGGATTTCCCAGACACAATTGCTTCCTTATCCAAGGGAATGATTTTTATCTGTATACCGCTTTGCTCATAAAAAATAACACCCAATTTTTCAATAATATCCGATTGGATATCTGTCATAATTGATATTGTCTCTGCTTGATTGTTCCTTTGTGTCTTTAATTGCTCCTGATGCTTTGCAATATTCAGAATCCCGCCAAAAGAGACGACAGCAATAAAAATAAAAAGAAAAACAGGAATTAATCTTTTCACTATAATAAAACCGCCTTTCTTTTCACATAGACGTTTCTACAGGTTTATTGTCCTGTTGTTTCGTGGGAAAAAAGCTCAGGAAGGTGCTCTTTTGAGATAAGTAATTGCCTCGGCTTTGCACCATCCGCAGGACCGACAATTCCCATAGACTCCATAGTATCCATCAACCGCCCTGCCCGAGTATAACCGATTCTAAATCTTCTCTGAAGCGCGGATACAGAAACTCTTTTGGTGTCTAAAATCCATTCCGCTGCTTCTTCAAGCAATTCATCACGGCTCTCTTCCTTCGGGTCAACCATCGATTGTTCGGGTAATGACAATTCAATAGGTTCATACTCGAAAATTTCTTCTTGATTTGTTGCTTGAGTTTTTATGAAATTTACAATAGCAGATACTTCTTCATCTGAAACAAATGCCCCTTGTACACGAATCGGGTTTTGCGCTCCTGAAGGATTGAAAAGCATATCTCCTTTTCCCAAAAGTTTTTCGGCTCCGGCTTTATCCAAAATGGTACGAGAATCGACTTGCGATGAAACGGCAAAAGAAATTCGGCTCGGAATATTTGCTTTAATTAATCCGGTAATAACATCTACAGATGGTCTTTGAGTTGCAACAACGAGATGAATTCCGGCAGCTCTTGCTTTTTGTGCAAGTCTGCAAATTGAGTTCTCAACACTGTCTTTTGCAACCATCATCAAGTCCGCCAGTTCATCTATTATTACTACAATATAAGGAAGCTTTAATTCCGGATTCTTTTTATTGAAACTTGTGATGTCACGAACATTGTGTTCCGAAAATGACTTGTATCGAGACTCCATTTCTTTTACAGCCCAGCTAAGCGCGCCAGCAGCTTTTTTCGGGTTCGTTACCACTTCAATTCGTAAATGGGGAATACCGTTATAAACGGATAACTCAACAACTTTCGGATCTATCAATATCAGCTTCACATCTTTGGGATGACTATGATACAAAATACTGATAATAATTGTATTTATGCAAACAGATTTACCACTTCCTGTTTGACCTGCAATTAAAAGATGTGGCATTTTTGTCAAATCTGCAATAACAGTATTTCCTGCTATATCTTTTCCTAATGCAGCAAGAATTAAACCTTTTCCACCCAAAAATTCTTTGCTGGACAGTACTTCTCTTAATGAAACCTCCGTGGCCTTTGCATTAGAAATTTCAATACCTACTGCCGATTTTCCCGGTATAGGTGCTTCTATTCTTATACTGGTAGCCGCTAATTGAAGAGCAATATCATCCGCTAATCCCTCAATTTTTGAAACTCTGACTCCCGGGGCAGGCTCCAACTCATATCTTGTAACTGTAGGGCCGACAGATACATTTATTACTTTTGCTCTAACACCAAAACTTTTTAATGCCTCCTCTAAACGGACTACTTTACCTTTAATATCATATTCATTACTTCCCACTTTTTTTGTTTCATGTAAAAGAGTTAATGGCGGGAACTGGTACTCTGATGATTTTGAGTTTCCTTGAGCTTCTATTCTATTTTCATCAGCGTTACCTGCAATGTCTTCTTCAGGTCTTACAGGTTCTTGGACTGCTTCTTTTTCTTTATTCTGTGCCTCATTCTCTTCAATTCCATTTGTTTCGTGAATTTTATCTTGTAAAAAAATAGTTTTGCCGATTTCCTCATCTATATTTTTTTCATTTTTATCCGGTTGAATGTTATTTGATTTTTTAAAAATGAATTCTTTTAAATGGTAACCTGTATGCTTGTTCTTTATTTCCTCAGATATGACTTGATACTCTTCTTTCTTTTTCTGTATTTTTACTTTTACAGCCTCTAATTTTTCCCCCGTTTTATTTCCTATTTCCCTGGCTCCTTTAGAAACAGACCACTGTGTTAAAAGAAGGATATCAATAATAAAACAACCTGCTAAAAACAGAGTTGTTCCGGTAAATCCGAAAAGCCGACGAATGCCATAAACAAATCCTGCTCCGAAAAAGCCTCCATATTTGATGATATAGTCAATCATTATTTCTGAGCCCAACGGCGTCATGAAATGATGATTCCCTGCCAAAATAGTCAAAACCAAGAATAAAATCAATATTATTTTACGGTTAATTTCGATCCCTGTTCCGGACAAAGTATATTTCGCACCAAGTAAAGTAAAAGCTAAAGCAATAATTGGTGAAGATATCCCAAAAAGTACATGAAAACCATCTACAAGAAAATCCCCAATAATGCCGGTTTTATATCCAAATAAACTCAAGCATACAAAAAATCCGAACAAAAACATAATAATCCCAGTGATTTCAAAATTTTTTCCTGAAGAATCGTGTTTTTTGTTTTGTGTGCTTTTTGTGATTTTCTTCATTTAAAAAATAGCCTCTCTAATTATTTTTTCCTCAAATTCCATTCAGTGAACAAGATTTTTTCAACACCATTTAAAACCGGATGATAATATTTAGATTCACGAATTTCATCGGGCAGATACTGTTGCTTCACCCAGCCCCCGTAAGAATGAGGATATTTATAATTGACACCGTGTCCTAATTGGATCGCTCCCATATAATGAGCATCTTTTAAATATGAAGGAATTGACCAATTCCTTTTTCTCTTTACTTCTGAAATTGCCTCCGTAATCCCCACAATTGTACTGTTGCTTTTAGGAGCCAAAGAAATATAAATGACAGCTTCCGCTAACGGAATCTTAGCCTCAGGAAAGCCAATCATTTCTGCGGACTGTGCAGCGGCTACAGCTAGTTGCAATGCTTGAGGATCAGCAAGGCCAACATCTTCGGCAGCGCAAATCATAATACGTCTGGATATAAAGGATGTTTTCTCGCCACCTTCAATCATCCTTGCCATATAATGTAATGCTGCATCAGGATCACTTCCGCGCATACTTTTTATAAAAGCGGAAACAATATCATAATGATAATCACCCTTTTTATCATACAAATAGATTTGTTCCCCTGCAACTTCTTCTACATCCTTGTGTGTTAATATTGCACCTTCCGCTCGTGTCGTTGCGATTTGCTCTAAAAGGTTTAGTGCAATCCGACAATCCCCTAATCCATAATTTGCTATAGCCTCAAGGACATCATAATCAACTTTATAATGTCCTTCCCCCAGTCCCCTATCATTATCAGATAATGCTTTCTTCAATACTTCTACAACAGCATGGATTGGTAAAGCATTTAAACGTATTATGCGAATCCGTGAAAGTAACGGACCGTTCAATTCAAAATAAGGATTTTCTGTGGTCGCTCCTATCAAAATAAAAGTACCATTTTCTACATAAGGTAGTAATAAATCCTGTTGGCTCTTATTAAACCGGTGGATTTCATCTATAAAAACAATTGTCCTACGGCCATGATAATTTAATTCTTTTTTTGCTTTTTCCGCTGCTTCTCGTATTTCCTTTGTCCCGCTGGAAGTAGCATTTAATTTTATAACAACACATGTGGTCATCTTAGCAATAACCATTGCAATAGTTGTTTTCCCGCACCCTGGAGGACCAAAAAGAAGCAGTGACGGGATTGTATCTCGTTCTATCATCTTATATAAAAACGATTGTCTGCCTATAGCTTCTTCCTGTCCCACTATGTCATCAAGCGTCTGCGGACGCATACGATCTGCCAGTGGTGCATAACGTTTGAAATCTGATTCTGACATATCGAACAGTGAGTCCATAATAATCCTCTCATAAAAACAAGCCGCCAAGTTTTACACTTGACGACTTTATACTCATTCGCCCCACCATGTCGTTTAATGCTGTATTTTGAGTCTGCATACTTGCAGGTGGGTGTCCTTGCAGCTCCCGTCATCAGTCCCTAAAAAGGGCATTGCTTCCAAGAACCGCTTTTAAACTCCCTTTATAAAGGTGTTGGTTCAAAATATAAAGCGGCACGTGCACAGCAGGGTTTTGTTCTTTATTAATATTTTACCAAAAAACAGTTGTTTTTACAAGTAAAATACCTATTGCTACTAATTATTTATCACTAAACAAGGAGGTTATTATCCTTTTCTACATCAAGCTTAATATGAAGCTCTTTCAGTTGTTTTTCTACAACTTCTGACGGAGCCTGGGTCATTTGATCAATAGCACTCTGTGTTTTAGGAAAAGCAATAACTTCACGAATGGAACTTAAATGAAGCATCAACATAACCAACCGGTCAAGACCAAGAGCTATACCGGCATGAGGTGGTGCACCATATTGGAAAGCATCCAATAAAAATCCGAATTTTTCCCGAGCTTCATCGAGAGTAATTCCAATTGCTTTGAATACCTTTTCTTGTAATTCCTCTTGGTAAATTCGCAAAGATCCACCGCCGGCCTCTACGCCATTGAGTACTAAATCATAGGCTTTTGCATATACTTTGGAAGGATCCGAATTTAAATATTGTATATCTTCGTCACGTGGAGCTGTAAACGGGTGATGTTCTGCCACCCATCGTTTATCTTCTTCACTGTATTCAAACATCGGGAAATCTGTGACCCAACGGAAACAAAATTCATTTTCATCAATTAAATTCATGCGACGCGCCATTTCCAAACGCAACTCCCCTAACGCCTGAGCCACTACCTTGGGTTTATCAGCAATAATTAATACTAGATCGCCTTTTCTTGCTTCACAAAGAGTTCCAATTTCTCTAATTTTTTCTTCACCAAGAAATTTTGTAATTTGGCATTTTAAGGTATCATCTTCATTAAACCCAATCCATGCTAATCCTTTGGCTCCAAAACGTCCAACATATTCAACCAGTTCATCAAGTTGGCGACGGGGGATACCTGCGTCTCCTTTGACTGTAATAGCCTTCACGACTCCACCATTGTCAAGTACGTTTCGGAATACTTTGAATTCAGTATCACGAAGTAAATCAGAGACATCATAAAAATGCATATCGAACCGAAAATCAGGTTTATCCGACCCATACAAGTTCATGGCTTCATCCCACGTAATTCGCTTAAATGGAATCGTAATATCAATATTAAGAACTTTTTTAAATATTCTTTGCATCATGCGTTCCATTAAATCTAAAATAAAATCCTGATCTTCAAAAGAAAGTTCCATATCTAACTGTGTGAATTCAGGCTGTCTGTCTGCGCGAAGATCCTCATCACGAAAACAGCGGGCAATCTGAAAATATCTTTCCAATCCCGAAACCATCAGTAATTGCTTAAAAAGCTGTGGTGACTGTGGGAGCGCATAAAACTTGCCGGGATTTACACGGCTCGGAACAAGATAGTCACGGGCTCCTTCAGGCGTACTTTTTGTTAAAATAGGCGTTTCAATTTCAAGAAAATCATGTTCATCTAAAAACTGTCTCATTTCATGGATAATCTTATGCCGCATAATAAGGTTTTTTTGCATTTCAGGGCGACGCAAATCAATATATCTATGTTTTAAACGAACTGTTTCATCTACATCGATACCATCTTCTACATAAAACGGAGGAGTTTTTGCCTTATTTAAAACACGCAGCTCCGATACAAGCACTTCAATCTTTCCTGTTTTCATCTTTTGATTGATTGTGTCTTCACTTCGTTCTCTGACAACACCCTTTACAGCCAGTACATATTCACTGCGTACATCTTCTGCCTTATGAAAAGCTTCTTCTCCATACTGCGGACTCATCACTATCTGAACAATACCGCTACGATCACGGAGATCAATAAATATTAATCCCCCATGATCTCGCCGTGTATTTACCCACCCGGCTAATGTTAATTCATTACCACAATCATTTTCTGTAACATGACCACAGCCACAGGATCTATGCATGCCTGTCATTGTTTCCATACAAACGCACCTCTTTAAAAAATATAATTATATAATAATAAATTTTAATTTCTGTTTATCTGATGAAAAATAAAATCTGCCACATTCTCTAAAGGTATTGATTTTTGGTTACCGTTTTCCATGTCTTTCACGGTGACCGCTCCTTTTATTAATTCATCGGTTCCAATAATAATGGTGTAGATAGATTTTAGTTTTCCGGCTTGTTTCATTTGCCCTTTTAAGCTTTTACCTTGCAAATCGAGTTCTGCCTGTATATCATTTTTACGCAATGTATGTTGTATTTTCAACCCTTCTGCAATTGCAGCTTGTCCAAGGGCCGCTATATAAATTTTCTTTATTTTTTCCGGTACAGGAATCAGATTTTGCATATCTAATGCCAATAATAACCTTTCTATTCCTACAGCAAAACCAATTCCGGGAGTTGCCGGCCCTCCGATTTCTTCAACAAGTCCATCATAACGCCCGCCACCACAAATAGCACTTTGCGCACCTAACGGTAAATACTGAATTTCAAAAGCAGTATTTGTATAATAATCAAGCCCACGAACCAATCTTGAATCAATTGTATAAGGAATTCCTAAAGCAAATAAATATTGTTTAACCGCCTCAAATTTTTCATTACAGGTCTCACATAAGTAATCTGTGATTTCAGGAGCTCCTTCAGACGCTGTTTTACATCCCTCTTCTTTACAATCTAGAATCCTTAACGGATTTTTATATAATCTTTCCCTACAATCCGCACAGAGATGATCTTTTCTTTCTTCAAAAAACTCAATCAGTTTTTTACGGTAAACAGGCCTACATATCGAATCCCCGATAGAATTAATATGCAAACTCAAATCCTTAAGCCCTAAAGATTGAAATAAATCATAGGCCAACGCAATTACTTCGGCATCTGCAGCCGGAGATACCGCACCTAAGACTTCAACACCAAATTGATGAAATTCTCTATACCGTCCTGCTTGAGGCCTGTCATACCTAAACATAGATCCGATATAAAAAATTTTATGGACCTGCTGATCCCCATATAACTTATGCTCTAAATACGCTCTTACTACGGATGCTGTATTTTCCGGACGAAGTGTGACTGATCGCCCTCCCCGATCTTCAAAAGAATACATTTCTTTTGTTACTACATCTGTTGTATCCCCAATCCCACGAAGAAATAACCTTGTGTCTTCAAATATGGGAGTTCGGATTTCTCCATAACCATATGCGCTACAGAGGTTCCTTATAACGGACTCGACATAATTCCATTTATAAATTTGATCCGGTAATATGTCCTGTGTTCCTCTTAATGCCTGCAAATCTATGACACCTCTTTATTTTTCCTTATTTTCAGTTACTAAATATCATAAAATTGACACTAACGAATTAATTTTACCATCATGTCTATGTATAATCAAATATTAATAATATCTATTTCAATCGGATTATTTCATGACTATATTATTTTTCTTTTCACAATCTGCGCAATAACCATAAAACTTCAGTTGATAATCTACAATACCGAAACCGTTTTCTTTTTTTATTTTTTGTTTTATATCATCAAGAAAATCATAGGTAAATTCAACCACTTTCCCACAACTTAAACAAATTAAATGATGATGGGAATGTGCTAAATTATGATCATTCAACTCATATCGGCTTCTTCCGTCTCCAAAATCCAATTTTTTTAACAGCTCGAGTGAAGTAAAAAGTTCAAGTGAACGGTATACCGTGGCTAATCCGATATCAGGATTTCCTTCGCGAACAAGCTCATATACATCCTCTGCGCACATATGATTTTCTTTACTGTCTAAAAAGGCCTGGAGTATAATTTGTCTTTGTGTCGTAAATTTGAATTTGTGCTCTCTTATTTTCTTTCTTAAAGTGTTCATTGCCGTTGTTTTTTTCATAAATTCCACCTCCGTTATTTTATTAATTTATATTTATCGTAATACCACATATGACGGAATAATATTTGTAAAACTGCCACAGTAGGAACAGCAATCATCATTCCAATTACACCGTATAAGCTTCCTCCGATAAGGACCCCTGCAATAATCGCCACAGGATGCACTTCTATGATTGATCCCATTAATTTGGGCATAACTAAATGTGAATCAAGTTGCTGTACTACCACATAAAAGATAATAACCTGTATCATTGTTCCGGTTCCTTGCAAAAGGCCTAAAAGAATCGGAGGAATAGCACCTATAATCGGGCCAATAACAGGAATCATTTCCACAACACCGGCAAGAAGACCAATAACAAGAGGGTATGGTATGTCCAAAATCCACATTCCTATAAACACAACAAATGCCATCAAAATGGAAAGTAGTAATTGACCATGAATATAGGCCTTAAGAACAAAATGTATTTCATTAATCATTGTTTTTATATGTGCTTGATATTGTTCGGGAAAGAAGCTTGCAAACAAATTCGCAAACGTACCACCTTTTTTCATCATGTAAAAAGTAATAAACGGAACTACGATTAACTCGATTACTGTACTCGCTAATGAAAAAATTGCAGATAAACTGAATTGCGCAAGTTTTAGTGTATATTCTCCCACCTCTTGTACCATTTTAGTAATAACTCCCTGTATCTCCGGAGGTAATACATTCAAATTATAGGTCTGTTGCATTTCTAAAATAGTTTTTTGAAGTTCGGTAAATGTATCCGGTAAACTCTTAGTGAACTCACTTAGTTCACTAAGAAACGGAACAAAAATATGAATTCCGATCATATATAAAATCCCTAAAAATAGACAAAAAGAAATGACAATAGAAAAATCATATGGAAATTTCTTGATTCCCATTTTCACTACATATTTTTGAATCCACTTAGCAAGAGGGGTCAAAAGTATGGCAATAATTAAAGATATGCCAAAAGGAAATAGAATTGTCGGCGCCGATAAAATCAAAATCACAAAAAAAAGTACAATGGATATGCGCAACCAAAATTCCGCGGTTCTTTTCATTTCAACTCCTCCGATAAAAATGGATTATATTTCTTTTCTGCACTAATATTTGTCGCCCCTCCATGTCCGGAAAGAACTACAACGTCATCAGGCAAATTAAACAAATTATTTTTTATATTCATAATTAATTCTTTCAAATTTCCCCCGGGGAAATCAGTTCGACCGATTGAGCCCTGAAAAAGAGCATCTCCCGTAAAAACAACTCCTGCTTCTTTCATGTAAAATGAAATTCCACCAGGTGTATGCCCCGCTGTGTTTAATACTTCAAAATCAAGTCCTGCAATATGTATATGATCTCCATGATTCACCCATTCATCAGCATTTTGGCAAATCACGGGTGAAGGAAAACTACTTGATAAGTTCTTTTCCGGATCCTTTAAATACATCTGGTCCTTCTTATTCATATAAACCTTTACATCAGGATACTTCTCCCTAAGTGTATTTAGACCTGCCATGTGGTCTACATGCCCGTGTGTCAAAAATATAGCCACTACTCGAAGCTTCAACTTTTCAATTGCATGAATAATATTTTCAGGCGTAAACGACGGATCAATAATAATCGCTTCCATAGTGTCTTCATTATAAATAATATAAGTATTTGTCATAAACGGACCAAGAACAAGATATGTGATTTTCATTGATTGGAGCTCCTCTTTATACTAAAAACTTTTGGACGAATCTATAAGCAGTGTAACAGGTCCGTCATTATCTAAAATAATATTCATATGTGTTTGAAAACGACCTGTTACTACATGGATTCCTGTTTCTTTACATAGCATAACAACTTTTTCATAAAGTAAATTTGCTGCTTCCGAGGTTTCCGCTTCAGTAAATCCGGGGCGTCTGCCATGACGACAATCTCCATATAAAGTAAATTGAGAAATTAGAGCAAGTTCTCCCTTTACCGTATAAACAGAGTGATTCATCTTTCCACTTTCATCCTCAAAAATACGGAGATTCACTATTTTATCCGCGATGTAACTTGCATCCTTCTCACTATCTCCCCTTTGTACTCCAATCAGCACCATCAAACCTTTGTTTATATTTCCCACTTCTTTTCCTTCTGAAAAGACCTTACAGGAATTACATCTTTGAATAACAGCTCTCATCTATCCTCCTTGAGAAGAACGCATTCGATTAACAGAATGTACTCCTTTTATACGACGTATTTTAGTCATTATATAATCTAATTGCGGCAAGTCTTTTATTTGAATCCCTAAATTCATAACAGCCATTCCTGTATTTTCAACCTTCACATTCGCCGAGGATACAGAAAGTTTCATCTCTGTCAATGCTGCTAAAATATCAGCCATTAGGCCGGTACGATCATAAGAAATCACTTCAATGGTTACTAAAAACATCCCACTTGTTGTTTGTTCCCATTCCACCTCAATTTGTCTTTCTTTATTTATAAAATTAATTGTATTGGGGCAGTCCAGGCGATGAACGGATACGCCTTTTGTCCGAGTTACGTATCCGATAATTTTATCTCCAGGAACCGGATTACAACATTTTGCTAAATGTACTTCAAGTCCCTCTTGTCCTTTTACAAGAATACCCGTGCCAGACCTTTTTTTTATGCTGCGCATTTTTAAATTTTCAAAATCTTTTGCGCTTTTTAAACTTGTTGTTTTTTCCGGGCTTGTATCTTTCTTATAGAGGTCAATAAGCCTGAGAACCACAGTTTTTATAGCAATTCCACCATATCCGACTGCTGCAAGAATATCATCTTCAGAAATATGATTAAAATATTTTCCGACTTCTTTTAATCTTTCTTTAGTTGCAACTTCTTTCGCTTTATACCCTAAATGTTCCAGTTCTTCTAAAAGTAATTCCTGCCCATGGGAGATGTTTTCCGGTCGATATTCTTTTTTAAACCAGCTGCGTATTTTGGCTTTACTTTCACTGGCCCCCACCATATTTATCCAGTCATAACTGGGTTTCCCTGTTTTTGAGGTAATAACGGAAACAATATCGCCATTTTTCAACTTTGTATCTAAAGGGACAATCTTGTTATTAACCTTTGCACCTACACAGCGATTACCAACCTCTGTATGTATTCGGTAGGCAAAATCGATAGGAATGGATCCCTTGGGAAGATTTATAACATCTCCTTTAGGGGTAAACACAAAGACTTCATCAGAAAATACATCCAGCTTTAAAGCATTTATAAATTCCTTTGAATTTGATGTATCCTGCCATTCCAGCAATCTTCTGAGCCAGCTTATTTTCTGATCAAAGCTTTTAGTTCCGGCTTTATTTCCTTCTTTATATCTCCAGTGTGCAGCAATTCCATATTCGGAAATATGATGCATTTCCCAAGTACGTATTTGTATTTCTACAGGCTGGCCCTTTGTACCGATAATAGTTGTGTGAAGAGATTGATACATATTCGGCTTAGGAACAGCAATATAATCTTTAAAACGATTGGGAAGCGGCTTCCATAAGGAATGAGCAATACCCAAGATTGCATAACACTGCGGAATTGTATCAACAATTACCCTGACTGCATATAAGTCGTAAATTTGTGATAAATCTTTATTATCCCGTTTCATCTTTTTATAAATACTGTAAAAATGTTTGGGACGCCCGGTAATGGTTGCTTCGATTCCTGATTCTTCTATATGCTGATGCAGAACCCTCATTGTATCATTAACAATTTCTTCACGAACTTTACGTTTTTGCCGCATTTGCCTGACCAAATCATAATATTCATCAGGATGAAGATAATGAAAGCATAAATCTTCTAATTCCCATTTAATATTATAAATTCCCAGACGATGTGCTAAAGGTGCATATATTTCCATTGTTTCTCTTGAAATACGCTCCTGCTTTTCTTTGCGGAATACGCCCAAAGTCCTCATATTATGCAATCTGTCGGCCAGTTTAATGATTACAACACGTATATCTTGCGCCATAGCCAAAAACATTTTGCGGAAATTTTCTGTTTGTTGGTCCTCTTTATTTTTATAATGAAATTGGGATAACTTGGTTACACCATCAACTAAAAAAGCCACTTCTTTCCCGAAAAGTATTTTTATATCATCAATAGTATATTCTGTATCTTCTACCACATCATGAAGCAGTGCGGCAATAATCCCCTCTGCATTCATTTCCAATTCAGCCAAAATATATGCGACTGCCAATGGATGAATAATATAAGGTTCCCCTGTTGCCCTTATTTGCGCTTTATGCGCCTTATCAGCATATTCATATGCCTTCCTGATCTGCTCAATATCATTTTCATCATGAATATACATCGCAATTCTATCAATCAGTTTATTATAAGCATTCTCTTTTTCCCTGTTAAAATCTTTCTTTTCATTAATAGACTCAACATATTCATTCTGATGAATTAAAAATTCTGCTAAGTTTGATGCAGAAGCATCTGTATTTATTTTTTCATAAGATAAATGCTGATTAATCAAGCGGGACATGTCATGTGTTCGGATATTCTTCTCTTCATTTATATTTCCCATTCCGTCCCCCTTATTTCCGATATTTTCTATAAATAGAAGAGGATAATAAGTCCAATTTTTTATTCTGAACAACCCGTCGTTGGTAATAATCAGTACCAGACCTGCTGAAACGAGATAAGATGGCAAGTTCTTCAAATATAGCAAGTGCCGTGTATACAGCAGCCGGCTCACCCGCATTATTAATTTCTCTTCGTAAGGCTACCTTGACATCTCCTGCCGGAAGAATCTCATTGTTTTTTAAAACTGCTCTTAATGCAATAAAAACCTTTACTAAAAACTCTCTTGATAAAGAATGATTTTCTATCAGCTCCACATCTTTACAAATTAACTGCACATGTTCACCATACCAGTCATGTATTTCTGGCTCAAAGACTAAGTTAACTGTATCTCCCGCATGACAAGGATCATCTTGTCCTGCATTCCAAAATATTGCCTCGACAGGTTCAGTATTTTGTATCAGACGGCACTTAAAATGACGTTTATCATTTCCTATACGACGTGCCGTCTCAATAAAAACATTTTGCACAGAAAAAAGAGGTTTAGGATTGTCACATCCATAAGGTTCAAGTAAATCCAGAGAACGAATAAAATCTAACGTAATTTCTTCTAACGGAAGTGTTTCTTCTAACTCCAATAAAGGTATACTGTCATCCGGAGTCAACAGATTCTCTGCATATAAATTTATTTTTTTTCTAAATAATTCTATATTTTCTTCAGATATACTAAATCCTGCTGCCATTTTATGACCGCCATACTGAATCAGCATCTCTGACTGAGCGCCTAATGCTTGGTATATATTAAAAGCCGGTATACTCCTGCAGGACCCCTTTCCTATACCATTACGTATCGTCATGACCAATACGGGCCGATGATATAAATCCAGTATACGTGATGCTACAATTCCTATAACTCCGGGGTGCCAATCTTTTCCATCTATAACAAGTACTTTATCATTTTCAATGTGAAGCTCAGCAATTCGTTCCAGCGCCTCCTCATAGATTTCTCTTTCGATTTTCTGTCTCTCTATATTAGTATCGCATAATTTTTTTGCTAATTGTTCTGCTTCCTCTGACGAGTTCGTTGTCAATAGTTCTACACCATACTTCGCATGCGTAATTCTTCCGGCTGCATTGAGTCGGGGCGCAAGTCCGAATGATATCTGATCTGCATGTAAAAATTCTTTCGTATCACTATTTACAATTCCGGTTGCCCGGAGTAAAGCAGCTAAACCTTTAATAGGAGTTGTTAAAAATCGTTCCATTCCCTTGCGAACCAAAATTCTATTTTCTCCTGTTAAAGAAACAACATCTGCAATTGTTCCAAGAGCAACTAATTCTACATCATCTGTATAGATTTCCTTATACTTCCTCTTGTAAAGTGCTCTGCATAATGTGAATGCGACTCCACAACCGGCCAATTCTTTGTATGGATACGGGCAGTCACTTTGGTGAGGATTTACTACTGCAATACAAGAAGGAAGTATTTCCGGCGGCTGATGATGATCTGTAATAATTATATCCATAGATGAAGGTGAATTTGCTACTAAATCTGCTGAGCTGATTCCGCAATCTACTGTTACAAGTAATCTATTCCCAGCCTTTGCTAACTTTTCAACGGCCATTTGATTAAGACCATAGCCTTCTTCTTCACGCGACGGGATATAAAAACTAACCTCAGCATTTTCCCGCATAAGATAGCGAACAAGAATTGCAGTAGATGTAATCCCGTCTACATCATAATCGCCATAGATAACAATTTTCTCCTTTTGATTTATGGCTCTTTGGATACGAGTAACCGCCTCCTCCATCCCTTTCATAAGAAAAGGGTCTGTCAAATTATCCAGTGTGTCATATAAAAAATGTTCCAGCTTATCTTGAGTATCAACTCCACGCCGGATCATGATTCTTGCTACTCCGTCTAATATACCTTGCTCGCGGTAAAAAGAAGGTACACGTTCTTTTTCTAATCCTGATAATCTATAAACCCATTTAAACTTATTCTTTTTTATCGTCATACTCATTCCTCAATTCAACTAATTTCAATTATCATTCTATCATTTTTCATTCTCACTTTCTATAATCTATTATCATTATCAAAAATATTTAAGTACGGTTATGTTCGATTCATAATTTCTATACTAAAAAACTGATATTTAAGCTCAAGTTAATCAATGAACTTAAATATCAGTTTTTACTCAATTACTGTTTTAATTCCACGCCGACTTCATAATATTTTTATATTCCTGTGTTAAATGATCTACAATCACATCAAGGATTACACGAACCACCTCAGGATCAAAGCCCTCATTTGTGCTGGGTAGGCACGCATCCAAGAATACTGAACCGTCTTCTGCCACTACATATTTAAAAACTTTATAACTTCGATTTAAAGAATTTAAGTATTCATTCAACTTTGCCTTGTTTTCTTCCTTGACCAATCCTGTTCCAATCTGAACTCGAATGATCGTATAAATCGTATCATCTGTAATAATACCTACTGGCAGAGTTTGTCCTTCTACCTGAATATTGGATTGAAATACAACTGTATCTGCCTCATCATGTGTCACATTTTGTTGGAAAAATTTCAAATCATTATTGTCTAAATAAGATTGAAATTTTTTTGACTTCATATTTATTCTTTTTTCTTCAGCCATTTAAACTCCTCCATTAACAAAAAAATGATTATTGTTTATAATTATTTTATACTGTTTAGTTAATTTTTTCTACCCGGTAATTGAAAAAGGTTTTATGTTATGAATGATCGAGAATATATGGCACTTGCCATCAAAGAGGCAAAAAAAGCATTCCTGGCCGGTGAAATTCCTATCGGAGCTCTTATTACCTATAATGACACAATTATAGCTTCCGCACATAATCTTTGTGAACATCAAAATGATGCAACATGCCATGCTGAAATAATTGCCATAAAAAAGGCTTCAAAAGTCCTTAAAAACTGGCGTTTGACGGGTTGTACCCTTTATGTTACCATAGAACCGTGTCTTATGTGTACCGGTGCTATCATAAATTCACGAATCTCCAGAGTAGTTTATGGCTCATGTAATAAACAAAATGGCGGAATTGAAGCCCGATTTAATAGCGAAAAGGACTCTCTTAATTCTGATTTTGTTGTCACACGGAATATTTTGGCAGATGATTGTCAAAAACTAATGGATTTATTTTTTCAAATGCACAGAAGATGATGTTGTTTTATCATGGAGCGGTATCGAAGTGGTCATAACGAGGCTGACTCGAAATCAGTTGTACAGCAATGTACCGTGGGTTCGAATCCCACCCGCTCCGCCAAAAAAGACTATGCTTTCAGCATGGTCTTTTTACTTATGTTTTCATTTAATGGTATAATTAATAATCATAATTTATGGGGAGGTCAATGTGCTCAAAAATAAAATTATAGCTGCTACTATCGCACTTTCTTTCTCTATCGGCGGTTATGCAGTATTTGCAAAAACAATTCTTTTTGTTCCTCAGGATGATCGTCCAGTCAGTTATACATACACTGTATCTACTGCCGAAAAAGCAGGATACACGGTACTTACTCCGCCTAAAATTTACTTGTCGGGGAAGAACTATCATGGTTCTCCGGAACAAATTTGGCGTTGGGTCACTGATAACATATCCCGAGCAGATGCTGCCATTCTTTCTACAGATACACTAATTTACGGCGGTCTTGTTGATTCAAGAAAACATAATGACTCTTTACGTACATTGCAATTCAGAGAAAATAAAATTAAAAAACTCCATGCATCTTATCCGAATTTACCTATTTATGCATTTGGAACAATTATGCGTACACCTTATGCTTCCAGCGGAGGTGTGGAGCCATATTACTATGATACATACGGACCTAATATCTACCGGATTGCCACCCTGCAAGATAAACAAGATTTAGGCTTAATAAGCGCGGATGAAACAGCAGAATTACTTTCACTCAAATTGACTGTTCCCAGTGAATATTTACAAGATTGGTTTAAACGCAGAACTAAGAACAATATTATCAATGAACGGCTAATTCGGGATGCACAAGAAGGCATATTTACATATTTTTGTGAAGGCCATGACGATAATAGCAAACATTCACAAACAAACATGGAAGTTCGCTATCAAGAAAAAATAGCTAAAAAAATAAGTGGAAACAAATTCGGTTCTTTTCCGGGTGCCGACCAACTTGGACTTTTACTTATAGCTCGTTATCACGTAGATCGGAATAAATTGTCTCCTACCTTTGATGTTTTATATCCCATCGGACGAGGCGAGGATACCGTCCCATCATATGAAAATCAACCCGTTGGAAAAACAATTGAGCAGCACATACTCGCAGTAGGCGGTTCTATTGTAAAGAAAGGTGCTCCCGATATTATTTTAGCAGTAAATACTCCTCTTCATTCTACCAATGAGGCCAGTCAATTTAGCAACTTCGGAATGATTAAAGAAAGTACTTCTAACTTTGGAGAGCAGATAAAATCAATGATTGATCACGGAAGAAGTGTGTCTATAGCGGATGTTTATTTTGCTAATGGTTCTGATAACACTCTCATGAATTTATTGCTTAAAGAAGACCTTCTCTATAAAGTATCTGCCTACAACGGTTGGAACACAGCAAGCAACACAATTGGTTTTGCGATTGCCCAAGCTATATTAGCCCCGGAAATGAATCCAACTGCACATAAATCTATGCTTTTAGAACAATATATTGATAATTGGGCTTACCAGGCAAATGTCAGAAAAAAAATAAAAAGATTTGCAGATATCAGAAAAACCCATGGCAAGGTGAATCAAGAAATTTTGGAAGAAATGATTGCCGAACTCCAAGATTTTGCTAAAAATAAAATGAAACTTAATCCGCAAACTGTCTCGGCAAATTTCCCGTGGGATCGTTTTTTTGAGATTGAAGCCTTAGTTTCTGAAACACCAAAATATAAACTCCATCTAACAGAAGCGGCAAGAAATGAACGACTTGCTTTAGAGCAAAAAAAGACAGAAGAGGCAAAAAAATCTAATAAGGATGATTAAGACATCCGTTGATGCCATATAAAAATGAAGGAAAAATCTAAGATTCTTCCTTCATTTTTATATGGCATCTGCTTTTATAACAGCCTTATTAATATATTGACAAGAGTCAAATGAAATATTTTTTAATGCTGTTTCAGCAGATACAGGTAAAACTGTTTTTAATGCACCTGCCCAAAAAAGTAATTGTCCTATAATTTGTTCTGCACTTATTCCTGCTTCCCTCAGTTCCTTGACGGTAATACCGTGCTGCCGCTTTGATAAACGGACTCCTGTATTATCAACAAGTAATGGCAGATGTCCATAAGACGGAACTTTATATCCTAATCTTTCCAACAAATAAATTTGATAAAAAGTAGAAGGCAACAGATCATTTCCCCTAAAGACATGCGTAATTCCCATAGCTCCATCATCGGCTGATACTGCCAATTGATATGCCACTGCACCATCAGCCCGAAAAATAATAAAGTCATCGGAACATGCTTCCATAACTTTCTTTTGATGACCACAAAACATATCATCAAAAGAAATTTCTTCTTTGTTAACTTTTATTCTCCATGAAGGAGTTTTGTGCATTGATCTTTGTATTGATTCAGAAAGGTTCCTGCAATGCCCGTCATAGGTTGGTGTTTCTTCTCCTAAATGAGGTGCAGAAGAAATTTTATGGATCCTTGCACGTGAGCAAAAGCATGGATATAGAAGATATTCCTTCTCCCATTTTTTTTGAATTGCCTTATATATTTCATGTCGGCGGCTTTGTTGTAAAGGACCGTATGCATAAACATCTTCCGGTCCTTCATCCCAATCAAGTCCAAGCCATGTCAAATCTTCTTGTATGGCAGAAATATACTCCTTGTGACACCGTATCTGATCAATGTCTTCTATACGCAGTATGATTTTTCCTCTTTGCTGACGAGTCCACCACCAATTCAAAAAGGCAACCCATATATTACCTAAATGCATATATCCGGTGGGACTTGGTGCAAACCTGGTTCTGATTCCCATTATTTTGGCATAGATAAAACAGCATTAAAGATTTCTTTGTTGTTTTTTATCTTTTCTTCATTCCCCATAACGCAAATATATGGTTCTTCCATAATACTTTTCACAAGTGGCGCTAGATTCCTGATATCTTGTACAGTGCAATTTATAATTTCATTACGTATTTTCATCCTACTTTCCTTTGTGTTTCCCCCAAGATAATAACCAAGTGCCCTTTCTCCCCTCATAAACGGAGTTAATGATATTTCCTCTGGTGCCATTGTTCCAATAACATATTTTGTCATTTCTCTATCTGATAATTCCAGATTTTTTAAATACTCGGGAATCCCTTGATAAGCATTTAACGTTTCTACCAAATTCGGATCTCGGTAAGAACAGAATATAGCATTCCCATTTCTCATGAATTGAACGAAAGCCCCATAAGCTCCGCCCAAAACCCGAATCTGTTTCCATAAATATTCATACCGGAGAATTGTTTCCATGACACGAATCGCCCCGTTATAAGCAAATCCATGATTACGGAAATTTCCTCCTTTTGCAACATACTGTACTTTACCCGATGTTAAAAAGGCTTCATTAATGGTTTTCTTTATAGATATCATCTTTGGCTTTATAAGAGCGACCCCTTCACTCATCCCAACAAGCAAGGCATCGGCATTTTCTTCTACAGCTTGTTTTTCAGCGTCACCACCAACTGTATAAATAAATAAATTCTTTTTTGTAAATATCTTTTCTGACAACTCTTTCAATTTATCAATAATTGATTCAGCCATTTCATCAAAATGGGCAGCAATATTTGATAAGAAATAATAATAAGATAATCCTAATAGATCTGCAAATTCTCCTGTTTTTGAAAAATAAGATGAAAGGCGAACCATACTCAATACATGTCCTCTGTCAAAAGCAGTCAAATCCCATCCCGCTTTTTCCTCAAGGAGAATTTCTTTCAGACGTTTTTTATCATCAAAATTCGTATTTATCAGTGTTTCTCTGATAATAGACATCATATCACCCACTTTATCAGTAAGTGCTTTGCCTTTAACTATAAAAAATGGATTGAAATCTGTGTCTGTATCTATCTTAGCTATAGAGCCCACTTCGTAACTGATTCCGCCCGTATAAGCATTAGATAAACGTGTCAGTTCCTGGTAGCTGTGCCCGACTGTATCCATTGACATTAACAAGCGAGATAAAATTTTCATATAAAAAAAATCTTCTCGATTCAGACTTGTTAAATCAAAATACAAATTCAAATAAGAAATTCCATTGGCTTCTACATTACAATGAAGATGCCGAACACCTTTTACAGATGTCTCTTCAATTACATCATCATCTATTACACGGTTCAGATCCGTCCTCTTCAATAGAGGAATTTTCTTTAGATTCTCTTCAGAATCTATAGCGACCTGACGTTTTTTAAAATCTTCCGTTTCTTTAATGATTTGCTCTATTTGATTATCAGAAAGACTGCTTTTATATGCACTCAATTTCTTTTGAGTTTCTGCATTTTTCTTTTCAATCAAGCCTTTTTCAGCCTTCATGGTTATGAGAACTTGATGTGAATTTTTAATCACATATTTCAAAAGAAGATTTTCAAAATATCCCTTTGGCAAATCTTCCCGCAACGCTTTCATGTCATCATAATACCGTAATGCATCCATAGGATTTCTATCATAAAGCCAAAGATCCATTGCTCTTATTCCATAAAATAACCCCTTGGGCCGCCCTTGATAATCATTTTCCCGTGCTATAAATTCTACCCTGTTCAATGCAGCATCAAGCATTTTTTTATCTATACCTTCTAATGCTAAAGTTCTCAATGTTCGATCTATAACTTGGGCAAATTTTTTCTGGTCCTGTACTTCTGAGCCGGTCAATTCAATCATCCACACAGGTTGTTTATAACTATCCTCATAGCTTCCACTCACATCATTCCCAAGACCTTCATCTAATATTGCTTTCTTTAATGGTGCTCCATCTATTTCAATTAAAACATAGTTTAATACGCGGAACGCCAAGGATTCTTTCGTTGTCATGTGATCTGTCATTGCAGTAAAAAGCGCATGGAATGCTTTGTTTTGTAATGTTTCTCCTTCTGCAATTCCATAAGCGGCTTCAGCTACTTTTCTCTCATGAAAAGGTCGCTGTGATTTTACCAAAGAATCTATATCTCTGCGATTAAAAGATTGAAGGTATTCTTTATCTATGTAAGATAATGTTTGTTCTATATCCATATTTCCATATAGATATATATAGCTGTTCGAAGGATGATAAAACCTACGATGAAATTCCGAAAATTCTCTAAATGACAAAGAAGGAATAACCTCCGGATCTCCTCCGGATTCTACACCATAAGTATTGTCGGGAAATAAATTTTCCATTGCTACATTTTCCAGCAATGACTCCGGAGAGGACAATGCCCCTTTCATTTCATTATAAACAACACCATTATAAATGAGCTCTCCATCCTTGCTATCAAGCTCATAATGCCAACCTTCTTGCATTAAAATCTGTGGATCTTTAAGACAGACGGGATAAAATACCGCATCTAAATAAACATCCATTAAATTATGAAAATCAGCATCATTCCTGCTCGCCACGGGATACATTGTTTTATCCGGCCATGTCATTGCATTTAAAAAAGTATTCAACGAACCCTTTGCCAATTCTATAAAAGGTTCTTTTAACGGAAATTTCCTAGATCCGCACAACGTAGAATGTTCCATAATATGAGGAACTCCTTTTGAATTGTCCGGTGTTGTTCTGAAGCAAATATAAAAGACCTTGTTATCATCCGTTGTATCCAAATACATTAAACGGGCACCGGATTGTACATGTTCCATAAGATAAGCATCGGCATCTACTTCATCAATATGGGAAAAATTTTTTATTTGAAAACCATGTATAATTTCTTTTATCTTCCATTTCATAATTGTTCCTCCAAATTTATTTATCAATAAATTAAAAAGCCCAGGTAAAAAACACCCTGTGCTTTTGACTTAATCAGCCATTGGTTTCTGATTTTCCAAAAAACTCTCTATGAATTGCTTGTACGGCCTTATTCACATCTTCTCTTTTAATCAAACAGGAAACGCTGATTTCAGATGTACTTACTATCAAAATATTTATGCCGACACTTCCAAGGGCACCAAACATACGAGCAGCAATGCCCGGTGTTCCTAACATGCCTGCTCCGACAATAGATATTTTGGCCGTATCATCATCATAAACCACCTCAGGAATCAGTCCTTCTGTTTTTAGTTTTTCTAAGGATTTACGAGCATCATTTAGGTCCGCACTATTAATAGTAAACACGATATCCGTCATATTATCGTTTGATGTTTGTACGCTTTGTACAATCATGTCGACATCAATATTATCCTCTGCCAAAGATTGGAAAACCTTATATGCTACGCCAGGAATATTTTTCACGTTAAGTACTGATATTCTTGCCGTATTAGTATCTTGCGCAACGCCCTTAATAATACAGTTATTACCTTCCAACGTAGACTCCTCCCGAATTATCGTACCTTCTTCATTTGTAAAAGTCGAACGAACATGAATAGGAATATGATATTGCAGTCCTAATTCAACACTTCTTGGTTGCATGACACCGGCTCCCAATCGTGCCAGTTCAAGCATTTCTATATTTGTGATTTCCTGCATTTTTATTGCGTCAGGACAATAACGGGGATCAGCAGAATAAATTCCATCGACATCTGTAAATATCTCACACATATCTGCATGCATCGCCCCTGCTAAGGCTACAGCCGTTGCATCGCTACCGCCTCTCCCCAGTGTTGCTACATCACCATTGGGAAGCAATCCTTGAAACCCTGCAACAATTACGATATTGCCCTTTTCTAGTTCTTGAAAAACCCGAGAAGGCAATACTTTATCTATGAAAGCCTTTCCATGTACTCCACGACAACATATTCCGGCCTGTGCTCCTGTCAATGAAACAGCAGATGCGCCAAGAGGAGCAAAAGTCATTGCCATAAGAGAAATAGAAACCTGTTCTCCGGTGGTAATAAGCATATCAACTTCTCTGCCATGATGAGTATCCGATATTTCTTCTGCTAAAGATAAAAGTGTATCAGTACTATCACCCATTGCAGATACAACAATAACTACTTTGTCACCTGATTTTTTTTCGCTAAGTACACGGCGTGCAATATCTTCCATTTTTGAAGGTGTTGCCACAGAAGACCCGCCAAATTTCTTTATATAAAGCGCCACTATACATCCCTCATTTACGATTACATTCGTTTGAAATCATATCATGTACCCGCGCTCCTGTAAAGGAAACTTCAATCAAAATTCAATTCCTTTTCTTGCGCGGATTCCTTTTTGGAAGGCATGTTTGCAAAGTGTCATTTCTGTAACTGTATCTGCCACTTCTATTAATTCATTTTTTGCATAACGGCCGGTCAATATCATATTCAACCGAGGAGGACGTGTTTGAATCAGCCCCAATACATCAGCTACATCAAGCATTCCAAAATGTATTGCATAATTAACTTCATCTAAAATAATAAGATCCCATTTGTCACTCTTTACTTCCTTAACTACCATATTCCAAGCCTGTTTGGCCAATTCTTTTTTCTTTAGATAAGATTCTTCATCCTCTTTTTTATTATGAAAAACAAAACCATCGCCCATCGGCCGGATTTCAATATTTCCATTAATTTTCCCCAAACTTTCAATAGCTTTTAATTCTCCATACTTCCATGCTCCCTTAATAAATTGAAGAATTAATACCTTTTGTCCATCTCCCCAGGCACGGATAGCGGTACCCAAGGCCGCTGTTGTTTTGCCTTTACCTGTCCCGGTGTTAATTAGGATCAAACCTTTTGCCTGTTCCATATTTTATCTCCTGCTATCCCGATACTTCATACAATTTTTTATTAATTGTCCTGCTGCCTTAGGATTTCCATCAAACGACAGATGCAAATAAGATGCTAATATATTGTCATGGCTATATCCCTCTTTGTGTGGGGTTTTCTGTCGTGTCCCTTGTAGTAAATATGCCCACGAAAAATCTTCTTCTCCTTCCATTATTGAAAAATGAAATTCATGTCCTTTCAGTTCATCATATTTTTCCGCAATAATAGTAGAAGACAGTGCTTTACCTGTTACATATCCTACACGCTGCAGTTTTTTTTGCATTTTGCATATAGCAGGAACAATTCCAACCATATCATATGTTTCATCTGCAAATCCCTGAATTTTTTTACATAAATACATGAGTCCTCCGCACTCGGCATAAATTGGAATTCCCTTAAGAGCTAATTCTCGGATAGATGATTTCATAGATTCGTTTCTCTCCAATTCATGAAGAAACATTTCCGGAAATCCTCCCCCAAAAATAATTCCATCTACCTCCGGAACGGTTTCATCTCTCAGAGGGCTGAACGGGATAAGCTCCGCCCCCTTTTTTTCGAGTGCTGCCAAGCTTGTCGGATAATAAAAAGAAAATGCTTCATCTTTCGCAACAGCAATTTTTACAAGCTTTTCTTTAATTGAACATTCTGGCTCAATATATCCTAACGTATTCGCCTGATTGGCTACCGTTAAAAGAGTTTCCGTATCAATCCATTTTTCAGCCGCTTCAGCCATATAACGAATCAACTGATTCGTTTCTATTTCTGTCACAGGAGTTAACCCCAAGTGCCTTTCCGGTGTTTTTAAGTCATCATCCCGATGAAAAGCGCCCAATACAGGCATATTAATTTTATTCATGGCTTCCCGAATCATTAATTCATGCTTCTCTGAACCAAGACGATTTAGAATAACCCCTGCTATTTCAATATCCTTATCGTATTCTCTAAATCCTAAAGCCGTAGCTGCAATACTGTCTCCCACAGCCTTGCAGTCAAGAACTAAAACAACCGGTGCCCTTAATTTTTTTGCAATATCCGCTGTGCTGCTTATACCATTGGCGCCACCATCAAAAAGTCCCATAACTCCTTCAATAATCGAAATATCGGCGCCTTCAGAAAGTGTTGCAAATGTTGGAACTAAACGTTCCGGTGGTGTCATCCATGTATCTAAATTGTAAGATGGTCTGCCGGCTGCTTTGGTATGAAAACCTGGATCAATATAATCCGGCCCCACCTTAAACGGTTGTACCTCATATCCCTTTGCATGAAGTGCCGCCAAAAGGCCGGTAACAATTGTAGTTTTCCCTACACCACTATTTGTCCCTGCTATAACAACCCTTGGTCTGTTAATTTTTGTCATGGGAAACATCTCTCTTTGCAATAATTGTGCTCAGATAATTCGGTTTATAATCAGACGGTAAAAGATCCAAATCTCGTTCTATAATTTCGTCCGGCAAGCCTGCTCTTGAGACCATAACAGCATTTTTTATCATATTATGTTTTCTAAGTTCTTCTTGTATAAATGCAAATTTTTTATAGACCTTCATGATAACTGCATTATCACAAGCCTCTAACGCTTTATCAATTTTTTCCGGAGAAGCAGTTGCCGGAATGATTAATAGATTTTCTTCCCATTCTGTAATTGGCAATCCTATCTGTGAAGCTATCCCTAAAAATGCAGGTATTCCCGGGATTGTTTCTACCTCATAATCTGAATTTTCTAAGGCATGAAAAATATACATATAGGTGCTGTAAAGCATTGGGTCACCTAATGTAAGAAATACTATATTTTTTCCTTCTTCTAATTTTTCAGATATAATTTTTCTGTTCTCCACCCATTGTTTCTTCACAATGTCCATGTCCGTTACCATCTGAAAAACAAGGGGTAAAATATCTGTTTTCTCTGAAATGTATGGTTTCGCTATATTGTATGCTACGGATCCATCTTTTTTTTCTGTTTTGGGGGTAATGATTATATCTGCCTTTTGAATGATTTCCACCGCCTTGACTGTCAATAATTTAAAATCTCCCGGCCCTACCCCTATTCCATATAATTTTCCTGTTGTTTTCATATTATCTTCCTCCAAATCATTTAATTTTTCTTTTATTTTAACATTTTTAAGAAAAAAAATCTGTGCTATACAAAATATATGCACAGATTAGACCCTTTTTTATTTAAGATGGAAATTAATCGGAACTCTTGACCTGGATTCTACAGCAATACCATTCTGTTTAGCAGGTACAAATTGCCATCCGTATACAGCATTAACGGCAGCATTATCCAATGCACTATCTCCTGATGAAACTTCAACCCATGCACTGGTAACAGTACCATCAACTCCTATAATAAATCCCACACTTGTTGTACCTTCACGATTTGCCGCTCTTGATGACTCAGGATATTGCGGACCGGGATTGCTCAATATTTGGGGCCCGATTGTATCTCCCGTCCCGACACCGGTTCCGTCTCCGCCACCACTTCCGGAGCCTGTTCCCGGACCGATTCCGGATCCCGTTCCTGTACCCGTTCCCGAGCCGTCTCCGCCGCCTGTCCCGGTTCCGGATCCATAACCACGGCTACTATACCTTCCGGAGCTAGTGTTTGCAGATGAAAAAGATTCCGTCTTTCTTTCTATGTTTTCCTTAATATCAGAGGGAATCTCGTGAACATCTTCTGCTATTTCCTCATCTGGTATATCTTGTATCGGTGCCAGAGGTATTTCAGTCGGTTGAGCCGTCGGAGAATTTATTTCCGGCCCGGCCTCAGGACTTCCTCCACCGCCGCCCCCACCTGCAAAAGACACTAAATCAATCTCAATCGGACTTTTATCTACAGATTCACGAGGAAACAAAAAAGCGGCAACACCGATTAAAATAATTGCCATTGCATGACATGATAAAGAAATACCAAAAGCGGTCATCCATCGGTACTTAAAAGTAACCATAATGCCCCCTTTTACTCTTTTACAGCAGCAGGTTTTGCTTCTGTAGCAATACCAATCTTACTAATTCCTACCGATTTTAATTGATCCAAAACAAATACAAAATCTCCATGTTCCGATTTTTCATCCGCACGAAGAACAATGCTTACCTCAGGATTTCTGTTCTTTTCAATTTCCATTCTTTTCCGCAAAGAACTGTGGTCTATTTTTTCCTGTTCTACATAAATTTGTCCATCTGAAGTAATCGTAATTGGTATTGTTTTTTCCAAGTTCATCTTTGCTGATGCAGTTTGCGGCAAATTTAAATTAATTGACTTCTGTACTACCATTGTAAGCATACTCATCATGAAAAATACAAGGAGAAAGAAAATAATATCAATCATCGGAATAATCATAATCTTCGGTTTTTTCTCTACCTCCAAAGATTGTAATCTCATTTTCTATCACCTTCCACAATTGCTAAATATACAGATGATATTTTCTCTATAGCAGAGACATAACCGCTTACTTGCTGGGATAAATATGTGTAAGCGATTAAAGCAATTATGGCCACAAATAACCCGGCAGCAGTGCAGACAAGCGCTTCCGCTACACCACCGGTAATTGCAAAAGGTTGTCCTTCCGATACAGATAAAATATCAAATGAGCCAATCATTCCTATAACCGTTCCTAAAAGCCCCATTAATGGTGACAATGTTACAATTACATCCAGATAATTTAAATAGTTCTTTAATAAACCTGATGCATGCACAGCTGCACCTTCAACTATAGTTGTTTGATGAGCATTTTTCCCTAATGAATTTGTTGCTTCAAGGATAATCGATGCAGGAATTCCTCCATCTTTTATTAAGACCGCTTGTAATCCTTCTATGTCTTTATTCCTTAAAAATTCCGGGATTGCCTTTGATAACTGATTAATATCCGACCTGTTAGCTCCATAATAACGGTACCGTTCTATGAAAATTGCAACGACAATAATTGAAGAAATTAACAACGGATACATCATTAACCCGCCTGCATGAAATAAGTGAAGCAAATCCATAATTTTCCCCTCCAAGAATGAGATTCATTATCTTATCATAATTATAAAAAAAATAAACATTCATAATTATAAAAAAAATAAACATTTAATGGATAAAATGTTTATTTTTTATCTCTTAGAAAAGAATATCATTCCTTTTTTATTAAGTCAAATTTAAAAATTCACAATGATTATTTTATTGATTAATATCCGTTTGTCTGGCTTACTACACGAAAATCATCAACACCAAAGGATTTACAAATCTTCTCCCAAAAAATTCCCGTTAACAAAGACCGGTACATTTCATTTTTAGTTATTAACAGTAAACGATTTCCGTCTTGCGTAATGCGAATCAGCCCATTATTAATATATTTTTCAAAATCCTTCTTTTCCATGATCCCTTGTAATTTTAATAAGCCTTCTCGTTCAACCCCCTCTTGATATTCCGGACGTTCTAAAATCGGAGTGAAACGGATTTCGTAAATTGTATCATTGTACCCTTTCTCCTTTGCGGAATATCGTTTTTCTTTTTCCATTTCTGTCATAAAAAAACACCCTTTCTGAAATAAATTTTATCATTTTTGGAAATATATCTATTCTATATATCCCCGTTCACATAGGCTCACAAAAATACCGTCTCCAATGATAATATGATCCAAGACTGACATATCGAGTAATTTCGCCGCATCAGAAAAGGCTTTTGTCACTCCTATATCTGCTCTTGAAGGTTCCGGATCCCCGGACGGATGGTTATGGATAAGAATTACATTATAAGCCTTATACCGAAGTGCCCAACGCATTCCTTCTTTTATATCGGCAGAAGCGGCATTCATATTTCCTATACTTATTTCTTTATAGCCCAGTAGTTTATTCTTTGCATTCAAGAAACAAATCAAAAAATGTTCCTGACTTTCATGTCTGAGCTTTTCCATAAAATAAGAGGAAACCTCTCCCGGAGTACCAAAGTGCGGTAACTTTTGCTTGCTGTATAGACAACACAACCGCCGACCTAATTCTACGGCTGCACAAATAGTGATTGCTTTATCTCGCCCTATCCCCTGAATCAGCGTCAAATCTCTCCAGTCTAAATCATCAAACCCACTTCCTCCTGCCGTCACCGCCAGATTTTTCACTACTTCTCCTGCAATTTCTAAAACAGAATGACCATGACGTCCCGTACGCAGAAGAATAGCGACTAAATCTGTTAAACTGGCATTTGTTGGTGACTCGGCAAATCTTTCTCTTGGTTTATCCTCACTTCTCATTTCCTTTATCAGCATGAAATGACTCCTCAATATGATATGAATTAACCAAAATAAATTTTTATCGCAAAATCTTAAAAGCGTTTATAAAGCCAGGCGGCAATCAATATCCCGATAATGCTAATTAAATTAGGAGCAAATCGGATTCCAAAACGCAACTCTATGATGGCAAGATTCAAATAGATATCCTTTAAATTAAATATTTCATAGGTTTGTGTAAAGTAAGGCATCATTCCTGAAAAACTGACATGATTCAATACTTCTCCTACAATTCCTCCAATTAATGCCCCACACGCTAAAAAAAGTAAAAGTGAAAATACACTGTGTCCGCTAACTCTCATTATATCCTCCGTCTGTTACTCAAAATGTTTCACCTAAATATATTTTTCCTGAAATAAATTCAGATAATTGTTTTCCTGTACGATCCGTACTCCTATATTGATAAATGATACGCCAAATAATACCTTTGTATTCAAAAATATATTCTGTAACAGTTAGGTTTATTTTTTCTCCTCTCGTCATTTCATCAAAAATAAAGTTCAGTTTTTTCCCATTCTCCGATTGAATCTTAATATCTGATTCCTGTATTTTCAGATTAGACACATGAGGATTCTCTTGCAGAATACCCTTGGCTGTAATTGCAACAGATTCTACGGATTTATCAGATGTGGCTGTATCCGCAGTAACAAAAATCTGTATATTCTTATTATGTCCTTCTGCATGAATACTCTTGGCTGATTTTGCCTGAAGCTCTACCTGTTTCCCTTCTGAAAAAAGCTCAAATGGTGTCACAACCGTAATAGTTGCATTAGAACATCTGACTCTGTTTCTTCCAAAAACAAATTCATCCCCTATTTCATCATGCCGGCATCCGGACAACAATAGGAGTAACCATGCCAAACATATAATTAAGATAGCTTTTCTGTTACTAATCAGTACCAACGTTCTCTCCTATATAAAATTTAACTATTTATCTGATTATTAATTATACCATAGGGATTAATATATATTTGGTTTCTGTGATAATATAAATAACAGTGAAAGGATAAAAAATGTATATCGGTATAATAGCAGAATGGAATCCTTTTCATGAAGGACACGCCTACATGCTTCAAAAAATAAAAAAACAATACCCGCAAGCTCCAATTATTGGGGTAATGAGCGGATCTTTTGTCCAACGTGGCGAACCTGCACTATTCAACAAATGGATACGTGCTAAATGGGCCCTTTCTCAAGGGATGAGCGCTGTCATAGAATTTCCTTCATTTTGTGTACTTCAAAGTGCCGACATATTTGCTGAATATGCTGTTTCTTTTTTGTGTCAGTTGGGGTGTACTCATGTTGCATTTGGTGCAGAATCACTAAGCTTTTCTGAGTTCAAAAAACTTGCTTTATGGTCTTTATCAGAAGAATGTAACGAATATTTTCATAGCTTTCTCGAAAAAGGATTCCCATATTCTTCTGCTATTACGCAAAGCATAGAAATTGGATTTCCTGAATTATCACAGGAATTAAAAAAGCCTAATAACCTGTTGGGCTTCAGATATGTTTTGGCTGCGACAAAACAAAATCTGCCTTTGTCTTTTATTGTCATTCCCCGGAATCAATTACATCCTGCTTCTGCAACACTTGCACGCCAAAGTCTTATTGATGAAGGAGATTATCCCCTTCTGCCGCCTGATATAAGAGGCGAAGCAACAAGACTGATAAAATCAGGAGAATACTTATCCTACTCGAGATATGAATCAGCTTGCTTGTTGATTAATAAGCGACTCAGTAAAAAACAGCTCACTGACTCTAATTTATTCAGTGAAGGATTAGAGTACCGGTGGTTTAAAAGCATGAAGGAAACTACATGGTCCCGGGCTTTAGATCAAGTAAAAAATAAGCGCTATTTATACAGCAGACTAAAACGTATCGGAGCATCTTTACTTTTATCAGATCAAAATCCTTCTCCATTCAGTTTTAAAAATAAAATTCCTTATGCACGACTTCTTGCATTACAGGAAAATCAAAGTTTTGTATTAAAAAAATCAAATCTGCCAATTTTAACAAGTGTTGCAAAAGCGCTGAGAGAATTATCTCCTCAAGATAATGCTATCTTGAATTTGGATATTGCTGCAACAGATATACAAAGCTTTTGTATGTTCAATGAAAATTACCGGGCAGGCCGATTAGATTTTTATAATTCTCCTGTCATAATGTAAGGGGATGCTTTACATTATTTTTCTAAAACATTATTATGTATAAATAGTCATTAATTCTATGTAGGATAAACCAAGCAGGCATCTTTACAGGTAATGGCTTATAAAACTATTGCTTCGGGAGGATACATTGTGATTGTACAAAATAATATAGGAATTTTGCTTGCCTTTATCCTTTATCTGGCTGTAATGATGGCTATCGGAATTTATTATTCCAGAAAACAAAAGAAGTTGTCCCAGTATATTCTGGGAGACAGAAAACTGGGCCCCTGGGTTACATCCATGAGTGCAGAAGCTTCTGATATGAGCGGCTGGATGCTGATGGGATTACCCGGATATGCTTATCTTCATGGTTTATCTGCTTTTTGGACCGGATTCGGTCTGATTGCTGGGACTTGGGCGAACTGGGTACTGACTGCCAAACGTTTACGCCATTACACCGAAATTGCTGACAACAGCTTAACAATTCCTGATTATTTATCAAATCGTTTTGAAGATAAAAAAAGTGGATTGCGCCTCATTTGTGCGCTATTTATTATTCTTTTTTTTGTAATTTATACATCCTCAGGATTTGTGTCTGCCGGGAAGTTATTTAATACGATTTTCGGACTTCCTTATTTTACTGCACTTTTAGTCGGCGCTGGAGTCGTCATTTTTTACACTTTTTTAGGCGGGTTTTCCGCAGTAAGTATGACTGATTTTGTTCAGGGCATCATGATGTTTTTTACGGTACTCTATATCCCCATCGCGGCTACCATTGTCATGGGAGGAACTGCACCCACTGCAGCTGCACTTGCCGGTGAAGGGCGAGATTTCTTTTCATTTTTTCCCGGCTCAATGAACTTTTTAACTTTAATTATCATGATGATTTCTTCTTTGGGCTGGGGACTTGGCTACTTTGGACAACCTCATATTCTCGTCCGCTTTATGGCAATAAATAACCCTTCAGAATTAAAAAAATCAACGAAAATTGCTATGTCCTGGGTTATTTTATCTCTTACATTTGCCGTTGCTATAGGTGTTGTCGGAAAAGCATATTTAATAACGCCTTTAGAAAATGCTGATGCAGAACGTGTTTTCATTGTCATGGCCGAAACTCTGTCTGTTCCTTTTGTTACAGGTCTTATCTGGTCTGCCATTTTAGCAGCTATCATGAGTACGGCTTCTGCACAACTATTAGTGACTGCGTCTGCCGTTTCAAAGGATTTATACCAGCCATTTCTAAGACAACATGCAAGTGAAAAAGAACTTATCTTTGTCAGCCGAATTACCGTTCTTCTTATTGCAGCTTGTTCGATTTACTTAGCCTCTGACCCTAACAGTTATATTTTTGCCATTGTATCTTATGCGTGGGCAGGCTTTGGTGCATGTTTCGGTCCTGCAGTCTTACTTTCCCTTTATTGGAAACGCATGACTCTTAAAGGTGCCTATGCAGGTATTATTGTCGGTGGTATCACTGTATTGATATGGAAACATTTTGCATGGCTGGATTTATATGAATTAGTTCCCGGATTTTTATTGTCCGTTACGGCTATTATTTTTGTAAGCTTGATTGATAAAAAACCTTCGTTATCAATACAAAATAACTTTGAGAAAATGGTCGAATTATCTAAAAATGACTGAACCCGAGCAAATTTATTACACAAACAAAAAGAGCCTCATTATGAGACTCTTTTTTTATTCATCGAGCAATCAATAAGCCGAGTTCTGTACCGTTAACACGGTGATGATTATCTATCTAGCCGACAAATTGCTTTGCCGGTCAAGCGACACTACCCGGAAGGTCAGCGGGCAACCTCAACCCTTCCCTATTCGGTCTTGCTCCGGATGGGGTTTACCAAGCCAGTTGGTCTCCCAACTGCTGGTGTGCTCTTACCACACCTTTCCACCCTTACCGTTTTATACGGCGGTTTTCTTTTCTATGGCACTTTCCCTAGGATCACTCCCGCCGGACGTTATCCGGCATCCTGCCCTGCGAAGCTCGGACTTTCCTCACGCCTTACGGCCCGCAATCATCTTTCCTGCTCGTGAGTAAAAGTATAGCATTATAATTTTTTTATTTCAACTTTAAATATATGAAAATACATCTTGAGAAAAATTATCTTCTTCCACTATTATTTTCCAACTTCTTTTTTCAAATTCTTTTCTAAGTCTTTTAGCAAGATAAGGAATTATGACCCGCTCTGTATAAAAATGTCCTCCATCTGCTATTAAAAAGCCGTTTGATGAGGCATCTTCAGCTTCATGATACTTCACATCTCCCGTTAAATATAAATCTGCTCCGGCAGATTCAGCCAAATCACTGAAGTCTATCCCCGATCCTCCCAGAATTGCTATTTTTTTTATTTTTTTATTAACATTTCCTGAATATTTTAAACATGAAATCCCCAACTTACTTTTTATATAGAGCAGTGCTTCTTGCCCATCCATTTCTTTGGGTAAATCACCAATTCTTCCCATTTTACTTTGATGCCCCGGATTTTTTAAAATGTAAATATCATAAGAAATATTTTCTGATTCTTGCTGTAAAATTGATTTTGCTTCATCTAATTTACTTTCTGTCACCGTAAACTCTAATCTGGAATTTTCTGTAAAATCATCCTCATCATCAAGTAAATAAAACTGACTCACTTGATTTCCTAACCTTTCTTTTAATTCTTTTTCCAAAACTTTCGTTGTCATTATTTTTGCATAAGCACTGATCTTATGCATTTTTTCTGTATGTACAGGAACTAAACCTAAACAATTTTGCAAATGTAATTTTTCTGCCAAAGCATCATTAACCCCCAAATCCGCTGTATCTAAATTAGTATGTGCTGCAAAAGATACGATTTTATGCGTAAGCAGTTGTTCTATAATTCGGCCTTTAGTGGTAGATAAATCAATATCCTGTATCGGCTTAAATAAAAATGGATGATGGGAAATTATCATATCAATTTTATGATTTACTGCATAAGAAACATTTCCCCTATTTACATCCAGTGATATAAGGATTTTCTTTATTGGTTGTTCTGTATTTCCGATTTGCAGACCACTATGATCCCATTTTTCCGCTAAAAACGGCGGTGCCCATTTATTCATTATTTTGATAACGTCTGATGCAAATATTTCCATAAAATCTCCTCCAAAAGTTCTTTTTCCTTAATTGCTTTGTCTCGTTTTATTTTGTTTACTTCATTAGCGGACTCTTTTACAACACCTTGAATCACAAAATTTCTTTTCTTTATCAATTTTTCTAAAAGATTTTTAAACAAAGGATCCTTATATCTTCCCTTTGTTATCCCAACCTCAGCTTCCAACAAGCTGAATTGCTCCATTTCCCCTTGTGTTACATACATGGCTTCATACAATTGATTTTTTTCTTCAACCAACACCTCTTTTTCAATCCGATATTTATTTTTTTGCAACCAGATTCGGAGATCTGAAATATGATTTTGTGGCTGCAACACAATCCAATTAAGTGTTTTTGCAATCAGATGGTCCTTTTCCAAAACAGATTGCATCATATGTCCACCCATGCCGGCAAGAACAGCCCCGTCTACTTCATGTTTTTTCAGTACGGAAAGACCATTTCCAAGCCGTACCTCAACCCTATCAGCCATTTGTTTTTGTTCAATATGCTTTTTAGCCCTTTCTAAAGGACCTTTATTGATATCTGCCGCAATTGCTTTTGCAATCTTCCCCTTTTCAATTAAATAAATCGGGATGTAAGCATGATCCGTTCCGATATCTGCTATGCATGAGGAACAGGGAATCAGATTTGCTACTGCTGATAAACGTTTTGTTAATTTCATCATATATCCTTTTAGATAATACAAAAAAGACTGAGTTGTATCAACTCAGTCTGCATCTCCATTGGTGGGCCCACCAGGACTCGAACCTGGGACCAGGCGGTTATGAGCCGCCGGCTCTGACCAACTGAGCTATGGGCCCTCTTGCACCAACACATGACTATTTTATCAGCAAATCTTTATATCGTCAATATTTTTTATATATTAATTAACGATTTTGCAGATTTTTTCAGTTTACTAAGTGCTTTCCCTTCTATCTGACGTATTCTCTCACGTGTCACATCGAAATATTTTCCTACTTCTTCCAGCGTCCTTGTACGACCATCCCGTAAACCAAATCGAAGCTCAAGCACCTGTCTTTCCCGATCTGTCAACTCTTCTAAAAGTTCTTCTATCTGCTCTCGCAAAAGAATAGAACCTGCTGCATCATCTGGTGCTGTAGCACTACGATCCATAATAAAATCAACTAATGTCGAATCTTCTTTCGGGCCAATCGGTGTTTCTAATGATATCGGCTCTTGTGCTATTTTTTTTACCTCTCTGATTTTAGCAACTGTAACATCCATTTCTTCGGATAACTCCTCGTTTGTTGCTTCTCGGCCTTTTTCCTGTAAAAGTTGACGTGAAATTCGATTTAATTTATTAATTGTCTCTACCATATGGACAGGAACACGTATAGTTCTTGCCTGATCTGCAATGGCTCTTGTAATTGCTTGCCGTATCCACCAAGTTGCATATGTGCTAAATTTATATCCTTTTGTATAATCAAATTTATCTACTGCCTTGAGAAGTCCTAAATTTCCCTCTTGTATTAAATCAAGAAAAGGAAGTCCTCTTCCCAAATATTTTTTTGCAATAGATACTACCAATCGCAAATTTGCATCCGATAATGCTTTTTTCGCTAAAATAGCTTCTTCCATCTCTTTGTCTGTCGGATTATCAAAAGTTCCTTTTTCTACCGACTTTGCCAAAGTCACTTCTTCTTCGGCCGTAAGCAGTTTAACTGCTCCGATTTCTTTTAGGTACAACTTTACCGGATCATCTATATTTATATTATCCGTTGCATTTATATTCCCCTGCCCGATTTCCTTTTTTTCATCTTCCTTTATTTCATCTTCTAGCAACTCCAGTTCTTCATCAGAGACATCCTCATCAAATCCGACTTCAATATTATTCTCATGAAGAATTTCATATATCTCTGCAAGCTCCTTTTTGCTTAAATCTTTTTCATTGATGAAATCTACTATATCTTTATTAGAAACCGAATTTTCGTCTGTAATCTTTTCTTTTAGCTCTTCTACCCATGCATTTATTTTTTTACGTTTTTGTACCATACTTACACCCCCTTATAAATCTCGGAACGATTTCAAACCTCAAGTAATCTGATTTCTCTACTGAGTTCGATACATCTCAATTGTTCTTTTTTTGCTTCCTCCTGATTTATATCCATTAACTCCGCTGCTCTCTTTGTATGAATTTTATATTCATTCTGCAAATAAATTTTTTTCAACGGGCGGATAAACTCTTCAAGCGGCACACCCTTATCCTCTCTCTCGATTACTAACAGCTTTGCCATTTTCTCTATATCTTCTCTGTCTAAATAAGCTTCTGCATTCTCCGTAGAGATTCCTATATTCTCTATCTTTTGTAAAACTTTATAGAGTCGTTCATGAAATGGTTCTATAAACGAATATGTCTCCAATTGGTTAAATTCTTTTGGCAATGTACGGGTTGATAAACAATACCTCAGAAGTCCTTCTTCCAATTTCATCTGTTTTTCATCATTAGTATTGGTTAGTTTCGTTTTATCTTCTCTCCGAATATGCTGAGAAATGTAGATTTGACCGTTGTTTTTCTTTGTATACCGGAAGGCCTCACTTCGAATCATACCTTCATCCATATGTAATGAACGTGCCATTTTTCTTATAAAAGAATTAAATAGATATGTATTATCTTGCGCTAAAAGTACTGTGAACATCTCATTCAGTATTTTTTGTTGTCCCTCTAAGCTCACGCCATCATACTGCTTACATAAAGACTCAAACAAATAATCTAATGCAGGTTTAGCTTGTTTCACGACTTCTAAATAAGCATCTCCGCCATGAAGGTTAACAAATTCATCCGGATCTTTTCCTTCCCCGATTAATGCAACCCTGAGCTTCAATCCGACCGATCCGGCGATTTCTAATGCACGTTTTGTTGCATTTTGTCCGGCAGAATCCATATCATAGCTAAAAACGACTTCATCTGCATACTTTTTCAAAAGCCGTGCTTGCTCAACTGTAAATGCAGTCCCTAAAGATGCAACGGCATTTTTTATCCCGTTAGCATGCAAAGAAATCGCATCCATGTAGCCTTCCACCATGATAGCTTGTCTTCTTTTTTTTATTTCAGGTAATGCCTGATAGATAGGAAACAGCAATTTACGTTTATTGAATATTGACGTTTCAGGGGAATTTAAGTATTTTGCATGGCTTTCTTCCGCATTTAAAATTCTCCCCCCAAAAGCAACAACTTTCCCTCTCAAATCCATAATGGGAAACATACAACGATTCCGAAACGTATCATAGCAGCGTCCGTTTTTTTTACCGATTAATCCGGCTTTTACTAGTATTTCTTCTGTAATATGCTTCTTTTGTGTGAAATCTTTATAAAGGCGATTCCAATCTGCAGGCGCGAAACCCAGCTTAAACTGCTTAATAATTTCCTGGGTTAAGTGTCTTTTTCCGAAATAAGCCAAGCCGGGTTTCCCCATATTGGTCTTTAATAAACAATTATGGAAATACTCTCCTGCTAAAATTGTTACCTCATATAATTTTTGTTTCAAAGCCACTTCCTGCTTTTCTTTCAGTGACATTTCTTCTTGCGGCATTTCTATATGTGCCATTTCTGCCAAATGGGCTACCGCATCAAAGAAAGACAGATTATCCATCTTTTCTACAAATGTAATGACATCCCCCGAGGCATGACATCCAAAGCAGTAATAAAATCCCTCATCCGGTGATATAGCAAAGGAAGGTGTTTTTTCATGATGGAAAGGACAACATGCCCAATATTTATTTCCTTTTTTCTTCACGGAAATTCCGTAGGCTTGAATCACATCAATAATCTGATTGCTATCTTTGACATGCTGCAGAAACTCTTTATCAAATGTACGCATTATTCTCCTTTCATAATCAATTTTAGTAATTATAGAAAAAAACTGACAACTTTTCTCTTGTCAGTTTATATTTCTCCTTTCAGTTCATCTAAATTATTTAACTTTATTTATCGAATCCTTCGCACATTTTACATCTTTTGTTAATTCATTCCACCTGGCAATCAATATCTTAGTATATAAAACCGAATCTAATCCAAAACTACTTAACGCATAAGCATCACTCATTTCCACCAGAAGTGTTTTGCCTTCGTCAGTAACGCCAAAATCCAATGCATAAGCTCTGGGGGAAGATTTATATGCTTGTACTGCTTTTTTTAAGACTTCTGCATCAGGGAATAAATCCCATTGTCCGTGATATGGACTTAAACCGACTATTTCACCGTCTAATATCCAAATTCGCCATTCTGATAAAAATCTTACTTTTTCACTGCACCAGACATCAATATCTTCAAGACCGCCCCCAAGCTTAATTAAATCTTCTGATTTATCAAGCAATGTTCCCCTAAATCTTTTGACATCTATTACAGGCTTTACAAAAACATGCCAGCACTCAGGATGACTGGTAATTGTAAATAAAGTCGATTGCCATATTTTTCGTCCTGTGAACGGCAATAGTTCCTCCGGATAATCTATAGGAACTAAATTCACACCGAGCCTTTCCAATGCCTCTTTGACGTCAGAAAAAGTACCAACAACAAGATCCGTCGGTACATTATCATTTACAGAATATATTGCTTTATATCTCACTACAGGAATCTCTAACTTAGCACATCCCTGCGCAACTGAATAGCAATTCTGGTTAAAAAAATCTCCAGAATGTTGGGTTCTGATAAATGCTTTCATAAACTTTTCTCCGAAATAGAAGTCCTACTGTTACAAAATTAATCATAACATTTTTAATGCAACCGGGCAAGATTTACCAAAAATAGACTAGTGCAACTAACGCTATCACAAAGCGATATAGTGCAAATCCCGTCAAAGTTGATTTATTTAAAAAACGCAAAAACCAAAGAATGGATGCATAAGCTACTATAAATGATGTTAGAAATCCTATAGCCAGTAAAATAAAATCATTTCCTGATAATTGTCCGGCCACCTTATATAAGTCATAAAGACAAGCCATAAACATCAGTGGTACCGCCATAATAAAAGAAAAGTCAGCGGCCGCTTTTCTTGATATACCAAGCAACAAACAACCGGCAATGGTACTTCCGCTGCGAGAAAATCCCGGCCAAAGAGAAAGGCATTGAAATAATCCGATTTTAAACGCATCAAGAGATGTAATTTGATCTACATCTGTAATTGTGAATTTTTTACGCATTTTTTCGGCCAGTATCATAAAAAGTCCACCGATGATTAACCCGACAATAACTGTCATGGGGCTAAACAACTTATTTTTTATTATGCCATGACAAAGAAATCCTATCACACAGGCAGGAAACATCGCTATCCCCAAATTCATCAAGGAAGCTCCTCTTTTTTTGAACCAGTGATGTGTATTCATCATGTAAATAAATTTATGTCGATACACTACAATTACTGATAAGATTGCCCCCAGCTGGATAAATACATCAAATACATCTGCTAATACCCCGGTAAAATTAAGCATGTTCCCTACGATTATCATGTGACCCGTACTTGATACGGGAATATATTCTGTCAACCCTTCTACTACACCGATAATAAAAGCACAAAAATACTCATACATCAAAATTCACCTCAAAAACTTATAGTTATATAAATTATCGCTTTATATCTATTTCTTATTTTTCAATTGCGGGTTTGGAGCTAAAATAATACTATCTACTTTTTGTTTATTAATAAAAATGATTAAAACATTACGTTTATCCTTTGAGAAATAAATATAAGAAGTCCTCGGATGACCTGATGACACATCCAGTTCCATCTTATCCGGTGCGCCATACAACAACTCTGCCGTAGTAATATCATCTCCCACAGCAAGTCCGCGCCCGGTGATAACTTTTTTATCTGTCAAAAATATTGATTGAATAATTTTCTCTTTTTTAGTTGTTCTTACCGCATACCCCGGAAAATATAATATTTCTTCTTCAGGATTTGTCATTTTCTTTTCCCACATATCGCGTAACTCCGGTTTTAAAGATTCAAATAATTTAAATCCTGCCAGACTAAAATCTTTTTCAGAAAAAAGATTTTTATTATTTGTAGATTTGTGCGAAAAATTTTGTACTAAATCATCTTTACAAGTAATTTCAAAAGAATGGACTTTATCATTCTTTATAATAAATAAAAGAGCTTTTTTTCCTTTCTGATAGAAAAGATAAAATTGCTGTGCTTTCCGGTTCCATAAAATTTTATCAGGTTTTCCATAAGCACGAATAACATCTTCTCTTCTACTTTCCACAGAAATACCTCTCTTTGTTACTGCCGATTTGCCGTTTACATAAAAAGAGACAATCCCTTCTGTATCCATATTGTTTTTTAAAGATAAATCATCCCTGTTGGAATACACATAAGGCATCTTATTATTGATTGTAACAACCAATCCTTCCCATTGATATTCACTTCTCAGGAAACTGAGATTTGTTTTTTTAGCTTTCCCTTTTAGCTGCACTATCTTATTAATTGAATCTCCCAGACTGATTTTGCTCAAGAAAAAATCTTCTTCTTGCAACGGATTAGTGTTAATCGGAATAAGCTTTTCCACAGCAACATTTTTATTCTGCTCTTCCTTATTATTTATTGCAGCAGTATCACTTTTTTCTTTTTTTAAATCTGCTGTTTGTATTACTCCCACCTGTCTTTTGCCATTCTCCCCGTCAGTTGTTCTGTTTTCTCCAAAAGAAGGTCCTGCTACCAGTGCCAATATCATTGCACTTACTAACATTTTGTATTTCATTATATTCTCCCTTATAAACAAAATCGCTTGCCATTTATTATGTAGTTTGTTTATATCAACTGTCAAGGATAGATCATTTTTACTCTATATAAAAAAGTGCCGCATCATAATGAATCCATGCAGCACTTTTTTATCTTTTGTATTATTTATCAATTTTATGTTTTTTAATAAAGCAAGATAAACGTTTCATGGCCTCGATCAAATTTTCTCTACTGGACGCATAGGAAATCCGCACATGGTTCTTCCCTTGCAATCCAAAACATGTCCCCGGAATCATAGCTACCTTCTCTTCATGAAGTAATTTATCGCAAAACTCTTCATCATTCATACCGGTACAACTTATATCAGGGAAAATATAAAATGCTCCTTTAGGTTTAAAAACAGAAAGGCCCATATCCACTAAAGCTCTATATACTAACTCTCTTCTTGAGACATACTCATTAAACATATTTTTTACGTCTGTTTCACATTCCTTAAGAGCGGTAATTGCTCCATATTGGCTGGTTACTGATGCACAAAGAATCTCATATTGATGTACTTTGTAAATGGACTCCAAAATAGCCTTTGGGCCACATATATAACCGACCCTGAGTCCTGTCATCGCGTATGACTTGGAAAAGCCATTCATTACAATTGTCCGCTCTTCCATTTCAGGTAAAGAAGCAAAACAAATGTGTTCCCCCTCATAAGTCAAATCACAATAAATTTCATCAGAAATAACAACCAAATCATGTTTTTCTGCAAACTTTGCAATCTCAAGTAATGATTCCTTATCCATTACGGTTCCCGTCGGATTATTTGGATAGCCAATAAGAAGTGCTTTTGTCTTATCTGTCACTCGTGCTTCCAATTCTTCAACAGTCAATTTAAACTCATCTTCAGCACGAGTCGGCACTAATACAGGTTTCCCGCCAACCAGCCTTACACAAGCAGGATAAGCCAGATATGCAGGATCCGGAATTAAAACTTCATCACCGGGATTCAAAATTGTTTGCATAACAACAGTTATTGCTTCTGATACACCTACGGTGACTATAATTTGGTCAGACGGATCATAAAAAAGATTATACCTCTTTTGAAACAGCCTGCTGATTTCCTGTCTCAATTCGTATAGTCCCCAATTTGATGTATACGAAGTTTCTTTTCGATTTAAACTGTCTATGCAACCATCAATAACTTTTTTGGGCGCTGCATAATCCGGTTCTCCCACTCCCAAAGATATTACGTCTTTCATTGTACTTGCCAAATCAAAAAATTTGCGAATTCCAGAGAACGGAACTTCTTTGACATTTTCTGAAATTTTATTTTCCCAGTCTATCAATTAAATCACCTTACCTTTTATTCTTATCTCAACTGTTTGCAACATCTCTGCCCAGTTTTTCACAATTTTGCTGTGCTTCCTCATCAGGATATCCATAAGCCAAAACCGGTTTTGCCGGGAAATGTGCACCTGCAAAATGGAGATCATTATACCAGGAGTTTAACCATGCCCCACGACTCCATCCGCAAGATCCAAAAAGGCCCATTTCCTTCCCTTTTAAATAGGGCTTCAGTTTTTCACAAAATGGCTTCATTTCTGCTTCTTCAATAACTTCCACTCCCCAGGCTGAGCATCCCAAAATAATATGATGATATGTATTTCCTATTTCAACGGGATCAACATCCGTAACAGGTGCCAATAGCACCTCTGCTCCGGATTGTTTCGCCCCTACAGCTACTGCTTCCGCCATCGCTTCCGTATTCCCTGTTCCGGAAAAATAAATAATAGCCACTTTATTTTTCATGCTGACTCTCCTCATGTAAAAAGAAGCGTCTTAAAAAGACGCCTCTTCAGAACTTATTATGCATTAGCAACTGTTTCTCCTAAAGCTTTACATGCAGCTAAAGCTTCTTCGTCAGGATAACTATACGCCTTAACAGGCTCAGCCACTAATTCAACACCTTCGTCATTACAGCGCTGTTTCCAAGTTGTAATCCAATCGCCATCATTCCATGCATAAGATCCAAAAATTCCTACTACCTTTCCCTTGAGCTGAGGAAGTAATTCAGCAAAGAATGGTTCGAATTCATATTCTTCCAATTCTTCATTTCCCATAGCCGGACAGCCCAGAATAATATGATCAAATTCTGCCACATCAGATGCTGTAGTATCACTTACAAAACAAAGTGTTGTCTCCGCACCTGCTGTTTTAGCACCCTCTTCCACAGCCTGTGCCATAGCTTCTGTATTTCCGGAACCGGACCAATATACAATTGCCACTTTTGCCATTTGAAAACCCTCCTGTATAAATGTGTTTTATTATACTACGTATTTATATTACCCATCCGCTAAAGTCTTGTCAATTTGTTATTTTTTATTTCTTACATCTGCGTTTCGATTCATTCTCTTGCCGATAAAACTTTTTTCCTTTTATCTATTTTTCTTTCACGAATCATCTTGCCCAAAGCTTCCGTAAACTCTTGCTGATCCCCATCCGAGCAAACTATTCCCAGTGTAATAAAATATCCGTCATTCTGCAGTACAACTAAATAATTTGTATTATAAATAATGTTTCTTTCTTTTGTGACAAGAGTAAAATTTCCTTCCCAATAATGCGTCTTCTTCTCACCAAAACGGCATATCGGTAAGTCCCCTTTGTAAACAGCACCTTGGGAAATCAACTGTGTATTTAAGTAGTTCGCAATAAGATCCATGCGCTCATCAACCGGCTTATTTCTCTCTGAGAATTTACCGATCTCTAACAAATAAGGAATTCCCAAGTGCTGACTTGTAGCCCATCCATAAGTAAAATCCGGGGGATTTGCATAGGTCAATGTGTAGTAATGTCCTTCTGTGGCACCTTTTCGTGTAAAGTATAATTGAATACCTTTATCTTTCATAAAAGGAATAGCCGCTTGTTCTCCATTTTCAACGATAACTGATTTGGGTATTTTCATCTTTCCAATACCGGGTAATTCCCACCTGTCCATAGCCATGGAAACATGAGTTGTTGCAAAAAGTATCGTCAGGAATAAGAACACCAATTGTATTTTATGTTTCATAATATCCTCTTTACTGCTTTTTCTGCAGCTTAGCCCAGGTATCCCGTAATCCCACAATACGGTTACAAATCAAATGCTCTTCCGAGCTGTCTTGGTCTATAATAAAGTACCCTTTTCGTAAAAATTGGAAACGATCTCCTATTTGATATTCTTTTATTATCGGCTCTGCTTTTCCTTCAAAAATCTCCAATGAATCTTGATTAATTTTTTCCATAAAATCTCTGCCATCATCTTTGTCTTCCGGATCAATCAGATAGTCATATAACCGACTTGTTATATCCACGGATGTATCCGCACAAACCCAGTGAAGTGTACCTTTGACTTTTCTATCCGCACCGGGCGTTCCGCTCCGTGTATCAAAATCTACTGTACAATGAATTTCTTGTATCCGGTCTTTTTCATCCTTGATGACTTCATCACAACGAACAATATAAGCTCCCTTCAATCGAACTTCTTTCCCCGGAGTCATTCGGAAGAATTTTTTTATCGGATTTTCCATAAAATCTTCCCTTTCTATATAGAGATTTCTGCCAAAAGGAACCTGACGTGTCCCCATTGACTCATCTTCCGGATTATTCTCTATGGTTACATATTCAATTTTATTTTCCGGATAATTCGTAAGAACAACTTTTACCGGATCAATAACAGCCATGATACGAGGAACTTTTCCTTTTAAATCCTCGCGAATACAATATTCCAAAAATGAAATATCTACTACGTTATCAGACTTTGCCACACCGATGAGTTCGCAAAATTTCTGCAACGATTCCGGTGTATATCCTCTTCTTCTGATTCCGCTTATTGTCGGCATACGAGGATCATCCCATCCGGAAACCACACCTGATTCAACTATCTTTCTCAATTTACGTTTACTTGTAATCATTGTACTTACATTCAATCGGGCAAACTCTATTTGCCGTGGCTTCTCTTTTCCCTCAAACGCCTGCAAACACCAATTATAAAGGGGTCTTCTTTCTTCAAATTCCAAAGTGCAGATAGAGTGCGTAATTCCTTCAATTGCATCAGATAAAGGATGTGCGAAATCATACAACGGGTATATACACCATTCATCACCGGTCCTATGATGTGTTGCACGAAGAATTCTATAAATAACAGGATCGCGCATAACCACATTGGGTGCTGCCATGTCTATTTTAGCACGGAGAACTTTTTCACCGTCCTTAAACTTGCCCTCTTTCATTTGATGGAATAGCTGTAAATTCTCTTCAATACTTCTGTTTCTCCATGGGCTTTCAACACCGGGATGAGAAAAATCTCCCCTTGTATTCCGAATTTCCTCACTCGTTTGATCATCTACATAAGCTAATCCCATTTTAATTAATTTACAGGCAAATTCAAAAAGCTGAGGAAAATAGTCGGATGCGTAATGGACAGGCTCTTTCCATTTGAAACCAAGCCATTTTACATCTTGTAAAATCGAATTCACATATTCAATTTCTTCCTTTGTCGGATTTGTATCATCAAATCTTATATTTGTTTCTCCATGATATTTTTCGCCAAGTCCGAAATTAAGGCATATACTTTTGACATGTCCAATATGAAGATACCCGTTAGGTTCCGGCGGAAAACGAGTTAAAACCTTGTTATTCGCATATACCTTATTGTCAATATCTTTATTAATTTCTGCCTCAATAAAGTTAGCGGCTACTTTATTCTGTTCCATTCTATACCTCGCTGTTTCCTGAAGATAAATTATATAATTTTAATTTCATCATATGAAACTATTTTAGCACAATACACATTTTTTATGAAACAAGCTGCTCTTAATTAAGAAAGTCCATGATATAATATTTAAAACTAAAAGAAAGAGGTATCTCTATGCAACGGCTTGTATCCTATAATTATCATGGGCTTCGTCAATGGGGTGTTTTATCTTCAGATGGAAACTCTATCCTCTCCTCCTCCGATATGGAAGAAGTCTATTTTATTCCGCTGGCAGACACCCTCGATGAATTCATTGAATTAGGTGAAGAGGGTCTTATAAACCTGGCTAAGATCATCGAACTGGAAAAAAATAACCATGCCATATCCCCTATAGCTATTTCAGAGGTAGAGCTGACTGTTCCCTATTATCCCAAACGAAATATTTTTTGTGTCGGAAAAAATTATCGGTCACACATTGAGGAGTTTGAAAATGACAGTACTGCAAAAAATCCTGACACCCCGGTTTTTTTCACAAAAGCAACCACTTCTGTTATTGGCCCTAATGATTTCATTGATTCCCATCCCGAAATCACTTCTCAAGTAGATTATGAAGGTGAATTAGCAATCATTATAGGAAAACAGGGCGTAAATATAGAAGAGAAAGATGCTATTAAATACATCTACGGTTACACAATCATCAATGATGTCACAGCCCGCGATTTGCAGAAATCCCATGAACAATGGTTTAAAGGGAAAAGCCTCGACACTTTTTGTCCCATTGGCCCCACTGTTCTTATCGGCGGTTGGCCCGTGCCATTTACAATTTATACGAAAATTAATCAGGTATTGCGGCAAGAAGGTTCTACTTCAGATTTAATATTTTCTATCCCTAAAATTATTGCAAGCTTGTCAAAAGGAATGACGCTCTTTCCCGGAGATATTATCGCAACAGGAACTCCGCAAGGCGTTGGAATGGGACTTAATCCTCCCGTATTTTTAAAAAAAGATGATGTTATCGAAATTACTATTGATCCAATCGGCACTTTAAAAAATATTGTTAAATAAGTAATAAAAAACACCTTTCCTCTACAGCGGAAAGGTGTTTTTTATTATAATTATGCGTTTTTAGCAGCTTCACAAATTTTTGTAAACCCGGCAGGATCATGAATTGCCATATCAGACAACATTTTACGATTAACTTCAATGCCGGCTCTTGTCAACCCTGAAATCAAGCGACTGTAAGTAAGTCCGTTCATTCTAGCTGCTGCATTGATACGAACAATCCAAAGCTTGCGGAACTCTCTCTTCTTTGCTCTGCGGTCTCTTCTTGCATAGTAGAGAGCCTTCATTACTAATTCGTTAGCTTTTTTAAATTGAGCATGACGAGCGCCTCTATAGCCTTTCGCCATTTTTAATATCTTTTTATGTCTTGCATGTGCGGTAACACCGACTTTAACTCTTGCCATTCTATTAAATCCTCCTTATTAGCCGTTTGGCAGCAATCTTGCTACACGTTTGTAATCAGACTTCGACACTAATGCTGCTTTTCTGAAATTTCTTTTTCTCTTAGGGGACTTTTTTTCCAATATATGGCTCTTAAAAGCCTTATTTCTCTTGAACTGGCCTGAGCCGGTTTCAGTAAAACGTTTTGCCGCTGCACGGCGGGTTTTCATTTTCGGCATTTACTTTTTCTCCTTTATTATACTTTTGGACCAACAACCATGGTCAGATTACGACCTTCCAACTTAGGTGGTTTTTCACGGATAATCAAATCACCAAGCTCTTTTGCGAATCGTTCAAGAACCTCTTCACCAAGTTCAGGGTGAGTCATTTCTCTGCCGCGGAACATAATAGTCACTTTAACCTTGTTTCCATCGTTTAAAAAACGTTGTGCATTTTTCAGCTTCACATTAAAGTCGTGGGCTTCAATATTGGGACGAAGCTTAACTTCTTTCAACTGGAAAACTTTCTGTTTTTTCTTTGCTTCCTTGTCTCGTTTTTGCTGCTCATATCTGTACTTGCCGTAATTCATAATACGGCATACCGGCGGACGACCGTTCGGTGCCACTTCCACAAGATCAAGTCCCTGATCTTCAGCTATATGAATCGCATCCCGAAGCGTCATAATTCCCAGCTGTTCGTTTGTATCGCTGACAACCCGTACTTCTTTTGCACGAATTTCTTCATTGATACTAAGTTCCTTTGCTATTCTATTCACCTCCTAAAAGTATATATTGCAAGTAAAAGGCGGACAGCATATACCGTCCGCCTTAAAAGTTCCTACAAAACCTTAGTAGCCTTCGCCTTGTAAGGTGAGAAGCGGATGACTTCTGCTTGCAATTATTACAAAAGATATTATATCTGATTTATCATTCTCTGTCAAATAAATTGACAATTATTAAATTTTATTTTTAGCATCAATATCATCTCGAAGTACACGATGAGCCATACCCACGGCAACCTCATTAAACCGAAGGACTCCGACCCCTACATAAACAGCAACACAAAGATGCTCTTTCCATCGGGCAATTCCTATTTTCCCACCTACATTCATTCCAATCGCTTTCAGCTTAATTTGGTCAATTGCCGACTCAACGCCACCGAGTACAGATCCGTCTCCCACATGTGTATCACTAATCACATGCTGCCTTTGTGCGGCAACAATCGCAGATTCATAAATTTTAGGAAGCACCTCTAAAAATTTACCCCCAAAATTTACAGCTACAGCTCTTATTTCTGACTCTGCCAATTCTTCTTTTAAATTGTTTTCATCTGTTCTCGTTTCAGAGAGCGCCATGCGCAGTGCTGCCCTCCCGACATCACCGCTTTGATATTCTCTTGTCATATTAATAATCCCTGCTCTTAATTTCGCGAATCAAATTAGCGATAAACATGGCTAATGGTGCGGCCCCTTCATCACCATTTTTGCGACTGCGGATTGAAACGCTATGTGATTGCATTTCTTTATCCCCCACGATAAGCATATAGGGAACTTTTTCTAGTTGTGCTTTTCTGATTTTATATCCTAACGTATCATTGCCATCCTCAACCTCGACACGAATTTTTGAGCCTTTTAATGCTTCAGATACTGATTTGGCATAGGACAAATGTTTTTCTGTTACAGGAATAATTTTCACCTGTACCGGTGCAATCCATGTCGGGAATGCTCCGGCAAAATGTTCAATAAGGATACCGATAAATCTTTCCAATGAACCATATCCTGCACGATGAAGCATAACTGCACGATGCTTTTCTCCATCCTCACCAATATAATTAACATCAAAGCGTTCAGGAAGCTGCATGTCCATTTGTATTGTCCCGCACTGCCATGTACGACCTAAACAATCTTTAATATGGAAGTCGAGTTTCGGTCCGTAAAAAGCACCATCTCCCTCATTAACTATGTAAGGTACTTTGGCCGATTCAATGGCATCTTTAAGTGCATTCGTGGCGATTTCCCACAGCTCATCAGAACCCATTGAATTTTCGGGCCGGGTGGAAAGTTCTACATGATACTCAAGACCAAATACATTATAAAGCTTCCTATACATTTCCATAGTCTTAACAACTTCGTCTTTCATTTGCTCTTGTGTCATAAAGATATGTGCATCATCCTGAGTAAATACACGTACTCTGAACAAACCATGCAACGCCCCGTGAAGCTCATGACGATGGACAATCCCAAACTCTCCTACACGCTTAGGTAATTCCCTGTAAGAGTGTTGCTGCGTCTTATAATAAAGAATTCCTCCCGGGCAATTCATCGGCTTTATTGCATATTCTTCCTCATCAATTTCAGTCAGATACATATTTTCTTTATAATGTTCCCAGTGCCCGGATTGCACCCAAAGATTTTTTGAAAGAATGATTGGAGTCATAATTTCTTCATAACCAAACTCCGTAAATAACTCTCTTTCATATTCCATCAGCTGGTTGCGGATAACCATTCCCTTCGGATGAAAGAATGGGAATCCCGGCCCCTCTTCATGAAATGAAAATAAATCTAATTGCTTGCCTAATTTCCTATGATCCCGCTTCTCTGCTTCTTCTCTGACAAATAAGAAATGTTCTAATTCTTCTTTGTTGAAAAATGCAGTGGCATAAATTCTTTGGAGCATTTTATTTTTCTCATCACCACGCCAATAAGCACCTGCTACGGTCATAAGCTTAAAAGTTTTTAATTTCCCGGTAGAACGGATATGTGGACCTCTGCACAAATCAGTAAAATCACCTTGAGTATAGGTTGAAATTACCGCATCTTCCGGTAAATCCTGAATAAGCATAACTTTATAAGTCTGATTTTTTTCTTTAAAAAATGAAAGAGCTGCTTCTCGAGTTAATATTTTTTTCTCGATAGGGAGATTTTCTTTGCATATTTTGGCCATTTCTTTTTCTATAGCCGCAAAATCCTCCTGGCTGAACATATGATCAGATTCTAAATCATAGTAAAATCCGTCTTCAATAGCCGGACCAATTGCAAATTTTGTCCCCGGATATAAATGTTGTATTGCTTGTGCCATAACATGTGCTGCACTATGACGCAATGTCATTAGCCCTTCTTTATCTTCCTTTGTGAAAAATTCAACTTGTGTCCCCGCTGCAATATTTTCACGAAGATCGGTAATATGCCCGTCGACTTTGGCAACTACAGCTTCTTTTGCCAAACTATTGGATATACGTTTAACCGCCTCAAACAAAGGAACTGGTTTCTCGAACTCTAACTCTTTGCCATCTTTTAATGTGATTTTTATCATAATGTCCTCTTTTCTTTCCAGAGATAAACCCATACTTAGGAAAACATCTCTTCAACAAAATAAAAAACTCCCATCCCTAAGGGACGAAAGTCTAATTCCGTGGTTCCACCCAAATTAGAGCACTGCTCTACTTTACTGGTCTATAACGATACCAAATCGTGAAAACATACTTTTTTCCGTTTTCCTGTTCAAGAGTGGTAATGCACTCACCTTCATATCCGTTTACACCAGCCACGGATTCTCTTAAATGAGGAGTGAATACATCTTGTCTCTATCTTCACATTTATAATTGTTATGATACACTTTTTTTAATTTCTGTCAACCTTTATTTTATACTACACTTCCTCAAAATAAGTAATAAACTCCATGTTCCGCAAATATTCTTTAAACTCCATCTTTTTGCCATAATAAGGTAGTTTTACTGAAACTGTAGCAACCGGCATGTTTCGCCCCAATCGGTCCTTTCTGAAATCCAAATCAATAATATTTACATTTTTATTCCTAAGATCCTCTATAAACTTTCGAATTCCCTCACTATCTTTGAACTCAAGATATAAATCTAAATTTTTAGAATTTCGATGCATCTTTTTATCAAGCGGATCCAGCACTTTTAAAATAATAATAATGAATATAAGAGCTAAAACTGTTCCTTCTGCAAAACCTATTCCGGCTGACAATCCGATCCCTGCACAAGCCCATAATCCGGCCGCCGTTGTAAGACCTTTCACCTCATTCCGGCCGGTAATCATGATTGTCCCAACGCCAAGAAATCCGATTCCGCTGATGACCTGTGCTCCAATACGAGTAATATCTGTATTAGAACCGGGAAATTCACGAAAAACATACTCATTAACTATCATGGACATAGCCGCACCAAGGCAAACCAATGCATGTGTTTTTATTCCGGCTCCTTTATTCTTATATCCTCTGTCCAATCCGATAATAACTCCTACAGCAGTGGCTAATAATAAGCGCAAAAATATTCCTGCCACGCTCCATTCTTTAATTAAACTTATAATTGGCTCAAACATAAATATAAATACCTTCCCTTATGACTTACAAATTATTTATATATCAAATCATAACAAATCTAAATAGTAATTACTAATGTTTATTACAATAAGCCATATAAAATACCTTCTGCCAATGATTTAAAAACGGCAGAAGGTATTTTATATAAAACTATGCCATATTATTTTAAATTTTTGATAAAGCTTATTAGCTCTTTTTGTTTTTCTTCCAGAAGTTTTCGGTCTCCTTTGGTTTCCATATTAAATCTGATTAACGGTTCTGTATTAGAAGCACGGAGACTGAATCTCCATTTTGAGAAACTCATACCCAGTCCGTCGATATGTTGTATTTCATTTGCTTCGTGCTGATATTTTTTTTCTACTTCGGCTAAAATTCTATCTACACCTGCAACAGGTAAATTAATTTCTCCGCTACAGGGATACTCCCTTTCCATCTCACTAATTAATTCATTCAGCGATATTCCCGTTTCACTTATTATCTGCGTCACAATTAACCATGGAATCATACCGCTGTCACAATACGAGAAATCTCTAAAAAAATGGTGAGCACTATTTTCCGCTCCATATATCCCTTTTACTCTTCTCATAGTCTCTTTCATGAAGGCATGCCCCCCCTTAGATTCTACCGGTACACCTCTCAGTTCTTTGCAAACCTTTTGAGTGCACCAATATACCCTCGGATCATGAACAATAGTTTCTCCTTTATTTCTTTGTAAAAAATATTTGGCAAGTAATGCCACCATATAATATCCTTCAACAAAATTTCCTTTGTGATCAATAAAAAAGCATCTGTCAAAATCACCATCCCACGCAATTCCCAAATCTGCTTTTTCTCTCAACACTGTTTTCACTAAGGGTTCTCTACATTTTTCTAACATCGGATTTGGTACACCATGAGGGAAATCGGGATTAGGATTCATATAAAGCTCAATAAAATGAAATGGTAAGTGCTTTTTCAAATTTTCAAAACAAATATTCGCACAACCATTCCCCGCATCAACAACCACCTTTAATTGCTTTAACTTTTCTACATCGATGAAGGATAACAAGCATTTTATATAATCATCCATAATGTTTTTAGTATATATCTGTCCTTTATTTTTGTTTTCCGTAAATTCTCCTGAAAATGCCAGTCTTTCTATATCTTTTAATCCACTGTCCGCACTGACCGGAATCCCCTTCTCACGAACAATTTTAATTCCATTATTATCAGAAGGATTATGACTTGCGGTAATCATAAAACCACCGTCTAGTCCATAATGAAATGTTGTAAAATAAACCATTTCCGTACCGCAAAGTCCTATATTATATACATCAACACCACCATCTGTTAATCCTCTTATGGCCGCTTCGCAAATTGAAATGGAACTTGGACGGATATCATACCCGATACTCATCGTCTTGGGATGATATAACTCGGCATACGCACGACCCACACGATACGCAAGCTCTTCATTAATTTCAGTAGGAACTACTCCTCGGATATCATATGCCTTAAATCCCGTATGAGTCATTTCCAGATAATTATCAGTCATTCTTTTTCCTCCTCTTTTTGCAGAATATGACAGTACCCGTCTGCACCATACATCAATGCTCGTTTTACCCGGCTTATTGTAGCTGTAGATGCACCGGTTGCCTGCTCTATATTTTCATATTTCTCGCCTTTTCGCAGCATTCTTGCCACCTCTAACCGTTGTGACATATCCCTTAATTCATTGATTGTACATAAATCTTCAAAAAACTCATAACACTCTTCTCTGGTTTCAAGTCGTAAAATCGTATCAAATAATTTGTCATTCAACTCATTTACAAGTCTTTGATTTACACTCATGCGAAACTCCTTCCGACCTTATAAAACGCATTCATTTAGCTTTTACACTTTAGAGTATTATAGCATTTCTGTTGCAAAGCAGACAAATATAATTTAAAATTTCAACAATTATTTATTTTTTAGTATTGACTTTTTTTTATCCAATATGTAAGATAGCTTTATATTTGAATAGAAATCAAATTCATCAGGAGTAGTGGAGGGACTGGCCCTATGAAACTACGGCAACCATTCTTTATGAAAACGGTGCCAAGTCCAGCGGGTAAATAATCCGGAAGATGATGTTTACAGAACTTTCATCTTCTGATGAAGTTTTTTTATTTATAAGGAGATATCTATGATTGAACTAAAGCATATCAATAAAACCTTTGGAAAATACAAGGCCTTAGATGATATCAATCTGACAATCCGGGATGGAGAAATTTTTGGTATTGTCGGGCAGTCCGGTGCCGGAAAATCAACTCTTGTCCGGTGTATTAACATGCTGGAACCGCCAACTTCCGGTGAAGTAATTGTAAACGGCAAAAATATGATGAAATTATCCGGCAAAGAATTGAGAAATGCACGTAAAGATATCGGCATGATATTCCAGCACTTTAACTTACTTTCTAACCGTACTGTGTATCAAAATGTAGCATTTCCCTTGGAGCTTTCAAATATCCCAGCAGCAGAACAAAAAAAGAGAATCGATGAAATATTGGAGTTAGTCGGTCTTACAAGTTACAAAAACAAGTATCCCTCCCAACTTTCAGGCGGACAAAAACAGCGTGTAGGTATTGCCAGAGCCATTGTTTCCAATCCATCTGTACTACTTTCTGATGAAGCTACCAGTGCTTTGGATCCCCAAACTGTAAAATCTATCCTTCAGCTTTTGAGAGATATTAATAAGAAAATGGGTATAACTATTATTTTAATTACCCATCAGATGGAAGTCATCAAGGAAATTGCTCAGCATGTGGCAGTTATTCAACAAGGAAGAATTATTGAAGAAGGAGCCGTTGTCGATTTGTTTACTAATCCGCAAACAGAGACACTTAAAAAATTTGTCGGTTCTGTTATGTCTTCCGAGTTGCCGAAACAATTAGCCCACATGGACATCCGCCAAGAAAAACAATCCGATTCTGACGGTACATTAATTTCTCTATCTTTCAGAGGTGATGTAACCAATGAACCTATCATTGCCAATCTTATAAAAGAGTATAACCTGGATGTAAGTATTCTTTACGGCTCTATTGATTACATACAAAATATTTCTTTTGGTCGGCTTCTTATCATGATTGCCGGCAATGATAAGGATCTTATAGATGCTCTGGAACATTTAAATTCTCTACCTATTACAAGCGAGGTGATCGGATATGTCCCCCACAATGATTAATTTACTTTTAAAAAGTTTAGCAGAAACTTTATACATGCTTTCAATTTCTGCTGTATTAGCTGCTATCATAGGGATTCCTTTGGGAATACTTTTAGTTGTCACAGAAAAAAATAATATTTTATCTTGTTCCATGCTTAATAAACCACTTTCTTTTTTGATTAATATGGTGCGTTCAATTCCTTTTATCATTTTAATGGTAGCGATTATCCCTCTTACCAGATTGGTAGCCGGAACTTCTATCGGTACTACAGCAGCTATTGTTCCATTAACTTTAGCCGCTATTCCTTATACAGCCCGCATGGTAGAAACTTCAATCCGCGAAATTCCCTTCGGATTGATTGAAGCTGCCGAATCGATGGGAGCGACACCTATACAAATTATATGTAAAGTACTTATACCTGAAGCACTTCCTTCCGTTATTCAGAATATAACCGTGGTCATTGTTACATTGATTGGCTCTTCTGCCATGGCCGGTACGATTGGTGGCGGCGGACTGGGTGACTTGGCAATACGTTACGGTTATCAACGGTTTCAGGCAGATGTTATGATTGCCACCATATTAGTTCTTATTGTTATAGTCCAACTTATCCAATGGGCAGGAAATTTCTTATCAAAAAAAGTTAACAAAAAGTAAATCAACTATCCCCAAAACCCCCTTTCCACCTGAACAGGGGGTTTTATCTGTTTCACAAATTGTTATTTCACCTCTAACGCTGATTTGGCAAGTCGGTCAGCCATTTCATTATAAATAACCCCGGTATGGCTTGCTACCTTATGAAAGTGAACCGTAAGTTCATTTTTCACCGATGCATAATAATTTTGCAACGCTTTAGTTCCTTTTTTATTTGCTTTCCATTCTCCGGTACACCATTTTTCAATCCCCGCATAATCATAATACAAATCCAGTTCGGGAATTCCCCTTTTTAAACAGGTCTCCATGGCATAGGCAGCTCCATGAATTTCTCCCGCCACATTTCTCATAGTAGCTTCTTCGGGACTGACTATTTTTTCAGCATAGGTTTCAATTTTACCTTCGTAAATAAAAACTACGCCAAATGAAAATCTATCCGGCAAATTCGTCATATAAGAACCATCTACATAAGCAATTAAACGACCAGGGCAATTGCTTTCATCTGTCTCTATATTATCAATAGAATGAATCCCCAGATACATTTCCGCTTCTTCTTTTGAATAAAAACCTTTATACTCAGCTCCGGCATACCCCATAACCTGATGCTTGCAATCTTCCCAGTTTTCAAAAAGTCCTGTTTTCCGCCCTTTTTTCACAGCATACCACGACTTTTTTTTTGTCATTTTTCATCCTCCATTCGTCCTTTACCCATATGGTACTATAAATGTATATTAAATGTATACAAGGATAATAAATGAATAAATTAAAAATTTTCAACCTATTCCCGGCTCTTACCGTTCAAAACTATCGTATTTTCTTTATCTCCCAATGGGCTGCTTTAATGGGACTGTGGATGCAATTAACAGCCCAGCAATGGGTTGTTTATGAAATCACCCAGTCACCTCTTTTGCTTGGGTTGCTTAGTACTATGCAATATCTGCCAAGCCTACTCTTTTCTTTGTGGACCGGCTTCTTAATTGACAGATATAAAAAGAAGAATATTTTATTTATTACCCAATTTTTATATATGTTGCAAGCTTTTTTCTTAGGATTTATTCTTTGGACCGGTCATACAAATTATCAATGGATTTTATTATTTGCTTTTTTACTGGGAACTATTGACTGCATAGACCTGCCTGCCAGAATGGCCTTTATGCCCTATCTGGTAGGTAAAAATTTTTTGAAGAGTGCTGTCAGCCTCAATTCAACCAATTTCAATATTACGCGGATGCTAGGCCCTATACTTGCCGCATTTTTATTATCTTATTTTAGCTATAGCACCATTTTTTTCCTTGATTCCCTTTGCTTGATTCCCATCTTAATAATGTACTATTTTATAAAAGTTGACGAACCTGCTTCTCTTAATCAAACAAAAGATGCCCTATGGGAAATTAAAGCCGGTATTTCCTACACGTGGGAACATAAAACTATTTTTTCAAATCTGCTTGGTGTTGCTGTTGTCAGTGGCTTGATATTAAATTTCGGAACCTATGGCCCTCCTTTTGCAGATCAAATTCTTCATGCCGGGTTAGACGGATTTAGCAAAATTCTTTTTTCTGTAGGTGCTGGATCTATGATTGGAGGACTTCTCTCCGCTTCCGGGAAAAAAGTACCCCATCAGTTTGTTCCCTTTTATTCATCTCTTCTTTGCGGACTATCTTTGGTTATAGTAAGCCAGACTTCCGAACTTTACCTTGCTTTGCTTTTATATGCAGCTATTGGATTTACTGCCATCATAAGCATTGTAAACTTTAATACTATCATTCAATTTGAAACAAATCCTATTTACCTTGGCCGTGTTATGAGTCTTTACGGGCTGGTATTTTTGGGTGCCACTCCTTTCGGGAGTCTTATTGTCAGCAGCACGATTGAATATTCGGGAACTGCCAATGGCCTTCTTGCTATCGGTTTACTTGATATAATTTGTATTTTAATTATCAAATTATTTTACTGGAAATAACCATTTTTTATCGGAAAGTATTCACTATGTTAGAAAAAATAATAAAATTTTTCCCTGCTTTACAGATAAAAAACTATCGGATTTTTTGGATTACCCAGTGGGTAGCTCTCATCGGATTCTGGTTACAGCTTACCGCACAGCAGTGGCTTGTTTATAAGCTGACAGATTCTGCTATTCTTCTGGGCCTGCTTTCGGCTTGCCAATTCGCACCCAGTTTTCTATTTACACTGGGTGCCGGTATATGGGTTGATTATCATAATAAAAGAAAAATCCTGATGGGTACGCAGTTTATGTACATTATCCAGGCAACATTACTCGGATTATTATTATGGACAGGAAATGAAACATATTATTGGATTTTATTCTTTGCATTTTTTTGCGGTACAATTGATGCATTTGATATGCCTGCCCGTCTTGCCTTTATGCCGGAACTGGTCGGACCTAAAGCACTACACAGTGCCATCAGTTTAAACTCTGCAAACTTCAATATTACACGTATGTTTGGTCCATTATTAGCCGCTTTTCTTCTATCTTACTTGTCATACAGCTCCTTGTTTTTCTTGAATGCGCTGTCATTAATTCCTATTCTCTATGCATACAAGCATATCAATGTAAATTCACCGCCATATGAGGGTGAAAAAAAACATCCCTTCAAAGAATTAATCAGCGGAATAAAATTAGCAAAACAGAATCCTGTTATCCTATCCAATCTTATTTCCGTAGGAATTGTAAGCAGTCTTATCTTAAATGTGGGAACCTACGGTCCCCTTTTTGCAGACCGCGTTCTTCATGCAGGCCTTAACGGATTCAGCTCAATCTTATTTGCTATCGGTACAGGATCTATGATCAGTGGAATTATTTCTGCAACAGCACCCAGAGCACTATCCCAAAAGAGCATTTTTTTGATGGCAGGATTATGCGGATTTATGCTCATGAGTGTCAGTTACATTTCTCACTTTTACATTTCCATGATGATTTTTGCTTTGGAAGGTGCCAGTATTATTTTATTTCTGATTAATTGTAATACTGTTATCCAATCTGCCACACCCAAAGAATATATCGGAAGAATTATGGGGTTATACACCTTTTTATTTTTAGGCAGTGCTCCGTTCGGCAGTCTTTTTGTAAGCTTTATTTTAGAAATTCTGGATACATCTCTGGGGCTTTTCATTGTCGGCCTTTTAAACATCATATTAATTGCGGTAACAGCCTTTTTCTACAATAAGAGTCACCATTGATTTATTATCAAAATAAAAAATCTTCTTATCTCGTTTACTTCATCCGGATAAGAAGATTTTTGTATTATTTTTTCTTTATTTGCCCGATAACTTTCGTCGTCGAATACCCTTTTACGAATGGTAATATTTCAACTTTATCGGCAAATTCTCGGCCGGCAATTTCTTCTACCTTGTAATCCCCGCCCTTAGCCAGAATATCAGGTTTCAAAAGCGACAATAATTTTTCCGGTGTATCTTCTTCAAAAATCACAACCTCATCCACCATGCGGAGAGAATCAAGAATAAATGCACGGTCCAGCTCACCGTTTACAGGTCGTTCTTCTCCTTTCAACCGTTTAACAGACTTATCGGAATTTAAACCTATTATAAGTCGATTCCCTAAAGAAGCCGCTTGCTGTAAATAGGTAATATGTCCTCTGTGAAGAATATCAAAGCATCCGTTAGTAAAAACAATCTTTTCTCCCCGGCTTCTCCATAATGCAACCTTTTCCTGTGCTTCGCTCCAACTTAGCGGCTTATATTGCCTTAGCATGCATGCAACATCCTGCCAGGCGGCAAGCAATTCTTCTCTTTTTACCTGATACGTCCCTACTTTTGATACCGCTATTCCTGCCGCTATATTCGCTAATTCAAGAGTTGTTTCTATCTCTATCTTTTTCGCAGTAGCTGCGGCTAATACCGCCATAACGGTATCGCCTGCTCCTGATACATCAAAAACCGACTGTGCCACAG
>UQJW01000002.1 GCA_900541485.1 uncultured Dialister sp.
CTTTGATATTTTTTTTTTTCCGCAGTGGCTGCGGCTAATCCCGCCATAACGGTATCGCCTGCTCCTGATACATCAAAAACCGACTGTGCCACAGAGGCTTTATGAATCGTTCCCTCACTGTTAATGCAGGTCAAGCCTTTTTCTGATCTGGTAATAAAAAGATTTTTAAGTTGATACTTTTTTCTTATTTTTTGCCCTGCTTCTTCAATCTTTTTGTCCTCGTTCTCTATTTTCTTCCCGATACAATCCGATAATTCCTTGACATTAGGAGTAATTCCGTAAGCCCCGCTATACTTAGTCCAATCCGTCCCCTTTGGATCTACCAGGACCGGAACTTCATGTAAACACCCTAATCGGATTACTTTTTGAGCTAATACTGGTGTCACCATTCCTTTGCCGTAATCTGAAAGAACAATACACCCTATTTTATTCTCTAAAAGTTTTTCAAGCCATGATAAAAGTGTCTTTATTACTGAATCATCAGCTATTTTATTCTCTTCATAGTCAAGACGCAGCATTTGTTGTCCGGCCCCAAGAATCCTGACTTTTGAGGTCGTATGGTAATCAGATATTGTCATTACCCCTGAATAATCTATGCCTGATTCGCTGAGAAGTTCTTCCAGTTTCTGTCCGTCATTATCTTTTCCCCGCATTCCGGCCAAAAAAACTCGGCATCCTAAAGAACTTAAATTGGCAGCCGTATTTGCTGCTCCGCCGGGAACCATTCGTTGTGATTTTACAAGATGAACGGGAACCGGTGCTTCCGGAGATATACGATTAACACTGCCCGTAATATAACGGTCAAGCATAATATCGCCAATAACCGCTATGCAAGTTTCTTTTATTTGACTTTGTAAAAAACTTTCTCCTATATTTTTCATATGCTCCCCAGATAAACCATTATAAATGAATATTTTAATAAATTATACCACTATTTGTTCGGTATATAAAAAGAGAACTTGCATCTCCTTTTATAATCAGCAAATTCTCTTTTGATTTTATATCTGATAGATATTCATTGCATTTTCTTTTGTTTGACGAATGACCCGGCTCACAGAAGTTCCTTTTAATGCACCAATTTCTTCTGCCACATAAATGACATTCCCCGGGTAATTTCTTTCTCCCCTATGAGGCGGCGGAGACAGATACGGGCTGTCCGTTTCTATTAATATATTATCCAGTGAAATTTCTCTTGCAACTTGCTTCAATCTTGTGCTTCCGGGAAATACCAATGAGCCGGAAAAAGATATGAAAAATCCCAGCTTTATAATCTCTTTGGCAAATTCTATACTTCCGCTAAAACAGTGTATTATCCCCCTTAGCTTGCGGTTATTAAATTCTTTCAAAATTTGAAGTGTATCGCCATGAGCATCTCTATCATGAATAATAACCGGTAAATTAAGATCAATGCCGATTTCTATTTGACGCTTAAACCATTTTTGCTGTATTTCCTTTGGACTGCGAAGATGATAGTAATCAAGACCGATTTCTCCGATAGCTTTTATTTTCTTATTTTGTCTTGCCAAATCTGTAATCTTTTCAATCACGCTTTCTGTTGTAAAACCGGTCTCATGCGGATGAATACCCACCGCACCATAAATGCATGGATATTCCTCTACCAGCTGAACTGTTTTCAGGCTTGTCTCTAAATTTTCAGAAGGGCATAGTACATAATCAAGCTTTTGAAATGTATCAGCAAGCACATATTCCCGATCTTTATCAAACTGCTTATCATACAAATGAGCATGAGTATCAAAAGGTTTCATTACTTTACTTTAGCTCCTGCAGGCATATCAACAAATGGTACAACCAATTTACCATCTTTTGATGCGGCCAGAATCATTCCCTGGGATTCAATTCCCATCAGCTTCGCAGGCTTTAAGTTTGAAACGAAAATAACATGCTTTCCAATTAATTCGGACGGTTCATAATAATCAGCAATACCACTTACAACACTCCGTGTTTCTTCTCCAAGTGAAACAGTCATATGAATAAGTTTTTTAGATTTCTCCACTTTTTCTGCCGTCAAAATTTCTGCTACCCGCAATTCCGTTTTAAAGAAATCATCAATCGTAATTTGCGGAACAGTTTCTTTTTTCATTACTTCTACTTTTTCTTTTTCAGGTTCTGTTACTTCTTTGTCTAATTCAATGCGCGGAAAAATGGGATCTCCTTTATTAACCTTTGTCCCTTCTTCCAGTCCTCCCCAAGAAAGATCTGCATATGTCTTCTCTTTAAAATCTTTAAGTCCCAACTGTTCCCAAATTTTTTCTGCAGCTATAGGAATTACCGGTTCTACCATGAGAGAAACAAACCGCATTCCTTCACATAAATGATAAAGTACTGCATCCAATACCTGTCTCTGTGAATCTTCTTTGGCCAAATTCCAAGGCATAGTTACATCAATATATTTGTTTAATGATCTTACATAAGTCCATACAGCCTTTAAAGCATCATTTATTTTCCATTCATCCATATCTCGCCGGAAAGCCAATAAAGTTTCTTCTGCATGGCGTTCAATTTCAGTTGATGCCTCATATACAGATTCATTCAGAGTCGGATCTCCTTTTGAAATAAATCCGTTTCTGTATTTTTCTACCATGGATAAACTGCGATGGAGCAGATTTCCCAAGTCATTCGATAAATCCGAATTGATTCGGTTAATCAGACGTTCACGGCTAAAATTACCATCCTGCCCCAATTGGATGTCATTTAATAAATAATAACGAATGGCATCAGACCCGAACTCCTGCAATAACGGAATCGGATCCACTACATTCCCTTTAGACTTGGACATTTTTTCGCCGTCTACAATGAGCCATCCGTGGCCATAAATCTTTTTAGGTAATTCTATCCCCAGACTCATTAACATAATCGGCCAGATTATTGCATGAAACCTAACAATTTCTTTCCCTACCAGATGTACATCTGCCGGCCAAAATTCATCAAACTTTTCAGGATTATCTATAATGCCTGCAGCAGTAACATAATTTACTAAAGCATCAAACCAGACATAAACAACATGCTTAGAATCGAAAGGAACAGGAATTCCCCAGGTAAAGCTTGTCCGAGAAACACAAAGATCCTCCAAACCGCTCTTTACAAATTGGATCATTTCATTTCTGCGGGAAGCAGGTTGTATAAAATCCGGATTTTCTTCAATAAATTTCATCCACCGGTCTGCATATTTTGACATTCTGAAAAAATATGCATCTTCGCTGATTCTTTTCAAAGGACGTCCGCAATCCGGGCAGACATGATATTCTGTCAACTTATTTTCCGGCCAAAATGTTTCATCCGGTATGCAATACCAGCCCTCATATTTCCCCAGATAAATATCCCCCCGGTCATACGCTCTTTGAAAAAGCATTTGTACGACCTTGCTGTGTCTTTCTTCTGTTGTACGGATAAAGTCATCATTGCTGATATTTAATTCCCGCCAAAGCTGCTTAAATAGTGCCACTATATTATCGACATATTCTATAGGCGTTACTCCTGCCTCTTCTGCCTTTTCTTCTATTTTCTGTCCGTGTTCATCAGAACCTGTCAAAAACATGACGTCATATCCGTCAAGTCGTTTAAACCTGGCCATACTATCTGCAATCGATGTGCAATAGGTATGCCCGATATGCAGTTTTGCACTGGGATAATAAATAGGTGTTGTAATATAATACTTTGGTTTTCCGTTCATCATAAGCCCCCTGCTATTTTTATTTATATACTTCTTTTTAGCCATATTAACGAATATATCACTCATTATCTTCTTTTTGATTTAAAAGATATTGATAAACTTCTCTGCGGGATAAATGGTACGACAGTGCAATCTCTCTTGCCGCCTCTTTTAAGGATGTTTTTTTGGATAATTCAAGAGCTGCCGCCTCCCATGATATATTATCATCTTTTACTTCAAAGTCCTCCGAGGCTCTATCCAATAAAATAACATATTCCCCTCTCGGCGGTGTTATTTCCAGTGTAGTTAACAGTTCATCTAAATTTCCCCGTTGGAAGGTTTCGAACTTTTTAGTAAGCTCACGTGCCAAAACAGCTTTTCTATTTCCCAATTCACGCCTTAATACCATAAGAGTTTCTTTTAGTCTGTGAGGTGCTTCATAGAAAATAAGTGTCACAGGCACATGCTGTATATCATACAATAATTTTTTCTTCTTAGCTGTTATTTTAGGTAAAAATCCGACAAAAAGAAATTGTCTGGCATCCAATCCGGAGGCTATCAGTGCAGTTAATGCCGCATTAGGCCCCGGAAGCGGTATTACTTTAATTCCCGAATCAATGGCCAGTTTAACTAAATCTGCTCCCGGATCGGAAATAACAGGCATTCCTGCATCGCTGCATTGAGCCACTGATTTCCCCTCTTGCAGAAGTTTTATAATTTTCGGCCCTGCCAATTTCTTATTATGTTCATGATAAGAAAAAATCTCTCCGGAAATATGAAAATAATTTAATAGAATTTTTGAATGTCTTGTATCTTCTGCTGCAATTAAATCTACATTTTCTAAAACGGAAACAGCCCGTTGTGTCATATCCGATAAATTGCCTATCGGAGTTGGCACAAGATATAATGTGCCAGGCTCTACTTCATTCATGGGATTCCTTTCCGTATATTTCAAGAATTTCATTTGTATATGATCCGTCTGGGTTGTGGATAAAAAGCGGATTCTCTATTAATAGCTCCGGATTTCCGCCATATCTCCATTCCATAAGGATTCTTACCGCACTATGATGACATCGGGCATAAACCGGCCGGACTCTTTTAGGTTCCATTCTGTATGACCGACCTAAAGAAATCAAATCTGCCAGACGATCTGCTCTATGCACCATCGTTAATCTCCCTCCAAACTTTAAAAGATACCTGGCCGTTCGAAACACTTCGTCCAGTGTCGCATTAATTTCATAACTGGCAGATGCAACCCCTTCACTTCTGCTCATTCTCCCACTTCCCACCTGCCGGTAAGGAGGATTGACCACTACAGATGTAAAGTATCCGGAGGAGTAAAACTTCTTTGCTTCACGGTAATCTGTTTCCACCACACGAATTATATCTGTTTTGTGATTATTAATCACATTTCTTTTTGCCAAATCAGCCATCACCGGATTCATTTCAAAAGCTGCTATGTTTTTGGCACCGAGTGAGGCCAACAACAATGAAATTACTCCTGTCCCGGTTCCTAAATCCGCTATCCGGTCATTGCCTTTTAAAGTAACATAATGAGCTAATAACACAGAGTCTAATGAAAAACAGAATTGGTCGGGCCTTTGAATAATTTTCATACCATCCCTGACCAAATCATCCAAACGTTCGCCTTCATTTAAAATCCATTCACTCATTTTCAACCTGTTCAACTAAATCCCAGGACATCGTCTTTGTCTGACCCCCATCAAGCTGTATCCGGACACTATGCTTTTGTGAATTCACATATACAATCTGCCCTTCTCCTTCATCCGAAATAACTTTCATCCCTACCCGGAATGTTTTGTTTATACTTTGCATGAGAGGACAATTCTTTTTGTGCGAAACCTCATTATATTGATCATTTTCATAGCGGAGGCAACACATTAACCTTCCGCAAACTCCGGAAATTTTAGTAGGATTCAATGACAATCCTTGATTTTTTGCCATTTTAATAGAAACGGGAGCAAACTCTCCTAAGTAAGTAGCACAGCATAATGGTCTGCCGCAAGGACCAATCCCGTTTACCTGCTTTGCTTCATCCCTGACGCCCACCTGGCGTAATTCAATACGTGTATGAAATACAGATGCCAGTTCTTTAACCAGTTCACGAAAATCTACCCTGCCGTCAGCTGTAAAAGAAAATACAATCTTACTTCTGTCAAAAGTATATTCTGCCCCAAGAAGTTTCATTGGGACTTTAAACTTTTCTATTTTTGATAAGCAGATATCATAGGCCGCTTTTTCTCTTTCAAGATTCCGTTCTGCTTGTACTTTATCTTTTATAGTGGCTTTTCTTACAACTGGTTTCAGCGGACCATTGTCCTCAGCACTTAAATTCTTCTCCGGTATTATCACAATGTTTCCATACTCCATCCCTCTGGAGGTCTCAACAATCACCGGATCATGAAGCTCTAAATCTAAACCGTTAGGAGAAAAATAATAAATTTTACCGGCCTTTTTAAAACGAACACCAACTACTTGTTCCATTCATTTGCCTCTCTGTATATGCTGTAATTCAATTAAAATCATATCCCATATATTTTTTATCGAAATATATCTGCGACAACCTGTTTCTGCCGTTTCCAATATAGTCAGCGCTTTTTCTGCACGTCCATTACTCCAATAAGGTGCAACTTTCCTCTCTCTTACGGAAACCTGTATACATCTCTCCATTGAAAGTTCTGGCATGGTAGAAATAACCAGCAGGTCGCGCCCTACTAAAATAATCCATCGGAGCAATCGCAAAAAATTTTTACGGTCTTTCATCTCCCATCCAGATAACATGGAAAAAGGTGCTTTAGCCCAAGTCAAAGTCTCCCAGAAAATCATTGCCCGCTCAGGTTGTACGCTTTCAGTTTCACCACATATATCTAAAGTGATACCGGGGTTCCCCTCAGACAATTGATAAACATTTTCTTCTGTTAATGTATCGGTAAATTTATATTTTTGGGGATCTGACCGCATTAAGTCATGATACTCTTCCCTTGATAAGGGGAAAAACGGGAAACTTTCACTTCGTGATCTGATTGTCGGTAAAAGTGCATGTATATCATGTGTTATTAAAATAAAATATACATTCTCTATCGGCTCTTCTAATGTTTTCAAAAGTGAATTGGCAATAACAGGCATCATTGTCTGTGCCTCATCAATGATACAAACCTTAGGTTTTCCATCAAAAACTGACATTGCTTCAGTAAAAATACGAAACTGCTCTATTTTAAGTTCCATTCCCAGCGGGTGAATATACCATACACTGTCTCTTGCTGCCGTCAGAACAGGTACTTTGTCAGAGTATTCTTTCCATGCTGATACTTCTTCCCAGAATGCATCAGAGGAACCGGTCAACAAAGCTGCCAAGTCCAAGGCGGCAGTAGTCTTCCCTAAGCCTTCCTCTCCATAAAAAATCATTGTATGAGGAATCCGGGATGCATCTAAAAGCCTTTTCAATTCCCTTTTTAGTTTTTTCTGACCATATACGTGAGAAAGAAAGCCACTCATTTCGATATACCTGGATAAAAGTGTAATAAAATCTATTTTTTATTTTATCATTTATATCACTACATAGCAAAATACAAAGACTTACAGCACTGTTTTATCTATTATTTAATTATTTTAAGAGATCTAATACATCTAAAACCTCTTTGACAATCGGAAAACCTCTTTCTTTACATCGCTGTGATAACTGATCCCCTTCCAATCCACTTGAAACTCCTATGAAATTTGCTCCTGCCTTTTCAGCTCCTAATAAATCTGCATAAGAATCTCCGCAAACATAAATCTCGTCTCCATCAGTAACCATTCGGCCTCCGTCAATATAAGATTGGTAGTTATTTTTATCTCTTCCGAAAATACCACATAGATATATAAAAGGATGCGGTTTATCTAAAAAAATCCCCTGCCATTTCCGGGATGCCGTATCCGCATCACTGGCAGTTCCAATATACTGCGGATTGAATTCCTGATACCACCCGAATTTTTTTAAAGGGATTTCCATCTCTTCTCTGACACGACCTGTAGCAATACCTATTTCATATCCACGTTTCTTTAATTCCCTGAACATATAACATATCGTATCTGCTCCGGCCAATGCAATTTCCTTTGATAAGAAACCTTCTTTATTATCACTATAAGGTAACGTATGGTTCTTATGAATAAAAACATCATCTCCCAGATACCATACCTGAAATAATTCTACATGAAGCCTGTAAAATTCAGAAAACCGGAAAGCCCATTCCCCATTATTTCCCCAACCCCGGGATGCCTTTTCGCCAAGGCAAATCATCACTTCATTTCCCTTGCTCTCCTCAGAAATCCATGATTTCCATTGTTCTAAAATCAAATCTGCCGTAGGGACGGGGATTCCCATAAGCATTTCTCCTGCTTTTTTCACATCTTGCTCATTGCGAAAAGATAAAGAAAGTCTTTCTCCATCACTTCTCTTTTGGTAAATCTTGGCCATCAACCACATTAATGTAACCAAATAAGCATGAACCATATCCCAATTTGAGTTTATTCCTTTTGATTTAAGCCATTTTAACAGATAATCTTTTCCCCATACTTTATTTCTGATAGCTGCTATCTGCCCTTCATTCACACAGGAACCGTCAAAATCATCCTGCTCAGACGGCAGACCCATATATTTTTTCCCATACAACCATTCCCAAACGACCAATCCTGATACATCAAAATACCTTTCCTCACTCAGCAAAACACCATCTATATCAAATATTACCTTTTTCATAATTATCCCCCTGTGAGATTTGTTTTTTACCCGACACATCATTTATTCAGTATATCAAGCTCTGTTTCTTTTTGCGATTGATAAAAATATAAAAAGCAGAGGAAATACGCCTCTGCTCTTATAAAACTCAAATTTGCAATGTACCAATTATATCATTTATATCTTCCACGTGGTTTTCGTCGCACCATACTCCCAACTCCCGGGTAATTCGGGGTATTGCATCCGGGCTGGCAATGGAAGCTGTTCCCACTTGCACCGTACAAGCTCCTGCAATCATAAACTCTGCCACATCTTTTCCTGTCATGATTCCTCCAAGTCCGCAAACCGGGACATGAACGGCCTGACATACTTTCCAAACAAGATAAAGAGCTATGGGCTTGATAGCCGGTCCTGATAATCCGCCGGTAATATTTCCCAAAACCGGCCTTCTTGTTTTCGCATCAATAGCCAATCCCATTAATGTATTAATAAGAGATATTGCATCAGCGCCTGCTTCTTCTACCGCTTTAGCAATAGAAACGATATCTGTTACATTGGGAGATAATTTCATAATAACCGGAAGGTTGGTATTTTGCTTGACTACCCTTGTCACTTCATATGCCATTTTCGGATCAGTGCCAAAAGAAATCCCCCCATGTTTTACATTAGGACAAGAAATATTAATTTCCAATGCATGTACTCCGTCCACAGATAATGCTTTTGCTACTTTTCCATACTCTTCAATATCTTTTCCCACCACATTACATATTATGGGAACATCATATCTCTTTAACCGCGGTAAATAATTAATTTTAAAATATTCTACTCCTGGATTTTCCAAACCTATGCAATTTAATATCCCCGAAGATGTTTCAGCAATGCGAACTCCCTCATTTCCTGCCCACGGACTTAGTGATAAACCCTTACATGAAATCGCCCCGACCCGGTTTAAATCCATATACTCTTCATACTCTAAGCCAAAACCGAAAGTTCCTGAAGCAGCAATTAAAGGTGACTTCATATGGATTCCCAAAAAATCTACATCAAGTTTCATAAAATCACCTCACCGGCATTAAACACGGGCCCATCGAGGCAGACCTTATAATGCCCGCCCTTTATTTTATCGCATACACAAGCAAGACAAGTCCCGGTTCCGCATCCCATCCGCCTTTCCATAGATACCTCACAGTATATGCCGAATTTTCCCGCCATCTCTGCAGTAGTCCGCATCATGATTGCCGGTCCGCAAACACAAACTTGATTTACATTTTCTTTTTCAAAAATATCCGGTAATACGGAAACGGAAAACCCTTTAATCCCACATGAGCCGTCATCAGTAGTGACAATGAGTTTTCTCATATTTTCAGGAAAAAAATCTTTCCAAAATACTTCTGCTTTATTTCTTCCCCCGATGACAACGGTCATCTGTCCCGGCAATGCATTTCTCGCCAGAAAAAGTATCGGTGCAATTCCTACTCCTCCGCCAACGCCCACAATATGCGTTGCATTTACCGAGAAACTGGTCCCAAGGGGCCCGAGACTGTCTATTTTATCTCCTACCTTCATGTAAGAAAGACATTCTGTTCCCTCGCCGACAACACGATAAATGATTTCTACAAGCCCTTTCACGGGGTCTGTTCCTGCAATAGAAATCGGCCGTCTCAGCAGTTTGCTTGAATCATTTACACTTACATGGACAAATTGTCCCGGCTTTGCTTCCTTAGCAGTTAGTGGCCATTCAGCCTGCATTCTCCATATATCTGTCCCTACTTTTTCATGCAGACGGATAACTCCTTTTTCTATATAGCCTGACAAAGCTAAACCTCCCTTATATAGTCTTGAACCGCCTCTACATGTTTTGTTTCTTCACTTCCCGATTCAGCCATGACACGAAGGACTTCTTTTGCTGTATCCAAAGAGGTCAGACATGGTATGGCCAATTCTACGGCAATTCGTCTTAAATCATACCCCTCCTGCTCTATTTGACTCCCATAAGAAATGGTGTTCAAAACCAAGTCAACTTTTCCTGATTTTAAATATTTCTCACAGTTTTCACCCTTCTCGTGAATTTTCTTGATAATTTCAACAGGTATGCCTAAGTTTTTAAAATAAGCACCCGTTCCTGATGTACTGATTAAATTATAGCCCAATTTAACGAACCCTTTTGCCAACTCTGCTGTTTCAGGTTTATCTCTGTCACTTACTGTAATTAAGATATTTCCACGAGAAGGTATCATCAAATTAGCAGCCACAACGGCTTTATAAAGAGCCTCTTGGTAAGTATGTCCGATTCCCATAACCTCTCCGGTAGACTTCATTTCCGGTCCCAATTTAATTTCCACAAGTCCCAGTTTTGAGAAAGAGAATACAGGTGCTTTAATAGCCACGTAATTCTTTCGCGGTACCAGTCCCAAAGGCAATCCTTGCTCTTCCAAAGATTCACCCAGTGCAATTCTGGTTGCGTGCTCAACCATATTAATTCCCGTAATTTTACTCATAAAAGGTACTGTACGGCTGGCACGAGGATTAACTTCAATAACGTAGACCTTGTCTTTCACAACAATGAATTGGATATTTACAAGCCCCTTGACATTCATAGCACGAGCTATATCTCTTGTATATTTTGTCAATGTATCAATAATCTCTTGTGTCAAATGCTGCGGAGGATATACTGCAAAAGAATCTCCGGAGTGAACACCGGAACGTTCAATCTGCTCCATAATTCCGGGAATACAAACTTCAACGCCATCAGAAATTGCATCAATTTCCACTTCTCGTCCCACCATATACTGATCAATCAGTACGGGATGCTCATGAGAAGCCACTACTGCTTCTTTTAAGTACTGACGAAGTTCAGACTGGTCATATACAATCTGCATAGCCCGGCCGCCAAGAACATAGCTTGGACGTACAATCAAAGGGTAGGAAAGCTCTTCCGTCTTTTCCATTGCTTCTTCCACACTTTCAACAAGACAACCTTTCGGTCTGGCAATCCCCAGCTGTCCCATTAAGGTATCAAAGCGTTCCCTGTCTTCTGCCATATCAATACTCTCATTTGATGATCCAATGATTTTGATTCCCCGTTTTGCCATAGGCGTGGCTAAATTGATAGCTGTTTGACCGCCAAATTGACAAATAACTCCTTCCGGCTTTTCTTTGTCAATAATAGCCAGCACATCTTCTTCTGTCAGTGGTTCAAAATACAGAGCGTCTGATGTATCAAAATCTGTTGATACCGTTTCCGGATTATTATTGATGACTATAGATTTTTTACCTGCTTTAGTTAATGCCCACGATGCATGTACAGAACAATAATCGAATTCGATTCCCTGTCCGATGCGGATCGGTCCCGAGCCGAAAACGATGACAGACTGTGTCCCCTGTGAATGTACTTCATCTTCACTTCCGTAGGTCGAATAATAATAAGGTGTTTGTGCTTCGAATTCAGCTGCGCAAGTGTCTACCATTTTGAAGCGGGCATGATAATTTATTTTTTTCTTAAAGCTCTCTACATCTTTTACTGATACTTCCGCAAAATGAGCAATTGCAAAATCGGGCATCTGAATTCGTTTAGCTGCTTTAAATGTATCTTCGGTAAGTCCTTCTTTCAGCAATAAACGTTCCGTAAGAATAATATTCTGGATTTTATAAATAAAGAATAAATCAATTTTGGTAATTCTGTTGATTTCTTCCGGCTCTATACCACGCCTGAGTGCTTCCGCTAAAACGAATAATCTTTCATTATCTATACGGTGAAGAAGACAACGTATGTCATATAATGACTGCCCTTCTAATTTCTTCAGATGAAGATATCCTTCACCTACTTCCAAAGATCGCAATGCTTTTAATAAGGCACCTTCTAACGTACGGTCCAACGCCATTACTTCTCCGGTCGCTTTCATTTGAGTTCCGATTGACCGATCTGCCAATGTAAATTTTTCAAACGGCCATCTTGGGAATTTAACAACCACATAATCTATGGATGGTTCAAAGCAGGCTTTTGTGTTTTTAGTAATTGCATTTGTAATTTCATCTAAACGCATACCTAAAGCTATCTTTGCCGCCACTTTTGCTATAGGATATCCCGTTGCCTTGGACGCCAAAGCCGAAGAACGACTTACACGGGGATTCACTTCAATGACATAATAATTATTTGTTCTTGTATCTAAGGCATATTGAACATTACATCCGCCTTCAATTTGCAAATACCGGATAATATCCAAAGAAGCGGCACGCATCATCTGATATTGCCCGTCTGTTAGGGTTTGTGTCGGTGCAACAACAATAGAATCGCCTGTATGTACCCCTACCGGGTCAAGATTTTCCATAGCACAGACAATAATACAATTATCCGATGCATCCCTCATAACCTCAAACTCGACTTCTTTCCAACCTGCAACAGAACGTTCAACAAGAATTTGATTGATAGGGGAAAGCTTGATACCACGGTTTGCTATTTCTTCCATTTCGTAGCGATCATGAGCAATACCACCGCCGGTACCGCCCAATGTATAGGCAGGCCGTATAATGACGGGATATCCTATTTTATCGGCAAACGCAATTGCCGGTTCAAGCTCTTCAAAAATATCACTTTCAGGGACCGGTTGATGAATCTCTTTCATAGCTTCTTTGAAAAGTTCTCTGTCTTCAGCATGCTTAATTGCATGAAGTGAAGAACCCAATAATTTAACTCCATACTGCTCTAAAACCCCGGCATCGGAAAGTTCCACGGCCATATTTAAACCGACCTGTCCGCCCAACGTGGCCAAAAGTGCATCCGGCCTTTCTTTTTTTATAACCTCTGTTACAAAGGGAAGCGTAATCGGTTCTATATATACACGGTCTGCAATATCTACGTCTGTCATAATTGTTGACGGATTACTGTTGACTAAAACAACCTCCATCCCCTCTTCTTTCAAAGAGCGGCAAGCTTGTGTGCCTGCATAGTCAAATTCCGCAGCCTGACCGATTACAATAGGCCCGGAGCCAATGACCAGAACCTTTTTTACATTCTTTTTTGTCATTTTTTAAAATCCTCCATCGCCTTTTTAAACTCTGCAAATAAATAAAAATTATCAGTCGGTCCGGGTGCTGCTTCAGGATGGTACTGTACAGCTTGTATCGGGAGTGACTTATGACGGATTCCTTCTATAGTTCCATCATTGACACTTCTGTGTGTAACTTCAATACATTCGGGAAGGCTGTCTTCTAAAAGGGCATATCCATGGTTCTGACTCGTAATATAGACTCTTCCGTTTCTCAAATCTTTAACAGGGTGATTGGCCCCTCTGTGTCCGAAGGGAAGTTTAAAAGTTTTCGCCCCCAGTGCAAGGCCCAACATTTGTATCCCCAAACAAATACCAAAAATAGGACGTTTCCCGATTAACTGTTTAACCGTTTCAATAACATAGGGCACATCCTGCGGATCTCCCGGACCGGGGCTCAAAAAAACACCGTCCGGGGAGTTTGCCAGTAATTCCTCTGCTGTTGTATGTGCAGGAAATACATGAATCGTACAGTCATTATCCGCTAAACTTTTTAAAATACTTTTCTTTAGTCCGCAATCTAACAAGGAGACCTGATACTTACCGTTTCCATATGAATAAGGGAAATCTGTGGTTACTTTCTCCACCTGATTACGGTGCATCGGTTTGTCCAGCATCGCTTTGATTTCCGCTTCACTTTTATCTGCGCTGACTATGATTGCTTTCATGATTCCTTGCTCACGAACCACACGGGTGACTGCACGGGTATCTACATTATATAGACAAGGTACATGATATCGCTCAATGAATTCTGCAATAGGCTCTTTGCATTCCCAATTACTCGGATGTTTTGTAATTTGATCCAATACATATCCTGTTGCTGCCGGTTTCTTGTTTTGCATAAATTCATTATTAGCGCCGTAATTACCTATTAAAGGATACGTTAACGTTAAAATTTGTCCCTCATAAGAAGGATCGGTAAAGCATTCCTGGTAACCTGTCATTCCTGTATTAAAAACCAGTTCTCCAATCCCCTCTGCAGAACCTAAAAGCTCCCCATGAAACCGGATTCCATTTTCTAAAACCAGCAATCCTTTCATTTCAACACCTTTCCTTCTTTCATCACTATATCCCCATCGACAATTGTCAGAACTGCTTTTCCTTTCAGAGTTATGCCTTCATAAGGTGTAAATAAAGATTTCGTATAAAGTTCATTTCCTTTTACTGTCCATTCTTTATTTGGATCAATTACTGTAATATCAGCATCTTCTCCAACCTCAAGAACACCCCCGGGTACTTGAAGCAATTTGGCCGGATTCACTGACATATATTCCACAATTTTATCAATGGTCATATGTTTTCCATGATAAAGGACTGTCAAAGTAGAAGCCAGAGATGTTTCAAGTCCGGCTATGCCATTAGGTGCACAATTAAAAGGAACATCTTTTTCTTCATTTGTGTGAGGTGCGTGATCCGTCATAATCGCATCAATTGTCCCGTCTTTCAGACCTTCAATCAGAGCTTGCCGGTCATCCTCTGTCCGGATAGGCGGTGCCATTTTGAAAGATGATTCATAATTTTTAAGATATTCATCAGTAAAATATAAATGTTGTGCTGTTACCTCTGTAGAACAATGTATTCCCGCTCCTTTTGCCTGCCGGATCATTTCAACCGCTTTTGCAGAACTTACATGTGCTATGTGTATATGACATCCCGTCAATTCAGAAAGCAGCAAATCTCTGGAAACTGCAATGTTTTCTCCTGCGGAAGGTCTTCCTGTCACTCCCATTTTATAGGAGACATTTCCTTCATTCATAAATCCTTGACTGCACATTGTCATATCTTCTGCATGATCAATAATCATTTTCCCCAGCTGTCCCGCATATTCCATGGCTCTACGCATAAAATTGGCATTTTCTACATAATGCCCGTCATCAGAAAAAGCGACAGCCCCATTAAATGCCATATCTCCCATTTCAGAAAGCTGCTTGCCTTCCAGTCCTTTAGATATAGCTCCTATTATGCTGACTTTTACAATGGCGTCTTCTCTTATACGATGCTTCACGCCCTTCAAAACAGCCACGTTATCAATAACCGGATTTGTATTCGCCATCGTAGCGACACGGGTAATGCCTCCTGCTGCAGCTGCCCGTGTACCGGTTAATATATCTTCCTTTGCTTCCTGCCCCGGCTCACGAAGATGAACATGCATATCTATCAGCCCGGGAGTTACAAAATACCCGTTCGCATCAAAAATTTCTGCATCCGGAAAATCAGCATGACCACCTATAGCTGCTATTTTCCCATTTTCGATAACAATATCTCCTTTTTCATGCTGTCCTTTTGCAGGGTTTATGATTGTCCCATTTTTAATGACCAGCTTCAATGTCTTTTCCCTCCGTCAATGTCAAATACAATAACGCCATACGTACCGCTACCCCGTTACGAACTTCTTCTTGTATCCAGGATTTTTCATCATAAGCTACATCATGGGAAATCTCGATTCCTCTGTTCATCGGTCCGGGATGAATGATTGTTACATCAGGTTTGCATGAAGAAAGACGGGCTTTATTGATTCCCCAAAGCCTTGCATATTCGCGTGTCGTCGGAAAAAATCCCGATGCGGCCCTTTCCAGCTGGATACGAAGAATATTAATAGCATCTGCATTCCGCAGAGCTTCTTCCAAGGAGTCATCTACGATGGCACCCATAGATTCGAATTCTTTAGGCACAAGAGTTCTTGGTCCGGTTAAATGAACCTCTGCGCCGAGTTTAGTAAATCCGTAAATATCACTCCTTGCAACACGGGAATGCAAAATATCTCCAATAATAGTATATTTCATACCTTTGATTTGTTTACCCGACTCTCTGACCGTAAAAAGCTCTAAAAGTGCCTGGGAAGGATGAGCATGAGCTCCGTCACCAGCATTAAATATTAAAGGAGCTTTTACTTTCGGACTTGTCGCTTTAGATGCAAAAAGAGCGGCACCCTCTGACGAATCACGAATAATTACCGCATCTGTTCCCATAGCTGAAACAGTAAGCAGTGTATCCCTCAGGCTTTCGCCCTTCGTCATTGAGCTACCGCTCTTTGTTATATTGATGACATCAGCTCCCAAATATTTGCCGGCAAGTTCAAAGGAGCTTCGTGTTCTTGTAGATGCTTCGGAAAATACAGTTACAATAGATTTTCCTTTTAAATAATCTTTCTTTTTATTTCCAGACAGCAATACTTTTTTCATTTGTCCCGCCATATCAAGAATCCGGTGGATTTCGGCAGGAGACAAACTCTCCAGGTCTAAAATGGACCGGCCTTGCAATGAAACCGTACTCATGCTAGCCTCCTTATATAAATACATAAAATTACTTATCCTTGTCATTTTAAGGGATTCACCGAATGTTTTCAATAGCTGGATTATTAAAATTCAGTGAATAAATTCCCAAAGATTTTATCCCGTAGCTGCGGAAACAGCTGCATGAATGACCGTTTTAAATGAGTCCGGTATTTCCTCCTTTGATAAGGCTTCTCCAACAGCACGGCCTATAATAACCCCCTTATTTCCATAAAGCCATGCAAAGTAATAAAACTCAAGAGCACGTCTGTCTCTCTTTGATATATTAGACAGCTTTCTGGATGGATATGCTCTCCTGTCAACTCCCAACTTTTGGCCCGCTTTTTTTACTAAGGCGGAGTTGACCACACCACTGCTTTCATCAATAGAGTGTATAATCCGATTTAAAACATCAATACGATTTTTATCCAGGCAAGCCTGCACCACATCCATTTCAAAACAAATACCGTCCGTATAATACACATTAGGACGCTTATCAGAGGTCATCACATCCCGGTCATACAAACATATAGTTGGAATATGAAATCTTTTTGTCAGTTTGGCAATCTTAAGAATGGAGCTTTCTCCCCTGGCATTAATCAAGCAAATTCCATAATAATCAAACTTAATGCCTAATGTATGGGCAAAATACGGAAATGCACCATATTCTGTTTCTCCTTCTACCAATATGGCACACTTGGAGTATAACGCTTCCTTAACTTCCGGAAAATGCATAATCAAATGCTTTTCTATCTCACTATCAAAATGAAATGTTACACCGCAAGCCACTTTCACATGCTTTTCTTTATCCCGGTATAAACGAATAATTTGCCGGTAATCATCCACCAGTGCATCTGTGGAGTGCGTAACAACAAACAATTGCCCATCTAAGCCATAAACGCCTAAAGTTTTCTGCACAATACTTTTGAAAAAAGAATCTTCATTATTTAATATAGCGCGCAAAAAAGACAATACGGCTCTTTGAAGATAAGGGTGAAGATGAATTTCCGGTTCATCAATACTGACTAAAAGAGGAAAAAAGGATCTTCCATGTTTGTCATAAACAATAATATGTTCAAAAGGAATTGCCTTACTTTTCTTCTTCTCTTGAAGGCAAATGAGTAAGTGTGAAGCCATAGCAAACATAAGCTTCATAGTACCGCTCAAAGCCGTATCGTTTTGCTCTGTCCCAAACACCAATTGCAATAACTGAGCGGCCGCTTTATCGGCATCCTTAGAAAAAGAGACGGAATATCCGCGATCTTCCAGTATTTTTTCTGCTTCATGAATAGCTTCCGTTCCTGATGAAAAATAGTCCTTGTACAGATGAAGTATTTTTTTCAATTCTTCTTCGGTTACCATATTACGGGGAATATCATCCACTGCATACTCAAGATAAAAAAGACTTCGCATATATTCCAGCGGAAGCTTTTCACCCGTATCAGAATTGATAAGTTGCGGCACAACCTCCCATACCTCCTGACGAAGCTCAATATGTGCTAATTGTTCCGTGCCCATATCTTCTGATGAAAGCGTGAAAAAAACCCGGATAGCCTTATCCTTATCTAAAAAATCATCTTCCCGGAATCCATATCCGTGAGTTGTACTTTTCAGAAAACTCAAAAAATTAGTTTTCCCGATATTATTATCTCCCACGATATAATTAGCACGGCTGTCAAAATGAAATTCTACATCTTCGAAGGTACGATAATTTTCTATTCTTACATCCGATATATACATGTGATCACCCATTCCGCTTTATTTCTTTTATTATATCATTCTTTACCTATTTATTTTTTCAAAAAGAAGCACCTTATAGCCTTCTTCTCTCAATCTGCAAAAATTAAATATATGAAACTTGACAAATTCAGCTCCTGTACGTATTTTGAAATAAAGGAGTTTCAATATGAAAAAAATAAAGAAAACTAATGTCATGCGTATACTGGATAAAGCAAATATATCGTATAAAGCAAAATCATATGAATATGAAATCAATGATTTGTCCGGAGTTCATGCGGCTGAAGCATTGGGCTATGACCCTGACATGGTATTTAAAACAATTGTGACTAAAGGAGATAAAACAGGCCCGGTTGTTTTTTGTCTTCCTTCCGAGAAAGAATTAAACTTAAAAGAAGCCGCTAAAATCAGCGGAAATAAAAAACTGGAAATGGTTCATGTAAAAGATTTATTCCATTTAACCGGCTACTTACGCGGTGGTTGCTCTCCTATCGGAATGAAGAAAACATTTCCCACATATATAGATATTTCTATAAACAATCACAAAGAAATAAGTATAAGCGCCGGACAGAGGGGACAGCAAATAATAATCAATTCCAAGGACTTTCTCACTTTCACATCTGCCCAAGCAGCAAACATTACACAAATGTAGGAATTTCATATTTTTGCAAACATAAAAAAACTGTTGCCTTACGCAACAGTTTTTCTTTTGGTGCCGAGGACCGGAATCGAACCGGTACGAATCTCACGATTCGAGGGATTTTAAGTCCCTTGCGTCTGCCAGTTCCGCCACCCCGGCATATAGAACTTTCAATTAAGCAGACAAATATGGAGGCGGCATCCGGAATCGAACCGGAGATAAAGGTTTTGCAGACCTCTGCCTTACCGCTTGGCTATGCCGCCATATGGAGCGGAAAACGGGACTCGAACCCGCGACCCCAACCTTGGCAAGGTTGTGCTCTACCACTGAGCTACTTCCGCACTGGCGACCCGGATCAGATTTGAACTGACGATCTCCGCCGTGACAGGGCGGCATGTTAGACCACTACACCACCGGGCCGCAAGTTACCTTATAAGTATATACATCACCTCCCTGTTTGTCAAGATTTTTTCAAGCAAAATGACAGTATTTAGCTATCCCTTATCCGGCTTAAAAATAAAAGCAGATTGCCCTTTTCTGACAATCTGCTTTTATTTCAGCCGATAATATTTAATGCATAAACTCGATATTCTTCGGCCAGCTTTTCTACTTCTCTTGCCATAGTCAGCTGTAAATCTGAGGCCAAATCATAGTCATTTGCTTCCAATGCCTCTTTCAACCTGGTACAAATACAACTGATTTCTTTTGTATCCTTAGCAAGATTTAAACGTTTCTCCTGAATAGATGCCCATCTCTCTTCATCTATTGCATCCTCATGTTCAAGCTTTTTGTAGCTTTTTACAGATCGCTCCGCTTCCGGAATAAGACGGTCAATCAATTCGTTTTCCCAGCGATAAATGATACTTGTCAGGAATGAATCAACGATTGCACTTGATAATGCGGTACCTCTCGTCAAAACCTCGATTTTTTCAGGATAGGATTTCATTATTTTTATATTTTCCCACACTGTAGCCGGCGGTTTTCCAAAAACAGCATCTCTTTCTTCTTGTGTATAATCTTCAAATACGTTTTTCTCACAACGATATTCTCTGTCTTTTTCCAGATAACCGGCATCTTCACCGGCCCGTTTAGAAAGTTCGCCCAGCAACTCCTTTGGACCTCGTCCGGAATTAACTGCATATTTAATTCCGTCCAGTGCTGTCAAATAAAGGCAGGAAACTGCTAAATATATGTTGGTAAACGGATTTGGAGAACGAAGCTCGAATCTGGTGGCTTTCGGATTTTCCAAATCACGAATCAATCCTACTAAAATACTGCGGTTACGGGATGGCAATTCAGGCTTATGCCCTAAAGAAGTTACAATACACACAGGTGCTTCAAAGCCGGGTTTCAATCGGTTAAAGGCATCTGTAGTTGACGATATGAACGGGTTAATTGCTTCATAATTATGCAGAACACCCATGATAAAACCATAACCGATTGTCGAAAGATAATCCGATTTCATATCCTCCGGTGAGAGCAAATTGATTATCTTACCGTTTTTCAGTCGAGCTGCCAGCCCCACATGTGTATGCTCACCGCTTCCTGCTACCCCTAAAATAGGTTTAGCTTTAAAAGATACATCCAGTCCGTTTCTCCGGAATACTTCCCGGATAATAATGCGTGCCTCCAGTTCATTATCAGCTGCTTGTAAGGGATTTGAAGAGAACAACCAGTCTAATTCAAGCTGCTCACATACATCGAAGACATGTCCGACATCGTCAATTTTAGGCTTGATTCCCCCGACTTCTTTATGCCCCATCTCGACATGCATACCGCGGATATCCAGTTCCTCAATGGCCTGTTCCATAGCAGTACGCACATTTCCTCTCATTCTTTGCCAATACTGTTCTTTCAGCCTTTGGGATATGGAAAGATGCTGTACCGTTTCTTTCTCGCTCGGTGTTTTTACCCAAAATTCCAACTCTGTTCCTGTGGTAAATACGATATCCTGGATATCTTCAAACGGAAAGTTTTCCATTCCGCGAATCTGTTTTCCGATAAGCAACTTCTTGAGCTCTTCCGCCACATATTCACAGGACTGTTTCAGAATCGACCGTGAATCTATAAATACCCCTTTATGAATCAAAAAACTCGGTATACGAAGTGTCCCTACCGGAAGCCCTGTCGCCGGATTGATATTTTCATCATTATAATCTACATACCAATTGACTGTATTATCAGCTACAAAGTCTACACGGGCATCATTTAATGTCGCAATATTCATAAATACAACTGAAGATCCGTCAGTTTGTACCGCTTTGCCTGCAAAAAAGTCATCATAATCCTTTATAAAAATATCAATAGGAATTTTTTCGTCTGTGTCATTTCCCGCTAAATCGACTCCGATTAATGATACAAACCTGATTTCAGGATGTTGTGCCAATAAAGAAAGAACACCCTCTTTTCCGTATTGCCCGGCCGGAATACAATACAGTAACTCTTTGTTCATTTAAATCCTCCTTTGAGACACCAAAGTCTTTTCTTTCAAAAAAAGATGACCCACCCCTTACGGAATGAGTCATCTTTGACGTAGTATTAACTTGTAGATAAGAATACACCACGTACCTTACTTTTGTCAAGTGAATCAGCTTCCGGATAAAACTTCCCGCACGATGCGGTTAATTACTTTACCGTCCGCCTGACCCTTTAACTTAGCCATTACAGCCTTCATGACAGAACCCATAGTTTTCTGTCCCGGTTCTAATTCAGCAATCACGTCTGTTACAACTTTGCGAATCGCTTCTTCTGACATTTCCGGTGGAAGATATTTCTTAAGTACTGTAATTTCCGCTTCGGTCTCTGCAACCAGGTCATCTCTGCCGGAATTTCTGATTTCATCAAGCGTTTCCTTACGCTGCTTGACCTCTTTCCGGAGAATGGCAAGAACCTGATCATCATCGAAGTCCACGTGTCCGCCGTCAATTTCTGCTTGCTTAATATGTGCTCTTGCCATACGAATGACGTTAAGCGCAAGCTTTCCTTCTTCTCTTGCTTTCATGGCAACTTTCATATCTGCCATCAGCTGCTCTTTAATTGACACAACTATCACCTTGTAACCTGTTATTTAAACTTACGTTTTCTTGCGGCTTCAGATTTCAGTTTACGTCTAACGCTGGGCTTTTCATAATGTTCACGTTTTCTTACTTCAGAAAGAACCCCGGCTTTTTGGCAGGAACGTTTAAATCTGCGAAGAGCACTATCTAAAGACTCGCCCTTTTGAACTTTAATTTCAGACATCTGTATCCCTCCCTCCAAATAGACTGATGGGGTGCTATTGCACACTATTAAATTATAATTTATTGAGTCTGCTCTGTCAATGAAATTATCAAAGAAAATAATTATTCACTAACGGGAAATGGCGGCCAACCCATTTCTTTTCCTCCCACGATATGTGCATGGAAATGAAAAACCGTCTGGCCCGCTTTCTTTCCTGTATTTACTACTAAACGGAATCCGTCCTCTTTCAGCCCCTGCATTTCCGCTATTTTCTTTATTGTGAGAAAGAAATCCGCAAACTCTTCATTAATCGCAGGAGTCATTCCCAATATATTATCTGCGTGAACTTTAGGAATCACCAGAATATGGACAGGAGCGCAAGGTTCTATATCTTTAAAAGCAAACCAATGCTCATCCTCATATATCTTTGTGCAGGGTATTTCTCCGGAAATAATTTTGCAAAATAAACAATCTTTCATTCTAATCCTCCCTTTCCACAACGCCGCTTAAACCATCTTCTGTTAAAGAATTAATCTTGACTGAATATATTTTACCGCGTTCTATACCTTCCCCTTTGAGATATACACGTATATATTCATCAGAAAGCCCCTCAAAACAACCGTTTTTTCCCTCTTCCGGTAAAACACGAACCGATTTTCCCAAAAAACGGCGTCTGTATGCCTCTGATAACTTTTTCTCCAGCTCCTGTACCCGGTGAACCCTTTCTTTCTTAATTTCCGGTAAAACCTGATTGGGATACGTCGCTGCCGGCGTACCTGTCCGCTGTGAATAGGGAAATATATGAATAGCAGAAAATTTTAATTCTTCCAATGTAGCCAGCGTTTCCTTGAAATTTTCTTCTGTCTCTCCCGGAAATCCTACAATCAAATCCGTAGTCAAGGCCAAATCAGGAATCCTCTCTCTGAGATCTGCTATCAAATTCTTATATTCAGCCAAACGATAATGGCGGTTCATGGCACGAAGCACATCATCCGATCCTGATTGAATCGGCAAATGCAAATGACAGCATACTCTCGGTTCGCTATTCATCAGATGAATCAACTCTTCCGATAACTCAACAGACTCAATAGATCCTAAGCGTATTCGTAATAAATCGGGAATCTTTAATAATTCATTGACCAGCGACGATAAAGAAGTGCCGTCATGCAAATCTTTACCATAATTCCCAAGATGTATTCCCGTAAGAACAACCTCTCTGTATCCTCTGTCCACAAGATGTTTGATTTCCTCAATTGCATCTTTTTGTTTTCTTGATTTTAATCGGCCGCGGGCATAAGGAATAATACAAAAGGTACAGTAATTATCACAACCTTCCTGCACCTTTATAAATGCTCTGGTTTTTACCTCTCCTTCGGCATCTACCGTAAGATTTTCAAAATCCTTGACCGCCATGACATCTCTGACTTCATTTAAAACTGCATTTGACCGGGCAGCCTTTTCTACGTATTCCACGATACGGGAACGATTTTGCATGCCTACAATGACATCTACATTTCCCATTTTTTCAAAGACCTCAGGCGCAAGCTGGGCATAACATCCTGCCACCGCAATAACAGCGCTCGGATTTTCTCTCCGTATACGCCGCACCATTTGCCGTGATTTCCTGTCACCTATACTTGTCACCGAACAAGTATTTACAACGTACACATCCGCAGGAGTATCACTTTCTGCCACCTTATATCCGTTTTTTATAAATAATGTACGCATGGCATCACTGTCATATTGGTTCACTTTGCAGCCTAACGTTATAAATGATACCGTTTTTTCTTTTGTATTTAATATATATTTTTTCATTTTCCCATTATAGCATATCTTTAAATAATTAACTTATAAATAAAAACAGCTGTTGTGGTAAGAATAACCACAACAGCTGTTTTTTATGCTTGTAAGTAATCTGCGGCCATAGCAACGGCGGCTATGGTTTTTGCATCATAAATCCGACCGTCACGAATCATCTCAAACACTTCCTCTACAGGAATTTTTAGAACCTCCAGATATTCTCCTTCATCTAAACGCTGCTGCGTATACACAAGATGGTCTGCTAAGTATAAATAGATTTTTTCGTCGGAAAATCCGGGAGTGGTATAAATATAGCCGAGCCCCCTGATATTTCCTATATATCCTGTTTCTTCTTCCAGCTCACGTAAGGCACAATGCGCCGGATCTTCCGCTTCATCTAATTTGCCTGCGGGAATTTCGAGCAATTCCCGTTTCACCGGATATCTGTACTGTTTGACAAATAGAATTTCTTTATTTTCCGTCACAGGAATCACAGCTGCTGCGCCGGGATGACTTACCACTTCTCTGCGGTAGGTTTTTCCGCTGATTTCTACTTCATCAAAATATACATGAAGCAGTTTTCCTTCATACATCGTCCGGTGATCTATGGTTTTTTCCTGCTTTATATTCATTCAGGCCCCCGTACTGCCGATACCGCCGGTGCGTTTCCCTACCGCCTCATCTCCATCAGCTACATAATACTTGACGAATATGCCCTGAGCAATGCGGTCTCCGCGGCGGATGTGAAATACTTCATCTTTCGCATTATAAAGGGCACACATAATATGCCCCTCATTATCTTCATTGTTATAATAATCGGCATCTATAATACCTGTACTGTTTGCCAGCATAATTCCATGCTTGATACCCAAGCTGGAACGGATATGGAGTGACAGGTATTCATCATTTTTCATATAGGCTTTTAAACCGGTCGGCACTACATGAATTTGTCCGGGCGCCAAATCCGTATCGACCGCACTTTCAATGTCATAGCCTGCACTTTGTGCTGTTTTTCTGCAGGGTATACGGATATCTTTATCTTTCCATGCACTGACTACTTCAAATCCTCTTGTACGGTTCATTTATTTTTCTCCAGCAGGACTGCTTTTCTGGATAAGTTAATTCTGCCTTTATTATCTATCTCTGTTACTTTGACCATGATTTCATCGCCCTCTTTGACCACATCTTCCGGTTTTTCCACACGGGTGAGTGCCAGTTGCGAAACATGAACCAATCCTTCTTTTCCCGGGAGAACTTCTACAAATGCTCCGAAACTCATAAGACGTGTGACTTTTCCCAAGTAGGTTTCTCCTACTTCTACATCACGGGTCAAAGCTTCTACCCACCGTTTTGCCTTCAGTGCCGCTTCTTCGTCAGGTGTGGCAATGTATACATGACCGTCTTCTTCTATATCCATCTTTACGCCGGTTTCACTGATAATTTTATTGATGGTTTTTCCGCCGCTTCCGATGACGTCACGAATTTTATCCACAGGGATAACAAGTGTGATAATTTTCGGTGCATACGGGGACAAGTGTTCTGCCGGTTTGTCGATACATTCCGCTATTTTCCCGAGAATAAACATCCTGCCTTTGTGTGCCTGCTGTAATGCAGCCATCAGGATATCTTTGGATAAACCGTGAATTTTAATATCCATCTGGATGGCAGTAATTCCTTTTTCTGTTCCTGCCACTTTGAAATCCATATCTCCCAGCGCATCTTCCATTCCCTGGATATCCGTAAGAATTGTAAAATGTTCTCCCTCATTGACGAGTCCCATGGCAATCCCTGCAACCGGTGCTTTAATCGGCACGCCTGCATTCATCAGAGACATCGTGCTTCCGCATACAGATGCTTGTGAAGATGAACCGTTGGATTCAAGAATTTCAGAAACTACACGGATGGCGTACGGGAATTCTTCCACACTCGGAATAACCGGCACCAAAGCACGTTCTGCCAAAGCACCATGCCCGATTTCTCTACGGCCCGGGCCTCTTGATCCTTTTGTTTCTCCTACAGAATAAGACGGGAAATTATACTGGTGAATATATCGTTTTTCCGTCACGGTGGTAAGGTCATCAATAATTTGTGTTTCCGACATGGGTGCTAATGTAGTCACTGTCAGTGCTTGTGTCTGTCCGCGGGTAAACAGGGCAGATCCGTGTACACGGGGAAGCAGTCCCACTTCGCAGGTAATCGGACGGATTTCGTCCAAAGCACGGCCATCGGGACGGATTTTATCTACAGAAATCATGTGACGGACGATTTCCTTTGTCAGATGGTCAAGGCATTCTGCTACCGCAGCTGTATGATCGGGATATACTTCCTTGAAATGATTTTCTGCTTCTTTTTTCACTTCCGCCATAACGGCTTCACGGGTAAGTTTATCGGGATTAAAAATCGCTTTTTTCAGCGGTTCTTCCGCATAGGCCCGGATAGATATCTCAATTTCTTCGGGAATTTCAGGAAATACCAGTGTCCGTTTCTGTTTTCCCACTTCAGCAATAATTTTATTTTGGAAACCCACTAATTCTTTGATAGCCTCATGTCCGAACATGATAGCTTCAAGAACATCTTCTTCGGGCGCTTCATCAGCGCCGCCTTCTACCATTAAAATGGCCGTTTCCGATCCTGCTACGGTGATATTCAGAGAAGACTCTTCAAGCTGTGCTTGTGTCGGATTGATAACAAATTCATTATTTACACGACCTACACGTACACCTGCTATAGGTCCGTCCCAAGGAATGTCGGAAATCCCCAGTGATGCGGAAGCACCGAGCATACCGCAAAGTTCCGGTGCATTATCATAGTCGACAGAAAGTACCGTCGCCACTACATGCACGTCATTTCTGCATCTTTTGTCAAACAAAGGACGAATAGGACGATCAATCAAACGGGCATTTAAAATAGCCGAGTTTGCGGGACGCCCTTCTCTGCGTAAAAATCCGCCCGGCATTTTTCCTACGGCATACATTTTTTCTTCATAGTCTACTGTCAGAGGGAAAAAATCTGTCCCTTCTCTGGCTTCTTTACTTCCCGTTGATGTCACGAGGACAACGGTTTCACCATATCTTACTAAAACTGCACCACTTGCCTGTTTAGCCATTTTTCCCGTTTCGATAATCAACGGACGGCCTGCAAGTTCCATTTGAAAGGTCTTAAACATGTCCTTCCTCCTCTTATTATTTAATCTTTTTTAAATTATGTACCGTTTTATTATATCATGCACTTACAGATTTTAATACGTTATCAAAAAAATAGCAGACTGCTCTTATTTTTATTTTTAAACTTACTGCAAAACATCTGATTTTTATAAATTCTGTTATCTTCTATCACGCCGGGTTTCTTTATTGCATAAAAAAACAGCAGTAGATTATAGCTACCGCTGTTCCTGTTTCGTATTTCTTACTTCAGGCGAAGTCCGAGCTTTTCACCAAGCACTCTGTATCTTTCAATATCACTACGACGAAGGTAGTCCAACATATTTCTACGCTGTCCGACCAATTTAAGTAATCCGCGACGGGAATGATGATCCTTTTTGTGACTTTTCAGATGTTCTGTCAAAAGTGCAATTCTTTTGGAAAGGATTGCAATCTGCACTTCCGGAGATCCCGTATCCCCTTCATGAACTGCATACTGCTCAATAATTTGTTTTTTTTCTGCTGCATCTAACATAATAATGCCTCCTATAAATAAATTGCTGTATCTAAGTGATCCGCCGGAGAGTCGAAATCCCTGGATACAGTTCACATAAATGAAATTATACACACATTACTTCTTTTTTTCAAGTATTAACTCAAAATCATCTTATCGCTTAAATCATTTGCGTTTTCTTCGAATTTCTTGAGAAGTATTTCTATGGTCAATTCTTTTTTCTCTTCCGGTGCATAATCGGCAATAATCCGGCCGTTATTCATCATGATCAAGCGGTTTCCATAGGTCAAAGCATCTTTCATATTATGAGTAATCATGAGCGTTGTCAGTTTCTGTTCCTGTACAATCTCATTGGTCAGTTTTAAAACCTTATCTGCCGTTTTAGGATCCAATGCGGCGGTCGGTTCGTCGAGCAAGAGAATATCCGGCCTTTTCAGTGTCGCCATGAGCAAGGTTACGGCTTGTCTTTGCCCTCCGGAAAGAAGTCCTATTCTTGTTTCAAGCCTGTCTTCCAACCCTAAGTCCAGCCGGGTAAGCATCTTTTTGTAATCGGCATGATCATTTTCAGAGAAGGCCCATTTTAATCTTCTGCGTTCCCCACGACGGGCTGCGAGCAAGAGGTTTTCTTCCAACTGCATGCCGCCTGCTGTTCCTTTCATGGGATCCTGGAACACTCGTCCAATAAATTTTGCTCTTTCAGATTCGCTCATCCGGGTGATGTCGGTATCGTTAATTTTTATATTGCCCTTATCAGGAATATATGCCCCTGCAATCGAGTTAAGCAATGTACTTTTCCCGGCACCATTACCACCGATTACCGTGCAGAAATCACCGTCATTCAAGACAAGGGACACATTAGTAAGTGCCTTTTTTTCATTGGGTGTTCCGGGAAAGAAAGTTTTGCTGATACTGTCTATATGCAGCATAATCATCCCACCTTTTCCATTCTTACTTTATCTTTAATTAAAGGAAGTGCCAATGCATTCATGACAATAATGGCAGTAAATAATTTCAAATCATTGGGTGGCATGCCAAGGTAAAGAACAACGGCTATAACAATTCTGTAGATAACTGATCCTAAAATAACAGCCATAAGCGAAGATGAAAAGCTGTCAGCCCCTAAAATAACTTCTCCAATGATTACGGACGCCAATCCTATTACGATAGTTCCAATCCCCATTCCGACATCAGCAAATCCATTATTCTGTGCAACCACGGCTCCGCATAAACCGATAAGTCCATTGCTCAGGCAGAGTCCGAGGATAATCATGGAATCTGTATCCACACCTTGGGCACGAACCATTTGCGGGTTATCCCCTGTTGCACGAATGCACATTCCCAGTTCTGTACCAAAAAACCAATAAATAAATACTGCAATAATCAATATGAAAAGAGTGGGCACAATAAATGAAGCTACCGACGGACTGACATGAAAAATTCCGGCAGTGAACGAAAAAATTGTATCTGCTCTGAGAAGTGAAATATTCGCTTTACCCATTACGTGCAAATTGATTGAATAGAGTGCTATCATGGTCAAAATTCCCGATAAAATCGCAGGAATTTTCAATTTTGTATATAAAACGCCTGTAACAGAACCTGCTAATATGCCTCCTGCCATGGCTCCCAAAACTGCCCACAAGGGACTTGCCCCGGCAGAAATCAAAGATGCTGCAATAGCTGCGCCTAATGGAAAACTCCCCTCACAAGTCATGTCCGGTACATCAAGTACTCGGAAAGATAAAAATACACCGATGGCAAGCATGGACCACATAAGCCCTTGCGCCACTGTAGAAATCACTAAATCTCCCATTCATTCCACCTCTGAAAAATCTCTACGGTCTTGCATTCTGTCCGTCATAGAGGTAAAGCTTTCTTGCCTTTTGCCATATGTCATTCGGCAATACAATGCCTAACTCTTTTGCGACAGACATATTTACAATCCAATCAGGATCCATTTGTTTTGTTATCGAAATCTCAAAAGGCTTTTTCTCTCCTTTTAAAAGTTCTGACGCCATTCTACCGCCGCTGAATCCCATGCGGTAATATTCCGCAGAAACAGACAAAAGTGCCCCCTTCTTTACCATTTCTGCATTTTCACCGATAACAGGAATTTTATAACTTCTTAAAATAGTTACGATTTTTTCAAAAGAAGTTTGTATTTTTTCATCAGCCGGAATATAAACTGCATCGACATTCCCTTTGAACTTCTTTACCTGGCTTTCTATTCCCGTGTTTTTATCAAAAGCAATTTCAAAAAGCCGGATACCCTTTTTTTCTCCCACTTCACGGAGCATATTCAGCTGTGTCACTGCTTCTTCATCTTCCGGATTGAATATAATACCCAAAGATTTTACAGGAAAAATTTTTGTTGCCATTCGTACCTGATTCAATATCAGGGGCATATCGCCAATTCCCGTCAAATTATACTTATCCTCAAAAGCAGGGTCACTCTTCATCTGAAATGCACCGACTCCTACAACAGGAATCACTTCAGTTTCTTTGATTACAGCTTTTGTCGCTTCTGTTCCAACAGAAATAATTAAGTCAGGTTTTTCATGCACTATTTTTTTTGCCTGTGTTTCCATTTGCACGAGATTCCCTTGGCCATTAATTATTTCCAAATGGATATTCTTTTTTTCCGTATATCCTTTAGATTCTAAAGCAGCTATAATTCCCTGTTTCATTTTTTCATGTACTGGAAAAGAGTTTTCCTGAAAAAGAGTAACCTGATACATGCTTTTATGAGGAACTGGTTTTATTTTTTGTTTTGCTTCAGAATTATCATGAACGATAAATGTAAATATTGCGGCCGCAATCACTGCTAAAAGTAATGATAAGCGCCAATACCGCCTGATTGCGGTCATTATTTTATCCTTTCTCTTCTACTTAAATCAATTCCGCTCTTTCTAAAACCGCCTGCGGAATTTTTATGCCTAACCTTTCCATTTCCGCTTTATTAATATATAATCCGGATTTATCAGCGCCTTCAACAGGAATATCTTTGATTTGCTTTTTCCCTTCCAAGATGTCGGCTGCCATCAATCCTGCCTTATGTCCGATGTCATAAAAACTGATTGATTCCGATGCAAGTACACCGGATCTTACATGTCCGACTTCAGCACCGTAAACCGGAATTTTCTCCTTATCGGCTATCGCCATGACGGTAGGAATAGATGACGCAATTATATTATCTGTAGGAATAAAAACGGCATCTACCTTTCCTCCCAGAAATCCCTCTGCTACCTGTTGCACATCGTTTACTGAATTAACCGTCAATTCAACCAATTCTATTCCTAACGGCTCGCAGGCTTCTTTAAGCTTTTTAGCTTGAATTACGGAATTGATTTCACTGGAGTTATAAATTGTCCCCAGTTTTTTTATATTCGGTGTTATTTCTTTTATGAGCAACAACTGTTTTTCCAGCGGTCCTCGATCATTCGTACCTGTTATATTCGAATCGGGACTCTTTTCTGACTTCATCAGCTTAGCACTTTCATAATCGGAAATTGCTGTGCATATAATGGGTATTTCAGCAGTAGCATTGGCCATCGCCTGTGCCGCCGGAGTAGAAATTGCACAGATTAAATTATACTTCCCTGATACGAACCTGTTCGCGATTGACCGCAAATTCGACTGGTCTCCCTGGGCATTTTGCTGATCAATATCAACCTTATCCTTGAGCCCTCTCTCCACAAGTGCATCGATAAATCCTTTATTTGCCTCATCAAGAGCCGGGTGCTGTACGATTTGTACTATCCCCACCTTCAGATGTCCGTCACCTTTGGCGATTCCTGAGTCTTTTCCACACCCGCTCATGCAACCGGCTACACAGAGCCCTATCGCACCGGCCAATACCCATTTTTTCCATTTACTTACTACCATTCTGCCACGCTCCTCTTCTACAAAATACTTCAATAATAAAATTAACTTCCGTTTATTGTAGCATAAAACAAATAAATGAACCACAGAAATCAAATAACCCGTTACAATAGCACTTTAAAATATAAAAAATACACCCCCTGGAGGAGTGTACTTATTTTGAAAATTAACCTTCGGTTTTTGCCTGAATAACTGATTTTCCTTTATAGAAACCACAAATCGGACATACATGATGAGGTAAAACCATAGCATGGCACTGTGGGCATTCTACAAGACCCGGAACGGTCAATTTCCAATTGGCACGTCTTTTATCACGACGAGATCTTGAATGTTTGCTCTTTGGTACTGGCATTTCTTGCACCTCCTTACCGATCGGACCATTTATCGTCTGCTATATTCACTAGCACTTAACTTCCCTATTATACGAGACAGAAATTTGATTGTCAATATCGGAACGATTGAAGTGACAGGTTACTTCTTATCTCCAAATTCGTTCTGTATGGTATTAATAAATGCTCTGATATTTACCAGCCAATCAAGAACTTTTTGCCGCGTGTATTCCGCTGCACTTTCCCCTTTTTCTGTAATGCTGTAAATACGTTTGCTTCTCCTGTCCGGCGCATCCCATTCACTGACTACATATCCTTTGCTTTCCATATAGCGGAGCACAGGATACAATTCATTAGGATTAGGACGATATACATTATTTGTACGGGTATATATTTCTTTTTCAATCTTATTCCCATAACTGCTTTCCCTGCGTAAGATATCAAGAACAAATGTAGCAGTTAACAGCCTTTTCCATTGTTTACGCCTTACTAATTCATCGACTTCCGTTTTATAATCATCAGACAATACATTTTTTGTGCCTTTCATTATTTAATGCCTCCTTATTTTAATATAAAACGACAAAAGCAAATATCAATCTTATCAATTTCATCTGTACTTTAAAAGTATATATGATTAATTCATATATTACAATATAATAATAACAAATTCTAATAACTCTTTTCTATAACTTAACCTTATTAATATCTTTTATGATGGATATTTCTTTTTATTTTTCCAGTTCTTCTCCTTGTAAAACCATCATTTTCTCATCTTTTCTCATTCTGAAAAAGCGGTACACCCGTTCCGCCACCGTTTTATTCATGCCCTTCACCAAAGATAATTCTTCCACGGATGCTTTTTTCATTTCATCAAGAGAACGGAACGCGTGCCACAACGCATTTCTCCGGTGAGGTCCTATTCCCGGTATATGATCCAGAATAGATTCTGTATTTCGCTTTGAAATCCATTTACGGTGGTAAGAAATAACAAAGCGATGAGCTTCATCACGAATAAATTGAAGTAAACGGAGTACCGGCTCGTGAGAATCAACAACAATCGGTTTATTACTTCCCTCTACATATATTTCTTCCATTCTCTTTGCCATACCGATAACAGGGGCGTCAATTCTGCATTCGCGAATCACAGGCAATGCCGCATGAAGTTGTCCTTGTCCCCCGTCAAGGACAATCAGGTCCGGTTTGGCCCAGTCTTTTTCTTTTCCATACCGTCGGTGCATAATCTCCGCCATTGATTTAAAATCATCGGGAGTGCCTTGTGTTGTTTGCAATTTAAATTTACGATATTCTTTTTTATCAGGTTTTCCATTTTCAAAAACGACCATTGAGCCAGTTGTTTCAGCTCCCTGGTTGTGAGAAATATCAAAGCATTCCATTCTTTCCGGTAACTTTGGCAGGCCGAGTAATTCCTTCAACTTTTTCAACGCACCTTGCTCGCGTGCATCCCGGTATTCCCATTGCAGTTTTTTATCTGACAGATATTTCATGGCATTCGTCTTTGCCATTTCTTTCAAGCGCCTTTTGAACCCTCTTTCAGGTACATAAATTTTGACTTCGCTCCCACGCATACGGGAAAGCCAACTCTCCAGCAAAAGATGCTCCCCCGGCAGGACAGGAAGAATTAATTCTTTGGGAACAGCCGTCTGACGTCCTCCATAAAAATCTTTTATAAAAGCAGTCATAACCGCATCATCTGACTCGCTGACGGTGTCTGCTATGCTGAAATTTTCTTTCCCTATCATTTTCCCGTATCGTATATAAAATATCTCAAGACCGACATGATTATCCTGTCTCGCCATGCCTACTACATCAAAATCCCCTTCTTTAGCCACTATATTTTGCTTTTGCCGGACCTGTTCGACCGCTTTTAACTGGTCTCTATATAGCGCTGCTTTTTCGAAATCCAGATGGGTAGCCGCTTCAGTCATACGCTCCCGGATATCTTTTGTCAGCGATGTATTTTTCCCTTCAAATAAATCACATATACTCGTTACATACCCCTTATATTCTTCCTCTGTACACAAATTTCCACAGGGGGCACAGCACAGATTCATGTGATACTGCAGGCATGGCCTTTGTACTTTCATACTGCGGCAGGTACGTACAGGATACAGTTTCCTGATTAAACTCAATGTTTTCCTGAGACTTCCCACATCTGTAAAAGGTCCGAAATATTTTGCTTTATCATCTCTTCTTATGTTACGGGTAATAAAAATACGGGGCCATTTTTCTTGTACGGTAATCTTCACATATGGATAAGACTTATCATCACGTAAGGAAATATTATATTTCGGATGAAGTTCTTTAATCAGGTTACATTCTAAAATCAAAGCTTCCATCTCAGTCGCAGTCATCGTAATATCTAAATCATCGGCATGACGAATCATCGCTGCCACCTTCGGTGACCGCTTCTTATCTGCCCTTACATACGAGCGGACTCTGTTCCTCAGGTTAACAGCCTTGCCTACGTATATAACACGACCATTTTTATCTTTCCAGCGATAAACTCCCGGCGAACCGGGAAGTCTTTCCACTTTCGCCCGAATTTTATCATTAACGTCAATCATTTCATGTTCCCTTCATCAGTCTTTTTGTTCTTTCTATAACCGGCTGTAAATACTCTCCCGTATATGATTTTTTTACTTTGCAAATATCCTCGGGAGTTCCTACAGCAACTACTTCTCCACCGCGATTTCCGCCTTCCGGTCCCAAGTCAATAATGTGATCGGCTACCTTTACGACATCTAAATTATGCTCAATAACAACCACCGTATTCCCTTGATCTACCAATTTTTGAAGAATAATAAGTAATTTTCTTATATCCTCACTATGAAGGCCTGTCGTCGGCTCATCAAGTATATACAGCGTATTCCCGGTTCCCCGTCGCATCAGCTCAGTCGATAATTTCACCCGCTGTGCTTCTCCGCCGGACATTGTTGTTGCCGGTTGCCCCAAATGAATGTATCCCAATCCTACTTCTTGCAAAGTTTTTAACTTACGCAAAATCTTGTCATGATTTTCGAAAAAAGGAACCGCTTCTTCTACAGTCATATTTAATACATCAGAGATATTTTTACCTTTGTACCTGACTTCCAGAGTTTCTCTGTTATAACGTGCACCATGGCAAACTTCACAAGGCACATATACATCAGAAAGGAACTGCATTTCTATTTTTATAATCCCATCTCCATGGCAGGCCTCGCAACGACCGCCTTTAACATTAAAGCTGAATCTCCCCGGCTTATATCCCCGCATTTTCGCTTCAGATGTCTGGCTGAAAAGTTCACGTATATCGGTAAACAATCCGGTATATGTGGCAGGGTTTGATCGGGGTGTTCTTCCGATAGGCTGCTGATCTATATTAATGATTTTATCAATATATTCAGCGCCCTCTATAGATGTGTATTCCCCTGCCCCATAAGAAGTTTGATTTTTTAAATTTGACAGTCCTTGAAATAATATTTCATTCACCAAGGTGCTCTTCCCTGAGCCGGACTCTCCTGTAACAGCGGTAAATGCTCCTAAAGGAAATTTTACATTGATGTCTTTAAGGTTATGCTCTCTGGCCCCATTAATCGTAATAAACATTCCATTTCCTTTTCTCCTTTTTTCGGGAAGCGGAATATATTTACTCCCTTTCAAATACCGGCCCGTCAGTGATGTCTCTACTTTTTCAACAGCCTCTACAGTCCCCTCTGCAACAACATGCCCTCCATTTTCGCCGGCACCGGGACCGATATCGACAATCCAGTCAGCTGCACGAATGGTATCCTCATCATGCTCAACAACAATCAATGTATTTCCTAAATCTCTCATTCCTTTAAGTGTAGCTAAAAGCTTATCATTATCTCTCTGGTGCAATCCGATAGACGGCTCATCCAGGATGTATAAAACTCCGACCAGCCCCGATCCGATTTGTGTTGCCAGACGAATTCGCTGTGCTTCCCCGCCGGAAAGCGTAGTTGCTGTTCTTCCCAATGTCAGATAATCTAAACCTACATTAACTAAAAAAGTAAGCCTGTTATGTATTTCAGAAAGAATCTGGCTTGCTATTATCTGTTCTTTTTCTGTCAGTTCTACCTGCTCAAGAAAGGTAAGCAAATCTGAAACCGACATCTCGGAAAGCTCGGCTATATTTTTTCCGCCCACCATAAAGGCAAGACTTTCCGGACGCAGTCGGGCTCCATGACAGACAGGACAAGGTTTTGCTACCAAAAAATTGGCAAGCGTTTCTTTCATCTTATCTGTCCATGCTTCCGTATAACGTCTCTTTGTCATCGGGAGAAGTCCTTCAAATGCCCTTTCATAGGATTTGGTCTCGCCCTCAAGATTCGTATAGTTAAAAGAAAGCAGCTCTTCCCCACCGGACTGCAATTCTTTTTGTGCTTTCGCCGGTAAATCATTGTAGCAGCAATCAATTGTCAGGCCATACGATTTTAGAAATGCATCCAACTGCTTATAAAGCCAGCTTTCTTTATTATATGGAAATGGTCGTATGGCTCCCAGGCGAAAAGAAACTTCGTGATTGGGAATAATACGTCCGAAATCTGCTTCTAACGAGGCTCCCAGTCCGGTGCAAGCGGGACAGGCACCGAAGGGATTGTTAAATGAAAAAATGCGCGGTACCGGTTTGGGTAAAGAGATACCGCAATCAGGACAAGAAAAATGAGAACTGAATATATAATCCGCTCCGTCTATTACGGAAGCAATCATCATTCCGTCACCCAGCTTGAGTGCCGCCTCTACCGAATCGGTCAATCTTTTTTTTATATTTTCCTTGATAATAATTCTATCTACCACTACCTCGATGGTATGTTTTTTATTTTTTTCTAAATCAATCGTATCTGACAAAGAATATACCACTTTGTCTATACGAACTCTTACATATCCTTCTTTGCGCAGTTCTTCTAAAAGTTTTTTATGTGTTCCTTTTTTACTAATCGCTACCGGGCCCAAAATCATTAGTTTGGTTCGCTCTCCTAAAGCCGCGAGCGCATCTACTATTTGATCTACAGTCTGCCGTTGAATCCTTTTACCACAATGAGGACAAAAAGCACGACTGGCATGCGCAAAAAGCATACGTAAATAGTCATGGATTTCTGTCACGGTACCAACTGTAGAACGAGGATTATGACTTGTTGATTTTTGATCAATTGAAATAGCCGGGGAAAGACCTTCTATTTTATCAATATCCGGCTTGTTCATTTGTCCCAAAAACTGCCGGGCATAAGCGGAAAGAGACTCTACATATTTTCTCTGCCCTTCCGCATAAATAGTATCGAAAGCCAATGAAGATTTTCCTGATCCCGAAAGCCCGGTGAACACGATTAATTTGTTTCTCGGAAGTGTTAAATTTATATTTTTCAGATTGTTCTGACGTGCTCCCTGTATAGTAATTCCCTTTTCCATCTTTTCCCTTTCTTTATCAAATTCGTTTCTTCCGCGGTTTATAAATTCTATGAACTTGGCTCGCCTGTCTTTTCAATGCCGCTTCTGCACGAGATCCGTGTCTGTCTGCCCATTGTTGCTTACATTTGGAAAGCTCATCTCTCCATTTGGCCGCCTCTTCAAATTCCAGATTTTTAGAGGCTCTTTTCATATTTTTTTCCGCAGTTTTCATTTTTTTATATAAAGCTTCATCAGTTAAATTTTCCGTTTCGCCCGAACTGTTATTTCCATACTTTTCTTCCCCTTCATTGATAATCGTAAGATCAATGAGATTTTTAACTTTCTTATTTATAGTTTTAGGAATAATATGATGTTCTGTGTTATACGCCTGCTGAATGGAACGTCTGCGGTTTGTTTCTTCTATAGCATATTTCATCGATTTTGTAATTCTGTCAGCATACATAATGACATGGCCGTGGGCATTTCTTGCTGCTCTGCCGATAACCTGAATCATCGACGTATCATTTCTTAAAAATCCTTCTTTATCAGCGTCCAAGATTGCAACCAATGATACTTCCGGCATATCCAACCCCTCACGGAGTAAATTAATTCCTACAAGAACATCAAAAACACCGGCACGTAAATCCCGTATAATTTCTGCTCTTTCAATGGTCGCTATATCGGAGTGAAGATACCGAACCTTGACACCGGCTTCGGAGAGAAAATCGGTCAAATCTTCTGCCATCTTTTTTGTTAATGTGGTAATCAACACACGTTCATTACGGTCTTCTCTCTTATGAAGTTCTCCCAACAAATCATCCATTTGCCCTTCAATAGGTCTGACCTCTATGCTGGGATCAAGCAAGCCCGTAGGACGGATGATTTGTTCTGCTATATTTGTCTGTACCCCCATTTCATAAGGACCGGGTGTTGCTGATACATAAATAATCTGATTAATCCGTTCTGTAAACTCCTCAAAAGTAAGAGGCCTGTTATCCAAAGCACTCGGCAATCTGAATCCATAATCCACAAGAGTATGTTTTCTTGACCGGTCACCATTATACATAGCATGGAGCTGCGGAACTGTAATATGGGATTCATCAACCATGATGAGAAAATCTTCGGGGAAATAATCAAGAAGAGTAAACGGCGGATCTCCGGGCTGGCGGGCGGACATGTGGCGGGAATAATTTTCTATTCCTGAGCAATATCCGACTTCCTGCATCATTTCAAGATCGTAGTTGGTTCTCTGTTCTAATCGTTGCGCCTCTAAAATACGGTCCTGTCCCCGTAATTCTTTTAACCTGTCTTCTAGTTCTGCCTCGATACTGATCATGGCCTTTTTTAATTTTCCCGATGTCGTCACATAATGGGAGGCGGGAAATATTCCTATATGATCTCTTTCTGAAACAATATCCCCTGTTAAAACATCAAATTCTGAAAGTGAATCTATTTCATCGCCGAACATTTCAATCCGAACAGCCACATTATTGGCAGACGCGGGAAAAACATCAATGGTATCTCCTCTCACGCGAAAAGTATCTCTCGTGAAATTTAAATCATTTCGCAAATATTGCATTTCTACAAGACGAGATAAAATTTGATCTCTTGTAATTTCTTCTCCCGGACGTAATGATAAGCCCATTGTGCTGTAATCTTCCGGGTCGCCCAATCCATATATACAAGATACAGAAGCAACAATAATTACATCTTTTCTTTCAAAAAGTGCCATTGTCGCCGAGTGACGAAGACGGTCAATTTCTTCATTGCGCGATGAATCTTTTTCAATATATGTATCTGTTTGGGGAATATAAGATTCGGGCTGATAGTAGTCGTAATAGCTGACAAAATAATAAACTGCATTATCCGGAAAAAAATCTTTAAATTCACTGGCAGTTTGGGCAGCTAATGTTTTATTGGGTGAAATAATTAAAGTCGGTCTTTGCACCTGTTCGATTACTTTTGCCATCGTAAAAGTTTTTCCTGTACCGGTTGCCCCTAGCAGAACCTGTGCCCAGTGTCCGTTCTTGAGACCGTTTACTAAAGAATCCACCGCCTTAGGTTGATCTCCCGTCGGCTTGAAAGGTGCTGCCAACCGGAATGGAGTTTCCTGCCCGGTATATTGTCTTTTTACTCTTGAATAATCCATTACGCATTTCCTTATACAATTTATAAATCCAGATGTGTTCTGTTAAAAATCTCTTTATGATTATTATATCGTTTTATTTCGATATTGTATAGAAATACATAAAAACAGAGGTCACTAAGACCCCTGTTTTTTTCTGATTACATTTAAAGTATCAAAAATACCTTTTTAAAAAATAAATTATTCCGCCTACGGCTAATATAGCCAGTCCCCAGAGAAGGAAAAACCAGACAATAATAAAGCCTGCCGCCAAAAATGCAAGAATCCCCAAAACACCCAGTGCTTTTTTCCACCACGGCAATTCATTTAGTCGAATCGTTTTTATACGTATAAAAGGAGTTTCTTCGTGAAGATTCTCTTTTTCTCCGTTTTCGTTGAGAGTTACTCCATCATAATCCCTTATGTCTGTTTCCGACATAGTGCGGGGTTCTTGAGCATTTTCTCCCTGATTGTCATAAGTACTCATAATTCAGAAAGCTTTTGGGACAAAAGTTGGTTAACAACCTGGGGATTTGCCTGCCCTTTGGTCATTTTCATAATTTGCCCTACCAATGCTCCTATTGCCTTTTTCTTACCGGCTTTAAAATCTGTAACTGCCTGGGGATGTGCTTCAATCACCTGCATTACAATCTTCTCCAGTTCACCGGTATCACTAATTTGCACCAGTCCTTGTTCTTCAATGATTTTTTCCGGTGTACCGCCGTTTTTCCACATCTCGGCAAAAACTTTTTTAGCAATTTTGCCTGAAATCGTCCCTTTCTCAATAAGCACTAATAAATCTGCCAGATGAACAGGTTTCACTTTGGCTTCGGATATTTCAATATTATCGGTAGAAAGCTGACTTGCCAACTCTCCCATAATCCAATTCACTGCTGTTTTAGGATCTGCTCCTTCAGTGACCATAGTCTCAAAATAATCAGCCCTGTTCTTATCATTAGTTATGGCATCTGCATCTTCGGGCGATAATTTATAATCTGACATGTAACGTTCTTTTCTTGCATCAGGAAGCTCCGGTAACCCTTTACGTATTTCTTCTATGTATTCCTCGCTCACCGTAAACGGAACAAGGTCCGGTTCCGGGAAATACCGATAATCATTAGCTTCCTCTTTAGATCTCATACTTTTTGTTACATTTTCTTTTTCATCCCAAGTTCTCGTTTCCTGGATAATAGTTCCACCCTCTTCAAGAATCTTGGCTTGGCGCAAGGCTTCGTATTCAATAGCCTTTTCAACGCCCTTAAAAGAATTGATATTTTTAATTTCTGTCTTTGTCCCCAATTCCTTTTGCCCTACAGGACGGACAGAAACATTGGCATCACACCGCAGACTTCCCTCTTCCATGCGGCAATCTGATATTCCTACATACTGAAGAATAGCACGCATTTTTTCCATATAAGCAACAGCTTCTTTTGCCGACCTCATATCCGGCTCGGATACAATTTCCAAAAGAGGTGTTCCCGTACGGTTATAATCTACCAAAGAGTAATCCGAATCGGTAATGGATACTCCGTGATGTACCAATTTCCCCGCATCTTCTTCCATATGGGCACGAGTAATGCGGATGTGTTTCTTCTCTCCATTTACTTCTACATCTAAATAGCCCGGACCGCATATAGGTAAGTCGAACTGAGAAGTTTGAAAGTCTTTCGGCAAATCCGGATAATAATAATTTTTACGGTCGAACTTACTGAAACGTGAAATTTCACAATTGAGTGCCAGTCCTGCACGAACCGCGTACTCCAAAACTTTTTTATTTAATACGGGAAGTACACCCGGCAAACCTAAGCAGACAGGGCATACATTTGTATTTGGTGCTTCCCCAAAAGAAGTTTTGCAACCACAAAAGATTTTTGTTTGGGTCTTCAGCTCCGTATGTACTTCTAATCCTATAACTGCCTCGTATTTCATTATAGCTCTCCTTTCGGTGCTGTTTTGGTAAATTGCGGATTTCCCTGCTCAAATGTATAAGCGGCACGTAGAATTTTTTCTTCTCCCAATGCAGGCCCGATAAGTTGCATACCAAGCGGCATACCATCTTTAAATCCCACAGGAATACTGATCGCCGGCGCACCAATAAGATTAACCGGAACCGTACAAATATCTTCCATATAAAGAGCTAACGGATCGGAAAAAGCACCAAACTTAAAAGCAGCTCCTGAAGCAGATGGCGCTACCAGAACATCACATTTCTCAAAAGCCTGTTCAAACTCCTGTTTCAAAAGTGTGCGAACCTTCAGTGCTTTTAAATAATAGGCATCATAATATCCTGCGGACAAAACATAATTGCCGAGCATAATACGCCGTTTTACCTCTTCGCCGAACCCTGTACTCCGCGTCTTAATATACATATCAATAATATCTTTCCCCGATGCACGATATCCAAAGCCGACCCCGTCATAGCGGGACAGATTTGAACTTGCTTCCGCGGGTGCAATGATATAGTAAACGGAAACACCGCCAGTTATATGGGAAATAGAGAGATCTATTATTTCCGCTCCTTCTTTTTCATAGTAAGATAATGCACTCTTGATTGCCTGTTTAGTTTCTTCCCGGATTCCTTCTCCGAAAAATTCACGAGGTACCCCTATGCGCATTCCCTTTACATCATTTACAAGTGCCTTTTTATAGTCCTTATCTTCTTGCGGAATCGATGTTGAATCTTTTACATCATGTCCTGCAATGGCATTTAAAACTATAGCCGCATCTGTTACATCTTTCACAAGAGGTCCGATTTGGTCCAAGGAAGAAGCAAATGCTAAAAGTCCATAGCGGGAAACAAGTCCGTATGTCGGTTTCAATCCTACAATTCCGTTGAAGGCTGCGGGTTGTCTGATAGATCCGCCTGTATCGGATCCCAATGCCCAGACAGCTTCCGTAGCAGCTACAGCTGCCGCACTCCCGCCGGAGGAGCCTCCCGGAACACGCGAAGTATCCCAAGGATTATGTGTCGGTCCAAAGTAAGAGTTCTCTGTGCTGCTGCCCATAGCAAATTCATCTAAGTTGACTTTACCGGCAGAAATATAATCTTGCGTTTTTAATTTTTCTATTACCGTCGCATTATAAGGAGCTATAAAGTTTTCAAGCATTTTTGACGCAGCAGTACAAGGTTGTCCTTTGATGCAGATATTATCTTTTATCGCTCCGGGAATCCCTGCTATATCAGAAATCGTTTCCCCGGCTGCTATCTTTTCATCCACCTTTTTAGCTGTTTGTAAAGCTTCTTCATCATTAGTAGATAAAAATGCATGAATATCATCTTCAATATCATTTCTATGGCGGATTAATTGTTTAGTCAATTCCACAGCTGATATTTCTTTTTTTACCAATTTTTCATGAAGCTCATGAATTGTATATCCCACGATGACACCCCCCTTATATAATTTTAGGCACTTTAAAATAACCGTCTTCTTTTTCCGGTGCATTCAAAAGTGCTTCTTCATTGGTAAAAGATTTATGTGGTTCATCTTCACGCATGACATTATATTGTTCGACCGCATGTGCAGTAGGATTTACATTTTCCGTATCATACTGATTCAGTTCTTCCATATGGCTCAAAATGCTATTCATAGACTCACGCATTTTTTCCAAATCCCGGGGTTCAAACTCGAGCCTGGAAAGAAGTGCTATTTTTTCTGCCTCTTCTGTAGTAATTTTCATACTTAAACTCCTTTATAAAAGATTTTAATTCCAAATACGATTTTATTATAACATAGCCTTAACGAAGATGGCTTCAGAGAATACAAAGGGAGATTAAGTATGCGGTTGTAATAAAAAGGAGCGGCTGTCATTCCGCTCTTTTTTATTACATTTATTTTTCTCCTATCCCTGCACGGGCCAAAAATTCCGTTTCACTTAAAACCGGAATGCCTCTTTCTTCTGCTTTTTTAAGCTTACTTCCGGCCTCTTCACCGGCTATAACTAAAGTGGTGGAATTAGTAACAGAACTTTGTGTTGCGCCTCCCAGTTTTTTTATTAAATCAGATGCTTCTCTACGTCCCATAAAATTCAATTTCCCCGTTAAAACGACAATTTCTCCCAGGAAAGCGTCTCCTTGTTTCTCTTCTTCCAGATTTTTGGTAATAACACCTGCCTCTTTCAATTTTTCCAGAATTATCAGGTTTTGTTCATCACGGAAATAGCTATACAAGCTTTGGGCAATGACTTTTCCGATTCCTTCTGTTTGTTGTATTTTCTCTACAGAGGCTTCTGATATGTTTTCGAGTGATTGGAACCGGGAAGCGATTAACTCAGCTCCCTTCTCCCCCAGAAAACGTATACCTAAACCAAAAAGAAGCTTGGCAAGACCCCTTTCTTTGCTGTTTTGTATGGATAAAACAAGTTTTTTTGCACTTTTTTCACCCATTCTTTCCATCCGACGTATATCGTCCTCTTTTAAAAAATACAGATCCGCCGGGTCTTTTACCAAATCATAAGCCAATAGGTTATCCACAATCGCCGGACCGAGCCCCTCAATATTCATGGCATTGCGCGATGCAAAATGAATCAGTTTTTCTCTGATAATACCTCCGCACTGTGGATTTACACAGCGGACGGCAGCTTCTTCGTCTACTCTGTGTACAGGCCTTCCACAGACAGGACATTCTCCGGGCATTACAAACTCTTTTTCGGTTCCGTTTCTCTTGTCTTTCAGTACGGTAGCAACTTCGGGAATAATCTCGCCGGCTTTATAGATTTTCACCATGTCTCCTACACGTATATCTTTTTCACGGATAAAGTCTTCATTATGAAGAGTCGCTCTTTTTACGGTTGTTCCCGCCAAATGAACAGGTGACAAATCTGCAGAGGGCGTAAGAACTCCTGTACGTCCCATGGTAATAACAATATTTTCTACTTTTGTGATTACTTCTTCCGGCGGATATTTAAAAGCAATTGCCCATTTAGGATCTTTAACCGTAGTCCCTAATTTTTCCTGTTGTTTAAAATCATTAACCTTGATAACCATGCCGTCTGTATCATAACCGAGCTCTTTTCTCTTCAGTTCCCACTCGTTTACTCCCGAAATGACGCCTTCAATAGTTTCCCATTTTTTATAATGAGGATTTACTCTGAAGTGAAATTCTTTCAACTGTTTTAAAAGCTGTTCCTGGGTGTGAACATCAAGTCCTTCCGTCTCACCCAACGCATAGGCAAAAAAGTCAAGACTTCTTCCTGCCGTAACTTTGGGATCCAGCTGCCTCAGTGATCCTGCCGCTGCATTTCTGCAATTTGCAAAAGGCATCATACCGGCTTCATCACGTTGTTCATTTAAGGTAATGAAACTTTTGCGGGGCATATACACTTCCCCTCTTACTTCCATATAAGAAGGAGCATTTTCGATGTATAAAGGAATTGTTTTTATCGTTTTAATATTAGAAGTAACATCTTCTCCTACTCTGCCGTCTCCACGAGTTACGCCTTGTACTAAAACGCCATTTTTATAAATCAAATTCATTGATAAACCATCAATTTTAAGCTCTGTGATATATTCAACCGATTCTCCGGGAAGGCCGTTTTTTACCCGTATATCAAATGCACGAAGCTCTTCTGCACTAAATGCATTAGCAAGACTTAGCATAGGTTTTGTAAATTTAACCTTATCAAAAGCATCCGATGCCTTTCCACCGACACGCTGCGTAGGGGAATCGGACGTGATAATTTCCGGATATGCCGCTTCCAAATCAACCAATTCTCTATAAAGCTTATCAAACTCAAAATCACTGATTTCAGGCTTATCAAGCACATAATATAAGTAACTGTGATATCTCAATTTTTTTCTGAGTAATTCCGCTTTTTTCTCGATTTCTTCCGTTGCCATTTCAGTCCTCTTTCTCAATGGGTGCAAACGCCACCATTACTTGACGAATTTGATTTCCCGGAAAGGATAATTTCAGCATCATATTCTTCCCGGCACCGGATACCTCAATAACTTCCCCTTTACCCCACATACGGTGAGACACTTTGTCTCCCACTTGCCAATCAAACCGGGCTTTAACACTTTTCTTAACAACCGGTTTATGAAAATCAGATGCTTCTGAAAGTGCCCATTTGCTCCTTTGCTGCATATCATTTCTTATATAAGTCCGCCGTTTGACTTCATTTTTATTTACATGTACCTCATTCATTAAATCCGGCGGAATTTCATCTAAAAAACGGCTGGCTATATACGGTTTTAATTCCCCATACATAGTACGCATATTTGATGTTGAAATATAAAGCTTTTCTTTTGCCCTGGTAATTGCCACATAGCAAAGACGACGCTCTTCCTCCAGTGCCGTTGAATCCATCAATGACCTGACTCCCGGAAATATTCCTTCATCCATACCCGGCAAAAATACAACAGGAAATTCCAATCCCTTAGCACTATGCATTGTCATTAAGGTAACACGATCCTCCTGCTCCTCAAAGCTGTCGACATCATTGACCAGTGCAACTTTTTCAAGAAATTCCGGTAAGCCGCCATCCGGCATTTCATGGGCAAAATCTTTAGCTACATTAAGTAATTCTCCCAGGTTTTCCTCTCTGCTTTGCGACTGCGGATCTTTACTTTCCCGAAGCATGCTTATATAACCGGTATCTTTTATGATTTTTTGAATCAAATCAAAAACATCACATTCAGTGGCTGCATTTAATAAATTAAAAATGAGTGCACTGAATTCCTGTAATTTAAGCTTTGCCGAAGCGGAAATATCAGCTTCCTCAATATTCATAATACTTTCAAACATGGATATATTTTTGGCGTCAGCAAAATTATTTAATTTTTGTATAGTCACCTGACCTATTCCCCGCTTAGGCATATTAATGACTCTCATTAAACTTATGTTATCCCTAAAATTTGCTATCAGCTTCAGATATGCCAGAATATCTCTGATTTCGGCACGGTCATAAAATCTTGTGCCGCCGACCATTGTATAGGCAATTCCTCTCTTAACCATGCTTTCTTCTATTACACGGGATTGGGCGTTCATGCGGTATAATACCGCCATACTTCCGTAAGGAACATCATTTTCACGATGTTCTTTCATCATGGTCTCTACAATAAAGTCCGCTTCCCCATGCTCATCTTCAGATACATACTTTTGTATCGCTTCTCCGGTATTATTTTCTGTCCATAAATTCTTTGCCGGACGGTCTATATTATTTTTTATAACCGCATTGGCTGCATCAAGAATAGTACGAGTGGAACGATAATTCTGTTCCAATTTAATAATTTTGGCCTTCGGATAATCTTTCTGAAAATCCATAATATTTCTTAAATCGGCGCCACGCCATGAATAGATACTCTGATCCGCATCTCCCACAGCACAAATATTCTGCCGTTTTCCTGCTATATATTTAGCCATTAAGTATTGTGCATGATTTGTATCTTGGTATTCATCGATAAGAATATAACCAAACCGGTTTTGCCACCGGCTTCGTATTTCTTCTTGGGATAAAAGTTTTGTGGTAACAAAAAGAAGATCATCAAAATCCAGTGCATTATTTTGCTTCATATAGCGGTCATATAAGTCATAGACATCCGCCACTTTTTCACTGTAAAAATTCCCGCCTGTTTCCATCCTGAAATCTTCCGGCCCCTGAAGTGCATTTTTTGCATTGGAAATACGGGTTTGTATACTCTTGGGCGGATATTGTTTGTCATCCAAGTTCAATTCTTTCAGTATATTTTTTATCAACTGTTTGGAATCATCCGAATCATAGATTGTAAATCTGTCCGTATACGTGGAATAACCTTTGATTTCCCGTCGGAGAAACCGGGCACCAAAAGAATGAAAGGTATACATCCAAATTTTTTCCGCATCGTTTCCTACCAAATTATGGACTCGCTCTCTCATTTCCTGAGCTGCTTTGTTCGTAAATGTAATAGCCAATATTTCACGGGGCGAAATCCCTTGTTCAAGCATATAAGCAATCCTGCAGGTTAAGGCCTTTGTCTTCCCCGAACCGGCTCCGGCCATAATAAGAACCGGACCGTCAATTTGCCGGACCGCTTTCTTCTGCTCTGTATTTAATGTATCCAAATAATTCATATCGTTATTTCCTCACAAAAAGAAACTCATGTTTTCCTAAATCCACCCTAAAAGAAAAACTCATATAGGACATTGCCGTCTATGAGTTTTCCCTTTCTGCTATATTATTCGTTATAAGCTGCCAACAGTGGCGGAGCCACCTGTTTCTTTCTTGACATCACCTTGGGAAGATATAGCGCTTTGTTTTCAGCTTTTGTGCGAAAAGCCTTTTCTGCTATGATTTCCGCACCGTCTGTATACCATAAGAATGTGTCTTCTGACAAAATATCGGTAACCATAAGATATGAGGCTTCATATCCGTGCTCTGATTTAATCGTCTCCAATTCTTTTAATATGTCAATCTTTTTTGCATTAATAGGATTTAAATCCATAACGGAAATCTGACCTATTGTAAAAACTTTTCCTCCTGCAGTGAACTCTTTTGTATCATTTCTTGCCAACTTAGAAACCGGATAATCAGATATGTCCGCCCCTGCTTTCAACATTTCCATTCCGTATTTTTCATAATCTACACCGGCAATTTCAGCCAATTCCCGGACTGCTTCTTTATCTTCTTCCGTCGTTGTTGGTGAACGGAAAAGCACCGTATCGGAAATGATAGCAGACAGCATCATTCCCGCAATTTCTTTTGACGGTTTAACTCCATACTGCTTATATAAACCATAAATGACAGTGTTAACACATCCTACCGGACGTATCAGTATAAATATCGGATTTTCCGACTCAAAATCACCCATACGATGGTGATCGATAATTTCAATAACTTCCGCATCATCCATACCATCTAAGGTTTGTTTCGATTCATTATGATCAACAAGAATAACCTTTTGTTTTTCGTCTTCCGGATTTTTTCTTTTTAAAGATGTAACTAATTCCGGAGCTTTCAACCCGAAATAATCCAGTGCAAATTGTGATTCTTTATTTACTTCTCCGGCTCTGATCCCCACGGCATCCATCCCAAGTTCACGTTTCAAGTAAGAATAACTGAGTGCCGATGCAATGCTGTCGGTGTCCGGAGACTTATGTCCCGTTACAAATACTCTGCTCATATAAATTCTCCTTCACTTTATCTTTTTCATAAAATTTTACTTTCTCATTATATCATATTTTTATCTGCCATTATAAAAAAACAACTCTCGCAAAATACGAGAGTTGTTAGATCCATTTCAATTCTTTAGTCTATTCTTCAACCGGCTTTTGTTTATGATTTCTTCCTCCGATATGAAAATTCTCAATGAGAACAAAAAGCATCGGTACAATAAAAATTTGGAATATTGTAGCAGAGAGAACCCCAAAAACAACGGCAATCCCCATCTCAGACCTGGAATTAGCCCCGGCCCCTGTAGATAAAGCCAACGGAATATTTCCAAGTATGAAAGCCAGTGATGTCATCAATATAGGACGAAGACGAATCTTTGAGGCTTCTATAGCCGCTTCCAATGCGTCCATTCCCGCATCAGTACGCACTTTTGCATATTCTACAATCAGAATAGCGTTTTTGGCAGCCAGTCCGATAATTGTCAGCAGTCCGATTTGGAAATAAATGTCATTATACACAGTGAACAACCATGCCGCCAGACATGCCCCGAAAAAACCGGTCGGCATACCGAAAATAACGACAAGCGGCACTTTCCAACTTTCATAGAGAGCCGCCAATGAAAGGAACACGAAGAGCATGCCCAAAGATAACGCATAAATCGTTTTTCCGCTCGCTTCACGTTCTTGTGCTGATGATTCTGCAAAAGCATAACCATATCCGTTCGGTAATACTTCATTTGCCACTTCTTCCAATGCATTTAACGCTTCACCAGAAGAGTATCCGTCTGCCTGGCTTCCGCCAATCTTGACCGCCAGAAAATTATTATATCTCGTAATAACCGAAATGGCATTTGATTTTTTAGGAGTAATAAAAGTACTGATCGGTACCATATTTCCTTTATTATCACGGACGGTAAGAAATTTATTATCTTCCGGACTCATGCGATAATCAATATCCGCCTGTGCAACCACCTTAAAATTGCGCCCATAAGCGGTAAAATCATTAATCTGTACAGAACCGTAATATACCTGGAGTGCCGTAAATATATCCCCCACATTCACGCCGCTCTTCTGTGCTTTCTCCCGGTCTACATCAAAATTATAAGAGGGGGTATCCATACGGAATGTAGTATATGCCATCTTAATTTCCGGTCTTTGGTTGGCCGCTTGTAAAAATCTCCCAATAACGGCCTGCATATTTTCCGTTGAATCTCCATTCTTATTTTGGATATACATGGAGAATCCGCCGGAAGCGCCCAACCCCGGAATAGGCGGAGGATTCATTGCCATGACAGATACTTCCGGATGTACGGCATTGAAAGCAAATGCTTTGGCTATAACTGCATTAATTTGTTCTGATGAATCCGTTCTTTCTTCCCAAGGCTTCAGCTTAATAAAAGATAGCCCGGCATTCGGTTTTTGCCCTCCCGATAAAATATCAAAACCCGTCACTCCCATTGCTTCCTGGACGCCGGGGATTTCTTTCATATATTTCAGATAATCGGTAATCGCCGCATTTGTTCTGACATTGACCGCCCCCTCTGGCAATGAAAACGAGGTTATAAAATAACCGTTATCTTCTTGCGGTAAAAAAGCAGTCGGCAAAGTAATAAACAGAGCTACCGATGCAATGGACAATCCCAGAAGAACAGCCATCGGAGCTATGATTCTGTTCCCCATTTTTTTGAGAAAATGACCATAGGATTCTATCATTCGATCAAAGTAATCATTAAATCTATCCCAAAACTGCTGAATAGAACTCCGTCTTTGTTCTTTTCCCGGTACATGAAGCATTCCTGCGCAAAGTGCCGGCGTCAGAGATAATGCAACAAAGGCTGAAATCAAAACCGATACCGTAATGGTCAGTGCAAATTGCTTGTAAAGAATCCCCATGATTCCGCCAAGAAAAGCAACAGGCACGAAAACAGCAGCCAAAACAATAGCAACACCGATAACAGGGCTTTGTACTTTTTCCATAGCCACCATAGTTGCTTTTAGCGGCGACAAATGATTATACCGCATTTCATATTCGACTGCTTCAATAACCACGATAGCATCATCCACTACAAGACCTATCGCTAAAACCATAGCAAACAATGTCAATGTATTAATTGTAAATCCCAAAACAGCAAATGAAGCAAACGTCCCCAATAATGATACCGGTACGGCAATCATAGGAATTAATGTCGATCTCCAGTTTTGTAAGAAAACGTAGACAATAATTCCTACAATAATAAGCGCCTCCATGAAAGTCTGCAAGACCTCTTTAATAGACGCATAAACGAAATCCGTATTGTCCACGGAAATACGATAGTCCATATCATCCGGAAACGTTTTCCTGTCTTCTTCCAATTTTGCTTTGATTTGATTAATCGTATCAATGGCATTTGCATCATCGGTTAAAGAAAATGCTACAACAGAAGCGGCATTTTCTCCCAATCGCGCAATAAAATCATAGCTTTTCGCATCCAACTGAATACGTGCCACATCTTTTAAACGCAGCATACTTCCGTCTTGATTGGTTCGTACCACTATATCACCAAATTCTTGCTCGGTAAGCAGACGACCTTTAACGGTAACAATATATTGGAAGGCCTGGTTTTTATCAACCGGCGCTGTTCCTATACTGCCCGCTGCCACCTGCTGATTCTGCGTTTTTACGGCAGCAATGACCTCCGTGGCGGAAATCTTATTTTGTGCCATCTTTCCCGGATCAAGCCAAATCCTCATAGCAAAATCCGATCCGAATTCCATGACGTTGCCCACGCCGGGAATGGACTTCAATTCGTCCAGATAGTTCATGCTAAAGTAGTTTTTCAGAAATGTATCATCATATGTGCCGTTGGGAGAAACCAAACTGATAACCAGTGCCATATCCCCCGACGATTTCCGGGTCGTAACTCCGATTGCACGAACCGTATCCGGTAATGCCGCATCAGAAGCGGTAACTCCATTTTGCACACGAATGGTTGCCATATCGGAATCCGTGTCCGATTCAAATTGAACGGTCATTGAATAAGATCCGTTTGAATTACTCGTTGAACTGATACTGCGGAATCCTTCCACTCCAACTACATTTTTTTCTATAATTTGTGCCACTGTTTGTGCCACAACTTCCGAATCCGCCCCCGGATAGAAAGCATGTACTCCGACCTGGGGAGGCGTAATTTTAGGATAACGATCCACCGGTAGAGTAAGCATGCAAAGCATTCCTGCAATTGAAATAACCAAAGCTACCACAATTGCGAATATTGGCCGGTTGATAAAAAATTTTGCCATAACCTCTCCTTATTTAACGCCATGCTGCTGCCCGATTGCTTTCGTTGCAGACTCTTCCATTTGTTCTTTTGTTATTTTCATCGGGTCGACAGCTTGCCCCACCTGTACTTTGTTTTGTCCTTCCACAATAATTTCATCGTTTTCTGTAATACCGTTCTCGATAATAGAATATATTCCATATGTCGCTCCGACTTTTACGGATTTCTGCTGTACCTTTCCGTCTACAACCACATCAAGAATATCTTTATTCAGCAGCTGCAATATAGCTTTAGTCGGTACAAGAATACTGTCCTTTGACACCTCTGCGTCCGAAATGACCGTAGCATACATTCCGGGCACAAGAATACTACGAGGATTTGCAAAAGAAGCTTTCATCGTTAACTGCCCGCCGCTGAGTCCGGGACTTACCTGAACAATGGAACCGGTTTCCTCATAAATGGAACCGTCGGATAACCGAAGCTTTAAATGATTCCCCAGTGTTCCGGTTCCCGACTTTTCTCTCTTCAGTTGTAAATACTCGCTCTCAGACATATCAAACTGCACATACAGAGGATCTGTAGAAGAAATCGTAACCATTGGCGTCTGTCCTGCCGTCACAAATGTTCCGACATTTACATCATCCATGGAAAGCGTCCCTGAAAAAGGGGCCGTCACAATCGTATCCCCCAAATTATCAGAAGCCATTTGTACTTGTGAGCGTGCCGCTTCGTAAGCGGCACGATATGATTCTGTGGCAGATTTCTGTCTTTCATATACTTGTTTAGAAACAGCACCGCTGTGAACAAGCATTTCATACCTTGATAAATCACTTTTGGCATTTTCATACACTGCCTCTGCCTGCGCTGCATTTGCCTGTGCCGCTGCAAAAGCGGAAGAGTACGCTCTTGTATCGATTCTGTATAAAGGTTGTCCCGCTACAACCTGCTCTCCGCCCTGTATATACTTTTCAATGACGGTTCCAGATACTTTCGCCCGTACCGGCAACTCCTGTAACGCGACAACGGTACCGCTATATTCACGCATAATCGGTGTATCCGATTTGAAAGGGTTCAATGTATTCACTTTAACCGCCTGAGGCTGAGATTGTCCCGCCCGGGAAGCGGATCCGCACCCTGAGAAAATGCCTGCTGACAAAATAAGACCTCCTGATAATACGACAGGCAATAGTTTCTTATATTTCATCATTACCCCCTTAAGATATTCCATAAAATGCTTTCTTTTCTTGCTCACTAAAAAATGTTAAAAATAAAACCCGGACACGACCGCAAGTCGAAAATTTATATTTATCATATTATCAAATCTGTGTCCGTCAGTCAATATAAGTAAACTTCTATTTCCCTTTATGTCAACTCATCAACAGGAAGCTTTAATACCGCTTTCCTAATTTTCTGTGTGCCTTTTTTGCTGCAGCATAAAGGTCTGTGTAAATCCGCGGGATAGCAAACGATAAAGTCTCCCGTCCTTAGAAATATTTTGCTTTCATTTCCTTCTGACTTATAAAAATATAAATCCCGTTCGGGATAAGATTCCGTTTCTTCTCCAACACCCCGGAAAGAACGGCATCCGATGATTTCTTCTCTCACATCTATCTCATATACCACATCAACAAATTTTTTATGTCCCTCCAGCTTTCTTTCCGATGCCGGTTCTGTGACCGGTGATTCTACTGACATATTGTATCCGTTGATTTGATACGAGCCATCTTTTACATTAGCAAAATCAAAATCTGTTATTTTCTTTAAACAATCATAAATGATAGCAGGCATTTGATTTTTATAGTCTGGTAAATAGTTGGCATTTCCAAAAATCATTGTGTTCTCCTTCCGTTAAAATGATAGTAAGTTTTCTTTTTATATTATTTTCAATTTGCTCATTTGTTTCGGTTCATATACCGCCAAATCACAAAATAAATAACAGACACAATAATTACAATAATACTTAATCTCAGTGCGTGATCTTCCATATTTACCACATCATGCCCTATTACCACTTCCAGAGCGACTGACGGTAATTTTCCAATTAAGCTTCCAATAAAACAGTGCTTGGCAGAAATTCCTGATAAAGCACATACTGCAGTCACTAATCCGTTCGGCATATACGGAATCGCTCGTGCCACAAGGACCGCCTGCCAGGAATCATAAGAATCCAACTTCATAAGCACCTTACTTTGCAAAATAATTTTTTTTGCAATCCCTCTGAAGAGTGTGCGCATAACCAAAAAAGACAGCATAACCCCCGTGGTTTCTGCCAACCAGGAGATGACTGTCCCCCAAAACAAGCCGAAAATAAGTCCGTTTGCCGTGGATATAAATATGGAAGGAAGAAAACCCACAATATTAATAATGACATCTATAAAAAAGCTTACAAAAGCAGCATAAATCCCAAAGCCCCTTAGATATTCTATAGTTTCCTGTAAATTTCCACTTTTGGATAAATGGTAAATCGTTGTATAAAAATCAGGATCCAAGAAATGAATCCCCGTCAGGACAATAACCAGCAAGGCCAACAGACCATACTTTAATTGCCGTTCTTGTTTTTCCTCCAATTCAATATTTTTCATTTACATCCCGGTTCCTGCAATAATTAATGCACCGCTATACTCTCTAATTACCTTCTCCATATCCTGCCTTTCAACGATATCCGGGAATCTCTTTTCTGCCGTTTCCAATAATTTTAATTGCTTAGGCACAGCAATACCCGTTTCTTTCTCCAACATTCGTAATGTATCGTAAGGATTCTCTTTTGAATCCAGCCCCAAAGCTTCCGCAATCGCTCCCGGAAACTTATAGGGATGTGCTGTCCCTATAATAACAGTATGACTATGCAGTTCTATTCCGCCACGATTACAAATTTGTTTGTATACATCATAAGCCACTGCTGTATGGGGATCCATTAAATAACGGTACGCTTGGTATACGTCAGCAATTGCCCGTTTCATTCTTTCCGATCCCGTCCATCCGCCTCGGATATTTTTTAATGCGGTCTCCAACTCATCGCTGGATACTTTATATACTTTCTCCGTTCTTAGTAAATGCATCCACCGGTTTACCTTATCGGTTGACCCTGTCATGTAGTATAAAAATCGTTCAAAGTTCGAAGATATTAATATATCCATAGACGGTGATTCCGTCAGATGAAAATCTCTGCGGATATCATATGTTCCTGTTTCAAAGAAATCAGCTAAAACATGATTCTCATTAGATGCACAAACCAACTGATTAATAGGTGTTCCAATCCTTTTCGCTATATAAGCTGCCAGGATATTTCCAAAATTACCGGTCGGGACAACCACATTGAACGATTCTCCCTTATTAATCGCCCCGTCTTTTACCAGCTTTATCCAGATCCATACATAATAGACAATTTGAGGCAATAGTCTGCCGATATTAATAGAATTTGCGCTGGAAAAAAGTATCCCATTCTCTTCCGAAGATTCTCTTAAAGAGCCAGCAAATATCTGCTTCAGCATACTTTGAGCATCATCAAAATTACCGTTAATACCGACAACTTTGACATTCTCTCCCAATTGCTTTTGCATTTGGTCTTTTTGTAGCGGACTGACTCCATGAGACGGATAAAAAACCATGATATCAATTCCCGGGACATCACGAAATCCTTCAAGTGCCGCCTTTCCCGTATCACCCGAAGTTGCTGTCAAAATTAATATCCTTTTTGATTTTTTCTGTCGCTTTTGTGCCCAGTCCAATAAATAAGGAAATAATGAAAGTGCCAAATCCTTAAATGCACAAGTTTTCCCATGGAACATTTCTGCTATTGAAAAGTCTTCATTTATCTTTCTTACCGGAACAACCTCATCGGTTTCAAAATTTCCCGTATATGCAGTTTTTGTAAATATCGAAAGCTCCTCTTCAGATATCTCCGGCAAAAATGGTGTTAATATAAATGATGCCAACTCCGGATATGACAAATTTTTTATTTTTTCATAATCAAAAAACGGTTCCGGCAATTTATCCGGCAGATACAGTCCTCCGTCTTTTGCCAATCCTTGCAGGAGTGCTTCTTCTGCAGTTTTAGTTTCCCCGCTTCTGGTGCTTATATATTTCACAAAAACCTCCCATAAATTAAATCATAGTAGTATTATGTCATTTTACCATAGAATCATTTTATAAGACAAAGCTTTCTCAATTGTATAAATCAGATGCTTTCATCTTCCACATATCTTTCTCATTACAATTAATTGCTTCACGGCTAAAAATTCATATCTCCTCTTTACAGCGATTACCATATCCGCTCCGTTTTCTCATTTCCCCAACTCCGACTGCAATTCATCTAAAATTACCCCTACTTCCTGTGTGCAAAAATCAGGTGCTTCTCCTCAGCAAACAATATAAAAGCACCCCTTCGAGTGCTAATTAAATAAGGCTTTCACAAAAACCACGGTTTTTATGTCGTGGTTTTTATTCTTCTATAATCTCAATGCTTGCTATCTCATCATCACTGAAAAAGATATAATCCTTACCCTTATAGAATGTTAAAGAATCTTTTCCGGTCTCGTCATTGTCTTCTTCGCCTGTGATATCATTAATCATACCAATAAATATTTTATCATTTGTAGCTTTTATTTTTGCTTTTTTTCAACAACTATCATCTATTTTCATAACCTTAATCCTTTCTTGGGTACTAGATTTTTCTTGTTATCGTTTTTTATGAAGTTATCAAATAAAATAACGATAAGTCAAAAGGATTTACATCACTTTTCTTGAATATTTTTAGTGCAAGATCTTGCACCAAAAACAAAATGGATAAGTGGTTTAGGTAAAACTAAAAACCCCGATGGTAGATTTTAATCGATACTATCGGGGTTTTTATATGGTGCCGGAGGTGGGACTTGAACCCACACGATATTGCTATCGGCAGATTTTGAGTCTGCTGCGTCTGCCATTCCGCCACTCCGGCATATGCTGACGGGAATAATATTATCATATAAAGAGTATTTCAGTCAATGAATGTTTCAGTTATTTTTTCAATATCTTTTATTTGTTTATAATCCGTCTGATTCCACTGAAGGGGCGTTACGGTAATAAATCCGTTTCTTGCCCAGCAAACATCAGTATTTTCATTTTCTGCCATTACCGGTTTACCGCTCATATAAAATTCCATAACCTCTTCATCTTTTTTATCTTGTTTTATAACATTAGTATATTGCTGTAAACCCAACGGAGTTACTTTCACATTATTCCAATTCATCTTCTCCGATTGGATAACGGGGATATTCAGATTTAAGACTCCTTGATATTTATTTTTTATAAAATACTTTTCCACTGCTTCTTTTGAAAAATCAGCAGCTTTAAGCAGATAGTCTATATTTTCTGATTTATCTGTCGATACAGCCATAGCGGGAATTTCCCAAAAAACTCCTTCCATCGCACCTGCTACTGTTCCGCTGTAAAGACAATCACTCCCGGTATTAAATCCGCAATTCATACCGGAAAGAATTAAGTCGGGCTTATCATTTTGCAGCCAATATTCCAGTGCCAACTTGCAACAATCTCCTGTAGTCCCCGATAAAGAATATACCTCTATATTTTTTCCGTAACTTTTTTGCCGTTTCAGATATAACGGCTTACGTAATGATAAAGAACCGGAGCAGGAGCTCATTTCCATTTCCGGAGCAATTACTGTTATTTTCGCTATTTCAGATAAACTGAGCGCGAGATAGCGAATTCCCTTTGATGAAAATCCGTCATCGTTTGTTAAAAATATATGCATTATTCAATTTCCTTTTTACGTGTCAGCGATGCATCTTCAAATTGCATGCTTCTTGTATGTACAGTATGTACCCATTCTTTATCGTGGCGGTGCAACCAACCGAGAAAAGTAACGGGAATCCACGAATACATAAATATCGGATATATAAGCCAATATAAATATATTTTTATCGGTACTTCAATTTGCAGGAGAACCACCAATGGTAAAATATACTGAATCGTTCCCAGAACACTCCAAAATTGCTTTGGCAAAAGTACATCATTATAAAGAATGACCGTAAAACAAGGGTAGTAGATATTGATATAGGTCATTACCAAATAAAAAGTCGATAAAAGGAGAAAATAATTTTGGAGCAATTGCATAATTCCATCCAAAATTATTATGCTCCGGCGTTTAATGCCTTCCTTTAATAAAATAGGAATATATCGTTCGGAACAATCAAACTGTCCCTGTGCCCAACGTTTTCTCTGTCTCCATGAGGCCATAAAAGATAACGGTTTCTCATCATAAATGATGGCATCGTGAACCCAACAGGTGCGAATTCCGCGGGAAAGACATTTCATTGAAAATTCCATATCTTCTGTCAGACAATCACAACCCCAGCCGAATTCTTTTACAATATCTGCGGAAATACACATACCCGTTCCGCCAAGGCAGGAAGATAACCCTATATTATATTTCCCCAAATGCCAAAGATGATTCACCGTCCAAAAAGCAATAGCAAATGTACCTGATACCCATGTATCGACAGGATTCTTTGCGGAAAGATATCCTTGGAGCACTTTTTGCCCTTTCAGAAGTCGTGTATTCATCACCGATAAAAAGTCGAGATGCACCAAATTATCTGCATCAAACACACAAAAAGCGTCATATTTTTTACCTGTCTCAAAGATCTTGGGAAATGCCCAATCCATGGCATATCCCTTTCCTGCATGTTCTTTATTAAACCTCTCCAAGACATACGCACCATGTTTTTTTGCAACATCCGCTGTTTTATCTGTACAATTATCAGCAATCACATAAACATCGTATAGTTCTTTCGGATACTTCAAAAGATTCAGGTTATCCAGAAGATCACCCAAGACCATTTCTTCATTATGAGCCGGAACCATAAGCGCAAATTTGCTTTTAGGTTCGGCTATTTTTTTCTCTTTTTTATGCCACATTCCAAATAATGCAATGACTGTATAGTAGATTGTGAACCAAGCTACTATCAGTTGAATGGGAATCATAAGAAGATCCAAAGGATAGCTCATATCAAATATCATCCTCTGTTAAATTTCTTCTGCGTCTTCTACGTGACGATTTGTTACGATTGAGATACGTATTCATCATACCAAACATAATATAAGAAGCGCAGAGTGCCGCCGCCCATATGGGCCAGTATATAATTGTGCAAATAATAAAGAATCCGAGACAAATCAAAAATGCATTTAAGTGCAGTTGATCGGCACTGGCCCCTTTATTATCCGGATAATGAACTTCACTTACCATCAGAAATGCAAGAAGGAGCACAAATATCATAGCCACCCAGTTCCATATTTTAACCCCGGATAAAACATAGCAGGCAATGATAACACCCACGGTCGGACAGGGAAGTCCCTCAAAATAACCGTGAACCGCATTTGCTTTTATATTAAATCGTGCCAATCTGAAGGCACAAAAAGCCCCCAGGAGTGCACAAGGTATAAATCCCAACGCCCCCAATTCTTTTAACTGGTAGGCATACATTAATGCACCGGCAGCAATACCAAAAGAAATATCATCTGAAAGAGAATCCAACTCCACGCCCATCGGTCCGGCTGTATGCAACGCTCTGGCAACACGACCATCCAGTGCATCTGCTATCATGGCAATCAATATACATACAGCTGCCACATGATATTCTCCGGAAATTGACATCATAATAGATAGCCCGCCGAAAAGAGCATTTGTTGCTGTTACACCATTAGCAATCCATGATTTATTCATTTTCATTTAAGCCTCCCTACTACAGTCAATCCTCCACGAACAGTGTCGCCTTTCTTGACGCAAATATCCACATCTCCCGGTATATACAGTTCTGTGCAAGATCCGAATTTAATCATGCCGTAAAGCTCTCCTTTTTTTAAAGAATCCCCCAGATTTTTCCAGGAAACCACACGGCGTGCTAAAATTCCTGCTATCAAAATAACTAAAATGTTCCTATGCTTTCCTTCAATCCCTATGGCGCCACGTTCATTTACAAATCCTACTTCCTTCTCATAAGCAGGTAAAAATTGCCCCTGTGTATATGATTGATATTTAATCATTCCTTCCATAGGCGACCGGTTACAATGCACATCGAATATGGATAGGAATATTGTAATTTTATGGCATGCAGCCCCCAGGTACATGTCTTCTTCCACATTTTCAGATACATCGACAACTGTTCCGTCTGCAGGAGAAACAATTGTATCTTCACCTTCAGGGATTTTATGATTTCTCCGCGGACAACGGAAAAAATAAGTAAAGTAACAAGCCAGCACAAAAGGAATAACTGCCAGCTTTAGCATATCAAAATATGAAAGTAGTACTGCCAAAAGTATGGACCCGATAATAAAAGGATATCCTTCAGTTAATATAATTGGTTTTTTCAGCATAAGTGATTTTTACTTTCCTTTTTCCATTTCTTAACAGCAAGCATAAATTTAGGCAAAGCAGCCATTCTGGTAATTCTGGACGGCTGCAGATATAAACGGTATGCCCATTCCAAGCGGTTTTTCTGCATCCACAACGGAGCCCTTTTAAGGTTTCCTGCCATAACATCGAAGACTCCGCCGACTCCCATGCCCATGAGAGGTCCCAGTTCATCTTTATGATGCCATAGCCATTTTTCCTGCTTAGGTACACCCATTCCGCAAAGTAAAATTTTAGTATGATTCCTCTTTATTTCATCTATAATCTTCTTTTCTTCCCGTTCATCAAAATAGCCGTCATGAACGCCGGCCAGGGGAAATTTACCATTTCTTTCAGAGAACCGACGGATTGCTTTTTCCGCAACACCGGGGGCCCCTCCTAAGAAATATACAGGCCAACTTTCCCGGGTTGCAAGCCGTAAAAGTTCTTCTGCATAATCAGCACCTGTTACCCGCTCCGGAAACGGATATCCCAATACGTCACCGGCCCATAAAATCCCTGCTCCGTCAGGTACCACAAGACTACACCGGTTAAGAATATTAAAAAGCTCTTTATCTTCCCGGGCAAGCATAACCATTTCTGCATTAGCTGTTGCGACCACATGAGGTTTGTCTGACCGGATCATTTCTTCCGCACAGGCCAATGCTTCTTTCATCGTCACTGCATATATACGAACGCCTAAAATCAAATGCGAAATATATTTATTATTCATTAGAAGTTATACCCCGATAATCATATGCAACCGATAAATAAATTTTATATCTGTTGCTTGTGTTATTTTTGGCTTAGAAGAAATCCTGAATATATTGTTTTAACTCAAATATTATACCATATATAGATATTATCATCTATGTTATGGTATAAACCTGGAAAATGAAGTCCCCGGAAAACAATTACTGCGTGGCATAAATCTTTTCAAAAAATGCCCTCCGAAACGATGCCGTAATTCTTCTTTTACGTCGAACTCCTTTTCTACTGCCGCCTTCGCTTCTTTTTTGGCTGTCTCCAGTAACGGTAAATCTCTCACAATATCTGCCACTTTCAAATCAGGCATTCCATGCTGGTGGTATCCGAAAAATTCTCCCGCTCCTCTGAGTAATAAATCTTTTTCCGATAACAAAAAACCGTCTTGAATTTCACACATCAGCTGTAATCGTAATTGTGTTGTTTCATTTTGATTATCAGAATATAAAATACAATACGCCTGTGAGTCACCTCGTCCCACACGCCCGCGCAGCTGATGCAGTTGACTCAAGCCGAACCTGTCTGCACCATATATAAACATAATCGTTGCATTAGGGACATTTACACCCACTTCAATAACAGAGGTTGCCACCAACAATTGCAAGCTCTTATGATAAAAATCCGTCATAACTTGTTCTTTTTCTGTATTTTTCATTCGTCCGTGTATCAAGCCTACACCAAACTGTGGAAATATTTTTTCTTTGAGGTTTCTATAAACGGAAACTGCCGCTGCCAAATCCTGTTTTTCACTTTCCTCGACCAACGGACACACCACATACACTTGATGACCTGCTGCTATTTCTTTCTCCATAAAACGAAAAACACGAGGAAGCATGTCATGCCCGATTGCATAAGTCTTTACCGGTTTTCTTCCCGGAGGAAGTCCTTTAATGGAAGATACATCAAGATCCCCATATACAGAAAGTGCCATTGTCCGCGGAATCGGAGTCGCCGTCATAATAAGCACATGCGGCATTTCCCCCTTATCTTCCAAAGCACGCCTCTGTTTTACACCGAACCGATGCTGTTCATCAGTGATAACAAGTCCCAAATCCGAAAAAAGGACATCCTTTTCAAGGAGTGCATGTGTTCCTATCAGAATATTTATATCTCCATGGCAAAGTTGCGATAAAATTTCTTTTCTGTCTCCTGTCCTTGTTTGTCCCGATAAATACCCGACTTTAACGGACAGGTTACTGAATATTTTTTGAAACGTTTTAAAGTGCTGGGATGCAAGTACTTCTGTAGGTGCCATCAGAGCACCCTGATATCCGTTTTCTACAATCTTCGCAAGTGCCAGTGCGGCTACTGCTGTTTTACCGCTCCCCACATCGCCCTGTATCAGGCGCTGCATGGGAACTTTTCCTTCCATATCATCTTCTATATCTGCAAAAGCCTGTTTTTGTCCCTTTGTTAATGTAAAAGGAAATTCTCCAATAACCGATCTGACCAATTCCCCGGAAGGCATACATTTGATTCCCGCTGTATTTTTTTCTCTATTTCTTCTCAGAATTTGTAATCCTGCCTGCATATAAAATAACTCTTCAAAAGCCAGCCGTCTTCTTGCCGCTTTTTGCCTGTCCGGGTTTTCCGGAGAATGCATAATCCGGATAGCCTCAAGACGGTTCATCAGCTTTTCCCGGACCACTGTATCATACGGTAAATTTTCTTCAACCCCCTCTATTTTATCCAGTGCAGAAGCAATCATGTTTCTCATCTGCCCCATACGGATTCCCTCTGTCAGAGGATACACCGGTACCAACTTTTGAAACTTTCCTAAATTTTCCGGCAGTACCGACTCTGTATCAGGATTCGACAGTTGCCACTTACGATAGTTATATTCTATTTTCCCGTAAGCTAAAATATATTCGCCCTGTACAAATTGTTCTTTTTTCCAAGGCTGGTTAAAATATACAAGATTGGCCGCCCCTGTACCATCTGCCAATGTCACGGTCAAGATAGACATGTTCCTCCGGGGATATACCTCTTTAGCAGCTATGACTCTTCCATAGATGGCTGTTTCCATTTCATATTCTAAATTTTCTATTTTCGTAATCTGTGTCCAGTCTTCATACCGCTTCGGATAAAAAGAAATCAGGTCTTCTATGGTATATATTCGGAGTCGTTCCAGTCTCTCTTTCATTTTAGGCCCGACACCTTTTAGCTGTGTTACGGAATCTGACAATTTCATACCTGTTCTCCATTCGATAGCTACGATTTTCTCATCTTATAAATCTTACTATATTAACCTGAAAAATACTTGCCTAAGAAAATATTTTATGATATATTATGAATGTTGCAATTGCGGAAGTGCAAGGAGGTGTAGCACATGGCTAATTATTGTGAAGTTTGCGGAAAACATACCGCTACGGGTTTCAATGTTTCCCACTCCCATCTGAAAACAAAGAGAACCTGGAAACCCAATATTCAAAGAGTTCGCGTATTGGTAGACGGAGAAGTTAAGAGAATGAATGTCTGCACTCGTTGCCTTCGTTCTCATAAAGTTAACAGAGAAGTTTAATGAAATAACCGGTCATTGACCGGTTATTTTTATTTTAAGCCGGGCAAGATTGATTTCCACTGTCTTTGGAATCAAAGTAAATTCAATCTTTGCAAACTTTTGAAAAAAGAGATTTCAAAATGAAATCTCTTTTTTCTTATAATTGATCTGCGAAGTTTTTAATAATGACAATCGGTGTTTTTTGATTGTCATTTCCGAAAGGATTATCTATAAGAATTTGTGCGATTCGCTGCGGATCAATTCCGCTGCTTTTACCTAAAACAGCAGCCCGCTTCAAATCGTTAACATCTGCCACAACCGCACCGTAAGCCCCTGTAGCACTTTTTATATCTTCACAAACCTGGTCCGCATTGGCAGGGCCATAGACAATACACTTATCAAAAGGCGGCATTGTCCCGGTAACATCGTCAATAAGAGATGCCTGTCGGCAACGGGCATAAAAAACTCCCGGCTTTCCCATAATTTTTGAAACGGCACCGACAATAAATGAATAAAGCATATTCCATTTACCCTCTTCTTCCATGGCCGCCTGCATTCCATAAATACTGGCCATAGAACCTGCCCCCGGTACAAATCGATTCATCAGACGGGCCTGCCAGCAAACATTTAACTCCTCCGGGCGGACGTATCTGTTCTGAGTAATTGCTAAAACCGATTCTGCCGTACAAACAATATCACGACTCGTAATATCTTTTCCAGCATATTCCAATATGGCATCTACGATATTATCTTTATTGGTCAATATTTTAGTATGCACCGGTATTAATTCTAATTCAGCCATTACCTTTTCACCCCCGATGTATATTGATAAAGTGCTGTTTGCAAATCTTCAGATGTGAGAACAATCCTTGTTTTATCATAATAGTAATCACTTCTTGCAACAACCTGGTATATAACATCCATGGCCATATCGGGAAAATCCTCAAGATCGCGGAGTATATTCCCTGATTTTCCATCAAGCTTAATTTTAATCAAAAAGACCTTCGGCTTTCTGATTTCCATAATAAACGCTTGCCAATAGTTGTCATCTCGCGGGTCATCTGCCGCAGTAAGAGTTGCTGATACAACAGCCTTGTCGTATTGTTCATAAGGTAAATAGGTCCGCACAAAAGCATCCATAATCGTTCCTATCTGTTTTCCCACATTAACAATAGGTAAGGTATAAGACAAAGTAACACTGTTCATTTCCATTTTTTCCACTTTAAGCGGAGACATTTTAGCCTTCAGCACTTTCAGCCGGCAATCACCTTTGATGTAAGCAATCGCCCAATATGCGACAAACCCCAAACAAATTAGAAATATAAAAAATGTTATTACTTTTAAAACTATAATTCCCATAACTCACACTCCTTAGAAGACTATATCCTTTACGGCAGCTTCTTTCCCGAAAATTTTCTTAACAAGGTCTACAGACTTTTCTTTATCCTTTGTAAAAAAGAACTCATTTTGTCCCTGTTTTCCCGATAACCCCTCTTTTCCTTTCATTATCCCCATGGCATTCATAACCGTACTTTCTGCCGGGTCAATGAATCTGACTTGAGGTAATACTTCCCGGAAAGATGACTCCACTAAAGGATAATGCGTACAACCTAAAACAGCAACATCAATATCATATGCTTTATATCTATTTACGGCTTCCCTGATTATTTCCTTGCATTCTTCCTTTGAGGCACCGTATTCAACCGCTTTGGCCAATTTTTCTATAGGGATTTCAACAATCTCAAGTTCCGGATTCTTCTCTTTAAATTGCTTTTTATGGCAATGACTCCGGATAGTAGCCGCAGTTGCAAATATCCCCAGCTTTTTTGTATCTCCCGGTATAGGTACATCTGAACTCATGCCTACGATCGGTACCGCCGCATCATAATATGCTTTTGAAACATTAAAGCTGATTGTATTGCAAGCAATCAAAATCATTTTTACGTTTTTCGCCAGAAGAAATTCTTTCATCTCTCCAGCAAACGCTTCTATCTCCTCTGCAGTTCGTTCTCCATAAGGATTTCTGGCTGTATCCCCGATAAAAACAATTCGTTCTGCCCGGTATTCCTCGTGAAGTACTCTCGCAACTGTAAGTCCCCCTATACCGGAATCCATAATACCAATCGGACGGTTATCCATTTCTCCTGTCCTCTTTAGATATTTCAATTAATTTTGCCAACCGATCCGGCGACATTCTTGCAATTTTACCTGTAGCCGCTTTAGTATAGGTCCCGACAGACTTTCCTGTTGTCAGAATTTCTCCTGTGGCTTCTCTTACCACTTCATATTCAAATACTAATTTTGCCCGGTCCGCTTCCCTGAGGTATGTTTTCACCAGAACAATATCATCATATCGTGCTGATTTCAGATATTTTACATGAATTTCGACAATAGGAAATACGATGCCTTCATTTAGTAAATCATTGAGGCATACCCCGCCCTCTCTCATGTATTCAACCCGGGCTTCTTCAAACCATTTCAAATAGTTTCCATGATAGACCACACACATTCCATCCGTTTCATAAAAGCGGACTCGTTTTTTTAATATATACATACTATTCCTCCATATTTATCTATATTACTACAATTATTCAGAAGTTTACAGTTGATTTTAAATCATTTTTTATTATACATATATGAATTACTTACTTTTTTATGTTCCGATATCGGCTATAATAAGTCAAGGAGGACTTTATGGCATTTACACTTACCTGTCATATCTGTGGTCAAAAGCTTACCTTGTTTGACTCCGGGATAAAGAGAAGAAAAGGCAGAATCCGATGTACCCGCTGTGGTGCACCTGTCAGCTATGACTTAGACAGCAGAAAGATACAAAAATCGGGATTTTGGGCAACTAAAGAATCCACTTTTGACCAATCTGCCAAAAGCAGACTGCTATCCCAAATAAAAAAAGAGAACCAACCGAAATATTCTGAAAATACAAACCGATTTTTTCAGAAACCGACCGGCTTTGAAAAATTTGATTTAAAAACAGGGACAATTATAAAAACCGACAGAGAAAATTTCAAAACGTCTCTTCAGCAAAAACCGGCTACCGTTTCGCAAAAATACAGCCGTCCGATTCTTGTACCGCCAAAACAGGTTCAAAAATCTTTTCACAAAAATCCGGCGGTGTCACCAGTCATCAGAACATCAAAAATTTCTGCAATCTGGAATAAAATCAAAACTTTTTTCGCAATATAATATACAAGTAAAAAACCCTACCCCGTTGGCAACACTCCGCTAAGCCAGACTTTTCAGTCTGATTTAAAGAGACAGCAGACCGGGGAGGGTCTTTTTTTATCTTCTCATACGGAACCATGGATGATTTGTTCTTCTAAATTGCCATCTCCGCCGTTTCCATGGACTGATTGTATGTAAAATAAATCCGTCTTTTTCCAATCTGGTCAAGTTCGATACAGATGGAACCTGTTTTATTTCTTTATTTTTTTTTAGAACTTTCTGCAGAAGTTTCCTCAGGTGTATCAGCAGTTTCAATACTTTCTCCTTTTGCCTTGGCTTCCGCTTGCTTTTTAGCTCCTCTTTCTTCCACTTTGGCCCGAAAGTCTTCAGCATAATTTTTGAGATTTTCTTTTGCCTGACCGGCTATATTTACTACGGTATTTTTATAATCATCTGCCTTGGTATTTATTTTTTCTTTTATTTCCTTAGCCTTATCCTGTGCATTTTCTGCATGGTGCATTGCCTCTTCCTTTAGCTTATCCGCCTTGGCTTTGGCTTCTTTCAATTGCACTTTCGCCTGTTCTTTCATTTCTTCTGACTTTATTTTGGCTTGCTGTGTATGAATTTCTGACTGCTTCTTAAGCTCATCTCTTTTTTTCTCAAGCTCTTCCATTTTTTCCTTAGCTTGCTTTTTCATTTCTTCCGCTTTAATTTTCGCATCTTTCTTTAGCTCTTTAGACTTCACTTTGGCAATGGCACGGAAATCTTTAGCTGCTTTTTCTGCCGTTTCCTTCGCCACCTCTGCCGCGCCAAGTGTCGTATACTTAGCCTTTTCAATCTGTTCTTCTGTCATACCTACTTTTTTCAGCACACCCGTCAACTGTTCACCCAGTTCATTAAAAGTATCGACCAGCTGATTAGATAATTTATCCATTGTATCATGTGCCTTTTCCGGATAAATATTATTTATTTTATCTTTGATTTCTTTCGTAAAATCTTCTTTTTCATCACCAAGAGGGATGTCTTTATGCGGATCTTCCTTTATTTCTTCTGCCAATTTGTTTCCTTCCTCCCGTCCTTCCTCAAATACTTCTTTATAAGGTCTTGTATCATCAGGCATGCCGTCCTTAATCCATTTAACGGCTGCTTTCCCCAATCCGTAGGTTACCGAAACTGCAACAGGTACCTGTATAAAAGGAAGAGGGAGTAACGTGGCAATAGTAGTCCCTACAACGGTAGCTCCTAATGAGCCGATAAATGACAACACCGCTTTTTGCGGGATATCTGCGCCATAAACAGTTCCTATCTTCGATATCATATATACTTCATTGGCAATTAAAGAAACTGTCCCGAGCAAGGGTGCCACTACAATCACGCCGGCACGTGCTGCACCCCAGCGAATTAAACTTTCCGCTTCCTTATCACGGTCATCGATAACAGTCACTTCGACATCCGCTTCGGAAATGCCTTCCCGGATGTCTTCGGTCGGCAATGTATCTTTTACTTCATCCATTATTTGGACTTTTTTGTCTTCGCTCATAGTTTCCTCCTATCAATTCATTACCCTCAAAACTATATTCTTTATATATTAATTATACTAAATATCCCATCAATTATCTATTACTTTTTGACCCGGAGTATAATTTACTGCAAACCTCTCTCATTCTCCTATAATCACATATTTGGGCGATATATGACATAAAATACAAAAATTGTGGTCATGTTGTAAATATGTAAAACCAATTATAATCTTTTTATGATTCCTCCCGGTTGTATTCCGAAAATTAAATACACTCATCGGAAAATAAAAAATGAGTCGGTTAATGTTACCGACTCATTTTTTATTTATAATACTATTATGTTTATTCCGGATCAATTATAAATGACAGAGAAGAGAAGTATTTTGGAGTTGTATGTTCATCTTCTTTATCTCCTGCCACTTCAACACCGACTACGTTCAAACCATTCGCAGAAACAGTGACTGTTGCATAACCGTCCTTATCTGCGGTAGATTCATTGGTTAAATCATTGATAACATCTTTGATAAGCGGTGCATTTGCATAAGGCTGTCCGTTTTTGTACACGCGGATTCTATAGGTATCCCCCTTACGGAGCGTCAAAGGATTGACACTTGGTACAATCTGAATCGGAACATTATAAATGCCGCCGGGCGTTACATCAGGATTCCAATAATGCACATTCCATTTAATCGCATGTGTTGTTTTCACCGCATCTGCCACTTCACTAAACGGTGCCTCATGGGTTACACCTGCTTTATCTTTTGTAAAATATCCATAATCAAAGAATGTTACCGTTACGCCCAAATCCTCACTCGGCTTAATTGCCACATGATCTTTATAAGTAACGGTCTCTATATTCATGGAAGAAAAATTCTTATCGTAAGCATCAACGGCTGTTACGCATGACGGTTTATAAGCATTATCTCCGGGCCCCTCGCCAAGCACTAATGCTTTTTGATCGAGCCGGTTTGCAAAAAATACTCCGTGTGCGGAAGCAGAGCCTACTGCACAAGAAGCAGCAATGACACCGGCACATAAAGCGGCTAAATATGTTTTTTTCATAAGAGTTCCTCCATTCTGTAATAACAAATTTATTATTTTGGACTAACTCAATTATACATACTTGTTAATTTTATTGCAATATTAATTTATTTATTTTCTAAATTAGTATTACCAATCAGTAAGTCCGCCGTCTACAGGCACGATAGCACCCGTCATAAAAGATGCTTTTTCAGACAAAAGAAACGCGATGACTTGGCCCACTTCTTCCGGTTTTGCAATACGCATTAACGGATACCAATTCTCCATCTCTGCAATGGTTCCTCCATAGTTTTCTAACTGTTTCTTTAGAAGTGGTGTTTTTACATCCCCCGGACAAATAACATTAGCACGAATTCCCTCAACGGCAAGCTCTAATGCCAATGAACGGGTAAAAGATGTAACCGCACCTTTTGTTGCACTATATATACTCCCCTGGACATTCCCCCGGGTGGCCGCATCTGAGGAAACGGTGACAATACTTCCGCCCGGTCTTTTTAAATAGGGCAGTATCGTCTTTATAAATTGTATAGTCCCAAATACATTCGTATCAAAAAGCTCTTTGATATCTTCATCTGACATGTTTTCCAAAAGTCCCTCTTTGTAAACTCCTGCAGATGACACCACACCGCAAAGCTCTCCCATTTCTTTTATATGCTCTACAGCCTGATCAATTTCTTTTTTGTTTTTTATATCACAGGAAATAAAAAGACTGCCTTTTACCTCAGCTTCTGCCTGATTTCCCTTTTGTTTATCACGCCCGATAAGAACAGTTTTCCACCCTTCTTCTGATAATATTTTTGCTGTTGCCAGTCCGATTCCCGAAGTTCCGCCGGAAATAAGTGCTACTTTATTCTTATGCATACGCTCTCCTCAATGTAGTAACGATGATAAATAAATAAACTCAATTCCTTCAGCTTGCAGGATTGGTACCATTTCACGAAAAGCAGCGGCAGTATGAGGGCGGCAATGTCCGATAATAATATAGCTGCCTCGTTTTTTTGCTCTTTCCGCACCTTCCCTTATCATCGCACGAATATCGGCTTCATCAGATGAGTTATCTACAAATAAATCATTTCTGGCATAAGGAACTCCAAATGCAAGTGCCGCTTTATCCGCTTCAGTAGTAGTGTTGGTATGACTGTCAAAAAAGAATAGTCCCCGATTTGATAACTCTCCCATCACGACACTCATTACCCGGTAATCGATTGTCGCCTTGGAACCTTGGTGATTATTGATGCCTATCGCTTGCGGCAATTGTGCCAGGGATTCCCTAAGCATATCTCTGATTTCATCATCACTCATCGATGTTAAAATTGTTTTATCTTCCATTCCCGCTCCGGATACCGGTTCCATCGGCTGGTGTAAAATAACGGGGAGTCCGTGATTTGACCATTCTGTTGCTGCTTCGGATGTATAACGTTTATTAGGCATAACCGCCAGAGTAAAAGGGACTCCTATATTTTGGTAAACTCGTTGTGACTCCAAATCCAGACCTGCATCATCTATAACAACAGCTAAACGTCCTGTTACAGAATTTGCTTTTTCTGTAGAACTCTTTCCGTATGCCGGTTCTTTCTTTTTTAAAGCAGGATTATTTTTAGCGGATCCCTCTTGCTTCTCTCTGATTTCTCCATCTTTTTCTTCTATCTTTTTAAATGTGCCGAGCGCCTTTTGTTTTCCCGTTATCGTGTTTATAATTTTATCAATTACGGAGTTTTCTTCTCGAGCAGACCCCTTTGTGCTCTCATCAGGAGCAAGCGGTTTATTGTTCTTATCTCCTTGATGTATGGTTGTACTTGCCGATACATCATATACGGTTTCACTAAAAGGATGATTCACTGTAAAAGCCGCTATAGAAACAACAACTAAAAAAAACAGTAAGAGTAAAAAGGGATGTCCGCCGTTCTTTTTACTTTTACTTCTTGCTGATTTTGTCCCCCTGCTCTTGGCAGGTGTTCTTTTTTTATAAGCCATAATTATCTCTCCATTATTTTTTCTTCATTATAGCATTTCATAACTATATGCTGTCTTGTGAAATGCTATAATGGAAAAAAGAAAGAAGGGATATTATGAAACTTGTCGTCATTAACAAACTTTCTGATCAGTGGATTTCGGATTTACAGTCTTCTATTCCCGGTGCCATTGTAGAAAGTTACCCGTCTCCCAAAGAGGCACTGCCTCATATTTCAGATGCAGATGCTATTGCCATGTGGGGGTTCCAAGATGTAGAACCTGTTCTAAATGCGGCTCCAAATGTCCGTTGGATTCACTCACTTTCTGATGGTGTAGAGCGCCTTTTATCTCCATCAATGATGAAGCGTTCCATTGCTTTGACTAATTCTCACGGTATCCATGACAGAACAGTTGCCGAGCATACAATGGCACTTCTCCTCGGTTTATCCAGACAGATTCCTCAAGCCGTCCGCCAGCAAGACACCAAAACATGGAAACGGCCAAAAAGCTTTTCAATTTATAAGAAAACAATAGCCATTATAGGTTTTGGCGGAATCGGTCGCGCCATTGCACAAAGAGCCAAAAGCTTTGAAACGAAAATTATCGCAGTAAAAAAACATGCTTCTGAAGAACTGTTTGCCGATAAAATTTGTACCACGGAAAAGGTTGATGAAATATTACCGGCAGCAGACGTTATAATTGCCGCTTTACCGGCTACTAAAGATACTGAACACTTTTTTAATAAAGAACGCTTTTCTTTTATGAAAGATGGTGCAATTTTTATTAATATTGCAAGAGCATCCATCGTAGATGAAGAGGCTTTAATCAATGCCTTGGCAGAGAAAAAATTAGCAGGGGCCGCTCTTGATGTATTTTCTAAAGAACCCCTTCCCGAAAATCACCCTTTATGGTCCATGAAAAATGTCATTATCACACCACATGTGGCTTCTTTCACACCGGATTCATGGGATCGAATTCTTTATCTGCTAAAGGATAACTTTATTTCTTTCAGCCAAGGACTTCCTTTAGTCAATGAAATTGATAAGCAAAAAGGCTACTAAGTCTTTTCATAAATCAAAAAAGACCAAGCCCATCCGGACACGGTCTTTTTTAGTTCATTTATTTTTATTTCAAATAGGCTTTGATTGCCTCACCTAAGCGCTTAATGCCTTCCTCAATTACATCATCGTCATTATAAGAAAAATTTAAGCGGAAATAATTTTTCTTGCCTGATGCAGGAAAGAAACTGTCTCCCGGTACATAAGCAACTTTCCGTTTAATAGCTTCTGCAAAAAGCTCACGGGAATCACAATTTTCAGGTAATTCTACCCAAAGAAATAATCCTCCGTGCGGATAGGTACAATGCACATTTTCCGGAAAATATTTTTTTATGGAATCACACATAATATCACGACGGTGTGCATATAACTGACAATTTTCCTGTACATGTGCCTCAAAATCATAATTTTTCATATACATAGCTACCTCTCGCTGGGTAACCGACGGTGTATGCAAATCTGTAGATCCCTTAACCAAATCCATTTTGGCAAGAATCTCATCATTGCAAACAAGCCATGCTAATCTCATTCCCGGTGCAAGAGTTTTAGAAAATGTGCCGGAATAAATTACCAAATGTTTGGGATCCATGGAAATCAGCGGTGCAATCTCTTCTCCTTCAAAACGGAGATCTCCATACGGATTATCTTCAAAAACAGGAATCTCGTATTTTGTAGCAAGTTCCATTAACTTTTGTCGTCTTTCTAAAGACCAGCAGATACCTGTAGGATTCTGATAATTCGGAATGGCATATATAAACTTTACTCTTTCTGTATTTTCCAGTAACTTTTCCAGTTCTTCCGGAATCATGCCTTCCTCATCTGTCGGTACTTCAATAAACTTCGGCTGTTCCAATGCAAATGCACCGATAGCGCCCAAATAGGACGGACTTTCAATAAGAACTACATCATCTTTATCAAGAAAGACACGGCCCGTAATATCCAGCCCCTGCTGAGAGCCTGTAACAATCATAATATTTTTGGCTTCTACTTTTTCCATTCCCATAGGCATGTACATGCGATTCATACGTTCTGCAATCGCCTCACGAAGTCCCATAAATCCTAAAGACGGTCCATATTGCATAGCTCCTGCTCCGTCTTCTTCTCTTACTTTACATGCCACCTCAGTTAAATCTTTTAACGGAAATGTTTTCGGCGCAGGGAGTCCCCCTGCAAAAGAAATAATATCTGGCTGGGCAGTCAGTGCCAAAAGCGGCCCCAAATCGGATCCCTTCATTTTTGCGAGTACTTCAGAAAAACAAATAGCCATTTCACATCGCTCCTTTTTATACATAAATGCCGCTTATACAATTAAAGGCTGTATAAAGAATAAGTTTATTGTAATTCTATCCCCTATAGAATGTCAATTATTAAAATAGAGAGCAATCCCTGAAGACCTGCTCTCTATCTTAATAATTTTTTCGCTGTTTCAATATCTTTTTTTATCTGCTCTTTCAATAAATCTACACTGTCAAACTTAATTTCATCACGAATTCTGTCTATCCATTCCAACTCAAAAGGTGCGTCATAAATATTTTCATCAAAAGAAATAATAAAGGTCTCTATACTGCGGTTTTCATTCCCAAATGTCGGATTTCTCCCCACATTTGTTACTGCCGGATATGAATGTCCCCTTATCCGTGCTCTGGTGGCATACACGCCATCTTTGGGGATAATCCTTCCTCTTTCAGGTCGCAAGTTTGCTGTAGGAAATCCTGTAAGCTGCATTCCTCTTTTAAAACCATGAATTATATCACCGCGGATTACATAATTTCTCCCAAGTAACCGGGCAGCTTTTTTCATATGTCCTGCCAATATAGTTTCCCGGATTCCCGTACTTGATATTATCCTTCCGTCTTCTTCTTTTAAAGAAATCAAATGAACTTGTACAGAAGTGTTCTTAAAGTATTTTTTTAATAAAAATCCATTCCCTGCTGCCCCTTTACCGAAAGTGAAGTTTTCACCTGTAATAATTCCTTTTAAATGATACATGCCTCCTAAGTCTGCCAAAAAACGATCTGCCGTTTTTCTTAAAAAATCAACGCTGGGCCGGACTACAATCATATAATGAAATCCCATATCTTCTATAATTTTTTCTTTTTCTTCTTGTGACAATAAAAGCGGTACAGGTATATCGGGTGCTAAAACAGTCATAGGATGAGGATAAAAGGTCAGGACTACCGGAGCTGCCTTCACTTCTTTTGCAAGTTTCAACGCATCTTTGAGAACTGCCTGATGCCCTCTGTGAACTCCATCAAAAAATCCTACGGCAAGCACTACCGGCATTGGGAGTTCTTGCGGATGTAAGTCGTTAATAATTTTCATTTACTCTCACCAAAAACTTTCTTTGGGAAAAGTATTTTTTCTTTAACTTCCGCAATGCCCAGAAAAGTATTTTCATAAAATACAGAAATAGTTTTTCCTATATTCTCAGAAAAAGGAATCCGTTTCCCTTGTAAAAAGGCCTTTGCTTTCTCTTCTGAAAGCTGAACAGAGTCCAAATCCGTCAAAAGAGAGCGTATGTCATGAATAATACTTTCTTCCGGGCATTGCTCTATTTCCTCCAAAGTTTTAGCTTCTCCAATCGTAAAAGTCCCCATGGCTGTTCGCAAAAGGAATGACATTGTCATCGGAATTCCCAATTCTTTTCCAATATCACGCCCCAGTGCTCTTATATACGTTCCGGAAGAACATTCTACGGAAAAAAATATACGAGGCAATCTTATTTCTCGGATTGACAAATGGTAAATATCAACTTCTCGCTCGGGAAGTTTGACATCTTCTCCCTCCCGTGCCAATTTATAAGCTCTTTTTCCATTAACACGGATGGCAGAATATTGGGAAGGTATCTGTTTAATCCTCCCCCGGTATCTGGAAATTACTTCTTCCCATACCGCCCTGTCTGAATTTACATCACCCGTCTCCATTACCCGGCCCGTCATATCTTCCGTGTCTGTAGCTATTCCCATGATGAATTCTGCTTCATATTTTTTTCTATGAATAGGCGCATATTCTATCAAGCGGGTAGCTTTGCCCAAGAAAACAGGCAGTACGCCCGCAGCCATCGGGTCTAATGTTCCGCCGTGTCCGATTTTCTTTTGTCCGTACACCCGCCGTAAAAAAGCAATCACATCAAAGGATGTCATCCCGGCAGGTTTAAAAACATTCAGAACACCATCCATTACAAATATTTCACCGCTGCCTCAACAAACTTTGCTTCCCCTTCCGCCAGCGGTCCTTTTATTGTACAGCCCGCTGCTTTCCAGTGACCTCCGCCGCCAAATTCCATGGCCAGTTCAGATACATTAGCATAATTCAGAGAGCGGAGAGAAACACGATATTCATCTTTCCCTCTGTACTTGAAAAGTGCAGCAATTTCAGCCCCCTTAATACAACGGGGTATGCTGGCATAATAATCAGAATTTTCGCCATCTAATTTCATTGCTTCTTCATCCATATAGGCTACTACGATTTTTCCGTTATGATAGGAATGTATCGTGTCAGCCACCAGTTTGTAACATTTCATAGCCTCTTCCGTTTTCTCATCAAGCCTGTTGGAAATATAAGAAGGATCCGCACCCATTCCTACAAGTCGACTTGCCATAAGCAGAGTGTTTTCTGAAGTGCAACTGAATTTAAAGAAGCCGCTGTCTGTTCCGATTGCCATATACAGAGCATTACAGGTATCTTTATCAAGCTCTACTCCCATAGCAAAAAACATCTCTGCAAGCATTTCGGCAGTGGCTGCATATTTATGTTTTAAATAAAGAAAATCTGTGTATCTTTCATTTGTGCGGTGATGGTCAATACAAAGACTCGGAACATCAGGAAAATCAAAATTTCCTCCTCTTTCCAGATTTCCCAAATCCGTAAAGACCAGTGCGTCGTAATTTCTATCCGGAGGAATAGCTGTCATTACCTTTTCTGAGGTTTTTACCAGGCGGAATATTTCCGGCACCGGGTCAGGGAGAACCATGTCTGCCTGTTTTCCTAAAGATACTAAAACGTTATGCAACGCACAGATGGAGCCCACGTCATCTCCATCAGGATGCTCATGTCCTACTAAAAGAAATCTTTCGTGTTGTTTCAAAAACGCAATAGTTTCTTCCATTCCAATTTCTTTTGCATGCCCTATACGCAGACTCATTGTTCCTCCTTATGTATCTTTTTTAAAATACCGTCGATATGCATTCCGTAATCCAAAGATGTATCCTCTTCAAAACGAATAGACGGTGTATAATATACTTTCAAACGTTTTCCCAGTTCTTTCCTGATAAATCCTTTTGATTTATCCAGTACCAAAAGGGATTCTTTTTTGCTTTCTTCATTACCAAACAAACTGACATAGACAATCGCCTCTCTAAGATCTCCCGTGACCTTGACTCCGGTCACAGTCACAAATCCTAAATGCGGATCTTTTAAATCCATTAGCAGCATGTTTCCTATTTCTTGCTTAATAAATTCTTCTACCTTTTTTACTCTAAGTTCTGACATCAATACCTCACTATCTTGCAATGAGTAAAAATCGACATATAGAAATCATGCCGCTTTTACATATTATTCCAGTTCAGCAGCCTCTTCCTCCAATTTGAATGCTTCTAATTGATCGCCTTCTTTTACATCTCTATATGAATCAATAGCAATACCGCACTCAAACCCTTCGGTAACTTCCTTCACGTCATCTTTAAAGCGGCGTAACGAACCGATTTTTCCTTCGTGAATAACAATACCGTCTCTCACAATACGCAACATAGCATTGCTTGTTATCTTGCCATCCTGGACATAGCATCCTGCTACAATAACTTTTGGTGTATGGATAACCTGGCGTACTTCAGCATGTCCGAGGAGAACCTCTCTAATAGTAGGTGCCAACAAACCGGCCATTGCTGCTTTCACATCATCAATAGCATCATAAATGACACGATACAATCGGATATCTACACTGTCTTTTTCTGCCAAAGCTCTCGCATTCGCATCAGGGCGGACATTAAATCCGATAATCAATGCATTGGACGCAGAAGCCAGCATCACATCTGATTCATTAATCGCACCTACCGCAGAGTGGACAATAGAAATACGGACTTCTTCACTCTTAATCCCCTGGAAAGATTGTACCAGTGCCTCTACAGACCCCTGTACATCAGCTTTGATAATAATATCCAACTGCTTCATTTCCCCTTCTTTGATTTTTTCAAAGATGTTATCCAGAGTAACCTTCTGTACACTTCTGTTTTCCTCATCTTTAGCCAGAGAAGCCCGAAGCTCTGCAATCGTTCTTGCTTTGCTGGCATCCATTACAAAGAATCTGTCTCCTGCTTCAGGGACACTGTTCATTCCCAATATTTCAGCAGGTGCAGCCGGTTCTGCATTTTTCATTTTCCGCCCATTTTCATTTGTCATGGCACGGACACGTCCCCAACTTTTACCGGCCAAAATTCCGTCACCGACACGAAGAGTACCGTTTTGTACTAAAACACTCATAACAGGACCGCGTCCTTTATCAAGCTGTGCTTCTACAACAATACCGTAAGCTTCGCGATTCGGATTTGCCTTCAACTCCTGCATTTCTGCCACAAGTAAAATGTTTTCCAGTAAATCATCAAGTCCTTGCTTTTTCTTGGCAGAAATCGGAACCATAATGATATCTCCGCCCCAGTCTTCCGCAATGAGTCCTTCGTGAGATAATTCTTCTTTTATACGGTCCGGGTTTGCTCCGGGTTTATCCACTTTATTAATAGCAACAATTATCGGAACACCTGCACTTTTTGCATGGTGAATTGCCTCTATTGTCTGCGGCATAACACCATCATCGGCCGCCACAATCAAAACTGCAATATCAGTTAATTGAGCTCCGCGGGATCTCATGGCCGTAAATGCTTCATGCCCGGGTGTATCAAGAAAAGTAATTTTATGGTTTTTATACCGGATTTGATAAGCACCGATACGCTGTGTAATACCGCCTGCTTCATGTAAAGCTACACTTGTAGAACGCAATGCATCCAGCAGTGTGGTTTTCCCATGGTCGACATGTCCCATAATTGTAACAACCGCCGGTCTTAACTTAAGATCTGACGGATTATCTTCTTCCGGTACATATTCTGTCGGATCTTCCGGTGCGGCAGCTTGTAAAATTTTCACGCCAAATTCTTCGGCTAAAATTTCAATGGTGTCCATATCTAAGTTCTGATTGATCGTTGCCATAACACCATCCATCATCAGATATTTGATAACCTCGGATACCTCACGCCCCAATTTTTCCGCAAGTTCCTTAACGGTAAGACTTCCTGATACTTCTATTTCCGTCGGATACACAGCCACCTTTTTATCATTCCCCCGCTTTTTCTTCTTACTCTGATTTAAAGAACGGGCCATAAGAGATCCGCCTTCTTTTTCTCTGCGGCTTCTTTCATAGTCCTTTCTTGTCTTTTTCTTTTCCGGTTTTTCTCTCCGAGTTGTTGCCGGAATCACTTCTTCTATAGATGTATCTGTTTTGGCCGGTCTGTTTCCAAACTGTGGACGTCTGTTCTTATCATTTCCCTGCTGGCGTTCTCCCGTTTGCGGACGACCGTTCCTGTCATTCCTTTTGGTACGGTCACCCGTCTGAGAGCGTCCGCTTCTATCCTGCTTCTGACCGCGGTCTCCGTCTTGCGGTCTTCTGTTCCGATCTCCCCGCTGTTGACGGTCTCCACGAGCACCTCGATCTGTCCGTTCATTCCTTTGTCCATTTTTTTCATCTTTATTTCGTTGATGCATTATTGGAGCGGTCTTCTCTTTTACTGGAACATCTGCCCCGGTTCCTTTATGAGAAGGAGTCTGATTTTTATTTCCTTGTTCCTTTTCCCCGCCGATTTTTCTTTCACCCGTTTTTACCGGCGCTTTAGAATCAATCGGTTCATTCAATGAAGACTTATTTTTCGGTTCTTCTTTTTCTGATTCGGCAGTATAAGAAGAATATGATTTTTTAGACTCTGTCCCCTTATCTGCTCCTTTAGGCCGACCTTGCTGGTCGAATCTTACTGTCCTCATAGGCGGCCTTTTCGTTTTCTTAGGCTTCGGCGCAAACACATTTTCCAATATTTTTTTTGCATCTTCATCCACACTATTCAATCTGTTTGTAACTTCAATATGATGTTTTTGCAAGACTTCAATAATTTCTTCTGCTGATTTATCAAATATTTTCGCTAACTCATATACTCTATATTTTGGCATAGGCAGCCTCCTATCTTTTCTTATTTTCGCCATCAATTTTCTGGATAATTGTTTTCCCAAAACCCTGATCTGTAATTAAAACTGCAGTCCTTACTTCGTGACCCACTGCGCGACCCAATTTTTCTTTTTGCCCAAAGAATCGTGTCGTCAGTTTTGCTTGTCCGGCCAAATAAAGGTATTTTTTCTTTGTATTATCTGCACTATCATCCGCCATCACAAGCAGGTATCCTTTACCTTTTTTTATTGCTTCTGTAACCTGTTCGTTTCCGGTTAAAAGCCGCCCTGCTTTTTTGCAAAGCCCAAGCAACTTATAAATAGAGTCATCCATTCTCAATTTCTTCCTTAATCGCATCATATACATTCCGAGGAACAGGCCGTTTTAATGATCGTTCAAGTCCATGAGACTCAAAGGCTTTTTGAAAGCAATCAATGCTGTTACATACATAAACCCCTCTTCCCGACTTTTTACCGGTCTGATCCAGTTCTATCATTCCGGTAGGAAGTGCCACAATTCGTAACAGCTCTTTTTTGTTCTTTAACTCCTTGCAGCCGACACACATACGCAGGGGGATTTTTTTTATTTTCACTCTTTATCCCCCTCCTTTGTTCCCGGATGTTCAATATCTTCAAGGATATCGTCTTCTACCTCTTCATCATCTCCAAATCCTTCTTCTGCTGCCTGCGATTCACTTTTAATATCTATTTTCCAATTGGTCAATTTAGCTGCCAATCTTGCATTTTGTCCTGCTTTACCGATAGCAAGCGACAATTGATAGTCAGGGACTATAACATACGAAGATTTTTCTTCATCCCACACAGAAACAGAAACTACTTTAGCAGGAGAAAGAGCATTGGCAATGTATATAGCCGGATCTTCGTCCCACCGGACAATATCAATCTTTTCATCATGCAATTCATTAACAATATTTTGCACTCTTTGTCCCTTCGGGCCTACACAAGCACCCACAGCATCTATATTGGGATCCATGGCGCATACAGAAATTTTAGAACGCGATCCTGCTTCTCTTACTACAGATTTAATTTCTATGGTACCGCTGTAAATTTCAGGAACCGCCATTTCAAACAACCGCTTCAGCAAACCGGGATGTGTCCTGGATAAGATAATTTCCGGTCCTTTAGTTGTTTTTCTTACTTCCTGCACATAGCACTTGATTTTATCATTTGGTTGAAAAGTCTCCCCTTCAATCTGTTCCGAAAAAGGAAGGATTCCTTCTACCCTTCCCAAATCGACAAAAACCGTCCTTGATTCGCTCCACTTTACAGTACCGGTAATGATGTCTCCTTCTCTTCCGGAAAATTCATCATAAATAGAACCCCGTTCTGCTTCTCTCAATTTCTGTATCAGTACCTGTTTTGCTGCCTGTGCCGCTACACGACCGAAATCTTTTGGAGTTACCTCTATGCGGAGCATATCTCCCGCTTCATATTCCTTATTGATTTTTTTTGCTTCTTTTACAGAAATTTCATTAATGGCATTTTCCGATTCGGGATCTACTTTTTCAACAACATTCTTTTCTGCATAAATAAAATAGTCTCCTGTCGTACGGTCCAAGGAGATGGATGTCTTGGCATTACTGCCAGATTCTTTTTTATAAGCTGTCAAAAGCACCATTTCCAAGGCATCAAAAATAATATTTTCATCAACTTTCTTAGCTTTTACCAGTACCTTCACTGCCTCCAGTAAATTGCTGTTCACGATTTTTACTCCTCCTCATTAAAAAGAAAAATGTATTCTGACTTGTGAAATTTTATTTTTATCTAATTCGACAGATGTTTCATCCGACAGACGTAACTTGACTGCTCCGTTTTCGTTTAACCCTTCTAATATAGCGGTAAAGACTTTAGCCCCTTTTGTTTCTTCTGTGGGAGCAAACAGCTTTACATCCACTTCTTCGCCTGTATACCGGATAAAATCCTTATCTTTCTTGATTACTCTGTCTAAGCCAGGGGAAGAAACCTCGAGCATGTAATTATCAGAAATCACATCTGCTTCGTCCAATACGGCCCCTGCTTTTTCACTGATTTCCTGGCAATCATTTAAATCTACACCGCCTTCTTTATCAATGAAAACACGGAGCACCCAATTCCTTTCCCGCACATATTCCACATCTACCAATTCAATTTTGTTTTCCGCTAAAACAGGCTCCAGCAATTTTTCCACTACCGATTCAACTTCTTTTCTACTCATTTTCCCCCCTACTATAAGAAAAAGTGAGCCGGGGCTCACTCTACAGGAAACTATAAAATAACAACTTACTTACCTTGGTTATTATATCATAAATTGCGGATTATCCGCAAATGGATAAACCCTCTGAAAAATATGCTTTTTACCGGATTAAGAACGCTCATATAAATCTTGTAAATCTTTTTCCAAATTGGATTTAAGTGCTTTAGAAAACTCATCAATGGTTTGTGAATCATATTTATGCATAATGAGAGGAATTCCCTTGGAACGCATCTCTCCATAGTATTCATCTCTATATACATTATAAAAGAATATCATAGCCGCCTCCCGGTCCTTACATTGATAAGCAGCGATAATATAAGATCCGTTCAATCCGGTTATCGGGTTTTTAGGTTCAATAACACGTTCATAGGTTTCTATCCGCGCAGGCAATAAGGTTTCATATTTCCAGTTTACAAACCCCTTGTCTTTTATCAACACCGAAATATGATCTCTTTTTATCAATTCTTTTTCAATAATACCGGGAGTCAGCTTCTTAACATTTTCTTTAAACGTTTCAAAATCAGACGAAATAACTTCGATTTGAGTAAACGTCATAAAGTTTAAATCTATTTTAATCATATAATCTGCAGTTTCCCCATCAAAAACCGCACGTACTTCCCATCCGGACTGATGATCTATCCATCTGAACGCCTTATAAATCCTACCGTCTTGTTCATCTGTTCTTTCCAATACATAAGGACCTATATTCGATGGTAGATCGTTTTCAATATCCCATTCGATAAATGCTTTTTTCTCGGCAGATTTTTCATCAAGTGTCTTTTGATTATCCATTATTTACTCTCTTCTTCCAATCTATCTCGTGCTGTTACCACTGACTTTACAAACTCCCGTGTTTCAGGAAACGGGATTCCCTCTATTGCGGAATAATCTTCTTTCCATCCCAACTCTTCAATCCATTCATCTACATTACCTCTCCCCGCATTATAAGCAGCCAGAGCCAAAACCTCATTATTATGATATTTTTTTAATAAAAAATTCAAATACCAAGCCCCCAAAGGAATATTTTCACCGGGTCTGTCAAGATGGTCTGCAGGAAGTCCGCTTACTTCTGAAATCCAAGCCGCCGTTTCCGGCATAAGCTGCATCATGCCAACTGCGCCCACTTTCGAAACTGCTCTTTCGTCAAATTTGCTTTCCGTGAGCATTACTGCTTCTATTAAAAAAGGGGATAACTGCTCTCGCGCTGCACTTTCATTAATAATTTGCTGTACCGCCGGACTGGGCTTCCATATGGAAGGACTTGAAAGTATAAAAAAACAAAATAGACTTCCTACTCCTAACAAAAATGTAAAAATTTTCTTTCCCCACGATGTGTCCAAACGGGAAACTTCTACTTTCCTACTCATTTCTCTCACCGTCAGTCACTTCTTTTTCTTCAGGGAAAATAAACCCCGGCACATGGGACAACGCTTCTCTTACCTGACGCTTGGTATTCTCCACTGTATAACTGTTATCTATGACTACATCAGCATAATTGAGTTTATTTTCTGTAGGCATCTGGTTTCTTATTCTCTCCCGCACCTGCCCCTCCGTCATCCCATTCCTTTCGATGACTCTTTTTATTTGTACCTCCACCGGAACCTTGACCACCCATACTTCCTCCACTCTGAGTTGCCAGCTTATTTCCAACAAAAGAGGCATGTCAAGAACAACCACCGTTTTCCCCTCTTCTTGAAATTCGAGCAATTGCTCCTGCGCTTTTCTCCAAATATAAGGATGGATAATATGATTGAGAAGTTGCCTTTTTTCATCATCAGCAAAAATAATTTCTGCCATTTTGGCACGATTAAGTGTGCCGTCTTTACAAGAAATTTCTTCCCCGAAAGCCTCTTTTACACGGCACATTGCTTCACTCCCCGGCTGTACAGCTTCTTGTGCCAACCGGTCTCCGTCTATAACCGGTATTCCTAACTCTTTCATATAAGAGGAGACCGTACTTTTACCGCTTCCTACCCCGCCTGTCAATCCGATTCTATACATATTTCACCTATTTGGCTTCTGCCCAATTTTTTCCTTCGTGGACATCAGCAATCAAAGGAACACGCAAGGTAACAACAGACTCCATAGCTTCCTTCAGTAGTGATTTTATCTCTTGTTTTTCTTCATTTATGACCTCAGCCACCAGCTCGTCATGAACCTGAAGCAATATGCGGCTCTTAAAATTCGCCGCCGTCATACGCCGGTCCACTTCTATCATAGCCAACTTCATAATATCTGCCGCTGTTCCCTGTATAGGTGTATTCATGGCTGTTCTCTCTGCAAAAGAGCGGCGGTTAAAATTGGAACTTTTAATGTCCGGTAAGTTTCTATAACGACCGAATAATGTTTTAGCATAGCCTGTACTTTTCGCTTCTTCCACCATTTTTTCCATAAATTTATGGATAGACGGATATCTTTCAAAATATCTTTTTATATATTCACCGGCTTGACTGCGACTAATTCCCAACTGCTTAGCCAAACCAAAGTCACTGATACCGTAAATAATTCCAAAATTAACTGCTTTGGCATGGGATCTTTGCTCTGCCGTTACTTCTTCAAAAGGAATGCCCAATATCTCCGCTGCAGTTCTGCGATGAATATCCTCTTGTTCTGTGAATGCACGGATTAAGCTTTCATCTCCCGACATATGAGCAAGAATACGTAATTCCACTTGTGAGTAATCTGAAGAAATAAAGCAGTCATAGCCTTCTCCGGGTACGAAAAGTGAACGTATTTTTTTTCCTTCATCGGTCCGAACAGGAATATTCTGTAAATTCGGTTCGGAGCTGGACAATCGTCCTGTAGCCGTAACCATTTGATTAAAAGAAGTATGTATCCTGCCTGTTTCTTTATTGATAAGCAATGGTAAGGCATCTAAATAGGTGGAAATTAATTTGGCTAATGTTCTGTATTCTAAAATATTTTTCACAAAAGGATAACTTTCTGCAAGCCCTTCCAGTACATCAGCCGCCGTAGAATATCCGCTCTTTGTTTTTTTACCGGCAGGCATTCCCATTTTTTCAAATAAAATATGACCCAATTGCTTAGGCGAATTGACATTAAACTCTTCTCCCGATTCTCTGTAAATTTCATCCAGAAGCTCTTTTTCTCTGGCTTTCATATCCTTTCGTATACATTCCCACTGCTCCCGGTTCGTAGCAATGCCGGCCTTTTCCATCTTTGCTAAAACCGGAACTAAAGGCATTTCTATTTCCCTAAAAAGAGATGTGACATGATGATTTTCCAATTTTTCCAAAGATTTTTCATAAATCATCAAAAGAAATTCACTGATGCAAGAACCTTTATCTTCCTGCTCCAAATGATCCGGAAATATAGCCGGCACGTTAAATAGTTCCGCCATATAAGACAACGGATAAGTCGTTCTGGCAGGGTCAAGAAGATAAGACACCAGTGCCATATCATAGAAAGGAATCCCCTCAAAAGGAAAATTTGATTCATAAATAATTTTACTGTTTTCTACAACAACTTCTTTTGCTGTTTTTAAGATTTTTCCACATTCCTCAAACTGGTTTGGCAGTACGCTATAAGCATGTCCCTCGCAAGCTACTACCGCATACGTCGCTTTGTAAAACGGAGATTTTCCCTCATATTGAAGGGCAAGTGCTGCCACTTTACCCTCCAAACTGACATCTTCTGTAAATGTTTCTGCTTTTACCGAACGGGTCTGAATTTCTTCTTTTTTAGCTGCCGCCAGTTCTTTAAACCTTGGTAAAGAACTGTATTTATCAGAAATTCTGGTTAAACCCAAGCGGGCAAAAAAATCCTCCATTTCAGAAAAATGTACGGGCTGTTTCATTTCATCTAAAGAAAATTTAAAAGGTACATCTTTCTTTATCGTTGCCAGATTATAAGAGAGATAAGCCAAGTCCTTATTTTCTACAAGCTTTTTCCCCACTGCCCCCTTCACCTCTGAAACATGGGCATATAAATTATCCAATGTTTTATATTCCGTCAGTAACTTGAGTGCTGTTTTTTCTCCAATACCCGGAACGCCCGGAATATTATCAGCTGTATCACCCATCAATGCTTTCATATCAATAACTTGTCGGGGTGTAATATGATATTTCTCAAAAATTGCCTCCGGTGTCATCGCCGCCATCCGGGAGACTCCTTTTTGTGTAATATATACAGTTGTCTGCTCATTCGATAACTGAAGAGCATCCCTGTCTCCCGTCACTATAACAACCGGCATTTCTTTCTCATAATGTGCCGACAAGGTGCCGAGAATATCATCGCCTTCATATCCGGCAACTTCATAAACGGCCGCACCTAATGTGCGAAGTGCTTCGCGAATCAGATCAAACTGGGGAATCAGTTCCGGCGGTGCCGGTTTTCTTGTGGATTTATAATCTTTATACAATTCCGATCTGAATGTGTCTTTACTCTTATCAAAAGATACCGCAACGTATTCGGGATCCATTTTCTTATAAATATCATAGAGCATATTTAAAAAGCCCATCACTGCATTCGTGGGGATTCCGTTATAAGAAAGGATTGGCAATGCATAAAATGCTCTGTATAAAAGAGAACTGCCATCAATAATAACCAGTTTTTTCTCCATACTTTCCTCCAAAAATAAGCTCATTTTATGTTTAATTATACCATACTGCACGTTTTCCCTATTATTTCGAGACAATAAAAAACCAAATCACAAAGTGACTCGGTTTTTTATTACATTCTATTCCTCGTTACGCCCCACCCACTCGGTGAGTGCCTTAAATCCTTCTTTACTTCCCGCCAAAAAAAGTATATCTCCTTTTTGAAAAACATAACCCGGACTGATCATATCTTTAACCCCATCACGATTCTGAATCGCAATGATATTTAATTCAAACTTCGTACGCAATCCGCTTCCGCTGACAGTTTGTCCTTCAAGTGCCTCAGGTAAAATTGCTTTATATATATTAATTTGCTCATTTAATTGTACAAAGTCAAGAATCATATTTGCTCTTAAACGACTTGCCAAACGGACTGCCATATCTCTTTTCGGATACACAACTTCCGCTCCGAGTTTTTCTAATATTTCACCATGTTCTGATGTATTTGCAATCGAAATGACTTTTTTTACACCTGCATTAATCAAATTTAAAGTAACTAAGAGCGATTTTTCCAGTTCCTCGTCTAAGCACACAATGACTACATCGCAATTTTTTACGCCTGAATCTTTTAATGATTTTTTATCATAACCATCTACGACAATTGCATTTTCTGTTACAGACCGAAGATCTTGGACAATACTTTCATCAGTATCTACGACGAGCAAATCATACCCGTATGCAGCTAATTCTGTAGCCAGTATATAGCCAAACCGTCCAAGCCCTACTACTCCATAAGATAAATTTTCAGGTTTTTTTGTACTAAAACTAAACATAGCTCCCTCCATCAGCCGACAGTAATATTTCCCTCCGGATATCGTGCTCTGGTTTCGTCATAAAAGTGCCAGGCAGTTGCTACCGTAATAGGACCAATTCTTCCTGTCAGCATGACCAGAATCGATAGAGATTTCCCCCATTCATTCAAAGAGGCTGTCGTCCCCAAAGATAAACCGACTGTCGTAAATGCACTCAGCATTTCAGTAAAAGCTTCCGCCAAGGTAAGTCCCGGTGAAATAACCAATAGAATAAATGTACTGATAATAATATCTGAAATAGCGAAAAGCACAACTACCGCAGCTTTTCTGAATACTATAGGCGACATTGAATAATGAAAGGCCTCTGCCCGTGCATTGGTGGCGACACGGCGTATCCCCAATGCAAGTGCAAAAATTGTACTGGTTCTGACACCTCCGCCGGTAGATCCGGTAGATGTTCCTATAAACATCAAAATGAGCATAACCAAAAGTCCGGCTGGTGACCACTCTTCAAAAGGAAATACTTCATACCCGGCAGATCTTGCGGACTGACTGCTAAAAAAAGCGACAAGCCAGGAAATGTCATTTGTAGCCTTTAAAAGTACTGCTCCGCCAAACAAAAGCAATACCGCCATAAACAAAGAGACCCGGGAATGCATGCTCAGTTTGCGCCAAACAAAGTGCTTTATCCAGCATTCACGGATAACAATAAACCCTAATCCACCCATAAACACAAGAAGTAATGTCAAAATAAGCATAAACGGATCTTCAGCATACATCGCCATGCTTCTGTCTGTCGATAAAATAGTAAGTCCCGCATTATTAAAGGATGATATCGAATGAAATAGACTTAAGCCAAAAGCCTCCAGCGGTTCATAATGCTTTCTGAATACCCAATACCCTAAAATTGCACCGATAAACTCGATAATTAAAGTGGTAGCAAATAGTGTTCTGAGGAATTGGACAACCCCTGCGTAGGAATCAAGCTTCATCGTATCGTGAATAAGACTTCGTTCCTTCATACCCATTTTCTTGCCTAAGGCTAAAAGAACTCCTGCTCCCATGGTAGAGACCCCAAGACCACCTATTTGAATCAATACAGCCAACACTATCTGACCAAAAGAATTAAAAACTTTTGCTGTATCTACAATAGATAATCCGGTGACACACATCGCGCTTACAGCTGTATAAAGAGCATCTAAATAAGTAATTTCCACCCCGGGCATATGTGAAACCGGCAAATATAAGAGAATCGATCCGGCAAAGCTGACGCTAAAAAACGCAGTGGCAACAATCCGTGCCGGTGACCACCGGAATATATATCTTCCCATTTCCTGCTCCTAAATATGTAAATTCAATACTTGTATTATAGCATGAGTAAAAAATAACGTAAAAAATCTCATCCGCAGATGAGATTTACTATTGTGAGGTTGGTGCGGTTGGAGAGATTTGAACTCTCACGGATTACTCCACTACCGCCTGAAGATAGCGCGTCTGCCAGTTCCGCCACAACCGCATATGAAATTGTAAAGAAAAAAATAAGGAATGGTGCGGCTGGTGAGACTTGAACTCACACGATCGAAAGATCACTACCCCCTCAAAGTAGCGCGTCTGCCATTCCGCCACAGCCGCAAATATGGTGCCTCAGCACGGAATCGAACCGTGGACACAAGGATTTTCAGTCCTTTGCTCTACCAACTGAGCTACCGAGGCAAAATTGTGGCGACCCGGATCAGATTTGAACTGACGATCTCCGCCGTGACAGGGCGGCATGTTAGACCACTACACCACCGGGCCGTTTTGGTGGGCGATAACAGGATCGAACTGCTGACATTCTGCTTGTAAGGCAGACGCTCTCCCAGCTGAGCTAATCGCCCATGGTGACCTGTGCGAGATTCGAACTCGCGAACCCGCCGTGAAAGGGCGGTGTCTTAACCACTTGACGAACAGGCCATAAATGGTGATCCATCCGCGACTCGAACGCGGGACACCTTGATTAAAAGTCAAGTGCTCTACCGACTGAGCTAATGGATCATATTTGGCAGGGGTAGCAGGATTCGAACCTACGAATGACGGAGTCAGAGTCCGTTGCCTTACCGCTTGGCGATACCCCTATTGGCTCCTGAAGCAGGGTTCGAACCTGCGACATCGTGATTAACAGTCACGCGCTCTACCGGCTGAGCTATTCAGGAATTTATAGTACATCCGCAAGGATGAAACTATCTAATGGAGCGGAAAACGGGACTCGAACCCGCGACCCCAACCTTGGCAAGGTTGTGCTCTACCACTGAGCTACTTCCGCATCTGTGTCAGCAACGATATTATTATATCATTGCTTTGTTATTTGTCAAGCAAATTCTGTAACAATTCCGCCATTTCCATAAACGGAATACTTAACAAATGACATCATAGTCACTACTTTACCATATGGTTTTTTCTATGTCAATGACAGTTACAGAAATTTAGGCAACTAAGTTTATCCTTATTTCTCTAAAAATTACACATCCATACCAAAAACTTTCAAATGACGGCTAAATATGGAATCTTCCCGGTCAGTAAAATATCCCAAGTATACCGCCACTGTTGACTCGCCTGTCGGTTTCACCGCACTGGCACTTCCATAAGCAGTTTTATCAACCAAGAATCTTCCATCCATAGGTATATATCCGGCAGAAAGCCCTTCTATCATGGCTGCGGCAAACGGATTAATATCTTCAGCCGATATTGCTTCTCCCGTGGTAGAAACAGCATGAATCATTATTTTTTCCGTTGTCCTGGCCATTTCACTCTTTCCCGGAATTACAGAAAACGGACAAGTGAAGAGTGATTCTACGCCCAAATAATCGAGAGCGGCAAAAAAACAGTATAAGGATATTAAATGTTCCTCTTTCACTTCGCAACGTTGTAAATTAATGATGTTCGCCGGAATTTCATCCAGTGCATCCGATGCTCCTGCCGCCAAAGAAGAAAATACTTTCCACCCCGGAACTTCCCATTCGGGAGCCGCTTTTGTGCAAATTTCACGCCACTGCCTGTATAAATCGCCTTGCCTGAGTAATAGCGGCTTATCTGCTTTTTCAGGCACATGAAAATAATGGGCTGATACCTGTGCATGAGGAATTGATTTTTCAATAAAATCGTCAGGTAATCCCGCTTCTTTTAATTTTGCTTTCAGATATTCAGGCGGTACACCCATGTCAATAAGACCGCCTACAAGCATATCAGGTATTAATTTACCGTAACAACGGATAAATACAGCTTTCATTATCTCACGTCCTCTCTTTGACGATCTTTTCCGGGGCCGTCTTCAGCCACGTCTACACCGCCTTCACCAAAAGTTTTCATCACGTTCAGCATGTCCAAAGACGCATCCAAAAGAGATAGCCCCATGGCGGAACCAAATCCCTCTGCTAAAGTGAAATCATAATGCAAAAACGGTTTCATTCCTAATCTTTTCATCTGCATCTGATGTACAGGCTCTTCATAAGACGCCGAGGGAAAAACATATTCATTGATGACCGGATACGTCTCTACCGCTGCAAGAACTGCTGCACCTGTGACCGCATTATCAAAAACTATTGCCATTTTTTCTTTTGCCGCTTGGACCACCAAGCCAAAAAGAACTGCAATCTCCGCAGAACCTACTTTTCCCAGAGATTCGACAGGATCATCTGATAGTTCTCCGATTTCCTTAATTTCTATGGAGATACCATTTTGTTTTGCATTTTTTTGTAATTCATCTTTCATAATAGCAGCCGTAACGCCCAACGCGGAAAGCATTGCTCTTTCACCGATACTTCCCAATCCCACTGCATTTATGCCTTGAGCCGCCAGGCTTCTTGCTACAGACATTCCTAACGTGATAGCTTCTGCCGCCTGCTCCCGAGTCATGGCACGATTACCGCGATGCGTCCCCTTAATGACTTTTTTTACAAGAGCCCCCTCAATCCCGGTTGTATCCGATTCAAGACCTGCATCAATCAAATATAAAGGAATCTCCATCATTCTTGCGACCGCACTTACGGGAGCGAGTCCTTTAGCCAACGCCCGGAATTCAAGAAGACTTTGTTTTCCACCCGTTTGATTTTCCTTATCGACGGCTGTATCTCCTGCTACTACAACAACAGCTTTCTTTATTTGACGCGGCTTAACTGTTTCTGTAATCCCCGCAAGTCTGACTGCCATGTCTTCCAGTTTTCCCAATGCATGAAGAGGTTTTATCAGATTATCCACATAGAGCCGGCAAGCTTCCATAATATTTTTATCTAACATTTCAATTTGACCCATCTGCCTGTACCTGCTCCTTAGTCATACTTTCTCTATATACGGTAAGTGCCATATCTAATATCTTTTTCTGGATACTTGCTCCTACCGCCTCGCCTAAACGTATATCCAAATCAATATATTCTGACAGTCCTAATTTTTCCAATGAACGCCGGTGTGCCTGCTCCATAGAAAGATGGGAGGCCATCAAGTATTGAATTGACACATTTGATATTTTTTTCGCCACAAAAGCACTGGCCGTGGAATTAAATCCATCAATTATTGTAAGACACCGGTTCGCCGCTGCCCCCAGAATAACTCCGGTCATACAGCCAAACTCAAAACCACCGAGTTTCGCTAAAACATCCAGTCCGTCATCAGGATCAGCCTGATTGATATCCAATGCTTTTTGAACTACTTCTATTTTATGTTTGAGTCTTTCATCGGAAATATTTGTACCCCGCCCTGTAACTTCTATGGCATTCCAATGATTAAACGCGCCAATCATACAGGCAGAAGACGTAGTATTTGAAATTCCCATCTCGCCCACGGTAAATACACGGTAGCCTTCTTTTACTTTTTGCTCCACTATCTCTATACCCACCTCTATAGATCGGATAGCCTCTTCTTTTGTCATTGCCGGTCCGCGGGTAATATCTTTTGTCCCCCAAGCAATTTTTTTATCTAAAATACCGGGCACATCTGACATATCATGGTTAATACCCATATCGACTACAATCATATCTGCCCCGCAATAATGCGCCATGGCATTTGCGGATGCCCCTTTGGCAACCAAATATCCTTTTGTCATTCCTACCGTAGTAGACTGCGGATATGCAGAGACCTTCTGTTCATATACACCGTGATCTGCACACGCTACAACCATGCAACATTTAGGAACTTCAGGGATAACTTCTTCTGTAACAGCTGCATACCGGATAACAATTTCTTTCAGCTTTCCCAAATCGCCCATGCCGAAATATAATCGTTCCCATCGTTCTTGTACCTTTTCCATTACAACTTTATTCAGCGGTCGTATACGTGCCACTGTATCATCTAATAAACCCATTAAATCTCTCCATATATCAGTTTTAAATTTTAATATTTCTATTATTTTATTACTTATTTAATTATATCATAGGCATAAGATTATAAATCGGATAAAAATAAAAAAATGTGGCTTTTATTACCACATTTTTTAATCTATTCTCTTATGACATCAAGTTCGCCCCGGGCAAATGCTTCCGGATAAGAAAATCGCCTGATTTCTCCCTCGAAATCAACAAGCAGCGTTCCCTGTCCGATTTCTTTTATAACGCCGGTACCAAATATCTTATTTAAGACACGTGTACCTTCTGCCAGTTCAAAATAATGAACATTTCCTGTTTCTTTCCTTCCACGGGACGACTTTTCTCCTTGCAAAACTTCTTTTTTCTCCTCTTTTTTTGTCTCAGGCGACACTTTATAAGTTCTTGCCTCTCTCAGAGGTCTTTGCCTTTTAACCCTCTTTTCCTTTACATCTTCTTCCGGGAAAGCACTTTTTATAAGTTTTAGCGGTAGCCCCAGGGGATACAAAACAAATTCACCGGTTCTTTCGTAAGTGACATAAGTGCCGCGTTCGGTAATACGGCCTACCACTCCCGGTCCTAATACATCATCATTTACATGAAGTCCTACCTTGACAGGAGATCGCTTTACATCGCTCTCACTTTCTTTGTTTCTGTCTTCTGTTGTATCAAACGTAAAAACCGGGTTCCTGTCATCCTTTGCATATTCTTTTTTTTCAAATACTTGTTTTTCTGAAATGCGAGAATCTTTTTTTCGTTCTTCTCTCTTCCGGCGGGGAAATATTTTCTCATTCTCCCCAAAACAAACTGCTATTGTTTCCTCTGTAATTGCCGTTACCGTTCCTTCTCCTAATTCCCGATCCCTATAGATACTTCCTACTTCAAGTTTTCTTCCCTTAAAGGAGGGCTTAGGGCCTTTATTCCCTGATTTCCCGGAAGAAAATTTCCTGCCTTTAAAAGACCGTCTTTCATTTTTTATAAAACTCTTACTTTTCCCGTATGCCTCTTTGTTTTCCATTTTGCCTCTCCATAAAAATTATTTATACATGCTTATTATACACGATAGACTTCTTTTATCCTATGCAAATGCAAATATATTCATCAGCTTTCTGTAGGACTTTAAAATACTTTCTGCTGTTATATAATAATAAGTAGTACAAAGGAGGTCTTTTTTATGAACTTTGAAAAAATATATATCAACGGACAATGGGTTCCCGGTTCTACAGGTCAATTTATTGATGTAGAAAATCCGGCTACCCGAGAAATTTTTGCAAAAGTACCCGCTGGAAATGCAAAAGATGTAGATGCTGCAGCAAAAGCTGCTCACCGGGCATTACCTGTATGGTCTGCGACTCCGCTTAAGGAACGAATCTCCCTCATGAAACGTTTTTTGGAGATTTTCCGCTCCCAAGAAGATGAATTAATCGATATTACCGTAAAAGAGCTGGGATCGCCCTATACATTTACAAAAACTGCACAAGTAGAATATCAATATACAAGAACCCAGTCTTATATCGACTTGGCACCCAAAGTCCCCCTTGTAGAACATATGGCTGCTTCTACGGTTTACAGGGAACCCGTCGGCGTTATCGGCTGCATTACGCCATGGAATTACCCATTGGGACAAGTTATACAAAAAGTTATTCCTGCACTCCTCATGGGAAATACCGTTATTTTAAAACCGAGCCAGCATACACCACTTTCTTCTTACTGGCTGGCCGATGCATTTGAAAAAGCAAATTTCCCTAAAGGTGTATTTAATTTAGTTACCGGACGCGGCGGAGAAGTAGGTGACGCGATGGCAACTCACCCTCTGATTAATATGATTTCCTTTACCGGTTCTACTTCCGGCGGTATTAACGTCGGGAAAAATGCATTAACCGGCTTGAAACATATCAGCCTGGAACTGGGTGGTAAGTCCCCTTACATTATTTTAAAAGGCAGTAATCATGAGGAAGCTATACGTTTATGTTTTAATTCCATCTTTTTGAATTCCGGGCAAACATGTACTGCTTTTTCCCGTTTACTCATTCCAAAATCCGAGCAATCCGTTATCGAAAAGAAACTTATTGAGGTTGCCAAAGAATATACAACGGGAAATCCGGAAGATCCGTCAACTAAGCTGGGGCCTCTGGCTTCTCTCCGGCAATATGAAAAGGTTAAAAGCTATATTAAATCAGGCATACAGGAAGGTGCACGTCTTTTATACGGTACGGTTCCCGAAAATTCAAACAACGGATATTATATTTCACCTACTATTTTTACCTGCGTAACCTCCGAAATGTCGATAGCCAGAGATGAAATATTCGGTCCTGTGCTCTGCGTATTCCCGTATGAAACAGAAGAAGAGGCCATCCGAATCGCCAATGACACACGCTACGGTTTGAATGCAGGCGTGTATGGTGAAAAAGAAAAAGCGATTGCTGTTGCCAAAAAAATTGAAGCGGGAAACATTTATATTAATGCCAGTCCCCGAGATACATCTGCTCCCTTTGGCGGCTACAAACAAAGCGGGCTCGGTAGAGAAGGCGGCATTTACGGTATGATTGAATTCACACAGCAAAAAGCTCTTTTCGACACCGGAAAATAAAAAACACCTATTGAATACTACGTTTTTACTACTCAATCAAGATAATTAATGTGTCTTAAGGAGAAAGGCATTTTATGAAAAAACTTTTTGTAATAATCGGACTTATTGTAGCTCTGGCCGCCGGTTTTTATTTCGGCTATTGGACAAAAACACCTGCCTATGCGGCAGGAGAAATACAACAAGCTCTTCAGAAGAAAGATTTACAGCTCTTCAAGGAACGAGTCAATATGGAAAAAGTATATTCATATGCCATTGATGATATCCTTGATGAACTTAAAGCCGACAACCTGCCTGAACACAAAATTGCGGCTGCCATTGTCAAAGGATTAAAGCAAGAAATTATTACAGAATTAATACACCGCACAGAAAGCAGTTTTGAGACGGAAACCCGGCAAAGTAAATCTTTTCTCGATGAGCCTGTCGAAAGTATCACTGCTTATGCCGGTTCTGCCGCTCTGTCCATGACTGATGTATTGAATGTGGAAGAACAGGGCAATTCTGCAATTGTTAAAGTCAAAATCCATGACAAAGATCTTAATAAAGATTTCATTTGGCATGTGCAAATGGAAAAAGACATAAACGGGAGTTGGACTGCAGTAAGAGTCCTGAACCTGAAAGAATACTTAAAAGAGCGAAAAGATTTGTCAATAAAATAACCGGATTACAAAACAAGGTCTGCTTATAAAAACAGACCTTGTTTTTGTATTATCTCAGATTTTCTAAATATTTTTTCAATATGGCGGCATGATTTTTTTCTTCATCTTTAGACGCATATAAGAGTGTTATAATCTTTTCGTTTTCCAGCCTTTTATAAAAATTAAAAATTTCCCGATTATTTTGCAACTCGCTGATATACAAGTTTTCAAATTTATCATAATTGATTTGTTCTTCATGATAGGCTTTCCTGAGTTCCGTTGAAGGAGCTATTTCTTTTTTCCATTCATCAATTCGAGCTCTTTCCTTGGAAATTCCCCGCGGCCATAAACGATCAATTAACACCCTGTACCCGTCTGTTTTTTCATAAGGTTCATAGATTCTTTTTATTTGTATTTTCATGATTCATCCTTTCCTCTATTTCCAATTAAAATAAGAGTCCCAGATAGGGACTCTTATTTTAATTTTTTTATTTCAGGAAAATTACATCATTCCTGCTCCGCCCATAGGAGGCATCGGAGGCATAGCAGCCGGTTTTTCTTCCGGATCATCACCTACAATGGCTTCTGTTGTCAATACCAGAGCTGCAATAGATGCTGCATTCTGGAGTGCGGAACGGGTAACTTTAGCGGGGTCCACAATACCTGCACCAATCATATCTTCATACTTGTCAGCAGCAGCATTGTAACCGACTCCGTCCCCTGCAGCTTTTACTTTCTCAGCAACAATAGCTCCTTCAATACCTGCATTATCTGCAATCTGACGGAGCGGTGCTTCGATGGCATTCCGAACCAAGTTAACGCCGGTCTTTACATCGCCTTCTACTTCCAAACCATCAAGTTTAGACTGGATATCCAGGAATGTTGTACCGCCACCTGCTACGATACCTTCTTCTACAGCTGCACGAGTTGCATTTAATGCATCTTCAATGCGGAGTCTCTTATCTTTCATTTCTACTTCCGTAGCAGCTCCGACTTCGATGACTGCAACACCGCCGGACATTTTAGCCAAGCGCTCCTGAAGCTTATCTTTATCAAACTGGGAAGTTGCTTCTTTGTACTGTTCACGGATTTGGTCTACCCTTGCATTGATGGCCGCTTTATCACCGGCACCTCCGACAATAGTAGTATTATCTTTCGTAATCCGTACCTGATGAGCTGTACCCAGATCTTCTACTGTAGCCGTATCTAATTTACGTCCCATATCTTCCGAAATGACCTGTCCGCCTGTCAAAACAGCAATATCTTCAAGCATTGCTTTACGACGATCACCAAATCCCGGAGCCTTGACAGCAGCACACTTAAATGTACCGCGTAATCTGTTGACTACCAGTGTTGCCAGTGCTTCCCCTTCTACATCTTCGGCAATAATAAGGAGTTCCTTACCAGCCTGTACAACTTTTTCAAGAAGCTGGATGATATCTTGAATAACCGGGATTTTTTTATCGGTAATAAGAATCAACGGATCATTCATGACACATTCCATTTTATCGGTGTCAGATACCATGTATGGGCTGAGATAGCCTCTGTCAAACTGCATGCCTTCTACTACTTTAAGGCTTGTTCCCATTGTTTTGGAATCTTCTACAGTGATAACACCATCATTACCTACTTTTTCCATAGCATCTGCAATTAAGCCGCCGATGGTTTTATCATCAGAAGAAATAGAAGCAACCTGTGCAATTTTTGCCTTCGTATCTACCGGTACAGACTTCTTTTTAATTTCTTCTACAAGAACGTCCACAGCTTTTTCAATACCTTTTTTCAGAACCATAGGGTTGGCTCCTGCTGCTACGTTTCTCATTCCTTCATGAATCATCGACTGTGCAAGGAGAGTAGCCGTAGTTGTTCCGTCACCGGCTACGTCATTTGTTTTTGTAGCTACTTCTTTAACAAGCTGGGCACCCATATTTTCAAAAGGATCTTTTAATTCAATTTCACGGGCAATGGAAACACCGTCATTTACAATATTCGGTGCTCCATATTTTTTGTCCAGAACTACATTGCGGCCTTTCGGTCCGAGAGTAATTTTTACTGCATTTGCAAGCTGGTCTACACCTCTTAAAAGAGCTGCACGAGCTTCTTCATTATAAAGTACTTTCTTAGCCATTTATATCGCTCCTATCTGATTATTTAAATTAAAGTTTCCCCAAAACGTCCCGTTCGGAAAGAAGTAAGAATTTCTTACCGCCTTCTTCAATATCAACGCCGGAGTATTTTGCAAACAAAACTCTGTCTCCTACAGCCACTTCAAAAGGCAAGCGTTCTCCATTATCTAAAACTTTCCCGGAACCAACAGCAATAACTGTTCCCTTCTGGGACTTTTTCTGTGCCGTGTCAGGAAGCAAGATACCACCTGCGGTCTTTGTTTCTTCCACGTCTACTTCAATAAGAACACGATCTGCTAACGGTTTTAACATTTCAATTCCTCCTTCAAATTATTAGCACTCATTAAGTTCGAGTGCTAACTTACATTACTATCATACTCATTTCTAAAAAAAAATGCAAGAGCTATTTACATATTTCTTTCATTTTCAGCCAAACAAAAAGAGGCTGTTCGCCTCTTAATAATTCTATTACCTCTCTTGTACCAGCCCTTCGCCGAGCATTCTGACGTCCAAAGGAATATGTACACCGAATTTTTCTTTCACCTGCCGTTGAACCTCGTGAAGGACAGCTAAAACCTCTTCGCAAGTGGCTTTCCCGTTATTTACAACAAATCCGGGATGTTTTTCGGAGACCTGGGCATCACCGATAGAAAATCCTGCAAGACCGCACGCTTTAATCATAGGGCCCACATAATATCCCGGCGGCCTCAAGTACATTGTACCTGCACTTCTTTTCTCAAGGGGCTGCTTTGATCTCCTGGATTCCTGATGATCTCTCATTTTATCTTTGATATCTTGAGCATTGCCTTTAAATAAATGGAGCTTCACTCCATAAATGACGTCTCCGTTATGCATGAAAATACTGTCACTTGTTCCGTAACGAAGATCATCCCAGCCGTAGGTTTTATCTGTTTCTCCATCTATGGAAACGGCATAAACTTCCTCCACCACATTCTTCATCTGGCTTCCATACCCGTTCGCATTCATAAAGGTAGCACCAATCACTGTTCCCGGGATACCCACTGCCCACTCAAACCCTTGCAGCGAGTTTTTTTGAGCCGCTCTGGATACACTTCCGGTACCTGCCCCTCCATATGCTGTAATACATGCACCATTACAAATAATTTCCGGTTTCATCCTCATTGTACAAATGGTAACACCACGAATACCCTTATCACTGATTAAGCAATTCGAACCGCCGCCGATAACCGTCACCGGTATTCCTTCCATGTAGGTACGTTTTAAAACTTCCGTCAACTCTTCTTTGCTGCCGGGCGTAACAAACACATCTGCATTACCGCCAATGCCGTATGTATTATGACGGCTCATGGGTTCATCAACTTTAATTTGCGTTTCATTCAGTATGCCTGAAAAAAATAAGTTCCAATTCATCATTTTTGCAGATCCAGTACATCCATCCCCTGCGCCATTGCGTCAGAAATAATCTTTTGTAAATCAGCGGCTACCTGATTCCATTTGATAAAAGATTGCAAATATTCTTGCGCATCATTATTATTACTTACTAAGACCGCAAGCTCTTGCAAATGTTGGTAATCTTTCTCGTCGGCACTTTGACCTGCCAGTTTGGCATAATCGGATTTCATTTGTGCCATAATATAATCTTTAACCATTTTCTTGGCATCCGGATTATTTTTTATTTTTTCAGATGCCTCGATTAACCGTTTCATTTCATCACATTCTTTAATAGCTTTTGCCAATGCATAAGCTTCATCATAGGTATTCATTTCCTTCCTCCTTTAAATAAACGTCCGCTTTCTTTAAGCAAATGGGGAAATCCGTTTTGACGAAGTGCCTCCATCGCTACAATAGCCACCGCATTTGATAAATTAAGAGAACGTGCCTCTTCAATCATCGGTATACGGATACAATCATCCTTATGTGTCAATAATAACTCTTCAGGAAGGCCTTTAGTTTCTTTCCCGAAAACTAAAACCGCATCTTTTTCAAAGGAAACATCTGTATAGCTATGAATTGCTTTTGTTGTGTTGAAATAAAAATGATGGCCTGCTAACATTTGAACAACCGACTCATATCCGGGATGTACATGGACATCCAATAAATCCCAATAGTCCAGACCTGCTCTTTTCAAATGCTTATCATCAATTTGAAATCCCAGCGGCTCCACCAAGTGCAGTGTCAAATGTTCTGCAGCGCATAGTCTTGCAATGTTTCCTGTATTTCCCGGGATTTCCGGCTCAACAAGTACAATATGCATTAAAAATAACTCCCATAACGATTACGATATTTTTCTTCCAATTCCCTGCCGGAGTAGGCCTTAAATGTCTTCTCTTTCTGGCCTTTATAAGAAATACGGTAAATAACGCCCTCATCTAACCCGGTAACAGGAATCCTGTATGTATTTTCATGAAATCCGTCTGACTCCTGTAATATGGGCATTCCGCTCATATGCACTCCCTCATTAAAGGTAAAATCCGGTTGAAAATCCGGTGCAGTCATCCGCAAAGGGTCTGTCTCTTTTTCAGTCAAGGGTCTTTCCATAACGACTTCTACTGTCAAATAATCAGCAACAAAAACACTTTTAATTTTATTGGCAGTTTCCTGTTGTGCAAAGACAGCAGTCCCGGCCATTCCCGCGATGAGTACGGCCGGCAATAAACACTTCAGATATTTCATACGTCCCCTTATTTAAAAGTACACGAACCACTTATAAACCAATTACCTGAGCTCTCATATTATGAGTTAGTATACAATATTTGGAGCATAAAAAAAAGACGGCCTTACGGCCCTCTTTTTCTTTTTATTTTCTTTCTTTAATTCTTGCTGCTTTACCGGAAAGTCCGCGCAAATAAAACAGCTTGGCACGGCGAACAACACCTCTGCGTTTTACTTCAATTTTAGCCAAACGCGGGGAATGTACCAGGAACGTTCTTTCTACTCCCACACCATAGGAAATACGACGTACCGTAAAGGTCTCTCTGACGCCATGGTTTTTTCTGGCGATAACGACACCTTCAAATACCTGAATTCTTTCTGTTTTTCCTTCGACAACCTTTGCATGTACACGAACGGTATCTCCCGGACGAAATGCAGGAATGTCATTGCGGAGCTGTTCATTCTCCAATGTTTCAATAATATTCACGATCTTTTCCTCCTTCTCACAGAACATTCGTGCCGATCGCATTTTGGCAGAGGACTGTCCAGATTAACGCCATTATTCTATCATAGTTGTCAGCTATTTACAACCCGTTATTTATAAGCTTAAAAATTCCTTTCCAATTAGAGGCCGGCCATAGGAACAGCTAACTTTTTTAATTTCTTTAAAGCCTTACCTTCTATCTGACGGATACGTTCACGGGTAACCCCGAAATGCTTGCCCACTTCTTCAAGCGTTCTTTGCGTACCATCATCAATACCATAGCGCAACTCTATGACACCTTTTTCTCTTTCCGTCAAGGTATCCAAGAGTTTATGAATTTGTTCGCGCCTCATAGTTGCTGCAGCTTCATCTTCAGGCGAAGCTGTTTTCTGATCTTCAATAAAATCTCCTAAATGAGAATCTTCCTTTTCTCCAATCGGTGTTTCCAGGGAAATCGGATCCTGCGCCGCTTTTTTTGCTTCTCTGATTTTTTCTACGCTGGTTTCCATTTCTTTCGCCAATTCTTCATTGGTCGCTTCTCGCCCGTGTTCCTGAAGAAAACGGCGTCCCACTCTATTCATTTTATTAATGGTTTCTACCATATGTACCGGCACGCGGATTGTTCTTGCTTGGTCTGCAATGGAACGGGTAATGGCCTGCCGAATCCACCATGTCGCATAAGTACTGAATTTATAGCCTTTTGTATAATCGAATTTATCTACTGCCTTGAGAAGGCCCATATTCCCTTCCTGGATCAAATCCAAGAAAGGCATACCGCGGCCGGGATATTTCTTTGCTATAGAAACAACAAGGCGGAGATTGGCATTCGCCATTTCTTGCTTGGCAACCGCTGCCGCTTCCTTTTGCTCCGCTGTCGCGCCCGGCATTTTCCCCATTTCAATTGTTTGGGCAAGACTCATTTCCTGTTCAGAAGTAAGGAGCGGAGTCGTACCGCATTCCCTCAGGTATAAACGAACGGGATCGGTTACGCCTGCCGAATCGGCAGAAACTTCAATTTCTTCCTTTTCCCATTCTTTTTCTTCATCATCATTTTCCGAATCATCTTCTTCCGGAATATCTTCAACATTTTCCTCGCTGAATAAATCGTCCTGATCCTCCCCGGCTTCCTCATAGACGATTTCAATTCCCTGTTCATGGATTCCCTTAAAAATAGCATCCATTTGTTTCTGATTCGCTGATTTTTCTTTTATAAAAGAAAGAATTTCATCATATGAAATATTTCCGTCTTCATTTACTTTGGCCTGTAACTCCTTCAGCCATTTGGAAATTTGTGTTGCTTTCGCAGCCAAATACGGACACCTCCCAAATAAATATCTATAAAGAATTAGGTCTCTTATCCGATTATTTTATGCATTCTAAAAATCTGTGATAACAAGAATGCAACGTTAATCAATCAGAACAATATGATACTCCTATCTATAAAATTTTGCAAGAAAAGAAATTCTGTTTTCAAAAAATTTAACTGTCTGGATTTTTGAAACAATTTACGCACCTGTCCGATTGTATATTTAAAAGAAAAGAAATAGCAAAAATCATAAAATAATCACCCATTGTTACAAAAGATGATGGTTGTTAAATTATTTCCGGTACTAAAAAAATCCGTGGCAAAATGCTCTTTGTCAAACTTTTCATAATCCACGCTTTCTCAATACTCTTTACCTTTTATAAATAACGCTAAAATTATCTGTTTCAAATATACTTCTTCCTCACTAAAAAACCGTCGAGCTTGATACCTCGGCGGTCTGCTTACGCTATATATGTGATCTTAGCTATATCCTCTTCTGTTATGGTATACGGTAGCGCCCCGTTTTTTTCAACATCACCATCTTCTACTAAGTAATAGCCTGGAATTGAATCCTCAAGTATAACCACTTCCCGCCCGTCCTTTAACAAAACACAATCTAATGCTTTAATTTTCATGCCCTCCTCTCCTTTCACTTTTTAAATATGCTGATAGTAATCTCTGATATCTATCATCTTAGCACATTTCCATCCGGTAGCCATCATTATTTTTTCCAATTAACAAAATCATACACAACCCATTTCCGCACTGTACACTTTGATTTTTTCCGTTCAGCTTTTTCTTGCTTTAACTTCTTTCTTCCCATAAACGCCAACCTTTCTCTATCTATTACGGTTAGAAAGAAATCATTCTAATGTAATATCAAATATAATATATACGTGTATCAAGCGTTATTACAAATAGCAAAAAGCAGAAAATCTTTAGATACCAATCCCCATAAATCAATCAGACCGACTGTTTCCCATATAAATATGATTTTACGCACGAAAAAAGACCCTGAAAATTCAGAGTCTTATTCCGGTAATTACTACAGGGCATTACCATTTGCAAAAGCAAACTGGTCGTGTCTTTGTTGGTGACCCAGGAGAGATTCGAACTCACGACCTACCGCTTAGAAGGCGGTTGCTCTATCCAGCTGAGCTACTGAGCCATGTGGTCGGGGCAGCCGGACTCGAACTGGCGACCCCCTGCTCCCAAAGCAGGTGCGCTACCAACTGCGCCATGCCCCGTAATACCGAATAATTATATTACATATACAAAGCAATGTCAATTAATCTTATTCAGATTTTTTTGTGCTTTACATCTTCTTCTTTGACAATTCCCAAGTAAATACACCCGATAATCCAAGCTACATAGTCATCAATAGGAACAGGTACCGTGCGTAGTCCTTTAGGTATAAGCCGCTTAAACCCTTGAGGGGGATTGTATTTCCAGAACCAAGCTTCTCCCATTTCTGTCGTGTACTTTTCATTGACCACCGCTGTTTGTATATTTTTATTCATCGCAGCGAACCAATTGCATACTCGTTTTTTGACCTCTTTGTGGTGCGTTCCGTTTCCAATCACAAAAACATCAATTATATATGCAGACATAATTTCTTTCAGGGTATGCTCTAGTTCCCCGGTCAGGATGATGCCTTTCCAAGTGAGAGTCCCATCTTCCCGTAAAACCGCCAGCCCTGTTTTTACGGATCCGGGATCGGCTGCAAGTATCATTTACATTTCCTTTACTACCTCTACATCAATCAGCAAAGGCCCTTCTGAATAAATATCTTTCTTAGCTTTGATAATAAGCGTACATTTGCTGTTATAGGCTTTAACTTTTTCGATGACGTTAAGCAATTCCTGTCCTTCCAGTTGACCTATTTTCCCTGTAATCGGGTCAGGAAGTACACCTTTACCCTTTGCGTAATGGTTTAAGTCATTCAGTAAGCGGAGTACTTGTGCATCAGGACGTTTGAGGCTTCCATAGTTGAGCATTTCCGCTTTCATAATCGTTTCATTTTTTAAGAAAATCAGGTTATTGTCAAAAACATCAAATTCAACAATAGCGGGTTCTCCCAAAATCAGGTTTCCTGCTGCCACTACACGTACTAATTTTTTATTTTTGGCTTCTTTTACTTTTTCTACGGCAGAATCAAAAGATACTTGTGGCATCCTTACCAGATATACATCTTTATCTTTTACATTCATTCTGTCTTTCAGTAAATTGTTTATATCATTTAATATGCTGCCTAAAACCTGTTCCGATTGTTCTTTCGTCATATTTTCATCGACAACCGCATCGGTTAAAACCTGGCCTGCTCTGAACACAACGGTACCTTCTCTGATAGCCGCTATATTTCCGAGAAGAGACTCTTTTTCTTTATTCAACTTGGAAATATTTCCGGAAAGCTCTTCCTTTGTTTTTTCTAATTTTTCAATTTCTTCCGCAGATGCTTCTACTCCCTGCCGAGCTTCATCATAAGCCTTTTGTACAACAGATAATTCTGTTTCTGCATACGCCCGTTGACTTTCTACCCGTTCCAGTTCTTTAGATATATTCTCAGAACGGAGTGTCATATATTTGTATTCTTTATTTCGTTCCTTCAGTTGTTGCTTTCCTTCTTCCAGTTCCTTGTTTTTAACTTCAATTTCCTGATTTAAATTTGCCATTCTCTCTTGAAGCCGGCTTAATCCGAATAATGCAACCCGTACATTTTCATTTACTACTGCAAGTGCCGCTATTGTCAAAAAAGATATCAGAATTCCTGAAATAATAGTAACAATAATAGAGGTGTATTTGGGGCGTAAACCAAAAAGAGAAAGTCTTTTTTTCCCTACCTTCGATCCGATTTTATCACCAAGAAATGCAATGACCCCGCCCATAATCATCAGAACGAGAAACATGGCAATACCAATAAACATATATACCTCCACCTCAATTATTAGCCTTTTTAATAAGGAATACTCCGCAAATACATGCAATAAAATTAGGAAGCCATACCGCTATAAAAGGAGACAACATATGTGCATTCCCCAAAGCTTCCAAAAATGTCATGACCGCATAATATATAAAAATAATTACTACAGAAAGTCCGAAACCGATAGAAGATGAAGACCTTTGTTTTTGAACTCCCAGAGGAGCTCCTACCAGAGAAAAAACAAAGCTGGCCATTGGCAATGAAAACCTGCGATGAATTTCCATATATATCGGTGTTATATCTGCATGAGCTGCCGCATAGGCTTTACTTGCCACCAGCAGCTCACGGATTGTCATTTCATCATAATTCTTTTTTTCTTTTGGAATATCTTTCGGTGATTGGGCATAGGGAATCGCTTGTTTCTTAAAATGCATCATCCGGTTAACTCCGTCATCAGACAGATCATAAATAATCCCGTCTTTCATAATCCATGTACCATTTTCCCACGTGGCGGCCGGAGCGTTTTCCACACGGATTACTTTTTCATTCTGAAATTCCTGCAGAGTTATATTTTCAAGAGTTTTAGTTTCCGGATTATACCGCCTTGCATAGAGTAAGTGTGAAATCTGTCCCTTTTGTATATCCCGCATAATCACATGATCTGTTATTCCGGGATTCAAATTTTGCATGATTTCTACATGAAGAACTTGTTCATATTTTGTATTTGTCCAAGGAACCACATATTCATTAAAAGCAATCGTGCAAAGACTGATTATAAAGGTAATTACAAAAATAGGTTTTGCCAGGCGTATAAAGCTCTGTCCCGATGTTCGCATAACAATCAGTTCACTAGCTCCGGACAGCCGGGACGTAGCCATCAATGAGCCCAAGAGAACCGCCATAGGGAACGTATATACAATAATTCTCGGCAATGCAAGAATAAATATTTTAATGGCCGCCAGTGCCGACGCACCATATTTAGTCACATAGCCGGCTATTTTAAGTAAAGTATCTGCGCCTAAAAATATCGAAGTAAACGCAGCGACTCCAAAAAGAAACGGCCCGAGGAATTCTTTTAAGATATATTTATCAAGTATACGCATCAGAATTCCTCCTTATAATTTCTAAATATCATAAACTGAAATTCTCTCCCAGATAAAATTTTCTTGCCAGCGGGTTGACTGAAATTTCTTCCGCTTTACCGCTAAGTAAAATTTTCCCTTCTGATAAAATATAGGCATTATCAACAATTCTCAGTGTTTCTCTTACATTGTGATCTGTAATGAGTATGCCGATACCTCTCGCTTTCAAATGCATGACTACGCTTTGTATATCTTCTACAGCCAAAGGATCCACACCGGCAAAAGGTTCGTCAAGTAAAATAAACGAGGGATCCATCGTAAGCGATCTCGCGATTTCTACACGTCTCCGTTCACCGCCGGAAAGAGCATCGCCTCTTGTATCTTTTACATGGGTAATATGAAACTCTTCAAGAAGAGACTCCGCTTTTTTTACACGCTCCTCTTCCGTCAATTCTTGTCGCGTTTCCAAGAGAGACATCAAGTTTTCCCAAACAGTCATTTTTCTGAAAATAGAAGCTTCTTGCGGAAGATAGCTGATACCAAACTTATTTCTTTGATGAATAGGCATGCCCGCCAAAGACGTCCCGTCAACCGTAACGTCTCCTTTATCGGGATGTATAATCCCGACAATCATATAGAAAGTTGTTGTTTTTCCCGCCCCATTCGGCCCCAGTAATCCGACGACAGTTCCTTGGTTTACTTCTATATTCACATCATTAACAACTGTCCGCTCGCCATATTTTTTTAATAATCCATGCGTTTCTATTTTCATTTTTTATCCTTAATTTAAATTCTTAGTTGACATGCTCCTTTTGTGGCATTCAATCTGTGGAAAAGCATTTCGGATAAATCATTCTTCTCATTATTTGCTGCCGGAGGATGTATTCGTAATGATAAGAGTACTTCTTCCTGTAGTTTCAATAATTTTATCAGCATCCCATATAACCAATTCCGGTCCATCGAACGAATTACCGTTCTGTACAATATGGGCATTTCCTGTCAGCACAAGCTTCCCATCATTTCCATTTATCCCGCTTCTTGTGTAAGTAGCCACATCGCTATAACCGGTCATCTGCCGCGAATCGCTGGTTAAGTTTACTCCGCCGGAAGCAACAATTTCTACCTGTTTCAGATTTCCTTCAATCAAAGGTGCCTGCATAGAAGCGTCAGAAAACTCCAAGTAACCGCCCCCACGAATTTTTCCAATCCCGGTATCCGCATTATATGTAACGTCATCCCCTTTAAGAACTCTTCCCTCTGCCCTGTCATTTAAATATACGGAACCTGTTCCATGCACCGTTTTATCATTATATATATATAATTTATCGGCAGTCATAACCGTTTCATCTTTTTCATACCGTACATTTCCTTCCAACCATGCACTGCGATCCCCAAAATAATATTGCCCCTTTTGTCCTGTAATCACAGCGCCCTGATTCGCATGAATGACAACATTGCCCTCTGCTGTCGCAATTTTTGAATTTCCGTCATACGTCAATATATCGGCTGTAATATCATCGGCAGACACGGGTATCGAAAAAGTACATGCCAGAACCAGTGTCATGAAAAAAAACTTTAAATTTCTCACTATATGTCCTCCTTCTCGGAAAGCTTTGCATGTCCTTTAGCTGCAATTTTTTCAAGTACCCTGTCTGCCGTAAAGGAATCTGCCGTCAAAACACGACCGTCCTTCTCTACCCTAAAGGGCCGGTCTGTAGATAATATTTGTTTCTTACCGTCATAGGTCAAGTTTTTTGCAGATAAAATCAATCCGTCTTTCGTTTGTCCGTTTATATCTCCATCGAGATAAACCAATTGCTCATTTTTTTTGAGCAATCCTTTTTTGGCTTTAATTTTCAGTTCGTTTCCTTGATTAGAAAAAAAGCCGTCAATTCCCTCTAAATGAACCGTATTTTTGTCTTTTTCAATCTTAACATGATGAGCCTTTAAATTCCATATAACTTGCCCATCCTTTTCCTCACTTAAATTTATGTCATTAAATTCAACTGCTTGTTTAGCTGCAGTTGCTCCCGTACCAGCATTTCCATCCTCTTTGAACAGGAAATAAATTCCCGCTACAACCATTAAGACGACAAAAACAATCAACAGAGTTTTATTCTCTTTCATGCCCGACCTCCCCGTTATTGTTTGTGGAAAAATCAAGTCCCAGTTTTTGTCTTTGCTGCCCATCTAAATTCCGATACATTTCAATTTCATCAGCCTCTGTCCAGAATAAATGCTGGAACCAAAGCCAGTCGGCAGGATTTTCTTTAATAAACGTTTCCATAATTGTCGCCATCTTTTGGGAATTCGTTAAAAGATCTTTTTCTGCATCTCCTGTTTCTTCGTAATAGAAGTGTTTTCCAATACAAATCGTATTCCCCGGCTTATTTTTATTTCTCACAATGAAAATCGGTAATATAGGTGCCTTAAATTTTCTTGCAAAGACCGCCGGTCCTTGAGGAAAAGAAAAAATACGGTTCATAAATCGGACCGGTATTCCTGTTTTATTCCCGTCTTTATCCGATAAAAAACCGAGTATGTAATTTTTTTTCATTGCTCTCGCCGCAGCAATCATTTCATAACCACCTGCACCGGTAAGAAATATATGCTCCCCTGATTTCGCACGATACTCATTAATAATTTTCATCAGTGCATCATCTTTTTGTTTTTTCCCGATGGCCGACGTGTCATAACCATAAAGAGCCAATCCGGCTCCCAGCCATTCCCAACTGCCGACATGGGCCGTAAGACCTACCACACCTTTATTATCATCATATGCCGCCTCTAAATATTCCGGATGATCAATGGTGATATACCGGCTGAGATTTTCTTTGTCTTCACATAAACGCGGCATATATAACATTTCCATGGCAGACATTCCTACGTTTTCATATACCTCGTTTAATAACTTTTCCGCTTCCGGTTTACTGCACTTTAAACCCATCATGATCTGATTTAAACCACGTTTTTTTTGCTTATCTATACGATTCATGATGGCAGGACCCAGGAACTTGCCTATGCGTAATATCCGTTCATACGACAAAGTACACAGAATACGGCTGATTCCCTTTAATAATCCGTATTTCAAATAAAATAGCATAATTTCTCTTCTTTCCGGAGATATACAGGTTTTAAATTATTGCGTGTTTAAATTTTCTTCCTCATCATAAAATGAAGAAACAGCTTTTTCCCATTTCCCCTGTCCAGTCAATACCGTTTCTACAAATTCACGGACAGCGCCTCGTCCACCGTTATAATGAGATATAAAATCCGCCTGTTTCTTGTTTTCTGTACAAGCATCAGCGGGGCAACCTGATATTCCTACTTTATCAAAAAGAGGAAGATCATTCAGGTCATCTCCCATAAAGGCCACTTCATTCCAGGAAATATCAAGTTTTTTCAACACCGCTTCTAAGGACCGGATTTTGTTTCTGACACCCATGAATAAAAAATCAACATTCAATTCTTTGGCTCTGGTATGCACAATTTCTGATTTTCTGCCCGTTAAAAAAACTGTAGTATATCCCATCCGGTAAAGCAATCCGAGAGCCATTCCGTCATGGACATGAAATTCCTTATATACTTCTCCGGCAGAACCAAATATGAGAGTGCCCGGAGTAAGCGTACCATCTACATCAAAGGCAAAAAGTTTGATTTTATCTATATTTTTCATCACACAACCCCCTGACGGAGCAAATCGGTAATATGAATCATTCCCACAGATTTTCCATTATTATCTACTACGGGAAGTACAGTGATAGGATGTGGCACATGTTTTTCCATCAGATGCAACGCTTCTGCCGCTAATTTATCGGGAGTAATTACTATAGGCTTTTGGGTCATGCCTTCCTTTACCGGCAGAGATAAAAAATTTATTCCTTTTTCAAGTCCGCGTCTCACATCACCATCAGTCATAAGACCTTGAAGCATGTAATTCTCATCAATAACCGAAACCGCGCCTAATCCTTTGTCTGTCATCGCGAAAAGAGCGTCTTTAATAGAAGAGTTTTCAAAAATAACGGGATTGTTATCTCCTTTATGCATAACCATTTCTACCGTCAATAACAATCTTCTCCCAAGAGATCCCCCGGGGTGGAATACTGCAAAATTATCTGCCGTAAAATGCATCTTCTCCATTAATGTAACCGCTAATGCATCCCCCAATGCCAATGCCGCTGTTGTAGAGCTGGTCGGGGCCAAGCCGAGACTATCAGCCTCTTTCTCCGCACCGGCATAAAGAACTACATCTGAATTTTTTGCGAGTGTGGAGTTTACATTTCCCACTACAGCAATCATTTTTGCACCGATACGTTTCACAGAAGGAATAATATTTAAAATTTCTCCCGTTTCTCCACTGTTAGAATAAGCAATTATGACATCTTGCGCAGTGACCATCCCCAAGTCTCCATGGATTCCTTCTGCCGGGTGCAGAAAGAAGGATGGTGTGCCTGTACTTGCCATCGTGGCAGATACTTTTTTTGCTATATGCCCCGATTTCCCCATACCCGTAAGAATGACTCGTCCTGACGAGTGACTGATAAGGTTCACTGCATCTTCAAAAGAAGTATCCAATCGGTCAATTAATTTTAAAATTGCTTCTGCTTCATCACGGAGCACTCTGGCAGCCACTTCTAATGCTGACATACACCCTCCTTATAAAGAAAATCTCCACTGCTTGTTATATAGTCACGATACAACGGTTCCATAACGATTTCTCTATCTTATTGTAAATAGAACTATTTATCATGCTTGACGATTTCATTGATTGCTATTAAATCCTTTAGCAAACCTTCTAAAGATGATAAGTAAAGCATATTGGTAGAATCTGATAATCCTTCCGGAGGATTGTCATGAACCTCCATAAAAAAGCCGTCCACTCCGCTGGCTGCTGCCGCCCGGGCCAGATAAGGAATCATATCACGCTGCCCTCCGGTTGTTGTTCCCATACCTCCCGGCAGCTGTACGCTATGCGTAGCATCATAAATGACAGGGTAACCGAACTTTCTCATAATAGGAAATGCACGCATATCCACTACCAGATTATGGTACCCGAAGGATGCTCCTCTTTCTGTCACCGCCAAATTCGGGTTATGTGCTTCTTCCATTTTTTGTATAACATTGCTCATATCTTCCGGTGCCATAAACTGCCCTTTTTTCACATTTACCGGCTTTCCTGTCATGGCCGCTCCATAGACCAAATCTGTCTGACGGCATAAAAAAGCAGGAATTTGAATCATATCTAAGACCTCTGCTGCCGGCTTTAATTGCGTCACATCATGTACATCCGAAAGAACCGGCACTTGTAATTCCTTTTTGATTGATGCCAAAATTTCCAGCCCTTTTTCTATACCCGGCCCCCTGAACGAATGGTAAGAGGATCGGTTTGCTTTGTCATAAGATGCCTTAAATATATATTTAACGCCAAGTCTGTTACAAATCTTTTTTATTTCACGACCTATCATCAATGTTCTGTCGTAATCCTCTATAACACAGGGACCGGCAATCAAAAACAATTGATTGCCATCAAGCGTAAGATTTCCTACCTGAATCGTTTTCATAAGCAGCTCCTTTCAAAAAATTCATTGGCTTTCTTTAAATCCTCTTCTGTATCAATACCGATATCTTCGGTTTCTATTCGGATTACACCAATTTTATGTCCCGTTTCCAAAGCACGTAACTGTTCCAAAGACTCTGTCTTTTCCAATGGTGTTTGTTCCATTTTCGCATAGGTCAGCAAAAAACTGCGCCGATAAGCATAAACCCCGATATGCTTGAGCGGAGGCATGGCAAAGCCCTCTCTCGGATAAGGAATTAAAGCTCGTGAAAAATACAACGCCTCTCCCTTTTGATTAACAACAACTTTTACCGCCGATGCATCTTGATATTCCTCTTTCTTTAGCGGTGCAGCTGCAGTAACCATATCCAGGTTTTCATGTTCGATAAGCATCTTTACCAGGCGGTCAATGACATTCGGATCAATAAACGGTTCATCACCCTGTACATTAACAATAATATCATAATCCGTCAGTTGTTCTGCTACCTCTGCCAACCTATCCGTCCCGGTCGGATGATTGACTGCAGTCATGACAACACGTCCGCCAAAGCCTTCAACTTCTTCCGCAATAGCCCTATGATCGGTTGCCACCACAACTATATCGGGAGATTTAGCCAAAACCGCCCGGTTGTAAACACGATGAATTAAAGTTTGCCCTGCAATCATACGCAGCGGTTTACCGGGCAGTCTGGTAGATGCATAGCGAGACGGAATAATACATGCAATTTTCATAATAATTTCTCCCACGCACTCTGAAGTATTTGTCTGTCATGCTCAGAGTACTTCATTTTGATACTCAATACATATACAGGAATCTCTGAGTTTTTCAGTTCCTGCAAATCAATCATTTTAACCGCATCTTTTTCTGTAATTACTAAAAATTCTGCATCGCTGTATTTCAATTTTTTGAAAACTTCTCTTATATCTTCATCGCTATAAGAATAATGATCCTTGAAAGTAATGTGTTCTACCGGACAAAGTCCTGCTTTTTCTGATGTCTTCCAAAAACCGCCCGGGTTCCCTATTCCGGATAAAAGAAGCACTTTTACTCCCTGTCGCTGTTCTAACACATTACAAATCCGCTGTTTTTTCCAATCGCTAAATGAAGTCAGTGCAGAGGGCACGTGATCAGATTCCAAAACAGGGATGTCCCTTCCATATTTATGCAACTTCTCTTTTATTTCACTCTTAATTTTATCATCAACCTGATTGCTCTTGGTAAGAATAAAAAGATCGGCCCGTTCCAATCCGTCTAACGGTTCTCTCAATAATCCCCGAGGAAGCATGTGTCCGTATCCGAACGGATTCGTGCAGTCGACTAAAACGATTTCCAAATCATGCTTTAAGGGCCAGTATTGCAAGCCATCATCTAATAATAAAATATCCGCCCCTAATCCGATAGCTTTTTTTGCGGAAAGAATTCTATCACGCCCCACTAAAACAGGAACCCCCGGCAAACGAAGTGCCATCATGTACGGCTCATCACCTGCCATTTTTTGGGTAGCCACTATTTTCTTACCGTCAGAAACTATACCGCCCTCTTTCTCAAAACCGCTTTTGTATCCTCTCGACAAAACCGCCGGATGGATTCCGCAAGCTTTCATCTGCTCTGCCAACTCTATGATACATGGGGTTTTTCCCGTACCTCCGGCTGTTATATTCCCTACACTTACAACCGGAACGTCCAGTTTAACTCTTGATTTTAATGCCTTTTCCCGCTTACAGATAACTCCTCTTTTATATACCTTTTCCAAAAGCTCCAATCCGCTTAAAATGACTTTGCCGCCAATTCCCGGAGAAGAATTTTTTTGCAAGTCAAGTATAAAACTTTCAAGATTCATGGGAATTCTCCATCAATTGAATGTTATATTTTTTAGCCAATTTTTCAAAAAAATCTATATTTCTCCGCGTTCCTCCCTGATTTTCCCTGACGACTTCTAAAGCAGCTGTTCCCATTTGCTCTATTTTCTCAGGATCTTCCAAAAGCCGGAACAGAGTTTTTTCAAACTCTTTTTCATTTCCGGTCATAATGCAGGCACCACGACGGGAAAGTAAATCAAAGATATCTCTGAAATTGAACATGTGGGGGCCAACCAAAACAGGTTTACCATGAGCGGCCGGCTCCAAAATATTATGCCCTCCTACCTTCACAAAGCTTCCCCCAACAAAAACGACATCTGCAAGACTGTATACGCGTCCCAGCTCTCCGATAGTATCTAAAACAATTACTTCCGGATGCTGTATAATGTCCTCTTCGGTTTTCATTTGAGAACGACGCACGACCGTAAAGCCTGCATTTTTTACTAAGGAAAGCACAGAGGGTGCTCTTGTGATTTCACGGACTGCCAATAATAAACGAGCATCAGGATATGTATCCAGTACTTTACGAAAAGCACGTATAACGATTTCCTCTTCTCCCCGGTGTGTACTTCCCGCTATAATAACAGGACTCATCCCGTCAACGCGAAACTCTTGTCGCATCTGCTGTTTCTCAGCCTCTGTGACTTCTACATATGTTTCATCATACTTGGTATTCCCTGTAATTGTTACTCTTTCCGGCAAAGCTCCCATAGAAATAATATGCTCGGCATCAATCGCCGACTGCATGCAGAAGGCTCTGATTTGCAAAAGCATTCTCGATGTAAACCGCTTAATCAGCGAATATCTTTTCATAGAACGGTCACTGATTCTTCCATTCATCATCATGACCGGAATTTTTTTGTGCCATGCCAATCGCAAAAAGTTAGGCCACAGCTCCGTTTCAATCAGGATAATCGCTTTAGGATTTACAATATCCACAATTCTTTCTGTAATAACCGGTAAATCAAAGGGAAAAAATATATGTCCGTCCGCTTCAGGGATAATTTTTTGAGCCATGCGATGTCCTGTAGCCGTAACAACAGAGACAACCACCATTTCTTGGGGATACCTATTTTTCAGCTCTCTGACAATAGGGCTTGCCGCTACCACCTCTCCCACAGAAGCGGCATGAATCCAAATCGCATTATGATATGCAATCTGCTCTAATGTCGGGGTCGGCATAATGCCTGCACTTTGTTTTAAGCGGTCATAAAACCCCTCTTCAAAAACCAGTCGGTATATAAGCACCGGAACTTGGAGTATCCAGTATGCCACCAGGCAAATATTATAAAACCAGTACAAATTAATTAGCTCCTTCCGGTTCTTTCATGGACATGGTGTATAACTCATAGTATAAACCACCTTCACGCATTAATTCATCATGGGTGCCGGATTCTTCTATGTGTCCGTTATTAAGGACAAATATCTGATCTGCATTCTTGACTGTAGACAATCTGTGTGCAATTACAAAAGACGTACGTCCCACCATCAATTTTTCTAAAGCGTCTTGTACAATTTTTTCACTTTCCGTATCAAGTGCAGAGGTCGCTTCATCCAGAATTAAAATCGCCGGATCCTTAAGTATTGCCCTGGCAATCGCTATTCTCTGCCTCTGTCCGCCGGATAGAACCAAACCTCGGTCCCCCACCTTTGTTTCAATTCCGTTAGGAAGCCCGCGAATAAACTTTTCTGCATTAGCCGCTTTAACGGCTCTCCAAACTTCCTCATCTGTCGCATCAAGCCTGCCGTATAAAATATTTTCTTTAATAGTTGTATTAAAAAGAAGCGTATCCTGCGGTACAAGTCCTATATGCTCCCGTAAAGAACTTATTGTGGATTCCCGTATATCCATACCGTCTATATAAATTCCCCCGCCGGTTACATCATAAAACCGTGGTAAAAGATTGGCTATCGTCGTCTTTCCAGATCCGGACGGCCCTACCAATGCAATTGTCTGGCCCGGTTCTGCCACAAAGTTTAAATCCGTCAACACCGGATTTCCCGCTTCATAGGAAAAAGATACGTGTCTTGCTTCCACACGCCCCGCTTTAACCTCTATATCTTTAGCATCTTCCTTGTTTTGTATTTCCGGTTGTTCATCTAAAATTGAAAATACCCGATCCGCCGCTGCCAATGATTTTTGTATATTCCCCACACTTTCAGCCACCCGTCTGGTCGGATTCGCAAGATTAATGGCATAAATAAGAAACGCAATTAATTCACCTGTTGACATAACACCGTCAATTACAGATACGCCGCCATACCAGATAATGGTGCAAACCGCAATGGCTGCCAAAAACTCCACAAAAGGCGTCATCTGGCTCTGCTGACGAATTGCACGAACAGCAGCCGTGAAACTCAGTTTATTGATTTTTTGGAAACGCTTTTCCTCATAAGCGCCCCTGTTAAAGCTGCGGACTATACGTACCCCCTGAATTGTTTCTTGAAGCATGGAAGTAACATCCGCCAAGGTTTCCTGAACATCTTTACCGCTGTTATGAAGCTTCTTCCCAAAAAATTTAATCACATAAGAAACGAGAGGTACGATAATCAGACATAAAACTGTCAACTTCCATTGCAGATAAATCATTGACCCGAAAGAGCCTATAAAAATGGCACTTTCCTGAACTAAAGTTATAAAATCGGTAACAATAGCTGTCTGAAGGGCTGAAATATCATTCGTTAAGTTACTCATGATATCCCCGGTACGCCGCCGGTCATAATAAGCAATGGACAGTCGTTGTAAATGGTGATATAAGGCATTCCGTATATCCATAATGACCGCCTGACCTATGTACCCCATCAAATAACGATGTCCGAATGTGGTCAGGGCTCGTATAAAGAATGTTGCCAAAATCACAACAATAATGATATAAAGCATCCCAAGATCTTTATTTTCCAAAACCTGGTCTATCACATCTTTAATAATCCAGGGAACAACTAAATTCGACAGGGAGACAAGTATCATAAAAAACACAGATAATATGAGAAGTTTTTTATAAGGCTTCAAGTAAGATAACAGACGTTTATAACCATCCACTTTGTTTTTCATTTTATTCTCCTGCTGTTTTCAGTATAAGGCTGGCAGTACGCTTTACTGCGCCTGCATCCCCCAAGCGTTTCCGGACCTCTTGCAATTCATTTATATTTCTTACCCGTATTTGTTCATCAGTAATCCAGGGAACGATAATACTTGCTATATTTTCTGCTGTCACCTGATTTTGCAATAATTCGGGAGTTACCTCTTTTTGCAATAATAAATTGGGCAATCCTGCATATTTTACTTCCACTACATGCTTGGCAATAAACCAAGTAGCAGGTGCCAATTTATAAATAAGAACAGTCGGCAATTGCATCAAAGCGGTTTCCAGGGTCGCAGTCCCAGAAGAGGCTATACAGGCTGTACAAATTTGCATCAAATCATATTGCTTTCCCTCTGTAACAGTAACCGATAATTCCGGATATTTCGATAAAAAACTTTTTAAGAACTCATCAGAAATCGTATCTGCCTTAGGTAAGTAAAACTGACACTCTGCTTTTTCCGAAATCAGCTTGCATGCATCAAGCATGACAGGCAAAAGACCGGACACTTCATTTTTCCGGCTTCCCGGCATAAGAAGAATCCTTTTTTTATCTTTCTGTCCGCCAAAATATTCCATCGCTTTCTCAAATGACATGGATGTTTTCACTGTGTCTGCCAAAGGATGCCCTACAAAAGTAACGGGTGCACCCGCTTTTTTATATGCCTCTGCCTCAAAAGGAAATATAGAGGCCACCTGTCTTACATCACGGGCAATCTGTTTGGCTCTTCCTTTTTTCCATGCCCATATGGTAGGTGCAATATAATATACCACCGGTATACCCATTTCTTTTGCCGCATGTGCTATTTTCATATTCAGACCGGGATAATCTATGCATACAAGAACATCCGGTTTTTCATTTACCATCGTTTCTTTTAAAAATTTTATTAACTTAAAAAAAAGAGGTAAATGTTTAAGCACCTCTACAAAGCCGATAATCCCGAGATGCTCTATATCATATACGATACGCACTCCCGCCTCTCGCATATTTTTTCCGCCCATCCCGAAAATATCAACTTGCGGATTTTCTTTTTTTATTTCTGCCGCTACTGCAGCAGCATGCATATCACCGGATGCTTCTCCGGCGGACATCATAATTTTCATAATGATCCTTGTTCCACCGCTAATATAACAATTCCTTCACGCTCTGCCAGTTCCAATACCTTTTCCTTTTCGGCAAATAAAGTTCTATGTGCTTCTATAGCAAGAACTGTACATTTACTTTCTAACATAGATTTCAACGTCGTCAGTCCTATGGCAGGAACATCAAAACGGGAATCTTGTCCCGGTTTGGCGGTTTTAACAACCACCGCTCCCTCCCTTGCCAAAAGGCCTCCTCGCTTTATACATGCATCTGTTCCTTCTATCGCTTCAACCGCCATGACAGCCCTATCTTTTACTACTACAGTCTGCCCCAGATCCATTGCACCGATTGTTTTCGCCGCATCAAATCCGAATTTAATATCTTCCCATTGATCTTTTGTGGGTTGTTTTTTTGTAAAAACTTGCGGCCCCGGCATTAACGGTTTCAAGTATTTTGTCTGGTCAAGGACAGAAATTCCATCTTTCTTCAGCTCGTCCACAATTGCCAGCGTAATGGTATCATCTTTAAAATTTTGTTTTCTTAAATAGTTTAACAATCTTATAGCCCGTAAATCCGGCATTACATGATCTTTATAAAGCCACTCTTTCGTCACTTTGCCCAGAAGAGTAACTTCTTTCACATTTTCTTTCACAAGGGTTTTAATAATTTTATTGAGCTTAAAAGCACTGATTTCATAATATACATCTGCTTTTTCCTTTAACTCGGGATTGGTGCCGGGAATTACAGCAATACAAATAACCCGGTAACCCTGTAAGCGGGCAGCCTTTAAAAACTCTCCCGGCAACGTTCCTATACCGGCAAGCAATCCTACGTTTTCCATTCTTCCTCCCTGACAATTAACATTATCTTATTTTACCATATACAGCTCATTTATGGATTTTTCTATATCCGTCGTTTGAAATCCATAAATAGAAAAAACGCATAGATACCCCTAAGCTGCTTATCAATTATGCATAGTTACTCTTATAACCTTGAATGATTTAAAAACCCAATGTATACTTAAAAAATATTATTAGTAAAAAGGGGGAATTCATTTGTTTACTCAAATCAAAAACATTCTTTCAAGTGTTGCACTTATTAAGCAAATAGCAGTAGGTCTTATTATCGGCATTCTTATTGCTGTCTTTGCACCGCCTGCCATTCCCGCGGTAAAAATTTTCGGCGACTTATTTGTTAAAGCATTAAAAGGTGTCGCACCGGTTCTGGTATTTTTCCTGGTCATGAATGCAATGGCACAGAAAAAAGAAGGAACGAACGACAACATGAAGCCCGTAATTATGCTCTATGTTATCGGTACATTTCTTGCGTCCTTAGTTGGCGTATCATTGTCGTTTCTATTCCCCACAACACTCCATCTCCAGGTAGCGGCAGATGCCAAATTGGCACCGCCCTCCGGTATCATTGAAGTTCTGCACAATGTCATTCTTTCTGTCGTAGATAATCCTGTAAATGCTCTCCTCAATGCCAATTATATCGGCATTCTTACCTGGGCTGTTATTCTCGGTCTTGCTTTAAAAAGCTATGCAGGCGGTACGACAAAAGGTACTCTTAATGATATCGCCCAGTCTATCACGAAAGTTGTTACCTGGGTTATTCATTTTGCTCCACTCGGCATTATGGGACTTGTTGCTGATTCTGTCGGCACAGCCGGTGTTGATGCACTTCTGAGCTATATAAAGCTTTTAGGTGTTCTTATCGGTTCTTACTTCTTAGTTGCCTTAGTCATGAATCCGTTGATTGTATATGTAAAAGTAAGAAAAAATCCATACCCCCTTGTTTGGACAACTATCCGGGAAAGCGGCGTATATGCATTTTTCACAAGAAGTTCTGCCGCTAATATTCCTGTCAACCTGACTCTTTGTAAGCGTCTCGGATTAAACCCAGACACATTCACCATTTCCATTCCGTTGGGTGCGACGATTAATATGGCAGGCGCTTCAATAACAATTGCCGTTCTCGCTCTCGCAGCAGCCAATACACTAGGTATTGTTGTAGATCTTCCTACTGCACTTCTCTTATGCCTGATTTCCACAGTCGGTGCTTGCGGTGCTTCCGGTGTAGCCGGCGGCTCCTTACTTCTTATCCCGGTTGCCTGTGCTTCTTTTGGTATCAATAATGATATTGCTATGCAAGTTGTAGGTGTCGGATTTATTATCAGCGTTTTGGAAGATGCATGCGAAACAGCACTTAACAGCTCCAGTGATGTACTTTTTACCGCTACTGCCGAATTTGCCGAACGTCGTAAACTCGGTACTCTTAAAGCGGAAGATATGGTACCGCATAATTAAAATAACAAAAGCAATAAAAAAGCATTGGGAAACCCTCAATGCTTTTTTATTGCTTTTTATTTGGAGAAAGCGCCCTTTGTTTTTAATTCCACATCACAATATTTCAAAATAAAACTATCAATATAAGCAGCAGCTTCTTTAAATATTTTATTTTTAATCGCCTCATTGAACCCGCTTCCCCAACGATATAGCAAGCATTTCTTTAAAAACTCTTGCGCCGGCACAGATAGCGCCGACTCCTCCATAACGCCTTCCCCGGCAGGATCAAATCCTGCTTTCAACAAAAGTTTGACCCCTATAATAAAAGCGGCCACCATTTTATTTTTCTCTTTAGCTTCCAGAAGCCCGTATTTTAGAACTTCATAAGCTTCGATATTTTCCTGCTCCTGAGGAAACAATTCTTCTGCCAGCTCTATGACATAATACCAACATTGCATGTCTTCATAAGAAAGTGCCATCATATCTAAAATTTTTTCACTTTCATATTGCATCATTACCGGATGGTCACCTGTACCGGTTACCGTAAAACGCAAGAAAGTAAACGGAAGCGTTCCGCCGGTTCCGCATTTAGATATAACACTCTGCGGAATATATACCCATATACGCCCGACAGAATATGTGAATATATCCGCCACTTTCCCCCGTCCCCCGCTTTTACGGGTTCTCAGAAGAATCCCCTTATAATTTGTCACCGGGTACGTCGTCGCCATTATTTTCCCGCCTTTGTGCACGCTCTGCCCTGACACGGACAACCCGGAATCCATCCATGCGGAGCACCGTAAAACACCATCCGCCGAAAACAATATGGTCTCCCACCTTCGGAATCCGTTCAAGATGAGAAAAAACAAACCCGCCGATCGTATTATTTCTTTCCTCGTCTGTCAATGCTATTTCTAATTTTTCAAATACATCGTCGAGAATGACGGTCCCGTCAAATTCATATAAAGAGTCATTGATTGCAAGAATTTCCATAGGAGCCGGATCCTCATTCTGCGGCAAGGCTCCCACCAGTTCTTCTGTCAAATCTTCTAAAGTCACAAGCCCGGATGTGCTCCCGTATTCATCAACCACGACGGCCAAATAAATTCTTCTGTTTTTCATCAATTTCAGCAAAGCCGCTGCCGGCATGACCTCGGGAACGGTAAGAATCTCCCTCATAATCCGTTTGATATTATATTCACCACGCAAAAGACTTTCCAAAAAATCTTTTACATGGATAAACCCGAGCATGTGATCTTTATCTTCCAAACACACCGGATAGCAGGTATGGTGGGCTTTGGAAATAATCCGGCGCATTTCGTCCATGTCATTATCAAAATCCAGAACCACCATTTTATTTCGCGGAATCATTACATCCCGGGCATCAAGATCAAAGAAATCAAAAGAATTTTTTATGAGTGTATTCTCAAGAGCATTGAGCCGTCCGCTTCGATGACTTTCTTCTACAATACACCTGATTTCATCTTCCGTATAAGTAAAATTAACCTCATCACGAAAAGGCAACCGCCTCATATCCAATATTTTTTTTACTGCATACAACCCGATACGTGTAAACGGTTTAAAAACCGCAGACAGAATTTTTAAAAACCAGATATGGGACGCCAGCATCGGAAGCGGCCGGACAAGAGAAACTGAAGCGGGAAGCAGTAAAGTAAATATCCAAAACAGCAAAAGAAAAGTCACAAAAAGAAATGCAACTGACCCATACAGCAGACCTTCCGTGACCATAAACCGGCTCTGTTTGACCAGAATACTAAGCTCCGTCATTACCCGGTATAAAGAAAACATGAATAAACCGCTGCACAAAACATGTCCGATTTGCGTTCCTGCAATCACTTCCGACGTTTTTTTGTAGTAAGGGGCTACTTTTTTTACCAATTCCGTATCCAATTCATCATTGTTCTCAATGTACTTTTTTCTCATTCTTGCAAATGAAAAATTAATAACTGTACACATATAGTGAATGAATGCCGCAAAAAAAGTAATCACACACCAAATAACGACCCACTCATAATGATTATTAATAAGTCATTCCTCCCTGTCTGAAATCTCACTTATGCTCTTTATACCCGAGCTCCCGCAAGATATAATCCTTGTTTTTCCAATCCTTGCTTACCTTAACCCATAAGTCAAGAAATACCGGTGCACCGATAATGTTTTGTATTTCTTCACGGGCTTCTTTTCCCGCTTCTTTTAAAAGTATGCCGTTTTTACCGATGATAATTCTTTTTTGGGAATCCCGCTCCACATAAATGGTACAGCGGATATAAACTTTACCGTTCTCTCGTTCCGTAAATTCTTCAGTAAATACGCCAATCGCATGAGGAACTTCTTCTTTTGTCCGCAAAAGCAGTTTTTCTCTGACTACTTCTTGTACAATATTCCGTTCCGGTTGGTCAGTTACCATATCATCAGGAAAATATTTCGGACCTACCGGCAAATATTTCTCAAGGATTTTGGTAAATTCTTCTATATTCTCCCCACTTTGTGCAGACAGGGGTATAATTTCTGCAAAAGTATAAATCTTACTGTATTGGGCAATCTTCTTTAAAATCTGCTCTTTTTTTATCAAATCAATTTTATTTAAGACAAGTATAACCGGAACTTTTTTGCCCTGAAGCAAACTTAATATATATCTGTCACCGGCCCCCAGCGGATCATCACAGGCACAAATAAATACTATAATGTCCACTTCATCAAGAGCATCTACCGTACTCTGGCGGATTACTTGTCCCAGCTTGCTTTTCGGTTTATGCATGCCCGGCGTATCTAAAAATACGACTTGGGAGTTCTGTCCGTTCCACACTCCGGTAATTTTATTTCTTGTCGTTTGTGCATGAGCGGATACAATGGATATCTTTTCTCCTAAAACAGCATTCATCAATGTTGATTTCCCTACATTAGGACGTCCTACCAAAGCAACAAATCCGGAATGAAACTTTTCTTCGACCATTACTATCCCCTTATTTATCTCTTAACATCACTTGCGGAGAATGCACATGGCAGCAAATCTTCTCCGGTAAATATTTTATAATCACTGCAGGTTTTCGCTGTAATAACGAGCGGTATATGAAATTCAGAAATCACTTGACGGCAAATTCCGCAAGGCATCGTAAAATGTTCTTCACTTCCGGTCACCGCCAAAGCCATAATTTTTCCCGCCCCCATGGCAACCGCCGCCCCTATAGCATTTCTCTCCGCACACATTCCTGCCGGATAGGAAGCGTTTTCCACATTACAGCCCTGGTAGATTTCTCCGTTTTCCCCGAGGACAGTTGCACCGACCGCATAATTTGAATAAGGCATATATGCATTTTTTCTTGCTTTTACGGCACGGGAAATCAGTTCCTCTATTATCTTTTTATCCATTTTCCCGTTTTCCTTCTGTCAGCACCCGCTCCAATCCGCAGGCACTTAATATTTCTTCTTCCGCAGCACGCATTTTCTTCTTGTCTTCCGCTTCATAGTGGTCATAGCCCAGAATATGTAAAAATCCGTGAACAGAAAGATACGCAGTCTCTCTTTCTTTACTGTGTCCGAATTCTTGGGCCTGCGCTTCCGCTCTGTCAAGATTAATAATGATATCCCCCAACACATTCTCTTCTTCAGGAATATCTTCTTCATCCTCATTTAAAGCAAAAGAAAGTACATCAGTCGGTGCATCTACATGCCGGTAGGTTTTGTTCAATTCATGAATTGTATCCGCATCACAAATAAGAACGCTGATTTCGGCGTCATCTTTTACATTTTGAAGCTCCGCGCCTTTCTCCAAAACCGTAACAATCAGTTTTTCTAATTCTTCACTGTAAAATTTCATATCACTGTAATTAACCGTGACGTCCATTGTTTTCCTCCCCATGATGTTTTCGTTTTGCTTCTTGTTCATACGCATGAATAATTGCTGCTACCAAATCATGACGAACTACATCTTCTTCTGTAAACCTCACAAAAGAAATATCCGGAATATGACGTAATACCCGCTGTGCATCTGACAATCCGCTCTTTATATGCTCCGGTAAATCAATTTGTGTAATATCTCCATTGACTACCATTTTAGACCGGAAACCCAGACGGGTCAGAAACATCTTTAACTGTTCTACTGTTGTATTTTGCGCTTCGTCGAGAATAACAAACGCCTTTTCCAACGTCCGTCCTCTCATATAAGCAAGCGGTGCCACTTCGATTTGTCCTTTTTGCTGTAACTTTAAAAATTCTTCCGGCCCGAACATATCAAGAAGCCCGTCAAAAAGCGGCCTTAAATAGGGGTTGACCTTTTCTTGCAAATCTCCGGGCAAAAATCCCAATTTCTCTCCGGCTTCCACAGCAGGTCTGACTAAAATAATTTTCTGTACATCATGATTTCTCAAATAAAAGGCTGCCAGTGCCACTGCCAGGTAGGTTTTCCCCGTTCCAGCCGGCCCTATACCGAATGTAATGGAATGATTCCGTATCGCATCCAGATATATCTTTTGCCCTAACGTTCTCGGACGAATAAAGTCTCCGTTTTTTGTAATATTGACAATATCTTCTTCCATTTCTTTCAAAATATGGAATTTATCTTCATCAAGAAGCCGTATAATCATTCTCACCTGACGGTCGGACATACGGATTCGTTGCTTAACCATATGAAGAATCCGATTAACAACCGTCATGCTTTTTTCGACATTGTCCTGCTCTCCGCTGATACGAATCATATTTCCGCGTCCGAAAAGATCCGTCTTGTAATGCGTTCCGATGATAGCAAGCCATGAGCTGTCTCTCTCAAAAATATGACTGGCACTTTTTAAATCATCAATTATCACTTCTTTTTCTATTTGCTCTTTAATAAGCGTCACCCTTTCTTATTTATCTTCTTCCGTAAAATGACGGACTGCTGATCCGTTTAAATAATGACAAGCAGATCCCTGCACTATGTTTCTTTTCTTCATCATGGTTTCAATATATTCTTTGACTTCCCACCAGGGACGACCCTCATGAATCGAAATCGTCCTGTCAGATGCCCTTCCTACAATACGTTGGACTGCTATATCCGGCCTTATCAAAGATAAAATAAGGATAACCCGTTCTGCATATTCCTGCTGCGACAGCAGCCGGAACTGTCCCTTTTCATACATAGATGCCAGAGTCGTATCTTTCACAATATAAAGTGAATGAATTTTTATTTCCGTTACAGGAAGAACAGATACCAACTTTGCCATTTCTTCTATATCAATTCTATCATCCCATGGGAGATCGGCAATCATATGGGCACATAAACCGAAATGGTAGCTGCCTATCCTGAGGGAAGCATCTATAAATTCTGCCACTGTATGCCCGCGACCTATTTTTATGAGAGTATGGGGATTCGCACTTTGAAGGCCCAATTCTATAGTCACATCAATTCCGTACTTATCCTGTACATCCTTCAGAATATCTAAATATTTTTCATGAATACAATCCGGACGCGTAGAGACGGAAAGTCCTACAATATCAGGATGCGCGGCAGCTTCTTCCGCCCAGGATCGGAAATTAGCAAGAGTTGTATACGTGGCCGTAAAATTCAAAAAGTAGGCAATAAATTTTTTTGCTTTATATTTCTTTCCTATATGGCTTATGCTTCGGTTGATTTGTTCCGTAATTCCCATTCCCGGTGCATTTATTTCATAATCCGCCCCGATAGATCCGCAAAATATACAACCTCCGCTACCCAATCGCCCGTCCCTGTTCGGACAAGTCACCGGAATTGCTATGGGGATTTTATATACTTTCTCTTTATATTTGGTTTTTAAATAATTTGAATAGGTTCTGTACAGCTCCATAAAAATTCCCTTTTGTTCTTTATTATATAATTATATAACAAAGACTAATTGATTTACACAAAAGAAATGCTTTTGTACAATATAAGAAGAAAATAAAGGAGTTATATCAATGATTCGTATCCAGACATCACAACTTGCCATTTTACCGGGAAATGTACGTGATAATTTTGCAAATATTATTGAAGAAATAAAAATTGCAAAGGAAAATCACACAGATCTCCTTATTCTTCCGGAATTGTGTCTTTCCGGTTATATGATCGGTGATTTATGGGATCAGCCCGCTTTTTTAAGAGAATGTGAGCGTTACGGAGAAAAAATAGCGAAAGCCTCTCAAAATATGACTATCATTTTTGGAAATATCGCTGTCGACCGGAATAAAAAAAACAGAGACGGCCGTTTCAGAAAATATAATGCTGCCTTTATAGCTTCTGACGGAGCATTTATTCACGGTAAATTACCGTATATCATCAAAACCCTACTCCCCAATTACCGTCAATTTGATGAAGCACGCTATTTTACAACTTTATATGACGTAGCAAGAGAAGATGGTGTTTCTGTAAATGATCTGCTATGTCCTATACCGCTTTCTGTCGGAGGACAATCTGTCAAAATAGGTATCTTACTTTGCGAAGACAGTTGGGATGAAAATGCGCCTTTTTCCCCAATGTCTGTTTTGGCTAAAAAGGGTGCCGATATTCTGGTCAACCTTTCCGCTTCTCCCTTTGCCTTGGAGAAAAGCGAAAAACGGCACCGCCTGTTTAAAAATTCACTGTCCCGCCTGCACCGTCCCCTCCTGTATATCAACCGCCGCGGCTTCGAAAATAATGGAAAAAACTGTTACGTCTATGACGGAATGTCTGCCGCTTATGATTCGGACGGTCATTTATTATTTGAATCTGTGCCATACCAAGAAAAACGGAGCGTCTTTCATTTTGACACAATGACAAGACAAATCATTCCCGGAAAAAAATTTACTCCCGGTTCCGGAAATTTGCTCCTTGCCTCCCTTCGCTACGGCATCAAGGAATTTTTATCTTCCATCGGTACAGAAAAAGTAGTCATAGGTATTTCCGGCGGTATAGACTCTGCTGTCAATGCCGCTCTTTACAGGTCAGTTATCCCGGGCGAAAATCTTCTGCTTGTCAATACCCCCAGCATATTTAATTCGGAAACAACAAAGCGCTTAGCTCGTCAGATATCTGGAAATCTGGGAACATATTTTGCAGAAATTCCCATCACTCCATTCATAGATGCCTCTGTTGCCTCTCTCGACGGATTGAAAATCACTTCTCCTACCGGAGAAAAAACATTACATATTTCTGGTTTCATGAAAGAAAATATGCAGGCCCGTGACCGGAGCTCCCGCATTTTATCTGCTCTTTCGGCAGCCTTTGGCGGTATATTTACTTGTAATGCCAATAAGACAGAACTGTCCGTCGGCTACGGAACACTGTACGGGGACCTCGCCGGAGCACTCGCAGCGACCGCCGATTTGTGGAAATATCAGGTTTATGAATTGGGAAACTCATTAAATAATTTTTATGGGCAAGATGTCATTCCCAAAGAAACTTTTTCGCTAAAACCCAGTGCCGAATTGTCCGAAAATCAAGATATTAATAAAGGTCTGGGGGACCCTCTTATTTATGAATACCATGATTTTCTTTTCCGTACTTTCACAGAAACCTGGCAACGGGTAACTCCTGAAGAAATTCTCCTCTGGTACAGCCAATCTTGTTTGGAGAAAAAAATCGGTGCAAAAATTGATATAGATACTGTTTTTAATACACCAGACGCCTTTATTGCCGATTTGGAAAAGTGGTGGAATCTTTTCTCAGGATTCGCCGTAGCCAAGCGGATACAATCTCCGCCACTGCTCGCTGTCAGCAGACGTTCTTTCGGAAATGATTTGCGGGAATCACAAATTCACCCTTATTATACAGATTCATATCTGGATTTAAAAAAGAAAATTCTTTCAAAATAAAAACCTCTCCTTTGAAACAGGAGAGATTTTTTATTAAGCAGAATTATAATTCTTTGAAATACGGTTTGAAGCTGGATTCGTGGATATTTCCTTTTTTATCACCGCCATGCTTCTTTATTTTACGTCCGGAAAAATGATCTTCTTTTTTTCGACGGTCGTGTTTTTTTGTTTTGCCGCCACTTTCGAAACGTCTCCGCTTTTCGCCGCGGTGCCCTTCCCCATCAAAACGACGGCGCCCGCCGGCACCCCGCCTTTTTTTGAACTGTGGCCGTTCTTCCGTAATATTTACCGGTGTTACATCCGGATGTTTTGTCAAAAGCTTGATGGCTGCTGATACTAACGACACCGAATCAATACGGTTTAATAATTCTTCCGCATTTTCATGATATTCTTCAAGCCCGCCGTTCCCCGCTGCTTCTTCTAAACTTTCAATAGCTGCACGCTGATTTCCTTCAATAACGTCACTTAATGTAGGAATGCGTTTTCTTGTCACCTTGCGACGAATAGCTCTTTCGATATCGCGGAGCTGTCCCATTTCGCGGGAAACAACAAATGTCATAGCCATGCCTGTTTGCCCGGCTCTTCCTGTACGTCCCACACGATGCACATAGGTTTCGGGATCCTGAGGCATATCAAAATTATATACATGTGTGACGCCGCTGATATCAAGACCTCTTGCCGCTACATCTGTCGCCACCAGAATATCTATCGTACCTTCCTTAAATTGTCTGACAACAGTATCTCTTTTTTGCTGGGACAGATCTCCGTGAAGCCCTTCTGCCATATATCCTCGTTTTTTCAACGCCTCCGTCACTTCATCATTCCGGCGTTTTGTCCTGACAAATACGATTGCCAAATCAGGATTTCCCATATCCAGCAAACGGCAAAGGCAGTCAAACTTCTGCCTGTCCGGTAATTCAATATATTCCTGTTCCACAAGGTCAATGGTCACGGTTGCCGCTTTTATTTTAATTAATTCCGGTTCCTTCAAAAATGATTCTGCCAATTCTCTGATAGGAGCCGGCATCGTTGCCGAAAAAAACATGGTCTGTCTTTCTTCGGGAATAGTGGATAATATACTTCGTATGTCATCGATAAATCCCATATCTACCATTTCATCGCCTTCATCAAGAACGAGAATCTGTACATGAGATAAATCAATCGTTCCTCTTTTCATGTGATCCATGAGTCTTCCCGGTGTCGCCACGATAATATTCGGTTTTTTACGAAGCGCTCTAAACTGTCTCTCGATGTCCTGCCCGCCGTAAATGGGAAGTGCATGGATCGGCAAATATTGAGCCAACCTGTTGATTTCTTCTGCCGACTGTATAGCCAGTTCCCTTGTAGGCGAAAGAATAACCGCTTGCGGTCCCGGCAGATTAGTATCGATTCTTTGTAAAACCGGCACACCGAAAGCGGCTGTTTTCCCGGTTCCTGTCTGTGCCTGACCGATTAAATCCTTTCCCTTCATTGCCAAAGGAATTGATGCTTTCTGAATGGGTGTCGGTTCTTCAAATCCCATATCCTTAACGGCCTTCATGATTTCCGGAATAAGACCCAATTCCATAAATGTATCGTACATCTATACCTCCTGTACGAAAAAAAGGAAGCAACAAGCGCCTCCTTATAATAAACTTTTGTTTAATTAATTACTGCCTGTAATTTATATATTATATCATATGCTTACGATATTGAAAAACTTAATTTAAAAATGAATATGTACTATCATAAAAAAAGACTCCCGAAGGAGTCCTCTTTAATTTCCAGAATTAATCTGCACTGAAAGGAAGCAAAGCAATAGCTCTTGCTCTCTTAATAGCAAGATTGATCTTGCGCTGATGTTTTGCACATATACCTGTCACACGACGGGGAAGAATTTTGCCTCTTTCAGAAATGAAATGGCGGAGTGTTGCAATATCTTTATAATCTACAGTTTCGATATGATCAACACAACCTTGGCAAACTTTTCTTCTCGGTCTTCTTGTTCTATCTCTCTTAATCATATTTCCTCCATGCTTGAGAAATCAGAATGGAATATCCTCATCATTATGGGTATCTCCAAACTGACTAAAATTACCCTTGGGCTGGCTATAGTTTTCACTGCCCGTAAATCCCGGATCCTGTGCCTGTGTCTGGCTGCGTCCTCCCATTCCGAGCGGAACGGCAATCATATTGGCTACAACCTCAGTAACATATTTTCTTTGTCCGTCCGGGGTGTCATAAGATCTGGTGGAGTACCGGCCTTCTACAAAAACACGATTCCCCTTTTTCAATTGGTTTCCAACTGCTTCTGCCAGATTTCCCCAGGCAACGATATTAATCCAATCCGTAAGTTCTCTTTGTTCTCCCTGCGGAGTGGTATAATTGCGGTTGACGGCAATAGAAAAAGATGCAACGGCACGGCCGGTCTTGGTCGCGCGAATCTGTGGATCTCTTGCCAAATTACCCATTACTTGAACTGAATTCATAGTATCCACCTCTGTGTTTAGTCGTCCTGCTTAACAATGATATGACGGATAATTTCTTCATGAATCTTGATGATGCGGTCAAGTTCCGTAATCTGTGACGGGTCAGCTTCAAACTCAACGACTACATAATAGCCTTCATTTTGATGCTTGACTTCGTACGCCAGATGACGTCTGCCCCATTCGTCAACCTTGACAACCGTTCCTCCGATACGGGTAATCGTATCCTGAACGAGTTTCACTGCAGCCTGAATAACTTCTTCATTCGCAATGTTCACGATGAACATAACTTCATACTTTTTCACGAAATCGCCTCCTTTTCGGACCTATGTCCCATGCTCTCCATGGGCCAGGAAGTTACTTGTAAATAACAAGCTTTTATATTATACAAGGGGAATAAAAAAAAAGCAAATTTTATGATTTATCATTTGCTCCGCATACATTTCCTTGCGGTTACCAATTCTCTTTATTCATGATATACTATAGTTGTTTAAGGTAGTATTTATAGTAAAAACGTGTATACTTCATACTTGTTTTATTAAATTAAGGAGTCTGCCAATGATTACAGAACGTGAAATATTTTTAACCGCTCCGGAAGAGAAACAGAAAGTAATCGACTTTTTAAAAGAATTTGATCTCACTTTTACCGGAAACATTGATTATACGATGGGGCTTTTTGATGATAACCGTCTGATTGGTACCGGATCTCTCGGCGGCCGTGTCATGAGAGATATCGCCATCAGCTCCGATTACCAGAAAAAAGGACTTACCCACCGTATTATCCGCAATCTCCAGGGTGAATCCAACCGTCGCGGTATTACGGGCAACCAAATCTTTACCAAGCCGAAGAATGTACCCGTTTTTGAACATATGGGGTTCACAAAAGTAGCTGTTGCAGAGCCTTATGCCGGACTTTTGGAACGCGGTGAAGACACCTTGGAAGACTATCTTTCCAGAATGCGTGCTATTTTAGGTACCGGTGAAGGAAAGAACCGCGGTGCCATCGTCATGAACTGCAATCCCTTTACTCTGGGACATCGTTCTCTTGTTGAGTATGCAGTCAATCACTGCGATGAAGTGATTATCTTTGCTGTCCAGGAAGACCGCTCCATATTCCCGTTTTCCGACCGCTTTTCTTTAATTAAGCAAGGCGTTGCGGATATGAAAGGAGTTTCTGTTGTAAGCGGCGGCAACTATATTATTTCTAACGCCACCTTCCCCACCTATTTCATTAAAGGAACAGATGAGCTGGCTGCCCAGACAAAACTGGATGCTACTGTTTTTGCTACCCGTATTGCACCGGCATTAAATATCACCGCCCGCTTTGTCGGTGAAGAACCGACAGATAAAACCACGCTGGCTTATAATGAATCCATGCAGGAGGTCTTTTCTAATAACGGCATCGAATTAAAGATTATCCCCCGGGAGCAAAAAGGCAATCAAATCGTCAGCGCTACTTCCGTTCGTAAAGCATTAGCGGAAGATGATTGGGAGACGGTTTCCCGCATGGTTCCAAAAACCACTTTGGTATATCTGAAGAGTGCCGACGGAGAAGCCGTTATCCGTAAAATAAAAATGGCGGAAGCCTTAAAGAAAATGGAGTCGGGAAAAAAGCAGGACTCCCCAGCGGAACAGGTTTCTAAAGTTTCTAAGTAAACTAAGAAAAAATCCCTTTCTTTTGGATTGGGATTTTTTTAGTGATTATCTCTTTTAAATGGTAAAATAAATCAACAGGTACATAACAATTATTTTCTATGTTTCACATAAAGTATGACAGGAGAACCGTATGCAAATGTTAGCGGAATTATTTCTTGTATTTTTTAAGATAGGTGCTGTTACTTTTGGCGGCGGTTACGCTATGCTCCCTATCTTACAAAAAGAAATTGTTGTAAATAAAAAATGGGGAACTGATGAAGAGCTTATGGATTATTTTGCCATCGGACAATGTACTCCGGGGATGATTGCCGTGAATGTAGCCACATTCATCGGATATAAGCGTGGCGGCTATGCAGGTGGTATATTCGCCACCCTGGGAGTCATTACTCCTTCCATGATTATCATTACTTTAATTGCTATGTTCCTTACCCGCTTTCAAGATACTCCCCTGATTACTCATGCATTTGCCGGCATTCGTGCCTGTGTATGCGTTTTAATTCTTGATACTGTCATCAAATTGGGAAAAAAATCAATCATAGACAAAAGGACGGCTTTCATTTTTCTGGCGATTCTTTCTCTTTCCCTTTTCTCTCCTCTCTCTCCGGCTTTTTCCGTTATCATTGCCGGTATCGCCGGTTATTTTCTGATGCCTTCTTTAAAAGAGAAAGGCGGGATTAAAAAATGATATGGCTTTCTATGTTTTGGGAATTTTTTAAAGCAGGTCTGTTTTCTGCCGGCGGCGGTCTTGCCACCTTGCCATTCCTTTATGCTATTTCCCATTCGACCGGATGGTTCTCGACTGAAGATATCGCCAATATGATTGCCATATCCGAATCAACCCCCGGCCCCTTGGGTGTTAATATGTCTACTTATGCGGGATATCAGGCTTTAGGTATTTTAGGCGGTATCTGGGCCACCTTGTCACTGACATCTCCCGCCCTTTTCATTATCACTGCCATTTCTAAAGCACTACATAAATTCAGGGATTCCGTTGTTGTACAAAAAGTCTTTTACGGCTTACGCCCCTGCTCAACCGCCTTAATTGCCGCAGCCGGCCTTGGAGTCGCCAAGATTTCTCTGACTGACATATCTGCTTTTGAAAGCACACATAACATATGGTCTTTATTTCAGTGGCCTTCTGTTCTTCTGGCCCTCTGCATATGGGTTCTTCTGAGAAAATTTAACAAGCATCCTATCTTGTATATTATTTTCGCTGCAGTTTCCGGCATTGTCTTCGAGCTCTGATTTTACAATAAAAAAGAATGCTTTGGTCTTCGTCACCAAAGCATTCTTTTTATTTATCTTGCTACAACCGGTAACGTGGACCCACCTACCGGTACTATATAAACCGTTGCATTTTTCCCCATTTTTTCAAGTGCATGATTAACTGCTGTCTGAATATCATGAAACGGAACCATATTTGCTTTGGTTACCGATTCATCATCCATATCCGTAACAAGATAAATATCCGCATTTTCTTGAACCAGACCCAAGGCAGCCGCTTTATGCCCTCCGAGTTCAAAATGTTTCCGTATCTCTTCAATTCTTTCTGTCGGAGAATTATATTGATTGATCCACTTAGTAAAAGGAATGCTTCCATATCCCTCTTTACAGCTGGCAGCCACAATCATTATGCCGCCTTTTTTTACTATATGCTTTACATTATCTATTGATTTTTGTGCTTGGTATAAATTGATGTCTTTCGGATATCCGCCTGTCGATACCACAACGATATCTGCCGGTTCCTTTACTTTTTTCTTATAAATCTTATCTAAAAATTCACATGCTTTTCTGTGAGCTGTCACCGGATGTCCGGCTGCAGCAAATGCTATTTTTTTATGGTCATCCAACGTTACATTGACAATAAAGTCTACATTAATAAAATTTCTGACCTCTTCGATATCATCACGAACGGGATTGTTTACAAGATTTCCCGCAAAGGCCCCCGGTCTGATCATATTTTTATGATTTGCCTGGATAGCCTCTTTGGATGAAACACCGGGCATAATTGCTTTCATACCGCCGCTATATCCGGCAAAATAATGATACTCTACATTTCCCACCAAAATCCTCCGGTCTGTCTCTGCAACAGTGCGGAAAATATCAACAGGCGTTCCGTTTTTGCAAGTCCCCAAATGAACGCAATCATCGGGATTGCTGTCGATACAACGCACCTGTCTGTATACCTCTTCGCCTACAAGATTCTTCTGTTCTTCTTCCGTTTGTTTTCTATGACTTCCTAATCCGAAAACAACGGTAATATCTTTATTTTCCACTCCTGCTTTTCTTAATTCGTCAAGCAGGCAGGGAATGATAATCCGTGACGGTACCGGCCGGGTTATATCGCTTGTAATAATGACAACTTTTTCTCCGGGACGGACAACCTCAGAAAGCAAAGGGCTGTCAAAAGGCTCTGATAACGCCCGCTTTACTTCTTTTTCCTCTGATCCCACAGAGGGACATGTATTGGGAAGAATTTCTCCAAGCACATTTTCGTCAGGTATCTGAAAGGATACCAAATCTTTGTAATATTTAATTGCAAATTCCATACAGGACTCCTTTTTTCTATCCATTTATTTTATAAAAGTGATTCTCGCACAAACTTAAGGCCTATTTTTCAATTTCATAAGGCCAACTGATAATGCCGCCGAAATCATATACTTTTTCATATCCCAAACGTATCAATTTCTGAGAAGCCTGCTTACTTCTGACTCCGCTCCGGCAATAGACCAGCAGCGTTGCTTTTTTATCGGGCAGTTCCTTCGGTATAGTATTGCCGATTGTTTCATTTGTTACGAGAACAGCGCCCGGGATATGCCCTTCCTTGTACTCTTCAGGACGACGCACATCAACTACCAGCACATGTTCGTGTCCCATCATCAATTTAGCTTCTTCCGGGCTTATTTTTTCATACCTGCCCATTTCATTTCCTCCGTAACCTGTTATTCCGACAAAAGCCAAAAAGGCCGCCAATAAAACAACAAACAGACGCATTTTATTTATTCCTTTTACTGCTTAAAAAGAGTTCCGAAAATCCCACGGATAAGGCTGGCTCCCAAATTGCCACCCACATTTTTCCCAAGGCTTCCTCCTACAGAGCCGCCCAAAGACCGGCCTGCGGCTCGTCCGATTGTACCTAAAACAGAATTCCCTACTGATTTGATGGCTCTATTCCTTGCGGCTTCTTCTTTTTTTGCTTCCCGCTCCGCTTCTTTTTGTGCCTTTTCATTCGCTTTTGCTTCTTCCTTTGCCAACTTGGCGTCTTCTTCCGCTTTTTTCTGTGCCAGTGCTTCCGCTTCCGCTTTAGCCGCTTCCTCCTGTCCGAGCCGTTGTAAAAATTCATAAGCAGAATCCGGATCATAGCTGTTCGCATATTTACTGTACAAAAGGCTGCCTTTAATCGTCTGCTCCCTTTCGTCATCATTGATTCCGCCCATACTGCACTGCGGAGGAAGAACAGAAACCTTTTCTGCCATTCCGGGAACTCCGTCTTCACCCAGGAAAGAAACGACCGCTTTTCCCGTCCCTAAAGACACTATCGTTTCCGCCGTATCGAATGCCGGGTTTGCACGGAATGACATAGCGGCAGCTTTAAAGGCTTTTTGATCGGCCGGCGTATAAGCACGAAGTGCATGCTGTACTTTATTTCCCAATTGGGCTAAAACCCCGTCGGGAATATCCTTTGGATTTTGTGTACAGAAATAAACGCCTACTCCTTTTGAACGAATCAATTTGACTACTTGTTCAATTTTATCCAAAAGTTGCTTGGAAGCTTCATTAAATAATAAATGAGCTTCATCAAAGAAAAATACCATTTTGGGTTTCGGCAAATCACCCACTTCGGGAAGCGTTTCAAATAATTCAGAAAGCATCCAAAGAAGAAACGCAGAATACATTTTTCCATTATGAATCAGACTTTCACTGTCAAGGATATGAATCATCCCTTTTCCGCCTTCTCCCGAAGAGAACCAGTCGGAAATATTAAGTGCCGGTTCTCCGAAGAAAACATCTCCGCCGGCCACTTCCAGTGCCACCACTGAACGGATAATGGCACTGATGGAAGCAGTGCTCATTTTCCCGTATTGCTCTTCAAAGTCCCCGCGGTGATCATTAATTCGGTTCAATATGGCTTTCAAATCTTTTGTGTCGACCAAAAGCAGTTTATTGTCATCTGCAATTTTAAAAACAATCGTTAAAATATCAGATTGCAAGTCATTAAGTTCCAAAATACGGGATAAAAGCAATGGCCCCATTTCTGAAATCGTTGTACGGAGCTGTATTCCCTTTTTTCCATAAATATCCCATAATGTCACCGGGTAACCATGATACGTAAATCCCGCTTCTGCCAGTCCGAATTTGGCAATCCGCTTCTGCATATCCTCACTATCTGTCCCCGCCTTCATCATGCCTGCGATATCTCCCTTGACATCAGCCATGAATACAGGAACACCCATATCGCTGAATGTTTCGGCCATGACCTTCAGGGTAATTGTTTTACCTGTTCCGGTCGCCCCTGCTATTAATCCGTGACGATTCACCATCTTAGGGATAATACAGATTTTTTCACCGACATCATTATTTCCAATCCAAACTTTTCCGTCAATATACATAATATGCCTCCCTACCTAAACTATTTCTGTCACTGTATGCTTTGTTTTAAGAATAGCAAAAAGATTCTTAAACTTCAATTCCGATAACTTCGTTTATTCTGTAACAAGCATATCTGCTATAATAAACATAATTACTTATAAAGGAGCTTTCATGAAATATAATTATGTTCTCTTTGACCTGGACGGGACTATTTTCGAGTCCGCTCCGGGTATTATAAAAGCCATGCAGTACGGTCTCACTGCCGTAGGCATAGAAGAAACCGATTTTGACATCTTGCATTCATTTATCGGACCTCCGTTAAATGTACAGCTGCAAAAAATATATAACCTTTCAAAAGAAGATACTTCATCTGTCATTCAAAAGTTCAGAGAACAATATGATACTCAAGGCGTATTCGAATCGCTTCCTTATGAGGGCATTGAAGAGTTACTGCAAAGCTTGAAAAAAAGAAATGCTGCTCTTGCAGTAGCCTCCAGTAAGCCTTGGCCGCTTGTAGAAACACTTTTGGATAAATTTCACCTGACTTCGTACTTTGAGGTTATCACCGGCAGCAATCCGGAAGATGAGTTAAAAAATACGGCAGCTTTTGATCAGAAAATTTTCATCATCAAAAAAACGCTGGCCGCCTTGTACAAAACCGATGCACCAATAGCGGAAAATGATAAACAATTTCGCTCTACTATCATGATTGGTGATAAAAATTATGATATTTTCGGTGCAAAAGCAAATCATATTTCCTCGGGAGGTGTTCTTTGGGGGTATGGAAATGAAAAAGAATTAAAAGATGCGGGGGCGGATTTCTTATTTTCCACACCGCAAGATCTGAAAGAATCCCTTTTAAACTGATAAAAACCGGAGCCTTTAACCAAGACTCCGGTTTTTATTTCGGAACTACGCTATGGGACATATGACTTTCTTGCATGTCCTACTGCAAACATATGTAATAATGTAAGAACATGCATTGAAATTTCAAGAACTAATTTTTGCGGTACATAAATATCCTCTCTACCGATAGACCGGCTATACTGAAGGACCAATGATTTCTGTCGTTCCGCTTTCATTACCATTCCGGCTTTAAAAAAGCTGACCTGCCGCAACATAGTATGATAGAACTCTCCCGCCGTTTTTTCCGTTCCCCAAAACGGAAGTAATTCCGGAAGAGAAATATGCTCTAAATACAGAAGACGCAGAGTCATCAAAACAGAAGCGACTCCCACTCCAACAACCAACCCCATCCAATATGAAACCGCTTCCAAACCCATTATATGGTCAAGAGCTAAGGACAAGGGGAAACAGACAACCCAATAAGAAACCAGAAATAAAAGGAACGGCACCCTCGCATCTTTATAGCCTCTCAATACCCCCTGCACAGGTCCTGCCACGGAATCAAAGAACTGAAAACAAGAAGCATAAATTAAAAATTGCGAAGCAATAAGAATGACTTCCGGATTATCTGTATAAATCATACCGATACGTTCTTTGAGTACCATTGTCAAAGCAACTTCTACCGCAGAAAACCCGACCGATAAAAGTATACCTGCTTTCGCATATCTCTTTGCCAATCCGTGATTATTTCCACCTGCAGCCTCCGCTACAAGGATAGTCAATGCCATGGAACAGGAAAGCGGAACCATATAAGCCATATTTGCAAAATTATCCGCAATTTGATAAGCCGCCAATGTCTCTGTCCCAAACCTCGCCATAAATATGATAATGGCACCGAAAAGTCCCATTTCCAGAAAAACAGATAATCCGCTCGGAATCCCTACATTTAAATACTCCTTCCAGTCAGAGCCGCGACTTGACCAGGAGGCAAAAATTTCTTTTCCCATAAACCGCTTATCCTGAAAAAGAATATAGAGAAAGAGCATTAAGATAATGAAATAAGTAACCGCCGCAGAAATACCCGCTCCGATTCCTCCCAAACGGGGGAATCCCCAGTTACCGAAAATAAATAAATAGTTCAAGGCCGCATTAAGAGGAAGTGCCAAAATGAACAATTTCATGGAAGTTGTCGTGCGACCCACCGTATCTGTCAGTGCCCTGAACGGAATAATCAGAGAGATAAAAACAACTGCTGCAACCATCGCTAAAATATAAAACTTAGCCACATAATGCACATTATGGTCAAGTCCCATACCGGCTAAGATACTATCGGCCAGTAATATGTAAGCCGCAATAAAAATAAAGGAAATCATGGCTGCAATATATAGCCCGGTTCTTACCACAAACGGAATCGACTTTCTATCTCCTTTTCCGAGCAATTGAGCAATAATCGGTGTCCCTGCCATTAACAGGCCGATTGCTGCAGCCTCAAAAGGATAAAATAATCCGGCCCCTACCGACACCCCTGCCAAATCATCCGTCCCTGCATGACCTGCCATTATTGTATTTATGAAATTGACACCCATTGTAGAAAGTTGGGCTACTAATATCGGTAACGTGACCGCTATTATTTTCTTTATATCTGTATATGTACTCATTTTCTCTAATCCCTCTCAAGTTACCATCAAAAAAGACGCTCTCCGGCGTCCGTTTCAAGTACCAAAGTACTTTCATATTGATTTACCTGTTATAAAACAGGCTTCCTGCTTATAAAGCAGGCCTGGCAAATCAAGAAGTTTTTTCTATTATAAAAATTGACTGCCAATGCTTACGCATCTTTTGCACATTTTCGGCAACCTTTAAATTTATTATTTACTGCAAATAATAGAACTGTCGAAACGGCTACGATCAATATTCTGCCCGGAAATCATTCCGTCCAGACGCTTTTCACAGCGGATAAAGTCCGCCTGTCATCCATCCATAATCATGGATTTCTCTATTTATTTTTCCGTAATTTCCACTCGTACCTAACGGCTTTTGAGCTTTCATGCCCCGGCCTCCGGCTCCAATGAATCCTTTAAAGAAAGAAGTGAACCGGGATAATACACGACTGAAATTGGCATTTTCGCGATAAAGAACCAAAAGGTTTGCTCCTTCAACAAAGAAAACAGCCATTACACACAACTCATACATGATGTCGTCGAAAGTCATAGTCATCGTATATTTCATATCCCTCACCCCTTTCATACTCTGGAAAAATTATTTTTGTTTGCTAAGTTATAAAGGTATTTTTAATACCCAACTATAGTATATAGCTATAACTATAAAAAAGCAACTGCTCATACTTGTTTCAGTTGCTTTTCTATAATTATTTGCGAGTTATCTGTCATTATAACCACAGGGGTGAGCTGCATGCCAATTCCATGCTGTCTGTATGATTTCTTTTGTACTGCTATGCCGGGGCATCCACCCCAATATACTCCTGCATTTTTCAGAAGATGCTATCAATTTTGCGGGATCTCCTATTCGGCGTTCCTCTTCTATCACTTTAAAATTTTTTTTCGTTATTTTTTTAGCTGTTTCTATCATTTCTTTCACACTGAAACCATTTTCAGACCCCAGATTAAATACTTCACTATTTCCATTATCCAGCAAATACCTCATAGCTAAAATATGTGCCTCTGCTAGATCAACAACATGAATATAATCCCGTATACATGTTCCGTCAGGAGTAGAATAATCTGTTCCAAAAATAGATATATGGTCTCTCACTCCTTGTGCCGTTTTCAAAATCAAAGGAATCAAGTGTGTTTCCGGACTATGATCTTCTCCTATATTCCCGCTAAAATCCGCTCCTGCTGCATTAAAATAGCGGAGTGCTACATAATTCAATCCATAGGCTTTACTAAAATCTGCCATCATATTTTCAATAATCAGCTTTGTTCTTCCATATATATTTGTCGGATGAGTTTGAAAATTTTCTTTAATCGGTGTCTTTTCCGGTTCTCCATACACTGCTGCAGTAGAGGAAAAAACCAATTTATTAACTCCTGCATTTTTCATAGCTAATAACAGATGTAATGTTCCTTCTACATTATTTATATAATATTTACCAGGATCTCTCATTGATTCTTCCACGAGGCTGGAAGCTGCAAAGTGGATAACTCCGGATATATTATACTTTTTCAATATGCCTTCTACACAGTTAATATCATGGATATCGCCTTTTACAAAAGGAACTCCTTCAGGAACAGCTGATATATGACCGGTTGACAAATTATCAAAAATAATGGGCGAAAACTCCTTCCCTTCAGTCATAACCTTTACTGTATGAGAGCCGATATATCCGGCTCCTCCGGTTACAAGAATATTCATATTACCTCCAGAAATAGCATAAATTCAAAACTAAGTTTTTTAAAATTAGAGACCTTTACTTAATTCTTTTAAATAGTCACGAAAAACATTTCCTATCTCATTTCTGCGCAAAGCATATTCTACTGTTGCTTTTAAAAACCCGAGTTTATCCCCCACATCATATCGTTTCCCTTCAAAGCAATAGGCATATACATTTTCTGTATGAGCCATAGCGCGAAGTGCATCGGTTAATTGAACCTCTCCCCCCTTACCGGGCTCAGTTTGTTCTAATATTTCAAAAATACTGGGAGCAATAACATAACGTCCCAATGCAGCCACACAACTGGGGCTTTCTTCGATTGCCGGTTTTTCTACCATATCTTTAACACGAAATAAACATTCTGTTCCCGTATTCTCACCATTTATAATGCCATATGATGAAACTTGATTCTGTTCTACCGTTTGACATCCGATAACAGTTGCCTCTGTTTTATTATATTGCTCTATTAATTGTTTCAATGCAGGTTTTTCCGGATTATAAACTATATCGTCTCCGAGTATAACTCCAAAAGGTTCTCCATCAACAAAATCTTTCGCACAAAGTATGGCATCACCAAGTCCGTTCATATATTGCTGGCGGACATAATGAATACGGACAGAAGCAATTTTTTTGATTTCCTTTAATAAAGTCATTTTATCATGACGGAATAAATGATTTTCCAGCTCCGGGGAAGAATCAAAATGGTCTTCAATCGCCCGTTTTGCATGACCGCTTATAATTAAGATTTGATCAATTCCACTTTCTGCAATCTCCTCTACAATATATTGAATTGCCGGTTTATCTACAATCGGTAACATTTCTTTCGGCATAGCTTTCGTCGCAGGAAGGAAACGAGTTCCAAATCCTGCTGCAGGAATAACCGCTTTTCTGACTTTTTTCATAACCAAATTCCCCTTTCTTCGGAATATCCTAATTATTATAATGCGTATTGCATACCTGCTTGTTTTTATATAAAAGCCTTATGTCAATAAATTATTTTGTTCTACCATTTTATATAAGATGCGGACTGTTTCTTTTGCACTCTCCGGATGAAATCCTTCACAGGCTTCTTCCATCGTTTTCTTTTTATCCGGATTGCTCAAAATCTCACGGACGGTATCTGCCAGCTCACCCCGCTTTACCCACTCTGCACACCCCAGCTTATTAAGAAATACCGCATTGGCTCTTTCCTGTCCGGGAAGTGTATTCACCAGTGCCATAGGGCGTTTCATGATAATAGCCTCTGTACAAGTCAACGCTCCCGGCTTAGTTACTAATAATTCAGCTCGCCCCATAAGTTGTGCCACCTTATTTGTATAGCTGTGAAGCTCCACCGGATGTTTCATTTTTTCTGATAAAAGCGCCACATCTTCATACAAATGTATATTCTGCCCGGTCACGACAATAAATTTAGATATTTCTTCTACATCGTCCATTAATTTCAAATCTTCAGTAATTCGTCCCAGACCAAGACCTCCGCCCATGACCAGAACAGTTCCTTTTTCAGGTATCGGATTTTTTATTCTCTCCTCATAAAAAGATTTTCTTACAGGTATACCTGTCGCATAAATCCGTTCCGGCGAAATACCGTAAGATGCAAGATCTCTTGCCATTTGAGGTGTCGGTACGCAATAAGCATCCATATGACGGTTAATCCACAACTGGTGAACATCAAAATCCGTAATCACCCCTAATAACGGAATCCGGATTTCTCCGTTTTTTTTCAAAAGATCGGCAGCTCCTGCAGGAAATGGATGTGTAAAAATCAGTGCATCCGGCTGCAGTACCTGAATCAATCTTTTCATTCTTAATTTAAAGCTCATAGAAAGAAGTTTTTGAGATGTTTTTCCGAAACCGCCCTTTTGCGAATTGCTGTATAAGCGGTCATACATATCAGGAATCACCTTTATCATTTCCAAATATGTTTTCTTTATGATTTGATCTACCGACAAAGAATCTCTGGAAACGAAATCCAAAACCCTTACAGAATCTTCCGGATGCAATTCCTTAATGGATTCTGCAATGGCTCTGGCCGCCTGGCTGTGACCGGTTCCAATACTGGCTGTCAATATAAAAAATCGTAAAGCCCTTCTCTCAATCATAGATTTCCCTCTTCCTATCTTTTTATCTTCGCTTATTATATCATAGAGTCTTTCTCTCACGGTATAAAAATACAAAAAGAGCCGTATCGAAAGCGAGATTGCGACCCTTTCGATGCAGCTCTTTTATTATAAATCAGTCTCAATTATTTTTTGCCGGATTTCTTAGCAGCTTTCTTTACGTTAACTCTTTCTTTCAGCTGTTTGGAAACACGCCATGCCGGGCTCTTGGAAGCCGGAATCTTAATAGCTTTCTGTGTAGCCGGGTTATGGCCTTCACGAGCTTTGCGCTGACGAACTTCAAATGTGCCGAAACCGATCAGCTGAACCTTTTCACCTTTTTCAAGTGTTTTGGAAATGACATCAATAACTGCTTTGACTGCCTTTTCAGCGTCTTTCTTTGTCATTTCTGCTTCTTGAGCTACTGCTCCGATGAGTTCTGTCTTGTTCATAACTAAACATCCTCCTTTAATAACTTGCGGGAATTCCGCTGTAGTTCTGAAGAATACAATTACATTTCCTTTCGGTTGAATTCCATCCAAGCTTGTTCTAACGTCTCAGGAGACATCAGGTCAATGGATTTCTGCTTTCTCTGCAAGTCATCTTCAAAAGAAGAAAACCGCTCCATAAATTCAACACAAAACTGATGTAACGAAAGCTCCGGGTTAACTCCTTTTTCTCGCAAGACACGGACTTGTTCGAAAAGAAAGGCTCCCACACTTTCATCCCCTGCATCATTTCCTGTCTTTACCGGATGCCCGGCATTTCTCCAAGAACGATTTGAAAGAGTATGAATTCCAGCAGAACTAACTTTCTTCTGAATTATACACGCTAAAAGAAGACTTGGCAAGCATTTGGGTATGCCGGAAAGCAGATATTTTCTGTTTTTTTCTTTTCTTTTCCTTTTTTCCCAGCTGATTTCATTTACAAATTCCTCCGGATTTTCCTTTCTTTTGAAAACAAAAGGGTGTCTTTTTTTCATTTTCCGGGTAACTTCTTCCAAGACTTCTTTTATGGAAAAGTCTCCTCTTTCTTCTGCCAACCTGGCATGAAATATGACCTGAAATAAAACATCTCCCAATTCTTCACAAAGATTTTTCATGTCATTTTTATCGATAGCATCGATGACTTCGTAAACTTCCTGAATGAAATAAGTTCGCAGACTTTTATGATTTTGTTGCCTGTCCCAAGGGCAACCTCCGGGCTCACGAAGTTCTTTCATGACATCAATAAGAGAATTTAATTCCTGTTTTCCAAATACTTTCTGGTTTCTGTCTTTTGCTTTTAAAAGGAAACCGATTATCGTTTCTTTATTTTCACTATTAAACTTTTTAATTATAGATTTAAGAATTTTTCCATTAGCCGTTAATAATTCTATTTTTGTATTTTCTTCGTAAACGGACTCTAATTTATTCTTCCATGCTCTGATATGGTTTTCGCCTGAAATCGGTGCCACCAAAAAAGTCTCTCCCCTTTGAAACGTGTAGCTTTCAATGTCATTTTCTCCGTATATTGTCAGTATCTCTTTTTCAGACAAAGCTCCGTTCTTAACAAATAAATCCAAAATTTCAAATTTTGTCATTCCCGCTTTTCCTCCATAAAAAAACAACACGCTCAAAGACGTGCTGCTTTTATTATCATTTTCTCCCATGAATTTTATCAATAGCAGTGGCTAATTTTATTCCGATTTTCGGGATTCCTTTTACGTCCTCACTTGTTACTGCACGAATACCTATGACGGCAATTAAATAAACTATTCCGCCGATAAGAATGGCTGCAAGCGTAGAAAGTGTGTTACTGTGGAGTACCATGACGGCACCATGATAAACAGCCAGGACAACAGCACCCATAATTCCCGCTGCCACAAAAAGCTTACATGTGTGCATCATATCAATCATATATCTCTTATATTTATAAAGAAAATATAAATTAAGCAAGGCAGCTACCCCGAAATCAGCATTCGTTGCCCAAGCTGCGCCCAAAACTCCCCAAGACGGAAGGGCCGTCAAATTCCAAGAAAGGATTACCTTCACCCCGGCACTGGCCACCATATTTAAAAACGGAATGGCCGTTTTTCCCATACCTTGGAGTACACCTGTCGTGACTTGTTGGACTCCCAAAAGAAAAACACCGAAGCTCATAACGGCTATACAGGGACCTGCATCGGGAATTGCATATAACATCGCAGAAATGGGTGTAGCGATAACGCACATTCCCACAAAGGAAGGAATTGTAATCAAATTTGCCAAACGCATCGCCGTATTGGTCCGGGACAAAACAGCTCCTTCTTTTTTTTGCGTTACTGCTTCTGAAATGACGGGAACCAGGCTTGCTGCCAAGGATGCCGTCACTATAGTAGGCATATTAACCAAAGCGGTAGCCATTCCGGTCAGATATCCGAACAAGGTGGTAGATTCTTCTATAGAAAATCCTGCAACACCAAGCCTTCTGGGAACAATCAATAAATCTATATTCGATACGATAGGAAGCATAATATTAGCCAAAGAAACCGGAACGGCAAGCACCATTAACCGTTTCAAAATGGACAGCATTCCGAGAGGCTTGATGTTTTTATCCTGACGGGCAGCCAGCTCCTGCCTCCAACTTTTTGTCATAAAAAAGAAAATAATAAGTACGAATATACCTACAAACGCCCCCGGTGCTGCACCAAAGGTAGCCCCTGCGGCTCCGTATTCAAGCCCGTAAGGCATTAATATAACTGCTAGGGCAATCATGGTAACGACACGGACAAGCTGTTCTATGATTTGGGAAACTGCTGTAGGCGTCATCATTTGCAGGCCTTGGAAATAGCCCCGGAGAGATGCCAGCAAAGTAGCACCTAAGACCGCCGGAGAAAGTGCCACAAGCGACCAATATGCCCTTTCATCGGTAACAATATTCGAATCGATCAGCCACTGGGCTCCAAAATACAAGAGTGCACTAAAAAAAACTCCTGTCAGCGTCAGGGCCGTCATAGATATCTTGAAAACCCGTTGCCCGCCCCAATAATCATTGAGTGCATTCCGCTCTGCTACCATGATGGAAATCGCAACAGGTAATCCTGCTGATGAAACAGACAGGCAAAGCATATAAATCGGATATGCCATCTGGTATAAGCCTATTCCTTCTCCCCCAAGCAGTCGGGACAGATAAATGCGGCTGAAGGCGCCTATAAATTTCACAATAATTCCTGCTACTGTCAGTATCAAGGCGCCTTGTATAAATGAATTTTTACGCACGTTTTTCTCCTGAATGTATTTCTTTTGTTATTTCTTCTATAAAATCAGACATCCATTTTACCATATTTCCCTGAATTTCGGCTTTTTTTATTCTAACACGGGCTGGCGAGCCTGGCAAAAAATGCAATTTGGACATATAAAACAGGGGGAGGAGATTTACATTCCAATGTCGCATAGGTTTCTCATCCGCCCATGTAATCAGCATTGTTTGGCCCTCATCTATAATGCTTCCTATTCCTAATCTCCTTGCGGCAGTACGAATACGGGCTACTGTAAACAATCGTTCTGCGGGCGGCGTAGGACTGCCGAACCGGTCTATGACTTCATCAATGAGATCCGTCAGCTCCTCTTCCGTTTCTGCAACAGCCAAACGCCGGTAAATCTCCATCTTTTGTTCTTCCCCGGTGATATATGTCTCATCCAGATATGCATCCTGACGCAACTCTACCGTTGTTTCCGGTAACTTTTTGCGGACAGGACGGTGTTCTTTTTCTGAACGCAGTTTTTCTACCGTATCCTCAAGCATATTACAATAAGTGGCAAATCCCACACTGGCTATATTTCCATGCTGTTGTGATCCCAAAAGATTTCCTGCGCCCCGGATCTCCAGGTCACGCATAGCAATTTTAAACCCGCTTCCGAGTTCTGTAAACTCCCGAATCGTATTTAACCGTTTTTCCGCTACTTCAGAAAGCACTTTCCCTTGCCGGTAGAAAAACCAGGCTCTGGCTATTTTCTCCGATCTTCCTACCCTTCCCCTCATTTGGTAAATTTGGGACAGTCCCAATTTATCCGCATCATAGACAAGCATCGTATTTGCATTGGGCTGGTCAACTCCATTTTCGATTAAGGTCGTACACAGCAAAACATCATAGCGTTTTTCATAAAAATCCACCATGACCTGTTCAAGTTTTTTCCCTTCCATCCGCCCATAGGCAACAGCAATAGTTACATCATCAGGAAGAATATTTCTCAAATGATTTTCCATAGCCCCGATACTTTCTATGCGGTTATAAATGAAATAAGTTTGTCCGCCTCTTGCTTTTTCTCTGGCTATTGCATCTTTTACAATTTCATCATTATATTCTGTTACATAAGTTTGTATGGCATGACGATTGGACGGAGGTTGTGTCATGGTCACCATGTCGCGTACCCCGGTAAGACTCATATGCAAAGTTCTTGGTATAGGGGTCGCTGAAAGTGTCAATACATCCAATCCCTCAGACCAGGATTTCCATTTTTCCTTCTGCATAACTCCGAAACGCTGTTCTTCATCCACAACGAGCAACCCCAAGCGCCGGCATTTAATCCTTTCAGATAAGACCGCATGTGTCCCTATAACGACATCCAGCTCTCCACTGGCCAACTTTTCTAAAATTTCTTTCTTCTCTTTCGCTGTGGTAAAGCGGTTTAAAATCGCCGTATTCACTCCGAACGCATCCATCCGGTCTGTGAATGTCTTATAGTGCTGACTCGAAAGAACGGTGGTAGGACAAAGAACCATTGCCTGATATCCGCTCATAACGCACTTAAACACGGCTCTCATAGCTACTTCTGTTTTTCCAAATCCTACATCTCCGCAAACAAGCATATCCATCGGTCTCGGCCGTTCCATTGCCCGCTTAACCGCCTCAATGGCCTCTATCTGATCATCCGTTTCCACAAAAGGAAATGTATCTTCAAATTCTCTTTGTTCTGCCGTATCGGGAAGAAATGCTATTCCCTCTGCCACTTCTCGGTCGGCATAAACTTTTAATAATTTTTCGGCCAGTTCCTCAATAGATTTTTTTGCTTTACTCCGTACTTTGTCCCACTGGGCACCTCCCATGCGGTGGAGCGCCGGCGTCTGACCTTCCGGCCCGATATATTTTTCCAATGTAGCGATTTGCTCCATCGGTAAATACAATTTGTCGGACCCCGCATATTGGATGGTAATATAATCGCGGTGAATACCATCCAGCTCAATCGTGTTAAGTCCGGTATATTTTCCGATGCCATGAACCCTCTGAACGACATAATCGCCTATCTGTAAATCGGAAAAATAACGGATTTGTTTCCCTTTTTCGCCCGCTTTATAACGGCGGACCTTTTGTTTCCCCAGTATATCTCCTGCTGCTATCCAGGCTGTTTTCAATGAGGGCAGTTCAAACCCTCCGGAAAGAATATGATTAAAAAGTGTTACTGCTCCTTCTTTCAGCCTGTTTGAAGTGGAGATATGATAATCTGTCAGATAATTTTCTATCTCTTTCCTTTCTGAAAAACGGGGTGTCAAAATTGCCACTTTCCAGTTTTCCTCAAGTAATCGGGAAAGCTCATTCATGAAAAGACCGATTTGCCGCTGGTAATTGACCATTGTCCGCCCTTCCCAGCTTGCGCTCTCTTCGGTTTTTATCCCGTCAATATCTCTTTTCAAAAAGGAAAATAACAGAATTTTATTATGACTTTCTTTCTTTTTACGGGAAAACGCAGTCAGTTCATCCCAAGAGAACGCTTTTCCCCTGTTTGCCGCCTCTTCGCGGAAATACTTTTCTAATGCTTCTTTGCCTCTCTGCGGCTCATCATAAATCAATATCCCGTTTTTCAAATATGACAAAAGTGACGCATCGGCAGTCCCTTCCATGCGGACAGGTAAAAATGAAAAAGTTTCCAGATTCTCGAAAGAACGCTGGGTATCCTCATCAAACAAGCGGATACTGTCAATTTCATCGCCAAAAAATTCCGCTCTCACCGGATGTTTTTCACTGATGGCAAAGATATCAACAATATCTCCCCGCACGGAAAAATGTCCGCACCGTTCCACCTGGTCCACCCGTTCATAGCCACGCGTCACAAGGTCCGAAAGTAATCGTTCTCTTTCTATTTCTTCTCCTACGGATAAAGACATCTGTCCTTGTTCAAGAAAGGTCGGAGAAATAATTTTTTGAGCTGCTTCCACAGTCGTAGCTATTACGACCGCCGGCTTTCCGCTCACCCATCGGCCGAGACTCCGCATACGCTCTCTCAAACGTTCGGTGCCTGAAAAAGTGACCTTAAAATCAGCTTCCTCCACAACAGGAAAAGAATAGATTTGTAATTGCGGTGCAAAAAAATGCAAATCCTGCTCCCAGCGGATAATATCTTTCTGGTCAGGGACGAGAATAAGCATCGGCTTATCCGGATTGGCCGCCATAGCGGCAAGTAACGGTTTCTGGGAATCGCCGGCACCGGAAATCATAGCGTTTTTCCCGCTTTCCAATATGCCGGTTATTCTATCCGTCTCTTTCTGTTTTTTCAGAAACCGGACAAAATCTTCTCCTGCTTTTTCATCAAGCGAAAAGGATTTATCGCCGAACCGTTTACTTAAATCGGATACAGAAGGGGTCGTTTGTACATTAGCACTCATTTGCTTTTTTTCCATTACAAACCGCCTTCCCAAGAAATAATTTCTTTTGATACCTCATCGTATCCCTGTAATTCTTTAATCCGGTCATGAATTTTTTGATTTTTAAAAACAAATTGCGGAAAAATTTCTTCCAAAGGAACCAGCACAAAAGGCCGATCCCAAAAAAAAGGATGCGGCAATTTTAAAAATTGTGTGTTCTTTACCACTTCATCTCCATAAATCAAGTCCAAATCAAGTGTCCTGGGGCCCCAATGTATCTTCCGTATACGCCCGAACCGAAGCTCTATTTTCTGCAAAAGTTGCAACAACTTCTCTGGCGTGTTTTCCCATCTTCCGGCTACAACAGCATTCAAAAAATCCGGCTGGTCTTTCTTCCCCCACGGAACGGTTCTGTAAAAAGAAGACTTTCCCGTTGTTGTCCAAAGAGGAGATGTTTCCAATGCTCGCAGGGCCCCTCGCATAATTTTTTCTGATTCTCCTAAATTAGAACCCATTGAAATGATATACATCATCTTTTCTTTTTCAGTGTCACCACCACATCTCCCAAAACTCCGGGTATCGGTGCTCCCGGCTTATGCACAGATGTTGTTACTTCCTGTACGGCAGGATACGTTTCCATAATTTTTTCATTAATCAGAGCTGCGACCCGTTCCAAAAGCCGGCAAGGTTTTCCTTCTACAATCATTTTTACACAGGCAAATACATCTGCATAATTAACGGAGTCTTCAAGTGCATCCGTTTCGCCTGCCCTTGCCAGTTCGAGCCCCATTTTTACATCTACTTCAAAACGCTGCCCTAAAACATTTTCTTCTTTATCGGCCCCATGATATCCGTAAAAAATCATACCTTTTAATAAAATAGTATCCATATCTTTTCTTAAATCCTGACTTCCTATGATTTATAAAATTATATTATTTTTTAAAACATCCCAAACTTTAGACAAGCGGACTGCCATCTCTACATTATGCACACGGAGAATAGAGCACCCTTTGGTCACGCCCCATAAATCAACCGCTCCCGTCCCTTCATCTCTTTCAGACGCCGGTACTTCCAAAATATCACCGATGAAACGCTTCCGGCTCACCCCCAGAAGCCAGGGGTAGGGAAAATAGCTTGTCAGTTCATCAAGACGGCGAAGTACTTCCAGGTTTTGATTACTGTCTTTCCCAAATCCGATGCCCGGATCCAGAATGATATTTTTTTCTTTAATACCTGCCTGCAATGCCAATTCTACCGTTCTTTCCAGGAATGTTTTCATGGATTCTATGATATCACGGTTGTAATGTGTGCCGTCTTGGTTATGCATAAGAACAAGAGGTACATCATAGCCGGAAAAGACTTTTGCCATTTCGCCCTTATCATACTGGAGTCCCCAGATATCATTTCCTATATGAATCCCATGGTTTAAAGCATATTCTGCCGTTTCCCAGTGATATGTATCCAAAGATACAGGGACCGTGCTTTTTTCTAATACGGCAGGAAGAAATTTCTTCAGCCGGTCTGTTTCTTCCTCTGCCGTCATCGGCTGATGACCGGGTCTTGTTGATTCTGCTCCCACATCAATTATGTCTGCTCCCTGCCGGATCATATCAAGAGTGTGCGTAACTGCCGATTCTTCAGTGTTCCACCGGCCTCCGTCGGAAAAGGAATCGGGAGTTACATTCAGAACACCCATGATTAAAGTTTTATCACTGACTTGAAGTTCTTTACCGTCCCGCCATTTATAATTACGTTCCATACGTATCGCTCCTTATTTTCAGTTACACCTGTTATGCTATTATAGTATCACCATTGTTCCGTTCAGGGCAACAAAAAAAGCGGCTGACACCGCTTTTCCTGTGCAGAATATCCATTGAGGAGTGTGGAATTATCTGCGACCGAATTGATAATCAGGGAAATAATCATCAATTTGGCTCTATGAATGGCATTCATAGCCATGGCATTTCCTCCATGTAACTATATTATACATAAAAAGTTAAGAAAGCACAATATCTAAAAATACTAATACAGATGTCTGTTTTTTTGTTTCCGTGAAACCTGCCTATTCACGGGTAAAAAGCCGCTGTAATAAAGAAACGGATCCTGCTGTCGCATCAAGCATTTTTTTTGTTTCTGATAAAATTTCTTTCCAATATATAATATACTCCGGTTTGTGTTCTCCCGTAAAAAGGTCACGGATCAAATCTTTGTAAATTTCATCGCCCCGCTCTTCAAATGCGTATATTTTACGGCATCGTGCTTCCATTTTCATATAATTCGCAGATATATCAGATGTATAATTCACAATTTTTTCGATTTCTTCCAATGCATCGCTGACCAATTCCGTGATTTTTTCAAAATTTTTGGGCGGCTCATCCAAAGGACATACGGACAGTCGGATAACCACTTCATTCATCTCGTTTATAATGCTGTATGCTTTAAAAAGAAAAATCTTGACAAAATCAATTTCCGCCGGTTTTTTATAAACTTTATAGACTCTTTCAAGCAATGGGATCAAAGAGTTACGCAGCTTCTTTTTGCTGCCGGAAATAATTTCTCTCCCCTCTTCTGCATCCATTTTGCCGCAGTTCACTTTTTCAAAAGCAGCGCCTGCCTTATTCAGTTCCCCGCAAAAAAGAGACAAGTTATTGAAAAATTTTTCTTCTTTACTGTTCATGATAAGCTCCTCGGATTTTATTTACCTGCATTTACTTATATCATTTTATCACACCGGCAATCTTAAAATACAAAAACCTGCCTTACAGCAGAGCAGATTTCTTGTATTTATTTTTTTATCTTTTTGAAAAGAGAAGCTAATTCCAATGCATCCAAAGCACATTCAAATCCCTTGTTGCCCGACTTGAGTCCTGCACGGTTCAAGGCCTGCTCTACCGTATCGGTCGTCAATATTCCGTAAAGCACGGGAATTCCTGCTGAAAGAGATACCTGGGCAATCCCTTTTGTTACTTCGGTAGCTACATGCTCATAATGATCTGTCTCGCCACGGATGACAGCTCCCAAACAAATGACGGCATCATACTTTCCGCTTTCCGCCATTTTTTTTGCTGTAACAGGTACTTCAAATGCACCGGGCACCCAAGCTAAATCCACCGTATCCAGATTTACTCCGTGGCGGGATAACCCGTCTGCCACCCCGTCAATCAATTTGGATGTAATAATTTCATTAAACCGGGAAGCTACGATTCCTATCTTAACTTCACTTTCATTATACAAGCCTGAAATAATATTCATTTTATCCTCCTTTTACTTATGCATATGAAGCATATGTCCCATTTTATCCTGCTTTGTTTTCAAGTAAAATTCATCTTCCGCTGTAGGGTCCATTTCAATCGGAAGCCGTTCTTCAATAGTAATTCCATATTCACTGACATCACCGATTTTCTGCGGATTATTCGTCAAAATCCGAATCCGGTTTACCCCGAGATCATGGAGAATCTGGGCACCTGTCATGTATTCCCTGAGATCGGCGGCAAAACCAAGCTTCAAATTTGCCTCTACCGTATCATATCCTTCATCCTGTAACTTATATGCTTTGAGCTTATTAATCAATCCTATTCCGCGGCCTTCCTGACGCAGATAGACCAGCACGCCCCGCCCTTCTTTTGCAATTCTTTTCATAGCTGCATCAAGCTGCTGTCCGCAATCACAACGAAGTGATCCGAAGCAGTCTCCTGTCAGACACTCCGAATGAATACGGCAAAGTACGGGCTTGCCGTCAGATACATCTCCCATAGCAAGGGCTACATGATGCTCATGATTGATTAAATTCACGTATCCATAAATCCGGAATTCTCCATATTTAGTAGGCATTTTGGCTTCTGAAACGCGTTCAATCAGCTTTTCATGCTTTTTGCGGTACTCTACCAAGTCACGGACACTTCCGATTTTCAGATTTTTTTCTTTAGCTAAAGCAAACAAACTCTCTCTTCTTGACATGCCTCCGTCAACGTCCATGATTTCACAGCAAAGACCGACCGGCTTCAGGCCTGCCAATTTGACAAGATCGACAGTCGCTTCTGTATGCCCTTCTCTTTCAAGAATCCCCCACGGTTTTGCTTTCAGAGGAAACATATGGCCCGGGCGTTTAAAATCTTCCGGCTTTATGCCATCTTTTACGACCGCCATAGCTGTCATCGAACGGGCTTTTGCAGAAATTCCTGTGCCGGCATCTTTATAATCAATGGAAGTAAGAAAAGCAGTCTCATTGCTTTCTGTATTTTGTCGCACCATAGGAGCGAGAAATAAACGTTCTGCCACTTCTGCCGCCATAGGCATACAAATCAGTCCCCTCGCTTCTGATGCCATGCGGTTGATATTTTCCGGTGTGGCAAATTCGGCGGCACATATATAATCCCCCTCATTTTCTCGTGATTCAGGATCTTGCATAATGACGATATGCCCTTTTTTTACCTCCTCAATCACTTCTTCAATCGGATCAAATTTACACTCCATAGTTTCCTCCCACATGCAATGATTTTAATTTTTCTATAGTCAAACCTTTTTCAGTTTTTTCTTTTACAAATTGCTCTATATATTTTCCTAAATAATCATATTCCAGATTGACCGGATCTCCCGGCTTTTTAGAAAGCAGGCCTGTCATTTTTCCCGTATGGGGAATCAATGAAACAGTAAAGGCTCCTTCTTTTTTCCCGGCTACGGTCAGACTCACTCCATCAACGGTAACAGAACCTTTTTCCAGGATATATTTTGCACCCCGGGAATCAACAGCTATACTTATATTCCGGGCATTTCCTTCCCTTGTAACAGAAAGAATCTTACCTGCAGCGTCCACGTGACCGAGCACGATATGACCACCCAGGCGGTCACAAAGGCGCAGTGCTCTCTCCAGATTTACCGGTGTCCCTGCCTTAAAAAGAGAAAATGCCGTCCTTCGCATTGTCTCCGGTGTCACATCACAACAAAATGAAGTGTCTGTTAATTGCGTTACCGTCAGACAGGCCCCGTTAACCGCTATGCTGTCACCTTGAGCGGTTCCTTCCAATACCTTTTTGCATCTGATAGTCAGCGTACAGGACTGCGATGAATGAATAATTTTCTCAACAGTCCCTACCTCTTCTACAATACCTGTAAACATCTTATCCGTTTCCTTTTTTCCCTGCCTCCGGCAGCTCTTTTGTACCCTTCTCTCCGGGTACATAATCCGAGCTGTCATTTTCGTTATTTCCTGTATCATCAGGAATTATTTTTTCGTTCTCTTTGGCAAGTTCAGATTTTACTGATTTTCTTGTTTATTTACGTAAGCTTCCACAACCAAGTCCTCTCCGGACCTTTCTGTACGGATATTTTCCAAAGAAACAGCTTCGGAAACCACATCTGCTCCTATTCCTCCGACAGCTCCGGGAGCTTCAGCGCCTCCAATCAATAAAGGAGCCAGGTAGAAACGGATTTTATCTATAATGCCGGCCTCAAAAGCGGCAGCTGCCGTTTCCGCTCCGCCTTCAAGCAATATACTGTCTATCCCTTTCACGGCTAGTCCTGTCATGGCTGCTTCCAAATCTACTTTTCCCGGTTCATCACTGTCTGCACAGATAATTTCCACACCTGCTTCTTCAAAATCTTTTACTTTATCCGAATCAGCTTTTGTCGTTGTCAGCACGATGACACGGCCGGGATTTTGAAATACCTTGGCCTCAAGAGGACAGGATAAACAACCATCCACAATAATTCTTACAGGATCCGACAGCCCTTCCGTCCTTGCCGTAAGCAACGGATTATCTTTCTTGATGGTTCCTGCCCCTGCCATAATAGCCGAATAAATACCACGAAGTGCATGAGTTTCTTCTCTTGATTCCTTTGATGAAATCCACTGGGAGGCACCTGTGTGGCAAGCTGTTTTTCCATCGAGAGATAATGCCGCTTTATACAGTACAAACGGTTTCTTCCGGGTAATGAACTTTACAAATATTTCATTCAGCTGCTGTGCTTCTTTTTCCAAAACACCGGTCGTTACAAAGATTCCTGCATCACGAAGAGCACGAATTCCTTTACCTGATACCAACGGATTCGGATCTGTCATGGCAATAACGACACGCTCAACGTCTTTGGAAATAATCAAATCGGTACATGGCGGTGTTTTCCCGTAATGACAACAAGGCTCGAGTGTCACATAGAGTGTTGCTCCCGCTGTGTCTTCTTTACAATCGGCAAAAGCATTCACTTCCGCGTGAGCATCTCCAAATTGTTTATGCCAGCCTTCTCCTATAATGATTCCGTCTTTTACAAGGACAGCACCCACTAAAGGATTCGGTCTGGTATGTCCTGCCCCCAGTGCTGCCAATTCAAGAGCCCGGGCCATAAATCTCCGGTCATCATCCATGCGCATAAAAAAACCTCCCTTCTTCAGGGAGGTAAGAGTCACATGCAAAAAAACGGTTCTTCTCTCATCCAGACTTTACTGTCGGCTTTGGATTTTCACCAAAATCAGCCTTGCGGCTCGTGGGCTTAAGGAAAACCTTTCACCACCGGTCGGGATTTGCACCCTGCCCTGAAGATATACCTGATTGACTTATTCAGTATAGCAAATCGTGAAATAAAGTCAATAAAATTATATGTTGAACGTGTTACTCAGAAAAGACTTGTTACCCGCTCAAGAACCTCGGAAGAAATCTCTTCCACACTTCTCATACATTCTCCGGAAACGCAAGAAATACGCGTCCATCCGTATTTATCACATAAAGCCTGATAGGCGGAATAACACCTTTCCAAATATTCCAAATGCTGTTCGTGAATATCCATTGAACCGCCCTGCTTTGCTCGTTCAATAACCAATTGTTTTGAAACGGTCAGCGGTACGTCCAACAATATCACTATATCGGGACGCGGCAATTTCAATTTCTTATATTCCGTATCATCAAGCCAATTTAAAAACTTTTCCCGTTTTTCTTTTTCTTCATACTTTGTCATCTGGTGGACCATATTGCTCGTCGTGTACCGGTCGGCAATAACAATTCCGCCCTCCTCATAAAATGATTTCCAGCAGGTGCGGTAAGAAGCAAACCTGTCCAAAGCATAAAATAAAGAAGCGGCATAGGGATTGACATCATCAGGATTTGCACCGAAATCACCGTGTAAATACATTTTTACCAAAGCAGATGACGGACTCTCATAATCAGGAAAAGATACATGCATAACTTTTTTTCCTGCCCGTTCAAGTTTTTCTTTTAAAATATTAGACTGCGTTGCTTTTCCGCTTCCGTCTATCCCCTCAAGAACAATCAATTTCCCGTTCATTGTATGATTCTCCTTCAGAATTTCTTTTTGCTGTTTTTTATTTTATCATCAATCATAATATTCCACAAAAAAAGAGCTTCTCAGCTCTTCTTTTCTTTTTTGGGATTGAACAGATTCATTGCCCGGTCAACAGTCGTCTCAAGCGCACATTCAATTGAATCAGCCGTATGTTTTTTTGCCGCTTCAACCAACGCTACATCTTCTCCATAGGGACGGCTGAGCACATGCTCAATAACCGTATGCCCGTCCCTCGGATGGCCTACGCCGATACGGAAACGGACAAATTCTTCCGTATGAAGGCAGGAAATCAGGGACTTGATTCCATTATGGCCTCCTGCTGATCCTTTTTTCCTGATTCTCGTTTTTCCGGGAGGCAAATCTAAATCATCACAAATGATATAAATATCATCGGTATCAATTTTATAATACTTGGCAATAGCACTTACCGCATCACCGCTTAAGTTCATATAGGTCAAAGGTTTTACCAACCATATTTTTTCTCCAAACTTAACTCCCGATGCAATTTCCGCCTGCATTTCCGTTTTCCAGTTTTGCATAGACCAGCGATGTGCCAACTCATCAATGACATCAAAGCCCATATTGTGCCTAGTATGTTCATATTTTTCGCCCGGGTTGCCCAGACCTGCAATCAGTTTCATTTATCGAACAAGGCACTTACGGAAGCATCATGGAAAATGCGGATAATAGCCTCTCCTAAAAGTGGTGCTACTGACAGTACTGTTAATTTATCCTGTAACTTTTCCTTTCCAATCGGCAGTGAATTTGTTACAACCAATTCTTTGATATTTGAGTTTTTGATACGCTCTGTCGCAGGATCGGTCAGTACAGGATGGCAAACGGCTGCATAAACTCCGATAGCACCTGCATTTTCTAATGCTTTAGCCCCTTCGCAAAGTGAACCGGCTGTATCAACGATATCATCTACGATAAAACAGTTTCTTCCTTTCACATCGCCGATAATATTCATTACCTTCGCCACTCCCGGTTCAGGACGACGTTTCTCAATAATTGCAATCGGTGCTCCTACGCGGTCTGCCAAATCTCTTGCCCTGTTGACACCGCCCAAATCGGGAGAAACGACTGTCAGATTTTCCAGTTTTTTAGACTTTACATAATCGGCCAACAAGGCAGCTGATGCCAAGTGGTCTACAGGGACATTAAAGAAGCCCTGGATTTGTCCTGCATGAAGATCCATGGTTACAACTCGTGTTACTCCTGCAGCAGAAAGGAGATCTGCTACCAGTTTTGAGCTGATCGGTTCTCTTCCTCTGGTTTTCCGGTCCTGTCTTGCATATCCGTAATAAGGCACTACAACTGTAATATGACGGGCTGATGCTCTTTTAAGTGCATCAACCATAATGAGCATCTCCATAAGATTATCATTGACAGGTGCTCCGGTCGGTTGGATGATGAAGCAATCTTTACCGCGGACGCTTTCATTAATCATCACCTGGATTTCCCCATTATTAAACCTGCCACACAAAGATTTTCCTAACGGAACTCCGATGTAATCTGAAATTTCTTTTGCCAGTGCCGGATGTGCCGTCCCTGTAAAAATTTTCAGCTTAGACGTACCTTCCATATCCATTTATGATGCTCTCCTTTTCTTCCCGTTTGGGACTATGATGAAAAACTCCCCCATACCTGTCATGCATGGTATTTCTTTTTATTATATACCCTTTTACGGGTGTATTACCAGTTCGGTTTATAAACAGTCGTTACCGTTACTCTTTGTAGGTATCTTCTTTAACCCAGTTTTCAATATTTGTCTGTTTCGCTCTTCCTATCGCCAGAGCTTTGGCAGGAACATTTTTCGTGATTGTAGAACCTGCTGCCGTAAATGCTCTTTCCCCAATCTGTACAGGTGCTACCAGATTCGTATTGCATCCTATAAAAGCATGGTCTTCAATAACACATCTGTGCTTATCTTTACCATCGAAATTGACAGTCACCGTTCCGCATCCGAAATTTACATTCTTTCCTAAATCCGAATCACCGCAATAGATAAGGTGCGGCAATTTTGTACCGTCATCAACAACTGAGTTTTTAACTTCTACAAAATTTCCGATTTTTACGTAATCATGAATATCCGTATCAGGCCGTAAATGAACAAACGGACCGATTTCATTATTATTTCCCAGTTTACATTCATGAGCATAAACACGGTTCAGGTGATTTCCATCTCCGCAAATGACATCTGACATCTGTGTATCGGGCCCGATTACACAATTTTGTCCGATTAACGTTTTCCCTTGCAAAACGCATCCGGGATATAGAATCGTATCGCTGCCGATTTGTACATCCTGATCAATATATGTATGTTCCGGATCAATAATTGTTATCCCTGCTTCCATCAGTTCTTCAGCTTTACGGCAACGGAGCACTTTATCAGCCCGGGCCAGCTGGATTCTTGAATTAACTCCCATGGTCTCTTCTGCATCGGCAGCCTCTACAGGAATTACTTTTTTACCGTTTTTGATTAATATTTCAAAAACATCGGTCAAGTAATATTCTCCTTGTGCATTTTTATTATCTACCAAACTCAGAGCTGCCAATAATTCTTTGATTTTAAATACATACGTTCCCGTATTAATTTCATGTACGGATAACTGTTCTTCCGTTCCGTCTTTTTGCTCCACAATAGACATCATATTGCCTTGTCCGTCACGGATAATACGGCCGTAGCCAAAAGGATTTTCCAATACCGCCGTCAGGACAGTTGCAGCGGCATCATTATTTTCACAAGTTTCCGTCAATTGCCGTATCGTAGATTCTCTGAGAAGAGGTGTGTCCCCACAGACCACCAGTACATAGCCATCCAACTCCTTCTCAAATTCCGGCACGGCCTGCATGACGGCATGTGCCGTTCCCAATTGCTCTTCCTGATGAACAAAAATGACATCTTGCTCTGCCAGACATTCTCTTACATATTTTTCTTTAAACCCGGTAATAGCAATGCATTTTTTATATCCCGCTGCTTTGATGACACGAACAACCTGTTTTACCATCGGAACCCCGCATACCTTATGCAGGACCTTGGGCAAAGCAGATTTCATTCTTGTCCCTTGCCCTGCAGCCAAAATCACCGCTACCAAACTTTTCATACTTCCTCCTGAATAAATTATTATCTCGTTTTACTCACCGCATTTATTTTAACAAACAGGATAATGTCCCGCAAGAAAATAAGACTGCATGATTATAAAAATCACACAGTCTTATAAAATTTATGAAATTAAATAAACCGTCACATCCTCTTTGGAGCCCCATCGATATGCCTGCTCTAAGGTGTCTACACCTACATCTATAATATTACCCCGGATAGCCCCTCCGATATCGTCGCAAATCGCATATCCGTATCCTTCTATATAAACAATACTTCCCAGCGGGATAACTTCCGGGTCGACAGCCGCATGGCCTTTACCTGCATAATTTCCCAAGGCAGTCATTCCGGATCCGCCCCCATCCATCGGTGTATACGCCGTGGATGCCATATGAAATATTTTTTTATATTTTCCCGTAAACCGGGGAGTTTTCTGGAGACGGTCCCATACTTCCAAGTCTGCTTTTCCCGTTCCCTTAAGTTTAAATTCTTTTTGCAGCTTAAGGACAGCCTGTTCCGTTTCTTTTCCATAGATTCCGTCAGAGCTTCCCGGGTTATATCCGTGAAGAATTAACTTGTTTTGAAGTTCTATAACCTTCTTCCCTCGGTCTCCCACTTCCAACTTCTTCGGCAATTTGCTTTTCTTTTTATCTGTTTCCCTCTTAGAATTATCACTTTTTTTACTTTTCTTCGTATCCGTTAAAATTGCCAATGTTTCTTCATCAACCGCTCCGGAAATCGGAATTTTATAATCGTTTTGGAGATTTTTCACGGCAGCCTCTGTAGCACTGCCATAAACTCCGTCCGCCGCATCGTCTAAATATCCGATAGCATTCAGTTGCCTCTGTACATCGGCAATCACATCGCCCCTGTTCCCTTTAGCATAAACAATTCCTCCTCCAGCTCTGTAACTTTTATTTTCGGCTTTTTTTATTTCTGCCCGGGTAACATCGTCAGCCTCCCCTGTTATCGGTAATCCATATTTTTTTTGAAACTCCATAACGGCTTTTACTGTTGTTGAGCCGTAGTCTCCATCAACAGTTCTCGCCAGATATCCTGCCGCCACAAGAGACTTTTGCAGATTTTCCACGGCATTTCCTGTCATTCCTGCCACAAGAGTCTGTGCATATGAAACCGTAAATGTGCCCAACCAAAATAAAGCCAGCAAAAACCAGATTTGCCTTTTTTTCACAACTGCACCTCCCGTACAAATACATGTGTATTGTAGCATGCACTATTATTTTTGTAAAAACTCTCTCGTTTTTATCGGACAAAATAAAAAACTGCGGTTTCCCGCAGCATTTTTATTTTCTGTAAAGTCCCATGGCATGAATGGCATTTTGATAAGTAACACTTGCTTTGGCACGGGCTTTCTCCGCTCCTTGGTCCAATATGCGGTCCAATTCGGGACTCCCCGTCAATTCCTTATATCGGGTAAGGACAGGTTCCATTTCACATGCCACCAAATCCGCTACATCTTTTTTAAATACCCCGTATCCCTGGCCGTCATACATAGTTTCAATCTCTTCAAAAGATTTTCCGGAAATGGCCGAATGGATACTCATCAAATTTGATACGCCCGGCTGCTTTTCTTTATCATAACGGACATGTCCGATTGAATCGGTCACAGCTCTCTTAATTTTTTTTACGATGACATCCGGTTCATCCAGCATATGAATGGTAGCCCATTCATTATCATCGGATTTACTCATTTTACTGGTCGGATCCTGCAAACTCATGACTCTGGCACCGCCTTTAGGAGCCCACATTTCAGGAATGGTAAAAACTTCTCCGTATTTGCGGTTAAATCGTTCTGCCAAATCTCTGGTGATTTCCATATGCTGGCGCTGGTCTTCTCCTACCGGTACAAGACTGGCTTGATAAAGAAGGATATCTGCTGCCATCAGGGGCGGATATGTCAAAAGGCCGAGAGGAATAAAACCGCCTTTCTTTTCTTCTTTTTGTGCCTTTGATTTATATTGGGTCATCCGTTCCATTTCTCCCACATAGGCACTGCAAATCATCATCCATCCGAGCATCGCATGTTCAGGCACTTCTGACTGGACAAAAATCGTCGCTTTATCGGGATTCATACCGGCCGCAATATAAAGAGCCGCTAAATTTCTTGTTCTTTCATGCAGCAGTTTCGGATCCTGGGGTACTGTAATGGCATGCTGATTAACAATGCAGTAATAACACTCCGCCTTATCTTGAAATGGAATGAAATTTTTTAACGCCCCCAGGTAATTTCCTAAAGTTAACGAGCCGCTCGGCTGAATTCCTGAAAAAATAACGTCCATAATATCCCCCAATAAATTATTCTACTGTCACCGATTTTGCCAGATTTCTCGGTTTATCTACATCGTTTCCGCGCTTAACGCTGGTATAATACGCTAAAATCTGCATAGGAATCACAGAAAGAATCGGTGCAATGAATTCATCAACCCTTGGAATTTTTACAATTTCTGTTGTATATTTCTCAAGTTCCGTATCATCTTCATAACCGATACCCAGCACCTTTGCTCCCCGGGCCCGTACTTCCTGAATATTGCTATACATTTTGGAACTTACATTTTCCTGTGTAGCCACAGCAATAATCGGTGTTTTTTCCGTGATGAGTGCCAGTGTTCCATGCTTCAGTTCGCCGGCCGCATAAGCCTCTGCATGGATATAAGATACCTCTTTGAGTTTCAATGCCCCTTCCATCGCAATGGCATAATCAATAGATCTTCCGAGATAGAAGATATCTTCGGCTTTAATCAACGTATCTGCCACCTCTGACATGTGGTCTTTTTCCTGCAACGTTTTTTCTATCTGCTTCGGGAGTTTCAAAAGGCCGTCTATGATTTTCTCTGCCAATTCTTCTTTGATTGTCCCTTTAATCTGCCCCATATATAAAGCAAGCATCAGCAAAGAAACTAGCTGCGTCGTATATGCTTTCGTTGAAGCAACCGCTATCTCCGGTCCTGCCACCGTGTAAATTGCCGTGTCCGCTTCACGGGCAATGGATGATCCTACCGAGTTTGTAACGGCGATACTTTGCGCACCGAGACGCTTCGCTTCCTTCAGTGCGGCAAGCGTATCAATTGTTTCTCCGGACTGGCTGATGACTATGCACAGTGTTCTTCCCGTAGTGAGCGGACGACTGTATCTGTATTCGGAAGCAATCTCAACAGATACCGGTATTTTCGCAAATCTTTCAATATAATGTTTTGCCACCAAGCCTGCATGATAGGCAGTTCCGCAAGCAGTAATCAGAATAGAATCTATATTTTCCAAACTGTTTTTTGTCCAGTTCAGATTTTCAAAGCTGATGGTTTTGTCTTTTTTCAGATGTACCCGGATTGTATCCTCTACGGCTTTCGGCTGCTCATATATTTCCTTAAGCATAAAATGGGGGAATCCCCCTTTTTCGGCAGCTTCTGCAGACCAAGTCACTTCCTGTACCTTTTTGGAGACGGGAAGTCCTTCTGCATCGTAAACAAGAACACTGTCTTTTTTCACAATGGCCGTTTCACCGTCATTTAAAATATAAATCCGCCGGGTGCGGTTAATCACCGCCGGAATGTCGGAAGCAATAAAATTTTCTCCTTCTCCGAGGCCGATAATTAAAGGATTATCTTTTTTGGTGCAGATAATGGTATCCGGATGTTCTCTATTCAAAAACACTAAAGAATAAGAACCTTCAATCCGGGAAAGAACTTTTCTGACAGTAGATAAGAAATCTCCATCATCCAATTCTTCGGCAAGGTGCGGAATAACTTCACTGTCTGTTTCAGACTTGAATGTATGCCCTTTGCTTAATAATTCTTTCTTCAGTTCCATGTAATTTTCGATAATACCGTTATGGACAATCACGAAATGATTTTGACTGTCTCCATGGGGATGTGCATTATTATCTGACGGTTGCCCATGTGTTGCCCAACGGGTATGTCCGATTCCGATATGTCCGTGCAACGGATGGGCTTTCAGTTCTTTTTCCAGATTGGGAAGTCCGCCCTGTTTTTTTTCTATCCGGATTTCTCCATTTTCATATACCGCAATTCCTGCCGAATCGTAGCCTCTGTATTCCAGACGACGCAAACCGTCAATAAGGAATTCCGATGCATCTTTATTTCCTATATAGCCAACTATGCCACACATATAAACCTCCTGATCAAGCCTATATATCATGTATTCTCTTAATTTATTATTTATTGAATAAGAATGCTAAATCATTATAGCATACTTTTCTCTTACCGGAATTTTCACATGCCAACTCTGACTCCTCAGATCGAGTCAATAAGTCCTTCAAATTGCTGGATATCCCCCAATCCGGAAACAGCTGCTGCAACCCCTAATATAATAAGTGCTATTATCAAAAATACACTTATCAAAAAAGGAGAAATCCCAATCAGGAATGATTTTCCGTTTCCGAATCCATAATTGCTCCGGATAGCCAATATATCTAATAAAAAACTCCAAATTACAATAGCAAACATACCTATGCTGTTAATGATTTCCAAGCCGAACTGGCTCAATAAAGCAAAAAACACGGAAAATGCATAGGGTAAAGAAGCACACATAAATCCTGCCGTAATACCCCGGGCCGTACCTCTGCCCCCCAAAAGTCCGGAAAAATAATCTGTGACCGCACTATGGAAAAGCAGAAAAATTCCCAACAAAATGATTGTTCCGATAAATTGAGTGACAATACCGGCTCCTGCCTTAAAAGAAGATAAGGTCATCAAAAGAATAACAAAGAGCCAGATAATTATCCCTTCTTTCAGTTTTTCCCCGCTCGTTACATCTTCCAGTGTTTTTACCGGACGGACCACTAATCCGTATATATTATCCAGTATTGTATTCATAAAAGCTCCTTATCTGACAGTCGGTACCTGTTCTTGACTCATAACGCCCAAAACTTCAAGAGCGATATGTTGTGATATCGTTTTTAAAAAGCTGTCGGCTTCACCGTTCAATATATTTCTTAAAGATTTCCCAGAAGCATACTTTTTAACCGGTATATCTTCGCCTTCTATTCCCACCCTGCCGGCTGCATAATTCAGTGCATCATAATAATTTCCCATTGCATCAACCAGTCCGAGATCCATGGCCTGTTGCCCTGTCAAAATCCGTCCGTCAGCAAACGATTTTACTTTTTCCAATTCCATATGCCGGCCGTCAGCCACTGTTTTGATGAACTGGAAATAAATATCATCCACCATTTTTTGAATCATAGAAGTTTCTTCTTCTGTCATCGGTCTGTACATGGAAAGTATGTCTTTATGGGCACCACTTTTTATTTTTTGATTTTTTATTCCTAATTTATTCATCAGCTCTTCCATATTGGTGTAATCCATGTAAACCCCTATGCTTCCTGTCAATGTAGCAGGATTTGCGAATACATAGTCACCTTTGCTTGCCAGCCAATATCCGGCAGATGCACACATATCCCCCATAGAGATGATTATAGGCTTTCCTGAGCTCTTTATTTTATCCATTTCTTCCGCAATTTCCTGTGTTGCCCCTGTAGATCCGCCGGGACTGTTGATACGAAGCAGTACAGCTTTTACACGGTTATCTTTCCGTGCCTGCTCCATTTCATACATAATTTGCTCACTTGCCGCCCCTGTGGATGCAGTAAAAACAGAATCGCTCTGGGGCCCGCCGTAAATCGCACCATCTATCCGTATAACCGCTATGTAATCTTTTGATGGAGACATTTTAGCGTTTTCTTTCATCTCCGGTAAAAATCCGGCAGTTATTGCACATATAAAAAGTACAGCAAGAATCAGAATAATCCATTTTTGCTTTCTTGTATTCAACAGACTCATCTCCTCTTTTCTCTTTGCTATTATAACATTTCTGTTTATGCATCTGAAAATCGCGATAAAAAAATCTCATTCCCGATAAAATCAGTAAATGAGATCTTTGGTGACCGGTATGGGATTCGAACCCATACTCTCTGCGCTGAGAACGCAGCGTCTTAACCGTTTGACTAACCGGCCATATGACAACAGTTATTATAAACGGTATTTTTACAAATATCAAGTATTTCCCTTATCAAGCATTTCCCTCTTTACAAGGCTTTCTGTCACTTTTATTTTTTTCATAAAGGATTAAAAGTCCCTTCAGTGTAAGCATAGGATCTACGATATCAATCTGGGAAGCCGCTTTGGCAAATAATGATGCCAGTCCGCCGGTCGCAATAACCTTGATATCATCTCTTTTCATTTCTGCCTTTATCCGTCTGACCACTTCATCAATCTGACCGACAAACCCGTAGTAAATACCTGCCTGCATGGCAGAAACTGTATTTTTACAAATCACGGATTCTGTTTTCACAAGTTCAATTCGCGGAAGTTTAGAAGCACATCTGAAAAGCGCCTCCATAGAAATACCGATTCCTGGTGCCACGGCGCCGCCCAGATAGTTTCCTTTTTCATCAATTACACAAAAGGTGGTAGCTGTCCCCATATCGATGACAATCAGAGGACACCGGTATTCTGCAATAGCCGCTACGGCATTGACAATGCGGTCCGCCCCCAATTCTTTCGGGTTATCATATAAAATATTCAATCCCGTCTTTATTCCCGGTCCTACCAAAATCGGATTAACCTTGAAATATCTTCGGGATAAAGACTCTAAAATAGGGATAATCGGTGGTACAACAGTTGAAATAATCACGTCTTCAATGTCGGAAAATGACATCCCATTCAAGCGGAACAGATTACCTATCATGCCGGCATACCCGTCAGCGGTCTGCAATGTATCCGTCGCAAAACGCCAATGGCTGACCAACTCTCTGTTATGATAAATGCCACAAACAATGTTTGTATTTCCTACATCAAATGCAAGCAACATATTCTTCCGCTCCTGTCAAATAAGATTTCACCGGAATAAATATCAGGCGCCGGAATCGCCTTTGGGTTTCTATTTATTTCCTCATCTTTTGTCACAAGTGTATCATGCAATAAAGAAAGATTTCTGTCAAGCAAAAAGAAGCGTGATTATACGCTTCTTTCAAATCATGAGTATATTTACCTTTCAGAAAGCAGTCCCGATTGCACCAATGCATTTCTGATTCTGACTCCGCAAAATATACCGACCGAAACCTTAATCAAATCAAAAATAACAAAGGGAAATACGGTCATGGTAAGTGCCATCCATAAGGGCATTTCCTTTCCGAGGCCCAAAGAAAAGTATCCCATAAACCAGATTGTCCCTAAGGCATAACAAATCAACAGACCGGCAAGTGCCAATAAAAACTGGCGGATAAAATAACCTTTGACGGCAGGACGGAAACCGCTGAGGCCGGCCATAATGATAAATCCGATATAATATCCGCCTACAGGACTCAAAAATATTCCCGGTCCTGCTTTTCCCATGGTAAGCACGGGAATCCCCAAGAGTCCGAGCAGCAGCCAGACCAGAATAGAAACCGCACCCCATCTTGATCCGAGCAGGCCTCCCGCCAAGGCACAGACAAAAGTCTGCAATGTCATCGACACTGCCCCGACAGGTATTGTAAATTGTGAGAGAATTGCCATGACTGCAGCTATGAAAGCGGCACCGACCATAGAGTGAAATTTTTGTTTATCCATTGATATTCTCCCGTCTTTCCGGAATAGGAGCATCTACCGGTCTGATAGAAACATCTCCGGCCATGACACGACGGGTTCCTTCTCCGGTCTCTACCAAAAGGCAGCCATCCCGGTCAATATCTACAGCTTTTCCTATATAATTTTCATTATCCAAAATAACACGCACATCTTTCCCTAAAGTCACTGATAATTTACGCCAATCCTCCAGTACCTTATCAAATCCTTCTTCATTAGCAACTTTATATTCTGCCTCCAACTCTGACAGAACAGCTGCAAGCAACTCTTTTCTTGAAACCCGGACCCCTTCATTAAGAAATGATGTCGCTCCGTCTCTAAACTCTTCGGGAAATTCATTTTTCTTTATTCCCGTATTAATACCGATTCCCATAACGATGTAATCAATTTTTTCCATAGATGCAGACATTTCGCAAAGCATTCCTACCAGTTTTTTACCGTGGAATAATATATCATTGGGCCATTTTATTCCCGCTTCATCAAGCCCGAGACGACGGATTCCCCGGCATACGCCTACTGCGGCCAAGAGAGTGCATTTAGAAGCTTCCATAGGAAAAAAATCAGGCCGTAAAATAACTGAAAACCAGATGCCTTTGGCAAAAGGCGAGTAAAATCCCCGGGTCAGTCTGCCCTTTCCCATTGTTTGTTCTTCTGCCACAACAATTGTTCCTTCTTCTGCGCCTTCCCGTGCAATTTTTTTTGCTTCTTCATTGGTAGAAGGCGTCATTTCAAAATAGACTACCTTCCGTCCAAAAGACTCTGTGCGAAGTACGCCTTCTATTTCAAGAGGTGTCAATAAATCGGGTGCATAGAGCAGCCGGTATCCTTTCCTGGTACTCGACTCAAAAATATATCCTCTTTCTTTCAGCACATTGATATGTTTCCAAATCGCTGTGCGCGATACTTTCAGATCTTTTGAAATTTGCTCCCCCGATACATAACCGCCGTTTGCTTTCCTGAAATATTCCAATATTTCATTCCTCATCAAGTCTGCCCCTTTCATATTGCACAATTTTCTTCATTATAATTTCACTAAAAATATTAGTCAACTAAAATAAAAAAGAGCATTGACATTAAAATACTGCTTCAAATCAATGCTCTACTCCGAAGAGTTTATAAAATATAATGGGATATATCCATATTTCCGGCTATTTCTCCCAGTTTTTCTTTAACATAGGCATCATCAATAACAACCTCTTTATTTTCTAAATCAGGTGCTTCAAAAGACAAATCCTCCAGTACCTTTTCCAAAACGGTATATAAACGACGTGCTCCTATATTTTCTGTTTCCCTGTTGACTTCAGTTGCTACCGCGGCAATAGCATCAAGAGCGTTTTCTGTAAAAGTAACCTGCAGTCCCTCTGTCTTTAAAAGCTCTGTATATTGACGAATCAAAGCCTGTTTCGGTTCTGTCAATATTTTGCGTAAATCTTCTTCCGTCAAGCTTTGTAACTCTACGCGCACAGGAAATCTGCCCTGTAACTCGGGAATTAAATCGCTCGGTTTTGAAACATGAAAAGCTCCGGCAGCTATAAATAATATGTGGTCGGTTTTTACAGAACCGTACTTTGTCTTCACCGTCGCCCCTTCCACGATAGGAAGAATATCTCTTTGTACACCTTCACGGGACACGTCTAATCCTCCCGAAGACTGTCCCTTTCCTGCAATTTTATCAATTTCATCTATAAAGATAATCCCTCTCTCCTCCGCCAGACTGACCGCCTTATCACGGACCGCATCCATATCCACCATCTCGTCAGCTGCTTCTTCCATAAGAATTTTTTTTGCGGATCGGACAGTGACTTTTTTCTTTTTCAATTTCTTTGGCATCATAGAAGAAAGCATTTGGGAAATCTGGTTAGCCTGTTCATTATTTCCCATATCATCGGTATTTCCTTTTTCTTTTACTTCAATAACAATCTCGCGCCCGTCCAGGTCTCCGTTTTTAATCCGTTCTACCAAATCTTTTCTTCGTTCTGCTTCCCCTTCCGCCAAAGGAACCGTATCTTCTGTTTTGCCGCCAAAAATAATATCCATAGGGGTTCTTGTTTCCTGTTTTTTCGTCGGCCACATGATTTCGGCAATTTTTTCTACTGCTGTTTCTTCTGCATCTTTTCCGAGCGCTTTTGATTCTTTCTGCTTGACGAGACGCACTGATTCTTCCACCAAATCACGAACCATTGATTCCACATCTCTTCCCACATAGCCGACCTCTGTGTATTTCGTTGCCTCCACTTTCACAAACGGAGCCTCCGTTAAGGTGGCGATACGGCGTGCAATTTCCGTTTTTCCCACACCGGTAGGTCCCATCATTAAAATGTTTTTAGGGCTTATTTCTCGGGCAATATCAGCAGGAAGCCGGCTGCTTCTCCACCGGTTCCGGAGTGCTACTGCCACAGAACGTTTGGCTTCTTTCTGCCCTATGATGTAATGATCCAAATATTCTACTATATTTTTCGGTGTCAATTCTTTCATTTATATTTCCTCTACGATTACATTATGATTCGTATATACACAAATATCTGCAGCTACATGAAGAGATTTTTCCGCAATTTCTCTTGCCGGCAAATCTGTCGATGCCACTAAAGCACGAGCCGCTGCAAGAGCATAATTACCACCGCTTCCGATGGCTAAAATACCGTCATCCGGTTCTATGACTTCCCCACTGCCGGAAACAAGAAATAAATGCTCTCCGTCAGTCATGATTAAAAGAGCTTCCAACTTTTGGAGAACCCTGTCTCTCCGCCATTCCTTGGCAAACTCCACCGCTGCTCTCACTAAATTTCCGTTACAGTCAGAAATTTTTGATTCAAATTTATCAAATAATGCAAAAGCATCCGCCACCGAACCAGCAAATCCGGCAATCACTTTTCCGTGGTACAGCCTCCGAACTTTTCGGGCTGTATTTTTCATAATTACTGCATTACCCATAGTGACCTGACCATCTCCTGCCACGGCAGTATGCCCGTCTTTTTTTACAGCTAATATAGTTGTTGCGGTAAACATAGTTCCTCCCGAATATAAATATTTAAATATTTTCTTTCTATTATACCTTTTACTGTTTAAAAAGAAAAAGACCGGCTGTCCGCATACGCAGAGCCGGTCATTGTTATGATTCGATAAATTTTTCAAGAGCACATAGTGCTCTTTCTGCCAATTTTTGATTTTTTTCTTTTTTAGGTACTCGCATTTCTAAAGGAGGTATGAGTCCGAAATTGACATTCATCGGTTGGAAATTCTTTCCCTCAAAATGGGAAATATAGTGACACAATGCTCCAATGGCACATTCTCTCGGAAAGGCGGAAGGTGTTTTGCCGTGAAATCTTTCGGCTGCCGAAAAGGCTGCTGCAATTCCTGATGCTGCCGACTCGACATATCCTTCCACGCCTGTCATCTGTCCGGCAAAAAACAGTCCTTCTCTTGTTCTCGTTTCCATTGTTGCATTTAAAAGATGCGGAGAATCAATATACGTATTTCTATGCATCACACCATAACGAATAAATTCCGCGTTTTCCAGTCCCGGAATCATTCGGAAAACTCTTTTCTGCTCGCCCCATTTCAAATGTGTTTGGAATCCCACCAGATTATACATGGTGTCCCCTACATTATCCTGACGGAGCTGTACAACTGCATACGGCTCCTTACCTGTTGCAGGATCCGGAAGTCCAACCGGTTTCATCGGTCCGAAACGCATCGTATCTTCCCCGCGGGCCGCCATAACTTCTATCGGCATACACCCTTCGAAAACATCTCCCTTTTCAAATCCGTGCACGTCGGCTACCTGTGCCGTTCTGAGAGCTTCATAAAAGGCTTTATACTCTCTCTCATTCATCGGACAATTTAAATAAGCCGCCTCTCCCTTATTATAGCGGGACATACGGTAAACGATATTCATGTCGAGAGATTCTTTTGTGACAATCGGTGCAGCGGCATCATAAAAATGAAAACCCTCAGTTCCGCAAAATTTTTCTATTGCTTCTGCAAGTTTTCCGTCTGTAAGCGGACCTGTTGCTATAATGCCTATTCCCTTTTCGGGAATATTTTCTGTTTCTTCCGCCACAAATTCAATCAGCGGATGACTTTTTACCTTTTCCGTTACTGCCCGGGCAAAACCCTCACGATCCACTGCCAACGCCCCTCCGGCAGGTACACTGTGGCTGTCGGCACAGCTCATAATGACCGAGCCCAGCCGGCGCATTTCTTCTTTTAAAAGACCAACTGCATTCGTTAATGCCGCTGCCCGAAGAGAATTACTGCACACAAGTTCGGCAAAATATTCCGTCCGGTGAGCCGGTGTTTGTTTAACCGGTCGCATTTCTATCAGGCGGACAGGTATCTGTTTTTGTGCCAGTTGCCAGGCTGCTTCACTTCCTGCCAAACCGGCACCTATGACCGTTATTTTATCTGTCAATTTGATTCTCCTGTTTTCTTTCCCCTTCTTTTAGCACCGGATTTCCCCGAGTCTTCGCCTGCCGGTTTCCTTTTCTTCGGATGGGTCGGACATTCCGGATTGGAACAAAGAATTTTTTCCCCTTTGTTTTTATAAGTTTTCTTCACCATAATTGCGCCGCAGGTATCGCAGAATTGATCGACCGGCTCATCCCAAAGTGCCATATCGCAGCGGGGATATTGATTGCATCCGTAGAAATAACGACCCCTTCTGGAGCGTCTGCGTACAAGATGTCCTTCATGACACTTCGGACATACAATGCCCGTATCAACAACTATCGCTTTATTGGCTCCGCAGCCCGGGCATTTCAGATATCTTCCGTACGGCCCCTGACGGTAAACCATTTTTTCTCCACACTCATCACAGGGAATGTCCGAAACCTCCTCTTTTCCATCACCCTTCCCATAAGGCTTTGTATTTTTGCATTCCGGGAAATTCGGACAAGCCAGATATTTTCCGTACCGGCTCATCTTCACAATCATAGGTGCTCCGCATTTTTCACAAAGCACGTCCGATACTTCCTGATTATCCTCTTTAGCTTTTGCCGCTTTTTCATTGGCTTCATTTAATTCCTTTTCGAAAACATTCCAGAATTCACGGATTGCATTTTTATAAGTAGCTTTCCCTTCTGCAATTTTATCGAGCCACGTCTCTAACTCGGCGGTAAAGTCAACATTAATAATGCCTGCAAAATATTGCTTTAAGAGATTTGTTACCTTAAATCCCAAATCTGTCGGAACAAACTGTTTTCCTTCCTTTTCTACGTAGTTTCGTTTCTGGATTGTATCTAAAATGGGTGCATACGTAGAGGGACGGCCAATTCCCTTTTCTTCCAACGTTTTAATCAGGCTTGCTTCCGTATATCTTGGCGGAGGCGTTGTAAAATGCTGCTCCCCTTCCATTTTAGTATTCATAACAGATTCACCCTTCCGCAGCGGAGGAAGAGTTGTAAAATCTTCGTTTTCCTGCTTTTTCTCTTTGGCAGGCTGCATAACGGTAAATCCGTCAAAAAGAACGGTGCTTCCCGATGCACGGAGTGTGTACTCTCCGTTTTGTAATGTTGCTGTGGTCGCCTGCGAAATTTGCGGTGCCATCTGGCTGGCAACAAAACGATTCCATATAAGCGTGTATAAACGAAGTTGGTCCCTCGATAAAATTGCTTTTAAAGTGTCCGGCGGAAATTCCAAGCTGGTGGGGCGGATAGCTTCATGGGCATCCTGGGCGTCTTTTTTCTTTGAATATACATTCGGTTTTGCCGGCAAATATTCCTCCCCATAGACACTCATAATATAAGGACGGATTTGCTGTATCATTTCAGCAGAAATACGGGTAGAATCTGTACGCATATAAGTAATAAGCCCTATATGCCCGTGTCCGGGAATTTCAACGCCTTCATAAAGCATTTGCGCAAGCATCATTGTTTTCTTGGATCCGAAGCTCAAACGATTCACTGCATCCTGCTGCATGGTAGACGTTGTATAAGGCGGCTTGGCTTTTCTCTGCTTTTTAGATTTAGTTACGGAAATAATATCGGCAGGCTTTTTTAAAAGAGCCTGTACCACACGGTCGGTTTCTTCTTTTGTATGTAACTCCGCATCCTTTCCTGCGATTTGAACCAGTTTTGCCTTAAAATTTTCTTTCTCTTCTGTTTTAAAAGTTCCCTCGACAGTCCAGTATTCTACAGGAGTAAATGCACGAATTTCTTCTTCTCTTTCACAAATCAGTCTGGTTGCAACCGATTGTACACGGCCTGCAGATAATCCTCGATAAATCTGTTTCCACAACCATGGTGACAGTTTATACCCGACAATACGGTCTAATACACGTCGTGCCTGCTGGGCATTCACCATCGATAAATCAACCGGGCCGGGATGTTTTACCGCATCCTTAATCGCCGGTGGTGTAATTTCATGAAAAGCAATCCGGACATTATCATCAGGATTCACATCAAGCAGCTTAGATAAATGCCATGAAATCGCTTCTCCCTCACGGTCAGGGTCCGTTGCCAAAAGAATATCTTTTGAACGATTTGCTTCCTTCTGTAAATTCTTGATAACATCTGCCCGTTTTACCGAATTTACATATTCGGGAGTAAAATCATGAGCAATATCCACACCGAAAGTTTTTTCCGGGAGATCCCGCAAATGTCCCATAGAAGCAAGCACCTTATAGCCGGATCCCAAAATTCTTTCAATAGTTTTTGCTTTGGCCGGTGATTCTACAATTACCAAGGTCTTACCGTCAGCGTTTCTTTTTCTCTTAAAAACCGGTTCCTTTTTTACCGAAGGTTTTTTCTTTTTATCACCGATTGTTATTGTTCTTGTAATTGCCACAATTCCCTCCAGATAGTTAAATCAAGGCCTGACAGCTGTTATTTCCCGGTCATAACGAACCTGCCGGGGTCAATCTCCTTTATATATCCTTTAAGCTGGAGTTGAAGAAGCAGTGTGGAAATTTTCGTGACCGGCATACCCGATTGTACCAAAATTTCTTCTGCCGTTACCTCATCCCCTATACAGCAAAAACGATACACTACTTCCTCTTCCAATGTCAACTCCTCATAGGATACTTTCTCAATTCCCTCCTCTTCGGGAAGCCAGTTATACTCAGAAAGTATATCCTTTGCCTCCGTGCAGCAAATCGCACCATTCCGAACCAACCGGTTTGTCCCTTTACTCGAAGGAAGCCATATATTTCCCGGAACGGAAAATACATCCCTCCCTTCCTCCAATGCGAAATCGGACGTAATAAGCGCACCGCTCCGTTCTGCCGCTTCTACGACCAAAATGCCGCGACTCATGCCTGCAATAATCCTGTTTCTTGCAGGAAATTGCCGTCCTAACGGCGGTGTACCGGGAGGATATTCAGATATAAGGGTGCCTCCTGTACTAATAACCTCTTGAAACAGATTTTTATTTTCCGGAGGATATACTTTATCAAGACCGCAGGCAAGAACGACGACGGTAGGATTTTGTTCTGCAAGAGCCCCCTTATGGGAAGCACTGTCAATCCCTCTTGCTCCGCCGGAAACAATCGTTACACCGGCCTTTGCCAAATCTGAAGAAATACGGTTCGCCGTTTCCAGTCCATATGGCGTTGCTTTTCTCATTCCGACAACTGCTATCGTCTTCTCCCATACCGGCGGTTGTCCCTTATAAAATAAAACAGCCGGAGGATTTGATGTTTCCGCCAGCAGCGGAGGATAATTTTCATCCTCCCATGTACAGCAGCGGATCTCCAGTCTGTATAAAAGTTCCTCCGTTTCTTCCGGAGATGTATGCGCCCGGTAAGACAAGAAAGAATCCTCTGCTTTCGGGGACAGCAGATGTGCTTTCCTTACCGATTCGTCCGATGCTTTCCAAACATCTTCTGCACTTCCGAATGCGGATATCAGATTCCGTATAGACTTTGCTCCCAAACCGGGACAGCCCGGTAATGATGCTGCATATATATCCATGTCTACCTCCCCGAAAGATTTCCTCTGTAGCTCAGTGCTTCAGCTACATGTTCAGGCTGTATAGCCTGACTTCCTTGCAGGTCAGCAATGGTTCTTGACACCTTGATAATCCTGTCGTAGCTCCGGGCAGATAAATGAAGCTTTTCAAAAACTTCCCTGAGTAACTCGGAGCCTTCTTTATTCAATGCACAAGTTTCTTTTAATTGCCGGTGTCCCATTTGTGCATTATTTTGCATATGCCATTTTTTCAAACGCTCCGATTGTATTTTCCTTGCTTCTGATACACGCAAGGCTATCGTTTCTGATGTCTCTCCTTTTATTGTCGCCGTCAGCTCACTATACTTAGGTCTCATCACCGCCACATGCAAATCAATTCTGTCGAGTAACGGGCCTGAAATTTTCCGCTTATAGCCTCGTATTTCTCCATCACTGCAGGTACAGGGATGATCAGGGTCTCCCAGATATCCGCAGGGGCAGGGATTCATAGCTGCGATAAGTACAAAATCGGCAGGATAAACAAAAGATGCATTTACCCGTGATATGTGCACTTTTCTGTCCTCAAGAGGCTGTCGCAAAACCTCAAGTACACTCCGTGGAAATTCGGGCAACTCATCTAAAAAAAGTACTCCGTTATGTGCCAGTGTCACTTCTCCCGGCTTGGGAACAGAGCCTCCACCAATTAAGCCTGCCATAGAAATCGTATGATGAGGGCTGCGAAACGGCCTTTCTCTTATAATTTCTTCTGCCTTAAACAAACCTGCCACAGAATAGATTTTTGTTACTTCCAAAGCCTCTTCTCTTGTCATCGGCGGCAAAATTGTTGTAATTCTCCGTGCCAACATTGTTTTTCCCGATCCGGGCGGGCCTGTCATAAGCACATTATGGGCACCTGCTGCTGAAATCTCCATCGCTCTCTTCGCCATAATCTGCCCCTGTACTTCAGCAAAATCTACATCACTTATACTTCTTCTCGTATCCTCTTTTCGTTTTGCCGGCTCCAGTGTTTCATGACCTAATAAATATTCCACCAGCTCTCCCAGATTTCTGACTCCATACACTTTCACATTTTCACATAAGAGAGCCTCTCCCGCTACATCAGGACTCATAAAAAAGGTGTCTATCCCCGCTTCCTGTCCGGCTAAAACCATGGAAAGCACGCCGGGAACAGAACGAATCTCTCCTTTTAAAGAAAGTTCTCCGATAAACATCACCCTGTTTAAAACATCTTGCGAAATCAACCCGCTTGCCGCTAAAAGACCTACTGCAATAGGCAAATCAAGACCCGATCCGTCTTTTTTCAAGTCTGCCGGTGCTAAATTAACGGTAACTTTATCCACAGGAAATGCATATCCGGAATTCCGTATCGCCGACTGCACCCGTTCCTTGGATTCTTTTACCGCCACTGCCGGAAGTCCTACGATATCGAAAGAAGGAACTGCACGACTGATATCTACTTCCACAGTAATTACATGACCGTTCAGACCGAATGTACAAGTCCCATACACCTGTGCAAACATTTTCTCCTCCTAAAATGCATTTTTAATATGACGGATTTTTTTCTCTCTTCCATTTTCCATCATGACTTCCACCACATCAAAACGGATACGTCTGTTCTCAATTCTCCTTGACAGAAGAAACATACGGGCCGTATAACGTATATGCTCCTGTTTATACTTTGTAACTGCCGCTACCGGTTCTCCGTATCTTCTGTTTCTCCTGGTTTTCACTTCCACAAAAACCAGCTCTTTACCGTCTTGCATAATGAGATCGATTTCTCCGTGACCGGACCGGAAATTACGGGCTATACACTTCATCCCCTTATTTTCAAGATATCCGAGTGCATAATTTTCTCCATCCCGTCCCAGCGCCGTGGTAATCATCTTATTTCTCCATAAAATTATATCCAAATCTACTTTATATTATAGAATAATTATATCTTTATGATATTTATATTTCAATGCAGTTACCGCGAAGAAAGTAAACGCCCTTTACTGAGGATACAACACAATAAAAAGAAATCCCGGTAGAACAAAAATTGGTCAGTATTGATTAGATACTGTATAATCAGAATGTCGTTTTATACAAGGAGAATAGTACGGAACCGCCGGGATACAGCAAAATGTATCCCTTACCCGGCTTCTGCGATTACACCGCAAAGCATTATCTCCGGGAAATTTTTCTTATTATCCAGAAATGAGTATAAACAATGAATCAATTCATACAAAAGCATCCTTATTTAATATTATTTTTTCTTTCATTATTTTTATATACCGCAGGGAACAACCTGTTAGCCATTACAGACACATCGGAGTCCAATTATGCACTGACTGCTAAAGAAATGGTGCTTTCCGGAGATTGGATTTCTCCACAAATATACGGTCAATACTGGTATGATAAGCCGATTTTTTATTATTGGGAACTTGCTCTTTCGTTTTTGATTTTTGGTTTTAACGAATTTGCTGCCCGCCTGCCTTCCGCCCTTTTAGGTGTGGCAAATATTCTTTTCATTTTTTGGTTCACAAAAAAAGCTTGTAATAAAAAAACAGCGTGGATTACCTCTGTCATTTTAGGTACAAGTTTGGAATTTTTCGTCCTTTCCAAGGCTGTAATAACGGATGCAACGCTGTTTTTATTCATGAGTGCAGCTATTGCCTTTTTTTATTTCGGTTACACGGAAAAAAAAAGATATTATTACCTTTGCTATGTATTTGCTGCATTAGCCACACTTACAAAAGGTCCTATCGGCCTTTTCCTCCCCGGTTTAGCTGCTGTTATTTTCCTTATTTATAAAAAAGACATAAAAGAATTCCTTCATGTTCATTTACCTGTCGGACTACTGCTTTTTGTATTGATCACAGGAGCTTGGTATGGCACAATGGTCTTTCTCCACGGCTCTGACTTTCTTTTAAATTTCATCGGCGTCCACAATGTTCTCCGTGCTACCGTTTCCGAACATCCGGCACAAAACAGATGGTATTTCTATATTCTGATTTACCTGGCAGGTTTTTTCCCCTGGAGTTTTGTCCTTCCTGTTTTATGTTTCCGGCAAAGGAAAAAATGGAGTTTTAAAAAAGCATCTCCGCTTAATCAATTACTCATCATTTACGGACTTGTCATCTTCCTGTTTTTCCAAATTGTCGCAACAAAATATACAACCTATACTTTTCCTGCTTTATTCTCCCTTTCAATATTGACCGCCCGTCTTTATGAAGAACAGAAATTTTCTTTTAAAGGAATAGGCAGCGTTGCTTTTGTCATTTACCTTGCCATTTCGTTATTTGCAGCACCTCCTGTCATGCTTAAACAATCAGGCAAGGAAATGGGCATTGCACTCCGTGAATTGAACACGGAAAACACGGTGATTTGTGCCAAAGGTTTCTATCGCACATCTGCTGTATTTTACAGCGGAAAAACGATTTATTCTGCAGTCCCCGGTAAAGACATCGACAAACTCAAGCCGGGCAGTCTGAGCTGGAATGCGAAAAATGTTATGCCTTTTATCGCCCTTGAAAACGTCGAGAAGATGCCTAACATAGTTGTAATTACACGAAAAAGCGACGAAAAACGAAAAGAAGATGATTTCCAAAAGAAGCTGTCCGGCCGGGAAGATATTTTCCGCATTAATGTCAACGATGAATATACATTCTGGGTATCACAATAGTTTTTCGTCCAGAACGAAAAAAATATTTTAAAACACAGCAAAAAAGCCTGCGGACCAAAGCGATTATTTAGTCTGCAGGCTTTTGATTTCTGGAGCCGACAACAGGATTTGAACCTGCGACCTACGCATTACGAATGCGCCGCTCTACCAGCTGAGCTATATCGGCATCAACATGTTTATTCTACTTAGATTGCCCGGTTTTGTCAATATTTATTTTTTCTTGCTTACCATAAACACGGGATATGATAAGAAACATTTCATAATTACGAGAATTTTTTACTTTGAAAAATAATCCATGTCGCTTTTAATTTTTTCCATGCCATCAGCTATGAAAAAGTACAGTGAACATGATAAAATGTTAAAAAATAATAAATTATCCCAGACAGAAAGGCTGAAATAATGTTATCTGCAATAAAGTTATGGTTTATTAACGAAAAAAATCTTTTGAAGATGTCGAAATTTATTATTTTGACGATATCGCTTCTTTTAATTACGTGGATTTTCGATCATCAATACCCCGATTTGAAAGTCTACATCCCCAAACAACTCCTGTTATCGGTGGAAGTGTCCGTCAACTTTCTTTCGAATATATCGGGTGTTTTTTTGACAATAAGTATCTTTTGTTTTACTACCATTGTCACCGTACTGAATAAATACAGCAGCAGTATATCACCAAGGATGCTTCAAAGTTTTATAGACAAGACGGGCGTTCTAAGCTTGTACGGTATATTTGTGAGTGGATTTTTTTATTCAGTAATCAGCATCCTACTTCTCCAGGATTTTAATTCGGACCAAAATGTAATTGCAGGAAGTTTCGGGATTGCCTACTCAATCATCACTATGATTGGATTTATCATTTTTTCTAAACAAGTTCTTGAGAACATTAAAATCTCAAACATTATCGAGGAAGTATACAATGAATGCGAAAAACTTATCAATGACGAAGTTGAGCTTAGAACAAAGTCTGAGCGTTACAAAGATGATAAGATGGCACTAAAAATACCTATTGTAGCAGAAAAAACAGGTTATTTTTTCAAAATTAAATCAGATGATGTACTTAAAGAACTTGATGGCATAAAAGCAGAGCTGACCATCACAAAAAAAATTGGCGAATACACTACTAAAGATGAATCCCTGGGAGATTTGAAGATTTTTAGCGGTAAAAAACTAAGTAACGAGCAAAAAGAAGTTTTAAGGGGAAAAATAAGTCAACTCCTTGTAATCAATATTTTCAACAACAGCGAAGAAGACTACCACCGTGGGCTTATCTATCTTACAGAGATTGCAAACATGGCTCTGAGTCCGGGACTCAATGACCCTAATACCGCCATTACGTGCATAAATAAAATTTCATCTCTATTGGGTAAACTATTATCCACCGCCAATCAGTTTATTATACTTAAAGAGAACAAAGATACAAAAATAATCTATCAGAGTTATTCTGTGGAAGATGAATTATATCTTGTCTTCAGCCAGATTATCTCCTACTCAGGTGGTGATCCATTGGTGACCAAAGCAATTTTGCAGGGAATTTATATGATTTATATGATGGCAGGCATGAGTGCCAAGGCAAGTGTAAAAAATTATTTTGATTCTTCTTACGATCTTCTTACGGCTAACTTCAGTCATGAAGTCCACTTAGGCAAGTTCAAATTGATTAAAAAGAATATTGAAGAACATATTAGTCTTAAAGAGGAGAATGATTTAAAATAAAAAATGAGATTGGCTCCAGCCAAAAATGAATCAATGATAAAAAAGACATCGCCTTTAGCAGATGTCTTTTTTATTCTCGAAATTATGTATGAGATATTGGGAAAGCGTATATAAAAATAATAAAATTTTTATATCTTAACTATGAATTGAACTCAATCAAAATGCACCGTGATATAAAGATAAAATAAAAAATTGTCCGGTTTTGTCAATGTTTATTTTTTCTTGCTTACCATAAATCCGGTGGCCTGCTGGTTAGCCATGATAACCACATCACTGATTTGCACCCGTTTCGGCCGGTCAATGATAAAAGCAATCACATCGGCAATATCTTCTGCCTGCAATGCATCTATTCCCTCATACACGGCCGCCGCTCTCTTCTTATCCCCTTTGAAACGAACCTCACTGAACGGAGTTTCTACAATTCCCGGCTGAACTGTCGTTACTTTGATATCACTGTCAATGACATCGATACGGATGCCGTCACTGAATGTTTTAACCGCCGCTTTTGTGGCACAATAAACAGCCGCCCCCGCATAGGCGTAAAGTCCTGCCGTAGATCCCATATTTACGATATGACCGCTGTTACGTTTAACCATTTCAGGCAGAAATGCCCGGGTAACGAGGAACAATCCCTTAATATTCGTATCAATCATTTGGACGATATCCTCCGGCAAAGTTTCCCCATAAGGCTCCAGTCCCCGTGCAAGCCCTGCATCATTCAGTAAAATATCGGGGGCGCCCCAATTTTCCAAGCATTGTTTTGTGACTTTTTTTACGGCCTCTCCATCGCGGACATCCAGCACATAGGTTTCCACCTTTACGGGATATTCCTTTTTTATTTCCATTTTGACTTCTTCCAATTTACTTTCATTTCTTGCCGCTATTGCTAAATCATATCCTTTTTGTGCCAAAGCTTTCGCCGCGGCAAGTCCGATTCCACTCGTAGCTCCTGTTATAAATGCAAACATCATTCTCCTCCTTGACTTTTTCTTTTATTATACTATGCCGTTGCTTATCCTGCCGGATTCTTTTATAGTAGGGAAAGGAGGCTTTATGAAAAAAATTTTATTATCTTTTTTATGTCCTTTGGTACTGCTCGGCTGCGGTACGGATAAAACGCATCCTACCGTACCCGATTCTGCGTCCTCAACCGTAGAAGAGACAACCGCCAACCCCCATGAAATTGTTCCCGCCTCTCTTTCTTTTTACCACAAGGCGGCACAAGAATACGGAAAGGGAAATCATACGGAAGCTTTACAGCTTGCCGACAAAGCATTGGATAATGATAAAGAAAACTATCAAGCTTTATCACTTAAAGGAATTATATTATCCTTTGATATTTCTCCTAAGGAAGGCATTCCTTACATAGAAAAAGCTCTGTCCATTGCGCCCGGATATACTCAGGCTTTCTATGATATGGCAATTGCACAAAAACTGGGCGGACACCCCGATATATCCAATACATATTTTGAAAAGGTCCTACAGGCAGATCCCCAAAATATATGGTCATACTACGGGATGGCCACCAATTGGGCTGATAAGAAAAACAAGGAACAGGCTCTTTTGTATTTAGAAAAAGCAGTTGCACTCGGCGGTGAATCGGTAAAAGATGCTGCCGAAAAGCAAGATCATTTTCTTTGGCTCAGGAATGATCCTGATTTCCAAAAAATTTTGCACAAAAAATAAACACACACTCTGAGGTTTTCCAAAGAGTGTGTGTTTTTTTATTCCATATGAGCTGCCAACTCATCCCATTTCCTGTATAAAGTTTTAAGTTTTTCCTCCGCTTCTTCATAAGCTTCGCTCAGTTCCAGGTAATGTTCAGGCTCTGTATTCATCCTTGTACTGTACATTTTTACAGTGGCTTCCAGTCTGGCGATTTCCATTTCTATATGGTCCAGCTTTTCCACCTGTACCGGTGAAATCTCTTTTTTCGGAGACTTTATTTTTTCTTCCTTTACTTTTTCTGTAACGTCACTCTCCCATAATTTTTCCGGAGTCTCTCCATTTCTATCCTTTTCAAAGGCTTCCAGATCTTTTTTCTTTTCTTTGTAATAGGAATAATTTCCCAGATATTCTGTAATTTTTCCATCTGCCAATTCCAAGGTTCTCGTAACTACCTTATCAAGGAAATACCGGTCATGAGACACAATCAAGGAAGTTCCACCAAAGGCCTGCAACGCATCTTCCATGATTTCCCGGGTAGGAATATCCAGATGGTTTGTCGGTTCATCGAGAATTAAAAAGTTCGGTCTTTCTAAAAACAGACAGAGAAGGGACAGCCTTGCTTTTTCTCCGCCGGAAAGAAGACTGATTGTTTTGAATACATCATCACCGCGGAACAAAAACATGCCCAAGATATTTCGTGCTTCCTGCTCCCCGAAATGAAATGTATTTCTTACCTCGTCAATGACAGTCATTTCCGGGTGAAGTCGTTCCTGTTCCTGCGAATAATAACCGATTTTTACGTTATTTCCTATGCGGATGAGCGAACCCGCAGAAGGACGTTCTCCCAAAATCATTTTAAGAAGTGTTGTTTTACCTGCACCGTTAGGCCCGATAAGACCGACACGGTCTCCTTTTTTTATGTGAAGCTCCAGCTCCTTAAAAATAACATGATTGCCGTAAGCTGCCTCTCCCCTGAGCACATCGAGTACTTTTTCCGCTGACTCTTCTGCGGCAGGAAAATGAAAATGCAACCTTGCCTGTTGCACCGGTTTTTCCAGACGTTCCAGCCTGTTCATCTGTGACTGTCTGCCCCTCGCCTGTTTGGATTTGATTCCCGCTTTATATTTACGAATGTATTCTTCTGTTTCTCTGATATGCTCCTGCTGTTTCTCATAGGCTTTCTCGTAAGCTTCATCCTGACTTTCTTTCGCAATCAGATAACGGGTATATCCGCCGCGAAAGGTACGTATCCGGTGATTTTCCAAATCAATAATTCCTGTTGCCGCCGCATCCAAAAAATAGCGGTCGTGGGAAATCATCAAAATACCGCCCTTATAAGAATGCAGATACTCTTCCAACCATTCGAGCATTTCCATATCCAAATGGTTAGTCGGTTCGTCAAGCAAAAGGAAATCGGGATGACGGACAAAAGCGGCCGCCAGGTTAATTCTTACTTTTTGTCCGCCTGAAAACGAATGGATATCCCTGTCCCAATCCTCATCCGTAAATCCCAGACCTGTCAATATTTTCCGGGTGGTTGACTCATAATCATATCCGCCGAAAAATTCAAATCTTGCTTCCGCCTGCCCGTATTGGGCAACAAGTTCTTCATTTTCATGATCTGTTTCGAGAGCTTGTGCCAGAGACTCCATTTTTTCCTTATAAAATAAAACATCTCTCCATGCTTCTTGCATCTCTTCACGAATGGTCGCACTTTCATAGTTAAAATCCTGGCGCAGATATCCGATGACTGCTCCGTTTTCCGCCTTTACAGAGCCTCCGTCAGGCTCCTCCGCTCCCATAATGCACTTTAAAAGTGTTGTTTTCCCTGCTCCGTTGGCTCCGACAAGTCCAATCCGTTCTCCACTTCTTATATCAAAAGAAACATTTTCGAATACTTTTTCAATTCCAAAAGATTTTGCTAATCCGTTGATTCTTAATACCGCCATGCTTTCTGTTATTCTCCTTGCCGGCTGTCATTCAACAATATCGGCTCTTATTATAATTACAATTTCCGACTCTTCCAAAGACTTGCTCCGGCTTTGGAAAAGTTTTCCTAATAAAGGAATATCCCCCAGAACGGGAATTTTCCTGAAGGTTCTGCTTTCTTCTTTATCAATCAGTCCGCCAATCGTGAGCATATCTCCCGATTTCAGCCTGACCATCGTATCCGCCTGTCTGGTAATAATACGGTATGCCTTCATTTCGGGAACGAGATAAGGGGTCGAAACCTCCGCATTGATATGAGCAGTAATTTCATTTTTTTCACTGATCCGCGGCGTATACGAAAGCTTGATTCCTGCATCTCTATATTCCGTTGTTGTCGTTCTGACTCCATTATCTACATGCTCTACCAATACGGGAATTTTATTGCCGATTAATATTTCCGCTTCTTTTCCATTCATCGTTACCACATTGGGCTTTGCTAAAATTCGTGCTTTCCCTTGGGAAACCAGTGCATTTAGACGGGCTTGGAAAAAGAAAGTGTAAGGATGGCCTGTAATCGAACGACCATAGGATATTCCCGCATATCCTTCCGGTACACTTACATTCCATCCGTTATGTTCTATATTTTTCATTCGGAGATTTCCCTTTTTATCGTATAAAATCTCCCCGTCTTTATCAGTGACATATTGCTTTTCATGCCCGTTTTCACGATGATATCCCGCACTTCCCGTCAACGGTTTAAATTCCCAGTCTATTCCCAATTCTTTGGCTTGCGAACGATTGACAGCAATCACTTCCGCTTCTATTTTTACCTGCTTTTCCGGTATATCAAGATGACGGAGCAGTTCTTCGGTCTGCATCAATTCTAAAGGTGTGCCGCTGACAAAAATAGCATTGGCTGTGCGATTATAACTTACACGACCGTCTTCCGATAAATGATTTAAACTCTCTGCCACTTCCTCTGCATCTGCATAGGATAAACGGTAGGATCTGATAATCCGTTTCTTCTTTTCCTCCGTAGTTTCATTAAAAATAATGATGTTTCTTTCGTCAATTTTTGCAGCAAGACCGCTGGAGGCAAGCACAAATTCCATGGCCTCTTCGGGAGTGACATGATCAATATCTGCCGTCACTACGGACGACAATGTGCCTGAAAAAATTATATTTTTATGAGTAAGTTCTGCCAAACTTTGTAAAACCCCCTGAACAGGAGCATTTTTTGCATGCAGACTGAATGACGGCTGATTTTCGATATTTTTTTGTTCACTTGGCAATTCCAAGGTTTTTGTTTTTGCATCCTGCCGTAATTTTCTCCGGCCGGTACTTTCCGGCACAGACTTACTGACACCTTTTTCTATATCCGGCCCGCCGCTGCCTGCCGCGGTTATATCTCCAGCAAAAGAAATATTCCCTAAAAACAAAAAGAAACAGGTGCCGGCCAGAACAGTCATAAATTTTATGAAGTTAAAGCCAGCGTTCTTTTTTCTCCATTTCCTGACAATTCCACTGATTTTTTCTGAATTGATGTCACTACCCATTCTCCCATCCGATCTCCTCTCCGAACTGTGAATGATTCTCCGTGAAATTCCAGCATTGCCAGATACGTATTATTAAAGCATATGATTCCCTGAAGCACCGGCTTCGCAATTATTTCTTTTTCTGTATTTCCCACGGGCACTTGTTTTACAGGGCTCGAATTCCATTCAGGCTTTTTTACATCGTCCATTCCCGCCTGAAAAGGATCCCGGAGCGGTTTTGCCCGTAAATAAAGAGCAGCATCATATTTCTTTACACTACTCGCCTCTTCGTAACTCCCGGCAGAGGACAAAGACTTTTTATTTTCGATTACGTTCTTTTGTTCTTTTTGAGCAGATATACGGTTCTTATTTCCTGTACCAAAAATCCCCCAAAACATGGGAATCACACTTGCAATTCCCACAGCCAGCAACATTTCCCTTTTTGTTACCGTCCTCATGCCATTACACTTTCTCAATACACTCTGATAAATAACTGTGGAGGATTTTTTTATAATCCTCTACACCAGGTTGGTCATAGGAATTAATCCCTGCCATAGCTCCTTCATAAGCAGTAGCTAAGAAGAAAAAATACATAAGAGCTCCTACATGGAAAGGTGTTACAGTCCTCATTGAAACATGACAACTCATCCGGCCGTCATCTGCCAGAGCTTTTTCATTAGCATGCAGAGCCGCTGAAAGAACTTTTGACAACTTAATTACACCCTGCTTTCCTGATTCTTCGCAGACCACATCGATATCCTTGTTTTCTTCTTGTGCGGAAATAAATTGAAGCAATTTATTTTTTCTTCCTTGCTGGTGCTCCTGAGTTAAAGAGTGCATATCTGTTGTACCTACACAAGACACGGGAATACGTCCGTTATGAACAATGTTTCCATGGATATCCAACTTTTTCCCCAAAGATTCTCCTAAAAGTTGGGCATACCACCACCCGACAGCACGAAATTTGTCCCCATAGGGCATGATTACTTCTGCACTAACCCCATATTCTTTCATTGCAATAAATTTAATGGCCGCCATAGCTAAAGCAGGATTCTCCGACCATTTCTCGCTCCGACAACTCTCTTCCACCATTTTTGCACCAGAAAGAAATTTTTTTATATCAAGTCCTATAAACTTAGAAAATACAAGCCCAACCTGCGAAAAAATACTAAAACGTCCACCAATTCCCTCCGGCATATTAAAGCATGTCCATTGGTTTTTTTCTGCAAGTTCATGTATTTGCCCTTTATTTTGATTAGTTATCGCTACAACAGATAATTCACAAAAATCAACCAACTTTTGGGATAATATCTGAAACGCTAACATAAACTCCATTGTTGATCCGGATTTTGAAATCAAAAGCAGTAATACTTTTAATTTCCGTTTCTTTTGGTGAAAATTCCTACGGAGTTGTCTAATTAAATCGGTTATACTTGCCGAATCTGCATTTTGGCCGGCAAAATAAATAAGCGGATACCCATTTCTTTCTTCAGATGAAAAATGATTCCAGTAGGAACCGCAAAAAATATCAAAAAGTGCCTGGTTACCTAAATAAGATCCACCTATACCAATAGAAATGACCGCATCTTGCCTTTTGGCTAAAATATCTAATTTATCCAGCTTGTCCCTTTCTGAATCTGTCATAAGAAGACTTTCATCAAGAATATAAGGTAAGTGCGGAAACAGCACTAATTCCCCAGCCGGCCCTTTCCCGGCAGATCGTATATTTCGGACCTCTTCAGCGGCATTCAAAATGTGCTTTTGATATTTTTGTAAATCTCTTTCTTGCACACTCCATGTATGTCCAAAGCTATTAGAAAGATTAATAAAAACTTCGTTGTTTATGGAAAATTTCATGAATACTTCCCCCTATAACACGGTTATTTAAAATTTAAAATCCTTGGGACTAATCATAATCTGTACATCCCCGATAATCTGATCATATTTTATCCACCCATAAAATGAGTGCATGTCTCTATAATAAGTATAGTACCGATGACGTAAATTTCCATTCGCCGTATCAACAGACCATGAAATACTTACTGTATCCCTTGGTGTTAATTGGAGACTAAAGCCGATATCAATCGGACTTTCCATGCTGTATGTGTCATATACATAAGGAGAATATCCGTCAAAATGCCTGTCTGTATAATTAACCCATGCACTGACAGCCCGGTATTTACCCTGCAATCCCAGCGAATAATAGCTGCTAGTCCTCGTCGTATTCTTTGTTTCTAAAAGATGATTCCCTTTATAAGCGGTATAGTCATAATAATCCCTTGCATGACCTATTCTCCAATTGAAAGTAAGAAATTTCCCGAGGGGAACAGACGGTCCTGATATGTACACATCAAATCCTTTGTAGGGGCCTTCTACTTTCCTGTCCGCCCACGACTCCGACCAATAACCGATTTCTCCTCGAAAGCCGGCATATATGGGACTCTTCCCAAAGTAATAGTTACGGGAAGAAAAAACAAATGACGGCTTTTTCTTAATCCAGATTCCGCCCTCATCATTGGTCGCACTTTCTTTTTCCGCATAATAAAGCGATAACTGTCCTGCCGGAGTTTCATACTCCACCCCAATATCAGGCTTGTATCCCGCCTTGCTGTACCAGATATTTCTCATGTAAAAACTTAAATCATTATTTCCATTAAGGGGAATATCAATACTATTATGCAGCCCCCAGCCATTATCACTGTCATACATGGGTCTTGGCATTAAAGACCATAGGCTGACTCCTTTATCAGCCGATAAATTGCCTCTGTATTTGGATAGTGATAATATTGTCGTGTTTTTAAATTTCAGTTTAACTTGATGGGCTACATATTTATCGCCCGGATAAATGTCTATCGTATCCGCTTCAATTCTGTAATCGGGGATTTTAGCTACCGCATGCTTGGTCGTAAAATATCCTTTTTTTATTACCATTTTATTAGCATCACGATGATAAATCCCATCTGTGCCTTGAAAATAATATAAATCTGAATCCCATCCGGATATTTTTTTGAATTTTCCTACTGCGGAAGAGGCATCATACTCCGCACTTTCGGCCTCTGTTTTTGATGTAGGGCTAATCCATCGGATTTTCCCGGGAATCACATATTTTTGTGTCAATGTATTTCCATATACATAGTCGGTTGTATAACGGTCAAGCATGTGCTTAATAACTATGTGCCCTCTGAGATTGATATCGCCGGTTGTATCATTGTATCTGATCTTATCCGCCTCAACCTGTAAAGGGTTTTCGGCTGATACGGACCAATCTTTCCCTTTATTTTTTGCTTTGGATAATACATGATTTCCCCGGTCACCTTTTTGTTTTTTATTTACCTCAGAACTGACAGATGTCTTTGCTTTATCTGTCGTTTTTTCATGGACTTCCTGTTCTTTTTTCTTTGTACCGGTCAGATTCTTTTTATTTTCTGCACTAAAAAAAGATACACGACCATTTTCTTTTGAAAAATGCTTTGCCCTGTATGCGTTTTCATTGCCTGTTCGTCCGGTCGCAGAGGAAATGATATTATTTCCTTTTGCTCCGTTTTCCATATCGGCCGGTGCAGCACTGGTGACAGCATATCCTCCTGCCGTCACCAGTGCTGCCATCGCCAATACTCCGCTTAATTTTTTATTCATTTCTTACGATAACCACGGAAGCGGTATCATCACCTTCATCAACAGCGTTAGCCGCTTTCTCCTTTACACTGTCTGCTTGTGTTTTTACCTCTTTTACTTTCGAGGACGTCAAATTATCAGGATTGATTTCTTCCCCCGACTCATTGACAAACTTGAGTTCATTTCTTGCTTTTTCAACCGTATCTTCCGCTTTTTTATTTACCTCTTCTTTGGTCTCAGTAACTTCCCGGTTTTCTGCCGATGCTGTTTTAGAAACACGTTTCCGCAGTGTCACCTGCGGTACACCCGATTCCATAACAAGTCCTTTTGTCGTTACACTGCTTTGTGTCTGGATATACAACTCCGTTCCCGCCGGAATTTCCACATCTTTTCCCTTCACAAAAAAGCCGCCGACAAGCCCGATCGGTCCTAAAGCCAGTGCCCCTACTGCAGAAGCTCCTACCGCAGCGGCCTCCATTTTTAACTTTTCTTTTGCCTCAGGTCCCAAAACGGTAGGAATCGGCTCATCGTCTAAAGAAAATACCTGGTCAAAAGAAATATCCAGTTTTCCGCTTCTTCCAAAACTTTTCGGCTGAGATACCTTGGTAATCACGCCGCTCCCCTGTGAACCTTTGGGAAGAACCAAATTATTGCCTACCTTCACATCTTCACGAACCGTAAAGGTAACCTCATCTCCCACCATATTCGTTTTACTGCTGACCTTGTCATTAATTGCAATTTTAAAAACTGTTTTTTCCGGGAGCAATACTTCTTTCATTTCAAAATGCTGGTCTCCGTATACAGCCTTTTCCAGTTCGGCCGAACGTTGATCAATGGCTCCTGTTTTTTCCTTACCGAAAACCGTTTTTTCCAAATTTCCGATACGGTCTGCCAAAGCCTCTCTTTTAACTTCATCGGTCAAATAATATTCCAGCGCATTTGTTCTTGCTGAAATAGATGGTGCGGCATCATTTCCACTGTTTACTACATCCAGGTAGGCATTGCTGACCCTGTCATCCAAACCGTCACCTGTCATATTTCCTTTTCCATAAATCAGATTGTCCACTGATGAAATACGATCTAATAAGGATCCGTCCTTTACTTCACCGTAAACAACTTGATCCACTCTATCCATACGTCCGCTAATGGTAGCCGGCTCTGCCGCGAAAGCAGGAAACGCCAGACACATAGAAATTGCGGCTGTAAGAATCTTTTTATTCATATAAGCCTCCTGTTACACCCGTACATCAATGATGGCGGAAACCCCTACTCCTTGTACACGGCTGAACTTAGTAGGATTTTTACTGTCCATAGGAATTAAGCCTTTAATACGGAAGAGCCGGTCATTCCAACCGATTTCCAATTGTCCGACTGCTTCCACTTTTGCCACCTGTTCAGCACTGCCGATAACCTGAGCTGCCCCGATATGACCTCTGTTTCCTATACTGATAATCGGAACAACTTTTGTGGCGTAATTGGTACCTGTCCCTTCTTTCATCATCACAGAATTGATTGTGTTGTTAATGGATGCTCCATATTTATCTACTAAAAAACCGATGCCTCCTACTTTAAGCACGCCGCCGAGAATGCTTCCGAGTCCTGAAGCCGATACACTGGTGCAAACACCGGCTCCAATCATAGATGCCACCAAAACTGATACGGCTAATCTTTTTATTTTCATGATAAATTCCTCCTTGCTTTAACTACTCTCATTCTATTGTTTTAGCTTTCGCTACGCTTATTTTATTATAATTTAAAAAAGACGCCTGTGCAAACAGACGGCTTTTTACAACGAAGTACATCTCTTTTCTTCTCTTTACATTTTTTATAAATCTTTTTCAGATAGAGCAGTTAAATAAAATAATCAAAAAATAGACAAAATCCCGAAAGCCGTTCCTAAGGGAAGCAAGAGCATCATGACTGCCAATCCGAAACAGCCTTCTTTTTTTCCGTTTACAGCGAGCCAGTCATCAGCAATTTGTTTCATTTCCTTAAACTCTGTATCCATATCTTTGATTAATTTCCAAAGCTCCCGGCAATCCTCTTCCGTCATTTCCCGGGTATGCGGAACATTTTCTTTTTCTCGCTGCTGACGGATCATTTCTTTTCTTCTTTTTTCCTCTTCTTCGGCGGCTTTCATTTCTTCTTTGATATCCGTTTGCCAGCTTCCCGAAGTTTTTGGTTTCTCTTCTTCTTTCTCTGTTTTTTCTTCTTCCTCTGTATCTGCAGATTTTAAAACGCCTGCATCAACGGCTTTCAGCAGCTCTTTTTTTAAACGCTCCATGTCTTCCGTATATTTATGAACGGCCGCATCCCAAAGTGCTTCATCAATTCGTTTTCTGAAATCATACATGGTTCCTCTTGTTGCCTGGTCAAGAAGAAATTTCGTCTGATCCATATCAAAAAAAATATCCCCGATGATTCCTTTGTCTTTAAATTTTTTCTTCCCTATTTTGACATTATATAAAAATGTCCCGATGTGTGCCCGCAAAAGACCGATCGGACTGCCGGATTCATTTTCCTTATCAAAAAAGCCCATGAAATCCACTCCTTACGTTCAAGAATATATATCAATTATATAAGATTCACGGAAATACCGCAAAATATTCTTACAAAAAAGGCCTCTCCTTTCCAGGAAAAGCCTTTCAAAAAAAAATGGAGCGGGTGAAGGGAATCGAACCCTCGTAACTAGCTTGGAAGGCTAGCGCTCTACCATTGAGCTACACCCGCATATGGTCGGAGCAGCAGGATTTGAACCTGCGACCCCTTGGTCCCGAACCAAGTGCGCTACCAAACTGCGCTATGCCCCGACAACGTAGTTAATTATAGCGGCAAATCAGTCATCTGTCAATGGATTTTATAAAAAAACAGTGACATCGGGTTTCACCGGAATAGGAACCGGTTTTTAATTACGTGCCTTATTATACTACATCTTTTTGAATTTTACAAAATGTTTTAATCAACTTTGCACTGTTTCTTTGTATTTTTCCAAATATTTTTTATGCAAATTTCCGATTCATCCGGAAATGTATTCTATTCCTTTCTTTTCATATTTATTCAAAAAAAGTACCGTCCGAAAACGATACTCTTTCATATACTTTATTTTATTTAGTAAACATGGCTCTATTTCTGGCTAATCTGGCAGATATGCGCTGCCCTTCCTCTGTCATTGCCAAGCCGGCCTGACTGGTTTCCCTAAGCGATGACGGCAGCATTTTCCCTATCTTATCCATCGCTTCAATTACATCGTCCGGAGGAATAACCGAGTGGATTCCCATCATTGCCATCTCCACAGCTACAAGAGCATGAACGGCATGGAAACCGTTTCTTTTAACACATGGTACTTCTACAAGCCCTGCTACAGGATCACAAACCAGTCCCAAAATATTTTTTAAAGCCAACGCCAAAGCATCTCCCATTTGCCATGTGGTACCGCCCAGTAAATCTACTGCTGCCGCTGCCGCCATAGCTGTCGCAGTACCGCATTCTGCCTGACAACCTCCGACTGCACCGGCAATAGAGGCTTTTTCTGCCACTATACGACCGATTGCACCTGCCGTAAACAAAGCCCGTGTCACATCATTCAGCGTAGAATTTTCTTCTTCTGCCACGGCAGCCAGTACCGCCGGTAAAATACCGCAGGAGCCGGCTGTCGGACATGCCATGATACGGAACATTTTAGCGTTTGCCTCCGCTGTTGCCACTGAATAGGCACAAGCACGTTTGCAAACAGGACTCAAAAAACGCCCGTCTTTCATAAATAAAACATTCGCATCTCCGCCGACAAGGCCGCTCGCTGATTTTTTAGTGTCTGCCAATCCCCGCTGGATTGCCTGACGAAAGACGGGAATCGTTTTTTTCATCCGTTCCCATACCTCTTCATAGGACAAATCATGCTCTTCCGCTTCTACACGGCATGCAATTTCCCCGGGTGAGCAATGATTTTCATCTGCTATAGAAAATAGCTCTTTGATAGAATGATATGTTTTCATAAGAATCCTTTTAAATAACATCCAGTGTCAAAACACTGTTTATGTTCCGGTTTTTATTTTCTATTTTTTCAACCACTGTTTTGGGAATTTTTTGATCTGTATGAATTACCATAACAGCTTCTCTTCCTTTTCCCTTGCGGAAAACACGCATATTGGAAATATTAACCTGCTCTTCCGCCAAAACACAGGCAACATCCGCCACGATTCCGGGAACATCATTATGTCTTGTCAGAAGTGTATATTCTTCTCCCGTAATTTCTACGGGATATCCGCCAATGTTTGTAATTTTTACCCGTCCGCCCCCTAAGGAACGGCCTATAACCGTTACAGATTTCCCACTCTTTCCCGTCGCATGAATTTCCGCCACATTGGGATGTCCCATATCCTCTGACGATAAATTAAACGTGATAGAAATTCCTCTTTCTTCCGCAATGGATATTGCATCACGAATGGTTCCGCTGTCAGGTGCATATCCCATGAGTCCTGCAACAAGGGCTTTATCTGTCCCGTGTCCGTGTCCGGTTTTAGCAAATGAGCCATATAAAGTAATTGTTGCCGAAATGACCTCATCTCCAAGAATTTCCCTTGCAATCCGTCCGATTCTTGCTGCACCTGCCGTGTGGGAACTCGACGGTCCTATCATGACAGGACCAATAATATCAAAAATGCCCATACTTTATTCTCCTGCATTTAACTAATATTTTCGATATCCTGTATTTATTAAAGCATTTTGACGACAAATCTTCAATAGCTGTTGTCATCAAAATGCTTTTCCGTTTTCTATGTGTATTACATCCAGTGGGATAAATCAAATTCTTCTCCGATTTTTGCCTTTATACAATTTCGGGCTATATACATCCCCATCAATGTCAAAGATGATCGCCTGAGAAGGCTTGTATCCCATGCCTGTTGCATTTTCGCAAAGTCAGAATCAATCCGTTCCAAAATATAGGCCAGCTCTTTCCGATCATAATCTACCGGTCGGGAATGAATCAATTTATCCAGATACAGGCGGTCCTCTTTATCTGTAATTCCTATATCCTCATAAAAATCGGGGAGCAGGGAATCGTCTACCACCGCAGGCTTGTAATAAGAGTTATATAAGCTGGGTACAAGAGAATTTTCCGGCCAGCTCTTTTTCACTGCCGTCAACTCACTTTTCATACACCCTCTGTAGGCAAAAATCAAAGGATAAGAATCATGTAACAGACGCCCGAAAGTGGTTTCTTTATTATTTAAGGAAATACAATGAATATATTCCAACTGCTGATAACCGCTGTATTCATCAGGCAAATCTTGTAAAAAAGGAGTCATATATTTTTTCGTATATTTTCTGAAAGACTCTGCATTCACATTATCCGTGTTTCTTGAATAATGGAATAACAAAAGAAGCGCCAAGACATGAAATTGGTTCTCTTCCATCCGCGGCATTGCTTTCAGTGCGTCATAGGCCAAAATGGTCTTTGTCTCGGACCGGTGTCCTCTCGCCACATCCCCGAAAGCATCCGATACCATGTGCAATACCGTTTCATTCGGCATCATGACATAGGTTCTTTGTGCATTTTGAAGAGCTTCCTGCACCATGATATGTGTCAATGTATCGGCCGCTTCTTCCGCCTGCATTTCCAACCGGTCCACAATATAATCGGTAACCGTCCTTGTATCTTGTTCCACCGTACGGGATACCACACCATATTGATTTAAGAAATGACGGATAAAATACTCTTTGAGCATGTCCAATGTGACCGGTTTTTTTAAAATTTCAGGTTCTTCCTCCAAGGCGAAGTTTTCTTTTACCGGCTTTTTCTTGTCAGCTACTAAGGTTTTTTCTAAATGGTCACGGCTGATAATTTTTGTTTTACCGTCTTCCTCAGCCGTCATTTCGATTTTTTTATTTTTACCGACAGGGATAATTTGTGTCGTTGCACTGAAATCTTGTTCGTTTGACTCCTTAACCGCCTGCTTTACGGCGTCCATATCAATCACAGGCTTATGCAGTCTTTTCCCCGGTGCACGGACTTTATGTCTGACCGTATTTGGTTTTGCCGTCCCGGACATGAATCCATAGACAAGAAAACGGCAAACAAGAACAAATACAAGAGCAACCGCTACAGGAACTATATAGGGAATAATAATCATAGATACTCCTTGCTTTCAGAAGCGGAAATTCTTTTCCGTTTCCCAATAAATACTATTAAATAGTATCATATTTTGCTTACCCCTTCAATGAAAGCGGTATCCTTTCACAGTCCCTGTTATAATAAAAAAAGAAAAGGAGCGGCTATGGATACAAAAACTATTTTAAAAAGCGGCGGCATTCTCCGCGTTACCGACACCTACCTGGGTATTTCTTTTGAAAAAGAGAGATTTTCTCTTTCCACAGCTATTTTTGGCGGCGGATTTAAAAAAATCAATCATGCGGTTAATCAGAAACTGACGGTTTTTTATCCTTCACCTGAAAAATTCCCCGGCGGATCCGTTTCCGAATATCTCCGCCTTTCCCTTATTGACCACGGATATGCTCCGGAAAAAAGCTCCTCTCTTTTGACTGCCGCAAAAATGGAGTGGCACAGTCATAAGACTTTTTGCTGCCATGATTTACTTCTTGATGCGGTCACTACCGGCGGCGTGGAAAAGACGGCCGCCCGTGCCGGATCTGCTCCTCTCTATGAGGAATCGTCAGGAAAATTTGCTCCTGTCGGCACAATTAATATCATCATCACTGTCAACGGTTCCCTTCCCGAATGGACTATGGTGCGGTCTCTCATCAGCATTACTGAGGGAAAAACCGCGGCTCTCCAGGATTTAGGTATTGCCGATGTTAATACCGGTGCCGTCGCTACAGGTACATGTACCGACGGTATTACTCTGATTTGTGATCCCAACGGTCCCGTTTACACGGATGCAGGCACTTTTTCGGTTCTCGGCGCTCTTCTTGCCCAAGCCGCTTATCAAACGGTTTTTGACTGCTTGGAAACATATGATCAGCCATGGAACCAATCGCCTTTAATTTCCACTCCCGCTCCTGTAGATTTAGACCTTTTAAAGCACCCTCTTTCTTAAAATAAAATAAATAGACAAAAAGAATTCCTTTTGCTATCATGGGGTTAAGTTATGAAAAGGAGTTGGTAATAGGCTATGCCGTATGACGAGCAAACAGTCAAAGAATTACACGAATCTGAAGAAATTACACCCTTGGGGATACAGCTTGAAGTAAATGCGGAAATATTTACAACTATTCACAATTTACTCCGCACGCTGAGGAAGGATCAGGGCATCCAAAAAGAGGACGAGGAGCGACTCGTTCATTTATGGCGGAAAACAATCCGTGCCATGTCAAAAATTGAACTCCGTAAAGGTCATGGTATTCCCATGGACAAGCAGATTGAAATGCTTGAGGAAGCCTATGCCATTGAAACAAAATATACGTCTGACCAGCTTTTCCATCCCCAAACCCGGGTTAAAATCACAAAAGAGTCCATCATAGAAGAAAGTGCTTTTACTCCTGAAGAAATGGATGCCTTCTTTGAGTCTACCGTATGGCCGTCCGTCATAGAAGGGAAAACCAGAGGCAAAAGCCGGCCTGTTGCTTTTATCATTGCCGGACAGCCCGGTTCCGGGAAAACTCGTATGTCTTCCATGCTCATTGAAGAATATGACGGAGATATTATCCAGTCTATGAGCGACAATTTTCGCGGATTTCATACACGGGCCAAAGAACTGATGGCAAAATATGGTCATTTCTGCAGCTATTTTTCGATGAAGCAGGGAAAATATCTTTCCGATCTGACAATGAGAAAAGCCGCTGAGGAAAGATACCATATTCTTCAGGAAGGTTCGCTTGACGATGTACAACACACGCTGGATTTGATTTCTTATCTCAAAGATAAAGGATATACGATTTGTGTCATGCTCAGGGCCTGTCCTAAAAAAGAAAGCTGGAAAGCCATTCATCAGTTGTTCCTGCAGCAAAAACTGAAGGCTCCCGGTTTGTCACGGCTCATATCTAAAGAACATCATGATAAAGCCTGCTTATCTTTCTTGTCTGCCACCAACGATCTGATCCGGCAAAATTTAATGGACCGGCTGATTATAAAAAGTCCGAAAGGACTTCTCTATGACAGTGAAGATATGCCGACCGAACGGGTTAGCGACGTTCTTTCCTCACGAATGATTAAACAATAAAGAGCAGCCGGTTCTGCTCTTTTTTTCTGAAAGGAATCTGATGAATTCTCCGGACAAAGAAGCGATACTTCATATCGCCCACTCCTTTTTATTAGATGCAGTAGGGGTTATGAGCTGTCCCATTTCCCCTCTTTTATTAGAAAAGCTGTCATCAAACGGCCCCGTCCCCTTTGTGCCTGATGATATGCACCGGCGGATTTCCCCGGAAAGCCTTCTTCCCGGGACAAAATCGATTATTGTCATTTTATTCCCTTACGGATATAAGTCGGAAAATTCCGCTAATATAGCACTTTATGCCAGAACAAAAGATTATCATAAAATCGTACATACCTACTTGGAAAATATAATAGAAAAACTAAAAAAAATTTATAAAAAAGAGGATTTTTATGCCATTGCAGATACATCGCCCCTGGCGGACAGATGGCTTGCTTATCAGGCCGGTCTCGGATTTTTCGGAAAAAATCACTGCCTGATTCACCCGGTGTACGGTTCTTATTTTACTATCGGTTCTATTTTGACAACACTGTCTCTTCCGCCGGATAAACCGCTTACAGCAGGCTGTGGCGATTGCATGCGCTGTATAGATGTCTGTCCCGGGAAATGCCTCACGCCCGACAGGTTTAATCCCTGGCGGTGCAAATCTTATCTGACTCAGAAAAAACAAACGCTGACTCCTGCTGAAGAAGAAATTATTAAAAAAACTCCTTTGATTTTCGGTTGTGATGAGTGTCAGAAATATTGTCCCTTTAATGAAAAGGCAAAAGATTCACCTCTTCCCGAAATAAAGCAGGACCGGATTTCCACACTTACCAAAGAAGAACTCGCCTCTCTGTCTAACCGCGGATTTTTAAAAAAATACAGAGAGTACGCTTTTTCCTGGCGGGGAAGGCTGGTTTTGCTCAGGAATTTGGATATTATAGAAAAAAAATAAAAGAGCCTCCCTACAAAAAACGGATGGCTCTTTTATTTTGCTCGTTTCAGAAAGAAAAAAGATTAATCTGCTCTTCGTCAGGCATCCCGTGAAGCATGCCCATTTCTTCCATAGATTCAACAATGCTTTGGCTGACCTTGCCTCGTTTCTTTAAATCTTCTTTTGAGGTAAACGGATTTTCTTTCCTTGCTTCTACAATCTCCGCCGCCACTGTATTACCTAAAGCGGGAATACAATTGAAAGGCGGCCGCAGACATCCGCCTTCCATTAAGAATTGCGTCGCATCGGATTTTTCCAAATCCACAGGCAGAAATTTGAGTCCCCGGAGATACATCTCCGCTGCCACCTCTAAAACAGTGGCCTGCCCCTTTTCTACTGCCGTCGGATGCGGAACCGAATTAATTCTTGCCAGCTCCGCTTTTTGTGCTTCCAACCCCTTCAGAATCACGGGAGCATTAAATGCCCCTTCGGCACGAATACTGAAATACGCCGCATAATAAGCAAGCGGGTGATAAACCTTAAACCAGGCAATTCTGAAAGCCATCATAACATAGGCCACCGCATGTGCGCGGGGGAATAAGTAGGATATTTTCAAACAAGATTCAATGAACCATTGCGGAATGCCCGCTTCTTTCAACTTAGCGAGATTATTGGAGTCTCCTTTTTCAAGCCCCTTCCCTTTACGGACGTTTTCCATAACTTTAAAGGAAACGAGCGGATCCACACCGTGGGCAATCAGATAGTTCATGATATCATCACGGGTGGAAATCGCTTCCTCCAGTTTGACCTGACCCGAAGTAATCAGATCTCTTGCATTATTCAGCCACACATTGGTCCCGTGGGAAAATCCGGAAATACGAACCAGTTCTGAAAAATTTTTAGGTCTTGTATCCTCAAGCATGCCTCTGACAAACGTAGTTCCATACTCGGGAAGTCCTATAGCGCCGACAGTAATCCCTTTATTTCCGATTGTTTCTTTCAATTGCTCTGCTGTAAGTCCGAGTGCTTCCGGTGAGCGGAAAAGGGACAGTGTTTTTTCGTCATTAAAAGGAATGTGGAGCGGGTCAATGCCTGTCAGGTCTTGCAGCATACGGATCACCTTGGGATCGTCGTGCCCCAGTATATCAAGTTTCAGCATACGTCCTGAAATAGAATGGTAGTCAAAATGAGTGGTAATTGTTCCCGGAATTTTATTTCCGTCTTCATCTTTGATCCACTTTTTATTGGCTGCATATTGCAAAGGTGTGAAATTATGGATATCCATATCACGGGGACAAACCATAATCCCTGCAGGATGTTGGCCGGTTGTACGTTTGACACCGGCAACACCGGCGGATAGTTTTTCTATAAAAATATCATTAAAGGTCAGTCCCCTGTTTTCTGCATAGCGTTTCACAAAGCCGAACGCTGTCTTATCCTGTATACCTGCAATGGTACCTGCACGGAATACATTATCGCGGCCGAAGAGTTCTTCTGTATATTTGTGGGCCACCGCCTGATCGTCACCAGAAGAAAAGTTCAAATCGATATCAGGCACTTTGTCTCCGTCAAATCCCAAAAATACGGCAAACGGGATATCATGCCCGTCTTTATCAAGTACATGCCCGCAGTCAGGACAATTTTTATCAGGCAGGTCAAAACCGCCTCCTACCGACCGGTCGGTGAAAAATTGGCTCCAATGACAGGACGGGCACACATAGTGGGGCGGAAGCGGATTTACCTCTGTAATGCCCGACATGGTTGCAGCAAAGGAAGACCCGACAGATCCACGGGAACCGACCAGATACCCTCTGTCATTTGAGTGTTTTACAAGTTTATGGGCAATATAATAAAGCACTCCATATCCGTGATTAATAATAGGTGTCAATTCCAAAGCAAGACGGTCTTCTACTATTTTCGGCAAAGGATCTCCGTAAATTTCTTTTGCCTTCGTATAACACATTTCCTTGAATTTTTTATCTGCCCCAGCAATTTTCGGATTATACGATTTCCATTCCTCAGCAAGAGGCTCTATATTTTCACACTGCTCCCCTATATGCCTCGTATTGGTGACGACAATTTCAAAGGCTTTTTCTTTCGGTAAATACCGGAACTCATCAAGCATTTCCTGTGTCGTTCGCAAATATACCTGCGGATGTGACTCGATTTTTCCCGGCTTTTCCCAATTGGAAAGCAAAATATCCCTGTTTCTTGCATCTTCGGCAAAGAGATAATGGGCATCGGAGGTTGCACAAACGGGAATTCCCGTCTTTTCTCCGATTTCAATCACTTTTTTATTTAAATTTTGTAAATCTTCCTTCGTTTTTATATCCGAATACTTGTCTTCATAGAGCAGGAATTCATTATTTTGCAAAGGCTGGACTTCCAGATAATCATAGAAACCGGCTTTTTTTATCAGTTCTTCATCACTTTCTCCATTCAGAACCGCTTGGAAAAATTCACCGATTACACAGGCAGAGCCGTAAATCAGCCCTTCCCTGAATTCCTCAAGTACCGGCCGGGGAAGCAAGGGCCGTTTTTTATAATATTTGATATGGGAAAGTGTAATCATCCGATATAAATTACGGAGTCCCGTCATGTTTTTTGCAAGAATAATGATATGATAATATCTTTGACGGTCCGTATCTGCATCTTTGGGAATTTTATCAATCAGGTACCCTTCCATACCGTAAATGACTTTTTGTTTATATTTTGCCGCCAATTCCTGGATTTTCGGAAATGCCTGGATGACACCGTGATCGGTAATCGCAATCGCAGGATGCTTCCAACGGGATGCCGTTTTGATTACTTCTTCATTATCAATCAAGCCGTCAAGACTCATTTTCGTATGCAAATGAAGTTCCACCCGTGGGGTCGGATATTCGTCTTCATGCGGAATAATAACGGTCTCTCCTTTTTCCATCTGTAAAATATTTAAAACCAGCCCGCCTGTATATTTATCAATCTGCACATTTCCGCGAGCTTTAATGACCATTCCTTTCTTGACATCGCCCAGCCGCTTGCTTTCCTCCAGGCGGTCAAAAAACTTTTTACAAAGAATACCTTCTGTTTCATCAGCTATTTTCATCGTAAAAATAGCACGGTTCCCATGAAGTTCACGGACTTCCGCATCGATAACCGTTCCTTGGATAACAATACCGGCCACTTCTTCCTTGATGGTATTCATATCCGATATCTTGCCCTTGATTTTCCCTTTTCCTATAAAAATCTGATTGTCCGATGTATTTTTTTTACGCACCGCAAAAGCAGCCTCCGGTAAAACGCTCGTCAATTCGGGAAGACCTTGTATAGGTGCATAAGCATCCGGCATTTTTTTCTTTTCTTCTTTTATTTCCGATGGCACAGTTGCCAAAGCAGACCTGATGTCTTCGGGGGATGGCAAATTAAATGCACCCGGTTCTCTTTCCTCCACATCTTCCGGCACCGGCATTTCCTCTTCGCCTTTATTCTCTGCTGCAACGCTTTCCTTTAATTCTTCTAACTCTTCTAATTCTTCTTCCGGAAGCGGTATGTTTTCTATCTTGACAGGAAATACTTGATCCCCCACTTCTTTACCGTTGAGATAAATATGAACAAGACAATTGATTTCACCGGCCATTTCCCGTAATACTGCCAGTGCACCTTCCTCATCATCGGCCTGTATATACCAGGAATTACTTTCCGTATCCACTTCCATTAACGTAATAACCGCATCTTCTTTTCTTGACTGCAAGCGGTACTTACCCATACTTAAACCTCCAAGCTACCGCAAAGAAATCGTTTTCCCGTCACTGCTTTTATTCTCTTGCACCGGAACTTCCTTATTTTTTTGTTTTTCCTGTGCTGTCTTCTCTATTTCTTTGCTCTTCTCTTTATTTTTTTCTGTTTCCTGTTTTTTCGGATCTTTATTATATGTGATAACCGTATCTACCGGTTCATAATAAGATTCGAAAGTATCTTGATAAATTCTTCCGTCTGCCCATCTGGCATATTGCAGTATCCCTGCAGAGTACCCTTCATGACCGTATTCTATCGTCTTTTCTTCCTTTTGTGACAAATCTACTTTTTCAATGGTTTTAAAAGGGATTGACCGGGAATGTTGCAATAAAATTTCCGACTGCTGAGGCTTATCTGCTCGGTCTCCCAAAATATAGCAGGTGATTTCTCCCGGAGCATAGGCGACATAAACATAAATGGGATTTGCAAAAGAGTTCATAAAGCAGAAATCCAAATCCCCGAAAGAAACGGTAGCATCCTGTCCGATCGGTACATAAGCTACGGGAGAAAAATGAGATGTCCGTTCTGTCACGGGAAGACCTGCCAGCATGACAGCATTAAAAAGTGTCGTGCTCGTTTGGCATACTCCGCCGCCGTATCCCGGCTCAAGTTTGCCGTCTATAATGACAGGAGCTTCTAAATATCCATGGTCCGGCGACCTTGTACCGGTCGTATTATTGTATGAAAAACCTGCCCCCGGCTCCAAAATTGTTCCGCTGATTGCCTGAGCAGACAATTCTATATTTCTGCTTCTGTTCGGTGAAAGACTGAAATATGTCGTATACTGCCCCAGCACCGTATTAAACCTGCCGGCTTTTTCCACTGTCAACCCGGGTTCCTTTTCTTCCAGTACCGGAATTTCCACGACCGGAAGTTCCTTTTCTGTAACGGCGGTTTCCACAAGGCGTTCCAGTTTTTCTTCATCCACTTTCATGTACGGATTTCCGCCTGTAAACGTAACCGTTCCGTCGTCATGAATAACAGGCTTGGCATCTTCCGCCGGTTGGCTGTATTTTTCCGCCAATGCGGCTGCTTTTTCTTTCAGAATCGTTCTGTCATAGAGGATAGGGCTTTGCTCTATATTTCCTGCAAGTAACGTTTTCCATCGTACCAGCCAATCAGAAAAAATATGCCCGCTCTTTCCCAGGGACAACATATCATCAATTTTGCTTTCATCATAATGTATTTTTAAATCTGCCATCGGCCACTCTTCTTTTACACTGCCGTGACTGAGCCGGATTTTTTTATGAGCCAGTTCCTGATTTTTCTTCTTTAAAAGTTGTGATAAATCCTCTCTTGTCATGCCGCCTACATTTTGTCCGTTCAGCCGCATCCCCGGTATAACAGCATCTTGCTTTGCCCATATAAAAGGTGCTATTCCGACAGCTATCACTCCGGCTGCCACAGCACCGCACAGGATTGTTTTTAATTTTTTCAATGATATCCTCTTTTCTTTATCTTATTTGCGAAGACAGAATCGCAACAGCAGATCTTTCAAAATATCGTTTTCACCCCGCCGGAGTGCCATTTGATAATTGAAAAGTCCGAGTAAAAATTCTTCCGCCTCTTCCTCCGTTACTTTACCGGCATCTTTCAACAAGCTTTTCCATGCCCACTGATTCCGTATTTCCAACTTTTTCTGCATATCCTGCAGAGAAGCATGATTTCTCTGTAATTCTTTCAGTACTTTTATTTTTCTGAAACGGGATGCCAAAAATCCGACATTCTTTATCGTTTCCCCGGGATTCCGGAAAACCCTGTCCGCTCTGCGGAGAACAAGATCCGCACGCTTAGACATCAGAGCATCGGTAAACCGGAATATTCCTTGATCCATATAATCAGGAAGTGCCACCTCTAAGAGCCTTTTTGAAATTTTAGGATTCGCGCCGGCCATTAATACAATCTTATCACATTCTGTCTGCAAAAGCGGCAAGGAAAGTTCTTCCCATGACCCGAGAACCTCTTCCAAGTAGGCTCGTGCCTGCGGGTCCATCTGCTTCCCCTCCTTTGCAAGCAGCAGACTCATCCGGGACGCTCCCTCTCTCGGATTAAGCAGGGTACATTCCTCGGAAAAACAGATTGCCGACAACTCTTTTGTTGTTTTTAATCTTTTATCTAAAGTGCCTTCTACAATCAGTATAGCAAGTGTATCATGCGGTAACTCCTGCAAAATCATTAAAAAATCATCAAACTCTTTTTCTTCTTTTTCATTCCTTACCGTTTTCTTTAGAAAAAACGGATTCTGTATAATCACTGCCGTCTTTGAAAAAAACAAAGACTGCCCTCCCAATGCATTTTTGCAGGACTCATAATTTCCCGGTGACTCTAAAACAGTAGTATTCGGCACTTCCCCTTTGAAATATGTTTTAATCAATTCTTCTTTGCGGAGACTGAGAGATACCAAATCATTCCCGTAGAGAAGCCTGACATTTTCTTTTTTTTCGTTTTTCACTGCCATTCTTTATTCACTCCCATCTCTGCGTCCCATCGACGTCCTGTCCATCCCGCAGAAATCATCCCTTCAAGCGCGGTCTGATATACAGGGCAATTGTAAAACACAAATGTCTCTGTATCTGCACCGCTCATCTTGCCCGCACCGGTGTAAACAGCCAGTTCGGGATTTATTTTCTCAACCGGTACACTTTCTACAGCAGCCCGGAAAGGATCGGCACCGCCAATCCACAAGGCGTGTTTCATGCCTTCTCCGAGATTTTTATTTTGATTGCCTGCCAGAAAAAGTGACCAGTCCCCACCGGAAATCGCCCAAGCACTTCCGTTGGTTTGCAGCCGTATTCCGTTTTTCATCTGCCATTTTCCTGTATTTATATAGCGGATTTTAACGGGAATCTCTTTTTTTATTTGTAATTTATTTCCTGTCACCCATATTTCACCGGCAGGGATGACAGGAGTAATTTCCTTCTTCTGTTTCAGATTCTCGCCGTTTAAAATCAACAGGTCTGTATCAAAAACGCCCTGATAGGACAAAAAAGAGCGGAATTCATCTCTGTTTCTTTCCGAGAAATAATCACTATATCTATAATAAACGATTTTTGTATTTTTTGATACAAGTAAAACTCCTCTGTCCATTCCCAACTCGGGAACAAAAACTGTTGTCTCCCGTTGGTTGAAAAAATAAATAAGTGCGGCAAAAATTAAAAGGACTCCGCCTGTGCAAGCCAGGTAAGGAATTTTTCTTAACTTGTTTTTAAAGTAGATTCCCATAATCCCCGCATAATAGAAAATACTGCTCAAAGGACTCATTCCGCCCAAAGGAAGTGAGGCTTTCGGGAGCACAGAAATCCATTGATTAATCACAAGACTACCGCAAAGAAGATAATCGGCTGCATATAAAATACCGACTGCCAGGGGTTTAATAACAAAGAATATAAGAATCGACCAAAGACCGGCAATAATGACCCATTCCAGCAAAGGCGTGACAAGCAGGTTGGCGGGAATAAAATACAGCGGAAATGAATGAAAATAATAAAGAATCAGTGGAAATACCGGGATTTGGGCAGAGCAGGATAAAGCAATGCCCTCTTTTATCCAGTCCGGTAAAAAAGAAAAATTTAAAGCACTTGTTATAGGCCGGTAAAATAATAAAATACCGGCGGATGCCCCTGCGGAAAGCTCAAAGCTGACATCATATAAATAATAAGGATCCCACAAAAGCATGCCTAAAACAGCGGCACCCCAAAAATTTAAAGACGTTCCTTTTTCTTCAAGACATACTCCGAGTACTGCCAAGATTCCCATGACAGAAGACCGAATGACCGGCGGAACAAATCCGGCAATTCCTCCGTATACAAGTATCAACAATATAGATATAACCGCCGTAAAACGTTGCGGAAACCCCAGATATTTACCAATCAGATACAGAAAACCGAAAAGTAAGGCTATATGAGAACCCGAAACGGACAGAATATGAATAATTCCCGTTACGGAAAAAGATTCTGTCACCGTTTTCGGAATTTCCCCGTAATGACCGCCAAAAAGCAGACTCATGAGTACAGGAAGCCGCTCTTCCGCCACATGCGATGCGAATATCTGACGTATTTTATCTCTGATGAAAACAGATTTTTGCAAAAAGAAATAGGAATTCCCGTGTTTGATAAAAGAAATATCCCCTGCCTGCTTTCCATATATTCTCCCCAGAATGCCCTGACTTCTGTATCTCCCGTCTAAAATAATTTTCCCCGGGTTCTTGTAAATATGAAGCGGCTGTAATTTTCCTCTGATACAGATTTCATCACCGATTCGGTATTTTTTATCTGACCGTCTGTCATATACATAGACACTTCCCGATACTCTTTTTTCCGTTCCCTCAGAATATACAATGCTGTCGAGTTCGACCGGGTAGCGGATATATTTCTTTTTCTCTCCGCTATCTGCCGCCTCTCCGGCTACGACACCATAGAAAGTCCCTTGTGAACCCACCAGGTATTGAGACCGGTTTTGCCAAATCTGATCTGCCATTTCCATCCGTACCAACCCGGCAAGGCAAAGAAAAAAAGCACTCCCTATAAGGACAATGCTTGTTTTCCCTGATTTATAACACAAAAATATAACTGCCGAAAGCACACAAAGGACCACTCCTGTGCTCCATAAATTTACAACAAAAAAATCAGCCGCAAAAACACCGATTGCAAAGAAAACACCTGCCCAAAGCAAAATGTATTTCTCAATCATAATGTAATTTGCTCCGCTAATTTTGCAAATTTCCCTTCTCCTATAGACGGAACCTGTTTCAGTTCTCCTTTTGTTTTAAAAGTACCATGTTCATTTCTGTATCCGATAATTTTATCTGCTGTTTTAGGCCCGATTCCGGGTAGCGTTGCGAGCTCTGCCGCCTCTGCTGTATTGATATTAATTTTCCCTGGAAGCATCGTATTCGTCTTTTCGGGATTGAGCGGAATATAAATATGGCTCTCGTCTTCTACTTCGGCCGCCAAATTAATTGCGTCTAAATCCGCATAAGGCAAAACGTCTCCCGCCTTTCGGACGGCTTCATAGCAGTGACTGCCCTGGGGCAATTCATATACGCCCGGTTCTTTGACGGCACCGGTCACATAGACCAAAACAGACCCGTCTTTATAATTTCCTTCTTCCCTATCTGACTCAATAATTTCCGAAATCTCTTCTTTACCGCCGGATTCTCCGCCGAGTGCACACGAAAAAAGTCCGGCCACGGAAAGAATAACAAAAACAATGAGACATAGTAAAATATATTTCCTGTTATTTGTTTCCATGTACGGACCTCTTTTCTATTTATTTCCCCTGATAAATAAAAAATATCCAAAAGAGGAGCCTTTATGTGACTCCTCTTATTTTTCTCGTTATGGTTTTATTTATGCTCTTCCGGCTGTGCAGCAGCTGCATTGGAATCAATCAGGCTCTGCCGGTTTTTCTTCAATGTATCAAGCATGTTCTCCATATTGGTTTCCACATACTTCAAAACATCTGTCGCATAAGTGACAGAGCTGTTTCGTAATTCTTCAGCAGAACGGTTTGCCGCCGTAACTACTTCATCGGCTCTTTCCTGTGCCTGCTTGACCAGCTCACTTTCTTCAGTGATACGGGCAATATAGTCCTTTGCCTGTGCAATGGTATCATCTGCTTTTTTCTCTGCATCTAAAAGTATCCGTTCCTTATCGGCAACGATACGTCTTGCGCTTTCCAATTCATTCGGAAGTGACTGGTTAATGGCATCTATCAATCTTTCAATTTCATCTTTATCTACCATTTTTTTGTTGGTAAAAGGTACATCATTTGCATTTCCAATGACATTTTCCAATTCTTCCAATAATTTTCTTGTGTCCATTTCACAGCCTCATTTCTTTATAGAACTCATTTTCTTTTTAATCATATCTGCTACATAAGGGGGTACCATATGCGATACATCTCCATCAAAATATGCCAGTTCCCTGACACCGGTGGAGGATAAATAGGAATATCTTCCGTCTGTCATAAAAAATGCTGTTTCCAGTGTCGGGTCGATTTTCTTAATCATGAGTGCTCTTTGGAATTCGTACTCGAAGTCACTGAACGCTCTGAGCCCCCGGATTAAAAGATGACAATCCTTTTTAGCAGCATAGACATTCAATAAGCCTGTAGACGTATCCACTTCTATATTGGGAATATCTTTTGTTGTTTCCCGGAGCATGTCCAGTCGTTCTTCTATAGTAAACATAGATCCTTTTTTATTAGGATTGACAAAGACAGTGACAATCAGCTTGTCAACAAGAACCGCACTTCTTCTGATAATATCCAGGTGCCCATATGTAACCGGGTCATAACTTCCCGGGCAAATGGCTGTTTTCATCAATTTTAACCCCCAGAATTTTCACAGAGCAGGTAGCTTACTACTATACCGCCTATCTTTTTTTCTTTCCAAACTCTGCAATTTTCTTTCCACCGGATCATATCCGGCGGCTCTTCCACAGAATGCTCTGCAATAATAATAGCATTGTTCGCAGGAAGCCTGCAAGCAAATACTGTGTTTAGGACTTCATCAATATACCCTTTTTTATAAGGCGGATCCATAAAGATATAATCATAGTGATTTCCTGTAAGTGCCTGTAAGGAAGCCTGTATATCACCCTTCATGACTTTTCCTTTTTCTAAAACATGGCATTTTTTCAGGTTTTCATAAATGATTCCCGTCGTTGCTCTATCAAGGAAGGTAGCTTGTTCTGCGCCCCTGCTTAATGCTTCAATTCCCATGGCACCTGTGCCTGCAAATATATCCAAAACCTGCGTATCTAAAAGTCCCACATTGGAAAGTACATTGAAAATACTTTCCCTGATACGCCCTAAGGTCGGCCTTGTATTTCGCCCGGCCGGTGCTGTAAGAATGGTTCCTTTGGCATTTCCGGCAATGATTCTCATATCAAAATATCCAATTCAGATTATAACATAGATAAGAACTAAATAAAATTTTATATATTACAGCTCTGATTCTCCCGGTTCAAGATACGTTTCGATTTCCGCTTTTTTAGCACGATTCATTAAATTGTCCAGAGACTCTGCAACTGTATGCTCGCCTTCTAATAACTTGCATACCTCTTCCGTAACCGGCATTTCAATATGTTCCCTATGAGCAATTTCATTCACAAGAGCAGCAGTACGCATTCCTTCCACCACCATATGTGTACCTTCCGTAATTTCCTGTGCCGTTTTACCTTTGCCGAGTAAAATACCGGCCGCATGATTTCTGCTGTGTGTACTGCTGCAGGTAGCAACGAGATCGCCCATTCCGGATAAGCCGGAAAAAGTTTCTTTTCTTGCGCCGAAATAAACACCGAATCGGGTCATTTCCACAAGCCCTCTTGTCATAAGTGCCGCTTTTGAATTGTCTCCCAGTTCCAGACCGTCTAACACTCCGCAGGCAAGAGCAATAATATTTTTTAATGCCCCTCCGTATTCGACCCCGCGGATATCATGACTCCGGTATACACGAAAAACAGGACTCATAAATAAATCCTGCACAATTTCTACCGCTTCCGGTACTTCTGATGCGGCCACTGTTGCGGCAGGAAGTCCCTTTCCTACTTCTTCTGCATGATTCGGCCCGGAAAGTACAACGATGCGGTCCGTTACATCGTGCAAAATATCTTTAATCACCTCAGAAAGACGATGTCCCTCTTTATCGGCAAGTCCTTTAGCGGCACAAACGACTACCGCCTCTTTTTTTAAATACGGTAAAAGTTTTTCCGTTGTTTCCTTCACTGCTTTTGACGGTGTGGCAAGAATAACTATGTCTGCCCCATCTGCAGCTGTTTCCAGACAACTTGTAATTTTCACAGAGCGGGGAATCCGTACTCCCGGAAGATATTCTTTATTCTCTCCGGACTTTCTTAATTGCTCTGCCGTTTCTTCTTTTCTGCAATATAAAACAAGATCATTATGCCTGCCTGCAAGACAGACAACCATTGCCGTCCCCCAGCCTCCGGCACCAATCATGGTTACCTTCATTTTATCCCTTCTTTCCACGGGTAATCGGTTTTTCTTCTCCCCTGAGGAGTCTTCCGATATTTTCTTTATGCTTAGCTATAACAATCAATGCTGCCAGTGCGCTGAACACCTGATATTCTGCCGGCTGCCGCATAAGTATAATCACCAACGGCACCACCGGTGCAGAAATAATGGAAGCGAGTGACACAATTTTTTTATACCGGAAAATAACAAGCCAAATGATAAAAGCCGCCAAAGTGGCAGGAGGGCAAATAAAAGTGAATGCGCCTACACCGCAGGCAACACCTTTCCCGCTTTTAAATTTCAAAAATACAGACCAATCATTTCCTATAATAGCAAACAAAGCACAGGCGAGAACCAGCATGGGATCGGGCATTCCCAAATAAACGGCAATCATGCCCTTAAGAAAATCTGCCAAAAATACCAGAAGTCCCGCTTTGGCACCTAATGTACGGTACGCATTGGTTGCTCCGATATTTCCGCTTCCTGTCTTTTTTAAATCTACACCATAGCCGATTTTTCCAATCAAATAGCCTGTAGGAACCGCTCCGATAAGATAGGCGAGAATAACGATAAATATATCACCTGTCACAATTCATCACCGTCTTTTTTACTTCTCACTACAATACGGATAGGCGTTCCTTCAAAAGAAAAAGCTTCCCTTAAGCGGTTCTCGATAAACCGTATATACGAAAAATGAATCAAATTGGCATCATTAACAAACATGACAAATGTAGGGGGACGGATTCCCACCTGTGTTATATAGTAAATTTTCGCAACTCTGCCTGCATGGGCAGGCGGCGGATTCATGATTTTTGCATCTTCCAAAAGATCATTCAATACCGACGTGGATACACGCATGGATTGCTGTTCGGCTACGTTATAAATCATATCTCCCAGTTTTTGGATTCTTTGCTTTGTCATTGCAGAACCGAATAGCATAGGCGCATAAGGTGCAAATGGAAGACCGTTTCGTATTTCTTTTTCAAAGGAAAGGATTGTGTTTGTTTCCTTTTCTATCATATCCCATTTGTTTACCATCAAAATGAGACCTTTACCTGCTTCATGGATATATCCAATGATTTTTTTGTCCTGTTCTGTCAGTAAATCATTGGCATCCAAAACAAAAATAGCAACATCGCAATTATCAATAGCCCGGATGGAGCGGATTACACTGTATTTTTCCAAAGGCTCATCAATTTTGCTCTTTCGCCTCATTCCTGCCGTATCTACGAGTATAAAGGTTTTGCCCTTATATTTCCAAACCGAATCTACAGCATCACGAGTCGTCCCCATTTCATCCGCAACGAGAGATCTTTCATATCCCAATAATGAATTAATCAATGTTGATTTTCCCACATTCGGTCTTCCTACAATAGCGGTCCGGATAATATCAGGGGAATCATCAACTTCTATCTCAGGAAACCCTTCGGAAATCTTGTCCAGCAAATCGCCAAACCCTAAGCGGTTAACTGCAGAAACGGGAACGGGATCACCAAGTCCCAAAGAATAAAATTCATAGACATCCATTTCCTGGTTTGTGCTATCCACTTTATTAACACAAAGAACGACAGGTTTCCCTGTTTTTCTCAACATGCCTGCAATTATTTCATCATCAGCTGCCGCTCCGGCACGGGCATCAACCACAAAAAGAATGACATCCGCTTCTTCCATGGCTAGTTCCGCTTGCTGTCTGATACCGTTGGAAATATGATCTTTGCTGTCCCTGAATTCAATACCGCCTGTATCAATCAGTGTAAATTCTCTATTGAGCCATCGTACATCACAATAAATCCTGTCTCTGGTCACACCGGGAATATCCTCAACAATAGAAACACGTTTTTGCGCCAGACCGTTAATAATAGTGGATTTCCCCACATTCGGCCTTCCTACTATAGCAACAAGAGGCTTGTTCATTTCTCCTCCTTTAATTATTAATCCTCAGACGGGCATATTTACCCATTTAATACTATTCTAAAAATTGTATGCTGATATACCCTTACTGTCAAGTCAGAACCGCCTTTCCGGACAAGATAAAACTCCGGACAACATGATTATCCGGAGTTTTTTTATACAGATGAATCTGGTCTGTCTGTTATTCTTCTTCTGCCGGTTCAGTTTCAGCTTCCGCTTCTTCCGGTTCATGTGCAGGACCTTCGACAAGTGAAAAACTGATTCTCTTCCGTGCTTCATCAATTCCGATGATGCGTACCTTGAGAACATCTCCCAGATGGCAGAGATCCCCGGGCTTTTTATTGTGATCCTGGGTCATTTCATTGATGTGGAGAAGGCCTGTTAAACCGTCTTCCATTTCAACAATAACACCAAATTCAAGAACCTTAACAACCTTAACTTCTACTACATCATCAACCTCGTGATTATTAACGGCACTTTCCCACGGATTCGGCATACAGTCCTTGTGGCTGAAAGAAATTCTCTGTTTTTCTCTGTCAAAAGATTTGATTTTTACATCGATTTCCTGATCAGGCTGGAGTACATCTTCCACCTTTGCAATTTTCTTCCAGGAAATATCTGAAATATGAAGCAGTCCTTCTACACCTTGAAGTGCAACAAAGGCACCGTAAGGCATAATTTTCTTGACAGTTCCTTTAAGGATTTCGCCCTTTTCGTAAGCAGCTTCAATAGCATCCAATTCGTCGGTGCGCTGTTCTTCCAACACGGCTTTACGGGAAAGAACCAAACGATTCTTCGTGCGGTCCACTTCAAGAATTTTTGCTTCAAACTTTTGTCCCACTAAATTCTGAAGGGAGTGAACGAAACGGAGATCCCCCTGTGAAAGCGGGATAAACCCACGCAGAGATTTCAACTGTACAAGCAGGCCGACTTTAATTGCCTCAACACCTTCGCATTCCACAGTCTCGTCTTTGTCAAAGGCTTCCTGGGCAACGTCCCAGTCTGCCAGACGGTCCACCTTAATCTTGGAAACGAAAATCGTGCTGTCCTCCTTGATACCGCTGACTACCTGTACCCGAAGTGTATCGCCTACCTGCAATACATCTTTAAGGGATGCGGGTTCCGGATAAGAGTATTCATGAATCGGAAGTACGGCTTCAGTCTTATATCCAAAAGATATCCAGGCTTTGTCGTCACTTAAGTCCACAACGGTACCGTCTACAACGCTGCCTTTGTGCACGTCCAGATTCATTTCCTCCTGTTCCAGCATTTCATTCATGTCTTCCATAATAAAAACTACCTCCTCTATGATCCAGTCCGGTGTGGATGCACCGGCGGTGATGCCAACCTTGTCATGACTGTGGAACCATTTCAGGTCCAGTTCCTCAGCCGTTTCGATGTGATGGGTAACGGCTCCTTCCGCCTGACAGACTTCCACAAGTCTGCCGGTATTGGCGCTGTTGCGGCCGCCTATAACAATCATCACATCTACATTTTTTGCCAACTCAGCGGCTGCCTGCTGTCTTTCGGCAGTGGCATTGCAAATGGTTTTATGAACGACCAGAGATTCCGCCTTATGGGAAATTGCCTCTATCAGTCGTTCTGCCAGTGCTAAAAAAAATGTGGTTTGTATAACGATATGGGCTTCTTTCATGGGCTGAAGTAAATCTACATCTTTCATTATCTCCACAACGACCGGATGCTCTCCTGCCCATTCAGCTACACTCAGCATTTCAGGGTGCTTTTTTTCACCGATAAGTACAATTGTTTTACCTTCTGCCGCCAAATCTTTAACGATTTTTTGATTTCGTTTCACAAACGGACAGGTGGCATCAAGTAAAACCGAATTTTTGCACTTAAGGTCATTATAACATGAAGGACCTATCCCGTGCGAGCGGATAATGACCGCTTCATTTGTTATTTCATTCACACTTTTTACGGCAGCCACTCCGCGGTCTGCCAATTTTTTTACCACTTGGGGGTTATGGATAATAGGTCCGAGCGTAACTGTTTTTTTGCCAGAAACAGCTGCTTTTTCCGCAATTTTCATTGCTTCCCGGACCCCATAACAAAAACCCATCACTTTAGATTTATATATTTTCATCTGTCATTTTTTCCGTCTTTTTTATTTTATATAAATGATAGAACAAGCTTGTTATAAAAAAAATCATTACCCGTGCATTTTCATTTTTGCCTGATATGCATCTGTAAGCTTTTGGATTTCTTTTTTTACAATATCATTCAATATTTCAACAGATTCGTTGTCCGCCTTTTGCTTTTCTACATTTATCTGCGAACCTATTAAAACGGCCAGAGGCCCTTTTTTACGGGGCATATCCGTAGATCCCACAACTGCCACGGGAATCACCGGCGTCCCTGTCATCAGGGCCAGCGATGCCATGCCAGAATGAAAACGTCCCAGCCCGTTTTTTTTGATTCGTGTCCCTTCAGGAAATATGCCCAAAGCATTTCCTTCCTTCAGTTCTTTAACCGCCCGGCGAATTGCCGTTCTGTCGACAGAGCCCCGTTTGACGGGAAATGTACCGAATTGTTTTAGAATCCAACCGAATAACGGATTTTTAAACAGTTCTTCTTTCGCCATGTAATGGACAACACGGTTTGTAATAGCCACCCCGACCAGAGGCGGATCGAAATAACTTTTGTGATTCGGTGCTATAATTACCCTCCCTGCAGAGGGAATATGTTCCTGCCCCTCCACATGAAGACGGTAAGCCCCAAAAAACAAAGCGTTAAGCACAAACCTTACAATGGCATAAAAAATTCGCCTGATCATCTATACCCCCACCATTATATATTTTATTTCCATTTTTCATGACAAATCCGTATTATCGCCTCTGCCGTTTCCTCCAGAGACATTTTGCTGTTATCAAGAAGAATTGCATCTTCTGCCTTCCGGAGAGGCGATAATTCCCTGTGACTATCCTGCCAATCCCTGTTTTCTATATCTTTTTCAATTTCCGCCAGAGTAATTTCAGGATGTAGTTCATGAACCTCCTTATAACGGCGGAGTGCTCTTGTTTGGACTGATGCAGTTAGAAATATTTTTACGTCCGCATCAGGAAGTACAGTCGTTCCTATATCTCTCCCGTCAAGAACAATGCCGCCCAAAGCCGCCTGTTTTCTCTGTATCACCACCATGGCTTCTCTCACCTTACCGATTGCAGCCACTGCAGATACTTTGGCAGAAACCTCCGGTTCTCTGATAAAAGGAGTCACATCTTCTCCATTCACGAAAATCCGTATTCCTTCCTCCGAAGGACTCACGGTCATATGGAGATTTTTCACTAACTTTATAATATCTTGTGTTTCTGTAACTCCCGGTTTCATCACCTCATACGTGACAGCTCTGTACATAGCTCCCGTATCCAGATAAGCATAACCCAAACGGCGGGCCACAATTTTAGAAACGCTGCTTTTCCCTGCGCCGGCAGGGCCGTCAACAGCAATTGATATCTTACGCATCTGTATCATCTCCTACGGCAGAAACGGCAGCCAATCTTCCGGTAGAAAAAGCCGCCTGGATATTATAGCCGCCGGTAAACGCATGGATATCTATCACTTCACCGGCAAGATATAAATTTTTTATTAATTTCGATTCCATGGTAGAGGCATCAATTTCTTTAGTAGTAATCCCCCCGGCCGTCACAATAGCTTCCTCTATGGGACGGGTCGCAGAAATTGTCAGCGGCAGATTTTTGATTACCTGTCTCAACTTTGCCCTCTGTGCTTTTGTAAGTTCTGCTACCGGTAAATTATCGGGGATTTCCGCCACCGCCAATACGACATGAATCATTCTTTGGGGAAGAAGTCCCTGCATGGCATTGGCCATCTGTTTTAAATGATATTCCTTGAAATCCCGGAGCAGTCGTTTGTCCAACACCTCTTCTGTCAATGCGGGCTTTAAATCAATCCCGCCGGTAACCTGATATCCCCGGGAAAGCCACAATGAAACCGCATCGCTTTGGGTAAGAACTATCGGGCCGGAAACTCCGAAATGTGTAAAAAGCATTTCTCCGAAAGCCTCCGTTTTTCTCCGTCCCCCTGCCGAAAGAGAAAGCGTCACGTTTTTAAGGGACAATCCTTGCAGCTCCTTGCAATAGGATTCCTTACATACCAAGGGAACAAGAGCCGGTCTCACAGGAACAATCGTATGTCCCAATTCCGCTGCCATAGCGTATCCGTCTCCCGTAGAACCTGTCCGCGGATAGGATTTACCGCCTGTGCAAAGAATCACCGTATCAACAGAATATCTACCTTTTTCCGTTTGCACGGCAATGACTTTTTTATTTTCTGTCAATATATGCAAAACCGGTTCGGACAAGTGGAGCTTTACATGCTTTTCTTCAAGAAGTTGCATAAATAACCGCCGTACCTCTTGGGCACTATCGCTTGCAGGAAATACACGGCCGCCCCGTTCCACCTTTGTCTCCAGCCCCCACGTATGAAAGAGGTCCAGTAAGTCTGTATTGGAAAATTTATGGTATGCACTGAAAAGAAACTTCCCATTTCCCGGCGTTTTAGAAATAAAATCCGTAATCGGTGCCGAATTGGTAATATTACACCGCCCTTTGCCGGTGATTCCCATCTTCAACCCGACCCTGTTCATTTTTTCAAACAGAAATACTTCCGCCCCTGCATCTGCCGCTGTTACTGCCGCCAAAAGTCCTGCTACGCCGCCGCCGATGACAGCGATTTTCTTATTTGTGGAGTTCATATAATTTTTTGACCTCTGCCGTTGTGATCCTTCGGTAACTTCCCCGAGTTACATCTAAAGAAAGAAAGCTGTATTTGACGCGTTTAAGACCAAAGACGGGATAATGATAGGCTTCCATCATCTTGCGGATTTCCCTGTTTTTCCCTTCATGGAGAACCATCCTGACATAGGTCTTATTTTTTTCCTTATCATAAGCAAGCACTTCAATTTCACAAGGAGCAGTTATTCCACTGTCAATTTTCACGCCTTTTTCCATTCGGGAAGCTAATTTTTCCGAATATTTCCCTCGGACAACCACCTCATACTCCTTTAAAACCTCATGACTCGGATGAGTAAGAATATAGTCCAAATTTCCGTCATTGGTCATAAGGAGCAACCCTTCCGAATGGTAGTCCAAACGGCCGACGGGAAAAATCCTTTCTCTGATACGTCTGAAATAGTCCATCACCGTACGGCGGCCCGCCGGATCGGAAACCGAAGTGATAACATTGTCAGGTTTATTAAAAAGGAAATAGCGGAGCGGCTCGGGCCTGACCACTTTGCCGAGTGCTTCGATTTTATCTTTTCTCGGATCTGCTTCACTCCCCAATTCCGTAACTGTCCGTCCGTTCACGCGGACTTTTCCTGCCTTAATCAGCTCTTCCGCTTTTCTGCGGGAGCAAACACCTGCTCTGCTTAATACTTTCTGTAATCTTTCTCTCAAAATAAATCTCCTTCATCAGGCTTTTCTACCCAACGCATTTTAAGTTCACTCACATTTGATAAGCCTGTACATTTCAAGAAGCGTTTCGTCGTACCGTATAAAATAGGCCTTCCCGGAACATCAAGACGCCCTCTTTCTTCCACCAGTTCTTTTTCAAGAAGAGTCGCTAATATACGTCCTGCCGAAACACCGCGTATTTTTTCTATTTCCGCCCGTGTCACAGGTTCTTTCACGGCAATAACTGCCAGTGTTTCCAAAGCTGCTGCCGAAAGAGGCGTTTGCTTCCCCAATGTTTCCGTCAGCCATGCATCATATTCTTTTTTTGTAGTAAGTGCCCACCCTGCTCCTGTTTCGCGGAGCATAATCCCCGCATCATTTTTTTCATACTTTTTCTCCAACAGGGTCAATGCCTTTTCTATTTCTACAGAACTTTCATCAAGAGTCTCTGTCATTTCCTTCATTGACACAGGATCGCCTTTGACAAAAAGAAAGGCTTCCAAAAGTGCCGCCAGCCGTTCCGTTCCTTTCACGCCCTGCCTCCTTCCAGCACAAGTCCCGACACCGTATCCTTCAATAAAACCTCTCCCAGACGAATCAGCTCCAAAACGGCCATTAATGCCACCGCCAGGCGGAGTCTCGTTTTTCTTTTTCCGAAGAAATCCATAAGTCCTACTTGTCTGCGGCTCTGCAAAATGTATCTCAAATCCTCTATTTCATCTTCAAGAGATGCAGTATCGTGCTCCAGTATTTTTTCTTCCGGCTCTTTTATGGCATCATAAAGAGAAAAAAAGGCGGCCGATAATTTCTGTAAAGAAATCTTTCCCGTATATTGTCCGCCTTTTACCTCAGACGGCATTTTGGTCCGGTATACGTCTTCCTCATCTATCAAAGACCCTATTCTGGCGCTGATTTCTTTCATGCGCTTAAACTCTTCCAAAGACCGGGCAAGCTCCTGACGGGGATCCTCCGCCTCGCTGTCTTCTTCCTGTCTTCTCTTAGGGAGCAACATTCTTGATTTGATATATACCAGAGTGGCTGCCATAGCAAAAAAACTACTGCCCAGTTCCAGATTAAATTCTTGAGCCTGCCGCAAATAATCCAGATACTGGTCAGTAATTTCATGGATAGGAATATCATGGATTTCAATTCTGTTTTTGGTGACCAGATGAAGTAATAAATCCATAGGGCCTTCATATACAGGAATACTGACCTGATAATGACCTTCTAACTCATCCATAAATCCTCCAGCCGTGTCTTTCTCATAAAAGATGAGAACTTTCTGAATTCCATATTACCATAGGGAAAACACATTCACAAATCATGTCTTTTATTTTTTATTTTATTGTTTTGTTATAATGAAATAAAATTTGAATACAGGAGTAATTTCATAAAATGGACGAAAACGAAATCAAAAAACTTCCGCCTTTTACGGCCGCTCTGACTCATCATGCCATAAAAAAACAATATCCCTTTGATACGCCCGGCCACCATGGCGGTGAGTTTTATAATCTGACTGAGGAAGGAAAAATATTCACTCAATTCTGGGGAAATTCCATGTTTGAAGGCGATGTATCCGATTCTGATGCAGAATTGGGAGATCCATCGTCCCATGAAGGTCTGGCAGGTATGGCGGAAAAACTGGCAGCTGAAACGTTTCACGCCGATAAAACATGGTTCGTTCTTCACGGCACCTCCGTTTCAAATCGTATCTGCTGCGACGCTTTGCTTTCGCCGGGAGATTTGGTTTTATTCGACAGAAATAATCATAAATCCATGTATCAGGGTGCCTTACTGCAATCTGATGTGACACCGGTCTATTTGGAAACCGTCCGCTTCCGCGGCGGAATTATCGGCGGACTTTCATCCAAAGGGTTGCAAAGAAAAACACTCCGTGAAAAAGCCGGACAAATTGATCCTGCAAAACTGAAGAAAAAGCACCCTTACCGTCTTGCCTGCCTCCAACTGGCCACCTATGACGGATTCATTGCCGATGCCCGGTATTTCATTGACTTACTCTCCCCCCTTTGTGACTATATTCTTTTTGATGCGGCCTGGGCAGGCTATGAGTCCTTTATCCCCTTACTTGAATCTTTCAGTCCCCTTACGCAACCTCTTAAGAAATCCCATGCCGGCATTTTAGTCACCCAATCTGTCCATAAACAACTCGCCGGATTTTCACAAACTTCGCAAATTCACAAAAAAGACCACCATATTAAGCATAAAAAACAATATCTGCCCGACGATGTGCTGGATAACTCTTTCCTGATGCATATTTCCACAAGCCCTTACTTCCCCCTTTTTGCATCCTTGGAGATGAATGCCTGTATCCATAAAAAGCAAGGGAAAGAGCTGTGGGAAAAAGCGCTCCGTTTCGGAATAGAAACGAGAAAAGAAATTATGAGACACTGCCGGTCTGTACAGCCTTTACTCCCCGGGAACATCGACGGCCGCCCCTGGGACTCTTATGATACAGAAAATATAATGACTGACCGCCGTTTCTGGAATTACCGGCAAATGTCAAAAGAAATGGGAGCACGAAACATATCTCCCCACTACCTCATCGATCCTTGCAAAATCTTACTAACCACCCATTTAGGAGAGAAAAAAATTCCTGCCGCCCTTCTTTCCATGTACTTGCAAAACCGTCATATCACCCCCGAAAAATGCGGACTCCATTCGATTTTATTTTTGGCCCAGCCGGGAGATACCAAAGAAAAAGCTGACTGTCTTATTACCGCCTTACGACAATTTGAAACAGAATGTATGGATAAGCCGGTCAAAGAAATTTTTCCCTGCCTTTCCCGTACCTATGATATGACCGTCGGTGAACTGTGTACCTCCATCGAAAAGCTGCTCGATACACATAACGCCGCGGATTTGGAAGAAAAAATGTTTATTCTTTCCGATAAAACAACGGGAATCAGCGGAAAAAAGGCGACCGACTGCTTTGTAAAGGGAGAAAGAAAGCTTGTTCCGCTGAAACAACTCAAAGGCAGAATTGCTCTCGAATGCGCCATGGTTTACCCTCCGGGAATTTGCGGCGTTGCTGCCGGAGAAAAATGGACAGGCACGGCTGTTTCCTACTTTGCCTTTATCGAGGAATATATAAATGCCTTTCCCGACTTTGCTCCCGAATGTGTAGGCCTTCACATAAAAGAGGAAAAAGGGAGAAAAAAATTATACGCTTGGGTTTTACCGAAAAAGAAGAGACTTTTAAACCGTCAACGTTGATTCATAATCTGCCCTTCCCAGGATTTGACAGTTTTTGTTTATTTAGTTATAATTATTAAGCTATTTTATTTATAGCTATATTTTTAGAGAGGTGATATACACAATGGCAACAAACAAGAATCTCCGTTTTAAGACAAGCAGACGTTTCGGCATGAATATCTACGGCCATCCGAAAGCGTTAAAACGGCAGCCCGCTGAAACCCGCCAGAAGAAAATGTCTGAATACGGTATGCAGTTGGCAGAAAAACAGAAAGTTAAAGCGTTATACAATCTTCTTGAAAGACAATTCTATCGCTATTATGATAAAGCAAGAAGAATGTCCGGCGTCGTAGGTGAAAACCTGTTATTCCTTCTTGAAACAAGACTGGATAATCTGGTTTACCGTGCAGGCTTTGCCCGTTCGATACGCCAGGCCCGTCAGATGGTAACCCACGGACTGGTTCTCGTCGACGGAAAGAAAGTGGACATTCCTTCTTATCCCGTACGTCCCGGCCAGGTCATCGTGCTGAAAGAAGCTTACAGAGCCAATGAAATGTTCAAGCAGTCTTTCCAGCAGACAAAAACCTTCGATCTGCCCTACATTGAAAAGAGCTTCGACAAATGGTCTGCTACCTTGGTACGCACACCGCTTCGCGAAGAACTTCCCTACAAAGACGAAGTCAACGAAACACTTATCGTCGAATTGTACTCAAAATAAAATTTTTACAACAAAAAATCCGGTTCCTTTCGGTTCCGGATTTTTTTATTGCCTTATTTATCTGTTTCTTTATTCCAACACGGTGTATCAATACCGAGAACATCGGAAGTAAAAGCTTCTTCTCCCTTCCTGAAATGGGCAGTCGCTTTTTTTACATATTTAAAGCCTATATGAAGCATCAGGATATTAACATAAACGATTGTTATATTCCCCAAATCTTCAAAGGCCCATATACGGTCCAAATCGTAACCTGCTATACTGCTGAGTATCCCGAAAGCGGATACGGAAATACAGAATATTCTGACTATATTGATAAATATTTTGTTGCTACTGATCTGACGGGCCGAGACTTCCGTAAATGCTACCATACCGATAACGCAGGTGTACGCAAAAAGGGCAAAACACATGGAAAGCAGGAAAAGTATAATTGTCTCAATACCGCCGGGGGTCATGGAGCTGACGGACATAAGAAAACGATTATAGGTTTCCGTTTCCTGCCAGACTTCCGGATTCTGTACCCATTGATGAGCCATGATGATAATAAATCCGGTCAGTGTACAAATAACATGGGTATCAAGAAATACGCCGACTGCTCCTACAAGTCCCTGTTCGCAAGGGTGTTTTGCATGAGCGGCACCGGCCGCCATGGTAATCGTACCTTGTCCGGCTTCATTGGACATGAGTCCCCGTTTAACACCCTGGACAAGGGTAATGCCGAAAGCACCGCCGAACATAGCCTGCGGGGTAAAAGCACCACTGAATACGGCATTGAAAAAGTAACCTATACTGCCTGAATTATAAAGAATGAGAGCAATGACGGTCAGGAAATAAATACCTGCCATAATCGGTACCATAAACTCGCAAGCTTTGGTAACGCGTTTTACACCGCCAAAGGACATGAAAGCGACAAGGGTTATAACAAATGCGGATACATAGTAATAAAAATCAGACTGGACAGGATAGTCGATACCCGTCACGATACGCCCCATAGCGGCAATTCCCGTAACGGTATTAAAACTGTCTACAGGAATACCGCACATGCTGTACATGATATAAGCAGCAGAAGCAATAGCACCGACCCATATTTTATTATTGCAAAGTGTTTTTGCATAGTAAGGAAGACCGCCTACATATTCATTGTCCTGTCTTTCCTTAAAAATCTGTGCCAACGTACTTTCTGTATAGGCCGTCGCCATTCCGAAAAAAGCGGAAACCCACATCCAGAAAAGTGCTCCCGGGCCGCCTGCTGCAATAGCTCCGGTAACACCCATAATATTTCCCGGACCTACGCGGATACCGGAACTCAAAAGAAATGCCGCCAGCGGGGAGATTCCGAGTTCCTTTTGTTGACTGTGGGCAAGAATATAAAGCCCTTTTTTGAACATTCTGACCTGGATAGCACTGAGCCTGAATGTAAAGTAAATTCCCGAGCCTACCAAAAGTATGGTGGAAAAAGAAAATTCTCCTAAAACGGGAATGCTGCTGTACCATTCAAAATTAGTAGGAAATTCCCAGCAGAAATCAGATATCGGGCCGATAATGGCTACAATGATATCTATGACATGAAAAATTTCTTCCATGCTACGCCTCCTCAAGTGAACAGTTTCATCTGCTCTATTTGTAATACATTGTAACTATATCACTTTGTCTTTATTTTTTCTAAGAAATTTTATTCTATTTTTAATTAAATTTTTTTATAATTACCTGCCTCTCTCTACTCTGAAAAAGCAGACACTCAATGAAAAAAGTACAGGCTGCAAAATTAACGGCTTGTACTTTTATATGCGTATTACTCTGCAATTTTATCGCAGGATAGATTTTAAAAATGCTTTTGTTCTCTCACTTTGCGGATTTTCAAAGATTTGCTCACTCGTCCCTTCTTCTTCTACTTTTCCGTCTACCATGAATAGAATTTTGTCGGAAACGGATTTCGCAAAAGCCATTTCATGCGTCACAATTGCCATGGTCATATTTTCATCGGCAAGTCGTTGGATGGTCTTGAGAACTTCTCCTGTCAGTTCGGGATCGAGAGCGGATGTCGGCTCGTCAAAGAGCATAATATCGGGATTCATTGCCAAGGCTCTGGCTATTGCCACACGTTGCTTCTGCCCGCCTGACAGACGCCCGGGGTAAACATCTTTTTTATTTGAAAGTCCGACTTTTTCCAAAAGTGTTTCTGCCAGCGGAAGTAATTCTGCCCGCTTTTTCCCTTTTACATAGATGGGAGCTGCCAAAATATTGTCCAGTACCGTCATATGGGGAAACAAATTAAAAGATTGGAATACCATGCCCATCCGCAAAAGAATTCCCCGGATTTCGTTTTCGGGAGCATAAACTACTTTTCCGTTTTCTTCTTTTGCCAGATACTCCCCGTCTACGCAAATGGAACCGCCCTGGATGATTTCCAAATGATTCAGACAGCGGAGCAGTGTACTTTTTCCTGCACCTGAAGGGCCGATGATGGAAATCACCTGTCCTTTATCAAGATTCATATTCACGCCATGAAGAATGGTATTTTTTCCGAAATCTTTCCGGATATTTTTCATTTCTATAAAGCTCATATTCTTACTCCTCATAGACGGCATAACGGTTTTCTACGTAAGCCAGAATTTTCGTCAAAACTGCGGTGCAGGCGAGGTAAAATACAGCAGCCACAAGGAACGGTGTCGTATCGAAATCACGCTGTACAAAAGCACGGGTCACACGCATCAAATCGTTCATGGCAAGTATATAAACAAGGGATGTGTCTTTTAAAAGGGTAATCGTTTCATTCCCCAGCGGAGGAATGACTCTTTTTATCACCTGCGGCAAGATAATATGCCACATGGTCTGCTTATAAGTGAACCCGAGCACTTTGGCTCCTTCATACTGCCCTTTGCTGATTGACTGGATACCGCCGCGGAATATTTCGGCAAAATAGGCGGCATAGTTGGCGACAAAAGCAAGAATGGCCGCCGGAAAATCATTGATTTGTATATTCAGCGTAAGCGGCAGACCATAATAAATAAACATGATCTGGAGCATCAGCGGAGTACCGCGCATCAAATAGATGTAGGCACCTGCCAGGCGGCGGAACAGCCCCACCTTTGAGATTCGTACCAGCGCGAGAAGTACCCCGATGGGAAGAGAAAGTATAATTGTCAGTAAAAATATTTTTGCGGAAACGCCCAGTCCCACAAACATATTCGGTAATATACGGAGAATATAATCCATCACAAACCCCTTTGTATTCTTTATCACAGTGCAATAGTAAACTGATATATATTATACTTCATCTTCTTTAAAATGAACATACAATAATTTCCCGTCACTATCAAAAATCAGGGGCAGACCCTGTTTGAGGCCTGCCCTTTTATCCTGTCATTATTTCAGCATGACATCTTTTCCGAACCACTTTTGGGAAACTTTGGCCCCTTCGCCATTCGCAATGATTTTATCAATGCCTTTATTCAGTAAATCCACAAGAGCCTGATTGTCTTTTTTAATACCGATAGCAAATGTATCTCTTGCAACTTCGCCGGGTAATTCACGGAACATGCCCGGTTTCTTTGTCATATAGTATTCGATCAGGACCGTATCGCCAAGTACTGCATCGGCACGTCCGGATTCTAAATCCATGAAGCAGGCACTGAAATCGGGATACGCTTTAATTTCACCGAAAGATTTCTTCAGATTTTCGTCTCTGTCCAGTGCAATCTCAGCTGTACTGGACTCCTGGATAGATAATCTTTTCCCTTTCAAATCCTCCGGGGTCTTCACAGCACTGTCATTTAATACCACATAGCCCTGTACATTATCCATATAAGGTTTTGTAAATGCCAATACCTTTTTACGTTCATCTGTCATGGTAAAGCCGTTCCAGATGCAGTCTATCCGTCCTGATTCGAGTTCTGATTCCTTGCTGGCCCAGTCAATCGGCTTAAATTCGATAGGCACTCCGATTTCCTTGGAAATTGCTTTTGCCATGTCAATATCAAATCCTACGAGTTCGCCCTTATCATTACGGAACCCCATCGGTGCAAAAGTATCGTCCATACCTGCTACAATTTTGGCCGGCTTGCCATTTTTGTCCGGTGCCGGTGCCGCTGCTTTCTTATCTCCGCCGCAGCCGGTCATAAATCCGACAGCGCCTATAGCTAATGCCCCGACAATTGCTAATTTTTTCCAATTCATAATTTTTCTCCTTTTTCTTTAATCCTTTATCTCGCTAAAGTATTGCTATGTCACTATATTACCCTATGCGTTTTATTTTGTCAACTGCTTTTCTATTTTATTTTTAAAATCAAAAAAATAAATTCTTTTTATACTACTGTACTGCCTGTCGAGAACCGTTTTCAGTGACCATGATATAATAAAAAAGAAAGAAGGTTTATTATGAAAACACCTATTATATTTGATATGTCTATCGGAAAAGAAAAGCCCCATTCAGGAAAACAGAAATCCTGTCCGTTTTGTGATTGGCGTACATTGACAGATATTTTGGACGAAAAAGAAGATATACTCTGGCTGATGAATAAGTATCCTGTCTTCGAGAAAACCTGTCCGACCCTGATTATTGAAACAAAAAAACATGATACGGGATTGACACGGTATGCCCCCGATAAGCTGCATGAAGTCATTTCTTTCAGCTTGGAAAAATGGGCGGCCATGGAGAAAAATCCACATTTTAAGTCCGTTCTTTATTTCAGAAATTACGGTCCTGAATCCGGAGGATCGCAGCGTCATCCGCATTCACAAATTATCGGCCTTAAGGAATATGACTACCGGGAAAACATCTCTAATGAAAATTTTCTAGGTCCTGTTTTTCATGAAGACAGCAACTGCTACGCTTCTCTTTCCGCCTATCCTGTTTGCGGAATGGGAGAACTGAACGTTACCTTAAAAGCCGACGGACAACCTGACACCTTTGCCGATACACTGCAAAAAGTGGCCCGCTTTGTCTTGAAAGATTTTCCGATTCCTTGTACAAGCTACAATTTATTTTTTTACCATTTAAAAAACATTCATGTAAAAATATTTCCCCGGTACACCGCAAGTCCGCTTTATATGGGATATAGAATTACCCATGTACTCGACGAAAAAAGCAGTGATGCCATGCTGCGGATTTTAAAATCCGGCGCGTATTTCGGGGACTGAGGAGTATCTGTTAAATGAAACTTTATGCTTTCAGTGACTTTCATCTTTCCGGAAATCCTCCCACGAAACCGATGGATATTTTCGGTGACCATTGGAAAAATCACAGGGAGAAAATTATCCGCTCCTGGCTCGATACGATTCATGAAGAAGATACAGTCATCATTGCCGGTGATGTTTCCTGGGCGCTCCATCTGGAAGATGCCCTGTCAGATTTAAAAACCATCGGTTCTTTGCCGGGAAGGAAAATTATTGTCCGCGGAAATCATGATTTCTGGTGGAGTACCGTGTCAAAAATGCAAAGGATGACCGATCATGCCTTTGAATTTTTATTCAACTCCGCCCTGCTTACCGGCCACATTGCCCTTGCAGGCACACGAGGCTGGATTGCCGAAACCTCTAAAAAACTGACCAAAGTGGATATACCGATTATCCTTCGTGAGGAAGGTAGGCTGGAGCGTTCACTCCAAGAAGCACAAAAATTGAACGGAAGTAAAATATTTGCCGTCCTTCACTACCCTCCGTTTGACGAAAAAAAAGAGCCGACCCGTATGCTGGCTGTCATGAAAAAATACGGTGTGACCGACTGCATTTACGGACATATCCACGGCAGACCGAATTTTATGAACCTGCCTGACGAACTGGAAGGTATCAAACTTCACCTGACCTCTGCGGATTATCTGGACTTTAAGCCGCTCCTGATTTGTGATTTGGAGGAACCGGTATGCACAAATTAGCTGAAAGTAAATTAATGGCCGGATTTATTTACGGCGATCCCGCAACGGAAGAATATGTCTATCTCCCGGGAAGTGAGGTCGGCACCGATAATCCCGTATTGATTTACGAATGTGAAAAAAAGCGGCAGGACATTTCCATAGAAAATGCATTGGAGCTCATCGAAAAACGAAGTCTCCGCCTGACGTCCCACCCGCTTTTCGGAAAACGAACTTTATAAAAAAAGACTGCGGCCGGTTTTACCCGAACCGCAGTCTTTTTACTTGAGCATCATCACGGCCATGTGACGGCCTGTAATGCCTCCTGCTTTACGATAAGAGTAAAATAAATCATTTTCTCCATACGTACATATCTGGCAGTCTTCTATATGGGAAGGCAAAACACCTGCCTTTATAAATAACGCACGGTTGGCTCCGGGCAAATCAAACAAGTATTTCCCGTTTCCCTTTTCCAGATAAAGTGTCTGAATTTCCTCCTCTGAAAATAGAAGACGAAAAGCTTTTATCACGTCTTCCCCGACCTCAAAATTTTTGAATTGTATCGCCGGTCCTATGGCCGCTTTTATATTTTCCGGCATCGCTCCAAAATTCCGCTGCAAGGCCTGCACTGCCAAACCACCGATATTTCCTGCGCTTCCCCGCCAGCCTCCATGCGCAAGTGCAATAGAACGTGTCACAGGATCATACAAAAGAAGAGGCACGCAATCGGCAAAATTCATTATCAGCGGAACGCCCGGTTCATTTGTGTACAACCCGTCACAATCGGCAATCGCCGTGTCCGGTGATAACGCTCCGCGGCCGCAATCTTTTCTCCCCACCTGCTCCATACGGACTCCGTGTACCTGCCTGCAGTTAATAAGTTGTGATGCTTCCGCTCCCAGCACATCAAAAAATCGTTTCCTGTTTTCTATCACATGACTTTCATCATCTCCGACAGAAAACCCCATATTCAAACTCGAAAAAGGACCTTCACTCACTCCGCCGGGACGTCCTGATACGGCAGCAATCAAAGATTCCTTTTCAAAAACGGAAAAAGTAAGAACAGATACATTGTTTTTTTGAATAATCTGTGCCATTTTTATGATTTCTCCTTATGAATGATAAGATTCTGCATATCTTCAGGCAACGGCGCCTCAAAATGAAGAGCTTCTCCCGTTTCGGGATGAATAAACCGTACGGAAAAGGCATGAAGTGCCTGCCTGTCTATCAAACGGGTATCACCGCCGTATAAATCATCTCCCAGTAAAGGATGCCCTGCATGCGAAAGATGTACACGAATCTGATGTGTCCGCCCCGTCAAAAGATGTAACCGGAGGACCGTGAAATCTTTCTTTCGCTCCAGCACCGTAAATTCAGTCTGCGCCGGTTTACCGTCATCCCTGACCATCCATTCCACAATGCTTCCGGGTTTGCGGCCGATAGGCTCATCAATAAGTCCCGAAGAGTCCCTGATATTTCCTTCCGCCAATGCGATATATTCCCTGTACATCAAATCATGACTTTTAGAAAGAGCGTGCTGGATTCTCGCCGATTTCGCAACAACCACTACGCCCGTTGTGTTCCTGTCCAAGCGATACAACGGGTGAATACCTGCCTCCGTTTTCACCCTGCGGTAATAACCGGCCACAGCATTAACCAGCGTATCCTGTACACTGCGGCTCGTAGGATGAATCAACATCTGCACCGGCTTATTCACCACAAGAAGAAACGAATCCTCATACAAAATATCAACGGGTCTGTCTGAAGGAATGATATCGGAATTCTCCTCCCATTCACAAACCACAACATTTCCCTTACGAAGAATTACATTGGCATTCCTGTTTTCCACACCGTTAATCGTAACCCTTCCTTCCCATTTGATCCGTTTCCAAAGTGAAGCGGAAATCCCCTTATAAGAACGGATACAAGATTTCAATTTCCGCCCGTCCTGCGAAACAGGCACAATAAATTCCAAACGCATAGAGTCCTCTTTTATATATCAAATACAGATACATAATAACATAACACATTCATAAGATGAAAAGAGCATTTTAAAACGCGTCTTTTGTAAAACTGCTGTATACATAAAACATCATCATTACACAAGAAAAAAGCACCTACATCTCTGTAAGTG
>UQJW01000003.1 GCA_900541485.1 uncultured Dialister sp.
AAGAAAAGAAGTGGCTGAAAAAGATTGCACAGAAGTCGGACTTGCTGAAAAATCCGAACCCACAGCGGAGACGGAAGTAAAGAACAATACAGTAAAATATGGAGGAAAAATACATGGGAATGATTGCAAATTATCAGTCAACTACTGATACTGAATTAGAAAAGTTTGTGTGCCTTGATGATGTGGAAGAAGCGCAGGAAAATGAGAACTTAGAAATTTGTGATATAGACAAAATGTGGGACGCACTTCATTTTTTGCTGACAGGAAAATCTGCCAGCGAATCGATTGAAGATAATTTAATCAGTGAAGCGATTGTAGGACAGTTTAATATTTCTGGGGAAGAAATTGAAGAATTTATATCTGGAACGAAAACTGATAGAGTGAAAGAAATCGCAAAAGCGTTGCAAGAACTTGATTTTGAAACATATATTGATAAATTTGATATGAGTGCGTTTCGCCAAAACGATATTTACCCTGATATTTGGGAATACGAAGAAGAAGCTGATGAAATTAAAGATGATTTAAAAACCTCATTTGAAAGTTTGAAAAAATTTTATGAGAAAATGGCAGAGCAAGAAAGAGCCGTATTAGTGTCAATTTACTAATTATCTAAATCTACCTGTTGAAAAAATAGCAAAACCAGTCGAGCCAGTCAACGGTCAAGATGAGCGGAGTTAGAAGAACGGAAAAACAAGAAAATCCGGGGAGAGGATAAAATGAACTAATTCTGATTTGCGAGGAGAATTGTGACTATGATAGAGTTGAATACATTCAAAAAAATATTGGAAGAAAATGAAGAACGCTTGCCATTACTAACGCTTGATGAATTTTTCGATGGAAACACAGAGGAGGATTCCATTGCTCCGAACCAATGGGAATTTGGCCGTCCAACGCTTTCTGAAATACGAAATATGCTACAAAAGATTGAGTTAATGCCTGACATAGCATGGGTGCGTGTTGCTCTCCACGATGATACAGAAATCGTAGAAAACAATGGGAAAGAAGAATTAGTTCTTGCAGGAGATACAATCGTGATTTGCACAACCATTTTGCCTGCGGAATTAGAAAAATTAGTAAATTGCGAATGGCTATGCTCTGATGGAGTAATTACAATAGAGGCATTTGAATTAAATACTTATTCGTGCGTACCACCAATTCCAGATAACTTCGATTGTTTGGAAATCGTGTGGGACTAATCTAAAACTTTCAGTTTCTGTGGTGGATATATGGACTGTTATATATGGGTATGAAGAAAGCGACAAATTAGAATTTTTGGCGGTGATAACTATGGAGCTATTTGAAAAATTAAAAAAGAATAAAAATGCTAAAATTGTAGAGCAGAAATTTCCTTTTTATGATGAGCCAAATACAGCAGCTATTGTATGTAGTCATGTAATAAATAGAGAAGAACCAATTTTATTTGTATCACATGATGAAGATGATGGTATGTGGCAATTCTTATGCGGAAAAACACACGAAGCAGAGGACGCTAAATTAGTTTCTTTACAGTCTGTATTTGAGTTAGATAATTCGATAGGAACTTTGGTAGAAATGCCTTGTGGATATTGTGCAACAAAAGAAAATCAAGAAGCTAAATGGATAATCAGAGAACTTTAAATCCCAGTTTGTCTAACTGAATATTAAATTGTTATTAAATATAATAATTGAAAGAAGAAAAAATGGGTTTATTCGGACTGTTTGGAAGAAAAAAAGAAGTTGAATTAAATAAAGTAAAAAATAATAACAAAGAAAAGTTCTTAAGAGAACCTAATGATAATGAAGAAGGAATCTTGCAGTTTGAAAATCTGAATTTTAAACTTGCAGTAATTCAAGTTTTGATGTATGACTTGAATTTGTTAAAACCTTGTTTTGATATTTATGATTTTGCTGATGAACATAAAGAACTAGAGATAAATACAGATAGCTATACTGTAATTGAACCAGCACTAAATTTTTTTATAAAATTGTCTATTCCAATGGAATTTGCACAGTATGTAGAAAAAATCTACATGGATGGTGGGAATGAAGTGTATATGAATATAATTCCACAATGGGATGGAGAAGATGAATGCTTTGATTTAAATAACATAACTTCCTCAGAAATAAGACAATTTCCAAATCTTAAGGAAGCAACAATAATGAGCAGTAATTTTGATAAAGTAAAAGAAATTTTTGAGGCTGAAAATATTGATGTAGAATTGCTTTAAATTAGTTCTTCTATCAAACTTCCAGTTTGTAGAACTCAGTAAAACAAATTCCAGTTTATCGGGGGAGATAGCAAAGCGGGAAAGCCCTAAAATGGCTTCCCGCTCATTTCAATTTTGAGAAATGCTTATGAATATTTATATACAGGTCAAACACAAGGGATAGATGTAGAAATGAAATCTAATATTACAGGATTTATTACTATTCCGGATAATGAATTAAATCCAATAAATTCTCCAAACGGAAAAGTAACTTTCGTAGAATTTATTGGAGCAACAGATTCAGAACTTATTGCTTTAAAAAACAAAGAGTTAGATGTTAAAAGTTTATATGAAAAAATTGGATCGGATATAACCAATTATAGTAGAAAATCGGTTATCTAAATCCCAAGTTGTTGAACTGGAATAATGAAATGTAAAAAATGATAGAAAAAGATTATACTATAATAAGAGACTTTCAAGTGGAAGATATTTTAGGCAAATTTTATGTAGCGGTTGAGGTGAAAGTTATGAATAGCGATAGCATAGGAAAATTTTGTGGAAGCGTTTTGCTTTCAGAGGATTGTTGGGACAAGAATAAACTGATAAAAGATCTTAGAGATGAGTGGAGTATTGAAATCCCAAGTGAAGATTTAACAGATGAAGCTGACGATCCAATCGTTACAGATATCAATGGATGTCGGGTGGTTATCAGTAAATTCCCGGCTCCCGTGCCAAACGAAGAGGCGGAAATCAATGCTTCCAATAATTATATGTGGAGGGAAGCGGTAGAGGTTACCAAAAGCCATAAGGCACATATTGTCGTTGCTGTTTTAGGTGATGGAGAAGATATAAAAGAAAGAGGACTTATTTATACTGAGATTGTGTCAGCTTGCAGCATGCAGGAAAATGCCATAGGCGTATTTACAAGCGGAGTGGTCTTTGAACCAAATTATTATATCGACTCCGCTCAAATGATTAAAGAACAGGCATTGCCTATTTTCAACTGGATATGGTTCGGTCTTTATCAAACTGACAAGGGAATATCCGCATACACTTATGGAATGGACGTGTTTGGAAAGTATGAACTTGAGATAATAGATGCAGATGAAATTCCGGGGAAGCTAATGGAGTTTATATCTTCAATCGTATCATACATACTCCTTACGGATGCAGACCTACAGGATGGTGAGACCATAGGGCTTTCAAAAAAAGACAAGCATAAAATCACATTAAGCAGAGGTATTGCTCTTCCGGAGCAAGACACATTGAAAATTACCTATGAAGCGGAAACAAAGAAATCTTGGTGTAGGAAATAGAGAAACAATATGGACGGAGTATTTGAATTTTTAAAAGCACATTATCAATATGTGTTGATAGCAGGCGGACTATTATTTTTAATAGGTGCGATAAGAGACTGGAAATGGGTGTATCAAGCAACAGGAGGGGACAAGGCACGCCATGCCTTTATCTTTGAAGTGTGGGGCGAGAAAGGTTACAGAGTTTTCATAGGTATATATGGGCTTATACTTGCGATTTGCGGTGTTGTGCTTTTAATGTTAGATAAAAGATAAATGAGTGAAAGGCAATAATAAAGAAATGGAACCCAGAAAATTATGTGAAGAAGCATGGCAAGAAATAGCAAGTAAATTCCCTAATTTTAAGGTGCTTGCTAAAGGCCAAAAATTAAAGAGAGTTGCTAAAAATAAAGATATTATTTTTGAAATATATTTTCAGGCAAGCAGGTACAATTGCGAATATAGCGTAAAATTTATTCCGCATATTGGTATTTACTCCAAATCCATAAAAAAGGTTGGTATCAATCATGGACTTATATATGGCGGGGATTTAGGCTCGTTAAGTTCAGGAAAACCGCATGAGTGGTGGCAACTTGCAGGTGCAAGCTATAAATGTACTGTGGAAGAAGTAAGCAAGCTTATTAAAATACATATTATTCCAATTTTTGATTATTTTGAGAACACTCAAGCCAATATTGATAGAATTTTAGAAGGAAGTTGTACATCAGCTAGTTTGTTATACTATATGTACTATTTTGCTGGGAAAAATAAAGCACAGCAGTATTTCAATAAATTTCTCAAGGAAAATAAAATGAAAAGTAGGTATATCAGCTTTTATGAATCATTAAAAAGTATACCTACAGAAAATATCAGTTTGAGTTATTCCGAATTTTCTGGAGCAATTATGATTAAATTCGCATATCTGAATGGTATTGAAATAGAAAAATAAAACTTATTAATGGGAAAAGGATAAAAACGATGGGAAAAAGTATAATAACAAAACATACAACTTTCATCTTACAAATGAAATTATAGATGGATTTTTCGGAAAAGAAAATAGATTAAAAATGAGATAATAAGGAGTAATTATGAAATATCAAAAAGAAAACAGGAAAGAATTTTTTGCGTATATAGACAAGCTTACAGACGAAGATAAGTATACAGAATGTATAGATGCATTGGAAAGTATTTCAATCGGAGAAAGAGATTATAAGGTATGTTATCAGCTTGCTCGTGCATATCAAAACTTCGCTGTTATCGGTGACGATGATAAAGGAACTCCTAATTTCATTGGTGATAAGATGTTGTTAAAATCCATAGACACTTTAAATTCAGTTAGAGCAGAGGGTAAAGACAAAGCAGAATGGAATATGCGTATGGCATATGGGTATCAGTATTTAGCAGATGAGGAAGAAAAAGCTATTCCCTATGCAATGCGCTGGGCGGAGCTTGATCCTGAGGATGAGGATGCTTTGGGAGTCGTAAAAGAATGTAAAGAAGAAGTGGAAAAAAGAAAGCAAAGCGTAAATGCGGCTACTGAGAGGGTTATAACTCAAGAAACTGCCGAAATTGATGAAGATTGGGGCATTTATTTATGCAGAGCATTTGCCTGCGATTTGCCAGCTGTGATTAGGCTCAATTTAGCTCTTATGAACTTCGAGTCAACTTCTAACTACCCTAAAAGACTACGATTACAAATATTATATAAGAATGCTGATGACTACGGATTTCCTACAAGAGAAGAAGGGGAATATTTATATCCGGTAGAAGACGCCGTGTTAGAGATTATTGAAAAACATGGAGATATTTTGGCAGGCGTAGTGAAATGCGACGAGCGTGTACATATCTTTGCCTATGCTAAGAATGAGTCGGGTTATGCAGATGAAATATCTGAGATGATATCAGAAAACTTCCCTGATTATGTATACACATTGGCAGCAGTTGAAGATAAGGACTGGGAAATGTATTTTAACGGACTTTATCCTGACAACTATGAGTACCAAAGTATTATGAATATGAGGCTCATCGAGGCAATAAAAGATGATGGCGACAGCCTGGTACCAAGAATTCTTGAGCATTGTCTGTACTTTAAGACCGAAGAACAAAGAAAAGCATTTCTAACGAAAGTGATAGAAAAAGGGTTTCAAAAACTTGAATCGGAAAGTAATGATGACAGCGAAGCTTATGATACGGAATATCCATATCAACTTGTGGTCGGAAGAGAAGATGATTTTGAGAATATCGATGAAATTGTCTGGTATCTCATGGATTTGGCAGAAGAATATGACGGGGTCTATGATGGTTGGGGTTGTATTGCTGTGAAGTAGCTTAGGCATTTATAGTAAAGGGGTAAAGTATGGAGTACGCAATAAATTTATTATAAAAAGAGAGAGAATTAGTTATAGTTTCCCTAAAAAATGGGGAAAAAGAACGCTTAACTGATCTAAAACAGTTGGATAAGGCGTTAGATTGGCTACGCTTGCTAAAAGAACAACAAATTGGCATGGTAAAAAAGTATCAACTAGAGCGTATGCCTCCTATTGATGGGCGAGGCGGATTTTCTTCATATCGTATAGTTATTGATAATGAAACGGATGATATTAAGTTCTGGGAAGAATATAAGACGGATGATGGTTCAACTGTATGGTTATATTCAGGAGATTATATTCTCAGAGAAAAATATTGATAAAATATTTGTTTGAATAAGGTGGAACGGATGAAGAATAAAAAACTTATAGATGAATATAAAAAAGCTCAGGAAAAAGAATTTGAAGATAGCTTGCCCATGGAGAGACCGCTATTTTATGAATTATTTGATTACCTCGATGATAAATCAGAAACAATAGAATGTAAGCACGATTTTTCTTTAACAAATGAGTTCCTGAAAGCTAAAAATATAGAAAGTGAAAAGGTAATAGAATTTTTGGAAGAAAATGGTGCCGGCTGCGATTGCGAAGTGATTTTTAATGTGGAAGAAAAGTTTGAAGAATAAAAAAGAAATAAATTTAGAAAATTTTTGGCATCAACATGAATATTTTACTGAAAACTATGTCGAAAAAACTTTGACAGACGAAATGGTTTCTACGACCGAAAGTAAGCTCGGATATAGGCTGCCGGAATCGTATATTGAACTGATGAAAATTCAAAATGGTGGGACGAGCATGAGCCGGAACTGGAAGCCCTGCTGAGTCGGGGTGAATTCCTGAAACTGAAGCCCTGCCGACACGGCTTTCAGTGGGTCCCGGTGTTTGGCAGCCAAAAGGGCGCCATCGCCATTCTGGAAAAGAGCGGCATAGCATTTGAAGCCAGCAATCTCTACCAGGAGCGGTATCTGGCCGAGCTGGACGCTTTCTGCAAGGAACAGGAGCGGGTGCAGAGGGAAAAGCAAAAGAAATTCAAGGCACAGCACCCCGAATGGTTTACTCAATACCCTAAGTTCTCAAAAATGTTGGCAAAAGTCTTGGACTCCTCTGATGAAATAAAATCCGCTGCAACTGTGGAGAAGATTGTAGAGATAGAAAAGAAATTAGGATTTATTTTCCCAACACAAGTTCGGGAATTCTTTCTCATAACTGAGGGAGTTAATGTATCTACAGGTTTGAGTATCAGATTATCCCAGCTCTTTAATCTAACTATTCACGAGGAGCATTATTGTGTACTAGGCGAATTTTGGAAAGAGGCTGACGGAGATTTACTCCTACTTCGCCCCGGCGAAGAAACTGTCTGGTACTATGCCCATGAGCAAGACAAAGTAAAATTTTTGCGGAATACCATGTATGAATTGTTAGAAAAAGAGTTAGTGAATTATCTGCGAGAAAATTAAAAATATTTTTGACTATCAAGCAGACAAGGAGGGGGAGCATGGAACTATCCATACAGGAACGATTTAAAGACCTGCGTGTGGAACGAGGGCTAACGCTGGAACAGCTTGCGGTAGTTCCTTGTAAACTGACCTAATCTGAATTTACAATATGTCACTTTTATAATATAGTTAATAAAGAGATTGCCGACAACAGAAAGTCGCCATTAGCTGCGGAGTTCCGAATGCGTAGGCATATGGTGGGGACCGGATTCCGACTCCGGAGGGGCGTCCACCCGGTAATCTTTTTTCTTGTCTTTTTTTGCAAATAAAAACAGACAGTCCTTTTCCGGTACTGTCTGTTTTTGGTGACCCAGGAGAGATTCGAACTCCCGACACCTTGATTCGTAGTCATTTACGCCTAAAAAACTTTCCGATAATATCTGTGTTTATTCGATATAATCATTGATTTCTTTCCAACCATTCTACACCAATCTACATTCTTTTTATACAATGGTCGTAAATCTGGTCGTAAATTCTAAAATAATCATTCTCCTATATACATAAATACATTCTTTCCTCTATTTTTATAACAGTTTCATATACCAAATATTTGACAAAGCTATCTCCTTTTTATCTATCTTTATTCTTTTAAAGATCATATCGATATGTGTCACCAGTCCAATCATTTCTTTATATATTCCCTTCTCAAAAAAAATGACTTTTACATTATCGCCTGCCTGTACTTCATGGATTATCCTGTTCAAGACCGCTGCCCTATCCTCGGAAAGACCTCTGCGTTCTTCTTTTACTTGTTCCATTTCATTTAGTAATTCACCATATCCTTTTAATCCGTTAAAGGGAAGAAACTGTACAGCCCGGTTCACTTTCTGTCCTTTCCTATTATGCATTATGGCCTCCGATCATAGTATTTCTTTTCCTTACTGTGGACTTTTCAAGTAATGATGTCCCTCTTAATATGGCATTTTTCCCGTATTGATCCTGTATTTCTATGACGGCTTGTGCCAAATGCTTTTGCTTTAATTCCTTTTCCGGAGAAATAAATAAATTTGTTTGAAATAGCCCGTCTTTTAAAGTTCTGACATCATTCAAGCTGATTCCGATGGTACGTATGGGATAATTTTTTATTATTTTTCTCTTATACAATCTGTCAAATGCATCCTCTATCTCTGTCGGTATATCCGTATAATTTTCAAACTTCAGAGTTCCTCCAGATGATGAATGTATATCTTTGCTATATCCTACAACAAGAGATATGCCTCCTGTTAAAAGTTCCTGCTTTAATAAATCTAAAATAAGTCCTTGAACCATTTCATGCATGACAAGAAGTGCCGGACCGAAGCTATAGTCTTCAAACAGCACCTGACTGTTCGAAATTGATTTCGTTTTTGGTTTATAGGCTTTTATATCCTGAATCGTACAAGGTTCCCTTCCATAAGCATGGTCAATGAGGATCTCCGCATAGATCCCAAATTCTTTATATAAAAGACTCTCATCAAGACGTGTAATTCCATATAGATCATGAACTCCATATTTGGCCAATCTTCCGGCAATCCCATTTCCGATATTCCAAATATCCGTAATTGGTTTATGATGCCAAATTGTTTTCATGAATGCATCTTCGTCCAAATATCCGATCCTCTCCGGGGAATGCTTTGCTGTAATATCTAATGCGAGTTTTGTCAAAAACAAATTCGTTCCAATCCCGGCAGCAGAACTGATCCCCGTCCCTTCAAAGACCGCTTTCATCAGCATTTGTGCCATTTCTTTTGCCGTTTTGCCGTATAGTTTATGGTATGGTTCCAGATCAATAAAGCACTCATCAATGGAATAGACATAAATATCCTCTTTAGAAATATACTTCAAATAAATCCCATATATTTGGGCAGAAATTTCCATATACTTTCTCATATGAGGCCGGACAATCCTATACTTTACATGACCGGGTATCTCAAATAACCGGCACCGGTTCCGAATTCCCAGTGATTTCATCGCCGGTGTAACAGCCAGACAAAGAGCCCCTTTACCCCTTGATGGATCTGCTACAACAAGATTGACTGTAAAGGGATCCAGTCCACGTTCCGCACACTCTGCTGACGCATAAAAACTTTTCAGGTCAATGCAAATGTACATCTCAAAACCCTCCTCAGATATACATATCTTCTTTCTGGCAAACACATTATATCATATTTTAGAACATATGTTCTATTCTTAAAAATTGTTTTCTTTCATGCAATCCAGAAAAAAAGAGTCTCTGTTTTACTTACAGAGACTCTTTTTTTGATTTTCTTACTTCTTTTCTTCTGTTTCAAACGTCAACTTAGGAATACTTCGGACAATTTTCATTGTTTCCACAGACACGGTAATGATACTGAGCAAAAGACGAAGAATATATTTGGGATCATTATGTTCTTTCGCCCAATCATTGGGATCATTGGTGATTCCGCTGTTCTTATCCACCTTGATCTGGTAGCTTTCCATAATCCATTCAATGGCAGAACGCCCGTTGACTACATAGTCATAGACTTCCGGCGGAATATTTCTGATGGTCACATGGCCGTTGTAGCGGATAACCGACTTGTCTTTCTTAGCGGGAAACGCCATTTTCGTTACCTTGTAGTCACCGGCTCCGTCGTCTTCCACGATGACCTCTTTCGGAGGCTTATAGTCCTCATACTTCAAGTGCAGCTCCGCCAAATCCCTGCCGGCTTTACTGAAAGCACGGAAATCCGCCACTGTATCTGCCAAAGGAATATGGGGAAGCATCTTTTTCAAGTCGGCGGCAAATTCATTACGATAATCTTCACTGTGAAACAGCCCGTAGACGTAGTAGAAAATATCTTCTTTCGTAATATTTCTATCTTTATACTTTTCTTTTACCAAATTCCACACATAGTCGGTAATCCCGTCATAACGGATATATTTCGGCCCCTCGTCATTTTCTTCAAAAAGGTCTTTGTTCGGACTTTCTTCCTTTTCTTCATACCAGTAGAGAGGGAAACATTGTGCTTTCTCAATATAATCAAAACATGGTATCAAATTAGAAATTAAAACCGAAAATCCTTTTTTAGAGCCTTTTCCTCTTACACAAATCAACAAATTTTGACTATCTGCTTGTGGAAACAGCCGGGGCATTTTATACGTCACTTCATTTAAATACTTATCATAATATAAATATTTCTTACTGAACGGACGGTAATTAGCTACTCTTATATTATCTTCTATAAACTCATATCTTCTGTTCCGAACAACATTTTGTTTTGTTGCTCTTGTCCAAATAATTTTACTACTATCCATAGGAAAATCATATTTTACTGCCTTATGATTTTGGGGTATTTGCTGATTTTTTAATGTTTGATGATATTTTTCTCGTTCTTGGTTATAGAAATCAATGGTCTTCTCGATATTCGTACATAATTTGTCATGAGAATATTGATAACACCATACATCTCTGGCAGTTGTTATACCCATGGTATATAAATCAGAAAAATATTTTGCTTTCGTTGTCTTGTCCTCTTTATCCCCAATAACGATATATTTCTCAAATAAAGCACTTCGCTTGTTAATCCAATCTCCTTTTTCATTGGGTTTCAAAACCTTTTGTGTAAACCGGCTGTTGTTCACGGATTTTACTTTTGCGACTTCTTCCAATTTTTGTATCCGTGTGAGGTAGTCATTCACTTGCCGATAATAAATGACGGCTTTTTCTTCTTTCTTTTTCGGTTTCTTCACCAGTACGGTAATGGCTATGGGGGTCCGACTTCCGGACCCAAAAATTTTCCCACCCTCTTTATGGGATACTTCACCAATGGTTCTTTGATCCCCTCTTAAGTTAAAAATGTAAATGGAAGAAAATTCCTTTTCAAAGCATTTCCTGAGGCCGTCCATAGCGCTGCCGTCCAGCCAACCTGCATTGGTGACAAAACCGATGATACCGCCACGGGTAGCATCCAGCCGGTCACCGGCCCAGCGGAAAGCTTTGATATAGCTGTCATACAAAGCAGTCTTTCGTGTCGCTTTTGACTCTGCCACATAGGTGTCGGCAATTCTTTTTTCCAATTTGGGGTAATGTTCATTTTGTGCATTATCATTGGCCGACTTTTGCCCTACCGAATAGGGAGGATTTCCGATGATGATTTGCATGGGCGTTTTGCTTTGTTCGATGACCCGTTCGGAGTTATTGGGAAATACCTCTGCAAATTTTAAGGTTTCTATATCTTTATCATTGTCTTCATAAAGTTGGAAGGTATCGGTAAGGCAAATGCCTTCGAAGGGGGTAAACTCTCCTTCTTTCTCTCCCATGGCGTCGTGATAGGCATTTTCGATATTCACGGAAGCTATATAGTAGGCCAAAAGGACCAGTTCATTGGCATGAAGTTCTTTCTTGTATTTTCTTTCTAAGGCTTCTTTATCGATGATTCCGCTCTGTATCATCCGGGTGATAAAGGTGCCCGTGCCGGTAAAGGGATCGATGATATGAATATTTTCATCACTGATTTTTCTGTTAAATTCCTTTTTCAGGATATCTGCCACGCTCCGGTTGATGAAATCGACGACTTCGACGGGTGTATAGACGATACCCAGTTTTTGTACCGTTTTCGACAGTGCTTTTTTAAAAAATTTATCGTACAGTTCGATGATGATTTTTTGTTTGGCCACGGCATTATCGATGCCTTCACATCGTTCCTGTACGGATTTATAAAATCTTTCCATCACTTTTTGGTCTTTCTCATAAGCCGTTTCCCCGACTAAGTCCAAGAGTGTTTTCATGGATTTGGAAATCGGGTTGCTGTCCGTAAAAGAACTGTTTCCAAAAAGGGCATCAAAAACAGGCTTTGTCACCATATGCTGGGACAACATTTCAATGGCATCCTGCCGGCCTATATTGGGATTTATATTTTTGTGCAATCCCTGCATATACATTTCAAAGGCCGTTTTATAGTCTTCATCTGTATCAATTAAATTTTTGATACGCTCCTGATGTCGTTTCGCAATGTCTGCCACGTCATTGGCCCAGTCTTCCCAATACCGTCGGCTGCCGACTTTCAGCACCATTTTGGCATACAGAGCATTTTTAATCTGATCGTCAAAAAGAAGCATATTGCTCCATTTTATTTTTTCCACGTCTGACAGTCCCGATGAGTCACCGCTTATGTTCGTGCCCGGACCGATTATCACGGTGCCGCCGCCACGCGGTTTTTCTTCGTTCAATTCAAGTTTATTGACCCATGCATTGAAGCGGTCATCATGAGCTCTCAAAGCATTTAAAATGCTCCAAATCACCTTATAATCTTTATTTTTATCAAGAACGGTATTCGGATCGGAATCGGAAGGTACAACGACAGGAATAATGATATAGCCGTATTTTTTCCCCGGTGCCGTTCTCATGACACGGCCTACGGACTGGACTACGTCTACTTGGGAATCTCTGGAACTTAAAAATATGACGGCATCAAGGGACGGTACATCGACACCTTCGGAAAGGCAGCGTACATTGGTAAGTATCCGGCATTCCTCTCCATCTGTCGGTGCTTTACTCAGCCAGTTGACTAACATATTTCTTTCATCGGCCATCATTGATCCGTCTATATGTTTGGCTGTCACACTGACGGTCGTATCTTCAATATTTTCGTTAAATTCTTTTGTTATGGCTTGTGAGTATTCGTTAAATGCCTGTGAAATTTTCTTAGATGCCGAAATTCTTGAGCAGAACGCCACTGCCTTATGCATAAGTCCCGGATCGACCGCTTTGATATCATCAGATGGCGGATCTACCCGTTTTGACAGTGCATTAATAACACCCACAAGTTTTACCGCTTCATCCGTATTTATTTCTTCCTCTTTATCTTGTACGGCCGACATGACGGATACAGGAAGATCAATATTATCTCTTACTGTGAGGATAAGAACTTTATAGTCTGAAAGCAGTCCTTTTTCTACGGCTTCCCCAAAGCCGATCCGGTAAAATTCTTTCCCGTAAAGGTTTTCGTCATCCATGGAGCAGATCATCACGGAATTTTCTTTTGCTTTCTTCTTGGCATTTACGTCATATAATCTGGGCGTTGCCGTCATATAAAGACGTTTTTTTGCCTTTATAAAATCGTTGTCGTGTACTTTTACGAAGTTACTTTCATCTTCTCCGCTTAATGTGGCTCCTGTGGTTCTATGGGCCTCATCACAGATAATAAAGTCAAAATCATAGTTTCTGGTACGGTCTATATGATCGGTTTTATCTCTCGGAAAGAGGCTTGTCAGTTGTTTATTATCCATTTCTATTTCGCCATTCAAAATTTTCTGTGCTTTTGATATGACGTCAATGGACTGGTATGTCGAGAATACGACAATCATTCCTTCTGCTTTTTTGCAGGCAGAAACAATCTGACGTACGATGGATTCTGGCTTTGTGTTGGCCGGAAGTGCTAAATCCACCGGATCATTATATCCGTCGTCACTCTCATTTCTTTTTTGGGATGCCTTTTTATCACTACATATGCAGATATTCATCAGCGGCTTTTCCGAAAAATTATTCCATTCATTTAATGTTTGATTCACCAAAGCAATCGACGGCACGAGAACAAGAACAAGACCTTTATTTCCGGTTTCTTGTTCGATAAGACGTAAAGAAGTAAATGTTTTTCCCGTTCCGCAGGCCATAATCATTTTTCCGCGATTATTTGTTTTGTAATGTTCATGAGCAGCAGACAAGGCATCTTTTTGGTGAGGCATAAGCTTTCTTTCACCGGTAGTACCGCCTGCTTTTGCACCGTAAAGATTCTGGCCGAGTTTTTCCCAATCTACCGTCTTATCCTGTTCCAGTTCATATGCATTGATAACAATACAGGGCGGATCTTGGTTTTTTATGGCTTCCCGGGCATTTTTTCCCCATTTATCACTTGTTTCTACCCATATACGTTGTGAAAATTTTATTTTTTTGTCATTTACAGTAAAGGTCCGGGAAGAGGTCGCCAAAAAAGAATCTACTTCTTCTTTATTGATTGTCGTTCCTTTGTCGTAACACTTACATTGCACTGCCCAATATTCATCAGTAATTGTTTTAATTACTACATCGATTCCGGTATCTTGTCCTCCGAATTGGTCTGCCTGTGGAAAATTGCTCCAAAGCCATACTTTATCAATGACGGAAGCATATTTTTTAGAGGTTCTGAAATAATTGACCGTAACTTTTTCAAAGCGATTTCCTTTTTCTCTTTCCGTATAAGATTCTTCCCGTATCATAGCTAAAAGTTTTTGGAATGAAGTCATAATATTTTTTGATCCCTTCTAAATAACATTCACAAAAATACCCTTTGAAATAGATCTTATATACAAATTATTTGATAAATAAATTCGTTAAAAGTTGAGGATTTTTAATTTCTCTAAATCTTCTTATCAGGATATTATTTCTTTGTTCCTCCGACAAGTTCGTCCACTGTTCAATAATACCTGCCCACCCAGGATGGCTTTCAAGAGCTACTTCTTTACTCTCTATATCCTTAACCATATAATATTCATTTTCTTTTGAATTCTGCACACAGATCACAAAATTACATCCAAGTATCTGATCTTCTAACAAGCTTATTCCGGAAGGCCCAATAAAGCGAACCCCTAACGTATAGCTTAAAACAAGCATAAGGTATAACAAAGGCATACTTTTCTCTACGAAAAGTTTTTTATATAAATTCATGTTATTTTTGTTAAACACTATACATATATATGGCTGTGCCCCTCTTGTGACATCAGGGGCTTCTTTCGTGTCTATAATTAGTCCGAAAATATAATCAAATCCATAATTTGTATTTCTAAAAGAAAACTCTAAATATCCTTCCGGTGCAATATAAGAATAATATTCATGTTTAACAGGCCAATAGTCTTCACCCAGCAAGAAATCAACGGTTACATTGAAATATCTGGCTAACTTCACCAAAACAGGAATTGTCGGAAATGCCACTCCATTCTCGTATTTACTAATTCCCATTTGACTGATCTTTAGTTCTTTTGATAAAGCACTCTGACTCAGATTTTTAGATTTTCTTAATTGTTCTAATCTATGCATAAACGTATTTTTTGTGGATTGTATATCGTCATCTTTATTGAACAAATTAAACGGATTCATCTTTCCCTCCCATCACACGTTCTTGACATGCTAAAAAACATATGCTATTTTGTAGTAAATAAAACCAATAGTTTTATTTACTACTTTTATTATTATTTTACTCTTTCAATTTTATTTATGCTATTTGTGTTAATTATACCATTACCATTCACTTTTTTGTGAAATTTTTCACAATATTTCTTTAAACAATTTTCTTTTTTCTATAGCCTCTTGTCGTAATTATTATAATTTTTTCCGGTCATTTATCTTTACTATGAGATTTTATAGGGATATGTCCATGTAACTGTTAAAGCGGCTGTTATTAGTGAATTATTTAATAGGGATATCCTTGTGCAAAAAGGGCCCCTATCCCTATGAGCAAAAATAATGTACCTATTTATAAATCGTAATTTTATCAGTAAACAACGATAAACTGACTCGGCGTAAATAAATAGCAGGGACACCGTTTGGTGAGATTACGTATGAGCTAATATGTTTTTTATTAGCTCTGCGGATGAGTATATTTCTAAACATACAAAAGGAGGACGTATGGCACAAAAAAATGCTTTAGAGGAGATCAAAATTTATTGTTCTCACGACTGGAAACGTAAAATTACTGCTTCTGCCGCTTTGTCTGGAATGAAGATATCCCCTTTCATAAGAGAAAAACTTGATATGGCACTTACGCAATCAGATCCGGTTATTTCTGAGGATTATATCAAACATATCATTTTCATTGAAAACATCCTTATTTATTTACTTAAGCAAATTACTGAAGACGATAATACGTTAGAAAGTATAATTATGGATTGCGAGCAAAAGGCTGGACTTTATGATGAATCAACAATTTCTACAGAATAACATTAAACGGAAAAAATTATATGAAGAACACGAAAAGGATCTTTCTTTCCGGTTTTTCTTACTCTATATCAAATATTTCATCCGTAATTTACTTCTCTCTGTTTTACTTATAACATTATTTTCTTCAATTATCTTTCTTTGGTTAGCAAAGGATATCCGGACTATAAATGATGAACCTGTTCCATTTTCTGACACATTAACATATATACTTCCTTCAGTTTCAGAGAAGGTACAAACAGGATCTCTAATTGCCACATATTATGATCTGAGACCTTCCACCAAAATATTGAAAAAAAATCATGACAAGGTCCTTGAATCTCTGACTGGTGATGAGATCTGTACACTTAAAAAGATTACTTGGGGTATTTATTCTTTCTTATTATTTTCAGCAGTTTCATTTTGCACTTTTAATATTTACAGGCAATATTACCGGGATTCCCATACGGATGGTTTTAAATCAGGTGCCCGTTTACTGTCAGAAAAGGAATTGGAAAATAAAATTAAAAATATAAATGGTGTCATCAAAATAAATAATATCCCAATTTCTACTGATATAGAAACAAGGCACATTCTCTGTTTCGGTGCCAGCGGTTCAGGAAAATCTACGTTGCTTTCTCAAATGCTTCATTACATAAATCAACATATAAAAAATTATCACGATAGAAGGCATTATGTTTTAGTGGACATCAAACCTGAATTCGTCGGTAAATTTTGGAAAGAGGGAGATATTATTTTTTGTCCTTTTGATAAAAGAAGTGTTTCATGGAATATATTTTCAGAAATATCGGATATGACAGATTATGATACCTTTGCCAAATCATTGTTTCCAAAAACCGGAAAAGATCCTTATTGGGAAGATGCGGCAGCCTCCATACTTTCAGATATTTTTAAATTACTTCATCTGAAAAATAAAACCTCTGTAAAAGATTTATTATCTGTATTCAATAAAAGTGCAAAAGAATTGGAGTTGCTGTTAAAACAACTTCCACCGGAACAATTCAGTTCTAAAGGTCATATAACAAGCAGTGAAGTAACTGTTAAGTCAATTCTTTCCACTATGCTGAATGCGGTAGAAGCATTTAAATATTTACCGGATGATACCATTTCATCTAACTATTCTGAGTTCTCTTTTCGTAAATATATCCGGGAAGAATATACGAATCCGGACGGCACTATTCCCAATTTATATATATTAGTTCCAGCAAACAGAAGTAAAATTTTAGCTCCTCTTGTTTCTTTAGTTATTAATATCATGATCAGTGAAATTTTAACGCTAAAAGAAGATAAAGATCGTCGTGTTTATTTCATTTTTGATGAACTCGGTGGTATGGAGAAAATAAATCTGCTTCCAGATCTGATCACTAAAGGAAGAAGTTATGGTGCCTCTATTATCGCTATGAGTCAAGATAGCGGACGTATAAGAAATAAATATGGCACTGAAGAAATCAAATCATTTCTAAATAATTTCGGTACACTTATCAGTCTCAGAGTCAATGAGTTTTCATCAGCTAATGAAATATCTAAGTCGTTTGGTGATGGAGAATATACGGTTTATAAAACAACGCCACAGGAATCAAAGGGGAAAGGATCCACGACATATACAAAAACACGAGAATTTTATCCTGTTGCATCTCCCAGTGAAATTCAAAATTTATCGAATTTTCAAGGATATATCAAAATAACAAATTTCGGTATCGCAAAATTCACTATTCCTGATTTTCATTTTGTTGATCAATTTCCACAATACGTACCAATAGAATCATTAACGATGAAAAATCTCTCCTCTGAAGATTCAAAAAATAAAAGAGATTTATTTCTTGCAAAATTTCACAGAAAGGAGTCCAAATGATCACATTAACTGCCATCTCTCCAAGACAAACAAATGATTACTACACAAAGGACGATTATTATGCCCGTTCAATTATGAATGATGACTTCTGGTTTGGTAATGGTTTAAATAATGATTTAGGTTCTGAAATAACAACTGTTTCAAAGAATAAGCAGGCTCCGCTTTTAATGAACGATTATCTTAATACCGTGGAAAAGATCAGAGATAATCTTCCTCGAGACTCCACTAAGTTGGCACTTGATTTGACCTTTTCACCACCAAAATCACTTTCTATTGCTGCATTAGATCCCTTCTTTAAGAGTGACTTAATTAATGCACACAATGAAGCTATGAAGGTTGTTTTAAATAAAGTAGAAAAAGAATGCATGGTCTGGCGAAAACATGAAGGAAATAAGACATCTTACGTCAACACAGGAAACATGCTTGCTGCTTGTATACAACATCAGTTATCACGAGAACAAGATCCTCAGTTACATACCCATGTAATTATATTCAGGAAAACCGAAACACCAAATGGATATGGAACTATTGAAGATAAAATTCTTTATAATAAGCGTTATTTGTACTCATTAATTTATGATAATGAGCTATCCAATCAGCTTCAAAAAAGGGGATATCGTCTTGTTCCGACTGAGAAACCAAATAAAAGATATACCGGTTATGAATTAGACGGTATATCGGAACAATTAATTAATCACTTCTCCAAAAGAAGTACCCAATTAAAAAGTTATCAAAAACATAATGAAATTTCTGATAGCTGGGAGGGTTCTCATCTGGCAGCTAAAGCCTCCCGGAAAGCAAAAGAAAAAACTGATCTTGAAAAGTTAAAATCCCAATGGCAGCTGGAAATTAATGATCTCGGAGGCATTTCCGTTTCAAAGCATTCTATAAAACAACAGACACATTCATTACTTCAGCTGAATGAGTATATAAAGGAGTCTATCCATGAATTAGAATCAGAAAAATTTGCTTTTACAAAAGAAGCTCTACAAATCAGATTTTTAGAAAAAACAATGCTAACAGGTGCTACTGAAAAAGATTTTGATTCCGTATTTAATTACAATTTATACAATTCAATTGTCCCGATTGGTCATCTCCCTAAAGATAAAAATATGCATTATACAACAAGAGATAATCTTTCTCAGGCAAAGCAAATTGATTCTTTGTTATCTAAAAAATCTTTAAATTTCTATAGTTTTTATGAAAAGGAAGATGCTATAGCTGCTGTTGAAGAACAGAATAAATCTTTAAAAGAAACTTTTAACTGGAGTTTGACAAAAGGTCAAACAGACGCTATTACCTCTATTCTAAGTAGTAAAGAAAAATATATCGCCATAGAGGGAATTGCCGGATCCGGTAAAACAACAGCCTTGGAATATGTAACTAAACTTCTTGATGATAAAGGAATTACCGTAAAAGGAATGGCATTCACCGGAAAAGCTGCTGAAGCTATGGAAAATGAATCGAATCTCCCATCATCTACAATCCATAAATTTTTTAACAGGCTTACAAATCAAAAGAATATTGATATAGAAAATCCAAAATGGGATTTTTCTAAAATAGAGAAATCTCCTACAAAAGAAGTTTGGATTGTAGATGAAAGTTCAATGCTTAACGATAGACTTATGAAAAATATATTAGAAGCATCAGAAAAGGTAGATAGTAAGGTCGTTTTTCTTGGAGATTCCAACCAATTACTTCCTATCGGAACGGGTAATGCTTTTCATAGAATGGTCACTACAAATCAGGTGCCTACAACTCATATGAGAGAAATTAATCGTCAAGAAAAAGATTCTGAGCTAAAAAAAACCGTAGAAGCCTTATCCGGAAAATTTCCTGATTCTGTTAAAAACCCAATAGAAAAGTATTTAAATGACAAAATTATAGAAAATTCAAGAAGAAAATCATTATTAAACAGCATCACAAGAGATTATTGCAGTTATTCACCAGAAGAACAGGAAAAAACCGTTATCCTTGTTGCAAAAAATAAAGACAGGGAAGAAATAAATCAAAAAATAAGGAAACGATTGATACAAAAAGGCCAATTATCAGGAAGTATCAGTTTGGAAGTAAAAAATCATTACGACCAATTAGAGAAAAAGTCCTTTTCTATCGGAGAAAAAGTGATTTTTGGAAAAAATTCATATAAGACAAAAGACATTAATGGTGAATTAATGCCGATAAAAAACGGTCAGATTGGAAAAATTATTGCTATTCGTTCTGAAAACATAATTATTGAGACCAATAAAAGACTGATTTCTGTAAATTCAACGGATAAAGTCAATCTGGACTATGCCTATGCAATGACTTCACACAAAGCACAAGGAATTACTGTAAATAATGCCCTTATTTATCACAACAGTGAACAAAGACAATTAAATTCAAGAAATAAATTATATGTAGATGTCAGTCGTGCAAAGAAAAATGTGAAGATTTATACAAATGATCGAAATGCTCTTGTTCGACAAACCCGTAATTTTCAAAAAAAATATACTTTTGATGAGTACCGGTTGAAAAAAAAGGAAACACCACAATCCTATAAAGATCAAAAAAATCTAATACCAAAAAACATACCCATTAAAAATAATATTTTTCACATTAAACCTAACAATTCACATTTCATTTCTCAAAGAAAGGAGAATCGTGATCATGGCAAAGAATATTGAAGATGAACACTTGTGCTATTTACCGATTCAAGCGGCAAAAGCTATGAACGTTGGAAAAGAAACAATTTACAACTGGATAAAGACAGACCGTTCTTTCCCATGCTTTAAAGTTGGAAATAAAACATTAATTCCCATCGATGTACTAAAAGAATGGATAAGAAAAAAGGCAAAACTTCGTGTAGGTGTAAATGATATAAGCCACTCTGAAATATTAGAAATTATAAGAAAAAACAGAGAATCAAAACCTTGGAATAAGAAGTAATTATGTCTCCATTTTTTATTTCTATATTCATAATGGAGGTTATAAAAGTCATGAATAACAAAAGAAAAACCAGAAAAGATGGATTATATGAAGCAACTGTGCGTGTTGATGGGAAAAAATATCATTTCTACGGCTCTACAAAAACTATTGCTAATGCAAAAAAAGAATCTTTTCTTAGTAATTATAAAATTGCACCTTTAATTAACTTAAATATATCTTTTTCAGAATGGGTAAGTGCTTGGATTCAAATTATGAAGAATCAGGTTAGTGCTTCTACTCACAAAAATTACGAAATACTAATGAAAAAGCACATTATTAATTCCGAAATAGGTCCTCTTAAATTAAAAGATCTTACTCCTACCATGTTCCGTATATATTGGCAAGAATTATTAGACTCCGGATTATCTACAAGGACTGTTATATACATTCACACATTAACGAATTGTTGTCTTAACCAAGCTTTAGATGATGGTCTGATCCCATTTAATCCTCTTGCTAAAGTAAAACGGCCAAAGTCTGTTAGAAAAGAAGCGAAAGCTTTAACTGAATCGCAAATTTCTTTATTAATGAGTTCTATTACCATCCCAAAGTTAAAAAGAATTTCTCAATTTGCATTAGCAACAGGAATGAGGAGGGAAGAAATTTTAGGTTTACGCTGGAATGATGTGGATTTTAAAAATCATTGCATATCAATAAATCAAACTGCAATTATAATTGGAAATACACCTGTCATAAGTCAAACTACTAAAACTTCTTCATCAAGAAGGACCATCTCTATCAGCCCTTTTGTATGTTCTTTATTAAGAGAACAAAAAATATATGACGATAGAATTATGAATCATATTAATTTAAAAAATGGGAAATTTCCTGTTTCCGGTAATCAAGATTTAGTTTTTTGTTCTCAAACCGGAAATATATTAGATCCGAAATACGTTTCTCGTAAAATAAAGGAATTTATGAATAAATGTAACTTATTTGAATTTACATTTCATTCATTTCGCCATACACATGCTTCTTATTTGCTTCAAAGAGGCGTTAATTTTAAAGTTATCCAAACACGATTAGGTCACTCAACTTTCAATACAACGATGGATTATTATAGTCATGTTATTCCGGAAATGGATCAACAAGCTGCCTTGATCATTGAAGATATACTAAAATAATCGATGGTCGTAAAATGGTCGTAATAAATCCTATTTTTTAAAGTAAAAAGAAATAGACAGTACCGGTTTTAACCGATACTGTCTATCATTTTAGTGGTGACCCAGGAGAGATTCGAACTCCCGACACCTTGATTCGTAGTCAAGTGCTCTATCCAGCTGAGCTACTGGGCCATGTGGCAGGGGCAGAGGGACTCAAACCCCCAACCTACGGTTTTGGAGACCGTTGCTCTATCAATTGCGCTATGCCCCTGTATCCATATGTGACTGTACCATAATAACAAATATTACTGTAAATTGCAAGTTCTTTTTATGGTATACTAAAAAAAAAGAGTCCCACATCTTGTACATGTACAGAGTCATTTTGGAATGGTACAATAAAGTTATTCACAGATGATGATAAAAAATCGTATTCCTGATTTTCTCTGATTTTTTCTGATTATTTTTTATATGCTTTTTAGGTTATTCACAGAAAATTACGTTTATTCACAATGATTCACAGGAAATTAACAGCTTTCTTGTGAACTATGTAAGGATGGTTTTTATGGATTTATTTTCACTTTGGGAACGGGTTCTTTCTTATATTAAGGAAGAAAATCCCCAATATTATGATAAATTTTACCGTCAGATTTATCCCGTTTCTTTCAGCGGCGGCACATTTACCCTCATGGTGACCGAGCCTTATCTGTCCGTATGGATCAATGCGGTTTATAAGGATAAGCTGGAACGGTTTCTTTCTGATGTTTCAGGCTCTCCCGTATCTCTTTCCATTGCCAGTGATACCGCAAAAAAGGAAGATACGGAAAATCCCGTCCCTCTTTCTTCTCCGGAGACGGGAATGAGGGAAGAGGAAGATTCTTTTTTGCCTGCCGTTCCCGATTTTTCCAAATTGGAAGCACGGGAAGTCAGTGAGGTTTCTCTGCCAAGTATTCATTCCATCGAGCCTCAGGTAAGCCGGGAGTCTTTATTCCGTCCTGCCGTTTCCACAAAGGAAACACGCTCTTTTAATCCGAATCCGGTCAATAAAAATAATACGTTTGATAATTTTGTAAGAGGAAATTGCAATGATATGGCTTTTGAGGCGGCTCTGGCAGTCGCTAAGTCCGCCGTCGAGCCAGATATGGCTTATTCTTCTTATAATCCTTTATTTATTTACGGTCCTTCCGGACTGGGAAAAACGCATCTTCTCCATGCGATTTGTAATTATGTAAATGCCGCAAGACCTGATTTATCCGTTCTTTTCGTGTCCAGCGAAACGTTTACGAATGAGCTGATCGAAGCCATCCAGAGCGGCAAAAATAAGAGTTTCCGTGAAAAGTACAGAAATCTCGATTATCTTTTGATTGACGATATCCAGTTTTTCGGCGGTAAAAAAAGTTCGTCTACCACAGAAATTTTTAATACTTTCAATACTCTTTTCGATAATAAAAAGAATATCATTCTCACCAGTGACCGCACGCCGTCGGATATCGAAGAGTTGGAAGACCGTCTGCAGACCCGTTTTTCCAGCGGACTTCTTGCTCATATTTCCCCTCCGGATTATGAAATCTGTTGTGCTATCCTGAATAAAAGAGCGGAAAAGGAAAAAATTAATCTTCCCGATGATGTGGTGGATTATATTGCAAGTCATATCAATACGAGTATCCGTGAATTGGAGGGCGCTTATAACAAGCTTATTCTTTTTTCACGGGTCAGAAATATTCCTATCACTTTTGAAATGGCAAGGGAAGCTCTTGCAGAGGTCATTCCGCTTGATAACCGTCACCGTATCACCGTTCCTTACATCATAGACGTTGTTTGCGACTATTATAATGTAAGGAAAGATAAACTTCTCGGAAACGGACGGCCTAAAAATATTGTGGTTCCCCGTCAGATTGCCATGTATCTTTGCCGGAAAATCCTTAACGAATCGTATCCGAATCTGCGGGACGCTTTTAAAAGAAAGGATCATTCCACCGTTCTTTATGCCTGTGAAAGGGTGGAAAAGGATTTACAGCGTGATCCGTCCACGGTTAAAACGATTGAACTTTTAAAAAATAAAATAGAACGCCACGGCTGAAAACAGGTGTGAAACGATTTAAGTTTTATAAGGAATAAACTGTTTATAACTTGTGAATAAAATGGAAAAATAAAGATTCTGTGAAACCGTTGAATAAAAACCGGACATATTCACAGGGATATGACCATGAACAAAATATGAAATTATCGGGTTTTCACATATTTATTCACTTATTCACATTGTACTACTTCTACTGCTATTATTTTATGTATATCCCGTATTAGTAAAGGAGCTGCCATGAAAGTTATATTCAACACTTCAGATCTTATCCGCGCATTGGAAAAAGTACAACGCGCAGCACAAACAAAAGTAACATCCAATACGAATAACGGTTTCTTCATTGCCTGTGACGGAGAAAAAGCGGAATTCCAGGCCAATGATTATTCCATCGGTATTTCTACATTTTGTGAAGCATCCATAGAAGAAAAAGGAATTGTCGTCATTTCTGCACCGCAACTTCTTTCGACAATTAAAATGATGCCTTCCGGCCCTGTCGTAATGGAGCAGAAAAAAGGAGAAACTATGGTTTACTTTAAAGCAGGACGTTATACCGCAAAATTCCCGACCCGGGAAAATGAAGATTTTCCTACGGTCAGTGAAATAGACCATGCTTATCATGCCGATGTACGTTGCAAAGATTTGACGGAACTGGTCAACCAGGTGTCCTTTGCCACATCGACGGACTCGAAGAATCCTTTATTTACAGGTATTTTATGTGAAATCAAGGAAAATACATTTACCATGGTAGGAACGAATTCCCATCGTTTGGCAGTCAAAGAAATTACTTTGGATAAGCCGGCGGCGGGAACGGGACGTTTCATCTGTCCTTCTTATGTTCTTCTGGAACTGATTCGTATGCTTCCCCAGGATGATGAGGCAACGGTGGAAATTTCTTGGGCAAGCAAGCATGTGGCCTTTTCTTTCGGAGAAACATATTTCGTTTCGAATTTAATCAACGGGGAATATCCGGACTATAAAAGAGTTTTCCCTGAGAATTTTGACCTTCATGCAATCCTCGATTTAAAGGAATTTGAAGAAGCCGTTCGTTTTGTCAGCCCCATTTCTCGTGATATGAGCTATAAGACCATCAATTTCGAATTCGGAGAAGGTCAGCTTAAAGCGTATGAAGAAGATCCGGAAATCGGCCGTTCGGAAACGACGATACCGGCAGAACTTGACGGTGACGATGTAAAAATTACATTTAACTGTATTTATATTGAAGACATTATCAAGCATTCCAAAGGCGATAAAATTTATCTTCATATCACAAAAAGCGGACCTATGCTGGTAGAGCAGGAAGAAGACAAGGCTTACCGCTATGTCGTGACACCCATGAGAGGTCGCTGATATGGAAAAAGCGGAAATCAAAGGGGACTATATCCAGCTTGATCAGTTTTTGAAAAGGGAAAACCGGATTGCCTCCGGCGGTGAAACGGGATTTTTTCTCGAAGAGCATGATGTCCGTCTGAATGGAGAAAAAGTCCATGAAAAAAGGAAAAAGCTTCGTCCCGGCGATATTTTGGAAATTGACGGAAAAAGCTGTGAAATTATTGGGGAAAGGTTATGAAATGTGAATCCGTAAGGCTCATAGAAATACGGAATTTTGAAGATAAGACGATTCATTTCGGCGGCGGTCTCACGATTTTCAAAGGAAATAACGGAGTCGGAAAAACAAATATTTTAGAAGCGGTCTGTCTGGCGTCATTGGGAAAGTCTTTCCGCACGGGAAGCGACGAAGAAATGATTCGTTTCGGAAAAGAAGAAGGAACCGTTATTCTTGACTATCATGTCCGCGGTGTAACACATCAAATAAAAATCAAGCTGGCAAGAAATCAGGGAAAGAAAATATTTATCAATGAAACGCCGTCAAAGAAAAAAGATCTTGTCGGTCTTTTCCGTACCGTTATTTTCACACCTGACGAATTGCAACTTGTCAAAGGAGCGCCCCAGGTACGGCGGCGCTTTATTGATATGGAAATTTCCCAGGTCAGTCCCAGATATTATGAAGAAATTATCCGGTACGGAAGAGCGGTCCAGCAAAGAAATGCGGCTTTTAAAATGGCACAGATCAAAGGAAAAAAGCCGGAAGTGGATATGTGGGATATGCAGATAGCCCGGGGAGCGGCGTATATCGTCAAAAAAAGAAAACAGTCTCTGAAAAAAATGAATCTCTATCTTTCCACTATGGAAGCGGTGCTGACGGGAGAAGCGGAAAATCTGGAAATCAATTACAAGAAAAGCGGCGGAAATTACGACAGTGAAGAATGGTATTTAGAGAAACTGGCGGAAAAAAGAGAAGAAGATGCCCGTTTCTGTCATACTTCCATAGGACCGCACAGAGATGATTTGTTATTTAAAATGAACGGAAAAGATTTATCGGCCTACGGTTCGCAGGGACAACAGAGAACGGCCATCCTTGCCATGAAGCTGGGAGGATTGGAATTTATAAAAGAAGAAACGGGAGAATATCCGGTTCTTCTTCTTGATGATGTAGGGAGCGAGCTTGATGAAAAAAGGAAAAATGCACTTTTTTCTTATTTGAAAGAAAAAGAAATACAGGCTCTCGTAACAACGGCAGGAAATTCGGTTGAAGAAACCGGAGAGGTAATAGAATTATAAAAAACTCATGTTTCCCGTGAAACAAAATGAATCCGCTCGAAAAAAGCGGATTTTTTAAATGCGTCATTTCATTATTTTTTGGTTTTATCTGTGTAAAAATAAATTTTTTTCCTTAGTCGTAAGCTGTCCCCGACTTCGGGGAAAGTGCTGAGCTATGTGAGGCGAAAGGGGTAAGTGTGCGTGCACAGGTAAAAGTTCCTTCCGTGTCTGCTCACTCTTGCCCCTTCCGTCAACCTGACGGTTGACACCTTCCCCGTGTCCGGGGACGGCTTTCATTTCGTATTCTTTTCTTCTTATATAAAAAATCATTTATGCTCTTTCGAATGTAATTCACTACTGCCGTTATTCTTGAGCGGCGGACAGAATCGGAATGTCGATGGAAGAAAAAATAAATATGACTCATAGCGAAGAATCCGGCATAGGATATCGTCAAAAGAGTATATATAAAAATAAAAAAATATGAATTCTTTCTTCCTTAGTGTAAGCTTCCCCCGAACTCGGAGGGAAGTGCCGAGCATAGCGGGGCGAAAGGGGCAAGTGTGCGTACACAGGTCAAAGTTTCTTATGTATTTGCTCCAATTTGCCCCTTCCGTCAACCTGACGGTTGACACCTTAGCCAAGGTAAAGAGTCTCACTCACTTTTGCAGCGTCGCTTTGCTCCCCGGAAGGTGGTTCGCTTGCTTCCCGACAAACGGGGACGGCTTGCGATTCCTATATTTTATTTTTTATCGTATGAATTGTATTTGCTTTGTTTCATATTCTGCAGGGCTTCTTCCGCTTCCCTTAAGGTGATATTTTTAAGCGGTTTGTGGATAAGGAGAGAGAGAAGAATCCGTTTATGGAGCGGTGCATCCGTATTTTGGAAAATCGCCTCTCTTTGTTTTTGTATCCATTTTTCCCGGGCGGATGCATAGGTTTCATAAGAAAAAGGATGACGGCCGGGGATGGTTTTTATTTTTTTGTCCTGTTTTTCCAAAACGGCGAGGCAGTCTTCGTATTTGTAATGGGGATTTTCTTTTAAAATGAGAATGAAGGCGCCTTCTTCTGTTTTTTCCAGCTTGTTCTCGCAACGGATACATACCGTTTGTGATTGGGGAATCAGATTTCCGCAAGTCATGCAGGGATGATAGCCGTGGGCCGCTTCCGCTTTGTCTTTCTGGTAGGACCGGGCAATCAGTTTTTCGAAGGTTTCTCTCAGCTTTTCGTCTTTGATGTGGACTTGTGTCCAAAGAGAAATATCTTTTTTTTCTTTCTCCGTTAAAGGCTGATCATACATTTTTTCCCGGAAATCGAGACGGTCATTGATTTTGTCTACCGTCGTTTTTCCTGCCGTTTCCTTTTTCGGTGTGCCTGCCAAAAAACGTATATCGGTGAATTGTTTTCCGTATTCATCTTCGCCGAGTCTTTTCAGAAGTTCCGATTTCATCATGAAAAGATGCTGGGTCAGGGCGGAATTGGTGACATAGACGAAAAGGGTATTTCCTTTTCCGAACCCGATATAAGAATACTTGGCAGGCATTTCTCCTACAATATCTTTCCATTTCTGCCGGAGACGGAATAATAGAAAAGAATGATTATTGAAGAGCTGTCTTACCGTTTTGCTTTGGTGAAGCGTATCGGAAAGCGGTTTCATGGATTGATAAGTTTTTTTCTTTTCCATAAGGTCTCCTTTCTTTCTTTTATTATATATCATAATTAAATTCTATTTTATTATTTGCTTGTAAAAAGGTATAATAATAAATAAAATCGGAAAAGGGGGAATTTTTTATGGAAGAAATAAAGCATGGGAAAATTGATGTAGAACGCTACCGTGTCAAACCGGGTGAAAAGGTTCATTTAGGAAAATACAGTACAAAAAGAGATATAGAGATTAATAAAAGAGACGTAAAAGATCATTTATTTCCGGGAGTCATAGAGCAGCTGAAAGAGTATCAGGAAGCACTCTACGCTCAAAATACACATGGTCTGATTGTTGTTTTGCAGGCCATGGATGCAGCTGGAAAAGACGGCACAATCAATCATGTATTTTCTCATTTGAATCCCGGAGGTGTCTCTGTCGTTTCATTCAAGCAACCGTCAATGGAAGAAAGGGATCACGATTATCTTTGGCGTATCAATAAGGGACTTCCGCCGCGGGGAAATATCGGAATTTTCAACCGTTCCCATTATGAAGATGTCATTGTGACACGCATTCATGATCTCATCAAAAACAGCCAGATGCCGGAGCAACTGGTGAATAAAAACATATGGAAAACACGGTTTGAACAAATCAATCACTGGGAAAAATATTTGTACCAGAACGGTTTTCCTATGATAAAAATTTTCCTTCATGTATCGAAAGAAGAACAGCAGGAGCGTCTGATTGACCGAATCATTACAAAGGAAAAGAATTGGAAATTTTCTATTTCCGATATCAATGAAAGAGAATATTGGGACAGATACAAGGAATTGTATGAGGAAATCTTTGAAAAGACAAGCACCGAAGAGTCGCCGTGGTATATCGTGCCGGCAGATAACAAATGGTACACCCGTTATGTTGTTTCCCTTATAACAAGGAATATTCTTCAGAAAATTAATCCCAAATATCCTGAATTATCAGAGGAGCTGAAGAAACACCTTGAAAAATTCAAAAAATTGATTGCAAAAAAAGAGGGTATGTCTTTAGAAGAAATCAAGGAGGAAATTATAAAAGAAGAACAAAAGTCAATATAAAAAATAGAATTTCCGGACAAGATATATTAAATAACGAGAAAAATATGGAAATATGTATATAGGTTTGATATAGAAAGGAGTTTATTATGAAAAAAATAATCGCAATGCTTGCCTGTGCGGCAGCACTTACCGCAACCGCGTATGCATCACCGCAGACAGATTTCACAAAGGGCGAATGGGAAGTAGAGGCCGGAATGAGCCACCCGAAAGCCAAAATGGGCAGTTATAAATCGGCTGCCCGCTGGAATTTTGACGGCGCAGTCACCTACGGATTGGGTGACGGATATGGCATCCAATACCGCCAGCAGGGATTAAAAACGAAATATACCGGCGGAACGGGACGGGAATTGAATCTTTTGTACAACGTTCATCCCGATGTTGCCGTTTACGGCGGCTATAACCGTATTTCCATGACCGACCTGCCTGACGGACTTTCAGGGAAAGAAGATAAAGTGAATAATATTCTTCAAATCGGCGTTGTTGCCAAACGTCCGCTCAGAAACGGCATGGATATCTATGCCAAAGGCGGCGTGGGAACAAAAAATACGGCTGTCCTGGAAGCAGGCGTGGACTATGCATTGGACCGTAATATCGATATCAATGCAGGCTACCGCTATATGAATACAAGAGGAAATTCGGAAAAGAATATATCCTATCAGGGTTGGCGTGCCGGCGTTTCCTACCGTTTCGGATCGGGCCACGACAGAACCATTCCGTACAGAGATGATGACGCTTCCGAAGCAGAAGATACGACAGTCGTTACCGTATCAAACCGGGCACCGGAACCGGTAGCGGAAACCAAAGTCGTTGTTCCGGAAAATGATTACTATTTCAACAGTATCCACTTTGCCAATGATTCTGATACCCCGGGAGCAGAACAGACCGCCAATCTCGATGCTTTTGTAAAAAAAGCTAAAGAAACGGGACATATCTTCAAGCTCGTAGGAAGAACCGATTCCAACGGAGAGAAAGACTATAACGATGCGTTGGCAATTCGCCGGGTTAAAAAGGTTGCCGACTATGCCGTTGCCCACGGTGTGAATATTGACCAGCTCGTAGGTATGTACAAAGGCGAAGAAGAGCCGGCAGATACAAATAATACCGAACAGGGACGGGCAAACAACAGAAGAGTCGATATTTTCGAGCATAAATAATTACAAAATAAAAAGAGTTCCTTTTACGGGGACTCTTTTTTTTGATGACATAAACGAAAAGAAATCATTACAGGAATCCGTATTTCACAGAGAAATACAAAAATTTTTTATTTTGTTTCACGGGAAACATGAGAACGTTTCTTTCTATGAAGACCGGGCAGGAGAAAAATAAAGGCGGTGAAAAGTCCTGTGAATAAAGGATTCAGCGAAAGAGGAAGAAAAGCGGCGGCAAGAGCGGCTGCCGTACTGGCTCCCATGGAAATGAGGGCCCACTTTTTTTCCAGATGGCCCGGGAAAAAGACGGCAAGTGTCATAGGAAGAAATATACCGCCCCCGCGGAGGCCCATGGAAAGATAATTCCAAAAAAGAACTTGGGATCCGCGGTACAGAATGGCAAGCGCGGAGGAAATGAGAAGGACCGATAGAACGGTGATGCGTGTGAGACGAAGCTGCTCTGTATCGTCTTTGATAGAAAAAAGAGGAGTCAGGATATCCCGTGATATCATCGTTCCGATGCCGAGGGAAAGACCGCCGATGCTTCCGAGAAGAGATAAAATAATACCGCCCAGAGCAAGACCGCCGACAAGCGGAGGAACGTGACCGGCAAGAAAAGCGGGAAGAACGAGAATGGGCGGGACCGCTTCATCAAGGATTTGCATGGACATACCGACAGCGATTGAGGGAAGACCGACGGGAATTACAATGAGAGCGGCAATGAAACAACCTGTCGTTGCGGTAACGGGGGTGGCGGCCGAAAAAATGCATTGTATATACGTCTGTGTACAGAGAATTCCGATGATGACCGAGCCGAGTTGGGAAAGAGAAAGTCCCCAGGAAGAACCGCGAAGAGAGAAGTAATCAGGGGGAAAGGAATTCCAACTTTGCGAAGTTTCCAAAAAGGAAAACGCATACCACCCGGCGATGAAAAGAGAAATCCAGATGATTCCCATTTTTAAAAGTCCGCCGACAGCCGTACTTTTCATGCCACCGAAAAAAGTATAAAGAATGACAAGTAAAGTCAGTATCACGGCAGACATGACGGGAGATATATGAAAAAGAGAAGAAATGATTTCTATACCGGGCAGACAACTTGCCACGGCAGATAGAAGAATACCCACGGAAGAAATCACGGAAGAAAGAATTTCCGCCTTTTTTCCGTATTGGAGGGACAAAAATTCGGGAATCGTTTCCAGTCCCGTCATGCGGAGACGGCGGGCATAAAAAAGACCCATGATGATAAAAGCAATGCCGCTTCCCAGCGTAAACCACCAGGCGGAAAGACCGGACGAATAAGCCAGCTGTGCCGTTCCCACCGTAGCACCGCCGCCGACGACCGTCCCGGCAATGCTTCCTGCCACAAAAGGGGCTGACGAAGAACGGCCGCCCAAGCTGTAGCCTTCCGCAGAGGATACCTTACGGGCCGTATAAAAACCGGCACCGATGACAAAGAAAACCACGGCGGCAATAACGGATATATGTAAAAGAGTCAGATTCATAAAAACAGACCTCCCGATACCTATTATAGCAAAGAAAAAGAAGATAATGTTTCACGGGAAACGTGAGAAATAAAAAGAGCGTTTCTTCCCGGACAGACTTGTGAAAATGAACAAAGCGCGGAGACTTCGTATTTCCTTTTGTTACAGAAAAAAGGCTCTGTGTGATATAATAAAACAGACCATCTGTGAAAGGACAAAAATAATGGGCCGGATTATCAGTATCATCAATCAGAAGGGCGGCGTCGGAAAAACGACGACAGCTGTCAATCTTGCCGCTTTTCTGGCAGACAAAGGATATAAAACGCTGCTTGTGGACGCCGATTCCCAAGGAAATGCAACGAGCGGTATCTCTAAACATGTGAAAATGAACGCCAACCTCTATGAAGTCCTCATGGGAGACAAAACGGTCGGCGAGGCTATTGTGAAAACAGATATCAAACGGCTTTCTCTGCTTCCCGCATCCATTGATTTGGCGGGCGCGGAAATAGAAATGGTTTCCATGGAAAACAGGGAATTTCTGATGAAAAAAAAGCTCGATGCCGTGAAAGAGGACTATGATTTCATTCTCATCGATTGCCCGCCTTCACTGGGGCTGATGACACTGAATACCCTTGTGGCATCACGATCCGTTCTCATTCCCATACAGGCGGAATTTTATGCCCTCGAAGGCTTGTCCCAGCTCATCCGTACAATCAGTCAGGTGACAAGAAAACTGAATCCCGGACTTTCCGTTTTGGGCATTCTTCTCACCATGTTTGACGGGCGGACAAATCTGTCGCTCCAGGTTGCCGAAGAAGTCAAGAAATATTTCGGCACTAAAGTATTTAAAACGGTGATTCCCCGGTCGGTCAAGCTTTCGGAAGCGCCGAGTTTCGGAGAATCCATACTCACTTACGCTCCCAAATCCAAAGGAGCGGAAGCATATAAGAAATTATCCCGGGAGGTAATCCGTCGTGTCTAAGACGAGAAAATTAGGAAAAGGACTGGAAGCTCTTTTCGGTGAAAGCAGCCGCGACAAAGAAGCGGAAATGATTTCCGTTTCCGTCATCGTTCCCAACGAATGGCAGCCGCGAAGAGAATTTGAAGAAAAAGCACTGCAGGGACTGGCAGATTCCATCAAAGAGCATGGCGTCGTGCAGCCCGTTATCGTAAGACCGAAAGAAGGCACGTTTGAACTTATCGCAGGAGAACGACGGCTCAGAGCCGCCCAGCTTGCGGGACTTTCGGAAATCCCCGCCCTGGTTCGTGACTATACCGATCAGGAGACGGCGGAAATCGCCTTGATAGAAAATCTCCAGAGAGAAGACCTGAATCCTTTGGAAGAAGGCCTTGCTTACAAGAGAATGATCGGCGAATACCGGTTTACCCAGGAAAAAATGGCGGAACTGGTAGGAAAAAGCCGCTCCTACGTAACCAATATGATCCGTCTTTTGGACCTTTGCGATGAAGTAAAAAATATGGTCATCGAAAGAAAAATCACGGCAGGACAGGCAAGACCCCTTCTCGGACTGAGTAATGCGGCCGAACAGATTGCCCTGGCACGGCGCATTATCGAAGAAGACCTTTCCGCCCGCCGGGTTGAAGAAATTTTACGGACCGGAAAAGAACGGAAAAAACCGCGTCCCGTGAACAGAGCCGATGCCTATATCCGTGACCTGGAAGAACAACTTGTCATGGCGGTAGGCGCCAGAGTCCGTATCAAAGTGGGCAAAGGAAAAAACAGCCACCGCGGTACGATTTCCATTGCCTTTAAAAACGACGGTGAATTTGAACGGATTACAAAACTTCTGAAACAGGGAGAATAAGAAATGGATATTTTTAACTTTACCATCAATTACCAACTGGTCCTTTCCGTAGTAGGTACCATTCTTTGTCTGTTTCTCCTTTTTCTGATACTCCAGTTCATCTGGCTCCGCACCAAAGTAAACAGACTCTACAAAAAATACAAATATTTCATGGCAGGAGAAGACGGAGGCTCTCTGGAACTCAAACTCTCCACGGAACTGAGAGAACTCCGGGAAATGATAGAAGCCTCACAAAGCATGCTCCACCAGCAGGAACTCCTGGCGACCATGCAGCTCCAGTCATTCCAGAAAATCGGACTTATCCGCTACGATGCCTTTGACGAAACGGGAGACAAACTGTCCTTCTCGCTCACCCTCATGGACGGAAGAAATAACGGCTTTGTCATCTCTTCTCTCTCGGGAAACGATGCCTCCCGTATCTATGCGAAACAGATTCATAACGGCCAGTGCAGAGAATCCCTCTCTTCCGAAGAAGCGGAAAGCATCCGCATGGCACTGAATACACTCATGCCCGATATGGCGGCACGGGTCAAAGATGGGGTAGCGGAAAACGAAAAAGAAGACGCACAACGAATTGACAGAAAAGAAAAGAATTAAAATAAGACAGGCAGGTTTTTTATGATTAAAGAAGAAAACCGGGAAACAGGACAGACAACACTGGTTTTTGATAAAAAAGAAATAAAAAACATAAAAATAGCCACCGCTCTGGCAGGTACGCTTTGGATACTCTCCATAGCCGCCGCGCTCTGGGCTGTTTTCAGCATGCAGTCCCTCAAAGAAGAAAATGCTCTCTACCAAAGCCAACTCAAACTTGCGGGAGAAAAAATGAATGCCCTCGAACGGAAAACACAAGCGGTAGAAAAAATCAGCGGCCAGATACAGGAACTCCTGAAAAACCAGGAAAACCCCGAAGGAAACGGAGGCGGCACAGGCGGTGCGGCGACCGTACCGGACATAGAAAAAAAGGAAATACAGGGTGAAACAGAAAAAGACTACAAAACCCCGGGTGACCTTTTAAAAGGAATGCTCCGCCTTGACGAACGACTGGATAAACAACTCAAACTCATTATTTCCTTCCGTCCGGAAATCATGCACCAAACCAGCCGGGCCTTTCACGCCATTTACAACGCAAAGCCCGACACCCCCGACATATGGCCTGCAAAAGGAAATATTTCCAGCTACTACGGATACCGGCAGTCCCCCTTCGGCTACGGCACCGCTTTCCACGAAGGTGTCGATATAGCCGGTGACTACGGAGATCCCGTTTCCGCAACGGCAGATGGAATCGTCACCCAATCAGGCTGGGTAAGCGGTTACGGCTACCTGGTAGAAATAAAACACAGCAACGGAATCTCCACCCGCTACGGGCATAACTCTGTCATCTTCGTACAAGAAGGACAAAAAATAGAAAAAGGCGCAGTCATAGCTCTCATGGGAAGCACGGGAAACAGCACGGGTCCCCACTGCCACTACGAAGTAAGAATCAACGGCGACTCCGTAGATCCCATCTACTTTCTCCCCATAAAAAAATAAAAGAAACGAAATATCTGTTTTCCTAAAAAAAGACAGATATTTTTTATGCCCGGAAACAAAAAAATAAGTATAGACAAAACAAAAAATATGGAAATGACGCACATAAAAAAGCCGCTCCCCGGACACGGGAAGCAAGCGTGAGCAGAAAGGTAAAAATAGATAATAAGTCTGAGCAAAAGCGAAAAATACCAAAATGACTCAACTAGAAAGCCGTCCCTGCACACGGGGAAGGTGTCAACCGACAGGTTGACGGAAGGGGCAAGTATGAGCAGAAACAATAGAATAGAAAATAAGTATGAGGAAAACGAAAAAACGATTCTGACCTGTGTACGCAAGCATGCCCCTATCGCCTCGCAGGCTCGGCACTTCCCTCCGCGTTCGGGGGAAGCTTACATTAAGGAAAAAGAATTCATAGTTTTTAAAATGTATTACTTGATTGTTGCGATAAACGATAAAATGCTAACCGTAAGCCGTCCCCGCTTGTCGGGGAAGGTGTCAGCGAAGCTGACGGAAGGGGTAAGCGCGAGCAGAAACGAAAGAATAGTTTCTTATAAAATGGTAGTAACTACCTGCCTGTCATTCTTGAACGAAGGAAAAATGCGGTCAGGAACAGAGAAATAAAAAAGTACGAGGTAGAGTGAAGAATCTAGGCAAAGAATACGGGTAAATACACTTTTTGAGATTATCCTATGCCGGATTCTTCGCTAAGAGTCACATGATGTTTTTTCTCCTGTCATCATTCCTGTTTTGCCCACCGCTCAAGAATGACGGCACGAGTGAATTCGTTTTCGAGAAGCAGTAAATAACTTTTGGCCCAAAAAGAAAAGCACAGGAAATGTAAGCCGTCCCCGCTTGTCGGGAAGCAAGCGAACCACTTTTCGAGGAGCGGAGCGACGCTGTAAAAGTGTGTGAGACGCTTTGCCTTGGCTAAGGTGGCGGCGGTAGACGTCGGAAGGGGCAAGTATGAGCAGGAACGGAAAAACAGTTTTTAGTTCGGAAGAAGACCAAGAAAGAATTTTTGTTTTTCCCTTCTTATTTCACGTGAAACGTAAAAAATGATGCTGACGGAAAAGGGAATCCTTTGTATTTTGATGTAAAAAAAGGAAAATTCCTTTGTTTATTTTTTTAATTTTTTCAAAAAATTTTCTTTTTCTCTATATTCCCAAAATTAGGGGATTTTTCTTTAAAAGTGGGTCATAATTTGGTCATAATATTTTTGACATAGGCGGAAAAGTTCGATAATTTCGGACAAATTTCATTGTGCATGCCTTTAAGATATAGTATAATAGAAAAAATTTATTTTAGGAGGAAAAGCGATGAATTTATCCGTACAAATTTTTGCTTCTCTTGTGCTTTCCGTCGTAGTCGGGCTGTTTCTTGGAGATTCTGCCGTTGTGCCGGTGAAGACATGGATTGCTCCTGTAGGAACCATGTTTATCAATCTCATTAAAATGATGATTGTTCCTGTCGTTCTCTGCTCTCTCATTGTAGGTATGACATCTATGGGAGATATGAAAAAGCTCGGCCGGATCGGAATCAAAACCGTTGCTTTTTATATGGTAACTACGGCGATTGCCATTGTTATCGGTTTCAGTGTTGCCGGCGTTATCGAGCCGGGCGTGGGTATGGCTCTTCCTGCGGAGGCCGCTCCGAAAGTCAAGGAAGCACCGAGCATTATGCAGGTTTTTGTCAATATGATTCCTAAGAATCCTATTGAATCGATGGCAAAAGCAGATATTTTACCGGTCATCGTATTTGCTCTTTTTATCGGGGCAGGCATTATTTCTGTCGGCGGTAAAAAGGGAGCACTTCTTATCAATGTCTTTGATTCGGGAGCTGAGGTGTGCTATAAAGTCATCGCTATGATTATGCGCCTTGCTCCTATCGGCGTATTCTGTCTTCTTCTTCCCGTGGTCGTGCAGAACGGTCCTAAAGTACTTCTTCCGCTTCTTTCCGTCATCATGGCCATGGCGGTGGGCAGTATCATTCATGCCGTGATTGTCTATTCGGGAATTGCTGCCGCTGTGGGACATATGAGTCCCGTGAAATTTTTCCGCGGTATGGCGGAAGCGATGGTCATTGCTTTTACCACCTGTTCATCGGCAGGTACGCTCCCGGTCAATATGAAAAATATCCAGGAAAAATTGGGAGTCAAGCGGGATATTGCCTCTTTCATTCTTCCGCTCGGTGCCACGATTAATATGGACGGCACAGCGCTCTACATGGGCGTCTGCTCCTTATTTATCGCCAATGTGTATAATATTCCCCTCACCGTGGATCAGATGATGCTCATCATTCTCACAGGGACACTCGCGTCCATCGGTACGGCAGGCGTTCCCGGTGCGGGTCTCATCATGCTGGCCATGGTTCTCCAGTCCGTCGGACTTCCTATGGAAGGGCTTGCCCTGGTAGCCGGTATCGACCGCGTACTTGATATGTTCCGCACGACCTTGAATATTACAGGTGATGCCGCTGTGGCAGTTGCTATCGATGCGACGGAAAAAACCGTACCGACCACATTGGAAATCCACGAATAAAATCTTTTTTCCGGGTCCGCCGTTCCGTTTTTATAACAAGGCGGCCGTAAAGCGAATAAAGGAAGCCGTTTGCAGATAAAAAAATAATAAGCATACCGCTGTCATGAAAACGGCGGAAACAGAAAGAAAAGGGAAAATCATAACTTAACAGAGGAGTCATGAGATAAAGTAATAAAAAACCGATATTTGTATGCTTAAAAAATATTATACAATTAAAAAATTATCCAGTATAATACATGTACACTAATTTGGATGATGTATACGGAAAAAGACAATTGTCTGCCGAAGGAGTAACACTATCAGGCGTTCGAAGGGGATTTCCCCGGGTAACACGAAACCGTGTACGGACATAACTCTGGAGAGATCCATATAAGGACGCCGAAGGGGCAGGGGTGCAGGGAAGAGTAGTCGTTGCATTCTAATCTCTCAGGCAAAAGGACAGAGTCGGTGGGGATAGGGATTATTCCGGCCGGCTCTGCTTTTTTACCCGAAAACAGAGCCGGTTTTTTGTATCAGAAAAAGGATTTCATGTAAAAAAGATGGGAGTGGTACTATGTTAGCTGATGTATTGAATCAGATCGATGCCATCGTATGGGGCCCCTGGCTCCTCGTTCTCCTCGTAGGCACCGGCGTATATCTGACGATTCGTCTGGGACTTATCCAGATGGTGAAATTACCGCGGGCCCTCAAGCTCATCTTCTTCGCCAGAAATAAAGGTGACGGAGATATCGACAGCTTCAAAGCCCTCTGTACCGCTCTTGCCGCCACTGTAGGCACAGGAAATATTGTGGGCGTAGCGACTGCCATTAAGCTCGGCGGACCGGGTGCTCTCTTCTGGATGTGGGTCGCCGCCTTCTTCGGTATGGCGACCAAATACGCGGAAGGCTGCCTGGCCGTCAGATTCCGTTCTGTTGATGAAAACGGAAATATAGCCGGCGGACCGATGTACTACATCGAACAGGGACTCGGAAAAAAATGGAAACCCCTCGGCATGGCCTTTGCCTTCTTCGGTGTACTTACCGCCATGCTCGGCTCGGGAACGACCACCCAGGTCAATGCGATTACCCATTCTCTCAATGCATCGATGAATGTGCCGATCCTTTTGTCCGTAGCCGTTCTTACCATTCTTGTCGGAATTATCATTTTCGGAGGACTCCGCTCGATTTCCAAAGCGGCCGAAAAAATTGTGCCTGCCATGGCCGTTTTATACTTTATCACCACCGTGGCCCTTCTCGTCATCTTATATGACCAGCTGCCCCATGCCATTGCCCAGGTTATAGAAGGCGCTTTTAGCGGAACTGCCGCTGCAGGCGGATTTGCCGGTGCAGGCATCATGCTTGCCATCAGAAGTGGTATCGCCAGAGGACTTTTCTCCAACGAATCAGGTCTCGGGTCGGCCCCGATTGTAGCCGCTGCCGCTAAAACCAAATGGCCGGCCGAACAGGGACTCATCTCCATGACAGGTACATTCATTGACACCATCATCATTTGTACCCTCACAGGCCTTACCATTATCGTGAGCGGTGCCTGGATGGGAGATACAAACGGTGCAGAGCTTACACAAGAAGCTTTTGCCAGCGGATTCGGAAGCATCGCACCGATTCTTCTTACCGTATCCCTTACACTTTTCGCATTTACCACCATTCTTGGTTGGAACTACTACGGCGAACGCTGCCTCGTCTACCTTGCAGGCGTCAAAGCCATTCCTTTTTACCGCGTTGCTTACGTCATCATTATTGCAGGCAGTGCATTCTTGCAGCTTGAAGAAATATGGGCTCTTGCCGACATAGTAAACGGCCTCATGGCGATTCCGAACCTCATTGCCCTCTTGGGGCTCTCCGGCATTGTAGTCACAGAAACGAAAAAATACTTTCACCATTTGGAAATCCGTGACGCCAAACTACTGGCCTACAAAGCAAGGCACATAGGGAAAAAATAAAAGAAATAAAATAAAGACCTCCCCAAACCAAGGCGGAGGTTTTTTTACGTGACAAAAGAACAAAAATAACGAAATGACTCACACAAAAAAGCCGTCTCCGAGTTCGGGGGAAGCTGACACTAAGGAAAAAGAATTCATATTTTTATATGAGCAAAACAAAAAAATAACGAAATGAATCATACCAAAAGCGTTTCTCACTTGATGGAAAATAAAGGAAAGCATGCAAGTTTTAAGCCGTCCCCGGATGACGGGAGGCAAGCGAACCACTTTTCGAGGAGCGAAGCGACGCTGTAAAAGCGTGTGAGACGCTTTGCCTTGGCTAAGGTGGCAGCACCAGCCGTCGGAAGGGGCAAGTGTGAGCAGAAACAAAAATACGGTTTTTACAGAGCGGCAGTAAATATCTGGCCTGTCATTCTTGAACGGTCGTAAAAAGGCAATTTGATTGTAATGGAATAAATAGAGTTGCCACTGAGTGAAGAATCCGGGCAGAGGTTACAAGATTTAAATGTTTTGACCTGTGTACGCAAACTTGCCCCTATCGCCTCGCAAAGCTCGGCACTTCCCTAGCCAAAGGCAAAGCGTCTTAGGGGGAAGCAACGGCTAAGGAAGAAAGAATTCATAGTTTTAAATTGTATTACTTACTTGTTTTGTCAAAAGAATAAGAAGCGTGAGCCGTCCCCGCTTGTCGGGGAAGGTGGCAGCGGATCCGTCGGAAGGGGCAAGAGTGAGCAGAAAGGTAAAAGAGTTTCTTACAAAACGGTATTAAATACCTGCCCGTCATTCTTGAACGGCGGTAAAAAGCGATCGGGAATAGAGAAACAAAAAGTACGGGGTAGAGTGAAGAATCTGGCAAAGGATATGGGTATTAATATTTTAACCTGTGTACGCAAACTTGCCCCTATCGCCTCGCCTTGCTCGGCACTTCCCTCCGTATGCGGGGGAAGCTGACACTAAGGAAGAAAAAATTCATAGTTTTAAATTGTATTACTTACTTGTTTTGTCAAAAAGAATGGAAACCGTAGGCCGTCCCCGGACACGGGGAAGGTGGCAACCGATAGGTTGACGAAAGGGGCAAGTTGGAGCAGATCCACAAGAATGAAAATAGTGTGAGCAGAATCTCAAAAATGAATAATATGCATGTATAAAGACAAAGTAAAAAAGAGCATAAAAAAACAAAACACCCGCCAGGTGATGACAAGGTGTCTTGTTTGGGGGATACCGTCATAGTGACGATATAAAAAACCGCAGACATCGCCATGACAGATCTGCGATTTTTATCAAAGTTAGATAGAAAGTTCAAGAATAGCCCACGGCGGGGTGTCTTGTTCAGTCGTTACGGTTTCTTCATCAATATTCTCCATGATTTCCTTCCTTTCTTAGCCTGTATTGTAGCAGGCATGACGGAAAATAAAAAATACCGGATTTACATATAAGTCATGCTTGACAGGAACTTCTGCAGAGAAATTATATTTGCTATAAAGAAATCGTATGGCAGAGTCAGGATTTTCCTTTTATAATAAAAGAAATCAGTAAAGGATGCAGATTAAAGGAGATTGTTATGGAGCTTCGGTATGGGAAAGATGTGATGGAGTCGGAAGAGTATCGGTCTTGGGGAGGGGAGTTTCACGGCTCGCCTTGGGATATTTCATGGGCCGACGAGCCTTACCGCGAGAGAAAAATGAAAACGCTGGCACCGGATATATTGGAAGAGCGGCTCCGTCAGGTTTTAGAGTCGGGGACGCCGTCCGGACGCGGGGCAGTGTATATTCATATCCCGTTTTGCCGTCTTGCTTGTACGTATTGCGGATTTTATAAGGAAAAGGCAGATGCGGAAAAGCAGGCACTCTATACAGACAGTTTGGTGAAAGAAATCAGGAGTCTGGCGGATTTTCCGTATGTCCGTAAATCGCAAACCGGGGCCGTATTTTTCGGAGGCGGGACACCCGGTTTGCTTACGCCTTCCCAGATTTCCCGTATCATGGAGGCGGTGAAGGATACATTTCATTTGCTCCCTGAGGCAGAGGTGACAATGGAGTCTTCTCTTTCGGATATGACGGAGGAAAAAATGAGAGCCGCCATAGAAAGTGGTATCAACCGGTTCAGTTTCGGCGTCCAGTCTTTTGATACCAGGGTGCGCCGGAGTGTCGGGCGGGGAGACAGTCGTGAGGCGGTGGCGGAAAAGTTAGCGGGATTGGCTAAAGAAAAGGCAGGTATGGTTATCGACCTCATTTACGGTCTGCCCTACCAGACGGAAGAGGTGATGGCCGGGGATATCCGTCGGGCCCTTTCTTTAGGGATTTCCGGACTCGATTTGTATAAGCTCCAGATTCACCCGTCATCTCCGCTGGGAAAACAGTTCAAGGCACAGGGAAAAGTACAGGAAGTGGCACAGTTGCAGTCTTTGTTTCGTATAGCACAGAATGGTCTCACACACGGAAAAGCCGTTCCGATTTCCTGTACCCACTGGAAGATGAAACCGGGGGAACGGAGTTTGTATAATGCGATGGCTGCCGGGGAGAGTGACATTTTTGCTCTCGGTATGGCCTGTGGGGGAAAGCTGGGGGAAATTTCTTTTTTCAAACCGGTGAATGCGGCTATGTACCATGCTGCTGCAGGGAAGCGGTATGTTGCCATGGGCGGTCAAGTTAAGGGTCCTTATAGGAAAGAGCGGGGCGTGCTGTCTTCTGCCTGTGACCGCGGTATCTTTGATTTAGATATGATAGGTCATGAAACAGGGACGGACATACCGGATTTTTTGATGCCACTCTTCAAATCTTGGACAAATTGGGGACTTTTGACACAGCAAGGCTCTGTTTTCTCTATGACCGAGGCCGGACGGTTTTGGTATAAAACGATGATGCGTTTCCTTTTACGGATGTTTGAAAACGGCTTGTACGGCTTTCCCGGCGAGGAAGAACGGAAACATATTCATTGGCAGGGTATGAAAAATATGAAATAAAAAAAGCGGTACCTTTCGGGTATCGCTTTCTGTTTTTGTGTTACGGTTCGTTCCGCAAGGCACGTTTCAATATTTTCCCTGTCGCATTTTTGGGGAGTGCGTCCATGGGAATGAAACGGCGGGGAATTTTGTAAGCCGCTATATTTTTCTGCATGTAGTCTCTGATTTTATCTTCATCAAAGGCATAGCCCTCTTTCATGACCACGTAGGCCCAGACGGATTGGCCGCGGAGTGGATCGGGATGACCGATGACCGCACATTCGCCGACGCCTTCCACTTCGTAAATGCAGTCTTCGACTTCGCCGGGATAAATATTTTCCCCGTTCATGATGATGAGATCTTTGATACGGTCAACGATGTAAATATAACGGTCATCGTCAAGATAGGCAAGGTCGCCTGTGTGGAGCCAGCCGTCTTCGGTCAGCACTTTTGCTGTTTCCTCAGGCTTTTTCCAGTACCCTTTCATCACATTGTCCCCGCGGACAAGAAGTTCGCCTACCGTGCCTGCCACATAGGGCCCTTCCTTTTCGGTCAGGATTTTCACCTCTACACCGGGAAGTGCGGGACCGGACGTCAGATACTTCGGTTTCTTTGTAGGAAGTACGGAAACGACTGGAGAAGCTTCGGTAAGACCGTAACCTTCCTGGATCGGGTGGCCGAAACGTTCAAAGAATGCCTGCGCCACCGGCTGGGGAAGAGAAGCACCGCCGGATACAAAAGTTTCTACCGATGCCATATCCTCCGGCTTGCCGCGGCGGGCGAGCAGATTGTACAAAGGCGGCACCATGATAGCCATTGTCACCTTGTGCTCACGGATGGAGCGGATAATATCCGTCGGATTTTTCGAACGGAGAAGAACGGCTGTCGCATGGAAACGGAGTGCCGCCAAAACGACAACGGTAAGACAGTAACAATGGAACATAGGAAGTACGCAGAGAATCCTTGTATCTTGATCGACCGGAACGAGCTGTACATACTGCTCCACATTGCGAATCTGGTTCTTATGGGTCAGCATCGCGCCTTTCGGATTTCCTGTCGTTCCTGATGTATACACCAGGGCACAAACATCGTCTTCCGACAATTCGCCGGATACGTCAGGCGCTGCCGGTGCATTTTCTGAAAATGCCTTCTCATTCAGACGGGAAAGTTCGATGAAATCACAAGACACCGTAAGCGGCGTATCGGAAACGAGAAGCTTGGCCTCCGCATCCTTCAGGATATAATCCACTTCCCGGTCCACCAGGGAATTATTGATAGGAACGATAATGGCGCCCAAAGACGTGACGCCCATATACACATACACAAACTCCGCACAATTGGCGGTATACAGACCGACCCGGTCCCCTTTGCGGATACCCAGGGCATACAAAGTATTTCTGTAGCAATCGACAGCCTTTTCCAGCTCCCCGTAAGTGACCGTCGAAGTGCCGACATAAGCCAGATGCCGGGGATCGGCATTTTTAAACATTTCGTAAATAAGCATAATTCACCTCACTGATATGATATATTATTGTAACAAAAATCATAGGCCTGCACAAATGAGAACCATTCATAAAAAATGGATAAAAAACGGAAATAAGTGATATAATGCAAACAGAAAAGAAAGGAGAACACCATGCTCAGACAAATGACAGAAGAAGACCAAATCCGTGCCGTTCATCACAAATACGAAATCTCCGAAGACACGGTGAAAACCCTTTTAAAAGAAGGCATCCGTTACCTTGATATCGACAAAGCTGCACTCATCGCCTGCCTCTCCGGGAAAAGCATACAAGAAATACTGGCACTCAGAAAAGAACAACCGTGGGGAAAAATTCTGAAAAATCTGGGACTTACAGGCGATACCTACGAAGAAAAATACAACGCCCACCGTGCCCGCCGTCTTCACCGTTTTTACGGCGTAGAAGAAAAAAGAGCGAAAAAGGCTTTGGAAGAAGGCTACCCGAACCACTGGATCCGCATGGCCTACCTCTTGGAAATGAAAACGGGAAAACCCATGGAAGAAATCCTGGCGATAAAAACCAAAAGCATGAAATGGAAACCCTGGGCAGAAGAACATCTCGGCGTAGACCCGGAAGACCTGGCAAAATGGATTCTGGAAACAAGAAACCCGAGCCTGAAACCCAAGGCGTAAGCAAAAATATAATAACAAAATCCTTCAAATGCCGGAAGAACACTTGTATTTCTTTTTTATACAATAGAACTAAGGAGGGATACTATGATATTTGATGAAACATTATCTTTGCATAACGGAAAAAAGATTCCCAAGCTGGGACTGGGAACCTGGTTTATTAAAGACGGCGAGGCTGCTGAGGCGGTGCGGTCGGCGGTGAAGCTCGGGTACCGGCATATTGATACCGCCCAGACGTACAGAAATGAGCGGGGTGTTGGGGAAGGTCTTCTTTCCTGCGGTCTCGGACGGGAGGAAATTTTTGTCACCTCGAAAGTGGCGGCAGAGCATAAAAGCTATGAAGCGGCCAAGGAGTCCATTGATGGAACGCTGGAAAAAATGGGGCTTTCTTATCTGGATTTGATGATTATTCATTCGCCCCAGCCGTGGACGGAAGTGAACCAATCGGATTACCGTTACGAAAAGGAAAACAGGGAAGTCTGGCGGGCTTTGGAAGAGGCGTACGAGAGCGGTAAAGTGAAAGCCATCGGTGTCTCCAATTTCCTGGAAAAAGATTTGGAAAATATTTTGGAAACCGCCCGTATCAAGCCGATGGTGAATCAGATTCTCTGTCATGCGGGAAATACACCGCTCGCACTCATTGATTTCTGCAAGAAACAAGATATTGTGGTGGAAGCATATTCGCCGATTGCCCATGGAGAAGCGCTGAAGAACAAGGTGCTTTGCGAAATGGCGGAAAAGTATAAAGTGACGGTGGCACAGCTCTGTATCCGTTACGACTGGCAGCTGGATACGGTGGTTCTTCCGAAAACGACATCGCCTTTGCGGATGAAAGAAAATGCAGAAATTGATTTCACGATTTCAAAAGAGGATATGGATCTGCTGATACATCTAGAAAAAATAAAAGACTACGGTGAGTTCGGACGTTTCCCCGTTTACGGCGGAAAGCTGGAAAAGAAATAAAAATAAAGAAAACCCTTATGGCGGTGGTTGCGGTCATAAGGGTTTTTGATTTTTTCCGATGAAATTATACTTCCATGATGCGCATGATGTTTGTGGCGGCGGATTTTCTTTTTTTCAGATTTCCCGAGAAAATACCGGCGGTGATGACACAGAGGTCGTTTTTCTTGATGTAGCCTTCGTTCTGCAATTTTTCTATGGATTTCTCAAATATGATGTCTGTCGATTCGTAACGGGGCGCCAAAAGCGGGCTGACACCCCAGAAGAGCATCATCTGGCGGACCGTGATTTCATCGGGGGATAGAGCAAAAATATCTACATCGGGGCGGTACTTCGAAAGGAGAAGAGCCGTATTTCCCGAAATGGTGGGAGCGATGATCGCTGCCGCTTTGAGCTCGTGGGCCGCAGTGACGGTGGCACGACAGGTGGTATTGGAAATACTGTCGTAAAGCGTCGCTTCCATTTCTCTGTAGCGGAAAAGGTCATACTCATGGAATTGTTCGGTAAATTCGGCAATGGAAACCATCATTTGCAGAGCCTCGACGGGATATTTTCCGCTTGCCGTTTCGCCGGAGAGCATGATGGCATCGGTCCCGTCGTCGATGGCATTGGCTACATCGGTGACTTCGGCCCGGGTCGGACGGGGATTTCTGATCATCGAGTCAAGCATTTGCGTGGCCGTGATGACAAGCTTTCCCTCATAATTACATTTCTTAATCATGTCTTTCTGGAGACGGGGGAGCATTTTCGGATTCACTTCGACCCCCAAATCTCCGCGGGCAATCATGATACCGTCAGCGGCAACGACGATTTCATGGAAGTTTTTTACCCCTTCCTGGGATTCGATTTTGGCAATAATTTTGATTTTTGAGTTTTTTTCCGAGAGAATCCGGCGGATTTCTTCAATGCAGGAAGCATCGCGGACGAAAGAGGCGGCGATAAAGTCGAAATCATTTTCTATGGCAAAAAGAATATCCTCTTTGTCTTTTTCTGTCAGCGCCGGAAGACGGACGGGAATATCCGGTATGTTCACGCCTTTTTGCTCGCCCAGCTCGCCGCCGCTGACGACTTCGCACAAAATGTCACAGCCGTTCACGTCTTTCACGACAAGGTCAATCAATCCGTCATCAATGAGGATATGATGTCCCGGGCGGATATCTTTGAGGATGGCGGGGTAGTTGATAAAAACTTTGTCCGCCGCATTTTCCGCATCGGCAGTGAGTACAAGGGAGCCGCCTTTTTGAAGAAGCAGAGGACGGTGACCCTTCAGCAACCCGGTCCGTATCTCCGGCCCTTTCGTATCCAGCATAGCGGCGATGGGACGGCCTGCTTCAAGAGCCGCTTTCCGGAGCATGACAAGCTTTTCCTTGTGGCTCTCCCGGGTACCGTGGGAAAAATTAAAACGGGCAACGTCCATCTGGAGAGCCATTTTTTTCATGATTTCATAATCGTCCTGGCGGGGACCGATGGTGCAGATAATTTTAGTTTTTCTCATACAATCTCCTTGAAAAATAAAAATATCCCTGTATGTATCTGTTTACTATATAGTACTACAGGCAAGGGAAATAATACACCGGGAAAGAAAAAGCGGTTAAAAACAAAAAATAAGGAAATGACTCACATCAAAAAGCCATACCCGACCAACGGGAGCGGTAAGAATCCGGGCAAAGAATACGGGTGTTAAAAACACTTTTTGCGATTATCCTATGCCGGATTCTTCGCTATCACTCATCACGCTGTGGTTCCGTTCTACTCATCCGCATACTCCCACCGCTCAAGAATGACGGCAGAGGTGAATTGCGTTTCGGTATGACAGTAAATGATTTATTGCCTAAAAAGAAAAGAATACGAACCGTAAGCCGTCCCCGAACACGGGGAAGGTGGCGGCGGCAGCCGTCGGAAGGGGCAAGTATGAGCAAAAATGGAAAAACAGTTTCTACTAAAGTGGTATTAAATACCTGCCTGTCATTCTTGAACGGGGGTAAAAAGCGGTCGGGAATAGAGAAATAAAAAAGTATGGGGTAGAGTGAAGAATCCAGGCAAAGGTTGAAAGATTTAAATGTTTTAACCTGTGTACGCAGACTTGCCCCTATCGCCTCGCAAGGCTCGGCACTTCCCTCCGATTTCGGGGGAAGCGAACGACTAAGGAAAAAAGAATTTATGTTTTTTATATAAGAAAAAGCAAAAATGATTAAATGATTCACATTAAAAAGCCGTCCCCGCTTGTCGGGGAAGGTGTCAACTGACAGGTTGACAGAAGGGGCGAGTGTGAGCAGATATGAAAAACAGTTTCTTACAAAATGGCAGTAAATACTGGCCTGTCATTCTCGAACGGCGGTAAAAAGCGGTCGGGAATAGAGAAATAAAAAAGTATGGGGTAGAGTGAAGAATCCGGGCAAAGGTTGAAAGATTTAAATGTTTTAACCTGTGTACGCAAGCTTGCCCCTATCGCCTCGCAGGCTCGGCACTTCCCTCCGTGTTCGGGGGAAGCGAACGACTAAGGAAAAAAGAATTTATGCTTTTTATATAAGAAAAAGCATAAATAATTAAATGATTTACATTAAAAAGCCGTCCCCGGATGACGGGAAGCAAGCAAACCACTTTTCGAGGAGCGGAGCGATGCTGTAAAAGTGTGTGAGACGCTTTGCCTTGGCTAAGGTGTCAGCGGAACTGACAGGAGGGGCGAGTGTGAGCAGATATGAAAAATAGTTTCTTACAAAGCAACAGTAAATACTTGCCTGTCATTCTCGAACGAAGTGATGGCAAGTGAACCATTTTCCGGGGAGCGGAGCGACGCTGTAAAAATGAGTGAAACGCCATACCCGACCAACGGGAGTGGTGAGAATTTGGTAGAGGTTGCAAGATTTAAATATTCTAACCTGTGTACGCAGACTTGCCCCTATCGCCTCGCGGGCTCGGCACTTCCCTCCGTGTTCGGGGGAAGCTTACATTAAGGAAAAAAGAATTCATAGTTTTTATAAAAATATTAACTGTTAAATGAATACATAAAAGAAAGAATACAAATTGAAAGCTGTCCCCGCTTGTCGGGGAAAGTGTCAGCGGAGCTGACGAAAGGGGCAAGTGTGAGCAGGCCCAAAAAAGTGATTCCGATCTGTGTACATTTACTTTTTTCAGGAATAACTGACACTAAGGAAAAAGAATTTATATTTCCTTTCCCTATTCGTTGTAAAAGTGCACACAAAAAGCCGCCCTTTTTTGAGAGCGGCGTGATTTTTTATGCCATATCCAGATTTTTCAGAATTTTGTTCAATACACCTTGGAATATTTTCATGTCTGTATCGGAAACACCGGCGTAGAAACGCTGATCCAAGGCAACGGCTTCTTTGTGACTGACTTCTTCCACTTCTCTTGCCCTGTCGGTGAGGAAGAGCCGGTACTTTCTTGCATCTTCAGGAAGACGCTCTTTTCTGATCAGACCTTTTTTTATCATGGTTTTAATCATGACCGTAATGGTCGGATTGGTCAGATGGAGATGGTCCTCCAGCACTTTCTGGGTGACCACTTCTTTTTTGTGAGTCGATAAATAAGCAATGATCAGTGCCTGCCTGGCAGTGAGACCGTACTTTTTCATAATGTTCGTTTGCTTCAGAAGCATCCGCTTGTGTGCCCGGCCCAGGTTGTAGGTCAGACCCATCTGGTCGCTTTTTTCAAGGTCCTTCGGGTGTAAATGGATTTGTTTTTTCATGAATATCACCTGGCTGTAAAACGTAAAACATGGAAATTCGCAGTCACCGGTATTATGCACCGAAACAGACCGGCCGGCTGATTACCGTCGGTTATCCACTGAAGACGGCTCTGAAAGAGGAAGAGGCACTTTTTCAATCTGTTTCCTTGATTTTTCCTTAATATCCCAGCGGTCATTCTCATCAATTTCGCCGTAGAGAATATGCTCACCGGCGGTAATTTCAAAGGTGATATGCCCGAGGATGTCATGGCGTTGTACGGAAAAATAAGGAGATTTTACGGAATAGGTACCCTTCCATAAAATGTTCATATTCCGACGGATTGTGATGGTCATCTGCCCGTCATGATGCTCCATCTCAAAAATGGTCAGTCTTTCGAATCCGTCATTGAAAAATAAAGTGGAAGATTGGGAATACCCCGGTTCTCCATAAGCAGATAAAGAAGAATAATGAAATTCTTCCTCCCGGCTTCCTACAGAAGATGTCATGCCGGCCGTTCCTTCCGGTGTCCCGGCAAGCCCTGTGACAGGCAGACATAAAGCGAGAGCGAGGACTGCTCCCAGCGGTTTAACGAAAAACATGAAACCCCTTTCTGCATTTGAATACGCAAAGAAGAGAGGAAGATATCTCTTTAACTTTTGATTCTACGCACAGGTACAATCAACGAAGTAAGAAACATCTATTCTTCTCGATAACTATTTTATCACTAATCACTGATAAATGAAAATGATTAGGAGTGAAAAATTTTTTTATAAAAAGGTAAATAATAAATTTAGAATAAAATGAACCTGTATCATGATACATAACTACATGTCAAAATGCAATTCTGCTATACTGGAGTCAGATAAGGAGGAGTATATGAAAATCATAGTGAGTGCCTGTCTGCTGGGCAAGCGGTGTAAATATAACGGCGGCGATAATTACCGGCAGGAAGTTGTCGATTTTTGCCGCGGAAAAGAAGTGATTCCCGTCTGTCCGGAAATAGAGGCAGGTATGCCCTGTCCGCGTCCGCCTGCAGAAATCGTCGACGGAAAAGTCACGGACTGTCACGGAAAAGATGTGGATAAAAAATACAGAAAAGGCGTGGAAAAGGTATTGAAAGAAATCGGTGATACGCCGGTGGCACTGGCTGTACTGAAGTCACGAAGTCTGACCTGTGGCGTGCATGAAATCTATGACGGTACGTTTACGGGACGAAAAATCAAAGGAAGCGGAATTTTGGCGGAAGCCTTACGAAATAAAGGAATTCCCGTAATTGACGAGGAAGATCCGATGTTTAATAAAAAATAAGAGCAACAAAAAAGCACGGAGCAGAAAAAGGTTCCGTGCTTTTTATTTTATAAGTGAAAATGAAAAATAAGAAAATGACTCACATTAAAAAGCCGTCCCCGCTTGTCGGAGGAAGGTGTCAACCGACAGGTTGACGAAAGGGGTAAGTTGGATCAGAAAGCAAAGAATGGAAATAAGTGTGGCAGAAACGAAAAGACGATTTTTACAGAACGGCACTAAATACCTGCCTGTCATTCTTGAACGAAGGTAAAAAGCGGTCGGGAATACAAGAATAAAAAAGTACGGGAAAGAGTGAAGAATCTGGGCAAAGAATACGGGTGTTAAATACACTTTTGACGATATCCTATGCCGGATTCTTCGCTAAGAGTCAGATTATGTTTTTTCTTCTATCATCGTTCCGATTCTGCCCACCGCTCAAGAATGACGGCAGGGGTGAATTGCGTTTCGGTATAACAGTAAATGACTTTTTGCTTAAGAAGAAAAAATACGAAATGAAAGCCGTCCCCGCTTGTCGGGGAAGGTGTCAGCGGAGCTGACGAAAGGGGCAAGTGTGAGCAGACATATAAAAGAGTTTCTTACAGAACAGTATAAATACTTGCCTGTCATTCTTGAACGAAGTGAAGAATCTAGGCAAAGGATACAAGATTTAAATACTCTGACCTGTGTACGCAAGCATGCCCCTATCGCCTCGCATAGCTCGGCACTTCCCTCCGCGTTCGGGGGAAGCTGACACTAAGGAAGAAAGAAATTATAGTTTTTATTATTTTAAACGCGTTTGACGATATTCTCTGCCAGATTCTTCGCTATACATAACAATCTGTTTTTATATTTAATTTCTTCATGTAAGCTTACCACCGCTCAAGAATGACGGCAGAGGTGGAATTGCGTTTCGGTATAACAGTAAATGACTTTTTGCTTAAGAAGAAAAAATACGAAATGAAAGCCGTCCCCGCTTGTCGGGGAAAGTGTCAGCGGAGCTGACGAAAGGGGCAAGTTGGAGCAGAAACGAAAAACAGTTTTTTACAAAACGGCAGTAAATACCTGCCTGTCATTCTTGAACGAAGTGAAGAATCTGGGCAAAGAATGTGAGTATTAAATGCATTTTCCGATATCCTATGCCCGATTCTTCGCTAAGAGTCACATGATGTTTTTTCTCCTGTAATCATCCCTGTCCTGCCCACCGCTCACGAATGACGGCAGGGGTGAATTGCGTTTCCTCAAAATTTTTACTTGGTTTTTGTAAAAAAACGGCAGAATGGAAACCGTATGCCGTCCCCGGACACGGGGAAGGTGGCGGCGAAGCCGTCGGAAGGGGCAAGTATGAGCAGAAGCTAAAAACCTAGGAATAAGTGTGAGTAAAGCCGAAAGAACGATTTTAACCTGTGCATTCAAACTTGCCCCTATTGTCTCGCAAGGCCCGGCACTTCCCTCCGCATTCGGGGAAGCAAACGACTAAGGAAGAAAAAATTTATAAATTTCATACAAAGAATATACGGGAGAAGAATAAAATAGGTAAAAAATATGGTATAATATGCACATAAAAATAATTATTTGATTGTTAACAGGGGGTAAAAGGTTACAATTCCGGAAATTAATTTTTATGAAAGGAAGTGCTTAAGCAAAACCAGAATGGGCCTGATGCAAACATATTTCGGTTATTTATACAAGGATTTTGTGTTTTTATCGGTTGGGGTATGCGTGTTAATACAGTGTATCCGGATAACAGGAGGATTTCATGAACAAAATTTATAAAACCGTATGGAGTAAGGTAAAAAATACGTATGTAGTTGTTTCAGAAATTGCAAAAAGCCATAGCAAGGCTGTTTCAAGCCGGCAAAGAAAATCAATCGCCGCCGTCATGACGGTTCTTGCTTTGGGGTTCATTCCCGGCGGGGCATATGCTGCTATTGACGGAGTGAAGACTTTTGTCGAACCGGGTAACCAGAATGTCCAAATCGGCAATGGTACTTCGTTAGAGAATAATAACGGCCAAAACGGAGCGGTTGCGATTGGCGATCATGCGAAAATTAATGATTATGTCAGTCAGGAAGGCAGTATTGCCATCGGCAAGAACGCATTTGTCGAAAATATGTATGGCAATCAGGAAAAAAATTTTAAATTTAACCAGGAAGATGTGACAAAGTGGGCGAGCAGCATCGCTATCGGGCAGAACGCGTATGCCCGGTCCGGCAGCACCATGATCGGCGACCATAAATACATAGGTAAACTGGGAGATACAGAAGTCGACGGCTCCGATGTGCAAAAAGTGAAATCCAAAAACGTCAACATTAATGCCACGACAATCGGCGCGAACAGCTATAATCAGGGCGCGTTTTCCTCCGTCCTCGGGACGTATTCGATTATTTCAGGGAAATACAATGGTAGCCGTTTCTCGACCTATGGCATGCAAAATATGGGAGCCAGTATTGTAGGCTCGCTCAACAGTATCGAATCTGCCAGTTCGTCATCCAACTTATCCGGGATCGCCAACAGTGTGGTGGGTGTTGCGAACAGAACGAATAACGCGAATGGCGCGCTGATTTTTGGTGCGGGGAATGAAATTGAAAATTCAATAGGTACGCTTTCCGGGATTACGGGCGGCGGAGCTTCTGCCAAGGATTTGGCGGATAAACTCCGTAATACGGTAAAATCTTCCAATGGCGGTGGCGCCGTTCTTGCCATCGGCGGGGGAAATAAGGCGAATTATGCTAAGGCCTCCCAGCTGATGGGGGTCAATAATACACTGACCGGCACGGAAAAAGCCGCAAGTGATTACAATCTTCTTAACGGTTTTAAAAATGTGGGTACAAACATCAGTCATGTATCTGTGATCGGTTCAGAAAACCAAATTACCGATACGAAGAATGCGCTCGTTTTCGGTGATAAGAGAAAATTAACGAAAGCCAACGGCAGCGTCGTCCTCGGGGTTTCCGATACCGTTAAAGAAATTAAAGTAGAAGATGTCACAGTGATCGGACATAATGCCCTCGCGGAGGGTGCAAACGCCGTTGCGATCGGCCGCGGCGCGAGCGCCGATTCGTTAAGTACAGTGGCAATCGGTGACGGAGCCAGAGTATCATCGAACATGAACTTGTCCGGTGGCGTGGCGATCGGCAAAAAATCGAATGTCATCAACGGCAACGGGAGACAGGAAAAATATTTAGGCTTTGGCACATTGAATGATCCGCAGCGGTCCGCGACAGGAATCGCTATCGGTGCCTACTCGTTAGCCCGCACGGGTAGTATCCAGATCGGCGCGCATACCTACTTGGGCAAAATGGGCGGCATCGAGGTCACGGATGGAACGAATTGGGAAGCCAATCACGTCAACCAGACCACGGTGGGCACGAATACCTTTAATAAGGGTATTTTTGGCACAATGATCGGCGCTTACTCCATCAGCACCGGCGACTTCACGGGCGGGGGCAGATTGAATAGCCTTACTGCACCGCAAAATTTCGGCTCCACCGTCATCGGCTCTTTGAATACGATCCAGTCCAAAGCGCATGGCAATGAGGCAGGCATTGCCAACAGCATTGTCGGTCTGGCCAATGTGACGGAAAATACGAACGGCACTTTGATTTTCGGCGCGGGAAATAAAGTGACTAATTCGAAAAAATATATTTCTGCCGGCAATCTTACCAGCGGCGCGGCTACGCCGGACGAGTTGATCGAAAAACTCCGCAAAATGACCATTGACAGCGAGTCCGGCGGTTCGACCATGGTCATCGGCGGCGGCAACACCGCGGACTACACCAGAGCGTCTCAGATTATGGGCGTCAATAATATCCTCACGGGAACTGAAGATAAGGTAAGCACCTATAACCTCGTGGACGGTTTCATAAATAAAGCGGAACATGTCACCCATCTCACGATGATTGGCTCGGAAAATGAAGTGAAAGAAACGACCGGCGCCGTTCTCCTCGGCGACAAGAGAAAACTGACGGGAGCGGACGGAAGCATCGTTCTCGGTTCGGCGGATGACAGCGTGGAAACCAACGTCAAGGACGCCACCGTCATCGGACATAATGCCAACACCACCGTCGCAGGCGGCGTAGCTCTCGGCAGCGGTTCCGTAGCAGATCGTGCAGGGTTTACAGAAGAGAAAAAAGGCGTATTCAGTGATGTTGACCTGAACGGAAAAACCGCCGCCGCGGTCTCTGTCGGCACAAAAGATAAACTCCGCCAGATTATCAATGTAGGAGATGCGACGGAAGATACCGATGCCGTCAATTTGCGCCAGCTGAAAGCCGCCGCGAAGAATATTACGGACAACTTCACCGATACCAACACTTATACCACTGGTGGCACGTATGACGCGAACAAAAAGAAACTTGTATTCACGCAAAGCGACCCCAGCAAAAACTATGAGGTCGATGTTTCCAAGATGATCAGTGATGTGGTCAATACGGATACGACCTATGAGCTGAAGGGCGAAGAAAATGACAACAACACGACCACGATTTCTCTTACGGACAGCAACGGCAAAAAACAGCAAGTAACCGTCGCGACCAAAGACACGAGAAACACCATCGTGGAAAGTGACACCGTAGCCGTTGAATCAACGGAGCAAGAAGACAAGAGCGTAGAATATACGCTGAACGTCAAAACGGACGGTAAGGTCGAGAAGAACAATAAAGGCATTGTCACGGGCGGCACCGTTTACAACGAAACAAGAATTGAAAAAGACGGTAACTACATCAAAGCCGAAAACACGGCAAGTCAGAACCTGACCGTCTTGGACAAACAGGTAAACGTCAATGCGACCAACATCACCAAGTTGGGGGATAGCATTGACGCTATGGGCAACCGTGTCAACAGAGTCGGCGCAGGCGCTGCTGCTCTTGCCGCTCTCCATCCGCTTGATTTTGACCCCGATGATAAATGGGACTTTGCCGCAGGCTACGGCAACTATAAAGGAGCCAATGCAGCTGCTATCGGCGCGTACTACCGCCCCAATGAAGACACCATGTTCAGCGTTGGCGGTTCTTTCGGAGGCGGAGAAAACATGGTGAACGCAGGTGTTTCCGTCAAGCTCGGACAGGGCAACCATGTATCGACCTCCAAAGTTGCTATGGCCAAAGATATGCTGGCTATGCAGAAGCGTATGGCTGAAATGGAAGCACAGATGGCAAAAATGCAAGGATTCATCGGAGCGTTGACCGGTATGGATACACAAGCCGCCATGTTCCCCGATGTACCGGAAAACCACTGGGCTTATGAATACGTCAAAGGACTTTGTGAAAAAGGAATTATTGAAGGATATCCGGACGGCAACTTTAACGGAAACCGCAGCATGACACGCTACGAATTTGCCGCTATGCTCTACAGAGCACTGGCCAAAGGTGTAAATCTCGATGCCCGGGCAGTCAAAGAATTTGCTCCCGAGCTGGGACGAATCCGTGTGGATGTGATTTCCCAAAATAAAGAGGGACAGCCGGTTATCGAAAGAGTCCGTGTCAATGAAGAAAAGAAAGAAAAATAAAGTTTTATAAAAACGATACAACGGGCTACAGAAAAAACCTCAAGGATAAAACCTTGGGGTTTTTCTGTGGGAAAATGACAAACGGGAAGAGTTTTTACAGAGGGGTATTACATATTCTGACCTGTGTACGCCAACTAGCCCCTATCGCCTCGCATAGCTCGGCACTTCCCCCGTCAGCGGGGGCAGCTGACGCTAAGGAAGAAAGAAGTCATAGTTTTAAATTGTATTACTTGCTTGTTTTGTCAAATGAATAAGAAGCGTGAGCCGTCCCCGCTTGTCGGGGAAGGTGGCGGCGCCAGCCGTCGGAAGGGGCAAGTGTGAGCAGACACGTGAAATGATTCTGACCTGTGTACGCAAGCTTGCCCCTATCGCCTCGTATAGCTCGGCACTTCCCTCCGATTTCGGGGGAAGCTGACACTAAGGAAAAAGAAAATTATATTTTTTATTATTTTTATATACGCATTTATGTATATCCCTTGCCGGATTCTTACCGCTCCCGTTGGTCGGGTATGGCGTCTCATTGCATTTTCGCGTCGCTCCGCTCCTAAAAATACAATTCGCTTGCCATCGCTCCTAATTACCACCGCTCAAGAATGACGGCAAGGATGAAATGCGTTTTTGAGAAGCAGTAAATAACTTTTTGCCTAAAAATAAGAGCATAAGAAATAAAAGCCGTCCCCGCTTGTCGGGAAGCAAGCGAACCACTTTTCTAGGAGCGGAGCGACGCTGTAAAAGTGTGTGAGACGCTTTGCCTTGGCTAAGGTGTCAGCGGAGCTGACAGAAGGGGCAAGTGTGAGCAGAAACGAAAAAATAGTTTCTTACAGAACAGTATAAATACTTGCCTGTCATTCTTGAACGAAGTGAAGAATCTAGGCAAAGGATACAAGATTTAAATATTCTAACCTGTGTACGCCAAATTGCCCCTATCGCCTCGCAGGCTCGGCACTTCCCCCGGAGCGGGGGCAGCGAACGAATAAGGAAGAAAGAATTCATAGTTTTATCATTTTATATATGCTCTTGACGATATCCTATGCCGGATTCTTCGCTAAGAGTCACATGATGTTTTTTCTCCTGTCATCATTCTTGTTCTGCCCACCGCTCAAGAATGACGGCAGAGTGAATTGCGTTTCCTCAAAATTTTTACTTGGTTTTTGTGAAAAAACGGCAGAATGGAAACCGTATGCCGTCCCCGGACACGGGGAAGGTGGCGGCGAAGCCGTCGGAAGGGGCAAGTATGAGCAGAAGCTAAAAAACTAGGAATAAGTGTGAGTAAAGCCGAAAGAACGATTTTAACCTGTGTACACAAGCTTGCCCCTATCGCCTCGCAGGCTCGGCACTTCCCTCCGAGTTCGGGGGAAGCTGACACTAAGGAAGAAAGAATTCATATTTTTAAAATGTATTACTTGATTGTTGCCATTAAACGATAAAATTCAAATCGAAAGCTGTCCCCGCTTGTCGGGAAGCAAGCGAACCACTTTTCGAGGAGCGGAGCGACGCTGTAAAAGTGTGTGAGACGCTTTGCCTTGGCTAAAGTGTCAGCGGAGCTGACGAAAGGGGCAAGTGTGAGCAGACATGTGAAATGATTCTGACCTGTGTACGCAAGCTTGCCCTTGTCACCTCGCAAGGATCGGCACTTCCCCCGAGAGCGAGGCAAGCGGACGACTAAGGAAGAAAGAATTCATGTTTTTATATGAGCAAAAACAAAAAACACTGAAATGACTCACACAAAAAAGCCGCTCCTACTTGTCCCGTATGGTTGAGTTTTTGCGGAGCGGTTATGTTAATTTCCGTTATCGACGCACAAAAAAACTTTTCTTTTCTGCCCCGGTGGTGAGGCAGAAGAGAAAAGTTTTTTATTTTGCTGCTCTGTTTTCTCTTGTCCGGCAAAGTCCTCTTTCACAGTTTCTGAGGAACCGGAGAAGATGTTCGATTTCGGGAGCCGAAGGGAATTCTTGTTCCATCTCTTCAATGGCGTCATTTAATTTCAGTCCCGACCGGAAAATAATGCGGTATGCTTTTTTGAGCCATGTTTTGATTTCAGGGGATACGTTATTTCTTGAAAGTCCGACGCTGTTCAGACCGACTACGCGGGCGGGGTTTCCGTCTACGATGACGAAGGGGCAGACGTCTTGTACGATTTTGGACATGCCGCCGACCATGGCGCAGGTCCCTATTTTTACGAATTGGTGAATGCCGCTCATTCCGCCGATGACGGCATGGTCTTCTACGGTAACGTGACCGGCTGCACCTGCAAAGCTCGACATGACGATGTAATCGCCAAAGTTGCAGTTGTGAGCTACGTGGGTGTAGGCCTGGAGCATGTTATAAGAACCGATCCGGGTTTCGCAATTTTCTCCGGTGGCTCTGTGAATCGTCACAAATTCACGGAAGTTGTTTCCGTTACCGATGACGACGGTGCTGTATTCGCCTGCAAATTTCAAATCCTGCGGGTCTTCCCCGATGACTGCGTGCGGATAGACGTGATTGTTCTTTCCCATTCTTACGTTTTTGGCAATAACGGCATGAGCTCCGATTTCCGAGCCTTCACCGATTTCACAGTTGGGACCGATGACCGCATAGGGTCCGATGACTACATTTTTATGAAGTATGGCAGTCGGGTCAACCACGGCGGTTTGATGAATTTCCGGTTCGGCTGACGCAACAATTTTTAATTCCATCTTAAAATCCCCTTTGATAGATAGTTTTTGCTTCCTATATATATATATCGTACAGGTTCCATTGAGTGTGAACAATGAAATTTACGAAATATGAAAAGTTTTTTAGTTTATCCTTTATTTTTCTTCTTCTGATTCAGTTTTTTAACTGTCTTCGTTATTTTTTTCTTCCGTTCCGTCGGCAAGGTAGAAAAGGAAATCGGCGGATGCTTTGAGTACGCCGTCTACAGTCGATTCACAGTGTACTTTTCCCATGCGGCCGACGATATTTTTGATGACCGCTTTGGTGACAAGGACATCGCCGGGTACGACGGGAGAACGGAAACGGACTTTGTCCATGCCTGTAAACATGGGAATAAGTCCTCTGTTTTCTTCAGGATACTGGAGTGCCACACCGCCGACTTGTGCCATGGCTTCGCAAATTAAAGCGCCCGGCATGATGGGACGGCCCGGAAAGTGTCCTTGGAAAAACGGTTCGTTCATGGTGACGCATTTCACGCCGACTGCGTAGTCGAGAGGAACGAGCTCCGTGATTTTGTCGATGAGCAGCATGGGATAGCGGTGCGGGAGTATTTCCATAATTTCTTTGATATTCAGTTCCATAGTATTCTCCTTATTTTCTCAGTGCTTCCAGCTTGGCGGCAAGCATGCCGTTCAGCTTGTGACTTCCCAAAACGGAAATGATATGGGCTTCCAGCGGACCGGCGAGGGAAATATCGCCGATGATGTCGAGAATTTTGTGGCGTACCAGTTCGTCCGGGAATTTCAGTTCGGAAAGACATTCCGTTTCGGAGTAAACAACTGCATTTTCCAGTGTTCCGCCTTTGCCGAGGCCCATTTTCCGGAGGGCATCCAGTTCCCAGGTGAATCCGATGGTCCGGGCAGGTGCGATTTCTTTAAGGTAGCTGTCCCGGTTGATGAGAATATCCCGCATCTGTGTGCCGAGGAGCGGGTGGGAATTGATGGACGTGAAGGTGATACGGAGTCCCTTGTAAGGGAGAGCGCAGATAAATTTCCCGTCTTCGTAAACGGAAAGACTTTTTTCAAGAGTGAGGACATCGGTCATTTCTTCCTGCTCCACCGTTCCCGCATCAAGAATCATCCGGGAAAATGTGAGGGCACCGCCGTCAGCCACGGGAGGCTCGGGGGAGTCCATTTCCAGATAACAGTTGTCGATGTGAAAGGCATAGAGTGCAGAGAGGAGATGTTCCACCGTAAATACTTTGGCAGGTCCCTGCTCGAGCGTGGTCGCACGGAGTGTATTGGTAATGTATGTACTTTTGGCAGGTACTTCGGGCGTACCGGGCAGATCGGTCCGGCGGAAGATAATGCCCGTTCCTGCCGGGGCGGGCCGCATGGTGAGCGTTACGGGTTCGCCGGAATGGAGACCGTTCCCTTGGAAAGAAACGGCTCTTCCGATGGTATATTGATGTCTTTTCAAAATGATTCCCTTTCAGACATGAAATCCAAAAATGCAATTTATATTTTTTAAAATAAAAATATTTATTTAAGCTAATAATTAATTATACTGCTTTTTTTATAGAAGTACAAACATATATGAAAAAAGGCTTGGAAACTTGAAATGTGCGGTGAATCCTAAACGGTTTTTAAAAAATGACAGTGAAAAAAGAAAGGGGAAAATACCGCATATGTTTCGGAGAATGATATACTAATATAAAAACGGAAGAAGGTGGAGCATGGCAACAAGCAGGGAAGAAAAAGAAAAAAAGCTGGCGGTTCTGCTGGAAAAATGCATGCCCCTGGCGGTTGCTTTTTCCGGCGGCGTTGACTCTACTTATTTGCTCCATGAGGCGGTTAAGGCGGGAAAAGAGAAGGTGACGGCGCTCATCATGAAGACTCCGTCCGTTCCGGAAAGAGAACTTGATGAGGCTGTGGCATTTTGCAAAAGCCGGGGAATTTCTTTTTTCGTTCTTCCGGCGGATCCTTTTTCGGCTGCAGGGTTCAGGGAAAACGGACGGGACCGCTGTTATATCTGCAAGCATTTTCTGTTTTCCGCGCTCCTTGAGAAGGCAAAGGAAGAGGGGATTCCTTTTGTGGCAGACGGCACGAATGCGGACGACACGAAAGAATTCCGTCCCGGGCTGAAAGCTTTGAAGGAACTGGACATACGGAGTCCTTTGGCCGAGGCGGGGCTGACGAAAAAGGAAATCCGCGAGCTTTCGGAAAAAGAGGGACTTCCCACATGGAATAAGCCGTCGTTTTCCTGTCTTGCTACCCGTTTCCCGTACGGGGAAGAATTGACCGTCGAAAAATTAAGAAGAACGGAAGCGGCGGAAAATCTGCTGGCAGACCTCGGATTTACGCAGCGGCGTGTCCGCGTTCACGGAAATCTGGCAAGAATCGAGGTTCTTCCGGCGGAAATTCCGCTTTTACTGGAGCGGCGGGACATGATTTCCGCCCGTCTTGAGGAATTGGGATTTCTTTATACCACCGTCGATTTGAAAGGGTTCCGCTCTGGGTCGATGGATACGGCGGCAGTTACAAAAAATACAGAAGCAGAGGATATAAAGCATGAAGATGAGAGAAATACTTGAAAACTTGCAGAACGGTAAAATTTCACTTGCCGGGGCGGAAGCGGCGGTAAAAGAATGTATCCGTACCGCCGGCTACGAGGAAATGGGCTATGCGAAGCTTGATACAGCAAGAAAAGAGCGGAGCGGCTTTGCCGAGGTGATTTATTGTCAGGGAAAGCCCGATCAGTTTATTACCGGTATTTTCAAAAAAATGCTGGACAGTGAGGGCGAGGTTTTCGGGACACGGGCATCGCCTCACCAGTATGAGCTGGTCCGGCAGGAAATTCCCGATATTTCTTATGATCCCCTTTCCCGTGTGCTGAAGTTAGAGAAAAAAGGAAAAGTCCGCAAGGGTCTTGTAGCTGTTTGTACAGGCGGCACTTCCGATATTCCCGTGGCGGAAGAGGCGGCACAGACGGCGGAATATTTCGGCACGAAGGTGGAACGTCTTTATGATATGGGAGTCAGCGGTATCCACCGTCTTCTGTCGAAAGAGGACATCATCAGAAAAGCCAATTGTGTCATTGCCGTGGCGGGCATGGAAGGCGCGCTTGTCTCCGTCATCGGCGGGCTTGTGAAAAATCCCGTCATTGCCGTTCCCACTTCGGTAGGTTACGGAGCAAGTTTTCACGGACTTTCCGCCTTGCTGACGATGATTAATTCCTGTGCCAATGGGATTGTAACGGTAAATATAGATAACGGATTCGGAGCAGGCTATGTGGCGACACAAATTAACCGCCTTGCAGAAAGAGGAAACAGCGATGAATAAAAAATTGTATCTTGATTGTACGTCCGGTATCAGCGGAGATATGTTTGTAGCGGCCATGATTGATCTCGGGGCGGATTTGGAAGCACTGGAAAAAGCTTTGCAATCTGTTTCTGACGACGGTTTTCACACCGAGGTCCGGCGGGTGAAGAAATCAGGGATAGACTGCTGCGATTTTAATGTAGTCCTTGATGCCCTTCATGAAAATCATGACCATGATATGGAGTATCTGTACGGTCATGATGACAGCCATTGTCATGGAGAAGAACACGACCATTGCCACTGTCATGGAGAGGAACATGACAATTGCCACTGTCATGAAGAAGAACACGAACACGGACACAGCCACAGAGGACTTGCGGAAATCAGGAAAATTATTGCTGCCTGTGACATGACGGAAACGGCAAAAGATATTGCTTATGACATTTTTGATGTGATTGCCGCGGCAGAGTCGGCAGCGCATAATTTGCCGCCTGAGGAAGTGCACTTCCACGAAGTGGGAGCTTTGGATTCGATTGTAGACGTTATTTCCGCGGCGGTTACATTTGACAGTTTGGGGATACGGGACGTCATTATTCCGAAATTATATGAAGGAACGGGTATGGTGCGGTGCCAACACGGACTGATGCCGGTTCCCGTGCCGGCGGTGGCAAATATTGTTTCCGCCTTTTCGTTCCCCTTGGAAATTACAGAAGCAAAAGGGGAGTATGTGACGCCTACGGGAGCGGCGATAGCGGCCGTGCTTTGTACGGATCATCGCCTGCCCAAAGCTTTTACAATTACACAGACGGGCATGGGGGCAGGAAAGAGAGCCTATACGGACCGGCCGGGTATTTTGCGGGCCATGATGATTGAAATGGAAGAAGAGGGCGGAAAAGAAGAAATCATAAAGCTCGAAACGGACATCGACGACTGTTCCGGCGAAGTTCTCGGCTATACGATGAAGAAACTTTTGAAAGCAGGAGCAAAAGACGTCCACTATACACCTGTTTTTATGAAAAAGAACCGTCCCGGCTGGGAGCTTACGGTGATTGCCGCAAAAGACGATGTGGAAGAATTGGAGCAGATTATTTTCGGAGAAACCACAACCATCGGTATCCGGGAAATGAAAGTAGAAAGAACTTGTCTTCCCAGAGAGGAAAAAGAAGTGGTGACGCCTTACGGAACCGCTTCCGCCAAAGGAGTGGAAGTGAAGGGGCGGATGAAGTGGTATCCCGAGTACAAAACAGTGAAAAAGCTGGCGAAAAAGCATAAGGTTTCTTTTGCTGAAGTGTTTGATGCCGTAAAGAGAGCAGCAGAAAAAAGAAAATAAAGACATAAAAAAACAGCGGTTTGTCAGGGACCGCTGTTTTAGTTTGCTTATTTCCTGATTTTTTTGTAAAGAATGGTAAGAATGAGAAGGGCTGCCGACACGAGTGCGGTGACACCGCCGGGAGCGGCGCCGATTTCATAAGACAAAAAGAATCCGCCCAAGATACCGGTGAAGCTGTAGGCAAGCGAGGCCAAAAGGGTAACACGGAATCCTTTGGAGAGCCGGAGCGCCGAGGCGACGGGAAGCGTAATCATCGAGGAAATGACGAGGATACCGACAGAGCGTATCGATACGGCGATAGCGGCGGCTACGAGGAAAGCAAATAGGTAATTGATAATCCGCACGGGGACTTTCGCGATTTTTGCAGCATCTTCATCATAGGCGATATACATGAGCTGGTGATAAAAGACAAAAAGAGAAACTGCCGACGTGATGGTGAGAAAACCTGTGACTGCCATATCGGCAGGACTTACGGTGAGGATACTTCCGAAGAGGTAGGCATCCGCATTGGCATGGAGTTTTCCCGAAGAAATGAGCGTCAAGGCAATGCCGACAGATACGGAAAGAACGATGGACAAAATGAGATCCGTATATTTCCTGAAATATTGGCGGAGAAATTCAATGGCCACGCCGGCAACGGCGGTAAAAAGAAAAGAAGACAGTACGGGATTCGAACGGAAAAGAAGTCCCAGTGTGACGCCTGCCAGAGAAGCATGGGCAAGCGTGTCGCCGATCATGGAGTACCGGCGGAGAACGAGAAACAGACCGATACAGGGACAGAGAACAGCGATGCAAAGAGAAATAAGGAGAGCGTTTTGCATGAAATCATAAGCCAGCATGATACCCCTCCTTTGTAATAAATTCACGGATATATTCATCAGGATGACAGAGGTGGCCGCTTCCGTCGGTGACATGATACAGCATGGAAGAATGGCGCACTGCCGCTTCCAGATTATGCTCCACCGCAAGGATGGTGATGTGCTTTTCCTTATTCAGATAAGCGAGGCGGTTATAAATTTCCAACTGGCTTTCTCTGTCGACGCCTGTGGACGGCTCGTCAAGGATAAGCAAATCCGGATCACCCATCAAGGCCCGGGCAATTAAAACTTTCTGGTGCTGTCCACCCGATAAATGCCCCATCAGTACATTTTCAAAATCTTCCATACCGGTGAGGGCAAGAATGCGGGAGACAGACATATTTTTCAGATGAAGAAGTTTTCCGTAAGAACGGATTACTTCTTTGACGGTGATGGGGAAATCCCGGTCTTCCCGGGCGGCTTGCGGAACATATCCGGTCCGGCCTGCCCGGTTTTCCAGTATGCCCGACGACGGTTTGATAAAGCCGAGAATCAATTTCAGGAGCGTACTTTTTCCGCTTCCGTTACTTCCCACAATGGAAATATAATCGCCGTCCTTGACGTCCAAAGACAGATTTTCCAGCAGATAGGGAGACTCTCCTGTATAAGAAAAAGAAATATTGTCGATATGAATCATGAAATTTCCTTTCGCTATGGATAAAACAGTCAATACTATTTTTATATTACATGGACTGTCAACTTGACAAACATGATACTATGAAAAAGTGATAATAATAATGTTATTACAATTTAATGCTTATTTAATTGTGAAAGGGGAACATCGAATGAATGCTCTTAAGAAATGTGCTTGTGTGTTAGGTGCGGCGGCGCTCTTGTTTACTGCCGGCTGCGGTGGCGAAAAGAAAGCGCCTGCCCAGGGGGAAACGAAAATTCCCGTGACCGTTTCTTTTAATGCCATGAAAGAACTGACCGAAACTATCGGCGGTGACAAAGTGGCGGTAAAAGTCATGGTACCGGAAGGAACGGAATCGCATGAATTTGATCCGAAAGCGGAAGATTTGGTTCACATGAAAGAATCGAAAGTTTTTGTTTATAACGGTCTCGGTATGGAAAAATGGGCGGAAAAAGCAGTCAAAGCGGCAGGCTCGGACAAGCTGGTCGTTGTAGAAGCGGCAGCCAAAGTAAAACCTATCGAAATTACCGATGAAGAAGAAAGAGAAGAACATGGCGACCACGATCCCCATGCATGGCTCGGACTGACCACGGCAGTACAGGAAGCGGAAATGATTCGTGACGGACTCATTCAGGCTTCTCCTGAAAACAAAGACTATTTCAACAAAAATTTTGAAACTTTTGCTAAAGAAATGAAAGCATTGCAGGAAAAATACAAAGCTGCTTTCGACAAAGCGGAAAGAAAAGAATTTGTCACCGGTCACGCGGCTTTCGGCTATCTCTGCCGTGACATGGGACTGTCCCAGGAAAGCGTAGAAGATGTTTTTGCTTCCGGAGAACCGTCGGCGAAAAAAATGAAAGAACTCATTGATTTCTGCAAAGAACACAAGGTTAAGACCATTTTCACGGAAGACATGGTCAGCCCTGCCTTGAGCGAAACGCTGGCCCGTGAAGCAGGAGCTTCCACAGAAGTCATCGACACCATGGAAGGGGAAAGCGAAAAACCGGACATGACTTTCCTCAAACGTATGGAAGAAAACCTGAAAAAAATAGAAGCAAGTTTGAAATAATATGACAAGAAATGCGCAGTCCCGAAAAGGCTGCGTATTTTTTTATGGAAATTTTGAAAATAAATAGACCTTTTGACTTTTAAAAATTTCAAAACACGCATAAAATATGATTTTTTAGAGTGTAAAATAAAAATAAATAAAATTATTAGCACTCTATTGACATGAGTGCTAAGTGTGATATAATATAGATACAGGAAAAAGAAATCCGCCGAGATTTCCGATCCGGTGAGTTATTTATAAGAAAAGAGGTTTTTACTATGCGTGGTTTATTACCTTTTAACGGATTTTTCGGAGACAATGTATTTGATGATTTCTTCAATGATGTACCGGTTTTGTACAATGATCAGGTGACAGTTCCGAAAGTAGATATTGAAGAAAAGAAAGATTCTTATGAAATTACCTGCGATATGCCGGGTTTCAACAAAGATCAGATTCATGTATCCTATGAAAACGGGGTTCTCTCCCTGTCGGCTAAGAAAGAAGCAGAAACGGTCACCAAGGAAGACGATCGTCACTTCATCCGCCGTGAACGGAGCAGCTCCACTTTCAGACGTCAGTTTGCCGTCAAAGGAATCAAAGAAGATGCTATCAAAGCAGCATTGAATGACGGCGTTCTCACGGTAACTCTTCCGAAAATGAAGGAAGAAATCCAAAAAGCACCTCATCGTATAGAAATCGAATAAGGTGCCGGCCTGCAAGGCAGGTAAAATAATCAAATACCCGTTCAAAAATCCCTCTCCTCTGTTTTTGCGGGTTTATAAGAGAAAAGTCTGTTGAAAAGCAGGCTTTTTTCTTTTGTCCATTTAATTGTAAACCAACGGAATAAGAATAATTGACAGAAAGTATTGTTTATTTTATACTGAGAAACAAGATAACAATAATATAGGAAGTCAAAAGGGAAAAGGGGAGTTTTATTATGGAAAGTTCTTGCCAAGAAGTGATTTCTTTAGCAGAAAAAGTTTTAAACGGCGGAGAAATTACAGAAGAAGAAGCAAAAAAACTGATTCGCACCAAAGATGAGGACACCATGCTTCTTTTGGCGATGGCTGATAAAATCCGCCAGAAATACGGCGGAAATGCCGTCGATTTCTGTGCCATTATCAATGCGAGAAGCGGCCACTGCCAGGAAGACTGCAAATTCTGTGCCCAGTCGGGTCATTATAAAACAGGCTCGAAAGTGTATCGTCTTCTTCCGGAAGATCAGGTTGTGGAAGCGGCAAAAAAAGCAAAAGCTGCAGGGGCGGTCCGTTTTTCGCTCGTCACCAGCGGACGTAACCAGGACAATCCCAATGAATTTGAAGAAATTATTTCTATCGTTAAACGAATCCGTAAAGAAGTGGGTATCGAAGTGTGCTGTTCTTTAGGGCTCATTTCCCGGGAACAGGCAATCCGTTTGAAAGAGGCGGGCATTACAAGAATCCATTGTAATATCGAAACGTCGCCGTCGTATTTCCCTGAAATTTGCACCACCCATACGATGGAAGATAAAGAAGATATCATCAGGACTGCACAAAAGGCGGGCATCCGTGTCTGCTCCGGCGGTATTTTCGGGCTGGGCGAAACGTTGGACCAGCGGGTGGAAATGGCATTCAAGCTGAAAGCCCTTCATATTGATTCCATTCCTTTGAATATTTTAAATCCTGTGGAAGGAACACCGTTCTTTACAAATAAACGGCTTCCGCCGTTGGAAGTGCTGCGCACCTTTGCGATGTTCCGCTTTGTTCTTCCAAAGGCGCTGATTCGTACCGCCGGAGGCAGGGAAGTGAACCTGAGAAGTTTGCAGGCACTTGCCCTCACGGGTGGTCTTAACGGCATCATGGTGGGCGGCTACCTCACGACAGGCGGACGGGATCCGAGAGACGATTTGCGTATGACTGCCGATTTGGGAAGAAGCCGTACGGCCCCCTGTTTATAAAAAATGAAATAAAAAAGCTCCCGAGGCGGAAATGTGCCGAGGGGCTTTTTATTTTACGTATCCGGTTATGACGGGGATTACAAATCAAAACCGTCTGTTTCATCCCCCGGTTTGGCAAGATGACGGGCGATTTCATCATAGTGGTCTTTCATGTGGTAAATAATGAGATTTAAAGTCGTCCGTATGACTTCCGGTTCAAAGTGATCGGGCCTTGTGGTGATGCAGACATCAAGGAAAGCATTGTTATCGTCTTCCACAAGGTATTTGAAAACAGACTGGGTCACGTTCAGCCGGCGGATAAATTCGAGGAATTTTTCTCTTTCCGGTCCTGCCGGGGCAAGGCCCAAATGGACACGGAGAAGGGAGTACATGCTGTTGTTCGTAAGCACTGCCGCCACAAGACGATGATTGTCTCCTGCGGGAAGAGCGGTAATGAAAGCGACGGTATCCATTCCGTCATGTACATCACGGCGCTTGAAATAACTTAACTCATTCGTTTTCATATACGCTTCGAAAATACCGGCTTTTTCATTTTTGCCGGGCTTAAATTCCGGATTGGCCATAAATCCTCCTTATAAGGAACACAATTTCTTTTCCTTTTATTATAACAGGATTGGAAATAATGAGGGAGACGGAACGGGAAAATAAAGAACGGGACACTCTGTTTCCGCGGGATACCGCAACGGAAGAAAAAAGAACAGAGGTCCTCTTTATGAATAAAAACTTTAAATATGGTATAATATTTAATAAGAAAAGTAAAATTTGTCTGCCTCATCATTTCTTTTATGGTTCCCGTTTCTCTGATTTTTTTGCGGAACCTTTTATTTTCTTTCTTTTCCCGCCTACGGAAACCGGCGGGATTGTAAAATTTCCGGCAGACATATAAGAAAAGGAGGATGTATGGCGGAGATTGAGAAGTTCCGCGGTGCCATGATCGGCGGCGCCTGCGGCGATGCGTTGGGGTATCCTCTTCAAGGACTCTCCGTCTCCCGCATCGAGCGTAAGTACGGTCCTTTCGGTTTGCGCACGTTGGTGCGGAGCCGTAAGTTCGGAAATGAGGCACCTGTCACAGGAAATACCCAGCTGGCACTGGCGACGATTGACGGACTTTTATGGGCGGACGCAAAGAAAATGGAAGAAACCGACGGCATTTACCGCGGGTATATGCGCTGGTTTTACAGCCAGACCGGGGTAGAACCGCGGCGGGGCCAAAAGAGCTGGATGAGACGCCAGCCCCATGAGCGGGAGATTTGTCTGGTCCGTGAAAAATTTATGCACTTCAGAAGAAATCCCGAAGAAGGTCTTTTGAATGCTTTTGCCGGCGATGCTATCGGAACGACGAAGAGTAAAGTGAATGACAGTAAGGGGAGCGGTGTACTTCAAAGAGCGGTGCCTGTGGGACTTCTCTATGAGGGAGAAAGCAAAACGGCTTTTGAAACGGCTGTGAAAATCGCCGCTTATTCCCATTCGAATCCTGTGGCGTATTACAGTGCAGGCGCACTGGCCGCATTGATTTCCTGCCTTGCTAAGGGCATGACACTGCCCAAATCACTCGAACGGGTACACAGTCTGCTCAACAAAGTCCATAAGGCGGACAGTATCACGACCCTTCTTTCCGCGGCGGAACAGCAGGCCCATGACCACCCGGCAGGAAAAGAGGAGCCGTGGGCGCATATCGACAGCATTCACTCGCTCGGTAGCGGCGATCAGGCCGATGAAGCACTTGCGATTGCCGTCTATGCCTGTCTTGCCGTAGACGACCCGCTAGATTCGGTCGTTGTTGCGGCAAATCATGACGGAAACAGTCCCGTTACCGCCGCTTTGACGGGCGCGATACAGGGCGTCCGTTTCGGCGAAGTTTTCGTGCCTTCCTATTGGAAAGATTTGGTGGAAGGAAAAGAAACCGTTCTCGGTCTTGCGGATAAATTATTCCACCTCCGGCAGAAAAAACTGCGGAGAAGGGAAACGGCGGACAAAGCGGAAACAAAAGAAGATGTAAAAAAAGAAAAAACCGGGAAAAAAGAAACGGAAAAACCGGCAACCGGGAAAACGGCAACAAAAAAACCGGGAGCTAAAAAAGCGAAGACCGGAAAAGAATAAATGCGGATAAAAAAGAATTGCCTCACGGCGGTTCTTTTTTTATGGAAATTTGCAGAAAAGGGAAATAAAATTCCTGTTCCGGGAATGAAAACTGATATAATAAATAGAATCGGAAAAAGAAAGGAGAAAAAATGGCTGCCACGGAGTTATTGAAAAAATATTTCGGCTACGATACGTTCCGTCCTGTCCAAAAAGAAATCATCGATACGATTTCGGCAGGAAACGATGTGCTTGCCATCATGCCGACAGGCGCGGGGAAATCGGTTTGTTTCCAGATTCCCGCCCTTCTTTTTCCCTACGGCACAGTTATTATTTCTCCTTTGATTTCTTTAATGAAAGATCAGGTGGAAGCCCTTTCCGCACAGGGAATTCCCGCTTCATATGTGAATTCCACCGTTCCTTTTGCAGAGTCCATCGAACGGCTCCGCGACTTATACAGGGGAAAGCTGAAACTTTTGTATATGGCGCCGGAAAAGCTGGAACCGTCTTATTTCACCGACTGCCTTTCCCAAGTGCCGCTTTCCATGGTGGTCATCGATGAGGCGCATTGTGTGTCCCAGTGGGGTCATGATTTCCGTCCCAGTTACGGAAAAATCAAAACATTTGTTGATTCGCTCCCGGAAAAACCGGTCGTGACGGCTTTCACGGCTACGGCGACGACTCTTGTCGAAGAAGATATGAAACGGAGTCTCGGACTCAAGGACGCCGTGATTTTCCGGACCGGTCTTGACCGCCCGAATTTATCATTCCGCGTGATTTCCGGAGTGAACAGAAAAGATTTTATCGGGAAATACGTAAAAAACCATAAAAAAGAGAGCGGGATCATTTATTGTGCGACTCGCAAAGCGGTTGATGAAATTCACGGTTGGCTTGAAGAAAACCGTATCCCTTCGGGACGGTACCATGCAGGTATGGACGATGAAGAAAGACGGAAAGCGCAGGAAGATTTTTCCTTTGACCGTAGCCGCGTCATGGTGGCAACGAACGCTTTCGGTATGGGAATCGACAAGAGCAATGTCCGCTATGTCATTCATTACCAGATGCCGAAAAGTATGGAAGCCTACTATCAGGAAGCGGGAAGAGCGGGCAGGGACGGCGCGGCGGCAGAATGTATCCTTCTTTACAGCGGAAAGGATACGAGAATCCAGGAGTACCTGATCGATACGGGAAACCAGCCGGAGGAGCAGCGGATACGGGACTACGAACGTCTCCAAAAAATGACCGATTACTGTCTCACCACGGACTGCCTTAGGAATTACATTCTCCGCTATTTCGGAGAGGCGGAAGAAAATCCGTGCGGTCATTGCGGAAATTGTGAAAACGCCGTTGCCAAAGCAGATATTACAGACGTGGCGGTTCTTGTATTCAAAACCGTCCGTTCCATGAATGAAGGATTCGGAGCCGCTCTTGTGGCGGATGTTTTGAAAGGCAGCCGTTCCAAAGCGGTGCTTACCCGCCGTCTTGAAAAGATACCGACTTACGGGCGCCTTTCCTTCGAACCGGCACGGCATATACGGGGACTTATCCAAGCCCTTACGGCCGACGGATATTTAAAACGGGAGGGAGAATTCCACCTCCTCGGGCTGACGGAAAAAAGCAGGGACATTCTCGAAAACGGCGGAAATGTATACGGCCTTGCTTTCGGAGCGGAAGAAATCATTGCCGATGCGGCGGCAGAAAAGAAGAGTGCGTTCTCTGCTGAAGAAACGGGACTCTTCGATCGTCTCCGCGACCTCAGGACGGCAACGGCAAGAGAAGAACATGTACCGCCTTTCGTTGTATTCTCCGATGCCACACTGGAAGATATGGTGCGCCGTTTCCCGACAACGGAAAAAGAAATGGAAAAGGTTCACGGTATCGGTGCATTTAAGCTGAAAAAATACGGAAAACGCTTCCTTTGCCTGCTCCGGGACTATGAACAAGAAAAAGGAAAAGAAAATCAATGTTCCTCTCCCGACAAAGAGTTGGAAAGAAAAACGATTTTTATGAAATTGTCGGCTCTCCGGCTTGCCCTGTCGAAAAAAGAAAAGAAAGCGCCTTTCCAGATATTTTCCGATAAAATTTTAAAAGAAATCGTTGAAAAAGAACCGCAAAGTGAAGAAGAACTCCGTTTGATTAAAGGAATCGGCCCGAAAAAAGCGGAGCAATACGGTACGCTCTTTCTTGAAGAACTGAACCGGGCAAAAAAAGACATGGCTCTGTATTACAAACAAGGAAGAAAAGAAACGGAAGATGCGTTCCGTCGCAGTACCGGCAAAGAAAAAATGAAAAAATAAGGGTCTTCGGAATATATAGTGGAATTACTTTCTTAATAGTTTAAAAACAACTGGTGTTTAAATCGGATTTTCTGGTGGGATGTTAGGATAATCAATAGTATTATATAAAAGTATCAATCACATACGAGTGATACTTTGGGAAAAAAATAAAATAGTCCAATTTACTTGACCTTGTACTATGGTACACGGTTTATAATATTCATGGGGTGAAATAAGATGATTTATCGAATTAGTGAGTTTGCAGATAAATGTGGAGTTAATAAAGAAACGATCAGATATTACGAGCGAAAAAATTTATTACAAGAACCTCACCGAACGGAAGCTGGTTATCGGATATATTCATATGATGACGTTAAGCGTGTTGGGTTTATTAAACGAATACAGGAACTTGGTTTTTCTTTAAGCGAGATTTATAAATTACTTGGTGTTGTAGATAAAGATGAAGTTCGTTGTCAAGATATGTTCGAATTTGTTTCTAAAAAACAAAAGGAAGTGCAAAAACAAATAGAGGATTTAAAACGAATTGAAACTATGTTAGACGACTTAAAACAACGATGTCCAGATGAAAAGCAATTACATTCGTGTCCAATAATAGAAACATTAACATGAGAGATTAATTAACGAAAGGAGCTTTTTTATGAATAAATTTAAGGTAAACATTTCAGGAATGACTTGTACGGGTTGTGAAAAACACGTAGAATCAGCACTTGAAAAGATAGGTGCTAAAAATATTGAGTCTAGTTATCGTCGTGGTGAAGCAGTATTTGAACTGCCCGATGATATTGAGGTTGAAAGTGCAATAAAGGCGATTGATGAAGCAAATTACCAAGCCGGAGAAATTGAAGAAGTATCATCACTAGAAAACGTGGCGTTAATTAATGAAGACAATTATGACCTTCTTATTATTGGTTCTGGTGCTGCTGCCTTTTCTTCGGCAATTAAAGCTATAGAATACGGTGAAAAAGTTGGAATGATTGAGCGTGGAACGGTAGGGGGGACCTGTGTGAATATTGGCTGTGTTCCGTCAAAAACTCTTCTTAGGGCAGGGGAAATCAATCATTTATCAAAAGACAATCCGTTTATAGGTTTACAAACATCCGCTGGAGAAGTGGATTTAGCTAGTTTAATCACGCAAAAGGATAAATTGGTGAGCGAACTTCGGAATCAAAAATATATGGATTTAATTGATGAATATAATTTTGATTTAATTAAAGGTGAAGCAAAATTCGTTGATGCTAGTACGGTTGAGGTCAATGGGGCAAAGTTATCTGCAAAACGCTTTTTAATTGCAACAGGTGCATCGCCTTCGTTGCCCCAAATTTCAGGACTTGAAAAAATGGACTATTTAACTAGTACAACACTTCTTGAGTTAAAGAAAATACCAAAACGATTAACTGTAATTGGTTCAGGATACATTGGAATGGAGCTTGGACAACTATTTCATCATTTAGGTTCAGAAATAACGCTTATGCAAAGAAGTGAGCGACTTTTAAAGGAGTATGATCCTGAGATTTCAGAGTCAGTTGAAAAAGCGTTAATTGAACAGGGTATAAACCTTGTCAAAGGGGCAACTTTTGAGCGTGTTGAACAAAGTGGAGAGATAAAAAGGGTTTACGTAACAGTAAATGGCAGTAGAGAAGTCATTGAATCAGATCAGTTACTTGTTGCCACTGGAAGAAAACCAAATACGGATTCTTTAAATTTAAGTGCAGCAGGTGTTGAAACTGGAAAAAATAATGAAATCCTGATCAATGATTTTGGTCAAACAAGTAATGAAAAGATTTATGCAGCAGGAGATGTGACTTTAGGACCACAATTTGTATATGTAGCAGCCTATGAAGGTGGAATTATTACTGATAATGCTATTGGCGGATTAAACAAAAAAATAGATTTATCGGTAGTTCCTGCTGTTACGTTTACGAATCCGACGGTTGCAACGGTTGGTTTAACAGAAGAACAAGCAAAAGAGAAAGGGTATGATGTGAAGACATCTGTATTACCTTTAGATGCTGTTCCAAGAGCAATTGTAAACCGTGAAACAACCGGTGTATTTAAACTAGTAGCAGATGCAGAAACACTAAAAGTATTAGGGGTTCATATTGTATCTGAGAATGCAGGAGATGTCATCTATGCAGCATCATTAGCTGTTAAATTTGGCTTAACGATAGAAGATTTAACAGAAACCCTAGCACCATATTTAACAATGGCTGAAGGGCTAAAATTAGCTGCACTTACGTTCGATAAAGATATTTCGAAATTATCTTGTTGTGCAGGCTAAGGTAACTTTTTTACAACTCCCTATTCAAGTGAACCAGCTAATGCTTTAAGGGATTTTCTTAGTGCATTTGTGGTCACAAAAATAATTTAACACTGATGATTTCGACATCAAATCTATAATTGATACCTTAACACCGCAGAGTAATAAAGGATGAATAATATGTCAGACTTATTATCCCTACCAGACATTAAAACAATAGAACCGCCACAAGAAAATGAAACCGATATGATGTTTAAAGTTGAAGCAGTCGGACCACCTGAACGTTGTCCTGAATGTGGTTTTGACAAGTTCTACAAACACAGTTCAAGAAATCAACTAATTATGGATTTGCCCATTCGTTTAAAGCGAGTGGGCTTACAATTGAACCGTAGACGATACAAGTGTCGTGACTGCGGATCTACCTTCTGGGAACGCCTAATATCTGTAGATGAAAAGCGTAGTATGACCAAAAGGCTTTTAAAGTCCATTCAAGAGCAATCCATGTCTAAGACCTTTGTAGAAGTCGCAGAAAGCGTTGGTGTTGACGAGAAAACCATTAGGAACGTTTTTAAGGACTATGTGGCACTCAAAGAACGTGAATACCAGTTTGAAACTCCTAAGTGGCTTGGGATAGACGAGATACATATTATCCGTAGACCTCGGCTTGTATTGACTAATATTGAACGCAGGACTATTTATGACATCAAGCCTAACCGTAAGAAGGAGACAGTCATCCAACGTCTTTCAGAAATCAGTGACAGGACTTACATTGAGTACGTCACAATGGATATGTGGAAGCCCTACAAGGACGCAGTGAACACTATCCTTCCACACGCTAAAGTTGTCGTAGATAAGTTTCATGTAGTTAGAATGGCTAATCAAGACTTAGATAACGTCAGAAAGTCTTTGAAAGCCCATATGAGCCAAAAAGAAAGACGTGCCCTTATGCGTGAAAGGTTTATCCTTCTAAAGCGTAAACACGATCTAAATGAACGTGAATCATTCCTCTTAGATACTTGGTTAGGTAATCTTCCTGCTTTAAAAGAAGCCTATGAACTCAAAGAAGAGTTTTACTGGATATGGGATACTCCTGATCCAGATGAAGGTCATCTTCGTTATAGTCAATGGAGACACCGTTGTATGTCCAGCAACTCTAAAGACGCATATAAAGACCTCGTGAGAGCCGTAGACAACTGGCATGTCGAAATATTCAACTACTTTGATAAAAGGCTCACTAATGCTTATACGGAGTCAATTAACAGCATTATTAGGCAGGTAGAGCGAATGGGTAGAGGTTACTCGTTTGATGCCTTACGAGCCAAAATCCTTTTCAATGAGAAGCTCCATAAAAAGCGTAAGCCACGATTTAATTCAAGTGCTTTCAATAAAGCTATGTTATACGATACTTTCAATTGGTATGAAGTGAATGATCACGACATTACAGACAACTTTGGTGTCGATTTTTCCACACTAATCAGCTTTCTTGCCGATTCCAAAAGAGTCGCTTTCGTTCTTATCGCTTTCTTTGTGAGTGCCATGCCAACCCTCCCGTGCTTTTGTATATTTTAAGTATAAACGATTTTAATAAGTAAAGCAATGACCGGCGGTCGGTTTAGAAAACGGAAGAAACCGCTCTTTGAAGAAAGAAATAGAAAATTTTCAGCCTATTTTTTATTTTTTTGATATAATCAAATCAGATAAAGGAAGTTCAGGGAACGATTTATTTTGGGAGGAATATGCATGGACGATGACTCTATATGGCTTGAGCTCATCATAATTATATTACTTGTCATTGCCAACGGTATCTGCTCTCTTGCAGAAATTTCCATTGTCGGCGCAAGAAAAACAAAATTACAGAAAATGGCGGAAGAAGGCAGACGGGGCGCTTATCAGGCGCTGGAGCTTTCGGAACGGAAAGAGGAGCTTTTTTCTACCATTCAAGTCGGGATCACGACCATCAGCATCGTGACGGGTATGTTTTCCGGAGCATCACTTGCAGGGCCGCTTGCGGGATTACTGGCGGATATTCCCCATGTAGGAGTTTATCTTGCCCCTTTGAGCATGGTCATTGTCATGGCGCTTGTCACTTATTTCACACTCATCATCGGAGAGCTTGCTCCGAAATGGATTGCCATTGCAAAGCCTGAAGAGTCGGCGTGCTACATCGCACGGATTATGATTCTCTTTGCCACGGTTTGCAAGCCTCTCGTCATTTTAAGCACCTGGTCGACAAAAATCGTCGTAGAAATGCTGGGCATACACATGGGCGGCGAGCAGCCTGTATCGGAAGAAGAAATCAGAGTACTTCTCCAGCAGGGGGCACAACTCGGCACGATCGACAAAGAAGAACCGGGCATCATCAATAACGTATTCCAGCTGAATGACCTGACCGCCGCCGACAGTATGACACCGCGGCCGCAGCTTGACTGGATTGATTTGGAAGATACGGAAGAAAATATCTGGAACGATATCAGCAGCTCGTCCCATTTCCGTCTTCCCGTAGGCAGCGACTCGCTCGATGATTTCAAAGGACTTGCCGATGTGAGCAAGGTGCTTTTGGACCAGAAAAACAATCCCGGAAAATCAATCAAAGCATCGGTGATGGATACGGTTTACAAGCCGCTTCTCATACCGGAAACACTGATTCTCACCAGAGTGCTTACCTTTTTCAAAACAAAAGGTGTCCATGAGGCGGTGGTGATAGATGAATACGGCACACTGTCGGGACTTGTCACACTTCATGACGTTCTTGAAGAAATCGTAGGCGACATGCCGGGGGATATCGAAGATATTTTAGAAGAACAAAATAAATTCATACCCCGCTCCGACCATTCGTGGCTCGTGGAAGGACTTTGCACGATTGACGAATTCCGTGCGTATTTCCACATTGAAGAAGAACTGCCCGGCGAGGCGGAAGACTATTATAAAACACTGGCAGGCTTTATTACCTACCTCTTGGGATATATACCGAAGGAAACGGAAAAGGCCCGGTACGGCCGCTTTATCTTTGAAATTGTGGACTGCGATAACCGCAGAATAGATAAAGTCTTGGTAACGGAAGTGAAGGCTTCCGGGAAGGAGTAAAGTATGGAAAAGCAGGAAATGAATGAAGGCATGTCTTTGAAAGAGGCACTGGAAGCGATCAGGAAAGGACTTGAAGAAGATAAAGCATTTCTCCGTCTTTCCATGCTTGATCCCGATCCCGATGCCCGTCAGGCAGAGGAAGGAAGAATACAAAATGTCCTTGCCCTTGCCGGCGTCATGGAAGAAATACTGAGCCGCTTTGCCGAAGGTGACGAGATTGTGGTAGAAACGGCCAAAGAAGAAAACCGGCGGTTTGACGAAAATCTGGAAAAGAAAGAAACGGAAATCCGGGAAGCCTGCGAAGAGGCGGAAAATATCTATAAGGAAGAGGAAGACGGCGATATGTCCGATACAGATGACCGGGAACTTTCTCTCCGGTATGAAACCCATACGCTGGGATGCCCCGGTGACGGCGATAATATCGAATATGACTGGACCGTAGAAAGCGGAAAAGAATGCTTCACCGAAGGAAAAGGAAAGACAAAAAAGAAAAGTAAGAAGAACAAGAAAAACAAGAAAGATAAAAAGAGCAAAAAAGACAAAAAGAAAGATAAAAAATAAAGAACGGAAAAGCCTTCCCGGAAAGGGGGGCTTTTTTTGACGGAAAAATAAAAAAATCTATAAAAAATTTCTTTAGAAAAAAATAAACTAAAAGTTTAAAAAGCGGAATATTTTTTGACTGATACGGAAAAAAGTAATATAAATATTCTTTTTTACATGGTATAATTACGAGTATTGTGCAGGCGGAAAAAATCTCCGTCTATGCTATAATTAGGTATATATATTTATGGGGCCGGGGCTGTTTATCAAGAGAACCCCCGTTTTGCCCTGTTATTTTGGGAAAGCGGGATTTTTTTGGAAAAGAAGGTTATAATCCGCTGCACATCATCACAGCGGGACGAAACGGGACGGGCAGAAACAATCACATTGGATACGCCCGGCTTTTATGGGGAAGCGGAAGATCACCGCTATATTTCCTATGAAGAAACTTCTTTATCCGGCCTGGAGGGGACAACGACGACCATCCGCCTCTTCGGCGACAAAGTGACACTTTCCCGGCGGGGCACTTTCGTGCAGGAAACGGAATATATCCCCGGCAAAGAATCGGAGTCGGAGTATATGACACCGGCAGGACCGATGAAAATCCTGACGACACCCCGTGAAATTTACGATACGGTCAAAGACGGCACAGGGGAAATCAGACTGGTTTATGATATTGAAATGAAAGGGCTTTTTAAGCACTTAAATGAAATTGTTATCGAAGTGAGGGAGGAACAGGACGCTTCATGGAAGTCAGAGAAGAACTGAAAGAACTTATTGAAAAGGCCCGGGCAAGGGCGGTAGAAGCGGGAGACCTTCCCGAAGGAGAGTATGCGCCTGTCCAGACACTGGAAATTCCGAAATCAAAGGAATTCGGCGACTATTCCACAAATGCAGCGATGCAGTGGGCAAGAACGGCCCGCAAAGCACCGCGCATGATTGCCGAAGCCGTTGTGAAATATATGGACTCCCCTCTCATATCCCATACGGATATTGCAGGAGCAGGATTTATCAATTTCTTCCTTGCCAAAGGAACAGTGTACCGCGAACTGGAGGAAATACTTGCCAAAGGAGAATCCTACGGAAATCTTCCCGGCGGCCATAAAGATAAAATTCTCGTCGAGTATGTATCGGCAAATCCGACAGGACCGCTCCATATCGGTCACGCCAGAGGCGCGGCTTACGGTTCCGCGCTGGTGAACCTTTTCCGTGCGGCAGGCTATGAAGTTTGTGCCGAATACTATGTGAATGATGCGGGTAACCAGATCGAGCATCTGGCCGAATCGGTAGACGCCCGGTATCTCCAGCTTCTCGGAAAAGATGCGGAAGTGCCTGAAGACGGATACCACGGCTACGATATTGTGGAAACCGCACAATCCATTATTGACAGAGAAGGGGACAAATACCTCGCCCTTCCCGAAGAAGAAAGAAGAAATATTTTTAAAACGGTGGCACTGGAAGAAAAATTAGCAATTCTCAAAAAAGACCTGGCCGATTTCCGTGTTACCTTTGATAATTGGTTTTCCGAAAAATCTCTTTATCCCGGTGAAGTGGATAAAGCACTGGAAAAACTGAAAGAAAGTGGTCATCTCTACGAAAAAGACGGCGCCCTGTGGCTGAAAACGACAGACAACGGCGATGATAAAGACCGTGTCGTTATCCGCACCAACGGCGTTCCCACCTATTTCTGTTCCGATATCGCCTACATTCCCAATAAAATAGGAAGAGGTTTCAATAAACTGATTGATATCTGGGGTGCCGATCACCACGGATACATTATCCGTATCCATTCGGCCATGAAATTCCTCGGATATAACTCTGATGATTTTGAGATCATGCTGCTCCAGATGGTCACGCTCCTCCGGAACGGACAGCCCGTCAAAATGTCGAAACGGACAGGACAGGCGGTCACATTAAGAGAACTCATGGACGAAGTCGGAAGTGATGCGGCCCGCTATTTCTTCTGCAGCCGTACTTTGGACAGCCAGATGGACTTTGATATCGACCTGGCGAAAAAACAGTCCAGCGACAATCCCGTCTACTATATCCAGTATGCCAATGCAAGAATCCACAGCCTCTATAAGCAGGCAAAAGAAGCGGGCATCTCATGGGGTAACTGGGAACATACCGATTTCACCTGCCTCACGGAAGAATGTGAACTTGACTTGGTCAAAAAAATGGAAAACTACCGCATGCTTATTGCAGGAGCGGCAGCCGAAAGAGCACCCCAGCGTATTGCCAAATATGCTTATGAGCTGGCAGGACTTTTCCACCATTTCTATAGAGAATGCAGAATACTCGGCGTAGAAAAAGAAGTGACGGAGGCAAGACTGGGACTCATCACCGCCGTGAAATACGTACTCACCCACGCACTTGCAATTCTTGGTGTTTCCGCTCCGGAACACATGTAAAAGGAGGACACATGACAAAGTATATTTTCGTAACCGGCGGCGTTGTATCATCTTTGGGAAAAGGCATTACTGCTGCTTCCCTGGGGCGCCTTTTGAAAAACAGAGGATACAAAGTCACAATCCAGAAATTTGACCCGTACATCAATATAGACCCCGGTACCATGAGTCCTTACCAGCACGGCGAAGTATTTGTCACCGACGACGGTGCGGAAACGGATCTCGACCTCGGTCACTACGAACGCTTTATCGACGAAAACCTTTCCAAAGCGTCCAGTGTCACCACCGGTAAAATTTACCAGTCCGTCATCAACAAAGAAAGAAAAGGGGAATATTTAGGCTCTACCATTCAAGTCATTCCCCACATCACCAATGAAATCAAAGACCGGGTACTCCGGGTCGGCAAAAATGACAATGCCGATATCGTTATTACGGAAATCGGCGGCACTGTCGGGGACATCGAATCACTCCCGTTCCTCGAAGCCATCCGCCAGGTCAGAAAAGATCTGCCCCACAGAAATGACGTCACCTATATCCACGTCACCCTCGTTCCCTACATCGAGGCGGCAGGCGAACTGAAAACGAAACCGACACAGCACAGTGTCAAAGAACTCCGCTCTATCGGTATCCAGCCCGATATCATTGTCTGCAGAACCGTGCAGGAACTGTCCCCGGAAATGAAAAAGAAAATCGGCATGTTCTGCGACGTGGAACCTGAAGCTGTCATCAATAACCTTACCGCTTCGAGTATTTACGAAGTGCCGCTCCTTATGGAAAAAGAAGGCCTCGATCATATCGTTCTCCAAAAACTCGGCCTTGAAGACCGTCCTGTCGATTTAGAAGACTGGAAAGCCATGGTAGACCGCATGACTCATACAGAACGTGAAGTGGAAATTGCCCTCGTCGGGAAATATACAAAGCTCCACGACGCCTACCTCTCCGTCGTAGAAGCACTTTACCACGCAGGCTTTGAACTCGGCACAAAAGTCAATATCCGTTGGATCAATGCGGAAGAACTGGAAGAAAGAAAACAAAACTGGGATAAAGTTTTCAAGGGGATAGACGGCATCGTCGTTCCCGGCGGATTCGGATACCGCGGCGTAGAAGGAAAAATAGACACCATCCGTTACGCAAGAGAACACAAAATCCCCTTCCTCGGCCTTTGCCTCGGCATGCAGGCGGCAGTCATTGAATTTGCAAGAAACGTATGCGGCATGAAAGAAGCGAACTCCTCCGAATTTATTCCCGAAGGAAAATGCCCGGTCATCGACCTTATGCCCGACCAGGAAGACGTCACAGAAAAAGGCGGCACCATGCGCCTCGGAATTTATCCGTGCAAACTCAAAGAAGGAACGAAAGCCAGAGCCCTTTACGGCAATCAGGAAATCGTCTACGAACGCCACCGTCACAGATACGAAGTATCTAACGAATTCCGTCCGCAAATGGAAAAAGCGGGCCTCATTATCGCAGGTACCAGCCCTGACGGCCGCCTTGTAGAAACCATAGAATTGAGCGACCACCCCTACTTCGAAGCCACACAGGCACACCCGGAATTCAAAAGCCGGCCGAACAGACCGCACCCCCTCTTCCACGGCTTCATAGAAGCGGCATTGAAAGAGAAAAATAAATAAACCGGTAAAAATATCCGCCCCACAAACAGGGCGGATATTTTAGCGTGCGGGAAATAAAAAACACGGCACGAACGGATCTTCTTTTATCTTTATCAAAGCTGCTATAATAAGGCCAAAGTGTATTTTTTGTGAGGAGAAAAAATGGCAGACGATGTAAGAAAACTGCAAGACGGGTTGTATGAAAAAGTAATCTCTGAAGAGTTTTCCGAGAAATTAATAGAGGCTCTGGAAGAAAAAAGAATTTGGGTGGAGCGGGAAGAAGTAGATGCCCATGAAGCTACAAGATATTTATCGGCCTATTTGCAGGAAGTTGTTGCATTGTGTTTGAGGGATATAGCCGATGAGAATGGGGAAGATGTACTTTCCGATGAAGTGACGTTCATCAACGGGCTGATTGATCGAATAAAGGAACGCATTCCTGTCGTAGGAGAAGGACATAAGGTAGTTCCTCATGAATTCCTTTTAAAATCTTTGGAACATAGAGCCAATAAAATAGAACAAAAGGAATGGGAACGACCGGTCACTTCTTTGACAAACAGTTATCTTTTTACCAATAGCCAAAAGGACAGTTCTATTGGTTCGGAATTAAAAAAGGAAATCATGTCGGCGGATCGGATTGATTTTTTGGTATCTTTTATCAAATGCTCAGGTCTTAATTTGCTACTCCCTTTCTTACGTGAATTCACAGATAAAGGAGGAAAATTAAGAGTCATTACAACGACATATATGGGCGCAACGGATCCTAAAGCGATTGAAGCATTGTCATCTCTTGCCAATACGGAAATTCGTATTTCTTATGATGTCAAGGCGACAAGGCTTCATGCAAAATCCTATATTTTTCATAGAAACAGCGGGTATTCGACGGTCTATGTGGGGTCATCAAATTTATCCCATGCTGCGATTGCAGACGGGCTTGAATGGAATATGAAGGTGACGGCAAAAGATATGCCGCGCATCATGGAAAAAATAAACGCGACTTTCGAAATCTACTGGAATGCAGAGGAGTTTGAGAAATTTCATCCAAATGATGTATCCCGCCTGCAGGAAGAAATCGATCGTCAAAGAGGACGCGGTCAGGATGACAAAAAGGTTACCTATTTGTTTGATATACGCCCTTATCCGTACCAGCAAATTATTTTAGATGCACTGGAAACGGAAAGGAAACAAAAAGGGTATTGGCAAAATTTAGTGGTAGCAGCGACGGGAACGGGAAAAACAGCAATTGCTGCCTTTGATTATCGTCGTTTTGCGAGGGAACGACTGCCTAAACCGACAAAGCTCTTATTCGTTGCCCATCGAGAAGAAATATTAAAACAAAGTCAGGCCTGCTTCAGACAGGTGATGAAGAATGCCGATTTTGGAGAATTAGCGGTTGGCGGTTCTTCCTTTGACAGAACAGAACATCTTTTCATGTCGATACAGACATTAAACAACCAACGGCTCTGGGAAAAAATGGATCCGAATTACTATGACATGATTGTTGTCGATGAATTCCACCATGCTGCTGCAAAATCCTATCAAAAACTGCTTGAGCACTTTAAACCGGCTGTTCTTTTGGGACTTACGGCAACGCCGGAACGTATGGACGGGAAATCTGTTCTGACTTACTTTAAGGATCGTATCTCTGCAGAAATACGCCTGCCTGATGCAATCGAAAGACGACTTCTGTGTCCGTTTCATTATTTTGGGGTGGCCGATTCAATCAGTCTGAAAGATGTAACTTGGAAAGCAGGCCACTATGATACCGAAGAATTAACCAATTTATATACTTTGGAATCCTATGGCGCGAATAAACGGGCAGATATTATCTTAGATGCCGTAGAGCGCTATACTGCTGATATGCGAGATGTAAAGGGATTGGGATTCTGTGTGTCTCAACGGCATGCCGCCTTTATGGCGGACTATATGAACAGCAGGAATATCCCGTCCATGGCGCTTGATGCGAATTCTCCCAAAGAAGACAGAGATATGGCAAAGCACCGACTGGAAACAGGAAAACTGACGTTTCTTTTTACGGTAGATCTGTTTAATGAAGGCGTTGATATTTCTGCCGTAAACACCGTGCTTTTCCTTCGTCCGACCAACAGCATGACTGTATTTATCCAACAGCTCGGACGAGGTTTGCGCCTGCATAAAGATAAAGATTGTCTTACCGTTCTTGATTTTGTGGCACAGGCTAATAAGAAATATAATTTTACCGATCGGTTTACTGCCATGCTCGGAAAATCAGATGTTTCAATAAAAAAAGAAATAGAAATGGCTTTTCCTCATGTTCCTAAAGGCTGTTCCATTCAGTTGGAAAAAGTAGCACAAGAAAATATATTAGAGAATATAAGGCAACAACTGAGTCGCTATGATTATTATAAAGAGTGTCTTAAAGACTTATGGGCTATATCGGGAGAAGTTCCGACGATTGCTGAATTTCTGAAAGCTGCGCATGTACAGCCTCCCGTTTTTTATAATGGAAAACGAACGTATGCCAGACTTTGTGCCGATGCGGGAATTATACCGTCTTTTGAGGAAACAGAAGAAGAAATCATTTTACAAAGGGCGATTCCCCGTATGTTATCCATTGATTCCGTGGACTGGATTTCTTTTTTAGAACGACTTTTCAATAATGATCGGTTACAAACAGAACCCATGACAACCATAGAAAAGAAATATCTTCGCATGTGGCAATGGACGGTATGGGGGAAAGATTTTCAAGAGGCGGAAATGAAAACACCGACAGAGGCGATTTCTCGATTCAAAAAAATAAAGGGCTTTCAAAAAGAGCTGACAGATTTACTTCGCTGGCAAAAAGACCGAGTCGAAATTATTTCACAAAAAGTAAAGGTTCCCTATGTATGCCCTTTAGATGTGTATTGTAATTATTCAAGAGATCAGATTTTTGCGGGATTAGGCTTCGAAAAGCCCAGCAGTATTCGAGAAGGCGTAAAATTTCTTGATAAAAAGAACAGTGATGTGACAAAAGAAACAGATGTATTTTTGGTAACTCTCAATAAATCAGAGAAGGAATTTTCCGATACGACTTTGTATGAAGATTATTCTATCAATAAAGAGCTGTTTCATTGGCAATCACAGAGTACGACTTCTGATACGTCTAAAACAGGAATCAGATATAGAAAACAAAATGAAACGGGAGGAATAGTACTTCTCTTTGTCAGAAAAAGTAAAAAAGATGCCTTTGGAAAATCGCTGCCCTACACATTTTTGGGGACTGCCCATTTTATGAGCTATGAAGGATCACAGCCGATGTCAATTATTTACAAGCTTGATCACCCCATTCCTGCAAAATATATCCAAACGACAGATACGGCAGGCGTATTATAAAAGTAGAAATGGCACGAATATAACAGCACGCAAAAAGCACGGTACCGTAATGGAAACCGTGCTTTTTTATTTTTATTCTTCCGGCGGGATATCTTTGAAGTGGAAGGATTTTTTTCCTTCCGCATAGTCGCCTGCGGTGTGTCCGTCTCCGGAGAGTTTGTATTTGTAGGACATGAGCCCTTCCAGACCTACGGGACCGCGGGCGTGGAGTTTGCTTGTGGAAATGCCTACTTCCGCACCGAAGCCGTAGCGGAATCCGTCGGCAAAGCGGGTGGATGCATTTCTGTAGACTCCGGCGGAATCGACGAGGGCCATGAAAGTTTGTGCCGCTGTATCGTCTTCCGTAAGTATGCTGTCCGTGTGGTGGGAGCCGTAACGGTTAATGTGGCGGACGGCTTCTTCTGTGCTGCCGACGAGTTTTATAGCGAGAATCAGGTCGGTATATTCTTTGTGGAAATCATCGTCGGAAATGACTTCGACAGGTATAATCCGGGCGACTTCTTCCGTTCCCTTGAGGGTCACCTTTTTTTCGGCAAGAGCGGCGGCCAGCGGGGGAAGGAATTCTCCGGCAATATCTCTGTGAACGAGGAGTGTTTCCACGGCGTTGCAGGCTGCAGGGTACTGTGTTTTTGCATCAATAATAACGGGAATGGCTTTTTCCTTGTTACATGCTTTATCGGCGTAGATATGGCAGATGCCTTCCGCATGGCCCATGACGGGGATTTTCGTGTGGTCCATGATGTAGCGCACAAATTCGTTGGAGCCCCGGGGAATGAGCAGGTCGACGAGTCCGTCGCATTGGAGTAATTCATCTATTTCACTGTGCTGTTCCGCCTGGAGCCATGCTTTTTCGGGAAGTCCGGCGGAAACGGCGGCTTCATGAATGAGGGAAAAGAGAATGCGGTTTGTTTCTTTTGTTTCTTTTCCGCCTTTCAAAATGGCGCAATTGGCACTTTTGATGCACAGGGCAGAAATCTGGACGAGCGCATCGGGACGGGCTTCAAATATGATTCCGATGACACCGATGGGACAGGTGACACGGTAGAGTTTCAGGTGCGCATCGAGTTCTCTTGCCAGTGTGATATGTCCGACCGGATCGGGAAGGCGGATCAGCTGTTCCAAGCCGCTTACGAGGGACTCTATTTTTTCTTCGTCGAAGAGTAGACGTTTCATGACGGCAGGGGCGATATGGTCGCGGCGGGCCGCTTCCCTGTCTTTGCAGTTGGCCTCAAAAATTTCTTCTTTGCGCGATTTAAGGGTTTCTATGATACGGCGGAGCGCTTCGTTTCTTATTTCCTCTTTTGATGAGGCGAGAAGCGGTGACGTTTCTTTCATTTGGGTGACTTCATTCCGTATAGACATGGTATCTCCTTTCGGTTTCATTATTTACTATGATAATTGTCTTTTCCGAGGGGGTCAAGAAATTGTATTCCCGTTTTATTTTCCTTATAATAACAGTATCATTTCACGCGGAAGGAGCAGGGGGATATTTTGGATAAATTGCGGATGAAAGGATTCGTTCTTGCCGCGGCAGGTTCTGTTTTGTGGGCAACTTCGGGAATTGCGGGGCAATATCTTTTGGGGTATGCCCGGGTGTCTCCGGAATGGTTGACGCTTTGCCGGTTATTTCTGGCAGGATTGCTGCTGCTCTTTTATGATGCCCTGACTCACAAAGGCGATATTTTTTCTATCTGGAAGAATACAAAGGACGGCATCGAGCTTTTTTTATTCGGTGCTTTAGGTATGCTTTTTACCCAGTACGGCTATTTCGTGGCGATTAAGTACAGCAATGCCGCGACGGCGACGGTGTTGGAATATCTGATGCCGATTCTTATCGTGGCGTGGTATTGTCTGAAATATAGGCGCCTGCCTTATAAAAAAGAATTATTTTGTTCTCTTTTTGCTGTGGCAGGAACGGCACTGATTGCCACGCACGGAAATTTCCAAAGTCTTGCGATTTCCCCGAAAGCTCTTTTTTGGGGACTTTTGGCGGCACTGGCCTGTGCCTTTTATACGGTGGAACCGAAACGGATTATACAGAAATGGCGGGCCACTCTTGTGATAGGCTGGGGCATGCTCGTGGCAAGTATCATGATAGCGCCGGTCACGTTTTTCGTGCCTGTGACGGGAAATTTGGGATGGGAAACGGCGGCGGCTTTTCTCTATGTCGTCATTTTCGGCACGGTCCTGTCTTTTTCCATGTATCTGGGAAGTGTGAAATACATCAATCCCGGGGAGACAAGTATCATCGCCGCTTTGGAGCCGCTTGCGTCCATTCTGTTCTCGGTGGTCATTTTCAACATGACTTTCGGCTTTTTCGAGCTTGCGGGCATGCTCTTTATCATCGTGGCGGTTATGGTTGTCACCAAGTGAAATTTGAATCATGAAAAAGAAATAAAGCGGGCAGATTTTTCTGCTCACTTTTTTATTGCGTTAATCAGACAGAAAAACCTCTCATTTCAGTCGTTGCGTGTCTGCTCCAACTTGCCCCTTCCGACGGCTCCGCCGCCACCTTCCCCGTGTCCGGGGACGGCTTTCGATTTGCATTTTATCGTTTTATGGTAACAATCGAGTAATACATTTTAAAAACTATGAATTCTTTTTTCCTTAGTGGTTCGCTTCCCCCGAATGCGGAGGGAAGTGCCGAGCCTTGCGAGGCGAAAGGGGCAAGTGTGAGTACACATGGCAGAACATTTAAATCTTGCAACCTTTGCCAGATTCTTCACTATGAGGCAATTTCTTTTTATTACATTACAGTCATAGCGGTTTTTACAACCGTTCAAGAATGACAGGCAAGCAGTTAATACTGTTCTGTAAGAAACGTTTCTTTCGTTTCTGCTCATACTTGCCCCTTCCGTCAACCTGTCGGTTGACACCTTCCCCGACAAGCGGGGACGGCTTTTTATGTGCGTCATTTCGGTATTTTTTATTTTCACTTATATAAAAATGAGGATTTTTCTTTATTTTTTCTTGTAGGCGAGGGGGATTTTTCCGATGTGAAAAAAATTTATTTTACATAAAAAATTTATGATTAGTTCTTAACAAGAAATATATATAGTGATATAATACTTTCTATACTATCTACGGTATAGAAGTTAAATGCATACAAGCCGGTGTGTTTTATCTAAGAATTAGATAGTAGAAATTGACAGCCTGCCAATTTTATGCAGGCAACCCCATACTGAGGTATGGAAAATAAAAAAGGAGGCGTTCCTATGAAAAAATCTAACAATGCATTTTTTGCGATAGGGCTGATGTTATTTGCTCTGTTCTTCGGTGCCGGAAACCTGATTTTTCCCGTATTTATGGGTCAGAATTCCGGATTAAATACCATTCCTGCTACTATCGGATTCCTAATTACCGGCGTGGGACTTCCTCTTTTGGGTGTACTCGCTATTTGTTATTCTGGCGTGAATTTGAGAGAGTTGGCTTCCCGCATTCATCCTATTTACAGCTTATTCTTTTGTACCGCTCTCTATATGACGATCGGACCGTGTTTTGCGGCTCCCCGTACGGCGACTGTGGCTTATGAAATCGCAGTGGCACAGAGTCTTCCGCCTGAAATGAGAACGGTCGGCCTCTATGTGTTTGCTGCCGTGTTCTTCATCATTACCTGGTGGCTTGCTATTTCCCCGTCAAAAATGGTTGACCGTGTCGGGAAATTTATGACACCTGTACTTTTGCTCTTTTTGTTCCTTTTGATTATCAGTGCGATTGTTTCTCCTATGGGAACCTGGCAGGCTCCCGCTCCCGCTTATGACACCGGTGTCAAGGCGTTTACCCAGGCCATCGTTGACGGATATAATACGATGGACGGTCTGGCAGCTTTGGTATTCGGCATTATCGTTGTCGAATCGGTGAAGCTTTACGGAGCCCAAACGAATGAGGAGATTACAAAGAATACACTTCGTTCCGGCTTGGTTTCCACGTTTTTCATGGCATTGATTTATGCGGCACTTTGCTATTTGGGTGCCAATTCCGTACCTGTTATCGGTATTCAGGAAAACGGAGCTCCCGTCTTGGTAAAAACGGCTATGTATTATTTCGGCGGAGCAGGAAGTGCCATTCTCGGCGTTATCGTTATTTTTGCCTGCCTGACCACCAGTGTCGGTCTCGGCGCGGCTTGTGCGGCTTATTTCAATCTGCTTTTCCCGAAGATTTCCGCAAAAGTTTTTGTAACAGTTTATGCGGTGCTTTGTTTCTTTATCGCCCTTTTCGGTTTGACGACAATCATCAAAAACTCGATTCCCGTTCTGCTTTTACTCTATCCGTTGGCAATTTCTTTAATCATTCTGGCGTTCCTCGATCCCTTTTTCAAAGGACGTCATTGTGTATATGCCTGGGCGACGGGACTTACGGGACTGCCCGCTCTTTGTGACGGTCTTCACGGTTTCGGACTGAAACTCGGACCGGTCGATGATATTCTGGCCGCTCTTCCGCTTGCGGAATACAGCATGGCATGGGTATCGTTCTTTGTAGCCGGTCTTGTCATCGGTTTCATCTGGATGTCCGTTACGGCCGATAAAAAAGAAGTGGAAAGCGTTTAAATGTAAAACCGTTCATGAAAATCCGCCTTTGAGAAAGAGGGCGGATTTTTTATGCTTTGTGAAATATATTTTTGCGTTGTGAAAAGGCGGAATCCCGATGATTTTCCTTTTTCTTGTTGACATATTTCTCGTGAATAACTATATTAAATAAGGAATACTGTGCGTGAAAGGAGGGGCAGAAGATGCTTGTCGCTTATAAACATGATGAAAATCACGAGCTTCTTGAAGTGGCTTTGGATGCCGTCGATAAGGGATCCTGGCTGAATTGTGCTGCTCCCGACGCAGAGGAATTGGGGAAACTCCATGAATTGACGGGGATACCTATCGATGCACTCCAGACGGCTCTTGACCGGGAAGAACGTTCCCACGTGGAGCTGGAAGATGATTTTATATTTGTCGTTGTCAATACGCCGGTCGTTTTGGAAACGGATGCGTATGATGCGTTGCCGCTGGGTATTTTCATTACAAGGGAATACTTTGTCACCGTGTGCCTGGAAGAAAATTCGGTGATCCGTAAATTTGTGAGAAACAGTTTTCTTTCGTTCCACACGTATAAGAAAACAAGGTTCCTCTTCCAGATTTTATCGGCTTCATCTTCTTCCTTCCTGTATTTCCTGCAGCAAATTTACAAAAAGACGGACTCCATTGAAACGCAGGTCCGTAAATCTTTGCAGAATAAAGAACTGTTCCGCCTTTTGGAACTCCAAAAATCTCTGACGTACTTTAACTTTGCTCTTCATGCCAATGAAAGTGTGATGGAGCGTCTGATGCGTCTCCGCAACAGTCCAGTTCATTCGCTTCTCAAAATGTATGAGGAAGATGAAGATTTACTGGAAGACGTAATCATTGAAAATAAGCAGGCTTTGGAAATGGTGGAAATCTACACGAACATTCTGATGTCCATGATGGATTCTTTTTCTTCGATTATTTCTAACCGTCTGTCGCAAATCATGAAATTCCTTACGTCGGTGACGATTCTTTTGGCAGTTCCCACTTTGATTTTCAGCCTTTGGGGAATCAATGTGCCCGTTCCGTGGGAAGGTGTGGAACTCGGATTCTCCGCGGTCATTATGCTCGGCACGGTGGTTACGATTATTACGGCTTTGATTTTGTGGAAACGGGATATGTTGTAGAATTCATATCAGGATTTACCGCCCTTTGCGGGGCGTTTTTTAGCGGATTTTTGGCGATATAAAAGGACAGTGATTTGAAACTGTCCTTTTTTCATTTATTTCAGGAACGGTACGACCGCACTTCCGTGGGGAATCAGATTGATGGTGTAGCCGGTTTTTCCTTCTTTTTCCAGTTGTTTTTGTGCGAGCGCCCAGGCCTCTTCCAGTGTAGCCACGGGAATTTGGTGTGTTTTTTCACGAATGACGTCAAAGTTTTCTTTTTTCGTTACGAAATATACGGTGTGGTTAAGAGCAGTCTGTAAATTACAGAAAGCGACGAAAAAGGGAATGGTAAAGCAGGCACGGAGCGCTTTTTCCATAGATTCTACATCAGGATATTTAAAGCTGTCCAGATAGGCCGGCGGTTCGTTCACGTCATCCGCTTCCATGAGGGTGATGATGATGCCGCCTTTTTTTGTTGCCATTTCCGCTGCGGTATAGCATTTTGTTCCCTGGTAGAGATTCGTGTCTTTCGGGTAGCCTCCGGCACTTACGATAGTGACGTCTGCTTTTTGTTTCATCGGCACTTTCTGCATTCTGTAAATTTCTTCCGTCCCTTTACGCCATGCCTTGTAAGGATCGCCGCCGACCATGCCGGACACTTCACCGTCCGCATTGATGAGGGAGTGGATAAGGAAACAGGGGGCCACCATATCACAGCCTTCCTGCATATCTTCGCTCACAGGGTTTCCTTCAATTTTTAAAACATGGGAGTCAGGATTGAGGCCGGAACCGACTTCATCGCCCAGCGCATGGCAGTGGTTCTGCTGTATCGTGTCCCACCCTGCCACGCCGGGAAGAATCAGTTTGCGGCCGCCGCCGAAACCTGCCATATCGTGAGTAGAAACGGCATTGATCAAAATCACTTTGTCCGCCTCGGCAACTCTTTTATTGATAAAAACTTCCGTTCCGCGGCTTGTCGTTCCCATATAAGTGAGGCCGTTCTTATCCCTGCAGTCGTGCTGGTACAGTTTGATACGCTTTGCCGCTTCTTCGCCTACACATTCTATATTTTCCTCTTCCGTATGGGCCCTGTGGGTGCCCTGGGCAAAAACGACACAGATATCTTCATCGGGAACGCCGGCACCGTTCAATTCATTGATGATATGAATAATGAAATCCCTTGCGTGGTTCCAGGCACGGGTGATATCGGCAACGACAAGGCAGACTTTATCGCCGGGACGAACCTTTTCAGCCAGCGGAGCCGATTCTATCGGGTGGCGCATGCATGCAAGCGTAGCTTCTTTGATATCGCATGATTTGGTCGGAACGCCTTCCAGGATATCCGAAATTTTTTCCTCCGGAAGCATTACTTTCTGAAATCCCCGTCCGTAAGGGAAAGAGTATTCTTTTAAAGCCATAAAGTTCTCTCCGTTCGTATAAAAAAATCCTGCTGCACAGGAAAATAAATGTTTGTATTTCTTTCATTATATATGTTTTTTCCGTGAAATAAAATAATAAACGGCAGAAATAGGAAAAAAACTCCGTTCATGGAAGAAAGCTTGCACCTCTTATGACATTTCGTTATAATAGGTCTTGTTTTTCCGTGCATGGCGGAAGGAATGGAGTATAAAGTGATTGAAGAAATAAGGAAACGCCGCAGTACAAGGCGGTTTATACGGAAAAGTGTACCGGAAGAGGAAATAAATGCCGTTATAGAGGCGGCCACGTGGGCACCGTCGGAGCATAATGAGCAGCCTTGGAAATTTATCGTCATCCGCGGTGATGAAAGAAAAGAAATGGTCCGCGCATTAAAAGCGGGGATACAAAGAAATAGAAATAACGAGTCCGCAGAATTCGGGAAAGGGTATGAAAAGCTGATTCCCGCAGCGATTTACACTGCCCGTATCCTTGAACAGGCACCGGTCACCGTTTTTGTCATGAATACAAGAGGAAGGGACTACAGAAAAGAAAGAACGACCGCAGAAAGACTGGTGGAACTGGCAGACATACAGTCGGTGAGCGCGGCTGTCCAGAATATGTGCCTTGAAGCGACGGCAAGAGGGATCGGAACGCTTTGGACCTGTAATATTTTCTTTGCTTATGAAGAATTGAAGGAATGGCTGGACACGGAAGGAGAAATGGTGGCCGCAGTCGCTCTCGGGTATACCGATAAAGACGGGAAGGCCCTGCTGAGAAAACCGTGGGAAGAAACGGTTTTTTACAGAGGAAATGAAAGAGAAGAATAAAATCACCGCCGTCACGGGCGGTTTTTTTATGCCCTTTTGCAGATAATGTATAATAATAAAAAAGAAAGGAGAAGGTCATGAGAGTAACGAAAGAAGCCCGCGTAGGAATTATCACCGTCGTTATACTTGCTGCGGCGGCACTCTTTTATTTCTCCGTTTCCTTTTTGCCCTTCTCCCACGCTCACGTTATGCACATCAACGCCGTATTTTCTTCCGTGCAGGGCATCAAAAAGGGGAATGAAGTCCGTTATGCCGGTGTCCATGTAGGAAACGTGGAAAAAATTACCGTAGAAAAGGGAAAAGGAATTTTACGCCTCGGCCTCGACAAAAAAGTGAATATCCCGAAAGATGCGGAATTTTCTATTTCCCAGGACAGTCTGGTAGGCGACTATTATGTACGAATCAAGGGCGGCGCGCAGGACGGGAATTATTTCACTGACGGCATGACCGCCGAAGAAACGAAATCCAACCGTATGGAAAAGCTGGAAGAAAAAGCGGAATCTCTTATAAAAACGGTAAACGAAACAAAGGAAAATTTCCAAAAAATGAAAGGAACTCCGAAAAAATAAACGGCATATTGTAAAAAAAGAAAAAGACTTCTTTGAGAGGTCTTTTTTGATTTCTGAGTATTTCCTTAGAAAAAATATGGTAAAATGAGGAAAGGAATTTACGGATATTTGCTGTAAATTCCTTGGACCGGAAAGGACGGTCTGTTATTTCATGGAAGGAGATTCCATGGTTTTGAGGGAGATTTCCCGAAAGAAATATTTCTTTCACCTTGAATCCCGCGGGATTCTTTTCAGCACAGGAATGTGCGTGTTTATTTAGAAAAGAGGAATGAGTATGCCTTATTTTAATGTGCAAAATTCTGCTTCCGACAATTCTTTTTCTCTCCGCCAGGCAGAGGGAAAAGTTTTGGGGCGTATACGTCCCATGGTTAAGGTGTCGACGCCGCAGCCGGGGGTAAGGGACTACCGCTTTTTTGCCGATCCCCTGTCACCGCTCCCGCCGGAATTTGATGAAGAGACACCGTTCGGATTTACCGGTTTCATGAGCCGTTGCGGTTACGGATACAATGCTTTTGAAACGGAAGATGCGGCGCTTGCGGCACTGCAAAAAGATTTCGGCGATTTTTTTGTGACGTTTACGCCGGCGCTGAGAAATAATAAATTTTATGTTCTTGATGATATAAAAAAAGAGGGACGTACCTTTTATATGGATCAGGACGAGGACTATATCCCCGTACCGGCTTTCGGGAAAAGCGGAAGCCCGGCATTTCACGGGGATATCAATAAGTTTTGCCGCCATATCCTGACGGGAAAACCGATTCCCGGACTTTCCAAGAAATATTGGAATCATACGTCTGTTCCCTTTTTTGTTGCCGCAGCAACGGATAATTATGACGGTAAGCTCGGCGATTTCATCATTTTTGCGCCTTTGGAGGCAGACAGTTTCGGACACAATGTCATTGATGCAGGGGGTGCGTATTTCCATATCCCTGACTATGACCGTCTCGGTTACAAAGTGATTTCTTCGGATAATCCCATTTTGGAGAAACATATTTTAAAGTGCCGTCATACGCCGCTTTGGTTCATTCCGGCGGAATGGTTGGAGGAATTCAAGGAAGATTTGCAGCCTGTACCGGAAGACGGAAATATTTTGGGTGCTTACGGCATTGATGATGAAGAGGTCATTTTTATAAACGCTGCGGATCAGGAAACGGAGGCGCCCGGTTTTGATGACGGAGAAGACAGCACAGTGGAAACGGCTGCGGAGTTTGACGGGGCGGAAGACAAGGAATCCCTTTCGGGAGAAACGGCATTTCTTGAACGGCTTTCCGCATTAGCGGAAGCAAAAGGACTTCTTTATGATGAAAAGGACCTTGTGAATTTCCATATTTCTTTGAAATCCTCAAGGCTTACTATTTTATCCGGTTTGAGCGGTACGGGGAAATCGGGACTGGTCCGTCTTTACGGAGAGGCACTGGGACTTCCCGAAGACCGTGTCGCCATCATTCCCGTGCGGCCGTCTTGGATGGACGACAGTGATATTCTCGGCTATGCGGATATGAAAAATATGATTTACCGCCCTTCCGATACGGGCCTTACGGAACTCCTTCTTTCGGCGGAAAAAAATCAGGACAAGATGTATATCGTCTGCTTTGATGAAATGAATTTGGCAAGAGCGGAGCATTATTTCGCCCAATTTATTTCCGTTTTGGAAAAAGAGGACCGGCCTATCATCCGTTTGTACAATCCGTCACTGCAAAACCGTTTGTATAACGGTGACAAGTATCCGGCGGAAATTACGGTCGGGAAAAATATTCTTTTTGCAGGCACGGTGAATGTCGATGAATCGACCTACCATTTCTCCGATAAAATTTTGGATCGTGCCAATGTATTGACTCTTTGCCAAAGGAAATTCCAGGAATGGAAAAAACGGGACGGTGCGCCTTATCCGACGGTGATTGAAATCGGCAGGGAAGAATTCTGCGGTTTTTGCGGAACCGGCGGACTGACGGACCGCGAACTGGCACTTCTTGACGACTTGAATGAAGCATTCCGTAGCAGCGGTGTTCCCTGCGGTATCGGTTTCCGTGTGGCACGGCAGATGGGAGACTATCTGGGAAATATTCCGAGCGGCTATGATTTTGACAGGGAAGAAGGACTGGACTACCAGATGGTCCAGCGGATTCTTACGAAACTCCGCGGTTCGGCACGCCAGCTGGAAAGTTTAATTTCCTTATCCGATAAAGGCGAACTTGGCGGAAAACTGATTGACATACTGAATGCATACAAAGATTTATCGGACTTTGAAAAAGCCGGGAAAGTACTGGCCGCAAAAGCACAGGAATTGAAGCTCTATGACTACACGATCTGATAAAATGCGGCCCCGCTACAGAAAAGGGAGCAGAAAAAATGCATTTCCTTTTTCCCTGTTTTTCGTGACCCCCAATGACGGAGGAAAAACGCACTCGTTTACACGATTTACGGAAAACAGGGAAGAGTTGCGGGAAGGAATGAAAGCAGGACTGAGTCTTACGGAAAACCAGGACGTGGGACTGTATTTCAAGGCGCCTCCCGATTTCCGTTTCACCATGGACGGGCTTGACGTGGTATCTCTTCCGGGAACGGAAAAAATCAACGGCCAGGTGTATATCAGACCGGGCGGAAAATACGGGGATCCGGTGTCTCTTTTTGAGGGGAAGGACTTTCCTCTCGTTCCGGGCTACTATGTAGTCACCGTTTCGGGAAACGGACGGAACTGGTACGGAATTCTTGAAATCACTCCTAAATTTATGGGCAAACAGAGCTGGCAGGAAATGCGGGACGAGCTGGTCGGGGAAATCAGGGATCTTTCTTTTGATTTCATGAAGAGGAGCATGAACATTTCCAAGTCGCTGGAAAGCCGTCTGAGACTGAATGCGGAAATGCTTCTCCGTTTTTACACAATCAGTGACGAGTCGGAGCGGGTTCTTAAGGTACTGGGCGAGCTTTCGCGGACGGCCAATGCACGGCTCACGATGAAAAGGGAAATCCTTCCGCTTTCGGAGACAGGCAAAGAGGCGCATTTACAATCTGAAAACGGAAAAATAAGACAAGGCGCTTCGTCCTTTCAGGTGAAGTGTAAAAAAATGACCTGGGACGTGGCGGAAAACCGTTTTGCCAAGGCGATTTTGAAAAAGCTTGATGAAAATCTCGGCGATTTTATCCGCGAAACGGAGCATCACTCGGGAGAGCTTTTAAAACAGCAGGAAGAGCTGCGTCCTTATGCATGGACAAGAGATTTCAAAACAGGGAAAAAAGCACTCGTCCGCTTCCGTGACTATAAGGAGCGGGCGGTAAAAATCAGGAATGCCATCCGTGCCGTGACGGGTGCACCGTGGTTCGGGGAGGCGGGAGACAGGATGCCCCAGATTCTTCCCATGACCGTTTTCCGTGATGCCCGCTATGCCGTGCTTTATAATTTGTACAGAAATTTAAGAAATCCTCTGGACAGCGTTTCCGTCTCTTCCTTTTACCAATTCCAATGGAAACGGACGGATAAATTATATGAACTCTGGTGTTTCCTCCAATTTATCAAAGCCTTGGAGAAAAAAGACTGGGAAATTGAAGCGGGACCGGCGGTTATCAAAGAAGAAGGGCGGTACAGACTGTCTTCTCTCGAAGGCGGTGCCGCGATTATTCTCACGAGAGGAGAAGAAAAGGTCCGCCTTGTTTATGACGGTTCTGTGCCGCAAAGTTCGGCGGAAACAGACCGGGCCGGTGCGCCGCTTTATACGAATAACAGTCACCGCCGTCCCGATTTCCGCATGGACTGCTATAAAGGCGACGAATATTTCGGATCCCTTGCCGCCGATTTCAAATACAGAGATATTTTCTTCCTCTGGCGTGATCCCGAAAGAAGTGCGGGTATCCGCAGCCAGTTCAATGCGTACAGGGATATGAATACGAAATTTTACAGGGACATGACGGAAACGGAATCGTTAAGAAACAGCCGTCCCGTCAAGGAAGTATGGGCGGTCTTTCCCAAAGAAATTCCCGAAGGAAGTGACGATGATTTCAATCTCCGCTTCATTTCCCTTGCTCCCGGCCTCAAAGCAAACGAAAAATTGGCGGATATGCTGGAAAATTACATAGAATCTCTCCATTAAAAAAGGTCCTCCCGCGGGTGTATCGGGAGGATTTTTGCGTGAAAGATAAAAACGCGGAACCATTAAAATCCGAATGACAGCCGTATTTTGAAATTCCTTACAAAAAAAGGACGATTTTATAGGTCAAGTATGACTATTTGAGATATATTTTTGTGTTTTCTATACATTATATTCATAAAGTATAGACATCAGATTCAATAATGGTACAATATATATGGTTGAAATATAAATGATTGTTGTCAAAGGGGGATACTATGAAACACTTAAAAAAAGCGGCACTGGCACTGGCATGTGCTTCGATTCTCTGCATGGGACTTTCCGGTTGCGGCGGCGATAAAAAAGCAGATGCGCCGAAAGGAAATGCCGGCAATGACAAGGTTCTGACCGTCTATACCGCACGGAGTGAAAGTTTGAATAACCTCGTGATTCCTGCTTTTGAAAAGGAAACGGGAATTAAAGTCAATGTGATTGTGGCAGGGACAGGCCCGCTGGTAAAGAGAGTCGCTTCCGAAAAGGATAATCCCCAGGGGGACGTACTTTGGGCAGCCGACCAGACCATGCTGGAATCGCAAAAAGAATTATTTGAAAAATATGTATCTCCCGAAGATGCAAATATGCTGGAAGCCGCTAAAAATAAGACGGGTTATTTCTCTCCCGCTTTTGCGGATCCCACCGTATTTATCGTCAATAAAAAATTGGCAGGCGATATAAAAATTACAAGCTTTGCCGATTTGCTGAATCCTGCATTGAAAGGAAAAATCGCTTTCGGCGATCCCGCCAATTCCAGCTCTGCTTTCCAGTGCCTGATGGCTATGCTTTACGGCAACGGGAAAAACGGAGATCCCATGTCTCCCGAGGCTTGGGCTTATGTAGACAATTTCATTAAAAATCTGGACGGCAAATTACTGAACAGTTCCGGTGCAGTCCACAAAGGCGCAGCTGACGGAGAATATACGGTCGGCCTTACCTGGGAGGACCCGGCAGCAACTTATGTGAAGAACGGAGCGAATGTAGCTGTTGTATTCCCGTCAGAGGGTGCTATTTTCCCCGGTGAATCCGTACAGATTATCAAAGGGGCCAAGCATATGGAAAATGCAAAGAAATTTGTAGATTTCATGCTGTCGAAGAAAATCCAGGAAGAAGCGGGCAAGACACTTACGGTTCGTCCGCTCCGCAAAGGCGTTGCTTTGGCAGATTATATGACACCCCAGGATACCATCAAGATGTTCCCGAATTATGATGAAGGCTGGGTATCCGAACATAAAAAGGAAATCGTTGCCGAATGGAATAAGCATCTCGAAAATTCCAGACAGTAATCAAAAGAACATAAAAACAAAGGGGCGTGGGGCGTTTAACGCTCCACCCTTTTTGGGTAGGAGAGTATGATGAGCGTTTCTATTAAAATTGACAAAGTGGTTAAAAAATATGGCGACCATGCCGTTGTAAACGGGTTGTCGCTGGATATACGGCCGGGAGAGTTTTTCACGCTTTTAGGACCGTCAGGTTGCGGAAAAACGACGCTTCTCCGCATGATTATCGGTTTCAACTCCGTCGAGGGGGGAACGATTTATGTGGATGAAAATGCAGTGAACGGAATTCCGCCGGACAAGAGAAATATGGGAATGGTGTTCCAGAACTATGCGATTTTCCCTCATATGTCGGTGAAAGATAATGTGGCTTTCGGTCTCCGCATGCGTCATGTGCCTGAAAATGAAATCGCCGAAAGGGTAGATCATATCCTGAAAGTAGTCAAAATCGATCATTTAAAGGACCGTATGCCTACTGCTCTTTCCGGCGGGCAGCAGCAGCGTGTGGCACTGGCAAGAGCGATTGTCATACGCCCCCAGGTGCTTTTAATGGACGAGCCGCTTTCCAATTTGGACGCGAAGCTCCGCATAGAAATGCGGAATGCCATCAAAGAAATCCAAAGACAGGTAGATATCACCACCGTCTATGTAACCCATGACCAGGAAGAAGCACTGGCCGTATCCGACAGGATTGCCGTTATGAACGGCGGTGTCATCCAGCAAATCGGAGAGCCTCAGGAAATTTATAAACGGCCGGCCAATGTTTTTGTTTCCACCTTTATCGGTCTTTCCAATTTGCTCAAAGCTTCTTACAAAGCCGGAAAAGTTTCTTTTGACGGAACGGAATATTCCGTTTCCGTGGATCATCTGTCCGATGATTTGCAGGAAGGGGAAAAGCTGATTGTTTCTGTCCGTCCCGAAGAATTTATTATGAAACCGGGAACGGGCGAAGGTCTGCACGGTAAAATCAAGTCTTCTGTTTTTTTGGGACTTGCAACCCATTATTTCCTGGAATCTGAGCAGGGCGAAGAATGGGAAATTCTGCAAACCGATACAAAGGAAATTTTGCCGGACGGCACGAATGTCACGCTCACGGTGAAGGAAGACTGCATTAATGTATTCCGTAAGGAAACAGAGCATACGGTCATCCAAAGGGAGTCATTATGAAAAAGAAACTGACAGTCTGGAATGTACTGAGCCTCTTGATTCTGTCCGCGTTTGCTCTTTTTGTGATGTATCCTCTCTTTCTGATTTTGTATAAGAGCGGAATCAACGGGGACACGGGGGCATTCACGATTGACAACTTTGCCCACTTTTTTGCCAAAAAATTCTATTGGGGGACAATGATCAATTCTCTCAAAGTGACCGTTGTATCCACTATTTTATCGGCAGTCGTGGGACTTCCTCTTGCCTATCTCATGCGGAGTGTAAAAATCAGGGGCGGCAGCTTTTTAAATATTTTAATTGTGATTTCCTATTTATCCCCGCCTTTTATCGGTGCTTATGCATGGATACAGATGCTCGGAAGAAACGGAGTGGTAACCCACTTCATCAATGACCTTTTCGGGATACACTACGGCGGTGTTTACGGATTTGCCGGTATCGTCCTTGTCTTTACTTTGCAATCCTTTCCTCTCGTCTATATTTATGTATCCGGCGCTTTAAAAAATCTGGATAATTCACTGAATGAAGCGGCGGAAAGTCTCGGGTGCAGCCGTATGGGACGGATATGGAAAATCATCGTGCCGCTTGTGATGCCTACACTTCTTGCAAGTTCCATGCTGGTCTTTATGCGTGTCTTTGCCGATTTCGGGACACCGATGCTGATAGGCGAAGGCTACCAGACACTTCCGGTACTCATTTACAACCAGTTTATGGGCGAGGTTTCCGGGGATGACGGGTTTGCGGCAGCCATCTGCTGTATCGTCATCGGACTTACCATCGTTATGTTTTTTGTCCAACGCTTTCTGGCAACGAGAAATACGTATGCCATGACCGCATTAAAGCCGATGGTGGCGGAAAAAGCGAAGGGACTCAGAAATATACTGGCCCACCTTGCCGTTTATCTCACGGTAGGACTTGCGGTACTTCCCCAGTTTGTTGTTATTTATACCTCTTTCCTTGCCACTAACGGCGGGCAGGTATTTACCGGCGGATTTGCTTTACAAAGCTATGAGGCGACACTCTTTGCCAAGGATAATGATGTTATCTGGCATACGTATTTCCTCGGACTCTGTGCCATTGCCATTGTTCTTGTCGTCGGCGTTTTGATTGCTTATTTATCGATGAGAAAGAAAAATGCTTTGAACAGTGTCCTCGATGTGGTCACCATGTTTCCTTTTATCATTCCCGGATCGGTACTCGGTATCGCTTTTGTCTTTGCCTTTAATAAGTCGCCCGTCATTTTGACCGGAACGGCACTCATCATGATTATTTCCTTTGCCGTACGGCGTATGCCTTATACGGTTCGCTCTTCGGCGGCGGTTTTGGGAAATATCAGTCCCAGTATTGAAGAGGCCGCTGTTTCTCTGGGGGCGTCGGAAATGACGACTTTCCGCAAAATTACGATTCCCATGATGGCGCCGGGCGTTCTGTCGGGGGCAATTATGAGTTGGGTGACCATTATCAGTGAATTGTCATCGTCAATCATCTTGTATACCAATTCCACACAGACACTGACGGTATCCATATATACGGAGGTTATTCGCGGAAACTACGGAAATGCCTCTGCTTATGCGACGATTCTTACTCTCACGTCCGTTCTTTCTCTTCTCATTTTCTATAAAGTGACGGGAAAGAGAGATGTATCGGTGTAGCGTCAGGCGGTCATATCATATTTTGCAATAGAAAAAAGCGTTCCTTCCCATTTGGGGAGAAACGCTTTTTTTATCAGCGGTGCAGGTTTTTTCTGTAAAAGATATTGTGAGCTCTGCCCTGCTCGGTCGGAATGAGGAGATCGCCTTCTTGGGAGACGTATTTATCTTCCAGGAGAGAACGGTATACTCTCCTCGTAAACCGTTCCGGCCATTTCATGTGAATTGCCAGATTGGGAATCGCATTTTCCCGTGCAGCCGCTTCTGTACCGTCATGGAAGAGAAGATGCTGGAGAAGGGTTTCCCGTCCGAAGGAAAATCTCTGCTGTTTTCTTCTTCTGAAAGCGGCTACAAGGCCCGTCGAAGGAGCGGTGCAGAGAGAGAAGACAAATAAAAGGCCCAGCACTGATGCCATCATGCCCGCCAGCGACGTGTCGAGCCAGATGGCGCCGACAATACCTGCGACGGAGCCGAAGGAACCGATGAGACAACTCAGTAAAAGCCGGGACGCCATTGTTTTCGTCCAAAGGGAAGCGGTCATGGCAGGAATAATCATGAAAGCAATGACCAGAATGGAACCGATGGATTGGAAAGCGGTGACGGCAGTGAGAGATACAAGTCCCATAAGTCCGTAGTGAATCAGTGCAGGCGAGAAGCCGAGTATTTTAGACAGAACGGGATCGAAGGTGGCAAGTTTCAGTTCTTTATAGAAAAGAGTAATGATTGCCGCGACGATGATAAAAACAATGCCACTCGTGTATATGCCTCTTGCACCGTAATCCGTGCCGTCGATGATCAGGCGGTCGAAGGGAGCAAAAGCGAGTTCGCCGAGAAGTACGCAGTCCGTGTCTATGTGGACGTTGCCGGCGTAGCGGGTGACAAGAATAACGGCGATACTGAAGAGGAAGGGAAATATAAGTCCGATGGCCGCATCAGAAGCGACAAGACGGCTTCTGTACAGCGATTCCACAAGCCAGACGGTGAGTACGCCCATGAGCGTCGCACCGACGATAAGAAACGGGGAATCCAGACTTCCGGTGAGAAGGAAGGCGAGAATAATCCCTAAAAGTACGGTGTGGCTGATTGCATCGGTAAGCATGGACATTCGCCGGAGTACAAGGAAGTTTCCCGGCAAAGCACAGCTGATTGCCGTAAAAAGGGCAATAACAAGTATTTCAGCAAAAGAATTCATAGGACGCCTCCTTTTTTAGCAGGAGCAGCCAGTCTTTTGTGATGTAAATACTGACTTACCAAACCTCTTCGCGGAGCAAAAAGCAGACTGGTGATAACGATGATTGAGGCGGCGACGACGATAGCGGGTCCTGTCGGCATTTTGGAAATGGACGAGCTTGCTATCGTGCCTGTTGCCGATGAAACGGCCCCGAAGAGGGCAGATAAAAGAACCATCGGTTCAAGCCGCCTTGTCCATTGACGGGCCGCCACAGATGGGGCAATCAGCATGGCACTCATGAGAATGATACCTACCGCCTGGATAGACAGTAAAACGGTCATCATCGTCAGGAAAGAAAGGAGAACATTTAATTTTCCTCCCGGCAATCCGAGCGCTCCCGCATAGTCGGGATCAAAGGCCATGAGTTTCAATTCTTTCCAGAAAAGTACGACCAGTAAAAGAACAATCAAGGAAAGGCTCGTCGTGAGAATGACGTCTCTGTACAGAATGGTAGAGGCCTGCCCGAAAATAAACTGGTTCAGGCCTGCCTGGTTCGCATTTCCCGAATGCTGGATGATAGCGGACAGTACAAGACCGGCTCCGAAGAAACCGGAAAGAACGGAAGCAAGGACACCGTCAAAAGGAAGACGGGTGTATTGCCGTGCCATAAGAATCAGTCCCGTCGCTACCAGTGCGGAAATAAAAGCACCGAGAAGAAGTCCGTCCAGACTTTTTACGCCGAGAAACATAAAAGCAAGCATGATGCCGGGATACGATGAGTGGGCAATCCCGTCACCCAAAAGCGCTTCTCTGCGGAGAACGATGAAAGAACCGAGGACACCGCAAAGAATGCCCAGTATGGTTGTTCCTGCAAGGACTACCCGGAAGGTATAGTCGCTCCAAAGGGGAGAACTAAGTATTTCCATCAGACTCACTCTCCTTAGACAGGGGAGAAAATGTTTTTTCTATATTTTCCCGGGTAAAAATATCTGCGACCGGTCCTTCGGCAACCAGCTGCCGGTTAATCATGGCAACTCTGTCGAAATACTGTGATACGGTCTGGAGAGCATGGTGGACGACGACAATCGTTTTTCCTTGGGACTGCATTTCTTTCAAAAGAGTGACGATGACTTTTTCCGTCTGGGCATCGACTCCTTTAAAAGGTTCGTCCAAAAGATAGACACTTGCTTTTTGCGCCAGTGCCCGGGCAAGGAATACACGCTGCTGCTGTCCGCCGGAAAGCTCGTTGATTTGGCGGGACTGATACTCTCCCATGCCGACACGGAAAATCATTTCCTCGGCAATCAGTTTATCGCTTCTGCCCGGCCGGCGGCACCAGCCTGTATGGCCGTAGCGTCCCATGAGGACGATGTCGGAAACAGTAGCCGGGAAATCCCAGTTCACGGAACCGTTTTGGGGTACATAGGCGATTTTCTTTCTTGCCTTTTTGGGAGATTCTTCCCCGTCGATAGAAAAACGGAGCCGTCCCGAAACGGGAATCAATAAATTCAGAATAATTTTTAAAAGTGTAGATTTACCGGCACCGTTAGGACCTACAATACCCATCAGAGTGCCTTTCGGGATGTTTAAATCCAGATCCCAGAGAACAGGCTGCCGGTTATAGGCGGCCGTAATATCTTCCAATTCAATAACGTTCTGCATGGATGTAATCACCTCTTTCTCAAGCTGAAATGTATAAAAGGCAGGACCGACAAAAAAGAAATCGCCCGGCGTATAAAAAGGGAAGAGGGACCCTCCCATTTAAGATGTTTCTTCTTTGAAGGGTCCCTCCGTTCCGTATACAGTTTTACCGGCATTAACGGAGTGCTCCGGTAATGGTTTTTATATTGTGTTCATACATGCCGATATATGTACCTTCTTTTGTCGATTCATCGCCGAGAGAGTCGGAGTAGAGTTCGCCGCCGATGGAAACATCAAATCCGTTGGCTTTAACGGCTGCCTGGAGAGATTCGATTGTTTTGTGCGGAACGGAAGATTCTACAAAGACCGCTTTGATTTTGTGGTCTGCAATGAAACGGGCCAGTTCGCTGATGTCGGAAGTACCGGCTTCGCTGGCGGTGCTGATGCCTTGGATACCCTTAACTTCGAAACCGTAATCTCTTGCGAAATAAGCAAATGCATCGTGGGCGGTTACAAGGACACGGGCACTTTCAGGAACGGTAGCGACTTCTTTTTTGATTTCCTTGTCCAGATCGTCCAGTTTGGCAAGGTAAGCTTTCAAATTGGCTTCATAATAGGATTTATTCTGCGGATCCTTGGCGGAAAAGCCTTTGCAAACTTCGCCGGCCGCTTTTTTCCAGTTATTTACAGAGAACCAGATGTGCGGATCCTTTGTTTTTTCACCGTCTTCTTCAAAATCAAGAAGTGTAGATTTATCAAGGCCGTCGCTGACACGAATCATCGGTTTTTTATTTTTGGCAAGATTATCAAAAATAGCACCCATCTTTCCTTCCAGATGAACGCCGTTGTAAACGACGATGTCAGCCTTATTCATGGCATCTACGTCACCGGCACTGGCCTGATAGAGGTGGGGATCGACGCCGGCTTTCATGAGGCCCGATACTTCAACTTTATCTCCGCCGATTTGTTTTGATAAATCAGTGAGCATTGTCGTGGTGGCAACAACTTTCATTTTTCCCGATTCTTTCGGTGCGGCTTCCTGGCTTTTTCCGCAACCGGAAGACATACAAACGGCCCCGAGAAGTGCCAGGGGCAGGCAAATCCATAATAATATTTTTTTAAACATAACAATCTCCTTTATAAAATATTACAACAAAAATTACCGAAAACTTTCGTTGCTTTGGATATATTAACACAATAATTAGATAATGTAAATATTTAAAATCGGTAAACCTAAAATATTTAATTATACATGCAAGATAAAATAGAAACGGCATGCCGCTTAATTATAATTAAAGGATTTAAGAAGTTCTTATTTACGTGATAAGAAAGGAAGTTTTGAAAAAGAGATGAAAATTTTATATAATGAGTAGACTAAAAAGAAAAGACAGTATAAATCTATGTGATAAAAGGAATTTAAAGGAAAGAAGGATTTAAATTGTATCTTATAGATACGTATGATGTTATTGTTGTCGGTGCAGGCCATGCAGGCTGTGAAGCGGCTCTTGCGGCGGCGCGGATGGGATGTAAGACACTTCTGACGACGATTTCTCTCGACAATGTAGCGATGATGCCCTGCAATCCCGCCATCGGCGGACCGGGGAAGAGTCATCTCGTAAAAGAAATAGATGCTCTCGGCGGTGAAATGGGAATTGCAGCAGATAAGACGGCAATCCAGATGCGCATGCTGAACCGCGGAAAAGGACCGGCGGTCTATTCTCTCCGTGCCCAGTCGGATAAGGGAGCGTACCACCGTTACATGAAACAGGTAGTAGAAAATACGGAAAATCTCGATTTGCGCCAGATGCAAGTGACGGATATCCTCGTAGAAAACGGACGGTGCGTCGGAATTACTACGGAACTTCACGAGGAATACAGAGCGAAAGCGGTCATTCTTTGCACAGGCACATATTTGGAAAGTATGATTATTATAGGAGATGTCATGTATTCCGGCGGACCGAACGGAATGCGTCCGTCCCACGGACTTTCGGATAACTTAAAAAAACACGGAATTTCTATGCTTCGTTTCAAGACAGGAACGCCGAGCCGTGTCGATATACGGAGCCTTCATAAGGAAAAAATGATTCCCGAAGAAGGCGATCCGGAAAACCATGCTTTTTCTTTCTTGAGCGAAAGAGAAGACAGAAATGAAAGAATCTGCTGGCTCACCTATACCAATGAAGAAACCCATACCATTATCAGGGACAACATCATGCGAGCTCCGAAATATGCAGGGAAAACGCATGGTGTAGGAGCCAGATATTGTCCGTCCATCGAAGATAAAGTCATCCGCTTTGCCGATAAAGACAGGCACCAGCTTTTTGTGGAACCGGAAGGACTCGACACGACGGAAATGTACGTTCAGGGCATGTCCACATCACTTCCCATGGATGTGCAGTATGCTTTTTTAAAAACCATACCCGGCCTTGAAGACGTGAAACTCATGCGGCCCGCCTACGCCATCGAATATGATCTCATCGACCCGCTTCAGCTCTATCCCACACTGGAACTGATTCACATGGAAGGACTTTATTCGGCAGGGCAGTCGAACGGAACGAGCGGCTATGAAGAAGCGGCGGCACAGGGACTCATGGCAGGCATTAATGCGGCGCTGAAAATCAAAGGGAAAGACCCGTTCATTTTGGCCCGTCACGAAGCGTATATCGGAACGCTCATTGATGACCTTGTGACCAAAGGAACAGACGAGCCGTACCGTATGATGACAAGCAGGAGCGAATACCGTCTTATTCTCCGCCAGGACAATGCCGACCTCAGGCTCACTCCGAAAGGATATGAAATCGGACTCGTCACGGAAGAGAGATACAAGCACTTCACAGAGCGGAAAGAAAAACTGGAAGAAGCACTTTCTTATATCAGGACAAAGCGGTTTACTCCGAAAAAAGAAATCAATGAAGCACTGGAACGAATCTGCACGGCACCGCTGACTACGGGAACGGGGGCCGATCAGATTCTCAAACGGCCGGAAATGACTTACCGGAAAATGGTGGAAGCCCTCGGCTGTCCCGTCTTTGATGCGGAAGCGACGGAAGAAATGGAAATCACCGTGAAATATGAAGGCTATATTGCCCGCCAGGAATCGGCAATCCGCAAAGCGGCCCGTATGGAAAGTGAAAAAATGCCCGCCGATATGGATTATTTAAATCTGGAAGGAATTTCTATAGAGGCCCGGCAAAAATTGGATAAAATCCGTCCCGTATCACTGGGGCAGGCATCACGTATTTCCGGCGTATCACCGGCGGATATGTCGGTCCTCATGGTATATCTGAAACAGAAAAAAGGAAATACCGTAACAAAAGAATAAAAATCAAAAAACTCTGTCTGAAAAAAGGCGGAGTTTTTTGTTTCTGTAAAACTATGATTTCTTTCTTCCTTAGTTGTAAGCTTCCCCCGAACTCGGAGCGAAGTGGCGAGCCTGCGAGGCGAAAAGGGCAAGTCTGCGTACAGAGGTCAGAATCATTTTTCCGTTTCTCCTCACGCTTGCCCCTTTCGTCAGCTCCGCTGACACCTTCCCCGACAAGCGGGGACGGCTTGAAGTTTGCAATTTTCCTTTCATAAGCAAACGACGGGAGTAACTTATTGTATGATCCATTTCCTTATTTTTTGTTTTTACTCATATAAAAAACTATGAACTCTTTCTTCCTTAGTCGTTTGCTTCCCCCGAACACGGAGGGAAGTGCCGAGCAAAGCGAGGCGATAGGGGCAAGCTTGCGTACACAGGTAAGAACATTTAATACTTGCACCCTCTGCCCGGATTCTTCACTATGAGTCAATTTCCTTTTGTTCCATTACAGTCATAGCGATTTTTACAACCGTTCAAGAATGACAGGCAGGTATTTAATACTGTTCCGTAAGAAACTGTTTTTCCGTTTCTGCTCACCCTTGCCCCTTCTGTCAGCTCCGCTGACACCTTCCCCGACAAGCGGGGACGGCTTACGGGTTGCATTCTTCCTTTATTTTTCAAACACGCGGCGAAAGGGGCAAGTTTGCGTATATGGAAAAATGACGGTTTACCAAAATAAATTTATTTTTTTCTTAAAACCAAGTGAAGAAACGGTGTCTATTTGATATACTTGTAGTAGTATATGGTGCGGTATGAAGGAGGATATAATGACCGTCAGGGAAATGATGGAAGCATTAGGTCTTGCGGCAGATGAGGAAGCCGCCGGTAAATTGACAGAGTATAATGCCCTGCTGATGGAGATGAATAAGAAGGTCAATCTCACGGGCATTAAAGATACGGAAGAAAGTCTGGTCAAGAATGTATATGATTCGATGACCGTTTATAATGAAAAATATTTTCCCCGGGACGGACGGATTCTCGATTTGGGAACCGGCGGCGGTTTTCCCGGTATTCCCCTTGCCGTTTTGCGGCCGGATATGCAGGTGGTACTGATGGATTCCGTTCTAAAAAAGCTGAATTTTATTGAAAGTGCTGCGGCCAAGCTGGAAATAAAGAACGTGAAAATCATGCATATGCGTGCCGAAGAGGGCGGACGGAGACGGAAAACGAGAGAGTCCTTTGACGTGGTTACCGCAAGAGCGGTGAAAATGCTCCCTGTCATTGCGGAATGGGCGATGCCTTTTGTGAAGGTCGGAGGCATCTTTGCCGCGATGAAAGGACCGGGGGCGGAAGAAGAACTCAAAGACGCGGGAAAAATTTTGCAGGAACTTCAGGGCGAGCTTATCGAAAAAAAGGATTTGGAATTACCGGGAGGAGAAAAGCGTTCTATTCTCTATTTCCGTAAAACAGGTCCTTGCCCGAAGACATATCCGCGGAAAGTGGGCATTGCGGAAAAGAAACCGGTTATAGGAACGGTATAACAGAAAGCGGGCTGTCTTTATGACGGTCCGTTTTGTCGTGAAAAGAGAAATAAGGCAGTCGTTATTTCAGCGGCGGCAGGAGAAATTTATATAAGAGAGGCATGTATGAAACTCTATCAGGCGGCAAATCCCGAAATGGCAGTGCGCCATATTTTACAGGCAGCCATGGAAGAAAAGGCAAGTGATGTCCACATCAGTCCGGAAGAAGACGGGGCCTATGTCCGTTTCCGCAAAGACGGCAAACTTTCCATGTTCGGGAAATGGCCTTTGTCAATGGCACAGGGGTTTTCGGTGCGGATGAAAGTGCTGGGCGGTATGAATGTGGGGGAAACAAGACTTCCCCAAGACGGAAGTTTTTCCGAAACAGCCGGGGGTGTCACTTGGGATTTCCGCATTTCCGTCATGCCCACCATTAAGGGAGAAACGATTGTTATCCGTATTTTATCGGGGGCGGTTGATTTTATTGAAAAGAATCATTTGGGAATGACGGAATTCCAAAGACAGGTGTTTGAAAAAAGATTGTTACGGAAAAGCGGCCTTGTTTTGACTACGGGACCTACGGGAAGCGGAAAGACATCGACCCTTTATGCGGCACTCAAGCTGGTGCTGGCACCTGAAATTTCCGCGATTTCCATTGAAGACCCTGTGGAGTACCGCATTCACGGCATGACACAGGTGCAGGTGAATGAAAAGGCGGGATTTACTTTCGCTAAAGGATTGAAAGCGCTTGTCAGGCAGGATCCCGATGTGGTGATGATTGGGGAAATACGGGACAGGGAAACGGCGGAAATAGCAGTCCACGCGGCACTGACAGGTCATCTTGTGCTGTCGTCGCTCCATACAAATGATGCGGTGTCCGCCGCAGCACGGCTTACGGATATGGGCATACCTCCGTATCTTCTTGCCGCTTCGCTTTCGCTTGTGATTTCCCAACGGCTTGCGGTAAAACTGGAAGATGAGGGAAAAGAGGAATTTACTATCGGCACGGAAGATATACGCCGTGATTTTCTTCCGCCTGCATTTTTAGGGAAAAAAGGATATAAAGGAAATGAAAAAGGGCGGACCGGTATTTTTGAAATGCTGGAAATCGGAAAAGACGAGCGGAAAGCACTTCATGAAAAAGCGGGAAGCGCCCGTCTTTCGGAACTGATGAAACAACAAGGTCAGAAAACAATTGGAGAAATAGCGGAGGAACGTATGGAAGAAGGAATAATTTCACCCGGAGAGGCGGCGATTCTTTATGAAATCCGGTGAGGAGCATATGAATACTTTAAAGAAAATACTGGACAGATTTCCGGAAGCAACGGATATCCATTTCACAGAAGACGGAACGGTCATGGTTCGTGCGGGCGGAGCACTCGTCACGGCAGAAAATACGGATGCGGCCCTTCTGGAAAAAGAAATATGGGACAGCCTGAGTGCGGAAAAAAGGAGTGTCTGCACGAAAGAAAAAGTTTGCGATGCCTCTCTTGAGGAAAGCGGAGTCCGTATCCGTGTACATCTCTACCGGGCAGGCGGTCTTTTTTGCGGGGCGCTCCGGATTCTTCCCTCGCTTGACCGTGTGGAAAAGGATCCCGATGAAGACTGGATAGAAGAAGTGGCGGACCTTGAAACGGGACTTGTCATCATTTCAGGACCGTCAGGGAGCGGGAAAAGTACGACTCTGGCGAGAATATTAACCCAAATAGGAGAAAAAAGAGCCTGTCATATCGTGACACTTGAAGATCCGGCGGAGTATCTGATTTCTTCGTCCCGTGCGCTCGTTCACCAGCGTGAGGTGGGAGAAGACGTAAAAGATTTTGCCGAAGGAATCAGGGAGTCGCTGAGAGAAGATCCCGACGTGATTGCCATCGGGGAAATGCGGGATAAAGAGACCGTGCAGGTCGCACTTATGGCGGCAGAAACGGGGCATCTCGTGATTGCCACACTTCATAACGGAAACGCCAGGGAAGCATTGGGACGGATGATACACACGTTCCCGGGAGAAGAGCAGAAAGAAATCAGGGGAATTCTTGCCGGTGTACTTCGCTCCGTTTCGGCCCAAAGACTTTGGCAGGGCAAAGAAAAAACGGTCCTTCTCCGTGAAATTCTCTGGAACACGCCTGCTGTTTCGAATCTGATACGACAGGGACGGGAAGAACAAATCGCCTCTTATATGGAAACGGGAACGAAACAGATGCACACGTTAAAACAGGCGGCGTACCGTTTGAAAAAAGTGACGGCAGAAGAAAGAAAAGAAATTCTTGCGTACATAGAAAAATAAGGACAGGGAATATGTATTTCAGGTACAAAGCCTATGAAGAGGGCGGCGCGGTCCGTGAAGGAATCATAGAGGGCACGGCGGCAGAAGATGTACGGGCGGAAATCAGAAACGGCGGACTTCATCTGGTTTCCCTTTCGGAAATAAAAAAAGCGGGAAAGACATCGTTTTTATCTCCTGCACCGTTGGCTCTTTTTGCCGGCGAATGGTCGGCTCTTATTTCCGCAGGCATTCCCGTGACGGAGGCACTTTCCGTTTTGCGGGACGGACAGGGGAAAAAAGAAAAGCAGGTACTTTTGGAACTGCAGTCCACCATAGAAGCGGGACACGGAATCAGTGAGTCCTTCAGAAAATCAGGGGCATTTCCCCCTTTTTTCTGTGCCCTTCTGCAAGTCGGGGAGCTGTCGGGAACCTTGCCCGACCAACTTTCTCTGGCGGCCGCCTGCTACAAAAAAGAAGCGGCGCTTATGCAAAATCTCAGACTGGCTCTCTTATATCCCTTGACAGTTCTTCTTTTTGCCGTTTTGGTATCCGTTCTGGTACTGGCCTTTCTTTTACCGTCTTTTGCCCTTTTATTCGATGCGCTTGCCGTTCCTCTTCCGGGGGTGACACGGGCGGCTTTAGCGGCCGGTTTATTTTTGCAAAAGCATGGAATCATCGTATTGGTTGTCATACTGTCTTTCCTGTGGGGGCTGTTCCGTTGGACACGGACGGAAAAAGGAAAAGAAAAAACGGATGCCCTGCTTTTTCGTTCCGCCTTTGTGCGGAAAACGATTCTGGTCCGCTTCACAAGGGCGCTGTCGGCACTGCTGAAAAGCGGTGTGACCTTATCGGAAGCGCTGAAACAAACGGCACTCATGGAAAATAATCTGACCGCCTCAAGGGAAATATTCAAATGGGCGGCGGCTGTCGAAAAAGGCGGCGATTTTCCGAAACTTGTCACGGAGTCGGGATGGACGGGAAACGCTTTTCCCCGTATGCTCCGGGCCGGTATGGAAAGCGGACAACTGCCGCTTTTTTTGAAACATGCCGCAGAATGGATATCCGGAGATGTGGACATGAAATTGCGGCGCTTCCGGAAAATGGCGGAGCCTGTACTTCTCCTCGTGGTAGGTGCTATAGTCGCTGCGCTGGTATTTTCCGTTATCATTCCTGTTTTTCAGGCGGCAGGAGCGGTACAAGGCCTCTGATTTCCCGGAAGTTTTTTATAAGCCGGTGATACTCAACTCACAGAAAGGAGCCGCTTATGATACAAGGCTGTATTTTTGATATGGACGGTCTGCTTTTTGATACGGAGCGGATTTTCCAGGAAAACTGGGAGAAAATAGCCGCTGATCGGGGAATTGTTCTTCCTGCCTCTTTTGCGGGGGACATCATGGGAACGAGCGGAGAAAAAATGAACCGCATTCTTGAAACATATTACCGTCCCTATAAAGGAGAAGAAATACAGAGAGAATGCAAAAAACGGGTGGAAGCCGTACTCAAAAATCACGTGCCCCTGATGCCCGGCGTCGTAGAAATTCTCGAAACCTGCAAAGCATTGCAGATAAAAACCGCCGTCGCAAGCAGCAGCCCGATGGAACAAATCAAAGCCAACCTTTCCCGCACGGGGACAGACGTCTTTTTCGATGCACTTGTGAGCGGTGAAGAAGTGAAAAAAGGAAAACCTGCGCCGGATATATTTCTTCTGGCGGCAGAAAGAATTCATGTTCCGCCTGCCTGCTGTCTTGTTTTTGAGGACAGTCCCCACGGGATTGCCGGAGCCGCTGCCGGCGGATTTATCCCTGTTATGATTCCCTGTCTTCTCCCGCCTACAGAGGAAAATAAAAAAGTCGCACATATTTACAAAAATCTCCGGGAAGCGGGACATGCCCTTTTAAAGAAGAAATAAATTTGTTATACTGAAAAATGGAAAATTATGCAAAGGAGGCGGCAACTATGGCACTGCCTATCAAGGACATACTTCTGCTTGACTATTTTGACGGCAAACCGCTGCATACACAGATGCCGTCTTATTTGCAATCCACTTACGGAAAAGATGCACAGGTGCGGATAGACCGCCTCTATGCGGACGGGTGGATCAGGGAAAGTAAACCTCAGGAAACATTGAATATGCTTCCCGACAAAGCACTTTCCGATTTTTTAAAAAAGCACGGTCTTTCGGGAGAAGGCTCGCACACCGAGCTTGTCCGCCGTATTATCACCGATATTGCGGAAAAAGAATATGCCCACGGCGTACCCAAAATTTATGTGGTGGAGCAAAAAGGAAAAGCGGAAATCGGCCACCATATGGCTTATATACTGAATGTTCGTGAAAAATACGGGCTGACGGAAGGAGAAATCGGCGAATCCAAGGCGGCACTGGCATTGAAAGGAAATCCTTACACCGCCAGAGATATTCTCGCCCGGGCCTTTCACCAAAAGATTTCCATTTATACCATGGCAGGCGAATGGTCGAAATTGCGGAACTTGTACTACATCATTGCCAATTTCCATCTCCGCGGCGGCGAACAGGATAAAACACTTTCCTACCTCTTCCTTGTTTTCTTTCTCGATATGTCGGGCATGGGAAATAAAAATACGGTCACACCCTATGAAAATCTCTTTCCCACGCAGAAAGGCATGATTCTTCTGATGGACGAGATACGGCACAAAGAAAAAATGACCGTCGAAAGTGTGAGGAGTTTCTTCCTTTCCTCTATCGCCAGAATGGCACCGCGTCTTCCTTTTTCCTACTTCTCGCCCCAAATTATGGCGGACCAGTTGCTGGAAAGACTCCGCGGCGTTCCTTTCAACGGAGCGAAATACATTGCCGATAAAAATGTACCCGATGCTTCTTCCAAAGCCTACCACTATGTACCGTGGGGAAGAAACGAAGCAAAAAAAGAACAAGAGCCGCCGAAATTTTCACGGCCGAAAATTATGGCACCGCCCGTGCTGAGAATGCCCGCCTTCACCGCACCGGCTCCCTTTGAATCCACAGAGGACAGAAAAAGAAGAGAAGAACGGATGAAACGGGCAGCGGTGACAAGAAAAAGACCGGTTATTGAAAAAGAAGAGAAAAAAGGAATCTGGGAACAATTCAAAAAATGGCTCTGAAAGAGTGAAAAAACAGAGCGAAGTATGCTACAATAAATTTCGCAGGCGTCTATAGCTCAGCTGGATAGAGCAACGGTTTCCTAAACCGTGTGTCGGCAGTTCGAATCTGCCTAGGCGCACCAGAATACACAGACTTTTCTGTCAAAGGAAAAGTCTTTTTTGTTTTTAACTCTCCCTTTTCATGAGTTAAACTCTTTCTAAATACAGATAAAAAGCAGGTATGAAAAATAAGTGAAAGTTGTCCGAAGATATCGTAACAGGAGATACGGAAGAGTATGTTTCTATGTGCTTGAAAAAATTCAAAAAAATATGGTCCGGACAGTTCACACAAAAGCAATAAAGCGGTATATTTATAGTAGTGGTATTTCTTTTTTTAGCCTGTATCCGGAGATAAAACTTCATGCAGGATTAAAAGAAAAACACAGAAAAAAGCTTGATTTTTTATTTTTTCTTAATTAAAATTAATTTGTAGTTAATGTTTAGAAAGGTACGTATTTCAGAAAGAAGGTGCCAAATGAAATTGGTAGAACAAGCCGGTGATTCGATTACGAAAGTATTGCCGGAAGTGAAAGAGATGTATGTACATCTCCATGAAAATCCTGAATTATCCATGCAGGAAAAGGAAACATGTACTTTTATTGCAGGGAAACTGAAAGAACTGGGTATTGAAGTTCTTGCAGGTGTCGGCGGCACAGGTGTTGTCGGAATCATCCGCAACGGTGACGGTGCGACGGTCATGCTTCGTGCCGATATGGATGCACTGCCCATGAAAGAAGCGACAGGCGTTCCTTATGCAAGCACAAAAACGACGGTAAACCGCAAGGGAGAAGAAACTCCCGTTGCCCATATGTGCGGTCATGATATGCATTCCAGCTGGCTTTTCGGTACACTGAAAGTATTACTGGAACAGAAAGAACACTGGAAAGGCACGGTTATTGCTATATTCCAACCGGGAGAAGAAACGGCGGAAGGTTCGCAGGCTATGCTTGATGACGACCTGATGAATAAAGTTCCGAAACCTGATGTGGTTCTCGGACAGCATATGATGTCTTATAAAGCAGGAACGGTAGGCTACAGAGCAGGGCAAATTCTGACAGCCGGCGACAGCCTGAAAGTGACATTCTTCGGTGCCGGCGGTCACGGCGGAATGCCGCAGAATGCGATCGACCCCGTTGTTATGGCATCCGCAGCCGTTATGAGACTGCAGACCATCGTTTCCAGAGAAGTATCTCCTCAGGGACAGGCCGTTGTCACTATCGGAGAATTCCATGCCGGGAAAGCGGAAAATATTATTCCCGACGAAGCGTATATCAAACTGAATGTAAGAACGACCGATGAAGATGTCAGACTTCATGTCCTTGATGCCATTAAACGCATTTGCAAGGCGGAAGCGGAAGCATCCCGTGCTCCGAAAGCACCGGAATTTGAGGAAATCAATAACTATCCGCTGACATTGAATGATAAAGAAGCTACAGAAAAAATTGCAGAAGCATTCCACGCCCAATTCGGCGACCTTGCTTTTGAAACTCCGCCGGCCGGAGCCAGTGAAGACTTCAGCCGTTTCGGCAGAGCATGGAAAGTACCGTATGTATACTGGTTTGTCGGCGGTACGGATATAAAGAAATATGAAAAAGCGGTAGCAGACGGAACGACAGACAGTCTGCCCGGACCGCATTCCCCGTTCTGGGCACCTGCACTGGAACCGACCATGAGAACCGGTATTGAAACGATGTTGACCGCCGCAGGCTTGTGGCTGGGAAAATAAAGGGAGGGACGATATGAGTGATAAAGACACAGCCCAAGGCTATGTAGGAAATGACAGGCTTCTTTTAGGTATCGTTCTTGCAGTCGTCACATTCTGGCTTTTTGCCCAGACGACACTCAATGTAGCACCTGATATGCGGGCCGATTTGGGAATTACGGAAAACTGGAGCAATATTGCCGTCAGCATTACCGCTCTCTTTTCCGGTATTTTCACCGTCGTATTCGGCGGATTGGGTGATAAATTCGGCCGAGTGAAAGTTACAATGATCGGTGTGGTTTTAAACATCATCGGCTCTCTTCTGATTGCCCTTTCTCCGTCGGGAACCGTAGTATTTCTTATGGCAGGGCGTATCATCCAAGGGCTGTCGGCAGCCTGCATTATGCCGTCCACACTGGCTCTTTTGAAAAGCTATTATGACGGGGCTTCCCGCCAGAGAGCTGTCAGCTACTGGTCCATCGGTTCCTGGGGCGGCTCGGGACTCTGCTCCCTCTTCGGCGGCGCTGTCGCTTCCAGTTTCGGCTGGCGTTACATATTCTTTGGCTCCGTTGTTGTTTCCCTTATCAGTTTGTACCTCATTAAAGGAACACCGGAAAGCAAAGTGGAAAATAAAGGCGGAAGCTTCGACTGGCCCGGACTGGCAACCTTTATGGTGGCTCTTGTTTCCTTAAATGTTGTCATCGGCCAGGGTGCCAAACTCGGTTGGACAAGCCCTGTGATTCTCGGACTTATCGTTGTATTTTTCGTCAGCTTTGCCGCATTCTATCATGTGGAATCAAACAGCGGCAATGCCTTCGTTGATTTCAAGTTATTTAATAATACGACCTATGCAGGGGCGACACTTTCCAACTTCCTCCTGAACGGTGCGGCAGGAACTATCCTGGTATCCTTGGGTCTTTTGCAGGCGGGAGCCAATATGTCCTCCTTTGAAGCCGGCATGGTCACATTGGGATACCTGATTGCGATTCTCGCAACGATCCGTGTAGGTGAAAAACTTCTCCAGAAATGGGGCGCAAGGAAACCGATGATTATCGGCTGCAGCATTACGGCTACCGGTATCATTCTTACCTCTTTCAGTTTCCTTTACACCTGGCAGTATCTCATCGCTGCCGTAGCAGGATTCACCTTATTCGGTATCGGCCTCGGCTTCTATGCGACACCCTCTACCGATGCGGCTTTATCAAACGTACCGGCGGAACAGGCAGGCTCGGCGGCAGGTATTTACAAAATGGCCTCTTCTTTGGGCGCGGCTTTCGGCGTTGCTCTTTCTGCCGCTATTTTTACGGGACTGAACGGAAGCGGTTTTGTTCTTCTGCAAAATATCTTTGTAGGACGAACGGATAATACAGAAATCCGGTTTGCCGCTATGGTAGCACTCCTCTTCAATGTACTTATGACACTCATTGCCATACTTGCTATCATGAAGACAATACCGAAAAAGAAATAAAAGAAATAAAAAACAACTGCAGTGAAGAATACCTGCAGTTGTTTTTTTGTCCCGGGAATTTGTAACCTTCAACGGATACGCAAAAGGCGGTTTCTGTAGCGGCTCACAAGAAAAGCGGAAAGAACGATTTTCAAAAGATCGCCGGGGATAAAAGGAAATACACAAAGTGTCAAAGCCGTCCACATATCCGTATGGGTGAGATAAACGAACCAGGCGATACCGAATACATAGCACACCAGATTTCCCAAGAAAACAGCGCCGAAAAGCTTAATAAATTTATATTCCGTTTTCTCACAAAGCCAACCCACCGCAAAAGCCATGGGAGCAAAACCTAAAAGAAATCCCCCCGTAGGCCCGGCAAACATGTGAATCCCGCCGCGGAACATAGAAAAAACAGGAACTCCTGCCGCACCGAGAAGAAGATAAATCAGGAGCGCCAAAAATCCGTACCGTTTCCCCAAAAATCCGCCGGCCAGCATGGCCCCTAAGGAAGCAAGAGAAATAGGAACAGGCTGGATTGGAATGATAAGCTGCGCCAAAACGGCACAAGCAGCCGCAAAAAGCGCCGCTAAAACCTGCATTCTTATTTTATTATTTTCCATAGAAACACCTCTTTCTATTTTTTCTAGGTTGATTATACGGGAATAAAAATATAATGTCAACTGAAAATATTTTTCGGTTTACAATATAACTGATATAAGAGAAGAATAAAAATAAAAGAAATGTCTGCTTTCAAAAAGAAGACAGATATTTTTACGCCTGAAAACAAGAAAATAAGGATAGCAAAAACAAAAACACCCAAATGCCGCACACAAAAAAAGCCGTCGGAAGGGGTAAGTATGAGCAGACATGTAAAAAATATTTTTGTGACAGCTGAAAACGGTTTACCGGTCAAGTATAATAAAGGCAAGAAAGAAAACATATTTCATTTATTTAGTGACAGGGATTCAAAAATGAACCCCTTTATAAGGAGGATCTATGGGTCTGATTAAAGCGGGAATCGGTGCGGCAGGCGGTGTACTGGCGGACCAGTGGAAAGAATTTTTCTATTGCGACAGTATGCCTGCCGATGTGCTGATGATGAAAGGGCAAAAGCGGACCGGCGGGCGGAGTTCGAATACCGGCGGTGAGGATAATATCATATCCGACGGGTCGGTGATTGCCGTTAATAACGGACAGTGCATGATGATTGTCGAGTCCGGCAAGGTGGTGGATCTTTGTTCCGAGCCGGGGCAGTATACGTATGACCGTTCCACAGAGCCGTCTCTTTTTGCAGGCGGTCTGAATAAGGAAAGCGTACTTGCCGTGTTCAAGCAGATAGGACGCCGTTTTACTTTTGGCGGGGATACGGGCAAGGACCAGCGGGTCTATTATTTCAATACGAAGGAAATTGTAGGAAATAAATACGGTACACCCAGTGAGATTCCGTTCAAGGTATCTGATGACGATACGGGACTGAAATTGTCGGTTCGTATCCGTTGTTTCGGCGAGTATTCTTATAAAATTGTCGACCCCATTCTGTTTTATACGAATGTGGCAGGAAATACGGAAGACTGCTACGAGAGGAGCCAGCTTGACAGCCAGCTCAAGTCGGAGCTTCTCACGGCTCTCCAACCTGCTTTTGCGAAAATTTCGGCACAGCGTATTGATTATACGGAATTGACAGGGCATACGAATGAAATTGCCGATGCTTTAAATGAAGTTCTTTCCAAAAAATGGACGGAACTCCGGGGGATTGCGGTCGTTTCTTTCGGTGTGAACAGTGTCAGGGCGAATGAGGAAGACGAGGAAAAAATCCAGAAGCTCCAGATGGGTATGGCGATGTCCCGTCCCGGTGTCGCTGCCGGTGTTATGGTAGATGCCACATCAGATGCTATGCGGAAGGCTGCTGAAAATGAGGGCGGTATGGGCGCTATGGGCGGTTTCTTCGGTATGAATATGGCAGGTATGACAGGGGGAAATGCGGCAGGAAATCTCTACGGTATGGCGGCAGCAGAAAAACCGGCACCGGTGCCGCAGAACGGTTGGCACTGTCCTTCTTGCGGAGAAAGTGGAAATACGGGAAATTTCTGCTCCAATTGCGGAAAACCGAGACCCGGGGAAGACTGGACCTGTTCATGCGGAACGGTCAATCACGGTAAGTTTTGTACCAACTGCGGAAAACCGAAAATGTAAGAACGGAAAGGGAAATCTGAAGGACCGCTTTGGAAGGAAAGCGGAGGATCTTTATGATTTCCCTTTTCCCGAAATCAGAAAGAAAGTAGAGTGGGAAGTGTATGGCAGATACTTCTGTAAGTTATCAATGCCCGAACTGTAACGCTCCTCTTGCTTATGAGCCCGGCGAAGAAAAGGTGACCTGTGCGTATTGCGGCACCGAATTTGCCGTTTCCGATTTGGAAGCTTTTTATGCTGCAAAGGAAGAACAGGCGGCGAAAGCGGAGGAAGCGAAATTAAAAAAATGGGATACGAAGAAAGCGGGAAAGGACTGGAGTGACGAAGAAGAAAAAATGCTCCGTGCCTTTACCTGTTCGTCGTGCGGTGCGGAAATTGTTTGTGATGAAAATACGATTGCCACGGAGTGCTGTTATTGCGGAAATCCGACAATGATTCCCCAAAGATACAGCGGAAGTCTTCGTCCCGACTATGTGATTCCTTTTCAAAAAACGAAGGAAGATGCCCAAGCGGCATTCAAAAATTTTTATAAAGGAAAGATTCTTTTGCCGGGAAGTTTCGTTACGGAAAGCAGGATTGAGGCGATACAGGGCATGTATGTGCCGTTCTGGCTTTTTGATTCCTCCGTGACCGCTACGGCAAGTTTCCGCGGGAAAAATGTGGATACTTTTGTGGTAGGAGATAACCGGGTGACGGAGGAGCATATTTACGATTGTGAACGGGAAGGGACCATGAAATTTTGCCGTGTGCCCGTAGACGGCAGTAAAAGAATGGACGATGTCTGGATGGAAAGTATCGGTGCTTACGATTATTCGACGATGGTTCCGTTTACGACGGCCTATCTGGCAGGGTATCTGGCGGATAAGTATGATGTGCCTGCCGAAGAGGCGGCGCCGAGGGCGGATGAACTTGTGGCGGACACGTCGCTTTCCATGCTAGATGATACGGTAAAAGGATATGCATCGGTCGGCAGGATTGACGGCTTTATTTCCAAAGATGAAAATCATGTCGCTTATGCACTGGCTCCCGTGTGGATACTGACGACACGGTACCGCGGCGAGCCTTATACATTTATCATGAACGGACAAAGCGGAAAATTTGTGGGCAGTCTGCCTGTGGACAGAAATAAATCTTTATTCTACACAGGTCTGTCGTTTGCCATCCTTTTACCGGTTTTTTATTACATTTCCAAATATATTTTGGGCATGCTTGATTTGTTATAAGGAGGCAGTGATGAAGAAATTTATAATGGTTTGCCTGCTCATCCTGACAGCGCTTTTCTTGCCCTCTTTCTCAAGCACGGCCGAAGAAGTCGTACCGTCTTTGTTTGACGGGGCGGGTCTTTTGAACACCGCCCAGGCGGAAAATCTGAGAACACGGATTGCCGTTATGGAAAAGAAACATCATGTCCGTATCGCCGTAGTGACACAAAAGACACTGGGCGGGCAGAGGATAGGAGATGCGGCGGACCGCCTTGCCGATATGTATTACAGCGACGGAGAAAACGGAAATATCGTTCTTCTTGTCGATATGGGGAGCCGGGAATATTATGTATCCACCGACAGGGAAATGAGAAAAAAGATTACCGATGAGACGGGGATGGAGGAAATGAGGAAAGCCTTTACGGAAAAATTATCGTCCGGCGATTATGAGGGAGCGTTTAATGCGTATGTCTCCGTAACGGACAGGCTTCTCACCTATTATGAAAAAGAGGGAAAGCCTTATGATCCGGCCGATGCATTTTCTCCTATGGCGCTTCTTGCAGGCGGTGTACTTGCTTTTTTGGCGGCTTTGGGAATACGCGGCCGTCTTATTGATACGATGAGTAATGTAAAACCTGTCGTATCGGTGTCGGAATTTTTGGAAAAAGACAGTTTTCATCTGACTTCGGAAAGCGACCGCTATCTGTATACGAACCGTATCGTAACGCCTATACCCAGACCATCAGAACAGAGTTCCCAAGGGTCTTCCGGCGGACACGGCGGAGGCGGCGGGCGGTTCTGACAAATCCGGGACAAAATAAAACTCTCTCTTATGACGGAGAGAGTTTTTTGATTTCTTTTTTATAATGTGGAGAAAGCGGGAAGATATTCCATGCAGGCCCAGCAGAGAAGGGCATTGACAAACATCGTTATAAGCGACAGTTTGAGTCCTTCTTTCATTTGTACACCTGCATCAAGACCGAAACCGACGGGAATGGCTCTTGTGGTGACGGGAAGAATGTAGGCACACGAGCAGGACGCCATAGCGCCGAAAACGTAAGGAATGGGATTGATGGAAACGGCACTGCATATGGAAAGAATCATGGGAATCCCGATGGAAGCACCGCCCGTATTGCTGGACATTTCCGACATGAAGCAGGTGAAAGCACAGAAGACGAACATGGTCATAAATCCGCCGGTGAGATGAAGTGCCGTGAGGATATGAGCCATTTGGTCAACCGCTCCTGTTTCGGTAATCAGTTTACCCAAAGCAAGACCGGAAGAGGCCATAATCATAATGCCCCACATGGCATGACTTTCCGCAAACTGCCAGGTGAGAAGAACTTCTTTTTTTTCGTCTTTCAGAACAAACATGAGCATGCCCATGACAAGGAAAACGTAAGCCGGTTTCATGCCCGGCAGAATATCCGCATAGAGAGGACGGAGAAAAGCAAGAATAATGGCAAGAACAAAAATCCAGAAACAGATTTTTTCGCCTTTTCTCACAGGACCGAGGGCTTCGTACATTTTCATAAATTCTTCTCTTGTGCCGTGGAGACTGTGAACGGAGGAGTTCATATACCAGAGGAATAAAAGATTGACGATGAAAATTACGATGAGAATAGGAAGAAAGCGGGAAATCCATTCGACGTACATGAATTCTTTTCCCGTAATCTGTTCAAGATAGGAAATACCGACCAGATTGGCAGGACTTCCGATAGGAGATCCGAAACCGCCGATACCGCTTCCCCAACCGATAGCCAAAAGAATGGGAACGGCAAGTTTGCTGTGGAGTATATCTTTTTCTCCTACAAATTGGAGCATGCCGACTGCAATGGGGCAGAATATGGTGGCCACCACCGTATTGGGAAGAAAGGCGGAAAGAACGACAGAGGCACCGAACCAGACGAGAATCTGCTGTTTCATTGACGTTCCGATAAGGCAGAGGGTGCGGAGAGAAATCCTTTTGTCCAGTCCTGTTGTCGTCCAGGCCATACAAATGAGGTCGCTCCCTAAAAGAAGAATGACGATGTCGGTAAAATACAGGGCAATTACATGGGGATTGGGAATCATATTAAAAACGGCGTTCACCGCAATGGGAAGAAGAGAGGTGACGGCGATGTGGACGGGACGGAAAATCCACCACAGTGCCATCCATACGCCTGTAGCAATAGCAAATGCGCCGTGCGTTCCTAAAACAGGCATTAATAAAAGCCCGGCAAGAAAAAATCCGGCGGGACCGGAAAGTAATTTTAAATTGTATCTGCCCATGATGAGCCCTCTTTTCTTTGATTTTGTGCATTTCCTTTTGTATCTATTATAGAAGAAGAGAGTATCATTGAAAAACTGTAAAAAATTGTTTATTATACAAATATAAATTGTATTTAAAGATAAAAGCGGAGGGAAACGCTATGAATTTCACGAGTCTTGACTATTTTATTGCTCTCGTGCAGGAGAAAAGCTATACAAAAGCGGCACAGCGGCTGCATGTGACACAGCAGACACTTTCTGCCCATATCGCGGCACTGGAAAAAGAAATGAACTGCAAACTGGTGATCCGCCAGATTCCCCTTGATTTCACCTGGGCGGGCCGTGTATTTTACCGTCATGCCCTTTCACTCCGGACGGGAAAAGATACGATGGAAAAGGAAATCGCCGATGCCGCTTCCGATGAGACCGGCGTTCTGAGGCTCGGTATTTCTCCGAACAGAGGCCGTCTTGTCCTTCCCGAAATCTTATCTGCCTATACGGCGGCGTATCCGGGTATTCACGTGGAGCTTACGGAAGAAATTAACCGGGGACTGATGAAAAAGCTGCTTGACGGGGATATGGATTTGACGATTGCCTATTTCAAGGAAGATGTACCGGGGGTGACGAGAGAATTATTTTATAAAGAAGAAATCGTATTATTGATACCGAAATCATTATTTCCCGAAAAAGGAAACGAAAAAATCATTGAAGAAATCAAAAGTAAAAAAGAGGGCTGTCTTGCGCCGCTCAAAGACTTCCCATTTTTGCTGACCGGTAGCGGCACCGTGCAGGGACGGCTGTCACGCCGCCTTTTTGCAGAGGCGGATATAGAACCGCCTGTTCTTGTTTCTTCCGATAATTTGGAACTTCTTCTCGATCTCTGTACAAAAGGGACGGGCGCTTTTTTCTGTCCCGATGTGCAGGTGGCAGGCAATGTAAGTCCGGAAAAACTGAAACATCTTCATGTCATTCCGCTGGCCCATTCGAAAATAGAAATTTCTTTCGGGTACAGAAAAGAACTGCGCCAATGGAAACCGCTTGCTAATTTTATTTCACTGGCGAGGGAAAAACGGCACTGACACGGCAAGAGTGATACAATAAAGAAAACGGGTTACGAAAGGAGTTTTTATGAAAACATATATAGCTGCCGCTTTATCGGGCATTATGCTGCTCGCATCGTCTTTGACGGGAGAGGCCCATCATCTCGGACCGTCGGATTTCACCGTGGCGGGGTTCACAAAAGATACGACCGCCTATGATGTCCGTCGTGCCTGGGGCGAGCCTGTAGTGACGGGAACAGTGAGCGGCGATTATAAGAAATCTGGCATTTGGCATTTGAAAATCCGGGACAGTATCTGGATGTATCCCGACTTCAGTCTTCTTTTTTCCGACTCCCGGTACGGCAGGGAAAAAATTTACTCCCTGGCGGTTTTGTATGATTCCGGTTGCCCTCTTCCGAAAGGAATCCGCTTGGGCGACAGTGCGGAAAAAGTAAAGAAAACCTACGGCAGTCCCTCGGCGGAAAGAACAGAAGAAAACGGAGATTTCATTTGGGAATACCGGGGCGGAACGGAAGAAAAGGAGGCAGACGGACCGTCACTTCACATGAAATTCAGAAAAGACAGACTGATAGGAGCAGTTCTCTTTTTCCGGTCCGAATAAAAAGACGGATTTATAAATTTTAATGCCTGTTTTACAAAAAGTACTTGCATAGCGTTTCGAAATTTGTTAATATAGATATAACGAAAATGACTGATGGTCGGAAGATTAAAAGTTGTTTTTGTTACCTCTTCTCAGCTGATGTTTCCCGACAGAAGCTGAAGTCTGATAATTGTGCCGTGGAAACGGATTCCCCATCCGGTTTCACGGCACAACCCTCTCACAAACAAAGCGACCGCTTTTATATATGAAAAAAATGCCCTTGTGAAAAGGCACTTATTTTTTGGAATGAAAAGGATATCGCAAGAGAGGTATCCTTTTTTTTATTACCATTTGGTTTTCCGCCAGAAAGAGGGGAAGCAGAGGGCAAGGAGGGTAAAGCACTCGAGACGGCCCATCAGCATGGAGCAGGCGGCGATGATTTTCGTGCCCGCAGGAAGTTGTCCCAAGTTGGAGAAAGAACCGAGTTCCGTCGGGATGATACCCGTATTGCTCATGGTTGTCATGGAAAGGCCGAGGGCATCGGGGATTTCAAGACCTGTGAAAGTCATAAGCAGTGTCCATAAAAAGATGAATCCGAGATACACAAAGAAGTAATAAAAGACATGGAGAAGTTCTTTGGCATGAAAAGTTTCTTTACCCATGCGGACCTGAAAGATTTCATTGGGGTGAAGTTTTTGACGGAGCAATGCGTAGAGAGATTTTACCAAAAGGATCAGACGATAGACTTTAAGTCCCCCTGCGGTAGAACCGCCGCAGCCGCCCGTCAAAAGAAGAAGGACGAGGATAAATTGGGAAAAGGCGGGCCAGACGGAATAGTCGGAAGAAGAAAATCCTGTTGTGGAAGAAGTGGAACCGGCGTAGAAAAAGGCCTCCGTCAGAGCTTCAGGAAGGGGGAGTATCCCTGTGGTGCAGAGGTTTGCGGCGATAAGAAGACTGCCGATACCGACAAGACCGAGGTACACTTTAAATTCCGTATCCTGTAAAATGACGGAAAATCCTCTCTGCCAGGCAAGGACATAGAGGCTGAAATTGGCACTGGAAATGACCATGAAAAAGAAAACCGACATTTTGAGGAGAGGGCTGTCATAAGCGCCGATACTTTCATTCAGCGGTGAAAATCCGCCGGTGGGAATGGTAGAAAGGGAATGGCTCAGTGCCTCAAAAGGGGTCATGCCGAGACAGATATAAACCACCGTCGCCGCGGCGGTGAAAATGAGATATACAAGAAAAAGAGCTTTTGCCATTTCCTTGATTCGCGGTAGCGCCCGGGCAGAAGAAGAACTCGTGCTTTCCAAATCCATCATGCGGGCACTTCCTTTCCCGAATTGCGGAAAAAGCGCCGTAAAAATCACGATGATACCCAGTCCGCCGAGCCAGTGGGTGAGGGCGCGGAAAAGGAGCAGACTTTTCGGAACAATCCGCAAATCGGGGAAAACGGTCGCCCCCGTTCCGGTCATTCCGGAAATACTTTCCACCAGTCCGTCCAAGGGGGAAAGCAGTCCGCTGAATACATAAGGAAGAACATAAAGAAAAGAAACGGAAAGCCAGGTCAAAGAAATTACGGCGATGCACTCCCGGGCATTTAAATCTTTTACGGTAGGAATTCCTTTTTTAAAGGCTATGAACGCCAGTAAAAAGCAAACCAGCATGGCCGCACAAAAAGGAAGAAACGGTTCTCCGTAAAAAAGAGCGGTGATGACGGGGAAAAAGAGAAAGAGACCGGCCCCGAAAAAAAGACGGGAGAGAATGGTACAAACGACAGCGGGATTCATGATTCACTCTTTCCTTTAAAGTAAGACAGTATGTCTGCAGAAGCGTCGGTACTTGTAATGATGATGACCCGGTCGCCCGCTTCCAGTACGGAGGCTCCGTTGGGAATAAACGTTTCATCTCCGCGGACGTAGGCGCAGATAAGTCCCCCCTTCGGGATTCCCGTGTTCATGAGCGGAATACCTGTTACAGGAGCATCGGCGGGAAGAATGATTTCCGTAGCCTGTATCTGTGCAGATTCCAAAAGGGAAACGGATACCACGTCCTGGCTTCTGATGTAGCTTAAAACCTCGCTCGCTGCAATCAGGCGGACCGATAAAACAATATCGACACCGACACGGGTCATGAGATTGACATATTCGGGACGGATAACACGGACAATACTTTTTTTCGCACCTAAATGCTTGGCAAGAAGGGCAATCAACAAATTCAGCTGTTCGTCTTTGGTGGTGCAGATGATGACGTCCGCCTCGGATATCCCTTCTTCTTTCAGTAATTCGATATCCGTTCCGTCGCCGCAAAGAACGACGCCTTTTTTTAGTTTCGGTGTCAGACTTTCACAGCGGTCCGGATCTTTATCAATGATTTTAAGAGAAACGCCTTCCTTTTCCAAAAGCGGGGCGAGTGCCTGTCCCGTCCGTCCTGCTCCGATAATCAGGGCTCTTTCTATTTTCCGGGTGCTCCCGGGGGCAAAATCCCGGCTGAATTTTTTGATGGCATCGGGCGTTCCTACGAAGTAGACCCGGTCAAAGGGAAGAAAATAATCATCGCCGTGAGGAATCATCATCTGGTGATCTCTGAAAATCATGGCCACAAGAATGGAGGCGGGAAGCATTAAATCTTTTAACGGTTTGTGGAGATACGGGGAGTCACTGTGCAGCCGTGCTTCATAGAGGCGGACCTTGCCGTTGGCAAAATCTTCTACATTGAGAGCGGCCGGTGTCATAAGAGTCCGGCATATTTCTTCCGCTGTCAGCACTTCGGGACTTAAAATGAGGTCAATGCCGAAATTTTCCCGCACATAGGCAGCGGAATTATGTAAAAATTTCGGATTCCGCAAGCGGGCTATGGTATGGAGAATTCCATTTTTCTTAGCGAGAAGACAAGCAAGAATATTGGTTTCATCGACTTCGGTGACAGCGACGAGAACGGACGCTTTTTTTATATCCGGGTCTTTTGTGAAAGACGGGTCGGTTCCGTCGGCGTTAATGGTGAGAACGTCTAAAGAACGGCTGATTTTTTCCAGCTTTGCTTCATCGGAATCAACGACAACCACATCATTCTTCTCGTTAGCGAGAATTTCTGCAATGGTGCAGCCCAGCTCACCGGCACCTAAAATGACTATGCGCATAAAATCCTCCTTAGCGGTTATGCATTAAATATATCTTATTTTATCACAGCGGTTATAGAAAAATAAAAAGGCACGAAAAAAACCGCTGTGCGGGAGCGGTTTCTTCCGGGCCCGTGAAGAGCCTTATGATTTCCGAAGGAAAGTACACCTGCCCTGCCGTTGTAAAACCACCCTGTCAGATAACTTCACAACTCATACATCTTATACATCAGAAAATACAAACAGATTTACATGAAACGTATATAGAAAGGCAAGCCGGGGCTTCCTCCGGGTACGTGTAAAAGAGGATCAATCTCTATCTGCCCTCATTGTAGCATAACTTTCTATGCTGTCAATATTCTAAATAATAGAAACAATAAACTTTCAATCGGCTCTGTCTTTTTATTTCTATTTTATAAAAATGATATAATAAAAGAAATATGTAAGAGAAAAGACGGAGGAAATCATGAGCGCTGCAGATACACAATATCTCAACATCATAAGAAACATTCTCGACAAGGGAGCCATGGGCGAAAACAGAACGGGTATGCCTGCCTGGAAATTGCCTCACCAGATCATGCAGTTTGATTTGGAAAAGGAATTCCCCATTCTGACGACGAAATTTGTTGCTTTCAAGACATCAGTGAAAGAAATTTTATGGATTTGGCAAAAACAGTCCAATGATGTACGGCTTCTCCAGCAATGGAACTGCCACGTCTGGGACGAATGGATGAAAGAAGACGGGACGATCGGGAAGGCTTACGGCTACCAGCTCGGGAAATATCATCAGGTGGATACACTTTTGGAAACGCTGAAAAAAGATCCCCAAAGTCGCCGCATGGTGGTCGATTTATGGAATGTGAAAGACTTGCCCGATATGGCACTCTATCCCTGCGCATTTCTTACCATGTGGGACGTGTCCGACGACGGCCGTCTCAACTGCATGCTCGTCCAGCGTTCGGGCGATATGGGTCTGGGCGTACCGTTCAATATGGCCCAGTATGCCGCTCTGATTCACATGATAGCCCAGGTAAGCGGACTGCGTCCCGGACTTTTCACGCATGTCATCAATAATGCCCACGTATACAAAAACCATGCGGAAGCCATGAAAATACAACTCTCCCGGGAAAATGAAGCCTATGATGCGCCTGTACTGAAATTGAATCCGCACGTCAAAAATTTCTATGATTTCAAGCCGGAGGATATCGTACTGGAAAATTACAAACATCACGAAAAAATTCCCATGGAGGTGTCCGTATGAGTCTTTCCATCATTGTGGCGAGAGCGTCAAACGGTGTTATCGGCGACAAAAATGCATTGATTTGGCATTTATCCGATGATTTGAAAATGTTTAAAGCCCGCACGATGGGACGGCCTCTGGTGATGGGAAGAAAAACTTTTGAAAGCCTGCCCGGCGTACTGCCCGGCCGTGTCCATTACGTACTGACGGGAAATAAGGAGTACCGCGCGCCTGAAGGAGTCATGGTATTTCATACGGTAGAAGAACTTTTGAAAGCACTTCCGGAAGGGGAAAATTTTGTCATCGGCGGCGGAAAAATTTACAAAGAACTTCTGCCCTATGCAGATACGATGTATATCACGGAAATCGAAAAAGCCTATGACGGCGACACCCGTTTTCCCAATTTCGGCAGTGGCGAATGGGAACTGACCGAATCGAAAGCGGGAAAGGGAGATATTCCCCACCGGTTTGTAACATATAAGAGAATAAAATAAAGAAAAGAAATCCGCAAAATCCCGAAAGGGGAGAGCGGATTTTTTTGATGGAAAAATTCTATTTGATACTGAAAATCATTGACAACATCAAAGAATGAAAATATAATAAGAAAACAAATGATATTGATAATTGTTTACACTTTTAAGGGAGGGGTATGTATGTTGCCGTTGATGATCGCCCGCGAAGGAGAGCGGGTAACCATAAAGGGCATCTCCGGAAAAGATGACATTCGTCAGCACCTGGCGGAACTCGGGTTTGTCGTCGGTGCAGAGCTTATGATTATCAGCAGGGTGTCAGGCAATTTCATTATTCAGGTGAAGGGAAGCCGTGTAGCTTTAGACAGCTCCATGGCATCCCGTATTTTTATCTGACAGAAAAGCCGGGAAAACCGGTCTGTCAATTATAAGGAGGCAGTGATGAAAACATTGCAGGAAGTCCCGATAGGCGACACGGTAAAAATTAAAAAAGTCGGAGGAAGCGGACCGCTCAAAAGACGGATCATGGATATGGGTATGACGAAAGGGGTAGATGTTTTCGTAAGAAAAGTCGCACCCTTGGGAGATCCCATGGAAGTCACCGTGAGAGGCTATGAATTGTCTATCCGGAAAGAAGAAGCCGCCGTTATTGAGGTGGAAGAATAAGGAAAGGAGATGGATGCATTGATACGCATTGCATTGGCAGGAAATCCGAACTGCGGTAAAACAACGCTGTTTAACGAACTGACCGGAAGCTCCCAGTATGTGGGAAACTGGCCGGGCGTAACGGTGGATAAGAAAGACGGAAAATGGAAAGGAAATAAAGAAGTTATTATCCAGGATTTACCAGGAATTTATTCTTTATCCCCTTATTCTCTGGAAGAAAAAGTAGCACGAAATTATCTCGTCAACGAGAAACCCGATGTGATTTTAAATATCATTGACGGGACCAATTTGGAACGTAACCTGTACCTGACGACCCAGCTGGTGGAAGTGGGAATCCCCGTTGTGGTAGCTGTGAATATGATGGATATTCTCAGGAAAAAAGGACAGTCCATTGACGTCAAAAAATTGGGAGAAAAATTAGGCTGCGAAGTGGTGGAAATCTCCGCCCTTATGGGAGATGGCTGCCAGGAAGCGGCACAGAAAGCGGTAGATTTGGCAAACCGCCACGAAGAAATACATCTTCCCGCTGTATTTACAGGCAGCGTAGAGCATGCCATCGCCCATATTGAAGAGGCGATATCCGATCAGGTAGAACCGCGTTTCCTAAGATGGTATGCCATTAAACTCTTTGAACGGGACAATGATGCCACGGCCTTTCTTACTCTCGGAGATGAAGTAAAACGGCAGATAGAAGAGCATATCAAAGAAGCGGAAAAAGAAATGGATGATGATGCGGAATCGGTCATTATCAACCAGAGATATGCTTATATTGCGAGCCTCATGGCAGAAAGAGGTATCCAAGTCAAAGACAAGCAGAAAAATACTTTGTCCGATAAGATTGACCGGGTCGTGACAAACCGTATTCTTGCCCTTCCTATTTTCTTTGCCATTATCACACTCATGTATTATATTTCCGTCACCACCCTGGGCGGTTGGATGACGGACTGGACAAATGATGTTTTCTTCGGCGAAATCGTAAATGATGCCGCTACGGAATTTATGGAAGGGATAGAAGCCCCCGATTGGCTGTCCGGACTCGTCATTGACGGTATTATCGGCGGTGTCGGAACCGTTCTCGGTTTCGTTCCCCAAATTCTTCTGATTTTCTTCTTTTTGTCCCTTTTGGAAGACTCCGGCTATATGGCGCGAGTTGCCTTCATTATGGACCGCATTTTCCGTAAATTCGGACTGTCGGGAAAATCTTTCATTCCTATAATTATCGGTATGGGTTGCAGCGTTCCTGCCATTATGGCGACACGGACGATAGAAAATATACGGGACCGGCGGATGACGATAGCGCTCTGTTCGTTCATTCCCTGCTCCGCGAAGGCTGTCATTATTTCTATGGTGACTGCCACCTTCTTCCCCGACTCCGTACTTATGGCACCGTCCATGTACTTCCTCGGTATTGCCGTCATCGTATTCGGTGGTATTGCGTTAAAGAAAACGAATTTCTTTGCCGGTGATCCCGCACCGTTCATCATGGAACTTCCGGCATACCACATTCCTTCCATGAAGGGCGTGCTGCTCCACATGTGGGAACGGGCAAGAGCCTTCATTATCAAAGCGGGTACCATTATTTTCGTCATCTGCGTTATTATCTGGTTCTTTTCCAGCTTCGGTGCAGGTCTTGAAATGGTGGAAGATGTGGAAGATTCATTCCTTGCCGCTTTCGGACATATGGTTTCCTTTATCTTTGCTCCTCTCGGACTGGGTGACTGGAAAGGTGCGGTTGCCGTTATTTCTGCGGAAATGGCAAAAGAAGGTGCCATCGGTACACTTGCTGTTTTGAACGGCGTTGCTGAAGAAGCGGAAGATGCGGCTGTCATGGCGGGTATTGCCAGTATGTTCACACCGATAGCCGCTTTCTCCTACATGATTCTCAACCTGTTTGATCCGCCCTGCATCGTAGCGATGTCCACCATTTGGCGTGAAATGGGAAGCAGAAAATGGGCCGTTTTTGCCATCACATTCCAGATTATTCTCGGATACTCCATGGCACTCGTTGCGTACAATCTTGGGAACTGGCTGTTCTACGGCGCTCCTTTCGGTGTAGGACAAGGAGTGGCCATCGTATTGTGCCTCATTGCTTTGTATTTCATCTTCCGGCCCGCACCTAAGGGAAATGATTTAGAAATCCCGAAAAATGTGGAAACGGAAAGATAATCAAGTCTGTAAGATAAGAAAGGAGAACGTATGAATATCACGTCCTGGCTGGTCACTCTTGTCGTGGCCGTGCTGTTTTTACTGGCACTGCGGTATGCGTGCAAAACCCTTTTCGGAAACCGGGGCTGCGGCTGTCATGGCGGAGATTCCGGTTGCTCCTGCTGTCAGGGAGGTTGCTCCTGCTGCGCATCCTGCAAAGGACATTGCAGCGGGGGAAATCTGAAGAAATAAAATTATGCAAAATAAAAAAGCTCCCTCTCCGTAAAAAGAGAGGAGCTTTTTTTATTTGTTTTTATGGTGTGCCGATTCCTGCTCCATTTCCCAAGTCCAGGCATGGGTGGGGGTCATCCGGCCGTCTTCGTCCAAAGTGTACCGTGTCGAATCGGGAATGTTCGGCATAATCGGTTTTGTAAAGCCCCGGCCGATGACGTCTGTCGTATTCACGATGAAAAGAAAGGCGTGGGGATCGACCGTTTCTATATGATGACGGAGCTTTGTGATTTCCCGCAAATTGACAATGGCGAAAACGATTTTTTTGTCCTGTCCGCTGAAAGCACCCTGTCCGTATAAAAGCGTCGCCCCGTGATGGATATTTCTGAGAATCGTATCCGCCACTTCCAGCGGTTTGTCGGAAACGATAAATGCCGCTTTCCGCTGGGCAAAGCCGATGACGATACGGGAAGAAACGGTGGCATTGATGTACATGCAGATTAAAGTACAGATGGCAGGCTCGAGTGTAAAAATCCAGACACTCGACATGATGATAATGAAATTAATGGCAAAAACGACATAGCCGATTTCCAGATTGTAACATTTTTTGATAATGGCACCGACTACATCAAAGCCGCCCGTGCTGGAATTGTAACGGTACAAAATCCCCATAGCGACGCCGATAATCACGCCGCCCGATAAAGCGGAAGTGAGCGGATCTTTTACGACGGCCCATTCCGACATGAAAGCGGTGAGATCGACGAAAATGGAAAGCATGACCGTGCCGAAAATGCTGATGACCGTATAAAAGCGGCCCATGTATTTCAATGAAAGATATAAAATAGGAAGATTCAGTACCATATTCGTGATTCCGATAGGGAGACCGAAGAGATAGTACAAAATCATCGCCACCCCGGTCAGACCGCTTGCCAGAAAGTGGTGGGGGACGAGAAATAAATTGACACCTACGGAAAAAATAAAAGAACCGATAACGGTAATTGCCAAAATAAAGAAAAAACGCTGCAGAAAGACAGGATCTTTACAGCGGTTGATAATATAGCCCAATGAAACAGCCTCCTTATAACTCTGTAAGCCCGGGAGAATCAAACCCGCTCTTGTGACCCATTATAGCATTTCAGACAGGAAAATACAGAGAAAAATTCTTTTGGCAAATAAAAAACTCCGCCGTTGAAAGCGGAGCCTTTCTTATTTTGTAAAATCGTGATTATAGATATCCCAGTTTTTCATCTGTTTCAGGATGAGAATGCTCTTGTCGATATCCTCGAGGAGCTGTTCCTTATCCCGCGGCAATGTCGCTGCCAGGCGGATATAATTGGAAACATGGTTGCTCCGGAAAATCATATGCTCGCTTTCCGGTAAATCCACATGCTCCATGATGAGCTTCAATTCTTCCATCAGCTGGGCCGGTGTGAGCGGGTGGAACTCGCCCCGTTCAAACTGCTCCTTCAATTCACTGCCCCGGTAGAGCATAAGTGACAGAGCGGACAGCATGGTCGGCTTGATTTCATTGATGGCATGCGCCGTAGCCAAAGCGTGGCGTGTACTTCCTTCCTTGCCTGCAATGCCGAGGATAATCATAATGGAAAGTTTCATACCTGCGGCGATGACCCGTTTTCCCGCCTCGATAGACTGCTTATCATTGACCCCTTTCCGTATATCCTTGAGAGTCTGTGCATCTCCACTTTCCATTCCGTAGTAAAGAAGAGCCAGACCCGCCCGGCGGAGCTCCGTCAATTCTTCCACGGACTTTGCCAGAATATCCCGCGGTGCGGCGTAAGAAGATACACGCTCCAGATTGGGGAAATATTTCTTCAAAACAGCTAAAATATTCAGCAGCCGTTCCGTCGGCAATACCAGTGCGTCCCCGTCGGCGAGAAATACACGGCGGACCCCTTCCGCATCGGTGGAATAGGCCATGGCAATCTGCCGCATGATTTGATCGTCCGAGAGTTTTTCAAACTTGACACCTCTGTACATATTGCAATAGGTACAACTGTTGTGCGCACATCCGCGGGTGACACGGAGAATAAAGCTTTCCGCTTCACTGGGCGGACGAAAAACAGGAGTGTCATAGTCATCAAAAAACATACCGTACATATGAATTCCTTCCTTCATTTTTTACAATTTACATCGAAAATATTCGTTCAACTAAATTATAATAGAAATAAAAAATAATTACAACTAAAATATTCGATACAGAACTATTTGATATTCATGATTCGAAAGAAAGCATGAAAAGAATGATATAATAGAAAAAATATAAATTTGAGGACAGGAAATGATTACGGAAAAAGCATTTGCCAAAATTAATTTGACTCTTTCCGTCGGGGAAAAACGGAAAGACGGCTATCATGATATAGACAGTGTCATGCACAGTATTTCCCTGCATGACAAAATTACATTGGAAAAAAGCGGAGAAATCTCCCTTTCCGTCACAAAAGGAAGCGCCCCGTCAGGACAAGAAAACCTCATGTGGAAAGCGGCGGAATTGTTTTTTGCGGAAACCGGGATTTCCGGCGGCGTCCGCATGGAACTGGAAAAGCATATTCCCGCACAGGCAGGCCTCGGCGGCGGCTCCTCCGATGCGGCGGCAGTGCTGCGCGGACTGAACCGCCTGATGAAAACGGGACTTTCCGCAGAAGAGCTTTCGGATATGGGAAAACGAATCGGCGCAGACGTTCCTTTCTGTATCACCGGCGGCTGCTGCCGTTGCCGGGGTATCGGAGAAAAGCTGACGAAAGTACCGGGGTGGAACGGATTGCCCCTCGTCATTGTCCGTCCCCCTGTGGCGGTAGAAACAGGAAAAGCCTATGCCGTTCTTGATAGAGCGGAGAAACAAACCGGAAATAAGACAGACGCCTGTATCCGTGCTGTGGAAGAGAAGGACAGAAAAAAACTGGCGGAAAACCTTTCTAACGATTTTGAAAAAGCACTTTTTGCAGAAGAACCGGTGCTGGAAGAAACATCACGCCGTTTGGCATTATTTTCCCGTCCCCTTCTCATGACAGGCTCGGGATCCGCCTTTTTCGTCATAGCGGAAAGCCGGGCAGACAGGAAACGCCTGGCGGAAGAAATAAAAAAAGAAGGCCCCGGCCTGTTTATCGCGGAAGCGGAAACAAAAACGGACATAGGCTGATTGTCTTTTCAGTTTCATAAAAAACGATACGGATTCAAGCATAAGAAAAAAGCCTGCACACCGGAATGTGAAGGCTTTTTGTATTTCAAAAATTTTATTTGATATAAGCGGTCGCTTTCAGTAAGAACATATTGTCCATCTTTTTGCCGCCCATATCCGTAGCATTAAATCCGTAGTTCGCTTCAATAATAAGACCCTTCATCGGAACATACTGCGCTTTGGCAAGGAAGAATTTCGCACCGCCGAACTTGACATGGTCATTGGACTTGTCACCGTCCGTAAGAGCGTCCATTTTATCGGCAAAGTAAGCGGGCATTTTTCCCAGCCCGTTCCAGTTTTGGTAGATATGTCCCATGTACTGGTCGGCGATGTCATTTCCCGAACCTCCGAAATACGTACCGGCCTGGCTGTATACATAGTCAAGACCGAAGGAATAAGATTTCGGTTTCAGTACAGAGGCATGACCGTAAGAAACGCCGTAATTGTAAGAGTAAGGCCGTTCGTTATTCAAAGGCAACTTGCAGAGATTCTTTACAAATTCACCGTGGAGATTCCACTGCGGCGTGATATCATAAGACCCTGCAAACCCGTAAGCCTTTGTAATATGTCCGACAGGACCGACCGCTTTCAAACCGTATGCATGGAATTCCCATTTTTCGGGAACCTTGTAAATATAAGACGCATAGACCGCCGGTACATCCTCATCAGCGCCCCAATCCATCACGACATCTTTGCCCATCGGATACAGAACATCGGTGGCAGGATTGTAATACATCGTTCCCCCGGATACAAGTTTCTTTAAATCCATAGCGCCTAATTTAGTACCGACTGCCTGTCCCAGTGTAGGATTTTGCGCAGAAATCAGATTGACAATAGTTTTCAGGTTTCTATCCAGTTCAAAAAGATTTTTACTGCTGTTGATCATTCCTTTAGCCTGATTCAATAAACCGCCCAATGCAGGATTTTGGGCAACCGCATCGGCAACTACTTTATTCGTGGAAAGTTCATTCATCAGACGGCTTTTGGCGATAGGCATGACTTCCACACCGTGCATCATCGGACCTGTGTAGTCATAATTGATATTCGTAGCCCGGCCGTAAGCAAGTGTCAGGTGTCCGCCCTTCACATAATCGCCGAATTGCAGGAAAGCACCTTTGAACTCACCGTCATACGTATAGCCCGTTACTCCCATCTTGACAGGGAACTGGCCGATGCCGATCAGATTTTTTGTCGGTCCCATCGGAAGTTTTTCCGTATCCTGCTTTTTGCCGAATTGGTAAGTGACGAAAAGTCTGTTCAGATGTACGCCGCCGTCTTCATGACCGCCCCGCACGGATGTGGAGCCGTCCTTATTGTAATTCAATTTATTTACATCATATAACTCGTTTCCGTTCATGGAAATACGAGTCTGGAGCTGGCCGTATACATAACTTCTGTCATTCACATGAGTCAGTGTATTTAAACGAACCCTGGCACCCGTTTCAAAATGCCTCTCTTTTTTATCCTTGAAAATATTATCATACCGGTTTACACCATGCACACGAAGCTCCGTAATCAAAGACGTCCGGCCCGTTTTCTTCTCCAATGCGGCGACACGGACACCCAGATCGGTAAGCTCATCTTTATACTCCCCGGCGAGCTTGCCGACTACCGCCTGCTGCTCTGCCGACAGACGGTCGCTCTTGGCCATCAATCTGGCCACCACCTGCGCCAATTCATAACGGGTGAGATGTTTGTTTCCGCGGAATGTTCCGTCCGGATATCCCTCTATGATATTTTGATCGGATAAAGAACTGATTGCCTGATAAGCCCAGGAATCAGTGTCCACATCAGAAAACGGATTGGCTGCCGAAACCGTAAGAGTCATTCCTGCAAAAAAAGAAACGACAGCGGCTTTTAATACAAAACGATTCATCTTGAAAGCTCTCCTTATACGGCCTGTTGAGAAAAAAGAAATCTCTACCGCCATAAAAATAAAACAAAAAATAATAAAATGATTGAAAAATATTTTTTAAAACTGTGCAATTATACCGTATACCGTTTTGATTTGTCAATAGATTATACCGGCAGGAAATAAAGGCAATGACAGAAGAAAATGAAAAGTAATCGTAATGGGAAAATAAAAAAAGAGGCCGAAACCTCTTTGAAGACACAAAATGAAAAAACAAACAAATTTCCGGAATTATTTATTTTTTACCAATCCTGTTTGGAAAAGATGAATTCCCTTAAGAACGACAAAAGCAATCACGCACCCCGCGCCGCAGGAAACGGCAAAAAGAGACACATAGAAAAAAGCACCTTTTGTCGAACCCATAAAAAGAGAAGCCACAGGATAAGACACAAGACCGCCCAAAAGAGAAGTCCCCACAAACTCGCCGAGCACTGCTGCCCATAACTTACCGGTATGCTTGTAAAGATATCCCGAAAGAAAAGCACCTATCATAGAACCGGGAAAAGCCAGAAGCGAACCGGAGCCGATGATATTCCGGATCAGCGAAGTCGTAAAAGCGGCAGACACACCGTACCGCGTACCGCAAAGAACGGCAAGAAAAATATTGATCATATGCTGCAAGGGAAAAGCACGGCTGACACCTAAAGGAAAAGAAAATACGGGAGAAAGCAAGACCCCCGCCGCCGCCAAAAGTGCCGCAAAAATCCATTTCTGTAAATCTGTCTGACGAGTATTCGGAAACATAAAAAGACCTCCTTTAATTCTTTTTTATGATAGCACAACCGGGAAAAATAATTAAAGCAAAAAATAAAAAAATATAAAAATAATCAAGACGCGAAAAAAGAATTCTTTACATCGAGAAATATCTATTGTATAATATATATCGAGAACATTAGATATAAAAACACAAAGGAGAGATGACAATGATTAAAGATCTTACTTCAGCCGGCGATTTTGCAAAAGAAATTGCGAACCACAAAGGATACGCCCTCATAGACTTCTGGGCGACCTGGTGCCAGCCGTGCCGCATGATGAGCCCCGTTCTGGAAAGCGCGGAAAAAGAATTGGGTGAAACCATTAACTTTTGCAAAGTAAATGTAGATGAACAGCAGGAAATGGCAAGCCAATTTGACATTATGTCCATTCCCACACTGGTTATCTTCAAAGACGGAAAAGAAATAAAACGTCTGTCCGGCTACCGCCCGCTCGACGATTTCCTGGCATCATTAAAAGAAATCACAACAGAAGCATAAAAAATAAAAAAACTGCTCTTTAAGGAGAGCAGTTTTTTTGTGTCGTTTTACATTAAGGAAGAAAGAATTCATATTTTTTATGTGAGCTAAACCGAAAAATACTGAAATGACTCACACAAAAAAGCCGTTTCCGCGTGACTGGAAGCAAGAGAAAGCGGAAACGTAAACGAGTTTTTTTACCAAGCGGATGGTATCTGTATTATTTACTTCCTTATTTCCAATAAAAAAGCGTACCTTGCGGGTACGTCTTTTCTTTTATTTTTTTAGAGGAACAGGGCAAAGAGGCTGGCGCCTATGACGGTCATGATGCCGGATATGCAGATGGAAAGGGAACTCATTGCGCCTTCTACAGGCCCTATTTCCATGGCTCTTGCCGTGCCCATCCCGTGGGCAGCCGTGCCGAGGGCAATCCCTTTGGCTACCGGGTGGGTGATATGTAAGTATTTCAGTATGTAGATACCGAAGATATTTCCCATAATCCCCGTGAAAATAATGGAGGCGACGGTAATGGAGGGGTAGCCGCCGAGTTCTTGCGATACGCCCATACCGATCGGTGTGGTAATGGCTTTGGGAAGCAGTGTGACATACGAGGCATGGTCAAACCCGAAGAGCAGGCAGAAAATGAATATGGAAATCAGACTGGAGAGTACGCCGGCGAGAATTCCGAGAAATATGGCTGCCATATTGTCTTTTAAGGTTTTCATCTGTTCGTAGAGGGGAACGGCAAGGCAGATGGTGGCAGGGGTGAGGAGATAATTGATGTAGTCCAGGCTGTCTGTCATTTTTTCATAGTTATAGCCTGTAAGCTGTATGAATCCGATGATGATAATGCCTGAGACGAGCAGGGGATTAAAGAGGGGGCTTTTGAATTTTTTTTGGAGAAACATGCCGAGCCAGTAGGAGGCAATTCCGAGGAATACGCCGAAATAGACGGATCCTTCGAGCAGATTAATCATGACGGGCCTCCTTTTTGCGGGTAAGAATAAATTGGGTGAAAAGTCCTGCACCGCCGATACCGATGATGAGGGTGAGGATATTGATGAGTATATAGGGAATAATCATGGACTTCATGTAGTCCCAGGCGCCTAAAAGTCCGACCGTGGCAGGGAGAAAGAGAAAGGCCATGATGCTGATGAGAAGCATGGATGTTTCTCTGATTTGTGCGACGTGGAGAATTTTGTAATGGAGCAGGGTAAAGAGAAGAATAATGCCGTAGATGCTGGCGGGAACGGGAAGCGGCAGGAAGTCATGGAGCATTTCCCCGAGAAAGGAAATGGTGATGATGATGCCGAATTGAATCAAGTATTTCATGGGCGGCTCCCGGGCAATACAGCAGAGATGTAGTCGATAATGAGGTGTGCGGTTTTTTCGTGACCGAGACGGAGTGCATCGATGCAAAGGTCATAGTTTTTGGCTTCGCCCCAGTTTTCTCCGGTGTGGAATTTGTGGTAGTCTTTTCTGTTTTGGTCGGAGTGGAAGACGACATCTTCTGCTTCTTCTCTCGTGAGGTGCCAGTATTTCATTTTCATGGCAATCCGGCCTTCTTTATTTCCGCAGGTAAAAACGCGGACGCAGTCTTTGCGGTCACGGAAAATGTAGTTTCCGCAACGTCCGATGATGACACAGTCCCGGCTGCCGATGAGGTTCATGAAAGCTTCGGTGGTGGGTTTGTTGATTTTGTCGGGATCGGCTCCCATCGAAAGGGCGAAAAGAAATCCGTTGGTAGGAAGTTCATTGAAAAACATAGGCATTTGGTCGTAAATACCTGCTTCTTTTGCCATTTGGCAAAGGGAGTCCTGGTCGTATACGGGAATGCCGTAATATTTGGCGAGCATGGCGCCGACGGTGTATCCGCCGCTGCCGCTTTGTCTGGCAATGGTGATAATCATAGGAATCCTTCTTTCTTGTCTTTTTAAAATAATCGCATAGGAACAAGTATTTCTATTATACTCTCATTTTTTAAAAAATTAAGAGCAAAATGTATAATTTTAGAAATAAAAAATCTCTCCTGAAGAGAAGAGATTTGAATTTTAAATTTTTGCTAATTTTGACATGCTCGTATCGCCGGGATTCCAGAAAATAATTTCTCCCGCTTTGAGGGATTTCTGAACGTCAATCGTTCTTTGGTTGGAAGAGCCTTTGAAGAGAAGAGTCACATCTTTTTTCTCCAGGACAAATTCGCCGTCAATGAGAATGTCGATGTATTTCAAAAGTTCCATGGTTTCCGGCATCTGTTTGGCAAATTTCCCGAGAAGGTCTTCGTCAAAAAGATAGCCGGTAAAGCACCAGAGATCTTTTTCAGGATAGGTTTCCTTGAAACGCCGCACGAGGGGAAGAAGTCTTTTCTGGTTCGGCGGTTCCATCGGTTCGCCGCCGAGGAGAGTGAGGCCCTGATAAAAATCGTAGCCCAATTGTTTTATGATGTAGTCTTCCGTTTCCCGGGTGAACGGTTTTCCGTGGTTGAAATCCCAGGTTTCCGGATTAAAGCAGCCTTTGCAATGATGGGTGCAACCGGAAACGAAGAGGGAAAAGCGGACTCCCGGACCGTTGGCAATGTCGTATTCTTTTATGCCGGAATAGTTCATAAGGTGTTCCTTTTTATACAAAATGGCGGCCTCTCATCAATTGGAAGCCGCCGTAATACGGATAAACGGGGTTTGTCCCGATGTTTTTATAAGTGGAGAACGCGGTCTTTGATTTCCTGGGTGCGGCCCTGGTTCCAGAATTGGGTACCGATGTATCCGCAGGTTCTTCTTGCTACGGACATTTTATGCTGGTCCTTGTTTCCGCAGTTCGGGCATTCCCAGATAAGCTTGCCGCTTTCGTCTTCTTTGATTTTGATTTCTCCGTCGTAACCGCAGTCCATGCAGAAATCGCTCTTTGTGTTCAGTTCCGCATACATGATGTTTTCATAAATGTACTTCATGACGGTGAGAACGGCGGGGATATTGTTCTGCATATTCGGTACTTCGATGTAGGAAATCGCACCGCCCGGGGAGAGTCTCTGGAAATCGGACTCGAATTTCAATTTATGGAAAGCATCGATCTCTTCTGCCACATGGACATGATAGCTGTTGGTGATGTAGTTCTTGTCGGTCACGCCGGGGATATCGCCGAAACGTTTTTTGAGGGCTTTGGCAAATTTATAAGTTGTCGATTCCATCGGTGTGCCGTAGACGGAGTAACTGATATGTTCTTTTTCTTTCCATTCCGCACATTTGTCGTTCAGTTTCTGCATGACTTTGAGGGCAAATTCACGGCCTTCATCTGTCGTATGGGAAACGCCGAGCATGCGGACACACATTTCATAGAGGCCGGCATAGCCGAGGGAAATGGTGCTGTAGTTATTGAAAAGAAGTTTGTCGATGGTTTCGCCTTTTTTCAGACGGGCAAGGGCACCGTGCTGCCAAAGAATCGGAGCAACATCGGAAACGGTGCCGAGAAGTCTTTCGTGACGGCAGCGGAGCGCTTTGTGGCAAAGTTCGAGACGTTCTTCCAAAATTTTCCAGAATTCATCCATATTTCCTTCTGCCGAGCAAGCTACATCCACAAGGTTGATGGTTACAACGCCCTGGTTGAAACGGCCGTAATATTTATGAGCACCGTCTTCTCCGAGTCCTTCCGTATCGGTGGTGAGGAAGCTGCGGCAACCCATGCAGGGGAAAACGTCACCGTCTTTGTACTGTTTCATGACTTTAGCGGAAATATAATCGGGAACAAGACGTTTTGCCGTACATTCCGCAGCCAGTTTTGTCAGTTCATAGTAGGGAGAGTCTTCATGAATATTATCTTCATCGAGGACGTAAATAAGTTTCGGGAACGCCGGGGTAATCCATACGCCCTTTTCATTTTTGACGCCCTGCATTCTCTGGAGAAGTACTTCTTTGATAATCATGGCAAGATCGTCACGGGTGCGTCCTTCCGGTACTTCGTCAAGATACATGAACATGGTGACGAAAGGTGCCTGGCCGTTACAGGTCATGAGCGTGATGAGCTGGTACTGGATGGTCTGGATGCCGCTCTTGATTTCTCCGTGGAGACGTTTTTCTACAATTTTATTGATGATTTCTTCGTCCATTGACTCGCCGGTGAGTTCTCTTTCGGCAATGACATCTTTTTTGATTTTCTGACGGCTGATATCTACAAAGGGAGCGAGATGGGACAGTGTAAAGGATTGCCCGCCGTACTGGTTTGAAGCGACCTGGGCAACAATCTGGGTTGTCACGTTGCAGGCGGTAAAGAAAGAATGAGGCTTTTCAATCATCGTCTGGCTGATGACAGTGCCGTTTTGCAGCATATCTTCCAGATTGATAAGATCGCAGTTGTGTTCTTTCTGGGCGAAATAGTCAGCATCGTGGAAATGGATAATGCCTTCATCATGGGCTTTCACGATATCTTCGGGAAGAAGAAGACGTTTCGTCAAATCCTTGGAAACCTCGCCTGCCATATAGTCTCTCTGGGTGGAGTTGATAACCGGGTTCTTATTGGAATTTTCCTGCTTGACCTCTTCATTATTGAGTTCAATGAGAGATAAGATTCCGTCATCGGTGGTATTGCTCTTACGGGAGATTTCACGTTTATAACGGTAACGCACATATTTCTGTGCCACTTCATAGCCGCGCATTTCCATGATACCCGTTTCTACCATATCTTGTATATCTTCCACATTGGCAGCATGCGTGTAGGAAGACATTTTCTTGGCAATGTTGTCGGCAATCGCACGAATCTGGAATTCATTAAGCTGATGGATTTCATTGACTTCATTATTTGCTTTACCGATAGCATTGATGATTTTTGAAATATCAAAGGTGACTTCCTGTCCGTTTCTCTTGATGACGTTTGTGTGAACCTTTACTTCCTCATTTGTACCCGGATTCATTGTTATACTCTCCTCACTTTAGAATGAAACACTAAATATTGAAAGCTGTGTATCCAAAAACACAACATATTGTACCGACATCTATACTACAACATATCGGGAAGAAAAGGAATAGCCGGAATGGGAATATAAAAAATTCTAATTTTCAAGAAGAAAAGAAGGGGAAAAATAAAAAAAGAGTGTAATCCCCGTAAAGATTGGCCGGGCACGTTTCCGCTTTTGTGTTTCACGAAGGGTTTCACAAAAACGGGGCAGTTAAAGATTTTTTTTATAAGAGGCTACAAAAGGAAAAATCTACATATAGTAGACGGGAAAAGAAAAATAACATAGAAGTTGTATGTTTTCCGGAAAGACAAAAATAAGGGGACTTTTGCTTTTTCTGCGTTTCTTCCGGTTTATTATGTTATAATAAGAAAAATTAAGTCATTTTTATTTTTTACAGGAGCCGGATTTTATGAAAAATTCTGAAATTCGCCGCAGTCACGTGAAAAAATCATCGCCTTGGAAAAAAGTGATTTTTTTTCTCTTTGTCGTCGTTTTTATAGCGGTGGCAGGAGCAGCGGCAGGATTCTTTGTTTCTATAGGCAGCGGACTGCCCGATATTTCTTCCAATATTGCACCCGATGCATCGTCCCGCATTTATGATGCGAAAGGACGTCTGATTACGACGGTGCATGCCGAGGAAAACCGTATCCCCGTTTCTATTGACGAGGTGCCGGTGAATTTGCAAAATGCGTTTGTCGCTGCCGAAGATGTGCGTTTTTATGAACATCACGGTGTGGACCCGAGAGGGATTCTCCGTGCGGCGTTCAGCAATATCGTAAGCGGAAATGCGACGGGCCAGGGAGGCAGTACCATCACCCAGCAATTGGCACGGAATGCGTTTTTGAATCAGGAACAGACACTGAAACGTAAGATTCTCGAAGTGATACTGGCCTTGAAAATAGAGCGCCAATATACGAAAAAGCAGATTCTTGAGCTGTATATGAACCAGATTTATTTCGGACAGGGTTGCTACGGTATCGAGACGGCATCGCGCGTTTATTTCGGAAAAAATGCAAAAGATTTGACACTGCCGCAAGCAGCACTGATTGCAGGACTGCCGAACAGCCCGAATTACTATTCCCCGTTCCGCAGTCTGGAAGCGGCGAAATACCGCCAGGGTATCGTTCTTGACCAGATGGCCAAATACGGTTATATCACCGAAGCAGATGCGGCAGCCGCCAAAGAAGCGGACCTGCATCTGGCAAAGCCGCAGGATAAGAAAGGAACGAGCAGCACCGCTTCGTATTTCGTCAATGAAGTTATTCGTCAAATCAGTGAAAAATATGATTCCGACGCTATTTACAAAGAAGGTCTCCAGATTTATACCACTCTCGATCTTGATTTGCAGAAAGCGGCAGAAGAGTCACTGAACCGGAATCTTCCCGATGCGTATACTGATGAGAATAAACTGACCCAGCCGCAGGGCGCACTTCTTTCTGTCGAAGTCGGTACGGGCTACGTGAGAGCCATGGTCGGCGGACGCGGACAAGATCAATTCAACCGGGCCGTACAGATGGTGCGTCAGCCGGGGTCGGCATTCAAACCTTTTGTCTACCTCACTGCTTTTGCTAACAGAGTCAATATGTCCGACTCTTTGAGTAATGAGGCCAAAGATTTCGGAGGAGGCTGGACACCGAAGAATTACGACGGCACTTCCGGCGGTAAAACGACAGTGTCGGAAGCGCTCATTCACTCCATGAATATTCCTACCGTGTATCTGGCCAATCAGGTGGGAATCCGTAAAATCATTGAAACGACGAAAGCTTGCGGTATTTCTACTCTTGTTACGGACGGACCTTATAACGATATAAACCTGGCAGCGGCACTGGGCGGTCTGACGAACGGTGTTTCTGTCTGGGATATGGCAAAAGCTTACAGTGTATTTGCCAACGGCGGACGTCTTGTGGAACCCCGCATTATTCTCAAAGTCGTAGACAGAAACGGAAATGTCCTTGAAGATAATACAGGCACTTCCGAGAGCAAACAGGTCGTCGATGAAAAGGCGGCATGGAAACTGACGAGCGTTCTGGAAGAAGTTATTTCCCGCGGTACCGGCGGTAATGCATACATAGGCCGGGAAGCGGCAGGAAAGACGGGAACGACCGACGATGAACATGATGCCTGGTTTGCCGGGTACACCGCCAATCTGTCCACCGCAGTCTGGATCGGCGATGACGCTTCCACAAATGCCGGATATACCGGCGGCACTATTCCTGCCCTCATCTGGCGTGACTACATGAGCCGTGCGGAAAATACCTACCGGGCAAAACGTTTTGATATCCCCGCATCTGTTGCGGCGGAAATAGCAAAGGCCCGGGCAGAAAAAGAAAAACAGGAAAAAGAAGAAAAAAAGAAGAAAGAGGAAGAAGAAAAGAAAAAGAAGAAAAAAGAACTGGGCGATAAAATCAAGGCGGCAGGAAATAAAATCCTTGACAAAATTGCCGGTCACTCTTCTTCTGAAAAGCAGTAATAACGAAGGTAAATAAAAAAGGCGCCCCTTAAGATGCAGGACATCAGGGAGCGCCTTTTTTGATTTCCTTTCCGCAAAATGGAAATTTCCGGGGGAATAAGACTTTATAAGGGAGACTAAAATCACAAGAAACTGCATAAGCAAAAGCCTTGCAAACAAACAGTCAAAAAGATTATAATTAATACAACGATAAATCTCGATATAATTTTCAAAGGAGGAGCCATGACAAAAATAGCAGAATCCCTGTCGGGAAGACGGTCTTATTACCAAATTCATAAAGAAATCCCCGTTTCGCCGGCACAAGTGGAGGAAACGGTCAAAGAATTGACAGAACTGGTGCCCGATGCCTTTGATATGAAAAGCTCCCGTGTCGTTCTTCTCATGGGAGAGGCACATGACGACTTCTGGAACCTGGTTTATGATTGCTTCGGCGGAAAAGTGGCGCGTGAAAAAACAGACAGCTTTAAGGCAGGAGCAGGGACGATACTTTATTTCTATGACGAAAAAGTAGTAGAAAAAATACAGGAAACCTATCCTTCCTATGCGGAAAACTTTCCCGTCTGGGCCAACCAATCGAGCGGTATGCTCCAGCTGTCTCTCTGGACGGCTCTCCGTGAACTCGGAATCGGCGCGACGGTCCAGCATTACAATCCCGTCATCGATGAAGCAGTAAGGAAACGCTTTGATCTGCCCGGTCATTATAAAATGGTGGCACAAATGCCCTTCGGCGGTATCGCAGAAGAACCGGAGCCGAAGAAAAAAGAAGACATTTCTCTCCGCGTACAGGTGATTTCCTGAATAAAGAAAAGCTTTGCCCGACGGCAGGGCTTTTTTATTTCCTTTATAAATTATCGGATGTATATTGCATAAAAAGATAAGTCGGAAGATAATAATAAAGAGAAACCATATAAAAGAGAAATTATATAAATGAGAGAGGGGGAAACAGATAATGGACAAATTACTGCAGCAAATGAAAGAAGAATGGGAAAGAATGACGCCGGAACAAAAGAAGGCGTGGAAGAAAAAGAAAGAGTGGATGAACGAGCAGTCTCAAAAGCTGTTGGACGAGATGGCGTCGAAACCTCTCACGGAAGAGCAGAAGAGATACTTCGCATGGATGGATTCCGTAGAGGACGGGAGCTATCAGACGAAGGAGAACAAGAAGCGGATTCGGGAAATAGCGGACAGCATTTAGGGGAACAATTCATATCTTATGTAAGAAAATTAAGAGATAATGCAAAAGTATTGGTAGGGACATATAGAACAGAAGCATTAGAAAAAGCCGGGAAAGATGCCGGCCTTTCTTCTATCACAAAAGAACGGGGAGATAAATAATCATATGAATACACGGATTTCCATATCGGGTATGCGGTGAATTTATTCTGACTGAAAATCAAAATAAGTTCACCATTTTTATAATTTCCCGGATTTTTGGTAAAATAAAATAAGATAAGATATTTTTGAAAGAACCGGAGAAAAAACAAGACAAAAGCCGCACCGGGCATTTGGGGGAGAAAACACGGACCCGGCGCAAGCTATGGGCAAAAATAAAACCGCCCGTTTTGGCAGGCGGCATATTTTCTTGTTTTCCACTATAATAATAAAGAAAAATCATCTAAATGAGGGAGCTTATGAAAAACGAAGAAACTGCGGTCCGTATGAATGAAATCCGCAGGATAGAAATCAATGACCTCGGTGTCCACGGAGAAGGAATCGGCCGTGTAGACGGATTTACCGTTTTTGTGCCGGACGCACTTCCTTCTGAAATCGTTAAAGCAGAAATCACGGTCGTCAAAAAATCCTACGCCAAAGGAAAGCTGTTGGAAATAGAAAAAACATCACCATACAGGACACAGCCGTCCTGCCCGGTGTATGAAAACTGCGGCGGTTGTCAGATTTCCCACCTCACCTATGAAGGACAACTTGACGTAAAATACCGCCGTGTCCGGAGCGTGATAGAAAGGATTGCCAAAGAAGAGGGAGAACTTGTCCTGCCCGTTCTTCCGGCGGCACACCCGTTTCACTACCGGAATAAAATGGCTGTCCCTGCAGGCATGGTAAACGGCGTTCCTGCCCTGGGCTACTACAAACAGGGAAGCCACGAAGTCATTCCCGTGAGCACCTGCGAAATACAGGAAGAAGAAAACAACCGTCTTCTCCAATGGGCAGAAACATTTATACAGAAACACCGTATTTCTTTATATAACGAAAAAACAAAAAAAGGAAGTATCCGCCATATCATGGGACGGGTGGGAAATGGCGGGAAAGTCATGGCTGTCATCGTCACCGCGACAGAAGAACTGCCGGAAGAAAAAGAATGGATACGGGATATACAAAAAGAACTCCCCTTTGTCACCTCTCTCTACCACAATATACAGTCTCGCCCGGGGAACGTGATACTGGGAAAGAAAATCCGCCTCCTTTGGGGACGGGAAACACTCACCGCCTCCCTCGGCGGACTGGCATTTGAAGTATCACCCTACTCCTTCTTCCAAGTGCACAAAGAACAGGCGGAAAAACTGTACGAAACCGCCCTCGCTTATGCAAACCTCACAGGAAAAGAAACGGTCATCGACGCCTACTGCGGAACGGGGACCATTTCCCTTTGCCTTGCGAAAAAAGCAAAAAAAGTAATCGGTATAGAAATCGTAAAACCGGCGGTCGAAGACGCCATAAAAAATGCAAAAACAAACCATATAGAAAATGTGGAATTTCACGCCGCCGATGCAGGAAAACTGATGCCCGAACTGTACAAAAACGGACTCAAACCCGACGTAATCGTCATGGATCCCGTAAGAGCAGGCTGCACAGAAAACGTACTGAAAGCCGCCGCCGCCATGAATCCCAAAAGAATCGTATACGTCTCCTGCAATCCCGCCACCTTCGCAAGAGATGCGGCCATTCTGAAACAAGAAGGTTACAGAATCCGGAAAGTACAGCCGGTAGACATGTTCCCCCAGACCATGCATGTGGAGACTATAGCGTTGATACAAAAGATGTAAATTTAGAAATCCTGCATTTTAAGCAGTTTTATAAGCATTTTGTATTTGATAAAGATGAAGAAGGATACGTCAAAAAGACTCAAAAAAACTACATGGATGTAAGAGTAGTTTTGAGACTAGTATGAGGAAATACAAAAAATAAGATAAACTCATTTTGTACTTTCTACAAGAGTAGCTTAAAAGGCTGCTCTTTTTTTATTGAAGGGAGTATGGATTCGTTACACCCTTTTCAAAATATAAAACTCTAATAGTCAACTTTACATATTCGCTTTTATAACATATAATAAAAGCGAATACGAGAGGAGGCGGAATATGAATACACTTAAAGAATATATACGAGAAAATTTAGTAATCACCAACAAAGAAGCAGAAGAACTTGGATATAGTAGGCATAATTTATCAGAATTAACAAAGAGTGGACAGTTAGAAAGATTAAGACCGGGACTATATCAATTAAAAGGAAAAGTTATAGACGATTTTGTTCTAATATCATCAAATAGTAATCGAATTATATTTTCCCATCAAACAGCCTTATACCTCCATGACCTATCCGACAGGACACCAAATGTATTTCATATATCTGTACCCCAAGGCTACAATGCAAGCCATATCAAAAAGAGGTACGAAGATCTACAAGTTCACTATGTAAAAAAAGATTTATACGAACTAGGAAAGATAGAAATAAAGTCACCACAAGGCAATATTATCCTAGTTTACGATATAGATCGAACAATTTGCGACATCATAATCGACAGAGAAAAAATAGATAAACAGATTTTCACAGAAGCCTTAAAAAGACACTTTAAATCACCAAATAAAAATCTAAGAAGACTCATAAAATACAGTAGACTATTTAAAATAGAAGATGAAATTAGGAAATATATGGAGGTATTATCGTGATTAATATCGAGAGCATAAAGGGCAAGATAAGAAGTCTGGCAGAGAAGAAAAATAGTATAAACATGTGATGCTATAATATTTGTATTAGCATTATCGGGTATAATTTAATAAATCCTTGTATAATTTAAATGAAAGGTGGTGGAAATATGGATATAATGAAATCATTTAACTTAGCAATTGACTATATTGAAGATAACTTAACTGATGAACTTGATGAAAAAGAAATAACCCGGATAACGGGATATTCATTTCCAATGTTCTCAAGAATATTTTCAATCGTATCAGGATATTCATTATCTGAATATATAAGGTTAAGAAAGATGACAAATGCTGCAATTGATTTAAAAAATTCAGATAAAAGAATTATAGATATCGCAATAAAATATGGTTATAATTCTCAAGATTCTTTTGCCTTAGCTTTCAAGAATTTTCATAAGCTAACTCCAGGACAAGTAAAAAGAGGAGAAAAGTATCAATATTTCCCAAGAATCTACTTTTCAATTTCAGTTCAAGGAGGAAATCAAATGGATATTAAGATTGAGAAAAAGAAAGCGTTTAAAGTAGCTGGTATTAAATCGGATGTAACTAAAAGTTCAAATTTCCCAAAAGTTTGGGATAGACTGGTTGAAAAAGTACCAAGAGAAAAATTTGAAGAGTTTGGGAATGGTCAAATCTTTGGCGTAGGATATGACTATATAATGGATGAAGAAGATTCATTTATTTATCTAGCTGGATTTGATTTAAAAGATGAAAGCAAAGCTAAAGAGTTAGGATTAGATATACTTAATATTCCAGAAAAAGAATATGCTATTGTAAGCTTAAATGGCCCTATACCAAAATGCATTCATGAAGGTTGGAAATATATACTTTCATATTTCTTTCCAAAAGAAGGATATAGGCATGATGAAAGTCCCGACTTCGAAGTTTATGGAAAGGGAGATCCTAATTCAAAAGATTATCAAATGGAATTATGGGTTCCTATAGTAAAAGAATAATTTAAATTTGTTTAACGGCATCTATCAAATGGTAGGTGCTTTTTTGATTGCTATTAGCAAAAATAGTAATGAGTAAAAAGTCCTATGAAACTTGATCTAATAACAGGAGATGCAATAACACCAATAGAAATAGAATATACCTATCCATGCATATTTAGCCGAGAAGATATAAAAATAATGGCATATCCATTAGAAACAATTTTAGCTAAAAAATATGAAACCATAATTAGAAGAAATATAACAACCACACGAATGAGAGACTTTTACGACCTATACACCCTCTACAAACTAAAGAAAGATGAGATAGATTATGAAATTTTAAAAGAAGCAATAGAAAGAACTTCCAACAAAAGAGGAAGCTGGGAGATAATGCAAGACTATGAGGAAATAATTGAAGATATAAAAGAAGATTCATACCTAAGATCCTTGTGGGAAGTATATCTCAGTGAAAATAAGTATATTGGAGATTTGAAGTTTGATAAGGTGCTTGGTGTAGTGACAATTATTTCAAATAGAATTTATGAAATGTAATTTAACAGACACTGTCTGGCAAATCATAGACAAGAAAATATTAAGGATTAAAGAAGTGGAATTATTCTGCTTCTTTTTTACAATTCAAATATTACTTAAAAAGAGACTATTTTCGTTCTTTAAAAAACATTTAATGGTATAATACAATAAATATAATTTTTCTACGGAGGGTATAGTGAGAACTTTTAGTTATAAAAGATTGTTTAAAAAACTCATTGATTTAGATATGACAAATAACGAATTGATGGAAAAGGCAAAGGTGAGTAAAAGTACATTTTATAAAATGAAAAACGGGCAGAATGTAACTACGGATGTATTGCTTAGGATATGTAACACTTTGGATTGTGATATTGAAGAAATTATGGAATGTATTGAAGTTAAATGATGGGAGAAAAAATGAGTCATTGCCATACAAATAATATTATGATTAAAAATAATTTACATATTTACTATATAAGTTTTGATTTGCTAAATAACGGTTATGGTCAAGTTAAAGATAAATTTTATAATGAACTATTTGACGATATTCCTGCTTTCGCTTTTGGAACAGATGTCATGAATCAGAAAATAAATCAAATTGGATTAGTGCCTACTGTGAGAGAGGCTATGAAGAAAATATATTCTATCAAGGAAATTCAAGAAGCTAGTAGAGAATATTTGGATTCAAAATCTACAGAAGATAAATACATCAAAAGAGGTGAGTTTGGAGAATTGTTATTATACCATCTTTTACATGAGTATTTTGAAGCAGATGCATTAATTTCCAAAATTTATTTCAAAGATAGTGCTGGAAGTGTAGCTCATGGTTTTGATGCAGTTCATGTAGATACTAATAGAAAAATTATATGGTTAGGAGAATCAAAATTATACAGAAATCCATCTACAGCAGTTACTGAGCTTGCTAATGATGTTATAAATCATTTTAATGTGAATTTTTTAGACAGTGAATTTCAAATTATTACAAACAGAATACATGATTCTAAAATTGCTTGTGATGATTTCATTTTAAAATTGTTAGATCCTAATACGAAAACTCTTGATAAACTAGCAAATATTAATATATGTTTGTTTGCTGCGTTTGAGAGCGAAAGTTTAGTTAATTTTAATGAAGATGATTTTGAAGAAACACTAAAGGAAGAAGTAGAAAAATTAGATAAGAGAATGGGTAGTTTGCTCAGTAAACATACATGGGCAAAGCATCTTAATGTTTATTTATTAACATTTCCTTTGGATAACAAGAGAGATTTCGTTGCTTCTCTTCATCAAAAACTAAAAGGAGGTCAACAAATATGAAAGATAATATTGTTCTTAATGTTGATTCTTTCAAATTATTTGAATATAACTGGGCCTGTGCTAAATATTATTCTTCTATTATAGATACATCTGAAGCAAGAGAATTTTTAATCAATATATTAGAGAACTGGGACCAGGTTAATGAGGCGATGAAGTCTATTTGGTTAGATTTGATTGAAAGAGCTGGTTTTTATCCTTATTACATTGATAAGATTGGAAGTGTTGAAAATTATTCTCAATCTTTACAGTCGAGTATTCGTAGTTCGTTTTTTAAATCAGATGTTTTACATGGTGTGTATTTTCATGAGCAGCAAAAAGAAATTGAAAGAGCGGTTAGTTTGGGAAGAAATGTTGCAGTTAGTGCACCGACAAGTTTTGGTAAAAGTCTTCTTATTGAAGAGTTCGTTGCAAGAAAAAAGTTTAATAACATTTTAATAATTCAACCTACGCTTGCATTGATTGATGAAACACGAAAAAATATGCGCAGATATTCGGATTATTATAACATTGTTATTAACACTAAACAGAAAGCTACTGATAGAAATATATTTATTTTAACTGCGGAAAGAGTGCTTGAGTATGTAGATTTGCCTCGGATTGATTTTTTTATTGTTGATGAATTCTATAAGGTTAGCAATTTAAGAAATGATGATAGAATAGATGCCTTAAATATTGCTATAATGAAAATAATGAGTTATAAACCTCAAGCTTTGTTCTTAACTCCTTGTGTAAATTCACTTTCAGACAGATTTATTGATAGATATTCTGTTGATTTTTTTAAGACAGATTATTCATTAGTTAATACGAATATAATTGAAATCCGAAAAAATAATAAGCCACTAAAAAAAGATCAAAAGAAGAGGAAATTATTTGAACTGCTCAAAGAGCTAAAAGAGCCTAGTATTGTGTATGTAAAATCTCCAAACGAAGCATATAAATTAGCTAGTGAGTATATAGATTATTTAAATACAACTCAATTGGTGAATGATAATTTACCGATATTCGAATGGATGGATGAAAATGTATCTGAACAATGGAATCTAAAAAAACTTATGAAGTATGGAATTGGAGCCCATAATGGAGCTTTACCTAGACATATAGTGTCTTCTGAAATAGATATGTTTAATAAAGGAATTTTATCCATTATGTTTGCAACTGTGTCACTAATAGAAGGAGTGAATACAGTTGCAAAGAATATCTTAATATACAGTAAAAACAAGGGAAATAAAGTTATAGATTTTTTTGACTTTGCTAATATTAAAGGGAGAGCAGGCAGAATGGGAAAGTACTATACAGGAAATGTTTATTTATTTAATGAGGAGTTGCAGCCTGAAGAATTTTCCATTGATGTTCCTTTTGTTGATCAAAATAACATATCAGATGAGATATTATTTAATATACCTGATGAGTTTGTTAAAGATAAGAGTAGAAAAGAACTTTTAGTATCAGAAATACCACATGATTTACAAATCATAATTAGAAATAATTTAATTTCAGTGGAAGGGCAGAAGAAATTGTACAACTACATTAAATTAAATCTTGATAATTTATCATATTTAAAATGGAAGAGAATTCCATCATATGAAGATTTGTGGAAGACACTCTATTTAGCATATAAATATTTAGGTGACAACAATAATGAAAAATTTGCAAAATCGAAAGCTATAATAGCATTGGATATTGCTAATAAGTCATTAAAAGAAGCAATTTTTAAAAGAGAAGAATTTCTAAGAAAAAATGGGTCAAACACAAATCTTCATGAAAAAGCCATTGAAGATGTGTTAAAGTTTGTTAGAAATGATGCGAATTATAAAATTCCGAAGTTTCTTTCAGTGGTTGACTCAATTCAAAGATATACTTTTGAAAAGAATGGTAATAATGAACATGGGGACTATAGCATATTTAGTTCATTATTAGAGAATGGGAAAATAGGTGAAAATTTCAGATTTTTGATAGATTTTGGAGTGCCATCATCAGCCATAAAAAAAATAGAAGTTCAATTCAAAAAAGACAAAGAGATATATAATGATAACGTAGAAATAATACCATGGCTGAAAAATAATATTAGAGTTTTGAAAAATATATTGCTAGAATACGAGCATGATTTATTAAAAAGAGCTTTAAATTTTTAAGCTTTGTTAAAGGCGCGGAGAGATTGTGAAAATACCTTGAAAAGAAATAAAATATAGATACTATTTCATCATCTCCTTACCCATATAAATTCCGTAATTTTTTCGGATCTTGTAAAGCTTGTCCATAGTAGATTTTGTAGAAGAATACTCTTGCATGAGGGTATTCTTTTTTTCTTGCAATTTATCAAGTTTATATAAAATATCCTTTGAATCAGGTAGCTTTGAATAGGACTTTTTTAGTTTTGCAAGAGCTGTTTCGTAGCGTGTGATTTCAGCCTTATGCTCTTCAAAAAATGCCTTATGTGATTGATTTGCTTTATATTCTTTGTAGTAGGCTCGATACTTTTTAACAGTGTGAACTTGTTCCATCGTATCAGAAAGTAGCTGCATATCCTTGTCAATTTCTTTGATTTTATCTTGTAAGTTCTGTCTTTATTCAGCACTTTTCCTGATGTATTCATCAAGTTGTTTAATGGAGTTAATGCCATGTTCTCTAATGAAAACAACTGACTCAGCCATTATATTTAAGTTATGTTTTGTTGCCAATATTCATAGCCTTTGCTCTCTTTTACTTTGGCATTGGTATTCATATTGATAATATTTCCGATTCGTTTTTTGACAGGTGGGGCTTTAATAGATTGATTTTCTGTAATACGCTCTCTTAATCTTTCTTCGGTATAATCCTCACCAATCGTCTTAACCCTTGTAAATCTCTGCTTATCTTTTGGCTTAAAGGCTATATGTTTTCCATGCTTTATTTCATAACCAAGTTCCGCCATCTTCTTTAGAAATTCTTCCCAATCTTTAGACTGTTTTATCAAACGATCAATGTCAAATTGAAGTTTGCTTTTCCAAGAAGTACCTTTCTTAAATTGCTCATTTTCACACCATGACTTTCCATTTGTTTTGTACTTTCTCTTATAGCTCTCGTAGAACTCATCAATCACAGATAGGTTGTTTTCTTTGCATAACTTATCGCTCTGATACCTGATTTGGTGGTAGCTTTTCTTGTTGGATTGATAACACTTGCCAGTTACCATATTTACATTATTGAAGATGATATGATTGTGGATATGTCCTTTATCTATGTGGGTAGATAAGACATATTCGTACTCATCCTTTAATATCTTTTTACAAAGTTCAAGACCGATTTGATATGCTATTTCAGGACTTGCTTCTCCGGGTAAAAAAGATTGAATAAGGTGTCTTGCAAGAACAGTTCCGTTTGTGCAGGCATCATTTCGTGTTCTTAAAAACAGGGTATGAGCAGTTTCCTGATGGCATTTATGAGTGCTTACTAAAATTTGCTCGTCTGTTTTTTCTCCATTAACAATATATGAAATGGCAAGATTAAGTGTTGATTTTATAGGATGTATTTTTGTAATAGCCATAAGATTTAATCACCTCCGGAAGTTCTGTTAAGAAGCAGAGAATGTATTTGCCACAACTTTTTTGAGAAATATTCAATCTGCTTTTTCATATCGTTTATATCATCTTTGTAGATTATTCCGGTCGAATTTACACGCTTTGCAATCTGATTTATGTTGTTTGTAGCGTTGGAAAGCAAGCCCTGTAAATCTCTAAACGGCTCTAAATCCACTTGATATATTTCCTTTTCTAAAACGCACTTGCGAATGAAATGGCTCATATTTCTGCATTTCGCAAGTTTTCTTTTCTCCTCAAAAAGAGCCTTTTCTTCTTCGGTTAATTTAATTTCAAGTCTTTCATTTCGTATTCTATTTGCCATAGGTAAATCCTCCTTTGAATGTATTTCGGAGTCTTAGGGTACATCCTAACAAGTTAAAAATTGATAAAAAAGAAGCAGATTCCAGAGGGCTGCTTCATCAATTTTTTCGTAAGTGTCCGTACACTTACTGTGCTTGCTACATAAGAATGAATTAGATAATGAAACAAACGAACATAAGAGAAAAGTCGTAGAAAATATATTGGGCTCTTGGATTGAACTTAATAGAAAAAATAAATTTTCAGCAATTTTTGCTACAGCTTCTATTAAAGAGGCTATAGAATATTGGAGATCACTTAAAGATAATTCAAGAAATTTGAAAGTAACTTGTGTCTTTGATGCTTCAGAGGATTTTACGGGTTTTTCAATTGAAAAGTCTGATGGTTTAAAAGATATCATTACACATTATAACGAAATGTATGGAAAGTCTTTTTCTATATCAACTCATGGATCCTTTAAATCCGATATAGCCAAAAGACTGGCTCAAAAAGACCAATATATTGATTTGAAAAAGGAAGATAAAATAGACATTGTTATCGTAGTTTACCAACTACTAACTGGCTATGACTCTAAATGGATTTCCATTTTATACTTAGACAAAATTCTTAAGTTACACAATCTCATTCAAGCATTTTCTAGAACTAACAGGCTTAATGGCCCTGAAAAACCTCATGGAACTATTCGATACTACAGAAGAACATCATTAATGGAGCAAAATATAAGAGACGCTGTTCAAGAATACTCCGGGGATAAGCCTTATATGATGTATGTAGATAAATTGCCAACAAACATCAGATCCATGAATCGCCTTTTTGATGAAATAAAGGAAATATTTAAACTTGAAGGCATTCAAAATTTTTCAAGAATACCTGAAAGTGATGTTTCACAAAAGAAGTTTGTAACATGTTTTAATCAATTCTATGGATGCTTAAATTCAGCCATTACACAGGGGTTTACTTGGGAAAAGAAAAGGTATGAAGACAAAGAAAACAGAATGTTGGTTGAGATAGATATTACAGAAGAAGAATATAATATTCTGCTTCTAAGGTATCAAGAAGTAGCTCCAGGTGGTGGTGGAGGCGGTGAAAAGCCGAATATTCCTTTTAATTATCAGATTGTTGAAGAAAGCTTTAAAATAGACTATAACTACATGAACCAAAACTTTGATAAGTTTATTAAGGTATTATTTGATGAAAACTCATCGGAAGAAGAAATAAAAGACCTTAAAGCAAGTCTTCATAAGAACTTTGCCAGTCTTCCAAAAGACAGACAGAGCATTGCAGAAATGGTGATCAATGATTTTGAAAATGGGGATTTAAAGATTAAAGAAGGCTGGGATTTCAATGACTACATCAATGATTATTCTGTGTCTGAATTAGACGCACAAATAGAGGAAATTGTTAGATTCACTGGAGTTGATGAGGAAAAGTTGAGAAGCCTAATGAACTTTAACTTGACGGAGAATAATTTAAATGAATATGGTAGATTTGATGCTTTGGTAAATTCAGCGAATATTTTCTTAATTACAAAGAATTTATCTACTATCAAGGGGAGCGATGTAAGACAATTCAAAAGTAAAATATATCTAGACAAGGTATTAAGAAAGTTTTTATTAGAAAATACGTTTAGTTTAGATGACTATAACAGATATAATAAGGACCAGATTTAGTAAACTCCAATGGTAAAAATCCTGAGTCATATGATGATAGATAAGGAGGCGTATGGGGAATGGCTGCAAATATAGAAGAAGAGAAAATATGGGGTATTCATACAAAGGATGACAATTTATTTCTGCATCAGAATGTAATAGCTATTGGTTGGAAGGATATGGGAGACCTGAGTTTGATTCAGGCTGATCGCGATGCTTTCAAGGAAAAATATAAAGAAGTATATCCGGATGCCAAGAAAGGCAGCATCGCAAACGGTGCAGGTATGCTGTATCGTTTTACGCATGAGGTCGAGATTGGTGATTACGTTGTATTCCCATCAAAGATTGACCGCCAGATAAATATCGGTGTGATTGAAGGCGGATATGAGTATCATCCGGAAGAAGCGGAATATGTGCAGCAGCATAAAGTTAAATGGTTGAAGCACCTGCCAAGAACCTCATTTTCACAGGGCGCACTATACGAAGTCGGCTCAGCAATGTCTTTTTTACAGTAAAGAACTATGCCGATGAGTATCTTGCAGCACTGGATAAAGGATTCAAGAAAAACGCCATGACACCTGGCCCAGATGAAGACGAAAGTGTTGGTGCTACAGCCGATGGGATTGTAGAGGGAACCAGAGACTTCATCCTGAAGGAACTGAGCAAGAATCTCAAAGGCTATGATTTGGAAGAGTTCGTAGCTGACCTGCTTAGAGCAATGGGCTATCGTACCACGGTTTCTGCACATGGTGGAGACAACGGTATCGATATTACAGCTTATAAGGATGAGCTGCCACCTCGTATTCTGGTACAGGTAAAGAGTCAGGATAGTGACATTAAGGAAGCAACCATCCAGTCTCTTAAAGGTGCAATGCGTGAAGGTGACTATGGTTTGTTTGTCACGCTTTCCAATTATACGAAGAATGCGCAGAAATATTTGAACAGTACGCCAATTATCCGTGGGATAAATGGAACAGAACTGGTAGATTTGATTTTGAAGTACTATCACGATTTGAGCGATAAGTACAAAAAGATGATACCATTGAAGATGGTATACATTCCGGTGCCAAGGACAGACGATTAAAGCTTCTAAGGTTTAGCAGAAGGTTTATAAATAATAGGTTCATGAGAAAAGTTTTGGGTACGTGGTAATTGAATTGGTAATCATCTTTGCAACTCCTGATGTTTTTCTGAAAGGGTATTCTCATTTCTTTGCTCTTGTAAAAATGATAAAATCTAATAAATAAAAGATTTTTGGAGGGACATGATGGACTATAAAGAAATTCAAGAGATGGAGAAAATTTTAGGGGAGCATGCGGCGGTACTGGAACGGATGGACAAGGCGCTTTCTGAGTTTGAGGAGCATCAGAAGCAGTATGCGAAGTTGAGTGCTTATTACGGGAGTGCCGAGTATATGCGGGATTTGGAGCGTTATGAGGCGGGGGAGATTCCTGAGGAGGGGGTTGCTGCCGTTTTTTCTGAGGATGCTGTTTTTGATTTGATCGGTGAAAATTTTGAGATGGCGTTGCGGATGATTGAGTTTGCCGTGAAGGTGATTCGCGAGCATTGAAAATAGAAAAAGTGAGAAGATATTTCCTTAGGGAGGTATCTTTTTTTATTCGATAAAGTAAGTGTTTTTTAGAAAATAGAAAGAATTTTTTTGCATTGCCAAAGATAAATGAAAATAGTACAATATTGAAATATATATTTATATCCGAAGGTTTTTTATGGAGGTTGGAATGTCTAAGTTGCGTATTGCTATTACGGCTGACACGTATCCGTTTGCCAGTGAAATTACGAATCTTGTGCGTGCTCCTTTTACGGCACGCGGGCTCGTGGATGTCATCAGTGATCTCGGGGCTTTGCCTATCGTTTTGCCTGATGTGCCCGGAGCCAAGGGAGAGGATTATGTAGAGTTATTTGATGCATTGGTGATTCCCGGCGGGCCGGATATGGATCCGACTTTTTGCGGGGAAGAGCCTCGTTGGAAAATCGGGATGACAAATTATAAGCGGGATGTGTTCGAAAAGGAAATGTTTGAGGCGTTTTATAAGGCGGGGAAGCCCATTTTCGGGATTTGCCGCGGCTGCCAGTTGATTAATATTGTGATGGGCGGCAATGTGTATCAGGATTTGCCGTCAGAAAATCCCGATGCGTTTATTCGTCATTCCCAGGGGGCAAACGGTTCGTATCCGACGCATAATATCACGATTGAGGAAGGCAGTGAGTTGTATAAGTCTTTGGGCGCTAAAGCGTATGTGAATTCCCGTCATCATCAGGGAATCAAAAAGCTCGGCGAAGGGCTGAAGGTCACGGCTACGGCTCCTGACGGTGTAGTAGAGTGTATCGAGTCTGTCAAGGATAATCAGATTGTGGCTGTCCAGTGGCATCCGGAAAATATGTGGCAGGAGCATCCGGAAATGCGCCGCCTGTTTGAGGATTTCCTGGCACGTGTAGCAGCGTCTGTGAAATAGGCTGTGTGAGGAGGCATACGTATGGAGTCGAAAAAGTTAGGATTTTGGAGTATTGTTTTACTGGGTATCAACGGTATTATCGGGTCGGGGATTTTCCTTTTGCCGAATAAGGCGATGGCGATTATCGGACCGGCCAGTCTTTTGGTCATGCTTTTTGATATGCTTTTGGTACTGGCAATTACTTTTTGTTTTGCTGAAGCCAGCGGATTATTTAAGGAAAACGGCGGTGCTTATATTTATGCCAAAGAGGCTTTTGGCGATTTCATCGGGTATGAGGTAGGGTTTTTGTCCTGGGCAACGCGTATCATTGCGTTTTCCACTATGTCTGTCGGGTTTGCTACGGCCTTAGGGGGACTGATACCGTCACTTAATACGGTTATGATGAAAAATATAATTATCAGTGTCATTTTTATTGTGCTGGCAGTTATAAATTTACTGGGTATCAAGTTGTATGAAGTGATTCAGAATTTGGCAACGATTGCAAAAATATTGCCTTTTATTTTGTTTATCGGAATGGGTATTTTTTATATCGAGCCCGTTAATTTCACGCCGCTTGTTCCGAACGGTGTTTATACGCCGGGAAGTTTCGGTGCCGCTGCGGTGATGTTGTTCTTTGCTTTTACCGGGTTTGAGTCTTTGGCTGTTGCGGCAGCAGAAATGGAAAATCCGCAAAAGAATCTGCCGAAGGCTACTTTGATTACTATTTTCACGGTATCGGCGATTTATATTTTGCTCCTCGCCTGCGCTATCGGTATCATGGGGTATGAGCTTGCCGACACAACGGCACCTGTACAGGCGGCATTTACACGGATTGCCGGTGCTTTCGGCACGACGATCGTGGCAGCAGGTACTTTGATTTCTATCGGTGCTTTATGTATCGCTTCTTCTTTTATTACGCCTCACAGCGGTCTGGCTTTGGCAGAGCAGCATATGCTTCCTGCTTTTATGGCAAAGCGTAACCGTTTCGGTGCTCCTTACTGGTGTATCATTGTGTCGACGATAGTGGCTATGCTCATCGGTTATACCGGCGGATTTGCTTTTTTGGCTTCTATCAGTGTCGTTTCCCGTTTTTCGCAATATATTCCGACTTGTCTTTCGATTATGGTTTTCCGCAAGAAAATGCCGGATGCACCGCGGGTGTTTAAGATTCCTTTCGGGCCGGTCATTCCTGTCATCGCTTTGTTGGTAAGTTTCTGGCTTTTGGCACAGGCAAAGCCCCAGCAGCTGCTCATCGGATTCGGTGCGGCGATTGTTGCTTTACCGTTCTACTTTTTGGTTCACCGCAAGAAGTAACCGGCGGATATGGTGAAAAGAGAAAAGATATTTCCTTAAAGGGAAATATCTTTTTTTATTGGAAGGGCAAGGGAATTCGGGAATGAGGGATTTCTTTTTAACGGGGTATTTTCTATATTTATGAACAGGGGAAAAAGGAAATACAAGAGATGGTATTGTTTGACATCATAAAGCGGTTTGGCTATAATTAGCATGTTATGGTGTGTGAAAAAGCACAAGGATGTAAGGAGGTGTTTACTGATGGCAAAAATGACATTCCAGCCTAATAATCACTGGAGAAAGAAGACCCACGGTTTCCGTGCACGTATGAAGACGAAAGCAGGAAGAATCGTTCTTAAGAGAAGAAGAGCCAAGGGAAGAAAGGTATTAAGTGCCTGAGTCTCTGACGGAGAAAGTTCAGAGGTACACGCTGAACCGGGATTTCCGTATCCGGCAGAATAAAGATTACCGGCGAATTTATCGCAGCGGTAAGCGTTACAGCAACCGCGCGGGACTGGTGTATGTCACACCGTCCGCGAAGGAGTCTGTCCGTATCGGTTTTGTTGCAACGAAGCGTATCGGCCATGCTTTTGCACGGAATCGTGCGAAGCGGCTGATGAAGGAAGTGTACCGCCTTCACCGGCATGAGATGAAGCCTCATTATGATGCGGTTTTGCTCGCCGGCGCATTTTTGACGACAGCGACGTACGGGGAAGCGGAAAAGGCTTTATTGGCTTTGTGGCGGAAAGCCGGAATCATGGAGTGATGAAATGAAGTCTGTATTGATTGCAATGATCCGGTTTTACAGGAAATATCTGTCTCCCTTGAAACCGCCGTGCTGCCGTTTTATACCGACCTGCAGTGAATATGCTCTGGAAGCGGTTTCGAAGTATGGAGCATGGAAGGGCGGTTGGCTTGCTGTGAAACGGATTTGTAAGTGTCACCCTTTTCATAAGGGCGGATATGATCCCGTTCCATAAGCCGGGCCGTGAATTTTCACATAAAAACAGTGCGGCGCTTCCGGAAAAGGGCGCCGTTTTATTATTTTTTCATCTTGCACAGGAAATAAGAAATGTACCAATTGTGCCGAACCACCAGATATTTTCTTATTTCTTTAAGAAAGATTTTTAAAGGCTCGTTCCGTTTTTGAAATTTAGAAGGCGGAATATATTTAGCGGTTGAAATAGAGACCGTATAAGGAGTTACAATTATGAATTTTGGTTTCGGAGGCGGCTCGGATTTCCAAATCCCTGTCTTATCCACTTTGGTCGGTATGCTTGCCGATCTTATGCGTGTCGGGCTGCAGTATTGTTATGAAATGAGCAGCCGTATCGGATTTCCTAATTATGTAATTGCTATCATTGTCTTGACCGTCATTATCAAGACTTTGCTGCTTCCGCTGGCAATCAAGCAGATCCGCTCGATGAAGGCGATGCAGGAAATACAGCCGGAAATCCAGAAAGTACAGAAGAAATACAGAAATGACCCGGCAAAGCTCCGTGAGGAGATGGGCCGTCTTTATAAGGAAAATAACGCATCTCCTATGGCAGGGTGCTTACCGCTCCTGATACAGATGCCTTTCCTGATTGCTATGTATTACGCGATTCAGGGCTTTAATTATGACCCCAATCATGCAGGTTTTCTCTGGATAGAAAGTCTGGCGGCGGAAGATACGACATTCCTTCTTCCCATACTGGCAGCAGCGACGACATTCCTCGTGTCCTGGCAGACAACGCCGAAGAATGCACCGAGCAATCAGAAGACCATGCTTGTCCTGATGCCTCTCATGATCGGCTGGATGTCTCTCAATTTCCCGAGCGGTCTTGTTATTTACTGGATTGTAAATAATGTGTACCAGTTCTTCCAGCAGCTTATTATGTTCCGCGGAGAAAAGGGAAAAGAGCTTGTGAACGGTCCTTCCAAGAAGGGGGTGGTGACCGTCAGCAGTTCCGGGAACGATGCAGAGGAAACACCGAAGAAAAGAAGAAAAGTCATCCGTAAAAAGGTTATAAAAAAAGTAGTCAAAAAACCGCAGGCGGAAAAAACACCGTCTGATGCTCAAGGAAATGAAGCTTCCGCGGAAAACGGGGAGGCGCAGGCTGATAAGCAGGTCGTAAGTGATTCCGGGGAGGCTGGGATAAAAAAATGAAAACAGTCAGGATTACAGCAAAAACGATAGAGGCTGCTATTGAGGACGGATTGAAGCAGCTCGGTATTTCCCGTGAGGAAGCCGTTGTCAATGTAGTGGAACAGCCGTCAAGCGGACTTTTCGGTCTGCTTCGTAAAAAAGAAGCGGTGGTGGATATTTTCGTCAAGGAAGCGGGCGTACCGGAAGAGGACGTGCCTGAAAACGTGGATTATCCTGAAAACGGACCTGAAATGAATGATGACGACACCGCAGAAAATGAAGAGACTGCGGAAGAAAAACCGCAGGAAAAGAAGAAACATTTTGCGGAAGAATTGCCGTTTGTGGCAGAGGACCAGGCTGTCGTTGCAGAGGAAGCCAAAAAATTCCTGACTTCCGTATTTGAAGGGATGAACCTTGATGTGCAGATGGAAAGAATGATGAATGAAGAACGGATTCTTTTCAATCTCCACGGGGAAGGTCTCGGTATCTTAATCGGCAAGCACGGACAGACTCTGGATGCTCTCCAGTATCTGACGAATTTGGCAGCAGGGAAAAATTTCCGTCGCCGTTATTTCGTTCTGATTGATGTGGAAGGATACAGAGAACGTCGCCGCCAGACTTTGGAATCTTTGGCACACCGTCTTGCCGGCAAGGTAAAACGGACCGGGGAAGAAGTCAAGTTGGAAGCGATGCCGGCAGGCGAACGGCGTATCATTCATCTGGCACTCCAGCATGATCATGAGGTCATGACAGACAGTGAAGGTGAAACTCCGTACCGCCGCGTGGTTATCCGCCCGAAAGCGTAAAAAAATAAAGAAACAAGAAAACCCTCTTTACCGATACAGGTAAGGAGGGTTATTTTTGTGCCTGTTTTAATAAAAAGTGTAATACAAAAGGATAGAAAATATAAAAACAAGAAGAAATATAAAAACGGAGTGAAATATAAAAACAGGAAAGCGGGAACATTGACAGACACCCCACGGGGGTGTAGTGTATAAAAGGAAAGGGGAGGAATAAAAATGGGAGAAACAAATGAAAGTTGTGTTCACAGGAAAAGAGAAGATGAAGAGAAAAAAGTACTTCTGAAAAGATTGGGCACGATAGAAGGACAGGTAAGGGGCATTCAAAAGATGGTGGAGAATGATATATATTGCTCCGATATTCTCATGCAGGTTTCAGCGGTGTCGAATGCGCTGAACAGTTTCAATAAGTTGCTTTTGGAATCCCATATCCGTTCTTGTGTGGCCGATGATATCCGCCGGGGAAAAGAAGAAAAGGTGGACGAGCTTTGCAGAATGCTCCAAAAATTGATGAAGTGACGGGAAATAAATGGCAGGAGTGATAGAATGAAACGTTATACAGTGACCGGAATGACTTGTGATGTTTGCCGTTCCCATGTGGAAAAAGCGGTGGAAAAGGTTCCGGGTGTCAAAGAGGTCCGTGTTTCTCTTCTGACAAATTCCATGACAGTGGAGGGAACGGCAGAAGACGGAGATATTATCAAAGCCGTGGAAATGGCGGGGTACGGGGCCCGTGCACGGAATCAAGAAAAGAAACGGCAGGATATAAATTCCGCAGAGGAAGATTTATTTGGAGACAGGGAAACGCCGAGGCTGAAAAAAAGATTAATTTTCTCTGCCGTCTTTCTTTTCCTTCTCATGTACATCACGATGGGTGCAGGAATGTACGGCGCTCCTCTTCCTGCATTTTTTGAAGGAAATGAAACGGGACTGGCGCTGACACAGATGCTTCTTGCTCTTGTTGTCATGGGAATCAATCGCGATTTCTTTGTATCCGGATACCGCTCACTGCGGCAAAAAGCGCCGAATATGGATACACTGGTCGCTCTCGGGTCGGGTGTTTCCTTTTTATGGTCGCTTTACGTGCTGTACCGTATGACCTCGCTGGTTTCAACCGGACTTCCCGTACAGACGCTCTACCACGGCGCACTTTATTTCGAGTCGGCGGCGATGATTCCTGCCCTTATTACGGTAGGAAAGCTTTTGGAATCTCTTTCCCGCAGCCGGACGACAGATGCTTTGAAAAGCCTTGCCCGCCGTGCACCGAAGCAGGCGACGGTGGAACGGGGCAGTGAAATCATAACAATCGATGCCCGTGATGTGAAGAAAGGTGATGTTTTTCTCGTCCGTCCGGGAGAAATCATTCCTGCCGACGGCGTTATTCTTGAAGGCGTGACGACCGTAGATGAGTCGGCCCTGACCGGCGAGTCCGTTCCGTCCGATAAAAAAGAAGGAGATACGGTGGCGGCGGCAACGATTAACCGATTGGGATTTATAAAAGCAAGAGCTCTCCGTGTCGGTGAAGATACGACATTTTCACAGATTCTGCAAATGGTCAGTGATGCGGCGGCCTCAAAAGCACCTGTCGCCCGTATAGCCGATGTGGTTTCTTCATTTTTTGTTCCTGCCGTAATCGTTTTATCCGTTCTTGTCGCTGCAGTCTGGCTGTTTCTCGGGGCGACGGCGGTCCGTGCTTTGGAACATGCCATTTCCGTTCTTGTGATTTCCTGTCCCTGTGCATTGGGACTGGCCACACCTGTTGCCATTATGGTCGGAAACGGGCTCGGCGCCAAACAGGGGATTCTTTTCAAAACAGGGGAAGCCCTTGAAAATACGGGAAAATTAAAAACGGTGGTTCTCGACAAAACGGGAACGGTGACAGAGGGCAGGCCGGAAGTGACGGATATATTTCCGTTTTCTCCATACAGTGAAGAAGAACTTCTTTCCGCGGCGTACAGTTTGGAACGAAAATCGGAGCATCCTCTGGCCCATGCGGTCGTCACTAAAGCGGAAGAGAGAAAAATTTCCTGTCACGATGTGAAAGAGTTTACGATTCTTCCGGGCAACGGAATCATGGGAAAGATAGGGGAACAGATTTACCGTGGCGGCTCGGAGGCTTATATTTCCACATTTCTTTCTTTGCCCCTAGAAATCAGGGAAAAGGCGTCCTTGTGGGAAGCGGAAGGGAAAACGACGCTTTTCTTCGAAACCGGAGGCAAACTTTTAGGAATGATCGGTACAGCAGATACCATTCGGAAAGACTCCGCCCGGGCCGTGGCAGAACTGAAAAAAATGGGCATGAAAACCGTTCTTCTCACGGGAGACAACGAGAAAACGGCCCAAGCGGTAGGAAATCACATCGGTGCGGATCGTGTCATTGCAGAAGTACTTCCGGGAGACAAGGAAAAGGTCATAGAGGAGTTACAAAAGCAGGGAAAGACCGCTATGGTCGGTGACGGCATCAATGATGCACCGGCTCTTACAAGGGCGGAAATCGGGATTGCCATGGGCGGCGGAACAGATGTCGCCATAGATGCGGCGGATGTCATTCTTATGAATTCCCGTCTCTCTGATGTGGTCGCTGCCATCCGTCTCAGCCGTGCCACTTTGAAAAATGTCCGTCAAAATTTATTTTGGGCGTTTGCGTATAACCTGATTCTGATTCCCGTGGCGGCAGGCGTATTTTCTGAAATTTCCCTCAATCCCATGATGGCGGCAGGGGCCATGGCACTTTCCAGTGTGACCGTCTGTCTTAACGCCCTCCGTCTGAATACATACAAGGTTCATAAAGAAGGCGGGAAAAATGAAAAAGACGGTGAAATTTCAGAAAAAACAGAAGAAAATAAAAAAGTAACAGTAAAAACAGAGGAGGAAAAAGAAATGAAAGAAACTGTAAAAATCCGCGGCATGATGTGCGAACATTGTGAAAACACTGTCAAAAAAGCACTGGAAGCCCTTCCGGGTGTAGAAAAGGCGGAGGTATCCCACGAAACGGGGACAGCCGTTCTTTCCCTCGCCGGAGAGGTGGACGAAGAAACCGTCAGAAAAGCGGTGGAAGACAAAGACTACGAATTTTTGGGAATTGAAAAATAAAAAACAAAAAAAAGAGCGGATTTCCGCTCTTTTTTAAAGGAGTATAAAAATAAAGGAAGTTGGAAAGGAGTCGGGTGTTCTACTTGGGAGGGTAGATATCCCGAAAAGATACTTCCGATCCGTACACCGGAATATCTTCAACATGATTATAGCATACAAAAATGATTTTGAGAACTAATTTCGATTAAAACTTTACTGAAGGGAAAAGAAGAACTGAAAAAGACTGTTTTTATTGTAACAAACAGAGATAAAAGAAATTTTATAAACCGTAACGACCAAAAGTCTGTCAAAGTCAAAGCAGGGAACCTTAAACAATTTTGTTTGGAAATTAAGGAAGAAACAGGAAACACAAGTCGTTGGAATGGGGGAAGCGAACGACTGAGGAAAAAGAATTCGTATTTTTAAAAAGTAATAACTGATAAATGAGTGCATAAAAGAAAGAATAGAGAATGAAAGCTGTCCCCGCTTGTCGGGGAAAGTGTCAACCGACAGGTTGACGAAAGGGGCAAGTGTGAGAAGAAAGGGAAAAAGTTTTATATAAAACGGTATTACCTGACTGCCTGTCATTCTTGAACGGTCGTAAAAAGCGGTCGGGAGTATCGTTATGAAAAAAGTACGGGAAAGAGTGAAGAATCCGGGCAGAGGTTGCAAGATTTTAATGTTCTTACCTGTGTACGCAGACTTGCCCCTATCGCCTCGCAAACCTCGGCACTTCCCTCCGAGTTCGGGGGAAGCTGACAACTAAGGAAGAAAGAAATTATAGTTTTAAAATGTATTAAATAACTTTGTTGCTTAAAAAGGAAAGTATACGAAACGCAAGCCGTCCCCGCTTGTCGGGGAAGGTGTCAGCGGAGCTGACGGAAGGGGCAAGTTGGAGCAGGAACGAAAAAACGAATCTAACCTGTGTACGCACACTTGCCCCTATCGCCTCGCGTAGCTCGGCACTTCCCTCCGTATTCGGGGGAAGCTTACAACTAAGGAAGGAAGAAAGAAATCATAGTTTTTAAAATTTATTACTTGATTGTTGCCATAAAACAATAAAATGCAAATCGCAAGCCGTCCCCGGATGACGGGAAGCAAGCGAACCACTTTTCGAGGAGCGACGCGACGCTGTAAAAGTGAGTGAGACGCTTTGCCTTGGCTAAGGTGGCGGCGAAGCCGTCGGAAGGGGCAAGTTGGAGCAGAAACGAAAGAACGGAAAAAACGAATGGGCAAAGTGCGGGAGGATGGAAAGGAATCTCCTTTATGCAGAACAATATTTCAGTATTTATGGTAAAATAATCATATAATATATAATAAAAATAGGAGGTGCTTCGTTGTTCGCTTATGCGTTCACGTTCCTGATTGCTCTTGCCGTGACCTTTGTGCTGACTCCTCTCGTGAAGCGTTTGGCAGTGACTGTCGGGGCGGTAGACAAACCGGATGCACGAAAGGTTCATCATGGCCTGATTCCCCGTCTGGGAGGGCTTGCTATATATGCAGGATTTATGGCTTCCGTGATTGCCACGGTGGGTTTCACTTATGAAATCACGGGGATTATGATCGGTGCCACTTTTTTGGTGCTTGTGGGGATTGCCGATGATATCATGTCCCTTCCTGCGAAAGTCAAACTTTTGGGGCAGATTTTTTCGGCGGCCATTTTGGTCGTTTTCTTTAATGTCAATATCGATTGGGTGGATTTACCGTGGCTCGGCATTATCACGTTTCCGTCGATAATTTCCATACCGCTTACTATTTTCTGGATTGTCGGTTTCATTAATACGGTGAATCTTATTGACGGGCTGGACGGTCTTGCGGCGGGAATTGCAACGATTGCTTCGATTGCCGTGGCACTTCTTGCTTTCCAAATGGGACAGTGGGTCTCTGCCGCTGCCATGATTGCCATGACGGGTGCTTGTCTTGCTTTTTTGCAGTATAATTTCAATCCTGCCAAGATTTTTATGGGTGATACGGGGTCTATGTTCCTCGGGTATGTAATCGGTGCGGTTTCTGTCATGGGATCGATGAAAACCGCGGCCGTTGCCGTGCTTATCGTACCGCTTGTCGCATTGGCAGTGCCGATTATGGATACGCTTCTTGCGATTGTGCGGCGGAAGCAGTCGGGGGTTCCGATTTTTTCTCCCGATAAAAATCATCTTCATCACCGTCTTCTTGCGAAGGGATTGTCGCAAAAGCAAGTGGTTCTTATTATGTATGCTTTGACGGCGTTCTTTTCCTGTATGGCGCTTTTTGTCATCCGTATGAATCTCTGGTTCGGTGGCGCATTAATTGTTCTGGCGCTTGCGGTATTTCTTCTCTGGGCAAAAAAACTGGGAGTCATGAGAGAGGTTGTTCCCACTCCGTACCAGCAGAAAAAAGAGGCGGAAAAAACAAATCATATCTGAATTTTAAAATAAAGGGGTTGTATTCATGAAGGTCATGACGATTTTCGGTACGAGACCGGAGGCTATAAAAATGGCACCGGTGGTTAAGGAGCTTTTGAAGCATCCTGAAATCGAAGTGAAGGTCTGCCTGACGGCACAGCATAGGGAAATGCTTGACCAGGTGGTGGATTTATTCGGAATTCCTGTGGACTATGACCTGGATGTCATGAAAAGCGGCCAGTCTCTGTATGATATTACGTCCCGGGTGCTCTGCCGTCTGGAGAGGGTTTTGCAGACAGAAAAGCCGGACTATGTACTTGTCCACGGAGATACGACGACGACTTTTACGGCGGCACTTGCGGCTTTTTACCAGCAAATCAAGGTGGCTCATGTGGAGGCGGGACTTCGCACGGGAAATCTGGCATCCCCGTTTCCTGAAGAGGCGAACAGGCAACTGACGGGTATACTTGCCGATTTACATTTTGCACCTACGGAAACGGCCAAAAATAATTTAATCCGTGAAAATAAAAAGAAGGAAAATATATTCGTCGTAGGAAATACGGTGATTGATGCCCTGCTCTCGACGGTAAAAGAAAATTACCGCTTTGCCGATAAAGAAATAGAAGATATAGAAGAGCATAAGCGGGTGATTCTTGTCACAACCCACAGGAGAGAAAACTTGGGTACACCGATGCATCATGTGTATAAAGCACTCCGCCGTCTTGTGGAAACGGTGCCGCATACGGAAGTTGTATTTCCCGTCCACAGAAATCCGCTGGTCCGCGAAGCGGTGGAAGAAGAATTGGAAGGGGTTCCCGGTATCCATCTGGTGGAGCCGATGGAATATGAACCGTTTACCAACCTGATGGCCCGGTCGAGTATCGTGCTCACCGATTCCGGCGGTATCCAGGAAGAAGCGCCGAGTCTCGGGAAACCCGTTTTGGTACTCCGTGACACGACGGAGCGTCCGGAAGCGATAGCAGCAGGGACGGTAAAACTTGTCGGAACTGATGAAAATCTGATTTACGAAACGGCGTACCGCCTGTTAACGGACAAAAAATCCTATGATGCCATGTCGGAGGCGGTGAATCCTTACGGAGACGGAAAGGCGTCGGAAAGAATTGTGGAAACCCTTCTGTACCAGTCCGGATTGTCCGACGAAAAACCGTCTAAATTTATAGCCAAGTAGCAGGTCTTATGTTACAATATCAGTGTATGTGTGGGAAACGAATATTTCATATATCCGTTTTCCATGTGTTTACTATCTGGAGTCCGTCATGAAACGGGAGTATAAGGAAAAAAAGAAGCAAAACGGTTTTGATCCGTGGCGCAGTGTCGCCGTTGCCTCGGGAGCAGGATTCAGTCTTCTGACCTGCATGGGCATAGGCGTATGGAGCGGTATAAAATGTGATGAGTATTTCGGTACTTATCCGTACGGATTGATTTTCCTTTCTCTTCTCGGTGCCGTGGCAGGATTATGGTCCGTTATAAGGCAGATGTTGGAGAAATAATTAAAAGTGACATACGATCAGACTTTTCCTAAATATGCCGGCCGTATGATACGCTGGCTTCTCGGTCTCGGTGTTGCCGGAGCAGTCGTCCTTTTCTTTATCTGGGGATGGCGTGTCGGCGGTGCCTGGATTTTGGGGGCATTTTTCCACGCTGCTTTTTTCATGTTTTTACGGGCCAAATATTTCCAATGGGTGAAAGACGGAAGAGAACCGGATTTCATCGGACAGCGGGTTGCTGTTTTTGCTATTTTCCGCTTCATTTTGGAGATTGTTTTAGCCGCAGTCGTAGTGGCACTAACGCCGCTTAATGTGCTCGGTTTTCTAGGTGGCTTACTTTCATTACCATTTCTGTCCATTTTTGAACGGGTGGTTAATGTAATTAAGGAATAATTCTTTTCTTGATATCCTTGTAAGAGAAGGGGGGTGAGATTATGCATCTTCATACGGGTACACATACTATGGAGCAACTCTTTGGCGTATTTCCGGTCAATATGGATACACTTTATACTACTTGGCTTACTGCCATTATTGTTTTTATTGCCATATTCGCTGCAACAAGAGGGAGATCCCTAATACCGTCAGGCTGGCAGAATTTCATTGAAATGTTGGTGGAAGGTCTTTGCAATCAGTTTGAAAGTAATTTAGGACCTAAATATCGTCAGGTAAGCAGTATTTTCTTAACATTTTTCCTCTTTATCTTCACGTCTAACCAGATAGGTCTGTTGCCGACTGAACATTTAACGGCATCGCCGACTAATGACGTGAATACAACTTTGGGTCTTGCTATTGCAAGTTCTATTTTGCTGCATATTTATTTTATTAAAAACAAAGGTGTCGGACATTGGGTTAAACACTTTTTTGAACCATTTCCGATTTTTGTGGTTATGAATTTAATTGAAGAGATAGCAAGACCAATTACGTTGGCAATGCGTCTGTTTGGTAATATTTTGGCCGGGGAGATTCTTTTGGAAATTCTATATTTCCTCTGCCCATGGGCTGTACCTATGATCTGGATCGGATTCTCATTGTTTGTGGGTGTGGTTCAGGCATATATTTTCACTACTCTGGCATCTGTATATATGAAAGAAAGTCTCTATTAATACGAGATATACAAGACCGGGGGGCGGCACCGTCCGCTTTTCAAACGGAACGGCACCGACCGTCAAAACGGAATAAAAAAGGGCATCTCACTGCTGATCAGGGGATATGTCCCAAATTTTAGATTCTTTAGGAGGAATTATAATCATGGATCAGACAATTGTTGTACAGTATTCTCTTATTGCGGCAGGATTTATTGCTGCATTAGCATCTATTGCCGCTGCATTTGGAGATTCTAATGCTGCAGCTAAAGCTCTTGAGGGTATGACCCGCCAGCCGGAAATGGCAGGTAAGCTTTTTACAAATATGCTCGTTGCTATCGGTCTTATAGAATCTATTCCGATTATCGCTATCGTTATTGCATTGGTACTGGTATTCGCTAATCCATTCCTGAAATAATTATTCCGATAATTCTATGACGGAATATTAGTCTAAGGAGGAAACGAATTGGTAGACGTAAATGGTACACTGCTGATTCAGATCATCAACTTTATTGTTCTTTGTGCCATTCTCGGGCATTTCTGCTATAAGCCGGTACTCAAAGTACTGGATGCCCGCAAAGAGCGTATCAAAAATGACTTGGATGCGGCTGCCCGGTCCAAGGCTGCTGCCGAAGAACTGAAAGCCGGTTACGAAACTCAGTTACAAGAAGCACAGGCAAAAGCCCAGGACATTGTGAATAAGGCGGTTAAAGAAGCCCAGGTACAGGCGCAGGCACAGATTGATGAAGCACATGCTGCCATCGAAAAGGAAAAAGAAAATGCGACCAAGCAGATTGAAAGAGAACGCAAGGATGCTCTGGAAAATCTGAAAACACAGGTAGCAGCACTTTCCTGCGATATTGCAGCGAAGATCATCAGCAAAAATATGACGCCGGATACAAATGACCGGCTCATCTCAGAGAGCATCGCGAAATTGGATGCTGAGCAGGCAGGTAAATAGTTATGGATAAGAACGTAATCCTTGCAAAGAAATACGGTCGTGCCATCTATGAAATTGCTGAAGAAAAGCAATGCCTGAAAGAAACAGAAGAAGAACTCCGTTTTATTTCCGAAACGATTGCGGAAAATAAAGAATTGGGAGATATTCTGAATCATCCTCTGCTTGAAAAGGATGTCAAGAAAGATACTATAAAGAAGTTGTTTGCAGATAAGGTGCAGCCGGCAGTCTTGCAATTCTGCTATGTTGTGATTGACAAAGGCCGCATCGGTGATTTTGCAGCTATGGTTGATGTCTATTCCAATCTTGCCCATCACGGTATGGGAATGGAAGAAGCGATTGTCACATCAGCTCTGCCCTTGACCAAAAGTCAGGCGGAGATGATCAAAACAAAGCTTGCAGAAATTACCGGCAGCAAAATTATCATGAAGCAAAAAGTGGATGCATCTTTGATAGGCGGATTTACCGTACAGATGGGCGACCGTCTGATCGATGGATCTGTAGCCCGTCATCTTGCTGCACTTCGTGCCCAAATGATGCAAAGAGATTGAGGTGACTTACAGGAAATGAAAATCAGTTCAGATGAAATTACATCTGTCATTAAAAAACAGATTGAAAACTACAAAGTAGACCTCAATGTCGATGAAGTAGGTACGGTTCTTGAAGTCGGCGACGGTATCGCCCATATCTACGGCCTGGAAAATTGTATGGCCGGTGAATTGCTCGAACTGCCCAACGGCGTTTACGGCATGGCTATGAACTTGGAAGAAAGCAACGTAGGTGCGGTTCTTCTGGGTAATGCCGAAACCATTAAGGAAGGCGACACGGTAAAAAGAACAGGCCGCCTCATGCAGGTTCCGGTAGGCGATGCGGTTATCGGCCGCGTAGTCAATGCGCTGGGACAGCCGATTGACGGTAACGGTGACATCAAGACAGACAAATACTGCGACATTGAAGTGAAAGCGGCAGGTATTGCCGACAGACAGCCGGTCAGTGTACCGCTGCAGACCGGTTTGAAATGTATCGACTCCATGGTTCCTATCGGACGCGGACAGCGTGAACTTATCATCGGTGACCGCGGTACCGGTAAAACTGCCGTTGCTGTCGATACCATTCTGAACCAAAAAGGACAGAATGTTATTTGTATTTATGTATCCATCGGACAGAAAAATGCGAACGTTGTCCGCGTATATGAACGCTTGAAAGCGGCAGGTGCGATGGATTATTCCATTATCGTACACGCCGGCGCATCCGAAGGATCCCCGATGCAGTATCTTGCACCGTACTCCGGTGTAGCTATCGGTGAATATTTCATGCACCAGGGCAAAGACGTCCTCATTGTATATGATGACCTCTCCAAGCACGCCGTAGCTTATCGTGCGATGTCCCTTCTGCTCCGCCGTCCGCCGGGACGTGAAGCATATCCGGGCGACGTATTCTATCTGCATTCCCGTCTGCTCGAACGTGCAGCCCGTCTTTCTCCGGAACTCGGAGGCGGATCCATCACGGCACTGCCGATTATTGAAACACTGGCAGGCGACGTAGGTGCTTACATTCCGACCAACGTTATTTCCATTACAGACGGACAGATTTATCTGGAAACGGCTCTCTTCTATTCCGGGATTCGTCCGGCAATCAATGTCGGCTTATCCGTATCCCGTGTAGGCGGTGCTGCCCAGATTAAAGCAATGAAACAGGTTGCAGGTACACTCCGTTTGGATTTGGCCCAGTATCGTGAATTGGCTGCATTTGCCCAGTTCGGCTCTGACCTGGACGCAGCTACAAAGGCACAGATTGACCGAGGACAGAGAACAACGGAAATCCTGAAACAGCCGCAGTACTCACCTTACCCGGTTTCCGACCAGGTTATGGCGATTTATGTAGCCGTTAAAGGATACCTGGATGATGTAGAAGTAGAAAATGTAGTAAGCTTCGAACATCAGATTTTAGATTTCCTTCACAGCAGCCATCCCGAAATCGGCGAAGACATTACAGCTAACAAGAAACTGACTGACGAAAATGAAGTCAGACTGCAGGCTGCTATTGCCGAATTCAAGGAAAGATATAAAGCACAAGCTGCTACAGCTGGAGAAGAAAAGTCTGGAACGGTAGAGGGGTGATCTGATTGGAAAGTACGCGTGATATAAAAGGGCGCATAAAATCTGTCACCAACATCCAGCAGATCACAAAAGCAATGAAGATGGTAGCCGCTGCCCGTCTGCGCAAAGCAGAAGAAAAAGCAAGCGGTTCCTATCCCTATGCAGAAAAGATCGGAGAGCTCTTGCGCCGCGCTTCTTCGGTGACACCCGGCTTTACCAGTCCGCTTTTTAGAAACGGTGAGGTAAAAAAGACCGGTTATCTCGTTATCAGTGGAGATAAAGGTCTTGCCGGCGCTTATAACTCCAACGTTATGAAGCGTACTATACAGGAAATCTCCGGGAAGGACCGTTCTGCATACGCTTTATATGTCTGCGGGAAACAGGCAAGAAATTACCTGAAATTCCGCGGATATGATATCGATTCCTATCATTTCGGCTTTTCTGACAAGCCGTCAGCCCAGGATTCTATGGATCTGGCGAAAGAAATGGTTGACTATTTTCTTAAAGAAGAAGTCGATGAAATTTATATAATCTATACGAAATTCATTACAGCTCTCCGTCAGCAGGTAAAAGTATCCCGTCTGCTTCCCGTAGAAGCACCGGAAGATGCCGGCGAAGAGACGGAAGTGAAGGCAGGTGCTGTAGAGGCAGCGGAAGAAAAAGAGGTTTCTTTTGCAAAAGAAGAAATACCGTATATTTTCCTTCCCGATGCAGCTACCGTTCTTTCCAAACTGCTTCCGGAGTATATACAAGTGCAGGTTTATAATGCAATGCTGCAATCCGCAGCATCGGAACTGGGCAGCCGGATGGCAGCCATGTCCGCAGCAACCGACAATGCAACCGAAAAAATTGCAGATCTCAATCTGACTTACAATAAAGCACGTCAGGCTCAGGTCACCAATGAAATTTCCGAAATTGTCGGCGGTGCGGCAGCTCTCGAATAAACTGCCTGATTTAATAAGGAGGAAAGCTTCTTCATGGCAAATGAACAGCAGGGGCAGGTAGGTAAAGTTGTACAGGTCATGGGCGCAGTAGTTGATATTGCGTTTGCTGATGACCAGGAACTACCGGCTATTTATAACGCAATTCATATCAAAGATGAAGAAGGCAATGTTCCGGTAGATGTTGTTTGTGAAACAATGCAGCACCTCGGTGACGGCGTAGTCCGCACCGTTGCTATGAGTTCCACAGACGGCATGGTACGTGGAATGAAAGCAGTAGATACCGGCCGTGCTATTGCAGCACCGGTCGGCGACGGTTGTCTCGGACGTATTTTCAACGTTCTCGGCGAAACCGTGGATAATGACGATACGAAAGTACCGGCATCCGACTACTGGCCTATTCATCGTCCGGCACCGGCCTTTAAAGACCAGTCTCCGGCAACTGAAATTTTTGAAACCGGCATCAAAGTCGTTGACCTCATTGCCCCCTATGCAAAGGGTGGTAAAATCGGTCTGTTCGGCGGCGCCGGTGTAGGTAAAACAGTTCTTATCCAGGAACTGATTCACAACGTGGCAACAGAACACTCCGGCTGCTCCGTATTCTGCGGCGTCGGGGAACGTACCCGTGAAGGGAATGACCTTTGGGGAGAAATGAAAGATTCCGGCGTTCTTTCCAAAGTAGCCCTGGTATACGGCCAGATGAATGAACCGCCGGGAGCACGTATGCGTGTCGCTCTCACGGGTCTTACCATGGCAGAATATTTCCGTGATAAGCAGGGACAGGACGTTCTGCTCTTCATCGATAATATTTTCCGTTTCGTCCAGGCCGGCTCGGAAGTATCCGCTCTGCTCGGACGTATGCCGTCTGCCGTAGGTTATCAGCCCACATTGGCTACCGATATCGGTGAATTACAGGAACGTATCACATCGACAAAAGACGGTTCCATCACCTCTATCCAGGCCGTATATGTACCGGCCGATGACTTGACAGACCCGGCTCCGGCAGGTGTATTTACCCACCTCGATGCTACCACCGTACTTAACCGTTCTATCGCAGAACTCGGTATTTATCCGGCCGTAGATCCCTTGGATTCCACCAGCCGTATTCTTGACCCGAACGTTCTCGGCGAAGAACATTACGAAGTAGCCCGCGGTGTACAGGCGATATTACAGCGCTATAAAGAATTACAGGATATCATTGCAATTCTTGGTATGGAAGAATTAAGTGACGATGATAAAATCATTGTTGCCCGTGCGAGAAAGATCCAGAGATTCTTGTCTCAGCCGTTCTTCGTAGCTGAACAGTTTACCGGCTCACCGGGCAGATATGTATCTCTGAAGGAAACCATCCGCGGCTTTAAGGAAATCCTTTCCGGACAGCACGATGATTTACCGGAAGGTGCATTCTATATGGTTGGCACAATTGATGAAGCAATCGAAAAGGCTGAAAAGATGAAGAAAGGGGAATAAGCCATGGCTGATACCCTTACTAATCCGATGCATGTGGAGGTTATTACGCCGGACGGTCCGATTTACCGGGCTGACGGTGTGGAACTGGTGGCAGCTCGTGCAACTGACGGTGAATTTGCCGTCATGAAAGGCCATCTGCCTTTAGCAGCAGCATTGGAAATGTGTTCTGTCCGTATACAAAAAGACGGAAAAGAAGAAAAAGTAGCTGTATTCGGCGGTTTCTTTGAAATGAAGGATAACCGGGTGAACGTCGTAGCTCCTCTGGCAGAAATGGCGGAAGATATCGATGTTGCTCGTGCCCAAAGAGCAAAGAAAAGGGCTGAAGACAGACTGGCATCTCACAGTGCCAATATTGACGAACACCGTGCAAAGCTTGCTTTGCAGCGTGCTCTTATCCGCTTGAAAACAACGGATACCTTATAACATACAAAAACCGGCTCTTTCGGGCCGGTTTTGTTGTGCTTTGATTTTGATTGTAACTTAAAACGTTCTTCCTTATGAAATCAGTTTTTCAGCAGGAAGAACGTTTTTTTGAGCAGTAAAGGGTCAAACAGATTATACGTCCTGTTTCTTCGGCCGCGATCCGTATAAGTCATGATAAAGGATTCTTTCGTTGAAACGGTTTATGCGGACCGGTTTCTTTTCCGGATACCCTACGGCAATAATGCAGAAAGGTTCTCTTTCCGAGGGAATATCCAAAATATGACAGATATGGGCTTTACGGTCGGGATAGGGATAGACCTGGAGCCAGATGGATCCGATACCCAGATGTTCCGCTTCAATCAAAATATTTTCTGCAGCGGCTGCGGCATCAAAGGCCCATTCTTCAGGGAAAGAAATACCGTCAGGTTTTCCTACGATGACGATAGCGGCAACGGCTTTTCTTGCCGGCCCTGCGACGACACTGTTATGGGAAAGAGCTTTGACCAGATCTTCTCTGGTGACAATGATGAACTCCCGGGACTCCTGGTTTCCGCAAGCTCTTGCCTGCATGCCTGCCCGGACAAGCTTATCCAGATATTCTTCCGGCAAGGGAGTCAATTCTTTGAAATGGCGGCATGTGCCTCTTTTGAAAATTTCGTCCATGGTGACCTCCTAAAGAAAATGGTGCCGTATCCTAACGAAACAGCTTATATTTATTATTACTTTTATTATAGCACAGATGATTTTTCCGCCTCCCCGGTGAATAGGAAAATAAAGCACGGAAAAAATAAAGAAAACAGGGGAAAGAGCACGTTCCTGCCCGAAAAGGTATAAAGGACCTTCCAAAAGGATAAAACTTCTTAAAAAGGAAATAAAGGGCGATTCCGGGACATTTCTTTTCAGCATTTTAAAGAGCATAAAAAAAGCCCTGCCTTAAGGCAGAGCCGTATTTCTTTTTTATTAAGGAGTTCCGAATACAAAGTAACGGACGTAAATATAAACAGTTGATGTCAGTAAGGTGACAAGCATCATGGGGAAACATTTCAGCATGAAATGTCCGAAAGTGATATTGTACCCTTCTTTAGCAGCCAGCGCCGCAACGATAACGTTCGGAGAAGCACCGATGATAGTGCCGTTTCCGCCGTAGCAGGCACCGATAGAGAGAGCCCACCACATATAATCGGCATGGGTCAGTCCCAAAAGTTCCTGCATTTGGTGAATCAAGGGAATCATCGTTGCCGTAAACGGAATATTGTCTACGAATGCGGAAGCAAGGCCGGACAGCCAGAGAATGGTGAAAGTGAGAGCATGGGGATCTCCGCCGACCGCTTCGATTCCTGCAGCAGCCATCGTACTGATAACGCCTGTAGTTTCAAGTCCTCCGACGACGATAAAGAGGCCGATAAAGAAGAATAAGGAGTCCCAGTCGACTTCACGGAAAATTTCATGGGGATCGACTTTGCAGACGAGAATGGCAAGAACACCGCCTGTAAGAGCAATGGTAGCCGATTGGATACCGATGATGTTATGGATAATGAAACCGAAAATCGTGAGAACTAAAATAGTAACCGACTTTTTCAGAATGGAGAAATCAGTGATGACAGAAGACAGATTGATTTTTGCAAGTTCTTCAGGGGACATCTCCGTCTTCGGTAATTGTTTGCCGTAAATGATTTCCAGATAAATAATACAAGCCACAATATTTATCAAAGCAATGGGGCCGGTATGCATGGCAAAATCATTAAATGCCAGGTGAGTGGCAGAACCAATCATGACGTTCGGAGGATCGCCGACCATGGTACCGGAACCGCCGATATTGGAAAGCAGAATTTCTGCAATCAAGGTAGGGATTGGGGATACATGAATCCGGCGGCAGAGAGAAATGGTCATCGGAGTGATTAGAAGAACGGCGGTAACGGCATCCATAAAAGAAGCACAGAAACCAGTAATCAATCCCAAAATAATGAGCAGTTCTTTCGGACGCCCTTTGGAAACTTTGACAGCCCAGAGAGCCATGGATTCGAAAAATCCTGATTTTTTAACGACACCGATGAGAACCATCATACCTGCTAAAAGACCTAAGGTGTTGAAGTCGATAAATTGCTGGAGTGCCATTTCCTGGGTAAGAAGTCCGCTGTAGATGACAAGACCGGCGCCCAGTAATGCACAAATAGAACGTGGAATCTTTTCCGACATGATTCCCAGATACGTTAAGGCAAATACAAATATAGAAAAATAAAAACTCATTGTTGCATCCATTACTTCAACTCCTTTTGGTGTATGAAAGGAAGATTCTTCATTTTCAATCCATAAATAAAAATCTATGGATAATCAAATTCTTACTTGTTAGTATATACGATGAGAAACGAAGGTTCAATTATTTTTTATAATTTTATTTATATATACGTAAATAACATTTTTTTATACCCATAAAGGAATACAAGCAGATATTTCCGGGGAAAAAGATGATTTTCTTATCTATAAAAAGATAAAAAAGGAATATTTATAAATAGTAACATCATAGGATAAAATGTAAAATACGTTATTCTCTGCAGAAAATGCCCGGTTTGAGAGAATTGAAAAAGGGATTCCTGTTTTTTTTGAAAATTAATTGATATTACTGAAGATACAGTATAATATAATAGCTATGTACTTTATTTTATATGAAGGAGTCGTGTTATGTCTCGTGCCCAAGGATTGTTGTTTGGTGTAGCCGTCGTTTTTGCCGTATGGAACATCATGAACAACGGACTGACAGTGAGAACGATCGCCATCGCCGCTTTGATTCTCATCTGCCTGGTCATTAATATTTATAACAACAATATAAAAAAAGCCCGTCTTGAAGAAGCGGAGGCGAGAATCAGGGAAAAAGAACAGATTCGCCGTATCCGTGCCGAAGCAAGACGGAAACAGAATAAGAAACATAAACAAAAAAATAAATAACAGGGGGTCCCTTTTTCAGGGACATTATTCCCGATAGGAGTTTTCATGGAAGTTGCTTTGCTGTACCGCTGGGCGGTCTTTATTTTATTGAGTGTCGGTCTGGTCCTGCTCATGAAGCACGGGATATTGACACCTTTTGTTTTTTGGTCTCGTATCCAGTACTATACATTTTCTACATTTACACTTTTTTTTGTATGGCTGGCGATGACTTTGTTCAAAGCGGACGTGCCGTACCTTTATACCGCGGACTGCCGCTATATTGTGGCCGCCGGGCTTGTCACGTTGTCGGTGATGTATCATATCATTGTACGGCCGGGGGCTATCAAAACGCACCGCCTCAATGATATCAGCTACGAACATTTTTCTTTTTATAATTACATATTCCACTACTTTATCCCTGTACTGATGACAGCGGACTATTTATTCTTTGTGGATAAAACGGAACTTCACTGGTATATTATCTTTTTATGGATGATTTATCCCGCGCTGTATGTGGTTTTCGTATATTGGCGTGCATGGATTACCATTGTTACCCACGGGCGGTCCCATTTGTATCCTTATACATTTATGGATCCCCGGACCAATGATGTTCTCAGTATTACCAAAGGATGCCTCAAAGTGGGTTTCCAGTTTTTTATCATCGGCATTGTACTCTATATTGTGGGAGAGGGCCTTTGGCTCTTGGGATTTCCGCCGCAGGCGTGGACTTTTAACGGCTGATTCCCGTGAGCCGGTAAGGAGTTTTTTATGACAGCAAAAAAATCAAAAATCATCGGACAGAATGTAACGGATACCTCTGTTCCTTGTAAAAAATATCTGATTATTTCCGGTATCGGGTTTATTGCCCTTGCCGGTTATGCGGCCCGTTTGGCCTGGGTTTACACCACCTTCGGGGTATTTCCCCTGCAAGGTGTCATCATTCTTCTTATGGCACTCCTTTTTTTAATCCATATCATTACTTCCAAGTGTATATATACGCTGAAAGATGATGAAATAGAAATCGTAAAAAAGAGTATTTTTAAGAAAAAAGAACTTCACATTCCGTATGAAAAGATTTTCGGCGTTCATCATTTTAAGAACCAGCTTATGAAGCCGGCGACCTACAGATATACATATCATATGTATAATCATTTGGATAACAGGGAAATATGGTCACTTCTTTTTGATATAGGCGAGCTGGAAAAAATCGGACGTATCATGATGACCGGTTCGGCCGCTTTTTGGCATGAATGTTCTCTCCGTATTCCCGACCGCGTAGGGATACCACAGGAAGAAGTCATTGCCTATATGTACCGGAACATGAGAGAAAAACTGATTGCTTCAGGAAAGCTTTCACCGGAACTTCTGAAAAAATTGGAAGAATCGGAAAAAGAAAAGGAAATGACTTTTGAAGAGGGAATCGAGCAGCTCCGTCAGGAAGGAACCGACATGGGCGGTAAAGACTATGAAGTTACGTTAGAAGACCTCAAAGAAAAAGAAGGATTCCGGGAAGATAAGCAGGAAGAAAAGAAATAAAAAAATACATGTAAAGATCGTCACGGCAAGGCTGTGGCGGTTTTTTTATTGGAAAAATAAGCGGATTGGGAATAGATGAACAGATAAAAAGGAAGATGAAAAGAAAAGATAAAAATAAAAAATGCAAGAAAAACAACAGAAAAAATGAAAAAAACAGATTTTTAAAGATTATAAGAGATAAAGCGAGAAAAAATGAGAAATAAAACGGCATAAAAATTTCTGGCGGGAAAAAGAAAAAGGAGGATTTATAATCTTTATATAATAAAATGTCAATCAAATTTTTCATAATCCGGATATATAAATTTCTCATTTATAAAAAACAATACAATTTTTCAAAGACATAAAAAATAACTATCCATGGGAAAAAGAAGTTATTTTTATAAATGTCGAATTGAGAATAAAAAACATAGATAGCTATGAAAAAAATAAGATAATCAAAGATAATATTAGAATATAGATTGCTATATAGAGAAAATAATCAAAAAATGGGTTAAAACGGCATAAACCTTGAAAATTCGCCGAATTTAGTCTAAAATAATATCCGACGCTTGTAAAAATAAGCAAAGGGAATTTAAACGCTTTGTTCGAAGCAATCGGAAAGGGGGACGGAAAAAGGGTTTTATACACGTTTCGGTTCATAAGGTAAACAGCTATTTTTTATTATTCGTTAGTATGAATCCGGGACTGCTTGAAAGAATGTGAGCTTTTACCCGAAAGCGAATCACATATAGTTAGGGAAAGGTGAGATATTATGGATCCAGCTATTATTACGCTGTGCGTCCTTGCTGTAGCAGCATTTCTCTTCGTTACGGAATTGATTCCTCTCGCAGTGACTGCTATGGCTGCATGTACAGCATTGGGTATTCTCGGTGTACTTCCGTCGAAACAGGTGTATGCCGGCTTATCCAACTCTACTGTCGTACTCTTCGGCGGTATGTTCGTTATCGGCGCCGCTATGTTTAAGACCGGTCTTGCCGAAACAATCGGTATTGCCGTAGTAAAAAAAGCGGGAACAAATGAAATTCCGCTGATGGCGGCAATCATGACGGTAACCATCGTCTTGTCCGCCGTGTCTTCCAACACGGGAACCGTTGCGTGCCTGATGCCGGTTATCATCGGTATCTGCCAGGCGGCAAAAATCGCTCCTTCTAAGGAATTAATGCCGCTGGCTATTGCAGCCAACGTAGGCGGTACCATCACCATGATCGGTACACCACCGAACGTTATCGTAACCGGTGCGCTGACGGCTGCGGGACTTCCGACTTTCGGATTCTTCGAATTCGCTTATATCGGTGTTCCCCTCTCTATTATTTTTGTACTGTACACTCTGTTTATAGGCCGTCATTTCATTCCTGCCAAGTCCGGCGGAGATATGGATGAAGATGCTGTCAAAGCAGCTGCTGCAGAAGCAGGGGCAAGCGATGACGATGAGCCGAAAAGCAAAGCCAAAATGTGGATTTCCGGACTCATTCTTTTGGGCGTTGTAGCTTGCATGGCTCTCGGTCTTAAGAACATTCCGCTTCACACTGCAGCCGTTACAGGCGCAATCCTCTGCGTCATCACAGGCTGCTTGAAAGAAAAAGAAGCATATGCAGGTATTGACTGGGTAACAATTTTCCTCTTTGCCGGCATGCTTTCCGTGGCAACCGCTATGGAAAAAACAGGGGCAGGTAAATTGATTGCCGACATAGTTGTTAATGCTATGGGCGACAACCCCAATCCTTATGTACTTTGTGCCGTACTGTTCCTGATTTCAAACGTACTCACTCAGTTCATGTCCAATACCGCCTCTGCAGCACTGCTTGCACCGATCGGTATTTCTATTGCCCAGTCCATCGGATGTGATCCGAAACCGGTACTCATGTCCCTTGGTATTGCCGCATCGATGGCATTTGCTACACCGATGGCAACACCTCCGAACACCCTCGTACTCGGACCTGCCGGATTCTCCTTCAATGACTATGCGAAGGTGGGAACTCCGATGTGCCTCATCGCACTTGTTGCCAGCGTAATTATCATTCCGATTTTCTGGCCCTTCTAATCCGGAGAGCGGTATGAAAAAATGTCTTCTTGGTCTGACAGAAGACGCTTTAGTGATATAAGTCAGATGAATTATTTATGAAAGGTGGAATGTATTTATGGAAACTCCAGGCCCAATTTCTATTTGCCTCACCAATATGGTGATCGTATTTGGAGTTCTCATTTTCTTAGCCTGTGTCATCGAATTGATTCACATAGTGGATCCGACAAAGAAAAAGAAATAATGAATTTAATTTCCTTATACAATATGCGAATATCAGGAGGTAAATAAATGGATGGATTTATGAGAGCACTGGTTTCCGTATGGACAGATTCGGGATTTTCCAATCTGACCT
>UQJW01000004.1 GCA_900541485.1 uncultured Dialister sp.
ATGGTGCCGATGTTGCAATGGGGTTTTGTTCTTTCGTAATGTGCTTTTGCCATTTTAAAGTCTCCTTTTAATTATTTATTTCCCAAACGTTCTTCTGTAATCTGCTGGGAGATTGCTTTCGGAACTTCTTCATAATGATCGAATGTCATCGTGAATGTGCCGCGGCCCTGTGTGGAGCTGCGGAGTCCGGTCGCATAACCGAACATTTCAGAAAGCGGAACGAAGCCTTTGATACGGGATTCGCCGTTTTCGGATTCCATGCCTTCGATACGTCCGCGACGGGAGTTAAGTCCGCCGATGACGTCGCCCATGTATTCTTCCGGTACGTCTACTTCGACGCTCATGTACGGTTCGAGAAGGACAGCGTCTGCCTTTTTCGCACCGTCCTTGAATGCCATGGAGCCGGCCACTTTAAACGCCATTTCAGAGGAGTCGACATCATGGTAGGAGCCGTCATAAACGGTTACCTTGATATCTACCATCGGATAGCCGGCAACAACGCCGTCTTCCATAGCGGCTTCAACGCCTGCCTGAATCGGGTTAATAAATTCTTTCGGAATGACGCCGCCGACAACTTCGTTAGCGAATTCAAATCCTTTGCCCGCTTCCATCGGTTCGAGACGGAGCCAGCAGTGACCATACTGACCATGACCGCCGGTCTGACGGATAAATTTGCCTTCCGCTTCAACGCTCTTGCGAATGGTTTCGCGGTAAGCTACCTGCGGTTTGCCTACGGTGCATTCTACATTGAATTCACGTCTCATACGGTCAACGATGATGTCCAGATGGAGTTCGCCCATGCCGGAAATAATCGTCTGGTTCGTTTCCGGATCGGTATGTACCTTGAATGTCGGGTCTTCTTCTGCCAAACGCTGGAGAGCTGTTCCCATTTTTTCCTGGTCAGCTTTTGTTTTCGGTTCTACAGCTACAGAAATAACCGGTTCCGGGAATTCCATTTTTTCCAAAATAATCGGATTTGTTTCAGCGCAAAGGGTATCCCCTGTGGTGACATCCTTAAATCCTACAGCTGCGGCAATGTCGCCGGAGTAAGCTCTTTCGATTTCCTTACGGTTGTTGGCATGCATCTGGAGGATACGGCCGACACGTTCTTTTTTACCTTTGGTGGTATTGAGTACATAGGTACCCTGTTCCAGTATACCGGAGTATACGCGGAAGAATGCGAGTTTCCCTACATAGGGATCGGCCATAATCTTGAATGCCAGAGCCGCCATCGGTTCATCGTCACTGGAGCGACGGACCATTTCTTCCCCGGTCTTCGGATCGGTTCCTTTAATCGGCGGTACATCGGTCGGTGCCGGCAGGTAATCGAGAACTGCGTCAAGCAGCATCTGGATTCCTTTGTTTTTGTATGCGGATCCGCAGAATACAGGGAACAATGTGCAGTCAAGTACCTGTTTACGGATGGATGCTTTGATTTCATCGATGGAGAGTTCTTCTCCTTCGAGATATTTTTCCATCAGCGCATCGTCGCCTTCAGCTGCTTTTTCTACGATTTTTTCACGGTATTCTTCAACGATATCTTTCATGTCGTCCGGAATCTCTCTGATTTCGAACTTGGTACCGTCATCGGAAAGGTAAACTTCTGCTTTTCTTTCCAATAAATCAACAATCCCTGTAAAGGTATCCTGTTTACCAATCGGGAGCTGCATAGCCAGTGCATTTGCACGGAGGCGGACTTCCATCGTTTTTACTGCATGAAGGAAATCAGCACCGATGGTATCCATCTTATTGATGAATGCGATACGGGGTACGTGATAGTGATCGGCCTGTCTCCAAACAGTTTCAGACTGGGTCTGCACCCCGTCCTTAGCACTGAATACGGCAACAGATCCGTCAAGTACACGAAGGGAACGTTCTACTTCTACTGTAAAGTCCACGTGGCCGGGGGTATCGATGATGTTGACACGATAGCCCTTCCAGTGGCAAGTGGTGGCAGCAGAGGTAATCGTGATACCACGTTCCTGTTCCTGCGCCATCCAGTCCATGGTAGCCGCGCCATCATGAACTTCACCAATCTTATGATTTACACCGGTATAAAAGAGGATACGTTCCGTGGTTGTTGTTTTGCCGGCATCAATATGTGCCATGATGCCGATATTTCTTGTTTTGTCAAGCGGATATTCTCTGCCCACGATTTTTTCTCCTTATTGTAATTACCAGCGATAATGTGCAAAAGCCTTATTTGCTTCTGCCATTTTATGGGTATCTTCTTTCTTCTTTACTGCTGCGCCCGTATTATTGAAAGCGTCCATCAGTTCTCCTGCCAGACGTTCTTCCATCGTACGTTCACCACGCAGACGGGCATAGTTGACCATCCAACGGATGCCCAGTGTCAGACGACGGTCTGCACGAACTTCAACCGGCACCTGGTAGTTGGCACCGCCGACACGACGGGCACGGACTTCCAAAACCGGCATTACATTATTCAAAGCCTGTTCGAAAACTTCGATCGGGTCTTTGTCAAGCTTGCTGCGGCAAATATCGAATGCACCATATACAATGGATTCTGCAACGCCCTTTTTGCCGTCGAGCATAATTTTATTGATGAAACGTGTAACTGTCTTGTTTCCGTAGACCGGATCCGGCAGTACATCACGCTTCGGAACAGCACCTTTTCTCGGCATTGTTAGTTTCCTCCTTATATAGTTGTTTGTTAATCACAGAAATTTGATAAAGAAATATTATTTCTTGGCCTTTTCACGCTTAGCTCCGTATTTGGAACGAGCCTGTTGACGGCCGGATACACCTACTGTATCAAGTGCACCACGGATAATGTGATAACGAACACCAGGAAGATCCTTAACACGGCCGCCTCTGATGAGGACGACGCTATGTTCCTGTAAATTATGACCTTCGCCCGGAATATAAGCGGATACTTCGATTCCGTTGGTCAAACGTACACGGGCTACTTTACGAAGAGCCGAGTTCGGCTTTTTCGGTGTAGCTGTATACACTCTTGTGCAAACGCCACGCTTCTGCGGTGACTGCTTCAGAGCCGGAGTCTTCGCCTTTGTTCCCAAAACCTCACGGCCTTTGCGAACGAGCTGATTAATTGTCGGCAATATGGGCACCTCCTTTCCATAAAGGTAAATTTATAATTGATCCGGGACAGCACGGGGCTTCCCCGGATATTACCGGGATTTAAGAACGGCAGCAGACGCAGCTTTCACTTTAATGTGACACGCCCTGCCTATTTCTTTTTTGCTGAAATCCCGTGTGACCGGAATTCCCGCATCTGCGCAAACTTTTTCCAAGGGAGCGGAAATCCGTTCATCACAGTCGGATGCGATGAATACATGAACGGCTGTCTTTTTTTCGACCGCTCTTTCTGTTTCTTTCAGACCGACAACGAAGTCGGATTCTTTTAATTCATCGAGTGTCATGAACTCACCCCGCTTATCATTTTCAGGTTTTACGCAACAGTGGAATTATACCATTCTCTTTTCGGGCTGTCAAATAATAAACCTGCCGTTTGACCCGTATTTATGCACAACTCTTTTACAACGTTTCCGGGCGTATCATTCTCAAAAAGTTACCTTCCTTAAAAAAACCGCTTTCCTATGGTATTCCGCTTTTCTCTTTTTCATTCAGGTTCATAAAAATGTATTTCTCTTCATCGCTTTATATCTCTTATTGATTTTTTCTATATGGATATATAAATTCCTGTTTTCTTTTATATTCCGCCGTTTTTATTTTTCTTTTTAAGGTACAATAATAAAAAATACTCCTGTTTTTATGTACATTTCTATTTCAAGAGAAAGGAACCATCACCTTGAAAAAAAATGCTGTTGTTTACTGCGGTTCCCGCTATGGAAATAATCCCGCTTTTGCCGCTTTTGCTGGTATGACAGGCGAGTTTCTTGCAAAAAAAGGATATACTCTCGTGTACGGCGGCGGCAGTATCGGCCTTATGGGCGTTATGGCTGATGCGGCCATGGCAGCGGGCGGTCACGTAACGGGAATCATTCCGGAGATATTTATTGCCCAGGAACAGGCTCACCGTCTGATTACGGAATTGGTGGAAGTTCCTGATTTGACAGTGCGGAAAGAAAAAATGATTTCTCTCGGCGACGTATTTCTCATTCTCCCCGGCGGTATAGGTACGCTGGAAGAACTGGCCGACACGGCAAACCATTTCCATATCTACAAGGAAGCAGATAAACGTCCGCCCATTATCATTGCCAATATCGATCATATTTACGATCCCTTGGAAAAGCTGTTTGAGTCTTGGAGTAAAAATGAATTTATTGATCCTTCGGAGTGGAAAAACATTCATTTTATCCGTTCTTTTTCCGAGCTTTTACCGCTTCTTCCTTAGTTCGTCACTTTTTCAAGCCTCTTATTTGAAAGAGGTCTTTTTTATATGGATAGCAATCTATCCATATCTTTTATCTCCATATTTTACGGTATCCGGAAACCGATTTTTCAGTTCACCGAAACCAAAAAGAGTGCTACAATACAATAAGAAGATATTAATTTCAAAATTATAATTACTTAATGATTTTTATCGGAGCATCCTTCCTTGTACCGGAGGTCATAAAATGAAACCTGTTCTTCATGTTGGGATTGATGTAGGCTCCACAACAGTAAAGATAGTAGCCCTCTCTCCTCGTTTAAAGCTCCTTTTCGGCCGTTATGAACGTCATATGTCAGATATCCGCCACGCTTCGCTGGCTTTGCTGAAGGAACTGGCCGGAAAATTTTCAGAATACCGTATCACTGCCTCTATTTCCGGCAGCGGCGGCCTCGGACTTTCCCATTGGATGGAGCTTCCTTTTTGCCAAGAAATTCTTGCTGAAACAAAAGCAATTGATACATTCCATCCCGAAACAGACGTCATCATTGAACTGGGCGGTGAGGACGAAAAAATTACATATCTGCAGAACGGAGTAGACCAGAGAATGAATGGCGCGTGTGCCGGTGGTACAGGTGCTTTTATTGACCGCATGGCAGCTTTGCTCTCTACCGATGCCCGGGGTCTCAATGTATTGGCAGAAAAATCCGGTCAAATCTATCCGATTGCCTCACGGTGCGGTGTATTTGCCAAAACAGATATACAGGCTCTTTTAAACGAGGGTGCTTCTCATGAAGATATTGCACGCTCCATTTTCCAGTCTGTGGTAAATCAAACAATTTCCGGGCTTACCTGCGGACGACCTATCCGCGGAAAGGTCGCTTTTTTGGGCGGCCCTCTGACTTTTCTCTCGGCACTCAGAAAACAATTCAGGGAAACGCTCCGTCTTACTGACAAGAATATGATTGTTCCCAAGCACGGTGAACTTTATGTGGCGATAGGTGCTGCGATTTCCTCCATGCATGACAAACCCTTGAACCCGGCACGGTGGCTTGAGAAAATCATCGAAAAAGAAACAGTGCTTTCCGAACGGACAAAAACAATACCCCCTCTTTTCGATACGAAAAAAGATTATGAAGTCTTCAAGGCAAGGCATAACCGTTTTCACACCCCGAGGAAAAATATAAAAGAAGCTTCCGGTCCTTGCTGGCTCGGGATTGATGCAGGCTCAACGACAATCAAGGCCGTCCTCACCGATAAGGACAATCGTATTCTTTATGAATATTATGCAGAAAATCAGGGGACGCCTTTGGAAAGCGCACAGCGGATGATTCTTGATTTATATAGCAAATTACCTGCCGGTGCCTACATTTGTGCCGCCGGAACGACCGGCTACGGTGAGGATCTGATTCGCGAGGCACTGAAGGCTGACACCGGTGAGGTGGAAACAATTGCCCATTACCGGGGCGCTCTCCATTTTCTCCCTGAAGTTACCACCATTCTGGATATCGGCGGACAGGATATGAAGTGCTGTCGTATCAAAGACGGTGCTGTCGACAATATTCTTCTCAATGAATCCTGTTCCTCCGGCTGCGGTTCTTTTTTGGACACCTTCGCCCAGTCCTTGGGCATGGATATTCACAGCTTTTCACAAATGGCACTTGCGGCAAAGCATCCTGCAGACCTCGGTTCCCGTTGTACGGTTTTCATGAATTCCCGTGTCAGGGAAGCCCAGAAAAACGGAATTGATGTCGCCGATATCGCCGCGGGCCTTTGCTATTCGGTCATTAAAAATGCATTGTACAAAGTAATCCGTCTCCGTAGAGCCTCCGATTTGGGAGAACATATTGTTGTACAAGGCGGAACATTTTACAATGATGCTGTTTTGCGTGCTTTTGAAAAGCTTTTGGGACAAGACGTCATCCGCCCCGACGTAGCGGGTCTCATGGGTGCTTACGGAATGGCGCTCATCAGCCGCTCCCGTTTCCCCGAAACTCACCGTTCCTCTTTAATACACTGTAAAGAATTGGCTGCTCTTTCTTTTAAAAAAGAAATGAAACGCTGCCCGGGCTGCGAAAACCACTGCCTGATTACACTGACTACATTTAGCGATAACCGTACATTTATTTCGGGAAACCGGTGTGAAAAAGGAGCTTCTCTCATCCTTACAGGAAAAAATGTGCCTCACTCCGGCTATCCCAATATATACCGCTGGAAACAAGAGCATCTTTTCGGGCAACGCAGTCTTTCTGCATCGGAGGCTGTCCGCGGAACTGTGGGAATCCCTCTGACAATGAACATGTACGAGGATTTCCCCTACTGGCATGCTTTTTTTACAAAATTAGGCTATCGTGTCATCACGTCTTCCTCACAAATCCGTCATATCCCGACTGCCGCCATGGAAACAATTCCTTCTTATTCGGAATGCTACCCTGTCAAGCTTGCCCACGCCCACATCTATGACCTGTGCCGTAAAAAGCCGGATATGATATGGTATCCTTCTGTTGACAGGGGCCCTGACGAAGGAGGCGACCATTCTTACCATTGTCCTATGGTAACCTCTTACCCTGAAACGATTCAGGCAAATATGGAAGAAATTTTGACAGAATCAGATGTCAGATTCATGCATCCCTTTATTCCTCTGCATTCTCCCCGGGCTCTTCGCAAAGTCTTGAGAAATATTTTCTGCCCTCTCGGTATTTCAGCGGCAGATATAGCGACCGCCCAAAATGCCGGAGAAACAGCAACCCGTAATTACAGAAATGCACTCCGGAAAGAAACAGAACGGATTCTAAAAGAAATAGAAAAAAATAAATGGATCGGCATTGTTCTTGCCGGCCGGCCTTACCATGCAGACCCGGCAGTTCATCACGGCATTCCCGATTTAATCAACCGGTTGGGGATGGCCGTTCTTTCAGAAGACGGAATCGCCATGATTTCCAAAAAAGAAAACCCTTCCCTCCGTGTGCTGAACCAATGGAGCTGGCACAGCCGTCTCTATAAAGCGGCGGATTATGTTTCCCGCCACCCGCAGTTGGAACTGGTAGAACTAAATTCCTTCGGCTGCGGCCTCGATGCCATTGTCACCGACCAGGTACAGGAAATACTCGGCAGCCATCACCGTTTATATACATCGCTTAAAATAGACCAAAGCCTGAATCTTGGCGCCACCCGTATCCGTCTCCGTTCCCTCAAAGCCGCCATCAAAGAACGTTTTAGTACTACGCAGGAAACTTCTTCTGCCGTCTATCCGAAAGCGCCGTTTACAAAGGAAATGAAAAAAGCTTTCACCATCCTTGTTCCTGAAATGTCTCCTCTTCATTTTCCTCTCATACAAGACGCGGCCCGTTCTATAGGGTATAATATAAAAATGCTGGTCCCCGGAAAAGCAGATATCGACACCGGTCTTGCCTGTGTCAACAACGATGCCTGCTATCCTGCCATTATCACTATAGGTACTCTGATCCGTGCCCTCTTATCCGGGAAGTATGATCTGTCGAAAACCGCTGTCATGCTCTCACAAACAGGCGGTCCCTGCAGGGCGTCAAATTATATTGCTCTTCTCCACAAGGCCTTAAATGAGTCAGGACTATCCAAAATTCCCGTGATTTCTTTGAACACTCACGGACTTGAACCTCAAAGTGGTTTTACCCTGAATCTTGCACTTGCCTCCCGCTTAATTAAAGCTGTTATTTATGGAGATGCTCTCCAGCAATGCTTGTACAGGACCAGACCCTATGAAAAAGCTCTGGGAAGTGCAGAAAGTTTATATAAAAAGTGGCAGAAAATCTGTTCCGCTTCACTCCTGCGGAACGACTCCTTCTATCATTTCAAATCTAATATCGCCCGTATGATCAGAGCTTTCGACCTGTTACCTCTCCAGGACATAAAACGGAAACCGCGGATAGGAATCGTAGGAGAAATTTACGTCAAATTCAGTCCCCTTGCTTCCAATGATATCGTTCGTGCCGTTGAAGCCAACGGCGGAGAAGCGGAGACAAGCGGTATCCTTGATTTCTTCCTCTACGGACTTATGGACAGCCATTTCCAAAGAAAACACATGGACGGTTCTTTCACAAAAGAATTGAAAGACACATTCAGCCGCTATCTTTTAGAATGGTACCGCAAACCTTTGGAAGAGGCTCTGAAAAAATCCGTCCGCTTCCATGAAGTGACACCGATTACGAAAATGGCAAAACGAGCTTCTCAGTTTTTGTCCTTAGGTCACCGAGCGGGAGAAGGCTGGTTTTTGACGGCTGACATGATTGATTTGCTTTATCATGAATGCCGCGGTATCATCTGTCTCCAGCCATTCGGCTGTCTCCCGAACCACATCACCGGCGAGGGTATGATTCACAAACTCCGCAAAGCTTATCCGGAAGCGGTATTTCTTTCCCTTGACTGTGATGCCGGCACAAGTGAAGTCAACCAGACCAACCGTTTAAAACTGATGATGAATTCCCTTACAGAACCACGGCGGGAGCCTCATTATATTTCTTTTATGAAAAATCAAATGACTGCAAAGAAAGGACTCACGGAATGAACGACAGAAAACTCACTGATAAAGGCGGGCACATGAAGGAAAAAATGATTGAAGTCACTGCCCGCATTTTGAGAGAAAAAGGATTCAAAGCAACCACCGTAAGAGCCATTGCGAAAGAGGCTAATGTAAATATCGCCGCCGTCCGCTACTACTTCGGCTCGAAAGAAGATTTAATCGGCGCCGCTTTGGAATACATGATGGGTTCTCTGGAAAACATCGTATCCATTCTTGACGACTCTCGCCTGCCTGCGAAAGAGCGGCTGAAAAAATATATTCTCTCTTATTTCCAACTTGCCCGTAAGCACCCCGCCCTCTTCCGCTCGATTTCAAATCCTTCCAGTTCGGAGGCTAAGGAAACCTATTTCATTTATCTGAATCTTCTCCATGACCAGGCATGGGAAAAAGTCATTGAAAATGTGGCAGAAATCACAGGGTACACAGATCGTCGTGATTTGGAACTGAAAAGCATGCAGATTTTTGCGGCTGTCGAATTCCCCATCATTTTGGAAAGCAACAATAAAGATTCTTTCATTTCCCACTATACCGATACCGTCACATTGGAAAGATATGTGGATATCCTTTTGGACAAAGTCACAACGCCGCGAGGAGAAAAAAATATATATTTGAAAGAAATACTTAACGGTGCCAAATAATTCACCATCAAAAAAGCGTGTTCACTCATCATAGAGCGGGCACGCTTTTTTGATTAACCTCCCAGTTCCACCTGGTCATAGTGGTATAAGGCTTCATTGATTTTCCAGATATCATATTGCTTATGTGTGATGAAATACCGGAGTATGACATCAAACAGCCTGCTTCGGGACAGGGTATAACCTGCCCGCTCCAAGAGAAGCTCCGTTTCATTTATATCGAGTTTTAAAGCAACCGCAAGGGCCAGTATCGTTTTCTTTTTCGGCGTATAATTTTTTACGTTCCGTATCTTGGAAAAATGACGTCTGTCAATATTGGCGGCTTTATATACCTCAGGATCGGTCATATTCCTTTCATCAATCATGCGGAATAATGTTTTGGAAAAAGGCTCGTCGAGCCGGCTAATCATTTCTGTCATGGAAAGTGAAGACGCATCTTCCAAAATAACGCTTCCCATGAAGGCACAATCAGCGGGATATGTTTCCAAAAAAGAACGTAATTCCGCCGACGGCGGAGGAAGTGCTGTCCCGTAAAGCGTCATATACACTGTCAGGTCTGAATTTTTCAGGAAATCCAGGATGGCTCTTTTTGCAACCTCATAGGCTTCTTTGACGGGATATCCGTATATGCCTGAAGAAATTAAAGGAAATGCTATGTTTTTCACGCCTTTTTCTTCCGCCAGCTTAAGACTTTCTATATAACAGGAATATAATAGTTTTTCATCTTCCTCTTTCCCGCTGTAAACAGGACCTGCGGTGTGAATGATATATTTTGCCTTTGTACTGAACCCGGGAGTTACGACGGCCTTACCGGTGCGGATAGGAGCCAATGCATCGCAGGCGGCTCTCAGCTCTTCCGCTCCGGCAGCTGCAAATATCTCACCGCAAACGCCGCCGCCTTCTCTTAATTCCGTATTGGCTGCATTGACGATAATATCCGCTTTTATTTTCGTTATATCTTTTTTTACCGTATAAAAAGGCATACATTCCTCCTGTGATTATTTTTATTATACTAAAAGAAGAATGCCCCGTTAAGGGCATCCTTTTTGTCGTATTTACTTGCTTTTTCTTGCTGCCGTGCAGAATCTGGAGCTAATTTCGTACATCGCCTCTATGCCCTTATCGTCTGCCGCATAGCTGAACGCTTTTTCCTTATCTATCGAAAGACTTTCTGCCATCTCCTCAGCGTCTATATTGGCGGCGGAAAAAATAAACTCCCACCCGTATTTTTCTTTCATTTCGGAAATCATGTTTCTGATTTCTCTATGGCGGTACATAGTGCTTGCATTTTCCATTCCGTCGGTGGTAATGACAAAAATAACATGGTTCGCTCTGTATTTTTCCGCACTCTGCTCCTGTACTTTTTTGATTTTCTCAATTCCCGTTCCGATGGCATCCAAAAGCGCCGTACAGCCGTCGGGGCAATAATCCCGTTCCGTCACAGGAGAAACAGCACGGATATCAAGGCGGTCATGGAGTAATTTCACTCTCGTATCAAAGAGAATCGTCGTCAGGAAACATTCGCCGGGCAATTTCTTTTGTTTCCTCAGCATTCCGTTGAAACCGCCGATGACATCACTTTCCAGTCCGCTCATGGAACCGCTTTTATCCAAAATAAATACCAATTCCGTTTTGTCTGTTTTCATTTGTAAGACCCCTTTCTATAACAAAGCTTCTATAGTCAGGATAGCAAATGAAAACGCCCCCGTGGTCGCCTCAAAAGCGACAAATAAAAACCGCCCTGCTTTATGCAAGACGGTCTATTGATTTCTTCTTTATTGCCGCACGGGTGCCGTGAGCCCTGACGTATCCGCCGGTTTATGTGTCCTTTTCACGCCGAATTTTTTTAAAGAAACTCCCAGCTTTTTCATCATCGCTTCTACCGAATCCGCCTCTGTAAGCTCAACCGCTTTCCTCACAATCAGCTCACAGGCTCTGGCATCATCCATAGCCTCGTGATGACGGAAAGCAAATCCCAGATGACCGGCCACGGTATTCAGCTTGTGGTTGGGGAGTTCTTTCCACAAAATACGGGACATGGCAACCGTATCCCCGTAAAGGAAATGAATATCCGGTAAGTCGTAAATATCGAGAACCGATGCAAGGACACCCATATCAAAACGGGCATTGTGGGCAAAGACGATATTTCCTTCCAGATGGTCTGCAATCTCTTTCCAGTAGGCAGGAAAAGGCATTTCATTTTCCACATCGATTGCCCGGATCCCGTTCACTCTGACGCAGTCCGGGTCAAAGTTCATGCTGTACGGTTTAATAAGACGGTACCATTCGTCCGTAATTTTTGTGCCGTCGCTCACGGTAATGCCGAGCGAGCAGGCACTCCCCGGTCCCCAATAAGCGGTTTCGAAATCTATCGCTGCATAACGTATCATATTTATATTTCCGTTTCAAATTCCGTTTCTTTACCTTCCAGCCAGCCGACTTCCACGGCTCTGTCAAAGGCTGATTTCATGCGGCGGGCCAGTTCGTTTCTTGCTGCCGCCACTCTTTTCCTGTTGTCTGCAAAGCCTGTAATCAAAACAAGGATATTTTCCGACTCTCCCGTAATTTTTGCGGCATTTCCCTTTCCCGAAAGCCATGGCTGTGTGCAGATTTCTCCTTTCCATGTAACCGGATACCCTTCTTCATCGCCGATTTCCAGCGGCGCTTTCCGGTCTCCCAGGTCATAGGCGTGGATATTTACATGAAATTTGAGCATCCCCGCACGGACAATATCTGTCACGGGATTGACCCGTTCCAATACATCCGAACCTGCAAGTTCGTCAAGTGTCGCCGTTTTCCCCACCGCGGATGTATCTGCCGCTTCTTTTTCTTCTGACGCCGTTATTCCCAATTGATTTTTGTATTCTTCAAATATAAGATCGAGAGCCGTTTTTTCTGTGATTCCCAGCTCCTTCAAATGCTTCGTATACAAATCCCTGTCTTTTTCTCCCAGCTTCGGATTCAATTTAAAAAGCAGGTTCGCTTCCGTACAGCAACGCCGGCGGAACGCTTCGGCTTCTTTATTGTCTTTTTCATTATTAACGGCCCTGACGGCTATGACACCGATACAAAGGCCAGGAATTTTTTCAAATAATGTCTTTGTGACAGCTACTTTCATCTTAAGGTCCTCACTTTCTTTCATTCATTCAAGTGTATTACAAAAAAGGTAAACTGACAAATTCCGACTAGCCGTTTCTACTTAACTAAAAAGACACATCTCCAATCATTTTTTGGCTATGTGTCTTTTTTTATACTCTTTTTATTAGAATTTATATTGGTAGGAAAGTGTCCAATTGAATGGTAAATCCCAATTTTCATATTTATTTGTACAATTAGTTCTGTCCAATAAGTTGTACATGTTTAAAGTAAATGCCTGCCCCTTTGTTGGACGGTATTGAACCGTTGAATTTAACATTATTCTGTCCGGAACTCTGTGGTCTGCACCTTTTTTGCTTGCGTATTCGCCTAAGTTGGTATAATAAGCATCTTCTCTGTTTCCTGTTACAAATAAATCTACCCCTGCCGTCCATTTGGGACGAGTATATTGAAATCCCAAATTATATTGCAAACCTGCAGCGTCACGAACCCAACGTCCGGAACCGTTAATTTTAGGATTTTGTAAAGTGATTCCTGCATTATACATCCAATTTTCATTGATAACATGGGTATACTCCACTTCTATACCACTGTTTCTGAAATCTCCTCCATTAATCTGTACACTTTTATCTGGATCACCTCCCGGCCTTACTGTATTTTCTTTTACCCATTCAAACTTATCTTTTATTCTCATATGAAAAATTGCTGTTTTAAATCTGTTTTTCCCGCTTATATATTTACTCCCGATTTCATATGTCCAACCTTCTTGCGGTTTCAACCCCCAATTAGTTACTCCATTTGAATAGTATTTTGAATTAATGGCCGGCATATCAAAAGACTTGCCGATGTTACCATAAAGGCTCCATGTACTGTTTACTTTATACAAAAATTGAAGCTGAGGAAGAAAAACATTGTGCTTGTCATCCCACCCGTTAGCCTGATAAGCTTCCATACGCATTCCTAAAATAGTCGAAAACTGTCTGTTATATTCATGGCCATATGACAAATATGCACTATAGGAGTCGCGATATACCTTTTTATTTTTATCGTCCAGCCTGTTATAATGCTCTCCCTTATAAGTTACACCGCCGATTACCGTGTTTCTTCCTTCATCAAAAGTCCATATTTTTTGATTATCAAATGTAATTCCTCTTACCTGATATGGTACATTAACTCTTTTCGTTGTTGTCTTTCCTTTTGGTCCGTAAGTAACTTTTTTACCATCCAGTTTTCGGCTATTATACGCCAAAATAGCGCGATATCCTGAATTAGTATCATTATAAATTAAATTTACATTGTCTTTTATAGAATGATAATCTGAAATACTTGATTTGGCCGGTGGTATTCCTAATGCTTTTCCGCCTTTATCTTTCATCATATACCAAATATTTTGGTGATTATCCACACGAGACCAGTCTAAGGTTAATTTATCCGTCAGGTTTCCTGACATATACCAGCTGGTTTTATACCCTTTATTCTCTGCTTGATATGTAGATTTCTTTGGAAATATCCGGCTTGTCTGATCTATTGCATCATAAAAATCTCTTTGTACCCAAATGTTATATTTATCCCCTGTGGCACCAACAGCAAAATTCTGTCGATAGTTACCATATCCTGTTTTTGTCGTAAAATGGGAATCTCCGCTATGTTTTGTAATGATATTGACCACTCCGCTCATAGCTTCCGCACCATACAGGGTAGAGTTTGCGCCTTTTATAATTTCTATTTTTTCTACTGCTTCAACCGGAATACCTGATGTAGACGCATAATTCATGATATTAACAGGCGCCCCGTTGACCAACACCAATGTTCCTTTATCCATTCCCCGTACCAAAACACGGCTTATATGTCCACCACCGTCTCTTCCGTCAGGACCATAAGAGAAACTGCTTATACCTATGCTGTTTTCCAAAGCAGCAAAAACAGACTGATATCCTTTATTTTGTATTTCTTTCTGTGTTATTATTTTTACTGTAGAAGGTGTCTCTAAATCAATTTTTTCTTTTCTTTCCGCTGTAACGACTATCGGGTTGAGTTCATAAATTCCATCAGCAGCTAACACATTTCCTTGAGATAGCAACGCTACTGTACTTGCTATCAAAAATAATTTACTTTTTTTCATACTACCGCATCTCCTGTTATTTAATCGCAAATGAGAAATGTTTTGAAACATGATTATAATAACACTCCAATAATCTATATACAATTAAATTTTAACTTAAATATAATTAATCTTTTGTCTTTGATTTTTGCTCCGTTTATTTTTACAAAACAAAAAAGACATTCCCCATTTGGGAGAATGCCTTTTTCTTTGCCTGTATTAGCCTAAAAATCCTCTCATTTTTTGTGCTTCTACCACACGTTGTAAAGCGAGCATGTACGCTGCCAGACGGTAAGTGACTTTGTATTTTTCTTTGATAGTAAATACATCTTCATAGCCTTGACGCATTTTCAGTTTTAATTTTTCATTATATTCTTCTTCCGTCCAGTAGTAGCCGGTGCGGTTTTGTACCCATTCGAAGTAAGATCCTACGACACCGCCCACATTGGACATGACGTCGGGAAGTACTTCAATCCCCTGCTTTTCAAAGTAGGCGTCCGCTTCTTCCGTGGTCGGTCCGTTAGCCCCTTCGAGAACGAGTTCGGCTTTTACTTTTCTCATGGTGTTTTCATTCAGTTGGTTTTCCATAGCGGCCACGAAAACTACATCTACGTCCTGTTCAAAAAGTTTATCATCATCAATGAGAGATGCTCCTTCTTCGGTATAGCCCTTGAGTGAACGGCCATGAGAGTTAGCGTAAACGTACATTGCTTCGATATCGAGTCCTTCCGGCTTGTACCATGTGCCGTTGATATCGCCTACACAGATGATTTTTACACCTGCCCGGTGCATCAGGAGAGAGCCTACAGAGCCTACATTTCCGAATCCCTGAACGAGCATGGTAAGTTCGTTCATTTTTTTATTATTTTTTTCGCACCATGTTTCCAGTGTGTGGGTAAGTCCTCTGCCCGTCGCTTCATTCCGTCCGAGAGAGCCGCCGGTAACAAGCGGTTTCCCCGTAACGACACCGGGCTGCCAAGCTCCGGAAAGAACGGCATATTCATCGGCTATCCACGCCATAATCTGGCCGTTTGTATTGACATCGGGAGCAGGGACGTCCTGATCGGGTCCGATAATGGGGAATATTTTACGTACATACCCGCGGGTAAGTCTTTGTAATTCTCTTTCCGAAAGTTTATGGGGATCGACCTTGATTCCCCCTTTCGCTCCGCCGTAGGGAATATTTCCGATTGCATTTTTAATGGTCATCCATGCGGCAAGTGCTTTGACTTCATTTTCATCTGATGCGGGATGGTAGCGGATACCGCCTTTAGCCGCTCCTCTCGCCGTATTATGCTGGACACGGTATCCCGAGAATACCTGCACTTTTCCGTCGTCCATAGTAACAGGAATGCTGACAGTCAGTTCTCGTTCCGGATAACGTACGAATTCATAGTCTTCCTTTTGGTACCCCAGTACTTCTGCTGCTTTATCGAGTACGTGGAGCATATTTTCATAAGGATTATAATTAGCCATTGTATCACCTCAAATAATAAATATAGGGAACATCTTTTATTAATATAGCACCTCATATCGTTTTATGCACTCAGATTATCCATATATGATTTATTTCTATAAATGTGCTGTTTTCTTTCTGTTTCAGTTATACTTTATTCACTGTTTTAAAAAATTGCATACAAAAACCGCCCCGCCAAAGGGAGGGACGGTAAGATATTAAATAATACCTCTGATAAAAATGATAAAAATGAGTGCCGGCAAAACATACCGGAAATACGTTTTGATCCATACCGGGAATTTCACACCGTCGCCGGTATTCACTTCTTCCAGGTACTTATCGAATCCCCACCCGTATTTTGTAACGCAGAAGAGGGCAAATACGAGTGAGCCGAGCGGCAGAACAAGGTTGCTGACAATAAAATCTTCACTGTCAAGAATGCCTCTTGCTCCGATAATCTGTACGTCTTCCCAAACGCTGAATCCGAGGACGCAGGGAATGCTTCCGAAAAAGACGAGGGGAAGTAAAATATAAACCGCTTTCTTACGGCTCCAGTTGAAATTATCCATACAGTTTCCGATAAGCGATTCAAATACCGCCGTCACGGTCGAGAAACTTGCAAAGGTCATGAATACAAAGAACAGTCCGCCCCAGAACTGTCCCATCGGCATATTGATGAAAATATTCGGAAGTGTGACGAAAATCAAAGAAGGTCCCTGTCCGGGTTCTACACCGAAGGCAAAGCAGGCGGGGAAAATAATCAGGCCTGCCAAAAGGGCTACGAAAGTATCAAGAGCGGTGATGCGGATGGCTTCTCCGCCGAGAGTATTTTTCTTATCCATGTAGCTTGCAAATATTTCCATCGAGCCCTGGCCTACAGAGAGTGTGAAAAACGCCTGGTTCATCGCTGCAGTCGCCACATTTCCGAGACCTGCCTCGACGGCTCTGTTCCAGTCGGGGAGAAGATAAAATTCTATCCCTTTTTCTCCGCCGGGAAGAAGCAGACTGTTTACGGCAAGAATGACAATCAGCCCCAAAAGGCCGAGCATCATAAATTTCGTGACTTTTTCAAGACTTCCCTGCACACCGCCTACGCAAACGAGGAATCCCACGAGAACGGTCAGTCCCATAAAGAACATGAGCTCCATGGGATCGGAAACCATCTGCCCGAACGTTGCTCCCACTTGCTCCGGCGTGGCATTCACAAAGGTGCCGCTCACAAATTTCCAGAAATAATCGACCATCCATCCTGAAATGGTGGTGTAATAAATCATGAGAATGAAGGGGCCGACAAGGCAGACCCAGCCGTGAAGATGCCAGAATGTCCCCTCCGGCTGCAACGCACGGAAACCGCAGAGGGCACTTTTTTTACTGGCCCGTCCGACAGCAAGTTCCATGGACACGACAGGAATACCGAGAAGAATCAAAAATGCGAGATAAAAAAGAACAAAAACCGCTCCTCCATATTCTCCCGTGATATAAGGAAATTTCCATACATTGCCTATACCGATGGCACAACCGGCACTGACTAAAAGAAATCCCAGTCGTGAATTAAAACTATCTCTTTCTTCCATGCTTCTTTCCTCCTTATGCTTCCTGTAAGCGAAGCATTTTCTATCAGATCAGCCCGCGAATCAAAATGACTGCAATCAAGACGGGCAGAATATACCGGAAATAAGGCTTTAAGAAAACGGGCATTTTTATGCCGTCGCCTTTATTGACTTCCTCAATATACCGGTCGAACCCCCAGCCCCATTTTGTAACACAAAAGAGCAGATATACGAGTGCTCCTCCTGGAAGAAGCAGGTTGCTTACAATGAAATCTTCGCTGTCCAGCACATCTCTTGCCCCGATAAAATGCATGTCGCTCCACAAATTATAACCGAGGACACAGGGAATGCTGAGGAAGAAAATAAGTACCAGGTTCACCAAAACTGCTTTTTTGCGGGACCAGCCGAAATTATCAATCGAGCAGGCAATCAGATTTTCGAAAACGGCCGTTACCGTTGAAAAGCTGGCAAATGTCATGAATACAAAAAACAGAGCGCCCCAGAGTTCTCCGAGCGGCATATGCGTAAAAATCTGCGGCAAGGTGATGAAAATAAGCGACGGCCCCTGATCAGGATGAACGCCATAGGCAAAGCAGGCGGGAAAAATAATCAGTCCCGACATAAAAGCCACAAATGTATCAAGCAGTGTAATGCGCACGGCTTCACCGGTCAGCGTAAAAGAATCCGACATGTAGCTGCCGAAAATTTCTATCGCCGCAATACCAAGGGATAATGTAAAAAATGCTTGGTTCATTGCGGCAGCCGCTACATTTCCGATACCCGCTTCGACCGCTCTGTCCCAGTCGGGAAGAAGATAGAACCTTACCCCTTCTCCGCCGCCTTCTAAAAACAAACTGTTTCCTGCAAGTACAAGAATTAGAATCAAAAGCCCCATCATCATCAGCTTATTGACCCTTTCGAGTCCGCCCTGCACACCGAAACCGCAAACCGCAAAGCCGACGAAAACGGTAATTGCCATGAAAATCCCCATTTCTACAGGATTTCCGAGCATGGCACCGAAAATACCACCCATCGCCTCTTTAGGTACATTGCTGAACGTACCGTTGATAAACTTCCAGAAATACGCCACCATCCAGCCAGATACGGTGGTGTAATACATCATGAGCAAATAGCAGCCGGCAATGCAGAACCAGCCGTGGATATGCCAAGAACTTCCTTCCGGTTCCAGTTTCTTATACCCCAGCACTGCACTTTTGCGGCTTCCCCGCCCGACAGCAAGCTCCATCGTCATGACAGGAATCCCCATGAGTACAAGAAAAGCCAGATAAAATAAAACAAAAACAGCGCCGCCGTACTGACCTGTTATATAGGGAAACTTCCATACGTTTCCTATACCGATCGCACAACCTGCGCTAACTAAAAGAAATCCCAGACGGGATTTGAATGCATCTCTTTCTCCCATTTTCCTCTGCTCCATAATTTTTTCAATAAAGAACACGGTCTGCTTTTGTTCCTTCGGAACGCTCCTTTTTATCCGCCCGTGTTCTTTGGTTTACTCTTTATATTTTTATTATCATAACGCAAAGTCGCTTTTCTGCCAATACAAATTTTCAAATTTTTATCTGTTTTATGAAATTTTTCATACAAAAACAGTTTATCTTATCATTGGCGGGAGAAATATTTATTTCTGAAAGATACTTGCGAGACCGTAAAACTGTGGCCGTCCAGATAGGACAAAATATTCTTTTCCTTGACCTCAAAAGATAAACGACGGGCACAGAGAAGTTGTCCTTTTTCCCGGTACCGCCGGTTGATTTCTTTTTTCCCGTACTTGTCGTCCCCGAGAAGAGGGTGTCCGATAGAAGCAAGCTGGCTTCGTATCTGGTGCGTTCTCCCTGTCAGCAAATCACATTCCACGAGAGAGAGTCCGTTTTTTTCTGCTTTCACCCGGTAGGACATCACCGCCGTTTTTGCGCCTTTTACGGGAACCGTCGATAAAAATACCTTATTTTTCTTTGCATCTTTAAATAAATAATGGGTCAGCGTTCCTGACTTTTGTTCCATCATTCCCAAAACGACACAAAGATAGGTTTTGTGAATCTCCCTGTTTTTTATCAGTCTGTCAAGAATTTCCTTGCTTTCTTCCGTCTTGGCAATCACCATAAGTCCGCTCGTGTGAAAATCGATACGGTGCACCATATAAGCCGGCTTTTCCCGCTTTTCCGCCAGATACGCATTTACCTCGTCAATCAAAGTGCGTTTTGTTTTTCCTGTACTGTCCATGCAAAGAAGACCAGCTTTTTTATCGGCAATCAGGATATTGTCATCTTCATAAACGACGGAAAAATCACTTTCCCCCGTCCGCTCAAGCACATAAGAAACGATTTCATCGCCTTCTTCCGTGCGGTATGCCGCTTCCTGTTTCTTTCCGTTCACTTTCAGTTTTTTTGTCCGTATCGCTTTCATTAAAAGACTGCGCGGCCAGCCCGCCTCTTCTTCCATGAAACGGTCCAATCTTTTCCCGGCATCACTTTTTCCGATGATGAATTTTTTCATATTTCTCTGTTCCGTATTTTCTGAATTTTATGAATTATCTATTTCATTATACAGAATCGCATGCATAAAAAAAGTGCCTCTCCGGAGAAAGACACTTTTTATTTCTTTATAAACCGACAATCCGTACAAATCCGCCGCCGAATTTTGTCTTTGACAGCCAAGACCTTAAATCAAAAACATATTCTTTTCCTTCGTCCCAAAGGGTGCAGAGAATACGTCCGTCCTTTTCTTCAACTCTCACAAGAAGCATCCAGTGCCAGTGATAGGGTATCGGCTCTCCGCCGCTGTGGAGATTCAGAAATGCCACAGGCGCATCGGCACGGATTCCCTCTTCAATAAAAGCTTTCACCTTGTCAAGAGGGGGTGCAAGAAGGCGCACGGAAGAAACGGAAAGCACCTCTGCACGGAAAGGAAGATTTTCATCGCGGAAATAACCGTTCAATCCCTCTCCCAACCACCTCGGTTTATACAGTCCGTGCATACGGGGCGTCGCATATTTCCAGATCCGGAGCATGATTTTTTCCGCCGCGTCTCTCGTGGCGACAGAAATTCCCTTATGTTTCCTTTGCACATAGGCAACCGTCATCGCTCCTACCGTCGGCCCGCACCCCGCCAGCTTCTGGCGTTTCTGGGGATACCACTCCTGGTCATAACCGAAGTGGGGCTCTCCGTTGACGGAAGGCGTAATCCACTCAGGATGTCTGATCGTTGTCATATCCGCCCTCCTTTAACAAAGTTCTCACTGCATACCCGGCCATCATCATACCCGAAACGGGAGGAACAAAAGAAACTGAACCGGGGGCATATCCCTCGCCGTGTACTTTCACGGGAATCTCCGTTGAATATACAACGGGCAAACGGGAAATTCCTTTTTCCCGTAAAGCTTTTCTGATTTTTCTTGCCAAAGGGCATACCGAAGTTTTGTAAATATCGGAAATCATAAGACATTCCGGATGCAGTCTGTTTCCCGTGCCCATAGAAGAAATCATGGGAATTCCGAGACGGCTGCACTCACAGGCCAGGGCAATTTTCGCAGGTACATCGTCAACAGCATCAATCACAAAATCTACATGAAGCTCTTCCAACCATGCACTGTTCTCCGGCCGGTAATATTTTATTTCTGCACGGGCATCACAATTTTCATTCACCCGTACGGCCCGCTCCGCCATCACTTCCGCCTTATACCGTCCCACAGTAGTAAAATCCGCTACAAGCTGGCGGTTGATGTTGGAAACATCCACCACATCTTTGTCCACAAAGATGAGATGACCCACGCCGCTTCTTGCCAGTGCCTCTGCCGCATAAGAACCGACACCGCCGATACCGAAAACAACGACCCGTTTCTCTGCCAAAACTGCCAGTCCCTCTTCACCGATCAGGCGTGCCGTTCTTTGAAAAACAGGATTCATCATAATTTTTCCGGAATAATTTCAATCCAATAATTGTCGGGATCACTGATAAAATAAATGCCCATCGCAGGATTTTCATAGCAGATACAACCCATTTCCTTATGCTTTGCATGCGCTTTTTCAAAATCATCCGTCACAAAAGCAAGATGAAATTCATTTTCTCCCAGATTATACGGTTCTTTTCTGTCCCGCAGCCAGGTGAGTTCCAAAGTATGCTCCGTTTTCCCGTCGCCGAGATAAACGAGTATAAAAGACCCGTCGTCCGCTTTTTTCTCACGGACCACATGAAGTCCCAGCGCCTTTTCATAAAAAGAAATGCTTTTCTGTAAGTCCAGCACATTGAAATTATTATGATTGAACGTAAAATGCATAAGCCACCTCTATATCGAAAATATTCATAATTAAAGTATAGCAAATTCCCGCAGAGGAATAAAGAATCGGCGGTCAATCTTTTTACATACCGAATGATTCGAGTCCCCCAAAAACGATTTAAATGAATTTTCTGCGGCACAGCATGATTCAATATGATTTTCATAGTCTTCCGTCCGACGGTTTATTTTCCCACAAAATAAAAAAGCCATAGTGATATTTCCTCATGGCTTTTTTGATTATCTGCTGTTGCAGTTTTTTTACAATGCTTTTGGCAATGTGAAGAACCATATCTGGCTTTCCTGCTCAGATGCTGCATTTTTCTTAAGACGGAACGCTATTTTATGAACTGTTTTGTCTTTATCGTATATCATGACTTTTTTATCGCTGTCATAAGTATAATCTGATACGTTGGCGGACGGAACTTTAGGATCCTGCACATCGATGTCCATACCGAAATCATTGTCGTTGACAACGGCTATCGTCCTGCGGTCCGGTAATAATACCAGGCCTTCAGCCTTTTCAATATTCCAGCCGTGGGCGCGCAGATCCAAGACGAGTTCTTTTTTCGCAGGTGTCATTTTTCCTTCCAAACGGCCATATTCCAAATCTCCGTTATCTGCTACAGGAGTAGCCTCATTCAGGTCTATCTTATAAATAAGATTCTGCATGACACCGTGCTGTTTCCCCTGTTCAATCATAAGGAACTGCCCATGACCGATAGACGTCATATCGCCAAGCTTGGCTGCACCTGTATTTTTATAGCCCGTATCGATAGGATACGCATACATCTTGGTTTCTTTTGTTACCGGATCCAGTTCTACAATACGTGTATATTTTGCCGTTTTAGCTGTTTTGCCATCAACATTGAGCGGACTCTGGACAAGAGCAAAGATATGCCCGTTTTCGTCGATAGTCAGCCCTTCACTGCCCCGGTTGGGAACACGGCTGGCAAGTATATGCGGCAGTCCTGCGCCGGGAGAAAATTTTTCCAGTATATTGCCGTTTTTATCGGCTTTTACAATAAATGGCCCGTATTCGTCACTAATCCAGAAATGACCATCTTTATCAACAGCCAGTCCTTCTGTGTCCAGACCGTTTACGTCCGTTCCCAGATCTTTCATATCAAAGCTGAGTGCTATTTCCTTTGTAGAACCTGTCATACCGACCGGTACAGGTTTACCTGTAATTACCCTGCCATTGACTTTCAGCGGGATTGATGCTGTAATATCAGCCCGGTTCTGCCCGGGACGTACGGTGATGACACCGATGGACGGTGCGAAATCAGGCACCGGAAAAAATTTGCCGCTCATTTTCTTCCCGTTTTTTCTATATCCCGGGATATCACCATTAGGACCACGATCGGTAATGGCATAAAATTCGAGTGTCCCGTCTGCTTTGATGCCTTTCAGAGCCAGAGCCGAACCATATCCCGGGTTGATATGGTGATTAAAAGTTTTTTCACTGCCCATATATGGCAATTGGTACGAGTCAGCATGTACAATATACGATTTGATCTGTACCTCATCAGCCCGCACAGCCCCGATGCCCAGACAGCAGGACAAAGCCAGTCCCAAAGCTATCCGGTATCTCCATTTTTTATTCATGCAGCTACACCTCCTATAGATATATTGTGATTGTAGCAAAATGATGTAAGAGAAATGTCAGCGTTCCACATAAAATCTGTAAAACATTAATCCGAAGGACAGCAAAAAGCCGGAGTTTGCACATGTTCTGCAAGCTCCGACTTTTATTAATATTTCTGTTTCTATCTTCTCTTTATCGTAACGTACCGCTATTTGGCTATACGTGAACCATAGACATCACGATAATCATTTTTCTCCGCATTGTCTTTATCGTTGATGCGGACACGTTCTACCTTATTACGGTCGTTATCCTTACCGGAAATGCGATCTACACGGAACCGGTCAATATTTTGTACCTTAACCAGTTCAGGTCCGAACTCATCTACAGAACGAGCCATTGTACCGTCAGAAGGTGCTCCGTTTTGTAAAGCCCGGTAAATGATTGCCGCATATTCATAGCAGGTCATCGCACGGTCCCCCTTGAATTCTCCATCCGAATAGCCCTGCAGATATCCTTTGTCTGCCAAAGATTTCACATACGCATAAGCCCAATGATTTTCAGGCACATCCGGGAAGGTTATCGCACCGGCAGATACACTCACTGCACGGGCAGGCTTTCCTGATTCATAGGATTCCAGCTTTTTCGTCAGCACTTCAATCTGGTTTTTCATGGCCAGCATATCCTTGGCTATCGAGACACGGGAACGGGAAATAGTATTCTTCTGGCCGAGTTTCCAAGAAACACCTACATTCACCATGTTTTCACCGCCACCAAAAGAGCCTCCTACAGAGAACGTGGTATCTTCATTAGGACGATAGAAAGCACCTACCGCGACCGCATGAGCACCCTTATAATTGCCATAGCCTGCCGCAAAATCCCATTTATCATCCGGGTCAAAATCTTGGGGATGAAGAGCCGCTAGTGCAGCAGCCCCTGCACCGACTCTATCTACACGGTCACCCAGTTTATTAATCCTGTTAGAAGCTCCGGCAACGGCTTGCTTTAACTGTGCCACATTGACAGCGTCCGTATCCGCTATCCCCGCTGCTACGCTGGTAATCTGACGTGTAATGCCATTTCCTACATCACCTACAGAAACAGCTGCCGATGTAGCCTTCCAGGTGGAGTTGGTTTCTGTCGAGGCTGTTCCCGTAGTCGGATCATATCCCGCTGCTCCTTTATCTACCGTGGCATTCGACTTGTAACCAAGAGCTACACCACCTTCCTGATTAACTTTTGCGTCATACCCGATCGAAGTCGTATTGGCAACGGAGCGGGCATCTGCACCGGAAAGGCCGCCGATGGCAACAGTATTGTCGGCTGTAACCGTATGATCGTTACCCATGACAATGTTATTGGACGCATTGGTTACTGTATTTTTAAAGCCGGATACATAATTCAATTTGGCAATCGTATCCGCTGTACCTGTAACGGTATTGTTGACACCGGTAATCTGTGTTTTCTGTGTGTAATCGGCTTTGTTACCGCCACCGATTGCCATAGTGGAGCCACCGCTTTCAGCAGCTTTTATGGCAATCATTAAGCGCTGCTGCAACTCCTTTGGAGAATTGCCGCCACTGGTGGGTGCCGAATAAATATCGGCGACAGAATTCGTGATTTCGTTACCCGCACCAAAGATCAACGCCCCATTGGCATTGAATTCTCTATTTGCAACGCCAATAATACTGTTGGCCACGCCTGAGTAATTAGACGATGCTGTTTTCGATTCAATGCTGTTCAAAGAACCTGTGATAGTCGCCCCAAAATTTTGCGCCGCATTAGATCTCAAATTTCCCCATCATACGCCCCGGTAATAGCAGCGTACGCCCCGTTGACTACGCCAAACGCAGAATTGTTGAAACTGTTGACGCCGATGTCGCATTAACACTTACCTCATGGGACCGCATGCTTGCTATCGAGCCGGTATCCACAGTGGTGTCTGCAATATCGCCTTTATAGTTATGGGTCCCCAGCATTACACCGCCCGACCGAGCATAACTGTTTTGCCCGATGGCTATCCCGGTCGCCACTTTGGTCGGGTCTGCAGGAATAAAGGGAGATCGCATACCAAAAAAGCCGCACCCTTTAAAAGTCGTTTGATTAAAGTTAAAACCTCTTTCCTGTGCGCCGGCCATATTTTCCGAAAACGCACCGGCGCCAAGAGCTATGCCCCCGCCCTGGCTGACATAGTTATTTGTACGGGCGCCATTACCGATCACTACATCGCCTGTAGCTGCGCTAGCTCCATTGGAATAAGAAATAGTTGCATTTTTGCCGATCGCTACGTTTTCCGCTTTCGGCGCACTGCTGCCTGTGCCATAGGCTACACCGGAACCGGTACCAACGGCAGTATCTGCCGCTCCGACTACTCCATATCCGCTGCACAAAAAACGGCACAAAGGAGTGCGATGCTTTGCTTATAAACCGCACGCCCGCCATTCTTTGTATGATTCTTTGCCAATTCCGAGGCAACCACATAACAATGCTTGACTTGACTCCAAATCACACGATATGCCTTATTCATAAAAACGCCCCTTCCTCTCTTTAAAATATATATTTATTTCATTATGCTACCCCCCGAACTTTCGTCAATACGTATTTATGTACTTATCGGCCCATGCCCGCTGTTTCCGTTCCTTCCCTGCATCTCCTTTCTTACCTCCAACAGAAATGCACTTGACGGAGCGGCGGCCGTATTTTATCAAAATGGATTTTCCGAAGCGACCCGTATCCCGTAACAGAAGAATGAAATGTTTTTAAACTACCCGTTCCGAATCTGTCAGGCAAACGACCGTCGAAATAAAAAGAAATTATGTTTATCTTTTTATTTATGCTATATTTGTAAATAAATGAAACTGAAAATCCGAAATGATATATAGGATATTTTTTAAAAGAAAGGCGGAGTTTGATGAATATTATTGATGAACTTGCATGGCGCGGTGCCATTAACCAGCAGACTGATGAAGAGGGCTTATATAAGCTGGTAGGCGAGAAGAAAATTTCTCTTTACTGCGGCATTGACCCGACCGGGGACAGCATGCACATCGGCCACCTGATTCCTTTCATGATTTTGAAACGTTTCCAGCTGGCAGGTCACCGTCCCGTGATTCTCATCGGCGGAGGCACAGGTTCTATCGGCGATCCGAGCGGAAGAAAAACGGAGCGTGTTCTCCAGACGGAAGAACAGGTAAAGCACAATGCGGATTGCCTGACAGCACAGATGAAAAAACTTTTCGGCGGTGACGGCAATTTTTCCTTTGTCAATAACTATGATTGGCTTTCCAAACTGACACTTCTTGATTTTTTGCGTGATTACGGAAAACTTTTCAATATCAATACGATGCTTGCCAAAGACGTTGTAGCGTCACGTTTGGAAACGGGGATTTCCTTTACCGAATTTTCTTACCAGATTCTCCAGTCCATCGACTATAAAATGCTTTACGAGAAATACGGTATCCAACTCCAAATCGGCGGTGCCGACCAGTGGGGCAATATCACGAACGGAATTGACCTGATCCGCAAAACTTGTGAAAACCCGGAAGCTTTCGGATTGACGATACCGCTCATGCTGAAAGCGGACGGTACGAAATTCGGAAAAACCGCCGGCGGTGCGGTATGGCTTGATCCAAAAAAGACGTCGCCTTATGAATTCTATCAGTTCTGGTTCAATCAGGATGACCGCGATGTGGTGAAGTATCTGAAATATTTCACATTCCTCACGAAAGAGGAAATCGAGGCCCTCGGAAAAGAAGTGGAAGATCATCCGGAACACAGAACGGCACAGAAGCGTCTGGCAGAAGAAATCACCCGCTTTGTCCACGGCGAAGAAGGTCTTGCCCAGGCAGTAAAAGTCACGGAGGCTCTTTTCTCCGGTCATATCCAGGAACTGACGGGAGAGGAAATCGAAGGAGCTTTCAGAAATACAAAGGGCGGCGAAGTCGCTGCTGCGCCTGTCAATATCGTAGAGGCTCTTGTGGAAGCAGGCGTAGAAAAATCAAAACGCCAGGCCAGAGAAGATGTCACCAACGGTGCTATCCGCGTCAACGGCGAGCAAATCAGGGATACGGAAGCAAATATTTCCGCCCACCCGAACACGAACGGAAAATTCATCATTGTCCGCAAAGGGAAAAAGAATTATTTCTCTATTGCCGTGAAAAAATAAGCCGGTCAAACCGGACGGCTAAAGCATGCAAAAAAGGAAGAATCCTGTCACAGTCACAGGGTTCTTCCTTTTTTATTGTGTTTATCCGATTTCAAAAGCAGCGGTACTCCCGGTCAGTGTCTTTTTCACCCTCAATTTCGCAGGTATCCGTTCTTCCAGTCCGCCTACATGGGAAATGAGTCCGACCAGACGGTTCTCCCCTTTCATCTGTTGCAGTGTTTTCATGGCAAGGTCGAGTGACTCCGAATCGAGAGTGCCGAAACCTTCATCAATAAACATGGCATCGAGATGAATACCGCCTGCATACTCCCTGACTACATCGGCGAGTCCCAAAGCAAGCGAGAGGGAGGCAAGAAAAGTTTCCCCTCCCGAGAGAGTGGCCGCCGGTCTTGCTCTTCCCGTATTCGCATCAAAAACTTCCAAATCGAGGCCCGCCGTTTTTCTCGCGTCCGCCCGTTCTCCTCTTTTCCTGAGAAGTTCATAACGGCGGCTGCTCATTTCTGTCAGACGGAGATTTGCTTTTTCTGTCACTGCATCGAGAAGTGCACCTAAAACGAAACGTTCCAGGTTAATCCCTGTATCTTTTCCTCTGGCAATGTCCCATAAATGGGAAACGAGCTGATACTTCTTTCCTGTTTCTGCTTCTTTCTTTGCCAATGCTTCCAGTTTTTCAAGCGTTTCTTTCTGCTGTTTCCATTCCGTTTCCTGTGCCGCTTTTTCTGTAGCTGCCCGCTTGATTTCTCCTAAAAGAGCCAACCGCTCGTCTTCCCAGGTTTTCATATCCGGCTTTTCTTTATCTTTTGTCAATGCCGTTTCGTCTTTGATTTTTTCCTGCTCTGCATGGACCGCCTGATCATAACGGCGGAGTGAGTCTTCATAGCCGGCAAGCATTTTCTGCTCATTCCTGTAATCATTACACTGATTCAGACTTTCAAAACCTGCCTGTTCCACTTTTATACGCAGTTGTACAATTTGTTCTTCCGACTTTACGCGGAGCTGTTTTTCCTGCTCTGCCAAAATTTCCTTCTGCTTGATTTCATTTTGAAACAGCAAGTCTGCCTCTTTATGCTTTTTTTCCGCCGATTCCAAAGCCCGGTCGAAGGCTTCCGTATCACGGGAAATTTTTTCTATTTCCCTTTCCAGAATTTCCAAATTCCTGTATTCCCGGGGGAGATTTTTTTCCAGTTCCCCCAAAACGGTGACCGCTTTATCCCGGTTTTCTTTGGCGACTGTCACATTTTTCGCTCTGTATTCCTCGGCCTTTTGCTTATCCTCTTTGCTTGCCGCCTCCGCTTTTTGCATGAGTTTTTCCGCTGACCGCACATCTTCTTCGGTCACGCGGTCCGCCCCTGCCGTTGCGGGATGAGGATGCTCGGTCGCTCCGCAAACGGGACAGGGCTTTCCGGTTTCCAGTTGTTCTGCCAGCACAAATGCCTGTCCGTGAAGAAATATTTCATTCCGGCAAAGCCAGTTTTTTCGTTCCTGCTCCGCCTTTTTTTCTGAAATGTCCGCTTTTTTTTGCAGCTCCGATTCTGTTTTTACAACATCTTCATAGATTTTTTTGTACTTGTCCGCATCACTCACCGCCGCACCGTAAGAAGCCGCCGGACCTCTGTATTGCTCCAATTTCCCCTTGGTTTCCAGTCTTTTCTTTTGTTCCGGTTCCTGTTTTTTTAATGCGTCCCGTTCTTTTGCGGCGTCTTCCTTGGCTTTTTCCTTTTGCGGCAACCCTTTCATAACAGACTGCAACGATGACTCCGTCTGCTTCCACTGTTTTCTTGTGCTTTCCGCCTCCGCCCATTCTTCCGTCACCAGTTGGGAAGCTTTAATCATTTTTACTTTATGACGGCATTCCGCTACTTTCTCTTTTTCGCCGTCCAGTTCCTTAAGCCGTGCCGCCGCCTTTTCCAAACGTTCAAAAGCACTGAAAAGCATGTGCGCCTCATCGTATTTCTTCTGAAAACTTTCCTGCTTTTCCGATAAGCTTTGCATCACTTTTTCTTTTTCTGCCAGTTGTTTTTTATTTCCTTCCGCCTTTTCATGTAATTCTTCTTCCGAAGTCACATGACAGGTTTCGAGGAGCGTTTCTCTTGTCCGTTTTCCCTGCTCATAATCATTCTCCAGCTTTTTCGTTTCGTCCTGTAATTTTTTCTCAAAAGCAAGGTACGTCTTTGTCCGGAAAAGCTGCTGCATAATCCGCTGGCGGTCTGAGGAATCGGCGAGCAAAAGTTTACGGAAATCACCTTGGGGCAAAAGAATAATCTGGCGGAACTGTTCCGCTCCCACGCCGAGAATTTTTTCCACTTCCTGATCGACCCCTTTGGCGGTGATCATACGCAGTTCGTTGCCGTTTTCGTCAATTTCATAAAGCTCGGCTTTCGATTTTTTCTCGACAGGCTTGCTTTTATCCCCTTTCTGTCTTTCCAAAAGTTGGGTAGGCATTCTGTGGACGCGGTAATGTTTATCTCCCGAGGCAAAATCAAATTCCACATAGGTTTCCCTGTCAAGTCCCACATAATTGCTCCGCATGGCTTCACCGGAGCGGACAGAGCCGCTTGTCTTGCCGTAAAGTCCGTAGCAAATCGCATCTAAAATCGTGGACTTCCCTGCTCCCGTAGGTCCACATATGAGAAAGAGAGAATGTCCGCCGAGTTTGCTGAAATCCAGCCGTTCTTCACCCGGATACGGTCCGAAGGCACTTATTGTCAGTCTTTCCGGTCTCATAAGTCCTCCTTTTGCAGCTCTTCCCAAATTTTTTTCATATAGGTTTCCTCTTCAGCCGTCCATTCCTTTTCTTGAAATTCTTTATAAAAAACACGGAACATATCCAGCGCATCTACTTTTTTTGCAAGATTGAAATTTCTGTTTCCGCTGTCCGTACTGATTTTCCGGAGAGAACGGATAGTCATCATATTCGGATATTTCGTACGGAGTCTTGCCATACCGTCAATAACCGGTCTTTCATCCATAAGCTCCGCCATAAGGAAATCATCGGGGCAAGGATCCTCCGCTTTCATAAGTTCCTCAAAAGTCCCCCTGATAATGCGTACATCATGGAGCGGTTTCATAGGAACAAATTTCGTTTCCACCTCTCCGTTTCCGTCTATATTTCCTACAATGATTCCTTTTTTCTGGGTCGCTTCACTGAAAGAATATTTTAAAAGACTTCCGCTGTAACGTATCTTGTCACTTCCGCCGGCTTTCTGCGGTCCGTGCAAATGACCGAGGGCGGTATAGTCATAGCCGTCAAATACGTAGCCGTGAATTTGATCCGTTCCGCCGATGGAAAGCGGTCTCTCCGAGTCACTTTCTTTTCCGCCCGCCACAAATTCATGGGCAATAGCTATTTTTCTTTGGACATGCGGGATTTTTTCCAGAAGAAAACGGGACAGTGCAAGCTCCGCCTCTTCATGGGTATGCACATCGACCCCCAACGCTTCCCTCACTTTTCCCGGTTCCGCATAGGGGAGAGGTACAAATGCCACTTCTCCATACTCATCTTTCAAAATGACCGGCTCTGTCCGTTTCAGGTCACCGTATATATAAAGTCCCGAATTTTTGAGAATGGAGCCGGCAAAGGAAATACGCTCCGCACTGTCATGATTTCCGCTGATAACGAGGAAAGGCAAATGACGTTTGCCCACAATTTCAGAAATCATTTCATCAAAAAGCATCACCGCTTCTGCAGGCGGCACAGAACGGTCATACACATCGCCTGCCAAAATGACCGCATCCGGCTTTTCTTCATCCAAAATCGTAAGAAAGCGGTTTTTTAAAATCCACTCCTGGTTTTCCGTCAAGTATTCCCCATAGAACAGCTTGCCCAGATGCCAGTCGGCGGTATGAATAAATTTCATGGAAAGCTCCTCTCTTTATTTTTCCAGCAAATAGCCGTGTAAATAATACTCTCCGCCATTTTTTTCTTTCGGTATCCGTATATTTTCGAAGTATATTTTCCGGTTTTCATTGATGTTGTAAATCAACAGAGATTTGTCATTTCCTGTCTCCTCTGTTTTTCCCTCTATCTGCCGTCGGTAAGGCGCAAGCGGAATTTCTTTTTCACCGTCCGCTGTTATAATACGGACAACTTCTTCGCCCTCCGTTTCGTCCGCTGTCACGTCAAATATATACATGTTCTTATAACCGTCAACGGGAATTGTTTCCCATCTGTTAAACAGATCGATATGGCTGTCTTCTCTGTAGATATTCAACAACGAGCGCAAATCTTTATCTTTTTTCATCATTTCCACGACAGGATATTTCCACCGCCCCGGATCATACGCCAAATACCGATAGGCACTGCGCAAACTGTCTTTATCTTCCTTTGTCATTTGTTCTGCCATGATAATTTTGTTTCCCTTGCGCATATCATAGGCGGAAAGTACTTTATCCAGACGTGTCCACTGGTCTTTGGCAGGCACGTCAATGATATTCAAAGGCGTCAGGCTGCAAACAACCCCGAAAACGCCGGCAATAAGGAATAAAAGTCTTGCCCGTTTTCTGAGCAGTGCCGACAAAACCGTAAGAAAACCGAAAAAATTACAAACCATAGAGGCATACCTGGCGGTCGTAAGTCCGTAAGCATCAAAGCGGATATAAATCCCCCACGCCTGGACAATCATAACGGGAAATAAGGCCAGTGCCCCGAAACGCAAAAACAGACGGCTTCTCTTATTCTCCTCTTCATGAAGGCAGAAATAAAAGAGGCAGTATACCGCCACGGCAAAAGAAGCATACCAGTTCATTTTTCCCACCGGCATCGTTCCTGCGACTATGATTTTTCCGATATAGATATATAAAATCCCTAAAATAGCAATATACACGGGCATAAAAATCCGTTGGAGCAGGAAGAAAAGCATGGGTGACCGTTTTTCTTCCCCCGTCTGCGGCAGATACGACAGAAATAAAAGCAGAGCCAAAACAGAGGAAAAGGCAAACAGCACATGCCACCAGCCCCAAAAGACGTGTAAGAGAAGGTTATCAATAGATAAAAGGCAGATACCGCCGAGCAAAAATGTCAAAAGACCGATGCCCGAAGCTTTCCAAAACGAACCGAATATGTGGGGAAAAAGCCCCTTTGTTTGCCCGGTCCACAAAACATATATGGAAAGGCAGGGCAGGCAAAAAATCACGCCTCCCAGATACATGACGAAATAAGAAGTCATAGGCATCATCTGCCAGAGGAAATACGAACCTGCCAGCACCGGTATATTCACGAGCTCATAAACATTTTTTACTTTATCTTTCCGCTCCAGCCCTATCCGCCAAAGCACGGAAAAAAGAAGAGTCGTCACCAAAGCGGTCATTATGTACAAAATGCTTTCGGGAAATAATTCCTCCATCGAAATATTTCCTGATGACGACATGACTGTCACGCGGCCCGTAATAAGTAAAAAGAATACAACCGCTAAGACCGCCGCACTGCGGAATCGGGATACGCCTGCCGCACTTTGCCGCCGGACCCGTTCCCATATATTTTGCAGTTTTCCCATAAAGTTACTCCTTTCTGAGCGCCTTCAATATTTCTATTTCTTCTTTATACCCTGCCAAATCATTAGGTGTTTCCAGATAAAAAGGAAGATCCCGCAGCGCCGGATGATTGATAATGCGTTCAAAAGCTTCCAGCCCGATTGTTCCTTTTCCTATTTTTTCATGCCTGTCTTTCTGACTGCCCATCGGATTTTTATCATCATTCAAATGGATTGCCTTAAGCCGTTCCAGTCCTATGACTTTATCAAAACTGTCAAGAACGCCGTCCAAATCATTGACTATATCATAGCCGCCGTCATAGACATGGCAGATGTCAAGGCAAACGCCGATACGGTCTTTCCTCTCCACCCTCTCTATAATATCCGCCAGCTCTTCAAAAGAGCGGCCCACTTCTGTTCCTTTTCCCGCCATCGTTTCGAGAAGGACCGTCGTATTCAAATCCTCATAGTCCATCGCAAAATTCACCATATCCGCAATGAGAGGAATCGCTTTCTCCGCACCCTGTTTCAAATGCGTTCCGGGGTGGAAATTATATAAGCAATCCGGCAACTGGGACACTTTAACCAAATCTTCCCGTATCGCCTGGCGTGCAAAATTACGGACATCTTCTTTCAAAGACGCTCCGTTCATTGTGTAAGCACCGTGACAAAGTATTTTCCCGAAACGATGCTCTTTCATCCAAGCCGAAAGTGCTTCCACATCTTCGGGCACCAGCGGTTTCGATGCACCGCCTCTCGGATTCCTCGGAAAAAACTGGAATGTATTTGCTCCTATGGACGTAGCTTCCTTTGCCATATGGAGATACCCTTTTGATACCGATAAATGACAACCTATCGTAAACATAATCTACCTCGTTTTTCGTTTTCTTTTATTATAGCAAACTCATAAATTTGAATGGAAATCAAAACAAAAAAACAACTTTTTTATGAGTCCGCAGAAAATATATTTCCCGCTTCTTTATTTTTAAACAAACACTTCAAAATAAAAACGTCCGCCTGTCTCCACAAATGACAATTCCATGTTTATGTTGTAAAATAATGTTGTTAATAAGTCCTATAGTATTCATTAAAATAAAAGTGAGGTCTCTATGAAACACACAAAAATGACAGCTCTTCTCTGTGCCATGGTTTTATCAGGTTTCGTACCGTCTTTTGCCGCACCTCCGGCAGGCGATACGCCTCTCGATCCGTACAGAGCGGCTGTAGAAAAAATGAAAGAACTTGAAAAAGAAAAGAACGAAGGACCCGTAAAATCCGAAACGGTTTCACCGGATGAAAGCACGGCAAAAGAAGTCAATTACACCGATGCACTTCTCCGCGGTCTTGACCTGACTGTTGCCGATGTTCAGGCCTCTGTCGAAGCAGGCACATTTAAGAACCTGTCTCCTGAAGCACCTGCTCCAAAAGTGACCGAACCGGTCAATGTCCCCGAACCCGCTCCGCTCCCTGAAACAGAAACCGCTCCCGAAGAAGAAAAAGCTCCAGAAGTAAAGAAAACGGTAGTCGAACAAGGGACGGCAGCCGCAGAGCTTGATACAGACGGTGCTTATGATGACGGAACATATGCTTCTTCCAAAGAAGATGAAAACGCACTCCGCGTCCCCATGGCATACATCACCGCCAAAAATGCAAAAATCACAAAAACCGGAGACAGCACACAGCCGGAAAGCTCCGAATTATACGGTCTCAACGCGGCTCTCCTTGCCACCCACGGCGGCAGAGCAAGCCTCACAGGAGCAGATATTTCTTCTGAAGGCACGGGTGCATCCGGTGCTTACGGATATGCAAAGAGCACCTACATCAATCTGACGGACTCCAAAGTTCATACAGCAGGAAATCACGCGGCAGGCGTTTCTATTTCCATGAAAGCCATGATGAAAACAGTAAATACGGAAGTTTCCACATCAGGCGAATTCTCTCCCGCCATTGCTGTCCGTGACGGCGGCGGTATCTTCATCGCCGAAAACGGAACTTTCTCTACGACAGGTCTCCGCTCCCACGGCATTTACTCCAAAGGCGATGTCACCATTACCGATTCAAAAGTCATTGCCGACCGGACAAAAGCGGCTGTACTGAAAGGAAATAACACAATCACTCTCGTCAATTCCACATTACAGGGAAATGAAGTTTCCGATATGACACCCCATAATATCGTTCTCTTCTCAAAAGAAGATGACATCGGCACGATGGGCACCCAATACATTGACGCAAAGAACAGTACCATAGTTTCCAAAAAGGGAGATATGTTCTATATCACTGCCACCCACGGAAAAATTCATCTGAGTGAAACCACACTTGTAAAAGACGATCCGAAAGCTCCTCTCATCACGATAACCGGAAATGACGGAGCCGACGGATGGGGAACCCCGGGAAGCAACGGCGGGCATCTCGAACTCATCTGTGATAACCAGACCTTAAGCGGCGATATCATCGTTGACTCTATTTCCAATATCAACCTGAACCTCAGAAACAATTCCACCTACACGGGCGCCATCAAAATCGTTCCCAATGCAGAAAACGGAACTCCTTACAAAACAAACGCCGATGTATTCATTGCTGCAGGCTCGACCTGGAACCTCACAGGAGACACAGAACTCACAAGCCTTTACAATCTGGGCAAAATCAATTACAACGGCTACACCATAACTCTTGCCGACGGTACGGTTATGAAAGAATAAACAAAAAAACAACTCTCCCTTTCTTCTCGGAAGAGTTGTTTTTTTATTTCTACTTTTTTCTTTCAGGTGTAAAAATTACTTTTCACAATAAACAGAAAAAATCCGCCTTTTAAAAAGCGGATTTTTTATTGCCTTTTATTTATTTCGTACCGAAAATTCTGTCCCCTGCATCTCCCAAACCGGGAAGAATATATTTCTTTTCATTCAGTTGACGGTCCAGAGCGGCTGTGTAGAGGGGAATATCGGGATGCGCTTTGTTCACTGCTTCTACACCTTCGGGAGCGGCAACGAGGCACATGAACTTAATATGCTTTGCCCCTTTGGCTTTCAGCATATCAATCGCCGCTATAGCACTTCCACCGGTAGCGAGCATGGGGTCTACCAAAATCATTTCTCTGTTTTCCACATCGGGAAGTTTGCAGTAGTATTCAACAGGGAGCGCCGTTTCCGGATCTCTGTAAAGACCGATGATGCCTATACGAACAGAGGGCATCAGTTCTGTAAGTCCCTCGACCATACCGAAGCCGGCACGGAGAATCGGCACAATTCCGACTTTTTTCCCTGCAACCTGTTTCCCCGTCATCTTTTCCAGAGGTGTTTCCACTTCGATATCTTCCATAGGCAGATCTCTTGTTAATTCATAACCCATCAGCAAAGTAATTTCCTTGAGAAGCTTGCGGAAATCGCCGGAGCTGGTTTCCTTTTTTCTCATAAGTGTCAGTTTATGCTGAATTAAAGGATGGTCAATGATATGAATTTGCATGGTAAATCCTCCTATATGATTTTTCTCTGTTTTGCTTTTATAATTTTATCACTTTTTCCTGTATCTGTCTTTATTATTTCTTGCCGCCGCAAAAAACAAAGTCGTTCTTATTTCACAAAAAAAATCCCGCTTTATACAGGATTTTTCTTACAACATTTATAAACGCTCAATAATTTCTCTGGCCCAGGCGGTATCTATTTCCACATCGGTGGGAGAAAAAAGTGCTACCGTTTCTTCCGCTTTTTCCTTAAGTGCATTGTATAGGGATTCGTCAAATTCCATCCCCGCCTGCATGACTCCGTTGCTTCTCATAATGAATCCTTTTTCTCCGTCTTCATTCACCGCAAAGAGTACTTCATCAATATTTTTATCTTTATAATGGGCTTCCAGATTGGCAAAAATACCGCTTTTCATGATTTCCACAAGTTTATCGTCCAAACGGGCATCGAAAATCATCAGTTTTTCTTTAAAGGCATTGTAGGACGGGACAATACGTTTCGTGTAATTTTTAAACGCGTTGTTTTCATCGGTCAGAACCCGTCTTATTTCATCACAGGCGGTTTGTTCCGCATTGCAGAAGATGAAAATTTTTTCTTCCGGGTCGTGGTAAAGAAAATTGTAATTTAAAAGTGCGGAGGCTCCGCAATCGGGGCATTGAAAACGGAATGCCTCGTCATTTCTTACCTTTTCCCGCATATCCGGGTGCTCCATGACATTGATGCTGTCCCAAACTGAAAATGAATGTTTTTTCCCACATTTCGGGCAGGTGATTTCCTGCATTTGTACCTCTGACATAGTTTCTCCTTTTTATTCCCTGTTTTGAAGAGCCGCCCACGTTTTCACCGCCATTTTGCATCGGTGACCGGCCATCATTCCTACAAAATTCATTTGATTTCATTATAGCATTCCCGGCGGTAAAAAAAGAAAAGAGAAAATAAAAAATGCATGACCCGTTCCGGGGAACTCATGCATTTTCATTCTGTTTTTATTTCTTTTCCGTTTCCACTTTTTGTACAGTAATGGAAATACGGTCGTTTGAAATTTTTATATCATTGAAAAACCGCCGGAAAAGTGTAACCGGTACATATAAGTAATCTCCTACAAGGAGTGGAGCTTCCTGCATTTCCTCCCTGCGGGTCAATGAAATATTCTCCAGCTTGCCCTGAAATACTCCGATTCTTTCGCCCGGTATGAGGTCAATTTGCTGGATTGAATCTTCTATACGGACCGTCTGTGTTTCTTCATTCCACGATACGGTATAGCCGAGGCTTTCCGCAACACGCCGTGCAGGAACGAGAATAACGCCTCTTTCTTTTATCCACGGGAAGGGCAATCCCGTTGTATCAAGAATCTTTCCGTTTACAACAAGCTGTCCCCCGCCTGATTCCAGAAGGTCGCCTTCGGCAGGTATGATTTCTTCTGCAGGAACTTCGTTTTCACCGGCTGCGGCCCGGGAAACCGCCGTGTTTTCTACAGAATTTTCCGCCTTTACCGGTGCTGTAAAAACCATGCGTTTCATTACCGTGTTGTTTATTTTTTTACCGTCTGCTACGACAGTTTTTTCCGTAATTTGCGCCTCTGTCCCTTCAGCTGCCGCCATATACGGTATCGTTCCCCATACAAGAGCGGCCAACAGCAAATGTATTATTTTTATATTTTTGTAATCCATAGTTCCCCCGTATCTCCGCTTTGAAAATTTCTCTGCACTCATGAACGGAAAGATAAAACGTCTTTTAGCGGTTTTCTTTCATTGGCGGCCGGAATGACCTCCGGATATCCTACGGCAATAATGCAGGATACATCATAATTTTCGGGAAGTGCCAGTATTTCCTTGATTTTCTCTTCATCATAACGTCCCATGATCAGACTGCCCAGTCCGACAGCCCGTGCGGCCAGACAAAAATGGTCCGCCGCCATACCGGCATCAAAAGACTGCCAATGCGTCCCTTTTGTCGTGGACGGTGTGCCGTCCTCTTCGTATCCGGAAAGGCCTTTGATTACGCAAAGTACCATTAATGCAGGTGCTTCATGGATATTTTCCGTATTCCACGGAAAGTTTTTGGTGCATTCGTCAGCAATTTTATTTTTCAAATCCTTGTTTAAAACTGCCACATATCTGACAGGCTGTGTATTCTCCCAGCACGATACCATCTGGGAAATTTCCACTATATTCTCTATATCCCGGGGAGACACTTCTTCTTTTTTGTATCTGCGAATACTTCTCCGTGTAATCAGACATTCAATAGCATCCATAGTCATATCCTCCATTAATGAAAAATATCAGTTTAATGAGATGAGAATAATTATATTATACGAAATCATTTTTATTTCGTCATCTTTTTTATAAAAAAAGACCGTGATGCAATCTCACGGTCTTTTTCGCCGGTTTACTTTTCCAATTTCGAATGGTCGAAATTATTTTCATCGTCCCACCAGACGACTCCCTTTTGCTTAGGAAGTATATTTCTGTGGAAAATCGGATTTTTGATTCCTTCTCTGATTTGTTTTTCATAGTCGAGAAGAGCTGCTCTGGCTTGCGGGAAAAGAATCAGGATGGCCGTCACGTTGGTGAGTACCATAAAGGCCATAAACAAGTCTGCCAGATTCCATACGATAGGCATATCTGCCAGGGCACCCCAGAATACCATGACCGCAATCAAGGCACGGAACAAATTGAGTGGCCATTTTTTATCGGTAAGATGCCCGATATTGATTTCTCCGTAGTAGTAATTCCCGATAATGGAGCTGAAAGCAAAGAGGAAAATGAGAACGGAAACGGCACTCGGAGCCCACGGTCCGAAATACTGGGCCAAATCCCACTGAATCAATTCGATACCCGTAAGGCCCGTAGCCTGATAATCACCGGAAAGCAATACGATAAATGCGGAAGCAGAGCAGATAAACAAGGTATCTACATAAACGCCGAAGGCCTGGATAAAACCCTGTACGACAGGATGGCTTGCATCGGCAGAAGCTGCGGCATTCGGTACGGAACCTTCACCGGCTTCGTTGGAGAAAAGTCCGCGTTTGAATCCGGTAAGAACGGCTGCACCCATACCGCCGCCGAAAACGGCATTGAAGTCGAAAGCATCACGGAAAATAATTCCGAATGCCCGGGGCAGCTCTGCAAAGTTATAAATCATAATTCCCAGTGCGGTAAGGATATAGATACCTGCCATCACAGGAACAATCCATTCCGTAACGCGGGCTACCCGGCCGAGACCGCCGCAAATAACAATCATGGCAAGAACGGTTACCACGCCGCCCACAATCATACGGTCAACACCGAATGCATTATTCAGTGCCAATGAAATCGTATTCGACTGGACGGAGTTATAAATCATACCGTACGTAACGGAAATTAAAATCGCAAATACCGCTGCCCAGATCCCGTGACCGAGACCGTTTTTCAGATAATAAGCCGGGCCTCCGCGGAATCCGTCCGATCCGTCTTCACGGGGCACTTTATAAATCTGTGCCAGTGTACTTTCCACAAATCCTGTGGCAGAACCGATAATGGCAATAAACCACATCCAAAAAATCGCTCCCGGTCCGCCGGCAACAATAGCAATTGCAATACCTGCAATATTTCCGACACCGACACGGGAGGCAGTACTTACGCAAAAGGCCTGGAACGGTGAAAGCGTATTTCCTTCCGTTTTCGTTCCTGCAGAACCGGCCACCATTTTAAACATGTCCAAAAAATAGCGGACCTGTACCCCTCTTGTGCGGACGGTGAAATAAAAACCGGCTCCCACAAGAAGAATGATAATGACCGAGGACCAAAGAAGACCATTAATTTCCGAAACTAAATTATTTAATGCTTCCATAACTTCCCCCTATACTGAAATAAAAGTTTATACCACTACGATTATACTATTTCAGAATGTTTACGTATAGTAAAAGTTATTTCTCCCTGTAAATAAAAATATCTTTATTTTTACATTTCTATACGGAAAAACGACGGTAATTACGTTTTTTTCTCTTTTGGCGGGAAAAACATTTTTATCCTGCCAATCTTATTTATTTCTGCTAAAATAAAGTAAAGAAATACAATTCCGAAATAAACGAAATTTAAGATACAGTTGAAGAAAGGTTTCTTTCATGAAAGATAAAAAGATACTCTACGTCGTTTCTAAAATTTCTGATGTTCCTTATTCTGAAAAATTACTTTCTCTCCTGGATATCACGTCCGGGTTCCGCATCATTCCACTTACTTTCGAGCAGTGGCAGTTCCAGAGGACTTCTTTCAAGGATACTGACAAAGTTCTATTTATAGGGCATGTCGATCCTATCGTTCCTCTTGTAAAAAATATGGATATCAAATACAAGGAGTATGGCGTCTGCTACGGTTGGCTCGGAAACAAGGCTACTCTCGTCTGTGATAAAACACCGGTAAAAGACAGAAAGACCTATAAGGAGTTCTTGGAAAAGCTCCGGGAAGAAACAGATTTATCCTGTGAAGAATTAGAAAAAAAGGAAAAGGATTTGCTGACGATTCTATCCATGGCCGCCTTTGCCCTTGTCGTTCCTTTCGGAATATTTGCGGTAGGCACGAAACTGGTAAAAGACTATTTCTATAATGAAAACCAACTTAAAAAGCAGCAATACATTTACGGTATTTTCCACCTTTACAAGCATCATCTGAAGGAATTTATGGATATATAAGGAGCAAATAAAAAGGAAACACTTCAAAAAAATAAAGTGTTTCCTTTTTTATTGAAAATTTCTGTCCCGTTATTTCAAAGCCAGAAGTTACGATTTCCTTTTTATTTCTCTTCTCCGCCTTCTTCTCACTCTGTTGATATGTCTTTCAAAATGTCCGTCTCTGATACATTCGGCAAGAACAAGCTGGTCCAAAACGGGGACGGTGCAGGAATAAAAACCTGTTTTTTCTTTAAACTCTTCCAACTTCCCCTCCGGAATCACCACATACCCCATACGGACGGAGGGAGCGATGGTTTTGGAGAATGTATTCATATAAATCACATGTCCTTTACGGGACAGCGAATACAAAGTGTCTTCCGGTTTCGAAAGCAAGGTAAATTCCGAATCAAAATCATCTTCTATAATGAGGCGGTTTCCCGACTCTGCCCACACGATATATTCATGACGTTTTGAGGCGGGAGCGGTAATTCCGCTGGGATAGCTGTGAAAGGGAGTCACATGGAGAACCCTCGCCGCCGTCTTTTCCAATGCTTCTGTCCGTATACCGTCTCTTCCCATAGGGAGCGGATCTGTCAGAAGTCCCTGGGCATGATAGACTTTTTTTATCATTTCATAACAGGGATCTTCAACGGCTACCAGTTTTTTTCTGCCGATCATCTGTACCACAAGACTGTACAAATATTCGGCACCGGCACCGATAAAAATCTGCTCCGGCGATGCGATAATCCCGCGGCTTCTTGCCAGATACTCCGCCAAGGTTTCTCTCAGTTCCGGCATTCCCGCATTGGGAGATGCAGACAGTAATTTTTCTCCCCACCGGGAAAGGACTGCTCTCACCGCTTTGGCAAAGACAGAAAAAGGAAACAGGTCTTCTTCTGTTTTTTTCTTTTTTTTCTGCCGGGATATTATTTTTTTCTGTATAAAGGGGGCTACCGAATAGGCGTCATTTTTTCTGTAAATGACAAAGTAGCCGCTCCGTTCCTTCGGCTCAATGTACCCCTCTTCCATAAGCAGGTCATACGCATGTTCCACAGTAATGACACTTACGCCTGTGCGGTCCGCCAGTTGTCTTTTCGAAGGAAGTTTCTGTCCATAGCCATAAATTCCGCGGATAATATCTTTCCTGACCTCCAGATACAACTGCATATACGCTTTTTGACGGCTTCCGTCGTACAAATTATATTTCATGATTTCCTTTCTGGATATATTTTTATTTTGTAATTTGGTAATTTATATAGTACCAGATTATGATTATAATAGCACTATATAAAAATCAAACAAAGGAGATTATCATGACAGACCAATCTATGAAACAAACTCATAACGTCCGTTGGATTACCGTATGCGGCATTTTAATGGGAATTAATACCCTCTTATCCTCTTTCGGTATTCCCGTCCCGGGGGGACATATTTATTTAAATGATATCATTATTGTTTCCGCTGCTCTTTCTCTTGATCCGCTCGGTGCTTTTATCGTCGGCGGCATCGGTGCTTTTCTGGGAGACTTTTTCTTTTATCCTCTTCCTATGTTCGTTTCTCTTTTCACCCACGGGTTTCGCTCTGTTGCCATTTCCCTCATTGCCCGCACCTATGGAAAAGAACGGTATTCCATGGTTATTCTTGCCGCTGCCGTCGGTGCATTGATTGCCATTGTCGGCTATACTCTCGGTAAGGCCTATGTATACAGTACCTGGGAATATGCAATCATGAAGCTTCCTTTTGAAACTGTCCAGTCTTTCCTCGGTTCTGCTGTGGCCGTTTATTTATGGAAGTATAGGCATTTCTCCGAAATGGTCAAAAAAGCATTGGGAAAATAAATTAAAAAGAATGCTGATTTTTTCGTCAGCATTCTTTTTTTATGTCTATTTTAAAATAAATACATATCAATCAAATCTTTTCTTCGAAGCACTTCGAGCCATTCCTTCGGAATGGATTCATAGCCGTATATAATTCCTGCCAAACCGCCGGTAACCGCACCCACCGTGTCGGTATCGTCACCCAGATTGACCGCTTTAATAAGCGCGTCCCTGAAACATGAAGTATTGGCAAGACTCCAAACCGCCGCCTCCAAAGTATCTGCCACATAACCGCTGCTTTTCACTTTTTCTCTCGGCCACGCCGCCACCCCGGGAAGATATCCGAAAAGTTCTTTTGTCGTTTCATTGTCCGTTGCTTCCGCCACCGCCTCTGTAAGAGTTTTTCCCGCCAAAAGCAACCGGGCTATGTGGACATAGACAACGCAGGCTGTTTTGGCAATGCGGTGAGCGTGGGTAATAGCCGATACTTCCCGTATTTCATCATCTTTTATATCGGGAATAAAAGCAAGCGGAATGATCCGCATGAGTGAACCGTTCCCGTTGGACCATTCATCGGCCATGCCTTCTCCGCGGCCAAGTGCGGCCCCGGTAGTGATTCCCACATCAAAAACTTCTCCGTCCGGTGTATATTTCCCTTTCTTATACCAATCGGTGAAACAGCACCTTAAATCTTCCAAATCAACGGTTCCCATCAGTTTCAAGCTGTCGCAGGTCGCCAGTGTCAGACCGGTATCATCGGACCAGGTGCCCGGCTCCTTATCATGAGTGCCGTGACCGGTCATTGTTTCTACATGAAAGCTGTCCCGCTCCTCAAACTCGACAGGAACACCCAATGCATCTCCTACAGCCAATCCGTATACCGCATCACGAAGTGTCCGCATACACGCCTCCTATGAATATACTATTCTGTTTTCATTGTACCAAAGACCGGGAATAATGAAAATGTATGAGCAGGCTCTATGAAATATTTGCCTGAGAGTATAAATTTTAAATTCTCCCCGGATATCGTCTGCAATGAATCAAACATAAAAGCGCCACCCTTTCAAGTGACGCTTTTATATATTTTATTCTTCTGTTGCTTCCATTTCTGTTACCACATCAATCGAAGCAATCCTATCCCCTTCTTCAAGGCGCTGGAGAATGACGCCCTGACCGCCTTTCGCTTTCTTGCTGGAAATCTGGCTGGCAGGAATACGGATCGTGATGCCCTGCTCGGATACGCCGACAAGTTCATCATTGTCATCAGCCGCTACGAGAGCCACTACTTCAAAACCTCTCTTGAAGTTTATCGTTCCCTGCCCGCTTCTTCTCTGCACGCGGTAAGCGGATTCGGCATTTCTTTTCGCGTTGCCGTCAGCAGAAATGGTAAATATATCCTTATCGGCTGCGACAACGACACCTACCACATCATCCGTTCCGTTTTCCCCGGAAGATTTCAGACGGATTCCCCGGACACCTGATGTAGCACGGCTGAGCGGTCTCACTTGGTCATCATCGATGGAAAAACGGATGGCCATTCCGCCCCGGGTACCAATGATGATTTCTTCATCTCCCTTCACGGGAAGAACAGCAACAAGACGGTCATCATCTTTGAGACGGATGGCAATCAGCCCGCTCTTGTTAATATTTTTATACTCTTCCAATGCCGTTTTCTTCACATATCCGAACTTGGTCACCATGAGGAGATACTTCGTTCCTTCTCCGGCAGCATCTATATCAAGCATTTCCGTGACGTATTCATCTGCTCCGAGGGACGTAATGAAGTTAATCATCGCACTGCCCCGTGCCGTTCTGCTTGATTCGGGAATGTCGTAGGCTGTCTTCATATACACTTTCCCTTTATTCGTGAAGAAAAGAATTCTCGCATGCGTGGAAGTGGATAAAATCTTGCGGACATAGTCGCCGTCTTTCATCTTAAGGCCGCTCACACCCCGTCCGCCTTTTCTCTGGGTTCTCAGGTCAGCGGAATCAATCCGTTTGATATAGTTCTGCTTCGTCAGCGTCACCGTCATCGGCTTATCGGGAATTAAATCCTTGATATCCATATCGTCCAAGGCAGCAGCGATTTCTGTTCTCCGGTCATCACCAAACCGGTTCTTTTCATCAATGAGTTCTGCTTTTACAACACCCATGATTTTATCTCTGCTGGACAGGAGATCACGGAGATAGGCTATCGTTTCCTGTACATCCTTGTAATCCTCTTCAATCTTATCTCTTTCCAGTCCCGTCAATCTTCTGAGGCGCATATCCAAAATAGCCATCGCCTGTTTTTCGGAAAGATTGAACTTGGAAATCAAAGCGGTTTTTGCAATTTCATCTGTCCGGGATTCACGAATCGTCTTGATGACTTCATCGATGTGATCAAGAGCAATCATGAGTCCTTCCAGAATATGAGCTTTTGCTTCCGCTTTATCCAGTTCGTACCGGCTTCTTCGTGTAACAACTTCTTCCTGGTGCTTCAGATAATAGTAAAGAATCTGTTTAAGATTTAAAATCTGGGGATGTCCGTTGACCAGAGCCAGCATGATAGATCCGAAATTCATCTGCATTTGGGTATGCTTGTACAGATTATTGAGCATAATCTGGGGATTTATATCGGCACGAAGCTCGATGACAATCCGCATGCCCTTCCGGTCAGATTCATCACGAAGCGCGGTAATCCCGTCAATGACTTTCTGGCGGGATAAATCGGCAATAGACTCAACCAAACGTGCTTTATTCACCTGGTAAGGAATCTCCGTTACGATAATACGGCTTTTACCGCGGTCCATTTCTTCAATTTCTGTTCTCGCCCGGACCGTAATGGAACCTCGCCCGGTATGATACATATCGGAAATTCCCTTACGCCCCTGGATAATGGCAGACGTCGGGAAATCGGGCCCCTTGATATGCGTCATCAGCTCATCGATAGTAATCTCAGGATTATCAATCATCGCACAAAGACCGTCCACCACTTCTCCTAAGTTGTGAGGCGGAATATTGGTCGCCATACCGACAGCAATACCATAAGAACCGTTCACCAAAAGATTGGGGATACGGGAGGGAAGAACAAGCGGTTCCTGCAAAGAACCGTCGTAGTTGGGCATGAAATCCACCGTGTTTTTATCAATATCACGGAGCATTTCCAACGTAATCTTTGACATGCGCATTTCCGTATAACGCATAGCCGCTGCCGAGTCACCGTCGACAGAGCCGAAGTTTCCGTGCCCGTCCACAAGCGGATAGCGGGTGGAAAAATCCTGTGCCATACGAACGGCAGAATCATAAACGGCCGAATCACCGTGGGGGTGATATTTACCCAAAACGTCCCCGACGATACGGGCCGATTTCTTATACGCTTTATTCGGAAGCATACCTGCTTCATTCATGGCGTACAAAATACGGCGGTGGACAGGTTTCAGCCCGTCTCTGACGTCAGGTAATGCACGAGTGACAATAACCGACATGGCATAGTCGATGTAGGAATTCTTCATCTGGCTTTCCAAGGGGGTATTGACAATCTTACCTTCCTTCCATTCCATACATTCACCTTTCTTTCATCCGGATCTGTTGTCCGGAAATAAAATAAGAGCAGCCCTTGATGCCGCTCCCGGAAGTCATGAGCCTTCATAAATACTGAGTTTATTATACCATAAATCCTTAAAATAAGCCATTTACATGCGTTTTCACCCATTGTAATACAAAAATATTTTTTTGTTTACTTTTGTATCCGTTTTATTTCCGGCTGACGTAATTTTTCCTTTACACCCGCCGTTCCCAAAATTTCTTTGCCCTGTCCTATCCTCTATGTTAAAATGAAAATAATAAAAATCGGAAAGAGCAGAATATAACTATGAAAAAATATATAATCATCGGCATAATCGCCTTGGTTCTCATTCTCGGCGGCGGCGCTTTCGCCCTCTTCTCCTCTCTGACGGGAGGCCCCTGGGAAGGTACCTGGTGGGGTGTCCAGGAAGCCGGCATGAATTGGTCCGGCGATCACATAAAAACTCTGGAAACCTTTACATTTACAAAAAATGATGACAAAACCATTTCCGTCGAACACCGTGTCCAACAGGGAAGTAAAGAAGTGGAAGGAAGTTTATCCGGAAGCGGCACGATTGACGGCGGACGTCTCATCGTCACAACAAAAAGCGGAAAAGAAGTCACTTTTTCCTACGCACGGATTGATAAAACCATTGAAACACCTTTAAAAAATGTAGACAAAACAGCGGTCACTATTAAACCGCTGACAGAAGAAAACAATGCTGACATGGAAGAAATCAGAAGTGAAATCGTGAAAATTTCACAAAAACCTGAAAACGCCATTGATACAACCTTGAGTTCTGCAAGAAGTTAAAAAAAGGAAGGCACTCACAAAAAGTAGCCTTCCTTTTTCATTGGCAAATTCATTTCCTGCAAAATTTTTATTTCTTATGAATTGTGAAAACGGTAAGTTCTCTCGGGCAACCGAAACGGAAAGGAAACCAGCCGCCGTTTCCGCGGGATACATATCCGAAATCTTTACCGTTACTGTACATCCCCCGGGTATACTTGAACGGAGTGATAAACGGTTTTCCGAAAATACCCGTCTGAAGACCGTGGGTATGTCCTGTGAGTGTTAAAAAAGCGTGGTGTCTGAATCCGCCGTCAATCGCATCGGAATGGTGGGCAAGAAAAATACACGCCGCCGTTTCGGGAATGTTTCGGAATGCCTCTTCCGTAAGCGCTTTCATTCGTTCCTCCCGTCCCTCTCTTTGTAGACCCGGATAGTCGGCACCTGCCACAAAAAGAAGGTCTTTACCGCGGGTTATTGTCATGTGACTGTTATTTAAAACATGAACCGTTGTCTGTTCCAGTTCTTTTTCTATGTAAGACGGATTTCTGTAAAGCTCATGGTTTCCACGGACGTAAATGATTCCATAAGGAAAGAGTTTACTCCGTGTCGTCAGAATTTCCGCCGTTTCCGGCATCACACGGATATCATCAATCAAGTCCCCGGTCAGCATGATAACTTCTGCCCCTGCCGCCTTCGCTCTGTCCAAATCTTCTGCCAAATCCGTATTTCTGTAATACGGCCCTATATGGGGATCCGTAATTTGTGCCAGTTTGAAACCGTCAAAGCCGTCGGGAAGATTTTCTGCATACACATCATGGTATTCCGTGATTTCCCTTTTCTCTCCGTCGACCGAGCCGTAAATACCGATGCACAAAGCCAACGGTAAAATAACCGTTCCCAGAAGCCGCACCGGTTTGCGTATCTTTTGCAGAGAGCTTAAAAGAGCAAGCAGAATCAAAGGCACAAGAATGATCACGTGGGCAACCATGAAACCTGTCGCCGCATACGCCGCCCAATGAGCGGTATCTCCATAAGAACTGTATGCCGATGCATACCAGACAAAATATTTTGCCGCCGCAAATCCTGTTCCCGCTCCCAAAAAGGGATAGAAATACCACTTTCCCCAACGGAAAACCGGGATTGCCAGAAGACCGTTACAAAGACCGGTAAGAGTAAAACCGAAGACGAGCATCCAATAAAAATCCAACATTTTATCCTTTCCTTTTATCCTTATTCATCCAATGCCGCATATCCTGCTATATAGGCCGCCAGTCTGGCATGAGGACCTGCAAGAGGAATTTTCTTATATTCTTCATAGGAAAACCATTGGAAATTTCCGTCCGGCACGACTGCCGTTTCAAACAGATACGCCGTCATGTGCCAGATACGATGAGTAAATACATGCGTGTACTCCCATATTTTTTCTTCTGCTTTTCCTGACAGATATTTCTCCAATTCCTTACGCCCCGCTTGTACGTCCGGTGCAAGAACCATGGGAAGCTCCCACATAGATGCGAGCATCCCTTTCTTCGGGCGGAGATGAAATAATACACGGCCGTCTTTGATAATAACAGCGCAGCAAGCGGCTGATTCCTTTTGCTTTTTCTTTGGTGTCCGCACAGGCAATATGTCCGTTTTCCCCTCTTTCAAAGCCGTACAATATGGTACAAGCGGACACAGGGAACAACGCGGTTTTTTGGGAATGCAGATTTCCGAACCCAAATCCATCAGCGCTTCATTGAAATCACCTGCCCGCTCAGGCAGTGTTTCCTCTACAAGTCTTGTAATTTCTTTCCTTCCCGCGGTCTTTAAAATATCTTCTTCTACCCCGTATAAACGGGCATAAACACGAAGTACGTTCCCGTCGACAGCTGCTTCTTTCTGACCGTATGCCATCGATAAAACGGCGCCTGCCGTATAATCTCCGATTCCGGGAAGAGAACGGATTTTATCTTTTTCCTTCGGCAACGCCGCTCCGTATTTTTCCGTCATTTCTCTTGCCGCTCTGTGAATATTTCTCGCCCTGCTGTAATAACCGAGCCCCTGCCAGGCATGGAGCACATCTGCTTCATCGGCATCGGCGACGGCTCTGATTGTCGGAAATCTTTTCTTCCAACTTTCAAAATAAGGCTTCACCGCCTCTGTCCTCGTCTGCTGCAGCATTATTTCAGAAATCCAGACATGGTAAGGATTTCTCGGTTTCTCCTCCCGCCAGGGAAGGTCTCTTTTATGACGGTCGAACCAATCCAAAAGAAGATTCGTCCAGTTTTCTTTTTCACCCATCAAAATCTGTCTCCTGTCCGGATCGTTTCAAAATGATAATCAAAAACATGCTCCCCGTCAGAGGCAAAATAAATAACGCCCCTGATTTTTTCTCCTTTTAAAATACGGGGAAGCCAGATACGGTCGGCCTCCCACATATACTCAAAAGGCATTTCTTCAGGAGAAAACCAGGCCGGTTCCATTTCATTGGACACAGAGATTTCCCCTTTCCATTTTTTCAGAAAATAGACGATACCTCCGTGGGACCACTCGGGATCGGAGGGTTGGTGGAAATATAAATCCGCCGCCGGCAAAAAATCACCGGGTCCGGCAATCAGTCCGGACTCCTCAAAAAGCTCCCGTGCCGCACATTCGCGCATGGTCTCGCCTTTTTCTCTTTTTCCGCCGAAACCGTTCCATTTCCCTTTGCCCATTCCTCTTTTTTTATGGCCCAGTAAAATTTTCCCGTCCGCACCGACAGGATATACCAAAGAAGTATCCCGCATTTTTATTCTGCCTTTCTTCAAATATCTTCTTTATTATAACAGGAAAATTTTGTACTTTTCCGACAAAATCCGGAGCATAAAAAAAGAAACCTTTCCGGGTCTCTTTTCTGTACTTAATTATTTTGCAAGCTTAGCGCCTACAGCAGCCGTTACATCACTTCCGCCGTCGATAACTGCTCCGCTTTCGAGAATAACATCAAGATTCTTTTCCTTACGGACCTGCACGATAGCTCTGATGACATCCTGCTGAATCGGCTGGATGAGTGCTCTTTCCTTAGCTGCCAGATCACGCTGGAGTTCCTGGAAAATTTTCTGCTTTTCTGCATCGCTCTTGCCTTCTGCACGTTTTTTGAAGCTTTCTTCTGCTTTCTGTGCAGCATTTCTCAGGTCAAGCTGTGCTTTTTCCATTTTCGGATGGGACTGCATTAAAGCTGCAGAGTTAACATAGCCGACTCCTGCTGCAGAAACAGATCCGATAGCACCGAACATCATAACACCTGCTACAAGAGCAGCTACTTTTTTATTCATTTTCATTGTTAAATTCCTCCTTTAAGACATCCTCATTTAGAGGATTTGGGTATGCACTAATCATAATATAATATTTCTCATCTGTCAATAGGAATTGACTCAAAGTCAAATACTATGCCAGCGGTTTTGCTTCCAGTGCTGCCGTTTCCGCTTCCTCACGCATCGCTTCTTTTGCTTCTTTCAGCGCCGCTTCCCGGACCTCTTCTTTTTTCTCTTTTTTCTTTGTGAAACGGGCGACCAGTTCCGGTACCATATTGAAAACCTTGTCTATCGTATTATTTGCATTCGCATTTTTAATGGAAAACAATTCCACCCGTTCCCCTTTCATGATAAGAACAGCGGTAGGACTCATTTTCCCGCCGCCGGCTTCTCCGTTTGCCTGGCCGTCGGCACCTTTACGGCCCGAACCGAAGCCGAAGGAAATATCCACAAACGGCACGATTGTCGCATCACCGAGATAAATCGGCTGTCCTACCACGGTTTCCGTACGAATCATGTCCTTAAATTCCTCGAGAAGTTGTTTTCTCACTTCATCATTCATCTTTCATTCCTCCTTGTCTGTATCGCCAAAACCGGCGGGCCGGCTGCGGAACCCCAAGCCGCAAAATGATATATATGGCATAAAGGGGAATCATCCGTCCCCGGCCTTTCCCTTTTATTTTATAAGACGGCTCAAGATATTTCCATACTACAGATTCCGTTATATCAGGTAAAAAAGCATGTGCCATACCTTCCGTAAGACCTGTCGTCATGGGATCTCCCGTTCCGAATTCACCGTAAATACACCAGGATCGCGGTTTGCTGTGGTGAAATAAGGAAAGAACCGTTTTGAATATTTCTTCCGCCAGTCCGTTATGAATTGCAAAGTGAATTTGCTTGAAAACCGACGGTTTCTTCTTTGATTTCTTTTCCTTTACTTCTGCAGGCTTTTTTATTTCCTGATGGATTTCCCGGTTGATTTCTTTATTTTCTTCCTTCGCAGGCGTGATGCTTTCCCGCTCCGGGTCCGGAATATTTTCATTTGCCTCTGTCTGCTTCCGTTTTTCTTCCGCTTTGTCACTTCCGCCGCCGGGAATGACAATTTCTTTACTGAAAGCTCCGAACAGTGCTTTTATCTTTACTGAAATTTTCCACATTTCCAGTTTGAAATGATACCGGACGGGAATGAGAAGCAGAAGAAAGATAAGACAAAAGAGTCCTAAAACGACCTTCCAGACCATCATCCGCCTCCGTACAGACGGGCCAGTGCCGATGCCGCCTCTTTTATCGACTTGACAAGAGATACCGGTGATGTCGCTTTAACAAGCGGCGCATTTTTCAAAACCCAGGCTCTTATCAGAGAAACAGGGGCCGTCACTTCTACCTTTACCCGTTCCTGCGTTGCGGAAATCAAATAAGCGGCTTTTCCGAAATCTGCCACGATATCGGTCATTAAACGGCTGTCCGCATCAAGGATACAGGCCTCGGGCGTTCCCTCATAGGTACGCCTTGCCGGCGTCAGATAGTCAAGAACGCGGACTCCGTTTTCTACACCGCGGATTGTTTTTTGCGGCCGTGCAGGCACATCTGTTACAACGGGAGCGGCGATAAGCTCCACCGCAAACGATGTCACCTCTTCCGTCCCCTCTGTATTTCCCAAAAAGAAATATCTGTCATCCGTCGCAACAAGCACATAAGGATTTACTGTATATAATTTGTCGGTACCGTCTGCATTTTTGCTGTGATGCTTTTTTCCGTCCGCCTCATAATGGTCATAGAAAAACCGTATCTGCACTTTTTTCGTGATTGCGTCCGATAAAGCGGAAAGGTTTTCTTCGGGGCGGACAAGTTTCTGTGCCGCCGGTATATTCCGCACCGCCTCTTTTCCGTCATTAAAACTCCTGATATGAAGACGTTTCAATTTTTCCGAAATCTGCTTCACCTGTGTGGAAGGCAAGCGGGAAAAATAAAGTAAATCAATGAGTGTGCGGATATCATTTTTGGTAAGATCATGATCCCAGTACCAGTCAAGTGACAAAGGCGATGATTTCCCTTCAATCACACGATCCACCTCACGGCATACGACGGGAAGTCCGCCGTCACGAAGTGCCAGCAAATTCCGGCGAATCGTTTTTCTGTCTACCACAAGTCCGTATTCTTCCTCAAGAAGCCTCAAAATTTCCTGCTGTGACAAAGGATTATCCGCCTCTGAATCACGGAGTAAAATACGGGCAATACAGACGATAACCATCTTTTTACCGGGATCTGTCATATCTGCCAAAAAAATCACCTGCCTTTTATCTGCAGCCACAACGTATCGGAAAGAAAAGAAAGCCCTTTGGCAATCTCTCCCGTCAACTTACGCAAACCGGAATCATTCATCACCTTGTGTATAAAAAGAGCAATCGCCGTTCCCCCAAGAAGGTCTGACGGGTAATGAAGTCCTGCAAAAAGACGGGAAAACGCAATAATTCCCGCCAGTACCGCCATACACCAGCTGCCGGGCATACCGTCCCTTATAAGCTGAAAGACAACGGCCGCCCCGTTCATGGTGTGATTGCTGGGGAAAGAAGAATTGGCCTTGTGGCCCGTAAAATTCCAAATCCGCCAGTCTTCGGTAAAGGGCCGTTGCCTTTTCCACAACTTTCCGATAGCAAGAGAAATACAGGAACAAAAGCAGACTGCCAAAAAAGCGGACACACATGTTCTTCTCCGCTCCGCTTTTCTTTCTCCCGGCATAAACCAGAGAATCAGTCCGTATATAAGAAATGCCCAGTAACCGTACCGGGTGATTAAATCCATCATCAAATCGACAGGACGTACTTCTCCTGCCATACGATTGATTTCTCTTACAATATCCAGCTCGGATTTCATAGAAACACTCCTTATCGCGCTATTACTTAAATTTTAGCACAACTGCAGAACGAATTAAAATTTTTTATTTTTTATACAGGAAACAACGGAGTTTGTTCCTATTTTCCGACAGATCCTCAGAAACTACAGACGTCGTGCCGCATCAAGAGCCAGCGGTGACCGTTCGCATTCCTCATTTGCCATTGTCAGCTGCCAGCACAAAGGACTCCCTCTCATGCACTTCGCCGCATAGGAAAGCCCGTTCGTTCTTTCGTCGAGAAACGGGCGGTCAATTTGGTGGGAATCACCAAGAATAATAATCTTCGTTCCCCTGCCTGCCCTCGTAATAATTCCTTTCGCCTGGTTCGGCGTAATATTTTGCGCCTCATCAATAATCAGGAACGTCCTTACAAAAGAACGGCCCCGGATATAGGTCAATGCTTCCGTTCGGATAATACCCCTTTCAAAAATTTCATCTACCCTGTCTGTCAAAGATGCCTCCCCGCCTGCACCGGGCTCATCCTCAAGAAGTTGTTCCAGACTGTCAATGACCGGACGCATTAAAGGAGAAATTTTTTCCTGCTCATCTCCCGGCAAAAATCCGATATCATCATCAAACTGTGAATTGGGACGGCTCACAATGATGCGCCTGTACTCTCCTGACGGATTATTAAATAATTTTTCCAGACCCACCGCCAAAGAATAAAACGTTTTGGCTGTCCCTGCCATCCCCTTGATAATCACAAGCGGCGCTTTTTCTGCACTTTCCATCAAGGCTTCCTGGAGGAAATACTGGCCCACATTTCTCGGCTGTATCCCATAAGGCCGCTGCTTACCATATTGCAGGGGAACCACCCGGTCCTTTTCGACACGGCCCAGCAAGGTGCTTCCCGACGACTGGTCCGGCCTTAATACGAAAAACTCATTTTCATAAACCATGACAGGAATTTTATTCCCGTCCTCATCTAAATGATAAAGCACGGATACAGGAATCCCTCCGTTTTTAAAATCCTCTGCCATCGCTTCAGGAAAATAAGCCTGATCACGGCCTGTATAATTTTCATCCTCCTTTGATACCTGCTCTGTCGTAAAATCCTCCGACGGAATTCCGACCAGCTGTGCCTTGATACGGAGCACCAGATCCTTCGTCACCAGTACCACCCGGCCGGGCTTTTTTCCCTCTGCCAGGCCCTTGCACACCATGAGAATACGGTTATCCGACTTATCCTGCGGCAAATCAGGCGAAAGCTTTACGTCGCAAAAATTACTTTCTATACGTACCGAACCGCCTGTCTGTATAGGCACACCTGATAAAAGATTTCCCCGCTGTCGCAAAGTTTCCAACAAACGAATCGCAGATCTTGCATTGGCACCTCTCTCTCCCTCCGCCTTTTTTAATTGATCCAGTTCTTCCACGACCACCATCGGTAAAACCACATCATGCTCATCAAAACAATACAACGCATACGGCGCCTGAATCATAACATTGGTATCAACCACATAGATTTTTTTCATAAGCACACCCCATCTTTTTATAAGCACCAATGAATTTCTACCTTACCTTTGCCTTTCCTCCTTTACCTTTTTCTTACAAAAGAAAAAGCAGCGCTAAGCGCTACTTTATTATGTCTTGTCTTCTTTTTTATCCTCTGCTTTTTCCGGAGAAACTACTTTCGCCGGAGATGATTTTCCTTCTTTTTCCAACCGTTTCATTTCCCGCTCTTCCAATTTTTCCATTCTATCCACATACCCGGACCGACGGAGAGCCGTAGAAACCACCGCCACCGTAAGGCAGACGAGAATAAAGATATTCACGAGAGTGAACCCGTCAACATATCCTATCTTATAAACTACATATCCGCCAACGATAACAAGAAATATATCATTGAATTTAAACATCCTATCCACCTGTCCTCTATATTTAGAGGATAACGAAAAAAAGTCTTCCCGTCAAGGCAAAGACTCTGTTCTGAAAGTGATATAAAGAAAATATTTTGTATTGCTTTTTGGACAGTCACGGTAAGGATTACCTAACAAATTTTATAACACAGTATTGTATTGGCAATTTGAGATATGTCTTTGGTTATTATTTCTTTGCCTCCACATCCGATGCACCAGTGATTACATCATCCATATCAAACCGCCCGTATATGCTATTTAGAAACAATTATTTGATATTTTTGATTCATTCGGATATCCGGTTGAACTTTAATTTTTATCTGCCTACTGATAATACCTTCTTTAAAAAGCTTATAGGAAATATTTCCGCCCATATACGTGGGATGCGGCCAATTATCTATGCTATTCCCAACGGGAACAATCAATGTCATTTCATCTGCTCCTGCCTGATCGGCTGTTATGATTTGTTGCAAAAAATCACAACTCAGTGCATAAGCTGCTTTAGTCGATGCATTATTATATATAATTGCTTCTTTATAAGGACTTCTCGGATTCATGACTTCAGAGAGAATAATAAGAATTATAACTGGAGCTGCTAAAAAAATTTTAGGATTTCTTTTCAGCACATAAGCCGCAAAAACGGACACCATTAACAATACCCATCCTAATGTACTGATAAGCACATCCCCCCTCCCGATATAATCGGGAGAAGCTTTGGCATTTACCAGAATCAAATAGACAAACGTCAACAGAAACGCTGTAACGGATATTTTTAAAACTCCATGCAGACACTCCCTTTGCGGTGACGACATTTTTTCCTTGCATAAATAATAAATTCCGACAAAAAGAATCATCCCGCTGATAATCAAAAACAGCGAATTAAAGTGCAAGGCCTGAAAGAGTATCCTGAAAGTCTCTTTAAAAGGTAAATCAAGAAGACTGCGTCCGATATTCCTGGCTCTGCCGCCACTTGCTTCAAAAGCCAAAGATATAAGCCAAATGAAAATAGTCCCACTGAAAAAAGGTGAGCTTTTGATAATGCGCTTCCATTGAGCAGGATTTAGTAAGTTCTTTCCATATTTTCCTATCACCAAAGCTCCAATAAATGAAGCTGTAATGATACTATGCTCCACATTGGAAAAAAGTGCCAAGTAGAGCCCCAACACGAAAATACTTTTTTCAAGTATCCCTACTTTTCCCGCTAAATACTCAGGCAACTTTCTCCACAAATAAAAGACTATTACAAAGTTCATATAGGCAGGAATAGAATAATGGTAAATACAAGTGAGATTCATGCTGCCAAATAAATAATCGGACGTATTTTCCTTACTCTTAAAGATAAGAAAATGAGATAGAAAGAATAAAAGACTGATAAAATTATTCTGATACTGCTCCAAATTAAAAAAATAAGTAAGCAGTCTGCTGAACATGTAAATATAAATTGTAATTAACCCGCTATACAAAATAGCCGTCGTAACAGTAATCGAAAAAATATAATCATGAAGAATAGGATTGACCACATATGCTGCCAGATACCCTGCTATAGGAAACAATTCTTCCGGCAATATTTTTGTGGGATTCCATGCTTTCCACTGGGGTACGGCCAATCGCATATAAGCTGAACAGACCCAATCATCACCGTCATACGGAACAAGCATATGAACCTGCGTAAAGAAAATAAATAAAGTTGCAAAAATCAATAAATAAAACCAAATATTCTTTTCCAAGAACCAATTCCTAACTGATTTGCCGTGTGTAAGATTCTGCATGGTCATTTTACACCTCTCCTGAATTTATTCTCATCAATAAACGCACTGATAATGAATCGTGGTCGGTGCTTAACCTCCATATAAATCTTACCGATATACTCTCCGATTATTCCCAGAGAGAACAGAAGTGCCCCTCCAATAAACCATACCGACAGCATCAAGCTGGTCCAACCTGCAATCGTAGCTCCTTCTGTGTATCTGTACAGAGAATAAAGAAAAACCAGAAAACTCCCGCCGGTCATGACAAGCCCCAAATTAGTAATCCATTTGATAGGCTCCATTGAGAAAGATGTGATTCCCTGCCAAGCAAAAGCCACCATTTTACGCAGCGGGTATTTACTTTCTCCTGCAACTCTTTCTTTTCGTGCATAGTACACAGAGCAGTTTTTTAATCCAATCAGGGGAACAATCCCCCGGAGAAACAGATTTACTTCTTTAAATTCACTCATAGCATTCAATGCCTTTTTATCCATCAAACGAAAATCGGAATGATTATAGATAATATGAACTCCCATCCATTCCAAGAATTTATAATACCCCTCCGCTGTCATCCGTTTGAAGATGCTGTCTTTCTTGCGGCTGCTACGGACACCGTAAACAATGTTATATCCTTCATCATATCTATCCAGCATCTGATCAACAGCTTCAATATCATCTTGCAAATCCGCATCCATACTGATAGCCACATCTGCATACGGCAACACCGTCATCAAACCTGCCAATACAGCATTCTGGTGTCCCTCATTATGGGATAGACAGATACCGGAAAAAATAACATCCTCATCACATGCTTCCTGTATCAACTCCCAGGTTTTATCAGTACTGCCATCATTAACAAAGCAAATCTTGCTCTTTGGACTGATGTTCCCCTGCCTTATCAACTGTATTAGTTTCTGTTTTAAGTGATTTTTACTATAGGCAAAAATTTCCTGTTCATTATAGCAGGGAATTACCATATACAGCACCGTTGACTCACTCATATTGAAATCACTCCTTCAAAATTTACATTCAACCGATTTTGCTCTCACAGCATCCACAAGCAAGCAGATAATGTACACAATGATCCCCAGAAAATTCAGTCTCTTTCTCTGTCTTTCCGTATTTTAAGAGCTCAGCATCAGCCATGCAAGTTTCAATCCTTTCAAGGAAATTTATTGGTTATGTCCCCAATTTAGCGTAGCAGAATCTTCTTCTTCCATAGATATATCCCCATCACCAAAGTGATAAACGTTTCTGTAATCAGTACGCATCCGGCTACTCCGAGCGCCCCTTTCCAAAGGATGGCGGGAACAATTAGTGCCAAATTCACTGCCGATGCAGCAATAAGAGTACGGCTATAGATTTTCTGTAGCCCTATAGAACCATATCGCAGTCCATCATAATTGCCTCCCTATATTAAAAACGCTTTATTTCCAACTTTACACTACAAACTACAATAGGGATAGAATCACCGTTTACCGGAAAAGAATATCGGAGATCCTTTTCTATATTCTTTTTTACATCTGCTTCATAAAAACTCTTTTTATCTTGATTTTTTCTCCGGCGGATAGGGCAAACAGATAGACAAAAACACTGTAAATAAAAATATATGATGCTATACCGCCCAAGAAATGAAATACCGAGTTATTTCCAAAAAAGTACACATTAGAAATATAACCTGTAATAAAAGCAAAACAGATTACAATAGAGACTTTCCCTATCTCACGCCAGAATCTTACTATTTCAAGACCGATAACCCGCTTATAATAATAGTTCATAACCAGTCCATTTCCTATAAACATTGAAAGTCCTGTGGCAAAAGCACATCCAATTCCTCCAAAATTCACCGCCAAAGGAATAGCCATGATTAAATTTAAAACACCCACACAAAAGTACACCTTTGCCCGGAAATCATATTTGTTTTGTGCTTGCAAAATACATAATCCTAAATTTTGAATCAAATCAATGGTAAAAGGGATAATGATGAACAAAGTAATCCAATAGGCATCCTCAAATCCGTTTCCTGCCCACAGCCGGATAAACTGTTGTCCGAAAATAATAAAACCGGTCGCCACCAGTGCCAATAAAAAATATTGCCATCGTCCGATTTGGATAAATAACTCTGATAACTTTTCTACAGGCTCTTTCTTTGTTACCATTTCAGTTACGTGAGGAAGATACACACCGGAAATAGCATTGGATAAGGCCATATAATTCATATAAATCAAAGATGAAATAGAGTAAACTGCTACTGCAAAAGTACCACTCACGATTCCCAGTATCACCTGGTTCGTTTTAAAAAACACCTGATCAATCAAGGAAATAGCAAAAACACTGAGTGCCAGTTTTTTAAATTCATAAATCAGATTTTTATCCCAATAATGAAAATGTATTTTAATTTTCAGTCTGTGAAAACAATAATATCCTCTTATAAGAATAAGCCCTAAATTAAGCAGAGTCTGAACCATAGCAACAGAAAAAGCTGCCGGATATTTCTGTAAGACTGCAACCACAATAACAGGCTGAATAACAAGTTCAACAGTCTCCATTCCTTTTAGAAATATAAATTTTTCATGTGCATTGATAACTGCACGGAAAATCATTCCAAAAAGAGTAACCGTTATATTAAACAAAAGCAAAAGAAATAAATCCCGGGCCTCTGTTATCTCCGTGGCAGTCATGCTTGCAGAAAAAATAGCGTCTAAGCAGAAATAGCAGATACTGCCAATGCATAAAATGACTAAAGAAATAACAGCATAGCCGTAAGAAGAAATCGCCAGGATATTTTCCATCCCTACCCGGTCATTTAATGCTTTATACTTTGCATAAAACCGGACAACCGCCGTCGTCAGTCCAAAGTCCATAATACTGAAATAGGCAATAAACGAACCTATCAACTGATACAATCCGTATCCGCCACTTCCGATATAAAACAAAAGCAGGGGCACATATAAAAAGCCTATCAAAGTATGGAAAAAAATATTTATATAACTGATAAATATTCCGGATTTACGTTCACTCATCTTTTACCTTCACAGACCGACACATGGCATAACACAATTCCAAAAGTAGCCAAACTACATAATAAACGTTCAAAGAACCATTAGCCCCTGCCACCAGTGAGAAAATAATAGCTATGAACAACAGAATTACTATTTCACTGCACATTTGGGCTCTAAGTAATTTTACTATTCTATGTACCAATAAAAATAAATGCGACTAATCCATTTGCGGAGAAAAAGTCATATGTTTTTATGAAATTCTTCAAACTTCAGGTTGCGACTGCGCTGTATATCACAGTTGAATAAGGAATGCACAAAAAGGCGCGGATTATACAATGCCCTCATCGGAAACGCTTCATATACTTCTGCTATACAAGAACATTCGTAGTCAACGATTTCCGCTTCTGCTCCCAATCTTTTCACTGTTTTCTGAAGAGCATACATTTGGAGTGCTGCACCATAGTTCACAGCATGCTGAAATGTTAATATACCGATTTTTTTCAATTCATACCGCCTTTTTATAAACAATTTTACTTGTCAGATATTGTTATCACCTTTGCTAAATAGCAGAAGGAAAGAAATTGCCATCACTGTCCAGTAACAGAAAGTAATATTTATCCCATCGCCCAAACCGGTTGCCATAATTCCTACAAATGACAAGGCACTGAAAATAAATGGACTGATTCTCTCTACCTCCATTTCCCTCCTAATGAGTATTTTCCCATATTGCCAAAAAAGCATAAGTGCCGGAAAAAGGTAAAGTCCAAGTCCCAGAAATCCGGTCTCTGCAAATCGGAGAGTAAAGTCACCTAAATTAGGAAATCCGGCGCCCAGTAATCCCCATTTATCAATGTTTTTATTCCATTTTTGGACTTCACCACCGGGATCCTTATCAAGCTTTTCCCGCAGATACCCCTGCCGCAATGAAGTACCTACACCAAATATCGGATGCTCCAGCCCGATTTGAATATGTGTTTTCTGTACTGTGAAGCGGGAATGGTTACTCCCGGCATGAATCCCTTTTTCGCCAGATCCGGAAAGAGATTTCAAATTGTGTTCCACATATTCCGTAGCACTGGTTTGGGGAATTTTCTTATTTGATTCCTTTTCTTTCTTTTGCGCACTTTGATTTAATTCTTTCCCTTTCTTTTGCACACTTTGATTTAATTCCTTTTCTTTCTTCTGCATGTTCTGCCACTTAGTAGCGAGTGGAGTCCATTCGCCAATTCGGCTGGGAACCTGACCATATTTTAAAAACTCCATCGATCCTGCAAAAGCTGAGCTATACCCTATACCAAGGATTACTAATAAAATAAATAATTTCTTTTGTACCCGATATAAGCAAATCAATGCAAAAATCACGAACACACAAAGGTTGACTGCTAAAGCTGTCCTGGACTGTGTCAAAAAAATTTCAAATGCTAAAACAATAAAGAGTCCGCATAGAGACAGCTTCTTCCGCACATCAGTCTGCCGAAAAATATTCCACCAAAGAAGAGGAAACGCGAAAGCCATATAAATACCAAAATAGGACGGCTCCAGAAAAATAGATCTGTTTTGGGCACCCCAAAACAGAGGCGTATGAAATTGATAATAATCAGCTTTAGCTGAAACATTTCCATGAATGAAAGGAAGAACCATTGTGATAAAATTCTGTGCCCACATCTGTCCGTTCTGATAACATACATCCACCAGCCCATATGCTGCTATGATAACAAGGTCTACTGTGGTGACCTTAAGAAGAATATCAAGAGCCCGCTGAATACGGTTATGATACCAACAGAAAATCATGTAAGCCCCACCAAAAGTGGAGATGGTCTCAAAGAAGATAGTCTTAATAGGGCGGGCAAACATCCAAAATTCAATCAAAGCCTTTTTAGTAATCGGAATCCCAAGATCATTAAAAATTGCCAATGGTTTCGGCAGCTTTTCGATTTGTCCTGCCGGACCGTTGAGAATCAGGTCATAATAAGGATAGTCAAAAAGCGCCCAGGCAAGAGAAATAAGAAGTACGGTTAAGTAAGCAATAATAAATTTCCTGAAAATACTCCACTTGTAAACTACATTTTTATATTTCCACTGGCAGTAAGCAGTATAAACAAAACCAATCACAAGCGGATATATTACCAAATCCTGTCCGAACGGTCCTCCCAGAATATTCAGCCACAGTACCTGGGGAATATACTTAAATGGCAGTGAAAAAACAATAAGTGCAAAAATAACGTCAACATATTTTCTATTCATCATTTTTCCTCTCTAAATCTCTCTTAAATTGTCCCCGCAATTTCATAATAGAATTACAAATTCATCAATCATACTATATTCATCTAAATTTTTATAATTATTTTTTTAGGCCATAAATGGCGCATTATCAAAAATGATTTTATTTATATTAAATTCTTGGTTTTAATAGATATTAATTTCTCTTTTATAATTTTTTATAAACGCAAAAAATAATAGCCCAAAAAAGAAGAAAGTATACGGTCGGATTCTTCCCAACACAATCTATACTGCTCAGTCACTAAGGTAAAGGAGAAAATTAAAATCATTAGCACAAGACAGGATTCAGTATACTTAAACAATCGGTTCATTTGACCCCTCATAAAACTCTTCCAATTTCCCGATTTCTTTCTCAATATCATACCCCGCGTCAGTAATTTCTTTCTGCATACCTCTGCGGGGGATATTGCTTTTCTTTAAGATTTCTTCTGCCCAATTCTCCGCCGGTATTTTCAAAGAAATAAAATGAACCAAATTAGATACCCCCAATTCATGGGGAATCGTATCTGAACAAAAACAAGGAAGCCCTGCCGCTTGTGCTTCTATTCCAACAATTCCCAGTCCTTCAAAACGGCTGGGGAGAAGAAAACAGTCCATAGCCTGCATCAGAGCCGGAACGTCATTGCGAATCCCCAGAAACTGTACATTATGCTCAATACCCAGCTTGTATACTTTAGTCTTTGCTTCGTCCATATACGAAGAGTCTCCCACATAACTCCCGATTAAAAGAAGTTTTGCATTGTTTTTTTTCTTTACCAATTCATAAAAGATATCGATCAAGAAAGAATGTTTTTTTTGATAACTGAAACGACCTACATGACCTACAACGAAATCTGTGTCCTTAATTTTCAGTTCTCTACGTTTTTTAAGGCGTAGAGTTGAATTGAACTTGAATTTCTGCACACTAATTCCATTGTTAATTAAAGTATAAATACGTTTTTCCAACATGCTCTTCGGATACATCCACTCTGCTGCTTTTCGGGAACAGGCCAAAAAATGTTTTGCCACTAAAGGCAACATAGGCTTAAATACCTGGTGAAGTACCTGCTTAATTTTTCGATACTTTCCATCCACTCCGGTGCTGTGAGAATGAACGAGAATCTTCTCTGCCCCTGCCTCCTTGCAGACAAGTGCATAGAGGAATAATTTATAGGAAACGTCAGAATGGATATGAATCACATCATAATTTTCTTTTTTTACCAGACCGTATAATTTCCTAAAACTTCGCAACTGCTTAGCAAACAAATTCCCTGTATATCCGCAGTAGTGCACCTTCCCGCCAAAGCTTTCAACATATTCGATATGCTCTTTCTTTTCAAATTTCTCAAAAGCACATAAGTCAATTTGAAAACCCCGGTCAATATTCTCCAGAATATTGACCACAAAAGCATAAACGCCCCCATACCCGTTATCGTCTACATTAACTTCTAAAACTCTTTTCATCAGTACTCCATCAACGCCTTGTCTTCAAGAAAACATATAAAGAAGCATAGGGTGCTTTTACTTTAAAACACCGCTTCACAAATCCCGCCTTCCAAGCTGAATAGGAAAAGTCACGGGCAAACTTTTTGGGGTTCTGTATATAATATGCCATGCTTTGCGGTTTAGCCAGTGGAAATACATTAGTATCATAAAAGCGAAAATCGCCAAACAGAGCTGCTTCTTTCCGTGTCGGTTCTGTTCCAAAGCGCAATAAATCATAACTGTATTCCTCTGCCGTATAATTTTTAAGATCAGCTGTAGCACTCTTAGCATATTCTTTGCAAAATTGCAGTGCCCCGTTCTGCAAGTCCTGAAATGCCATAAATTCTACATCATTTTCATGATATTCCGATTCATAGAGTACCGGAACGGCTTTGCCTTCTTCCAGATCATACCGTCTGGTAGACCCTTCTCTTGATAGGAAAAAGCTTTCAAACAGCCCCTGCATAAAAGAAACTCTAGGCTCAAGATGCATTTTAGATGATTCATATAAATACCCATGAACCCGTGTATTTTTTAACTTTTTCCGCATGCCGAAATAATAGCCGTCCATGCTGACACTTATTCCCATGATATCCATAATTTCCACAAGATACCGCTGCATACTACCATTCCAACCGATATCCATAACTGCAATGTTTCCCCGAAAATTTTTCTCCTTAAAATATGCAGAGAGGCACTCAAACTCATTACGTGAATTTTTAACAATGTCCTCACGGATGGTCTGGTAAAACCCCTTTAATTTCTCATTTTGTAAAAAATTATTTTCTTGCAATCCGGTATCCGGTGATAATTGAAACTGCTGAATTCTTTTTTGATATTTTTCAGGCTCCAGCCCTAACCTTTCCAAAAGAGTTCTTACCGTAAAAAATCGGGTAATTGTAATATAACGGGAAAATTCATCCCATCCGCTGTGCTTCCATAAAAGTGGAACAGATAGTGCACGGCGGGATAAATAGATATAGTCTGTCCGGCTATCCGGATACAGGGCATCGTATACTTTCTTTACCACATAGCCGTCTCGGGCAAAGAAAAAAATTTTCTTGCCACCTGCAGCATTGTGAAGCCACCGCACAAAGCCAAAAAGAACAGGTCCAAAACAGGCGTATCCAAACTGGTAATACAGATTCTGATCAGTATCCAGATGATTATTGATAAAGACATTAAAAGCTGTCTGCTGTTTTTGATTCTTTAAATTAATCCACCGTGTCCGGTTATTTATTTTGGGAATCAAGATGCTTTTAATCCCCGCTTTGTGAGCACCAAGATAATCCCCTCGTACAGAATCCCCGATATGAATAACTTCATTTGAGGAAATTTTAACTGCTGACAACATTCTCCTAAACAGGTTTCCTGTAACTTTTTTCACTCCACAGCTGCCGGAAATAAAGCAAAAGTCAAAATCAATTTTCTGCTCATGCAGAATGTCTTTCAAAAACTGCTCAGGCAGGTACATGTCAGAGGTAATAATGATTTTTTTATCATGTGTCCTACAGTATTCATACACAGGATAGAGTACAGAATTTCGATGTAAGAGTGCCTTTTCCAGTTTTAATTCCTGCTCTTTATAGGACTGATATGTCTCCTCAAGTTTCTCATAAATCTCATCCAATGTAATTTCTTCTTTACCGCTATTTTTCCGCAGACTACTTTCTGCTTCAATTCTTTTTTGTGCAAACAATACATCCTGATTCTGTTGGCCCACTAAATGAAATACATCTTCAGGATGCAAAATATCCCGTTTAAGAAGAGTATCAAAAATGTCAAAAGATACATAAGAATATGGAGTAATCTTTTTTATGATTTGACTTGTATCATTCTCTCGTAAAAAATCAAACTGAAACATCTTACTCCCCTTTTCCCAAAAACTTCCTTTTCAAAAATTTCCCAATCTTCTTTGGCCAATCCACCTTCTCCAGTGTCACTACCGGCACTTCTGCTTTTTTAAGGTGCTGGTTCATCAGCCATACATTCAGCAATCGCTCGGCAAGGAACCCATAAACCCGGGCTTCGTAAGTGCTATAACCGGAAATATCAATGCGGCTTTCCAAGGTAAAGAGAATATCAAAGAGCCAGGTACAGTAAGCATCAAAATTTTTCTTGCTCATGACAAACATGTTCAAAATGTAAAGCTTGCGACCATTCATCAGTTTCGTAAAAGCATTTCTGCAAGCCGGGTATTTTTCGGCGATAATTTTTTCTACTTCATCTAAGTCCTTTTTAAAGTGGGCGTGCTCATACTGGCTTCGTACGGTTTCGATGTAATAGTTCCTCTTCACCGGCAGAATTACATCATAATCCTTAAGCAAACATTCGTAATCTGCCCGTGTAAAGATTGCCTGTTTCTTCTTTTCCAAGTTATCGGTATGAACCCTATTCCCAAAATATCTTCTGTAATGGCAGAGACCTATATATTCACAGTCTAAATTTTTCCATGCCCAGTATAGACCGGTTAATTCACAGTAGTTCGGATTCTTCGCCGAGATATTATCTCCTGTATTATCCGGAAGATACTCCAGCGGCGTCTTATTTTCCGCTCCTACATGTAACGGGACATATACTTTGTCTTCCGGCATCCAATATTTCTTATGGGCCGCAACCAATATTTTTATATTCATCCTTTAATAGGCTCCTTTACGTTTCAGGACTACGCTGATTGTTCTCCACAGCATCACGATATCCAGCCAGACACTCCAGTTATGGACATACCAGCTGTCCATACGGACACGTTCCGGATAGTCTATATCACTGCGCCCGCTGACCTGCCACATTCCTGTAATTCCGGGAAGTACGCTATAGTATTCTGTTATAAATTTTTCATAGCGGACAATTTCTTTTTGTATAATAGGACGAGGTCCTACCAGACTCATTTCTCCTTTTAGGACATTTATGAGCTGCGGCAGTTCATCGAGACTTGTTTTGCGTAAAAAGGCACCACTCCGGGTAATACGGGGATCATTCTTCAGCTTGAAATCTTTATCCCATTCTTTCCTGGCTTCTTCATTTGTCGCCAACAGTTTCTCTAAAACTTCTTGTGAATTGACACACATGCTCCTGAATTTATAGCAGTCAAATTCTTTTCCGTCTTTCCCTACCCTGCGGTGTTTATAAATGACCGGACCGGGTGAATCATAATAAACCCAGGCGGCAATGGCGAGGAGAACAGGTAAAATACAAATTCCGCCAAGAATCGTTGCCACCAGGTCAAATATTCTCTTGACTGTCTGGTTCGATTTTCTTGCCAAATTATTTTTTATATGAAGAACCATAATTTTTTCATCGAAAAAGGTTTCTGCTTCCACATTAGACATGGGAACATCTACCAGGTTCGGAATTACGCCTACGTCTTTTACCAAGAGATGGGCCCGGTAAATCAAGTCAGAAAGAACGTCCTGTACCAATCCAGGAGCTGCAATGACAACCTGCTCAATCCTCATTTCCCGTATAACTTTTTCCAAATCTTTAAACCCTCCCAATACAGGGTATGAGTCTGTATATGTGGTTTTAGGGGTACCATCTTCTAAAAAGCCCACAACTTCATAGCCCATACCTGAATCATTTCTGATTTCACGGACAATGGCATCACCGGAAAGCCCGGCTCCGACAATTAACACGGAAATTTGGAGTAGGGAGAAGTGTTTCAACAGATTATTTGTTATAAAACGGCTTAAACAAAGTAGCAAAAAGCTGAATAAAGCAATAAAGGCAACAAATAACCGCGAAACTTCTCCGGCTACTTGCCCGATAAACATCAATATAATTGAGAAGACCGTCCCGCCAAAAGATGCATAAAACAGTTTTTCTATAATTTTATAAGTAAGCATCCGTTTTGTATAAAGTCCCGCATAAAGAATGAACGACATAAATACAAAAGGCAACCAAAAAAACACATATACAGGCATTACCTCATATGTGTTATAGGTCATTATCATATTTCGCAGCTGCAAGGATAAGTAGGCAGACAGTACCAGTGCTATATAATCGCCACAAGCAAAAAGAATACCTGCCAAAAGTTTTTCATCAAAAAATTTCTTTTTGCCATGGGCTGCGAGTCCTCTTTGTTTAAATTTACATAAATTCATTTATATCTCCAATTAAATACCAGTATGGTATTTTTTTATATTGATTTCTTTATTTGTTTGCAAACCTGCATTTTCAAGTATTTAATTCATTATGGCTCAATTTTAATGCACTTGCAATCACGGCATCCATATCATAGTACTTATATTCTCCCAGACGTCCTCCGAAAATTGTCTTTCTTTCCTTGTCTGCCAGTGCTTTGTATTTCCTGTATACAGCTCCATTTTTTTCATCGTTCACCGGGTAGTACGGTTCATCTCCCGGCTTCCACTCTGTACTGTATTCTTTACTGATAACAGTTTTGGGTAAATCTTTCCCCTCGCTGTCTTTTCCGAATTCAAACCACTTGTGCTCGATAATTCTTGTCCACGGCGTTTCCCTGTCCGTATAATTAACAGCTGCATTCCCTTGGAAATTAGGCTGATTGAGTATTTCTGTTTCAAATCTGACACTGCGATAGGCGAGCGGTCCGAAATCATAGTTGAAATAGGAGTCAATCGGTCCTGTATATATCACTTTATTTGCCAAAGCATCCAGTTCTGCTTTGTTTTTCAGATAATCGGTATTTAGAGAAATTTCTATCCCATCCAGCATACGATCAACCATCTTCGTATAACCGCCAACCGGGATTCCCTGATAAAGTGCATTGAAATAATTATTATCAAAAGTCATGCGTACCGGAAGTCGTTTGATAATAAATGCCGGCAATTCTGTGCAAGGGCGTCCCCATTGTTTTTCTGTATAGCCCTTGATTAATTTTTCATAGATATCTATGCCGACAAGGCTGATTGCCTGCTCTTCCAGATTTTTGGGATTCGTAATTCCTGCCTTTTTGCGCTGTTCCGTAATTTTCTTTTCCGCCTCGGCAGGTGTCACTACGCCCCACATTTTATTGAAGGTATACATATTGAACGGTAATGAATAAAGCTCACCATGATAATTAGCCACAGGAGAATTAGTAAAACGGTTGAATTCGGCAAACCTGTTGATATAGTCCCAAACTTCCTTATTATTGGTATGAAAAATATGGGCCCCATACTTATGCACTTGAATTCCTTCTATATTTTCGGTATAAACATTTCCTCCGATATGTCCCCGTTTATCTACGACAAAAACTTTCTTTCCCACGTTTCTCGCCTGACGGGCAAATACCGCACCGAAAAGGCCGCTTCCTACCACCAAATAATCGTATTTCAACGCCTGATCTCCTTATAACATTTTATGTTCTTCACTACTAAAGTCCGCTTTCTGCGATACTGCCTTTTTCCTGAGCTGCCCCCAGCATGCCGGCCATTTCGTACAAGTCCTTTTTAAAACCTTTTGCCTCTTTCGCCGCTTCTTTGTACGGCAAAATTCTGATCTCTCCGTTTTTCATACCTGCAAGGGCGCCTTTTTCTCCGTGCATCAATGCTTTGACGGCAGCTGCTCCTAAAACTGAACCGAGGATACTGTCCCTGGCACTCGGAAGTCCCCCTCTTTGTATGAATCCCAGAATGGTCGTACAGATGTCGATATCCGTTCTTTCTCTCAGCCATTCTCCGAGTGCACGGCCGTCATCAGCCCCTTCGGCACAAATGATAATGCTGTTCGTTCTGCCTTCTTTCATTTGCTCCAAAAGGCTTCTTGCCAGTTTTTCACGGCTGAACGGAACTTCCGGAACCAAAATATATTCCGCTCCGCATGCCACACCTGCATCGAGCGCAATATTTCCCGCAAAACGGCCCATCACTTCTATAATCGCCGCTCTGTCGTGGGACGACGCGGTGTCACGGATACGGCTCACTGCATTCACAACGGCATTGACCGCCGTGTCATGACCGATTGTTTCATCTGTGCCGTGCATGTCATTATCTATGGTCGCCGGAATGGTGACTGTGGGAATACCGAGGGCGGATAATATTTCTGCTCCCTGCACCGAACCGTCACCGCCGATAACAACCAGGCCGTCTATTTCATATTTCCTTAAAATCTCCGCTCCTTTTTTCTGATTGCTTTCTTCAAAAAAAGCGGGACAGCGGGCCGTTTTCAAAGCTGTACCGCCGTGGAGAATAATACCTCCGGCATCACGATTCGTCAGACGACGGATATCTTCTTCCAAAAGTCCGGTGTAGCCGCGGCTGATTCCGTAGACATCACATTTCATGGCTTTTGCGGTACGAATTACACTGCGGATAGCGGCATTCATACCCGATGCATCTCCGCCGGAAGTCAATACGGCCAATCTTTTCATAATCGTCTCCTTTATAGAAAAATGAGAGCCGGTACAGAGTGTTCAGAAAAAGTGATTCTTTTCCCGTTTTTCAATTCCGGTCTGTTCCCTTTTAATAAATTCAATTTTATGCTTGTCAATATAACGGGCCACCCGCAAAGCCGTTTGCTCGGGATGCGTATTTGTCGTGTTGATGACAAGATCCACCCGGTCTTTCCACTTCGTCCACTTTCTGAGCATCTGTCTGACGTAGCCGTCCACGTCGGAATAGTCCATGGTCGGTCTTTTTCCGATACGGCGGCGGACTCGTTCCGCCAATCTGTACGGCTTGGCAAAAAGAAGTATGACCACACCGTACTCGGAAAGCAATTTAAATTTTTTATCCGTCATCGGATTGTTTCCGCCCATGGCGATGACAGCTTCGTGGTAATAGCGGACACGGCTGATGAGGGATATTTCTTTTTCCGCAAACGCTTCCGCCCCGACACTTTTGTAATATTCGGCAATTTTCATGCCCGTTTCTCTTTCCATCATGCGGTCCGTATCGGCAAGTTGCCAATCAAAACCGTCAGAGAGGATTTTGGCGGCTCTGCTCTTTCCTGTCCCCATCGGACCGATCAGGACTATATTTCTCTTCTTCATAACTACCTCGGCTCGGCATGTGACGGACGGCCGCTTCAAAAAACAGTTTGCCCTGTTCCTTTTTAATATGACACAGTTCCGTCACCATTCCCTTTTCTTTGCCCTCTATTATATCAAAGGCCGTGAGTATTTGTGAAAAAGTTCCTGTTCCTTTTACATAAAATAAAGTGCCTCCCTCTTCCCCTTTGCTCTGCCGCTCTTCTTTTACCTCCTCCGTTTTGCAGCCCGCAGATGTGAAGATGCCTTCTATATCGGGATTTTCATGTCCCTCTGTCAAAGACTTCAAAAAAGAAATATGATTTTTCTCTTTCGGTTTTTGTTTCCATGCATCTATACTTTTTATCAAAGTTTCTTCTTTTTGCACATCGTCCTTTACATTTGAAATTTCCGTCTCCAGGTAGAAATCAGCGGCAAGAAACAGGGCTGCCAGAAGGAAAAAACTTCTCGTATAGGTATTGTCATTTAAAATTTCCGTGAGTTTCATTTTTCCGCTCTTTCCCCCTCGATTTCAAAGGTGACGGCCTGCACCGATGCGGCTATTTTCTTTTTTCGTATCGTCATCGTCCCCTGCCATATCCGTTCAATCCGTTCCTTGAAAATATCGGCCGCCTTCATTGTCGCTGCACTTCCCTTGACGGAAAGATACGTCCCTTCCGCCGTGATTTCATGAAGAATGATTCCCTTCGGCACACTGTCTGCCAGCACAAGCAGTTTTCCTGCAAGCGGCGGATTTTTTTCTGTCCGCTCTTTGATTCCCGCAAGGAGCTGTTTTTCTTTTTCTCTGTTCTCTCTTTCTTCTGCCATCTCTTTTCGGACAGATACGGATTCGGCAAGATAATTCGTCTTTTCCTTATAATCCGCCAGGGTAAGAAGGAACTGCACGGAAAGAATGACACCGATGGTGAAAAGCAATACCGCCAAAATTTGCCCCGCTCTGAGCCACTTATTTTCTTCGGTAACAAGTGGTTTTTTCTTTCCCGGGGAAAGCAGATTCATCGGTGAGTCCGGTACGGAAATCATCACCTGACGGATGAAATTTTCTTCCTCTTTCTCCGGCCGGTTATATTCTTTTTGAAAGCGGTGTACTTCAGATTTCCAAAATTCCTTATCCTCTTCTGAACAGTCGGCAAGGGGAAGAAATAAAAACTCCGCATTTTCAAGATTATATGTCTCGGACAAGCGGGAAACGAACTTGTCCGCCACATTTTCCGCCTCTTTTTTGGGAATAACCCGCGTTCTTTCTTCCTTTCCCGCCCTGAAAATACAGAGCGCCTGATTCTTTTTGGCAAAGAAACAGAACCGCGGATTTTCTTCTTCTGTCCGTATTTCCGTAACAGGCACAATGCGGGAAATTCTTTTCCCTGCAAGAACCGCCGTATGTTTCCAATACTGCAATTGTTCCTTTTCCGCCGCCGCAAGAGAAAGTTTCCAACCGGTAGCATCTTTTTCCAACACACGCCGGGCAATCTGCAGGTCACTTCTGACACCGAAGATTCTGTCCTGTTCCCAATACATCGTTTCTGACAGCTCATCTTCCGTCATTTGCGGAAATTGCTTTACTTCCGTCCGTAAATCAGAAAAATTATAGATGAGAATAAAAGATTTTATATCGCTGTCCATACTGCGGAGCGCTTTGATAACAGCATCCCTGCCTTCATCGGCCAAAGGGATTTTCTCGTAATGCAAAAGCATATTTCTTTGTCGCTGCGCCACATGCAGAAAATGATCATGGATAAAAACTACATTCTGTTTACCGTACGACCCGCCGATTCTCCGTATCCGCTCTTCCCATTTTGCCTTGAGCTTTTCTACATCCATTTGTCGCTCCCCACATTTTCCACAGATATTTTCCGCTTTTCTCCTGCCGTGACGGTAAAATCTATTTGTACATACCTCACCATACGGGACTTCTTATCCGTACCTCTCGATAAAATACGTCCCTCCAAACCCTTCTCATTCTTGACAAGATTCGTTATTTTTACCAGACAATCCGCTTCATCGTAAGAAAAAGTCACCGTCCGCTCCGTTATATTTCCTTTTTCCAGCGATGCGAGTCCCCAATTGGCACCGCTCTCGGCGGCATACACCGCACGGAGTCCGTTTCCGTAAACAATACTTCCGCCCGCACTGTGTGACAGATAAAAAAGAAATCCCCCTGCCAGTGTGAGTATCGACGAAAGAGCCACAAGGAGTAGCAACGACAAAAAACCTTTACGCTTTTCCATTTTTATACAACGCCCCCGGTTTGGAACGGTAAAAATCACGATACGGTAAAACCGCCGTTTCCACTGTCCGTTTTTCCCCCGAACGGGTATGAACCATTTCAAAAGACAATCTGACCAATCCTTTTTCAAAGCGACGGAACACGGGACCCCCTTCAGGAGGCAGGAACGCAATCTCTTCTTTGTAAGAAATACTTTCTCCCGTGACAGGCTGAGTCACTCCGTTGTACAGGCGGACCTTCAGCTTATCGTCACGGATAAGAAAACGGTATTCCGCCTTTTTCTTCTTCTCGTTATACGCTTGGTAGGTCAATGCATTTCCTGCATAAACCGTTTCGGTACATTCCAAATTGTTCCGCAGTTTTTCCGTCATGAAATCTACGGCAAAAAGACTCTGCTCCGTCATACGCCCGCGGATTTGAAAAAGAGAAATAAGCCTTGTCGTCTGTCCCACAAACGGAAGTACCGCGGCGGCAAGAAGAGAAAGCAAAAGAATATACAAAACCGTTTCCAAAAGAATGATGCCTTTTCTTTTCATGACCGCTCTCCCCATATAAAAGATGCAGTGAACGGTTTTTTGCTGCCTGTACCTGCCCGGCAGGTCACCTTCATCACCGGTACACCCTCAACAGTCAGCGCTTCCCTTTCAAGAACGACATCATAAGTCCGGCCGTTCCGCTCTATATTTCCCGAAAGAGCGGGCTCACTTTTATGAAACGCCAAATTATATTTTTCTCTTTCCAGTGCCTCTTGGACAAGAAATATTTCGTCCGTTGCCGTCTCCCTTTCTTCTTCATATATCACCATCTGATGAAAAACGAGAAAAACGGCAACACCCATCACCGTGACCGCCATGACCCCTATGAGGAGCCACAGCATAAGAAATCCGTGACGCTTTTTCATTTTTTCCCTACTCTGACCCTCCCCGTATACGCCGCCACCGTAATGATTCTCTTGTATTTTTCATCTCTCGTTTTCATTTCGATACGGTACCGGGAATCTCTTGCCGGCCCTGATTTCCCGAACCTTACGGATGATGTCCCTGCCGCAAAAACTATATCCTCCGGCAAAACACCACGGGGAGAAACTTCATACCGTCCCTTTCTTGTACCGTATACAGCTCTTCCCTCAGGCGTGGACGTACAATAAAAAACAAGCCCCAGTGATTCATCGGGGTACAAAGACGATTCATTTCTCGCCGCCGACTCCACCTGCCGTAAAGCAGACGCCACCTCTTCCGCCGCTACCTCCAGCCGTTGCTCTCTCTGCCGGTTTCCGAAAAAAGGCATGACACAAAAGACGGCTGTCGTAAAAACGGCAAGCACAATCAAAATCTCAAAAAGTAAAAAACCGGGCCGTGAAAACGGCGGGATACATTTCCTGGCAGACAAAAGTCCCTACCCCTCCCAAAGCGATACAAGGACAAAAACGAAACGGATACGTTTTCGGAACGTGATAAAAAATGAGAAGAACGGCGGCCGCTGCCGCCCCGATCAGACAGGAACTCCAGATAAAAAAGAAAACCCCCGCCGGTTCCAGCCAAAAAGCAATGGCGGCGGATAAAAAAATATCCCCCGTGCCGATACCTTCAGGAATAACAAAAAAGACCGCCCCGTAAACGAGAGCAGCCAGCAAAAAAGAAAGAAATCCTTCATAAAAAGAATGATGAATTCCGCGGTAAACCGCACCTGTCAACAAAATAAGAAGACTCCAGCGGTCATCGACATAACCCGTTCTGTAATCCTCCACCGCCGGACCTGCCGACAACAATGCCAATGATAAAAGAGGAGAAACAAAAAGAATCCCCGTACCCGCAAAAGCGGAACATAAAAAAAGAAAAGACGGATACAGTTTCCGGTAGAACGAGCTTTCTTTATACGAAAAATCTCTACCTGCCATTTCCATCTCTCCTGTGTATACCCCGGGAAACATCAGCCTCCCTGTTTTTTCTCTCCCCCGAAAGAAGAGTAAGTATTTCCTTTGAAAGAATAAGTCGCTTCTCCTGTCGTCGCATTCAATGTATATGACGTGTCCTTTACGGGCGGCTTGGGCTCACTTCTCAAAAAGCCGTCTTTCCCCGTTTCATCCACCATATCTTTAACGGACGACGGATACCTCCCGTTTTTCACATAATAAACTTCCGCCGCAGACCCGATGGCAGATAAATCCGCCTGTATCCTGGCAACCTTGGCCTCATCCGTCATTCCGATGAAATTGGGAATCGCCACCGCCGCCAATATACCGAGTATCGCCACCACGATGAGAAGCTCAATCAGCATAAAACCCTTTCGTTTCTTCCCCGTTCCGGCTTTCAAAAAGCAGCACCTCATTTTTATCTCCCGCTAATTAAATTCAAAATAATACATAAATATTTCTTTTAAAATTATAATATAAATTTATTTTTCATTCAATCCTTAAAGTTATTTTTTTAACTTTTTCTTTTTTTCTGCAAATGGTAAAATAAAAATAATATAGTTAAGTAATGGAGGGAGGAAAATACAATGAACGACGAAAAAATAAAAGAAACTGCCGAATCCGCCATCTTGGAAAATCCCGGCCGGCGAATCATTTCTTTTTCCCTGAACGGTGCAACATATTGGATCAAAAGAAAACTGAGTAACCGGAGAAACACATGGATCAAATACTCTGCAGAAAAAGAATTTCTTTACGAAGTGGCTCGCATCACGATTGCCGCACGAGTACATCCCGAACTTGTCCCCCACATCGAAGTACTTACCCCTGACTATATCGTTACTGCCGACAGCGGTCCTGATTTGTGCTACTGGATGAAAACTCCGGACCTTGATAAAGATGAAAAATTGCGTATTTTAGAATTGACCGGAGCAGGACTTGCAACACTTCATAAAAGTGACATTATTCACGGACGCCCCGCCTTGCGGGACATTACCTGCAAAAATGAAAACATCACTTTTCTGGACTGGCAGAGCCGTCTCTATTTTAAAGATATTTCAAAGCAAAAAATACAAGATGTACTCATGCTTCTCCACGGTCTCTACAGGGAAAATTATACAGAGGAAGCACTTTATGCCGGCGCTCTCGAAAAAGGGTACAAAAATGCAGCCGGTGAAGAAACATGGGAAGAAACAAGTCAGTTGTTAAAAAAATACCGCCTGATTGGACAAGCAGCTAAAAAGTTAAACCGGTTTCACTGGAAAGATATAGAGGCAACGAAGAAGATTTATGCCCATTTTTACCAAACGTAAAATTCTTTCAATACATATCCGCCGGTTAGCATCTGTTTTATTTTATTCTCACCTGAGGATAACAAGAAATATCTTACCTTAACGAGTCAAAATTTAATAATATGAGAAATTTCCATAAAAAAGATGTTGAAACGACATCTTTTTTTTATTAGCATGAAACAGCGCCGGAATCTTTTAATGCTTTTTCACCGGCCTCAATAACCTCTTCTACAGTAATATGAGAAATCGGAACGTATTTTCCTGATTTTATAATTTTATTAACATGCTCCGGTCCTACCGGCATATCCCAGGATGAAATTGCTTTAGAAAATTTACCTAAGGGTCCGTGAAATTTTGCATTACTCGGTCCAAACATAGAAATAGTCGGAACTCCCCGACTGTCTGCCACATACATTGGTCCGCTGTCATTGGTAAAAAACAATACACATCTTCCGGCGGCCGCCATAAACTCACCCATCGTAAACCTTCCTGCTGCCACAACATGTTTATGTGTCATTCCGGAAACTGCTTTTTGAATTAGAGGGAGCTCCCCGGATACACCAAAAAACACCGGTATATATCCTTTACCGGCAAAATGCTCTGCTACCCTTCCGTAATTTTCTGCCGGCCAATTTTTTTCTTTTGTAGAGCTTCCCACAGAAAAACCAATCAGCTTGTCTTCACTTTCTATATGTTCAGATTCAAAAAATAAATCTGCTTTTCTTTCCCATGTTTCACAAGTATAGGTTTTCATTCCATGATGCTGCAAATCCTTTACTCCAAGGCAGGAAAGCACACGGAGATACTTATCTACAGCATGAGAATTATATGTTTCCACAAGAATCGGCCAGTCCATAAATAAACGATCAATTCTTGTTCCCGGTTCTCCCGCCCATTTTTTTGAATTCATCGCAAACGCTAAAAGTGAGCTTCTGGCTGTACCATGTAAAACAATTAACAAATCGGGATTCATTTTCGCTATTTTTCTGCCTGTCGTCCACGTTGCAAAAAATCCTTTTTCTTTTCCATGTCGGTCAAAAGGAATAATCATATCAATATTCGGATTATATTTTACTGATTCCCGGCAACCGGAATCCATTACCAAAATTATTTTACTTCCCTCGGCTTCCCGCCTTAACACCTCAAGAAAAGGAGTAATTGATACCATATCCCCGAAATAAAGCATATAAATAATTACAATTGTTTTATTTTTTAAATCTGCCTGTACATAATCTGTATAGTTCATAATCAGCACCCTACCGTTTTTTTAATTAAATTCTCCCAAGCATCCCATACTTTGTCGGGATAAAATAACTCCATCGACTTAGCCGCATTATCTCCCAACTGTTTTCTCAATGATTTATTTTCAATTATTTTTTTGAGTGCTTCCGAAAACGATTCGACTCCGTCTTCTGCTAAAAAACCATTTTCTCCATTTTTAATCAGTTCATTGACTGCCGGACAATTCTTATAGCCTACTGCAGGCAAACCAACTGACATAGCCTCTGTCAAAGCAAGCGGAAATCCTTCATGATGACTGGGGAATGCAAAAACATCCGTCTCTTTCCAAACCGAATCCATGTCTGTAGTAGTTCCCTTTAAAAATATTCTTTTTTCCATTCCTTTCTTACTGATAAGTCTTTTTAGCATCGTAACATACGGCTTATCATACATGGCCCCCCGGATATGCACATCCCACTCAGGGTACTCATTTGCAATTCTTGAAAAAGCTTCTACTAATAAATGTTGTCTTTTCGTTCTTCCCGTTACACGCCCTACATTCGTTATAATATATGTTTCTTTATTTCTGCACAGATCCACTTTAAATCGGGGAACAGGAACAGAATTAGGAATATATACAAAACGGTCATATGGTAAATATTTGTCAGCTTTATTAATAAAAGAAGGCATCAAAACCTGAATCCATCGGCTTCTTAGCAGCGCATTTTTCTCTTTTTCCGGCGATTTTGCAAAAATTTCATCCGGATCATTATGCAACATCGAAATAACAGGGATGTCCGTTTGTATTGCTCCGAGCAGTAGTCTTCCCGTCGGTTCTCTGAACGAAATAATCACATCCGGTTTTGTTTTTGCAATCACATCCATCATTTCTTTTTTTAGTGCCAAAATACCTTTATAGTTCATATCTCTGGAAAGACTTTGGCTGAAAGGGCGTACTATTTCACGAGCCAACCTGTAAAAAAGAATGGGGCTTTTCTTTTTATCGCCCTCCGGCTGCAAAAGGTTGTAAATTTCTACCTCCGGAGCCATTTTAAAAAACGGATTTCCCGTTTTTCGGTCAAAAAAAACGGCTGAAACAGTATGTCCCCGTGCAGTCATAGCATTTGCCATATCTGACAGCACATGCTCAATTCCGCCGCTATATCCTACATATTTATGAAGATCTGCCAGTAAAATTTTCATGTTTTCTCCAAATATCAGAAATTCCAACTTCTATTATTTACCATTATAATGATTTACTTCACCAAAACAAGACTGCCGGTTTTATTGAAAAAGCGAATCAATTTATAATATAATAATTAAAATTATATAATTACTGTTTACTTTGAGGATTTAAATCATGAAAATAGCTCTTGCTTTTTTTGAACAATTTATAAACATGAGTGGCGGAATTGAGCGTGTCTGTTGCAATCTGGCAAATGCTCTCGCTGAAAAAGGATATACCGTATCTATTATTTATGCTTATGGAAAAGACGGACATCCCTTTTATCAACTCAATCCGGAAATAAAATTGTATAATCTTATGACACGAACCTCTAAAAAATGGAAACACAATTCCTTGGGCAAATGTGTTCCGCCACAGTCGAAATTGATCAGGGAAATACTCCGTTCTTTTAATAAAAGCTTAGGCCGTGACTATAATGAATCTGTAAAAGGCCGTATGATTCAGTCGGAAATCTCCCGATTATTTAATGAGATTACACCTGATCTTATTATATCTTTCCGCTACGAAACAAGTAACTATATTTTAAATTTTGCAAAAACAGATATTCCCCTTATTACGATGTTTCATATCTCGCCGGATATAGCGTTAAAAACCGCTCCCAAAGGTGAACTTTCCGCTATTGAAAAAAGTGTTTACGCCCAAGTTCTGCTCCCCGGAGATATAGAAAAGGTAAAAACCTACTGCCCTAAGGCTAATGTAATTTGTATTCCCAATTCTGTCCCCCAGTACAATAGACAGGCCAATCTGTCTGCTGAAAAAAAAGCATTCAAAATAATTAATGTTGCACGATTAAACAAAGCTCAAAAACAACAACATCTTCTGATTGAAGCATTTGGTAACCTTGCAAGCGAATTCCCGGAATGGACTCTGGAATTTTGGGGTGGCGGTGATGAATCACAATACCCGTACCGCAAAGAATTAGAAAACCTGATTGAGAAAAAAGGATTGGCTGCTCAAGTATTTTTAAAAGGAGAAAGCCGGGATATCCTGTCCGAATACGTGGATGCAGATATTTTTTGCCTTCCCAGTGCTTATGAGGGATTTCCCTTATCCCTGACAGAAGCGATGAGTGCCGGGCTTCCTGCTGTCGGCTTCAATACCTGTCCTGCTGTCAATGAATTAATTGAAGACCACTATAACGGTATATTATCAGAAAATAATACAAATGCTTTGACAAATTCTTTAAGAGCTTTGATGGAAAATAAAGCGTTGCGTATAGAATTGGGAAGGAATGCCAAAAACTCCATGAAGTCTTATGCCCCCGATAAAATATGGGCCCAATGGGATGCATTAATCAGATCATCTGTTTCCAAGGAGAATGCATAAATGATACAAGAAGAAAACTCTACTTTGTTTGATACTATAATTACCGGTGAAAAAGTCATATGCCCTGCTTTAGAGAAAAACCGGGAACTGCCGGTTTATGATTTTGCATTCGGCAGCTCTCCTGACTATGTATGCCGGATAGGTGTAACTATAGCTTCTATTTTAGAAAATAATCCGGACTTACATCTGCGTTTTAATATTTTCATACGTGAAATCAGCAAGAACGATTTAGAAAAGCTGACTATTTTGTCTGATACAGGCGGTTGTCAAATTATTCTCTATTTTGTAGATGATATGCCCTTCACCCCTATGTTGCATGAAGACAAACAGGCATCTATTTTTTATCGTTTTTTATTTGCTCCGATTCTTGCAAAAAAGGGTAGCTCACGTATTTTCAGCATTGATGGCGATGTTTTATGCAACGGCTCAATCAGTAGTCTGCTTTCCGTTGATTTTAACGGAAAAATTGCAGCCGCCGTTCGTGATACAAGCGAAGAATATGCCGATTACCGACGTAGCCTTGTAGGTACAAAGCAATATTTTAATTCCGGTATGATTATGATTGACACGGCAGCCTGGAACGATAATAAAATTTCGGAAAAATGCTGGGACTTAGCCATTGAACGACGCAAATCAGGAAAACATCTCCATTCGCACGACCAGGATATCCTGAATATACTTTTAAATAATGATATTTTGCTTCTACCGCCTAAATACAACTACATTTATAATTTAGACATGAAAAGCTTCTTTCAAAAGCAATCACCCATTCATTTTGACAAATCTGCTGTATTTATCCATTACGCAGGAGTAGTAAAACCTTGGCGCACATGGATTCAAGACTTATATGGTGTGAAACTGTACAGGAATGCCTGGCTGGCGTCTCCCTGGAAAGATGTCCCGTTGACCGGATTCACGCGACACAAAGATATTCACCAGGCTGCCAGACATGCACGGAGAATGCATAATTACAAAGAAATGCTGTCGCTGTATATGAAATATCTGTTCACTAAACTGGGAGTCTCGAAATGATAAAAACCAATTGCTTCGCCAATTTAACCGCTATTCTTATTGCTTGGGGAGTAACTACCGACCATTATACTAATATCGGCTATTCCATATCTATGATTTCCTTTGCTCTTTTTTTGCTTTATGATTTTTATACAAGAAAATCTTTAGCAAAACCGGATATTCCAAAATATATAGGACTGGCAATTATTATTCTTTATGGGACTCTCGCCGCGGTCAGTATTTTTCATGTAGATAATACAAATAATATATATGGCGGTTATTATAGTTTATTGAGCTTTATAGAAAATACACTTTCCTTTTTTATGATTCTTTATATCGGCCAAACTTATGATGTCAGATTGTCTGTAAATGCAACGATTATAGGAATTACATCTGCCCTCTGCGGTTACGGCTTGTGGGAGTATTTTTTCACTGACAAAACCGTTTTGGATAGTTTTTATTTTTCCTCTCACAGCCCCACCTTTATTTTAATTTTATTTGTTCCGTTCATTCTTGCATTTGCCATTGCCCACAATCACAAGGTTGTTGCCCTCCAAAAAGCAGGTTATATCATTTTATTATTACTTTGTATTCTCACCTTATATTTCTGTCAGGTGCGAGGTGTCTACCTGGCTATCCTCATTGCATCAACTTGTCTCATGTTCATACTGTTTCGTCTTAATTTATGGAAGCTTTTATCGCATAAATTAAAGTACGCCTTACTTGTTTTATTCATTTCTACTATTGCATTCTGTGTTGCTCCTTCCCTAAATATAAACTCTACCTACCCTGATAGAGCATCCGGCGGTGAACGGATAATGATGTGGGAGAGCAGTTACCAGATGTTTATTGATCATCCTGTCACCGGCATCGGTTTGAATGAATGGCAGGCTGCTTACGCTGAAGGTAAATACCATCCCGTTGAAAGTAAAGAAGCCGGTCAGAATTTTCCTCATAATGTATTTATTTATTTTTTAAGTACCGGCGGATTCCTTTCTTTTATCGCCTATCTTTTATACTGCGCATTTATATTTAAGCATTTATACAACCTTATCAAATCAAATCCCTTTAACCCCTATCCATGGGCTATGATGTTTGCTTTTTCCGGAATCACTGCCTATGGTTTAACGGACGGGGGTATCATTTTTAAATACGTCGCAAGAACATATTATTTCCTTTTGGGATATACCCTTATATTAGTAAAACAATCCCGACCGGAAGAGCGAAAGGGCGTATAATTCATGTCTCCCGTTATCTCTATTATCATCCCCGTTTATAACATGGAAAAATATTTGGACCGCTGTATTGAAAGTGTTATTTCCCAAACCTTCAAAAATTGGGAGGTAATACTTATCGATGACGGCTCTACCGACTCATCCCCCGACATCTGTGAAAAATACTCACTTCTCGACATACGAATTAAAACTATTCACCAAAAAAATCAGGGACCTAGTGCTTCCAGAAATAAAGGACTGGATTTAATGACCGGAGACTTTGTTTATTTTCTTGACTCCGATGATTTTTTGCCTCCCGATGCATTGGATTTTTTATATACTGTTGCCAAAAAAAATGATGCCGATATAGTAATGGCCGGTCATAAAAGAGTTGAAAAGACAGGACTGGTTCACCGGGATTACCCGAATTGGCCCGATTATGGTTCTACCCAGGAAATCCAGGCCGCATTATTACAGAACCGGATTCCCTCTTTTGCATGGGGTAAACTTTATAAAAGCAACTTATGGAAAGATTTACGCTGGCCTGTAAATCTTCTCATGGAAGATTTATATATTATGCCCCATATTTTTTACAAGGCCAATAAAATTATTCTTTCTAACAAATCCTGCTACTACTACAGCCATGAAAATCCGGGCAGCATAATGAATGGTCTGAATAATAAATATATACGCCTCTACTATTACAAATTTCTGGCTTGGGAACAACATGAGAAGCTGGCATTAAAACATGCTCCCCACCTCGCTCCGGAATGTGCCGGAAATGCGATTCATGCCTGCATTCGCAGTATATGTCTCAATTCGGGAAATGATTTTATCTCAAACGATGAAATTGACAGGATGAAAACTTATTTGTCCATGCATCAGGATACTCCCCTTAAGATGGTTAACGGACTATTAAGGTACTTGATTATAAATGGCTTTTCTATCCCTATAAAAGCGATAGGAACCCTGCAAAGAAAAATCATGTCGTTTAAAAAACATTAAATATGAATCATCAGAAAAGAGGTTTGCCATGTTTAAATTATTTTTTAAAAGAGAAAAGAAACACAGAAAACGTACCTTTTTTATGATGCATTTTTATACCCACACATTAAAGAAAGACTTCAAAAAAGCAATGGGGGGTTATCCCGACTTGGAAAACCCGAAAACATTCAGTGAAAAAATCCAGTAGCTGAAATTACACTACAGAGATCCTATTATGACGGATTGTGTCGATAAATTCAAAGTCCGCGGGATAGTAGCCGATATAATCGGACAGGAGCATATTATTCCTACTTACGGTATATACAAGCACTCTGATGAGGTCAAACTTTCCGATTTACCGAATGAGTTTGTCTTAAAACCAAACCATATGTCGAATAAAGTAATCGTATGTACGGATAAAGAACTCCTGGACTGGGAAGAAGCCTCTTCTCTGCTGGATACTTGGATGGGTGAAAATTATTATTATCTGGCAGGCGAATGGGTATATAAGGATATTCCCCCGAGAATCATCTGTGAAAAATTCCTTCATGGAAAAATTATCGACTACAAATTTTTCTGTTTTCATGGAGTCCCTAAATTAATCAATATTATGACTGACTATAAAATGGGTGACCGGCTTTATAAAGAGGCTTTTTATGATATGGATTTTCATCTCCTCCCTATCTCTCAAAAGGCAAAGTCCTGTAATGAAACATTTCCAATGCCTCCGCATTTTGAGGAGATGAAAGCCATTGCAAGGAAGCTTTCTGAAAATTTCCCCTTTGTCCGTGTTGACTTGTACGACATTGAAGATCAAGTTTATTTTGGAGAACTGACATTTTTCCCTGCTAACGGCATGGAACCTTTTTATCCGCCGGAATACGATTATCAATTAGGTGATATGCTGGATTTGGATAAATGTAATAATAATTTTTTAATTTAGATAGAAAAATACTAAAAAGATGCCCCTTAAAAGGCATCTTTTTAGTATTTCCGGATATTTACACACAAAAGACATTGCAAAAAACGCCGGTTCGCTACATATCTGCTATGCCATTACAATATTTCTTTCAATCAATCTCTTTTAAAAAGATCTCTTATATAGACCTTTTCTACTATATCATATAATTCCTTGTTCCAACGGTTAGCGATAACCAAATCACAGTTCTCTTTCAGTTCATTAAGGTCTTCGGTAACCGGTATTCCGTCAAACTCTCTTTGTTCAAGCAACGGCTCATAAATAAGAAGTTTGACTCCCCGCTCTTTTAAAACAGAAATAACGCCTTGGATTGCCGAAGACCGGAAATTATCACTTTCTTTTTTCATTGTCAGTCGATATATTCCTACAAGTTTTGGCTTTTTCTGACATATTTTATCTGCAATATATCTGATTCTGTCTATATTGGCTTCAACGGCAGCCCGAATCATTTTTTCCGGTATTCCTTCAAAATTGGCCAGTAATTGTTTCGTATCTTTAGGTAAACAATAGCCTCCATATCCAAAGGAAGGATTGTTATAGAAATCACCGATGCGGGGGTCATAGGACACCCCACGGATAATATCTTCCGTCGACAGCCCCTTTTCTTCGGCATAGGTGTCAATTTCATTGAAATAAGCTACTCGGATTGCCAAAAATGTATTTGAAAATAACTTGATAGATTCTGCTTCATTTGAACCGGTAACCAATACCGGTATTTCTGTTTTAATAGCCGCTTCTTTTATAAGCCTGATAAACAATTCTGCTTTATGTTTAAGATTCTTTTCCTTGCCCGGAATTCCTACAATGATACGGGAGGGATATAAATTATCATAAAGAGCTTTTCCTTCCCTTAAAAACTCAGGGGAAAATAATATGGAAAGACTCCTGTATTTTTGGTTAATTTTCTCTGTATATCCGATAGGAATTGTAGATTTAATTATTATTGTAGCTTTAGTTCCGATTTCATCTATATTTCTCAAAACAGATTCTACGGCAGACGTGTCAAAATAATTTTTATCGGGATCATAATTCGTGGGTACTGCCACTATAATTATATCTGCTTCTCGATAAGCTTCTTCCCCATTGACCACGGCCTTGAGTTTTAAAGATTTGTCAGCCAAATAGTCTTCTATTTCTTTATCAGATATAGGTGATTTACGGTTATTTATTAGATTAACTTTTTCTTTAACTATATCTACCGCTGTAACCTCATTATGTTGCGCTAACAGAATGGCGTTTGACAATCCTACATACCCTATACCCACAACCGCAATTTTCATTTAGAACCTTCTTTCTCTTTTTTCATATTTTACCCTCTCATCCCGTTTTTCAGGCGTTTCAGTATATCCGATCCGATTTCTACATTCAGATAGGCATAGCAAAATGCATTAAGCACGAAAACCAGACCTACCATGACCATGCCCGACGTGGTAAGAGTCGCCTTTCCCGGATCGGGATCATAACCTAAAACCGTTGCCAAAGGTTTCCATATCCAGCCGATAAAGGCGGTGAAACGCTCTATCGCTCCCGAAAGTGCATCGGCGATACCGAGAACGTAAATGGAAAATATAATTTTATACGTCATTTCCACGATATAGGCAAGAGCGGTGAGACAGATTGTTTTTTTATAGGATAATTTATGTCTGAACCCGTATCCCATAGCCATACCGAGAGCTCCTGCGTAAAAAGCAGTGGTGAGTCCTATTTCCGGTCCGCCCGTCATGGTGACAACTGCCACCACGGCCGCCGATGTACCTGCCCCCCACTTCATGCCGTGGAAATCACAGATGACGGCAATCGGAATTGCCGCGGCAATCATGGTCACAAAAACCAAAAAGGGAGCCAGTAATTTTAATAAAACCAGAATGGACGCTATCGCTGTCGCGGCGGCCGCTTCTGTCAAATATTTTGTTTTTCTGACGGATTCGTTCATTCCGTTTCCTTTCCGAAAGAGGTCACCAAGGCTTCTTTCTCTTTTTTTGTTTTTCTTTTCAGCCGGGCTTCCATGGAGCGGGCGTCATGCTCGTTGTCCCATTCTTTGCACCACACGAGTGTGACAGGTCTTCTGGCTTTTGTATATTTCGCCCCTTTTCCCGCATTATGGGTATCTACCCGTTTTTCCACGCTGCCTTTCGTAAATCCCGTATACAAAGAATTATCTTTGCAACGTACCATATAGGTGAAATATATCTCTTTCATCTCCGTCTGACCGCCTAGTACCATTCGTTAATCCAGTTTTTCATCGGCGGGAGCAGGCGGTGTATGATTTCCTCTTTTTCGTTTCTTTCTTTTTCTCCCTGCCATTTCAAACCGCCAAGTTTTTTCAACTCTCTGACGGAAAGTGCGCCGAAAAACAACTGATTCAAAGCACCTGCCCCGACGGTAAAGTCCGGTGTTCTATTTTCTGCTCTATCTTCTTTTTCTATGTGCAGCTGTCCTTTTTTTGGGGTAACCGTGTAGATACCGCTGTTTTCGGGAAGAAACGAATCGGTAAGGCGGAAAGAAAAAGAATCATCGTTTTCCGTTTCACAGCAAAGTCCTTCAAAAGCAAGTACGGGGTCGGTAATCCGTCCCATCATGAAAGGAAAAGTACTGTTTTTTATATATTCGTGTTCCGCTCCGCCATTCCAAAACAGGAAGTGCTTATCATCAAGCGGCTCGTACCATTCACATTCTTCCAGAGAACCTACATGGCCTGCCATGTAGGCATAGAGGCCCTTCCGTCCTTTTTCAGAGGTAAATGCCATTTCGGAAACCGTCATTTTTCTGTCTTCGATATGGTAGAAAATATAGCCGGCCGGCCCTTTTTCATCTTCCGCGACGGCAATGAATCCGCCGTCACAAAATTGGGCTTCCATATGTTTTTTCCAAGACTCTTCATTCCGCAAAGTATAGCCGTTTCTCTCCGATACATATTTCATATATATATCATTCAAAACGGTCCACTTTTCCGTACCTTCCATCAGACCTGCCGCTTCTGTTTTTTCGCCGAGTTTTGCCAACTGGAGGGGGGACGTTTTGCGTTTCCACTGGTGGGCATAAAAAGAAAATCCTTTGGGATAGTAATAATCCGCCGAAGACGGCATGAGAATGACAACGCCTTTTTTCTCTTTCACTGCCTCACGGAACGACCGGCGCAAAAGTTCTTTCGCATATCCTCTGCCTCTCGCCGCCGGATGGGTGGCCACTCCTACAATATAGTCGGTCTTCACTTTTTTACCGCGAACAGAAAGCATATACGGTCTTCTGTGGAGATTACAGGCAATTTTCCCTTTTTCTTCTCCTACCAATACTTCTTCCTTGCGGTATTCTCTTTCAAAATACCAACGGAACCAGGGGTCGCTTTCTTTTTCAAAGCAATACGCCCAAAGTGCTTTGACCGCCTTTTCGTCCTCTGCCGTGCTTGTTCGTATATTCATAAAATCCCCTGCTGTTATTTCTTAAGAACCACATCGTATTTTTCTGCAAAGTGATCGGGATTGTATTCCATTTTCGCCTGCCGCAATCCTTCAAGTCCGAGATCCTCTTCACGGTTTACAAATTCCGTATCCGCAAATTCATGAATCAGGAAATCCCGGTTAATGGCCTGGTAGAGACCGCGGATTTCAGGATTGGCCTTTTCGAAGAAAATATGCGCCATGTCGGGATTTACGAGATCGCCGTTGGTAAAGGCTTCGACTTTCCCGTAAATACGAATCACTGCTCCTTTCATCTGCAAAGCTTCCCAGTTATCGAAACAGAGCTGCAATGCTTTTTCCTCTTCTTCGATATGGCCGTGATTCTCGAACCACTCGGCAATTCCCGCTTTTGCATCTTCTATATTTTCCATGGTAATCGGCTCATAGACATAATCTGCATATTGGCGGAGAAAGCTGTTCAGATGATTTTTCTTCATTCTGAATTTTTTCCCCGGCAAGCTGATCATATCGGCCGTACGGTACACATACTCCCAGCCGTTTCTGTCGGGAATGAAATCATATTTTCCGGGACAATGGTTTTCAATTTGCTCTGTCACCCAGGGGGACGCGGATTTCAAGATAAAAGGTTTCCCTGCCGCATCAAGACATTCATGAATCAATTCGAGTCCTCTTCCGAATGAAGCCCCTTCTCCTGCAAAAGGAGGCATAAAAAAGAGCTGGTCTTCTCCGGCACGGATAAATAAAATATTTTCCTCTACCGCCCACTGGGTATGGTAAGCATGTTGCCAGAGAAACAGCGTATTAAATGAACAATCGACTCCTTCATAGTGATGCACTTTAAAAAAGCTATTGATGTAATCTCTGTCCTTGATATCAAATGCATGAAATTCTATGATCAACATCTCCTTTATAATTATCAGTTTCTAATTCGTTTCCACAGGTATTATCATAATTCATCTTTTTCTATTTTATATGTTTTAGTCTTTTTTAGCAAAAACGGATTTCCGTTCCGTAAAAAAAGAATATACTTTTTCATTTCCGCTTATACTTATTATTCATCCTTATATATCTGCTCACACTTGCCCCTTCCGTCAACCTGATGGTTGACACCTTCCCCGACACGCGGGGACGGCTTTTCCGTATGAGTCATTTCTTTATTTTTTGTTTTTCCTATATAAAAACTTGATTGCTTTCTTCCTTAGTGTCAGCTGCCCCCGTTTTCGGGGGAAGTGCCGAGCCTTGCGAGGCGATAGGGGTGAGCCTACGTACACAGGTCAGAACGTCATGGCAAAACAAAAACAACTCTGCCGTCATTCTTGAGAGGCGGGCAGAACAGGAATGATAATAAAAGAAAAAATAGATTATCAGAGGGAGCGGTAAGAATCCGGCATAGGTTATCGGAAAATGCATTTAACCCCCACATTCTTTGCCCAGATTCTTACCGCTCCCGCTGGGCGGGTATGGCATCTCACTCACTTTTGCAGCGTCGCTTTGCTCCTCGAAAAGTGGTTCGCTTGCTTCCCGTCAAGCGGGGACGGCTTGTGTCCTCTATTCTTTTCTTTATGTACTCATTTAGCATCAGAACGTCATAACAAAACAAAAACACCCCTGCCGTCATTCTTGAGCGGCGGGCAGAACAGGAATGATAATAAAAGAAAAAACAGATTATCAGAGGGAGCGAAAAATCCGGCATAGGTTAATCGATAAAGTGTATTTAACACCCGTATTCTTTGCCTAGATTCTTCACTTCGTTCAAGAATGACAGGCAGGTATTTAATACCGTTGAAAAACAGAACCCACCTCTGCCTGGATTCTTACCGCTCCCGTTGGTCGGGTATGGCGTCTCACTCACTTTTACAGTGTCGCTTCGCTCCTCGAAAAGTGATTCGCTTGCTTCCCGTATCCGGGGACAGCTTGCAGGTTGCATTCTTTTCCCGCTAATTGATAATGAGAATGGCGGGAATTTTATATTTTTTATTCTCCTCCTTTTTATTATAAATAAGAGGGCATATTATCAATGGATTTTCGGACGGAACATTTTTTCTGTAAAGAATCCTGTTTTTTTGTAAAAGCTCCGTAAAATCAAAAGTTTTTCACTCTTTTCACAGCTTTATTCACAGTTATACACATCTTTGTGGACAATTTTTGTGAAAATTTGGAAAAATAACGGGTTTATGATACTTTTTCATACCTGTCCACTCCCTGTACACACCATACCTTGTGAAAAACTGTGAATATCTTTTTCTATTCACGGTATTGAGAATCGCTAAAACCCCTTTATATATTGTTTTCTGCCATTTTAAAAAATCAATTTCCCGGGTGTGAATAATGTGAATAACTTTTTTCAAAACATAATTGATAATCTTTTATTTTATGTTTTTACCCCCTCTTGACAACGGATTCTATCAAAAAAAAGAGATTTCGTGAGATAAACCTGTTTTTTGTAAAATTTTTTTATTTTTTGTCCACCCGGTGCATACAAAAAAATAAAAAATATATAAATTTTTTATTTCCGTGTTTTATTGTATCTGCGGCTCCTTAATTTTACAGATTCCGCTTTTCATATTATAATGAAGTTAATCTAATTTTTTGAATATATTGCAGGAGGTTTTTATGGGAAAACTTGAAACAGGTAAGGCAGCACCGTCATTTACTCTCCCCGCTGACAGTGGAAACGATATTTCTCTTTCCGACTATAAAGGGAAAAAAGTGATTTTATATTTCTATCCGAAAGATAATACGTCCGGCTGCACGCTGGAGGCACAGGCTTTCCGGAATCACCGTGACGCTTTCCTTAAAAACGGCTATGTCGTTCTCGGTGTAAGCCGTGACAGTATCAAAAAACATTGCAATTTCCGTGATAAAAACGAATTGAATTTCCCGCTTCTTTCCGATGAGGACGAAACGGTTTGCAATCTTTACGGCGTTTTGAAGGAAAAGAGCATGTACGGCAGGAAATATATGGGAATTGAGCGTTCGACCTTTATCATCGATGAGGAAGGACGGCTGGTCAAGGAGTACAGAAATGTTAAGGCTGCCACCCACGTTGATGATTTACTGGAAGATTTAGGTATCAAGGCTTAGCTGTAATAAAAAAAGAGGAGGAATCGTTTTTTGATTCTTCCTCTTTTTTGTTGTGTCTTTTCCGTCAGCAAACGGCATCGAGAAGCTTTTTCGTATACGCCGACCGGGGGTGTGTGCAAATTTCCTTTGTTGTTCCTAATTCTACAAGTTCCCCGCGGTTCATGATGAGCACGCGGTCACTGATCCGGCTTACGAGAGGCAGGTCATGGGTGATAAAGATGAGGCTCATGGAATGTATATCCGCCAGTTCCATGAGAAGTTTTACCACTTTAGCCTGAACGGATACGTCCAGTGCCGATGTCGCTTCGTCGCAAATGAGAATTTCGGGATGAACCGACATTGCTCTGGCAATAGCGGCTCTCTGGCATTCTCCGCCGGAAAGTTCATGAGGATATTTATCCCCGTAAGACGAAGGAAGTCCCACATCTTCCAGAAGTGCGGCAACCTGTTCATGTACCGGCCGCGGATCTGTAGAAAGGTGACGGATTGTATCTGCCATGGACTGTCCGATTTTCCGTCTCGGATTAAAAGAGCCGTGGGCATCCTGAAATACCATTTGTATCTTCCGGTAAATCTTTTTTTGTTCTTGCCCCGCCAGGCCCACAATGGACTTGCCGTGAAAAAGGATATCTCCGCCCGTAGGCCGGTACAGACCCGTCACAAGTTTGGCAATCGTAGATTTTCCGCTTCCGCTTTCTCCGATAACTCCCAGTTTTTCCTTATATTTCAAATCAAAGGAAACATTTTTCAACGCTTTGATAAGGTAGCCTTCTTTGGAAAATGTCATGTCCAGATTTTGGCAGGCCAGTATAGAATCTGTCATCACTTTTCCTCCTCTGTATCTTCTCTTTGGTAGGCAAGTTTCGGAACGGCGGCGAGCAGTGCCTGTGTATAAGGATGTTGCGGATTGTCAAGGACATCCTTTGTCTTTCCTGACTCTACAATTTCTCCTTTGTACATGACTGCCAGACGGTCGGCAAGAAGACCGACCGCACCCATATTATGGGTCACTACAATCATCGCCGTCCCCAGCGTATTACGAAGCATTTTCAGTTCTTCAATGACCTGCTTTTGGATTGTCGTATCCAGTGCCGATGTCGGTTCGTCGGCAAGAATCATGCGGGGACGTAGAATGACGGCAAGAGCAATCACCACTCGCTGTGCCATACCGCCGGAAAGTTCAAAGGGATAGGCATCAAGAATACGGTCAATGTCATGAAATCCGATACGTTCAAACACGGAGGCAATAAGGTCATCCATTTCTTTTTTACTCATATCCTTATGGGCATGAAGCATTTCATAGAACTGGATCCGCACACGGCGAGTGGGATTTAATGATTCTCCGGGGTTTTGAAAAATATAGGAAATCTGCTCACCCTGAAGTTTCTTTTTCTCTTCCCTCTCCATGTGAATCAGGTCTTTGCCTGCAAAACGGATATTTCCTTTATAAACGGTCGTCCGAAAGCCTTTCAAATCGCCGACGGCTTTCAGAAGTGTGCTTTTCCCGCTTCCGCTTTCTCCGACAACGCCCAATATCTCTCCTTCCCGGAGCGTAAGGCCGATGTTACGGATCACTGTTTTGCCGCCATAACCGGCATTCAGATCTTCAATTGTCAGTAATGGCTGCATAAAAACCTCTTATTTCTGAATATCTTTCGTTACCTGGTAGTAGTCGTTCGGTGTGATTTCATAGCCTTTGACTTTTTTATTCATACCTACCTGAAGGGTGTTGAATCCGATAAAGTCCATAGCCGCATCATCGATAATCTGCTGCTGTATCTGATTTACCAATGCATTTCTTGCCGCACCTACGGGAGTTTTCTGTAATTCGCCGATCCAGCTGTCCAGTTCGGGATTGTTGTAGTGACCGAAATTGGTTTTGCTTGTGCTGAGGTAAGCATTTCTGAGGAAATCATAAGGATCGCCTACCGGAAGGGTGACCACATAGTAAAGGCCGATATCAAAGTCGCCGGGAGCATAGAAAGTCGCTTTTTCAAAAGATTTAATCTGTACATCAATGCCGATTTTTTTAAGTTGTGCCTGCATTTCTGTAGCAATCGGAGCCATAGCCGCCCGTTTGTAAATACTCAGCTGCAGAGATAAGGGCTTGCCGTCTTTTTCTACAATGCCGTCATTGTTTGTATCTTTATAGCCTGCATCTGCCAAAAGTTTCTTTGCTTTCGCTTCGTCATACATTCTCGGTTTCAGACGGTTGACGCCGTATTCCGTATCTTCAGGGAATGCGTTATACGCAGGTGTGACAGCACCTTTCATGAGATTTTCGCCGATATCCTTTTTATTCAATCCGTAGATGATGGCTTCGCGGACAGCTTTATCTTTCATTTTGTCCAAATTGAAATACATCTGGTATACCCGCGGCTGGGCAACTCTTTTGACAACCAGATTATCTTTTTTAGCCACTGTTTCCGCAGCATTGACAGACAAATCCTGGGCTACGTCAATTTCTCCGGAGTCAAGGGCCATAGCAAGAGCATTTGCATCGGCTACGGTTCTGTATTCCACAGTTTCCGATTTCACCTCTCCGCCCCAATACTTGTCATTTTTCTTCATGACCGCTTTTTTATTCGGTTCATAGGAAGCCATAACGAAAGGACCGGTTCCTATCGGTGCATTTTCAAAATCTTTTGTATTAGCTACATCAATAATGGTGGCATAAGGATCGCAAAGGTCATGGATAAGCGTATTATGTGGCTTTTCCGTTTTGATGATGAGGGCATCTCCGTCAGCGCTGTATTCCGCCGTTTTCAGAATGGTTGCTCTTTCATTGATTTCTCCCGCTCTTTTCAATGCGGCAAGGACTTTCTGCGGTGTTACTTTTTCCCCGTTCGAGAAAGTCAGGTTTTTCTTCAGTGTAATTTTCCAGGTAAGCGGATCGAGCTGTTCGAATTTTTCTGCCAGCCACGGTTCCGCTTTGAGACCTTTTCCTACTTTAAATAAAGTTTCACCGACACCGTAACGGACCGTATACCAGCCCTCCCATCCTTTTGCAGGGTCCATGGTGGTGGAAACGGATACCGTTCCGCCTATACGGACTGTCTTATCCGCCTTTTTACTGTCTCCCCCGCAGCCTGTAATCATGAGTGAACAAGCTGTAAGAGCCGCTACCGCAACTGCTGCATATTTCTTTTTCATAGTAACCTCCTCGGCATAAAAATAATTTATTTTTTATTCTTCGGTTCCAAGAGATCTCTCACTTTGTCACCGAATAAATTAAAAACCAACATCACTGTCACCATGACGGCACTGGGTACCAGTGCTACCCACGGTGCATTTTGAAGACAGAGCCGCCCTTCACTGATCATGGAACCCCACTCCGCCTCAGGGACCTGCACGCCCAGTCCCAAAAAGGAAAGTCCTGCCAGTCCCATCATCATACCGCTCACATGGAGAGTCGCCGTTACGATAAGAGGACCTGCTATATTCGGCAATATATGGATAAGAATAATTTCCCCGTCACTGCAGCCTCCCAGACGGGCAGCATGGATAAAAGTTTCTTCCTTGATACTGATGACGGAACCTCTGGCAAGCCGGGCATACTGTGTCCATGCCGTCAGCACAAGGGCAAACATGGCATTGAAAAGACTGCCTCCCAAAATACCGGCCACCGCTACGGCAAGAAGAATATCGGGGAAAGCAAGGAAAACATCGGTAACACGCATAAGCACCATATCTGTTTTTCCGCCAAAGTAACCGCCGAGAAGTCCGACAGTCGTTCCGATAAATGCGGCACAGGCGATAATGATAAACGCAGCAAAAATGGAATTTCTGCTCCCCACCATGACACGGGATAAAATATCCCGGCCGTGATTATCCGTGCCGAAAAGATGGTCTGCCCCGGGCGGAGTAAGAATATTTCCCGAATCGGTAAGATACGGGTCATAGGGAGTAAGCGATGGAGAAACGAGACTGAATAAGATAATCAAAACAATGAGTCCCGACAGCCACCACATGCTCCGCGGCATTTTAGAAAAAGAAATATTCATGACAGTTCCTTAAAAATCCTTGATTTTCGGGTTAAAGAGGGTGTAGGAAATATCGGTGAGCAGATTGACCACCATAAATGCCGATGCCATCCAAACAATGACTGCCTGTACCACCGGATAGTCTCTGTGACTGATTCCCTCCATGATAAGATTTCCCAATCCCGGCCAGGTAAAAATGGTTTCCACAATCACAGTTCCTCCCAAAAGAGAACCTAAGGAAAGACCGGTCAGGGTAATCACAATGACCATGACATTTTTTAATACGTTTTTATACAAAATAACGGATTCCGAAATTCCTCTCGACCGCAGGCCCACCACATACCCCTTATTCATTTCATCAAGAACCGCCGCTCTTATCTGGCGGATATATCTTGACGACATGACGAGGGCAAGTGAGAGAGAGGGCAGAATCAGACCGATACTCTCTGTCGTTGCCAGCACGGGAATCCATTTAAGACGGTAGGAAAATATAAACATCAGACACAGGGCAATAATGAAATTCGGCAACGCATTTCCTACAAAAGCAAAAAAGCGGATTGTATAGTCGAAACGGCTGTTTTGTACGGATGCGGTATAAATACCGAGAGGAATGGAAATCATCAGAGTGAGAATAAGAGATGCCGCCGCCATTTTCAGCGTATACGGAAGCGCCCTGAGTATCATGGACGATACACTTTCGTCAGTGATATAGGAAGAACCCATATCCCCTTGGAGAAACCGGAAAAGCCAGTCCCCGTATTGCACAAAAAAAGGCCGGTCCAGACCCATTTCACGGGTCATCTTTTCTACAAGAACGGGATCGGCACTGATTCCCCCCGCAGAAAGCCGGACACTCACCGGATCACTGGGGGACATATAAATAAGACTGAACGCTAAAAACGTTATTCCCAAAAGAACAGGAACAAATTGGATGATTCGTTTTATAATATTCTTCTGCATTCTGTAATTCTTCATACAACCTCTGTTCTGACAGCCGGAGTGAAACTGTGCAAAATGCGAATGATTCTACAATTTTTGCTATAAAAATTATATCAGATTATGAACGGCTCTTCAAACTAAAAAAGCATGCCGGAAAGCATGCTCTTCATTTTTAATATTTATCGCCGTAAATTTCTTTATTTCTTTGAATAATTGCCATGATACGGCTTGCCGTTTCCTCAATCGCCTTATTGGACACGTCAATGACCGGACAATGGAGCTGTCGCATAACTTCCTTGGCATAGGCAAGCTCGTCTTCAATGCGGTCGATATCCGTATAATTGGCTGTTCCGGAAAATCCGAGGGCTTTCATTCTTTCACTGCGGATAGAATTTAATTTGTACGGATCGATAATGAGGCCTATCAGACGATACGGGGGCACTTCAAATATTTCATGCGGAAGCTGTACTTCCGGCACAAGGGGCAAATTGGCAACTTTATATTTTTTATGTGCCATGTACATGGACAGCGGTGTTTTCGAAGTTCTGGATACACCGACAAGTACGATATCCGCTTTTTTGAAACCTGCCGGATTTTTCCCGTCATCGTAACGGACAGCAAATTCGATAGCTTCTACTTTTTTGAAATATTCTTCGTCCAGACGGTGGATAATACCCGGTTTCATACGCGGAGAGACTCCCGATTCTTCGGTCACCATATCCATCATCGGCCCTAAAATATCGACATAGCGGACATTTTTTTCTTTAGCCAGCTGCTCGAAATGATCACGGAGTTCACGGCTCACAAGGGTATGGCATATGACTGCTCCCTGTGCCGCCGCGTCATTAATGATTTTTTCTATCTGGTCGCTGTGACGGACGAAAGGCACCCTGTGTATTTCTATGTCCGCATCATACTGGCTGATTGTCGCTTTTGCCACACTTTCCGCTGTTTCTCCAAGAGAATCGGAAACTACATAAATCTGAGGTAACTTACTCATTCCTTACCCCCTGCCGCCCTTTCCCAATTCCAGGAACAGACGGGTGATATTTGTTTTGGATACACGACCGACAAGAATAAATTTTCTGTCGCCGCCTACCTCTTTAAATGTCCCGATAGGAAGGCAATCAATTTCATAGTCCATCATTTTCTGGGCAATAGAAACCAAGTCTTCTTCCGGCTCGCCGTAAATCATCTTGGACCGGGAAGTCATAACCATGGAAATCGGCACTTTTGCCAAATCTTCACGGCCCATGGCAGCCTTTAAAAGGTCTTTTCTGGAAACAACGCCCTGTATATCGTCTTTTTTACCGACAAAAATGGTCCCGATATCTTCTGTAAAAAGAAGAACCGCCGCATCATAGGCATTGGACTCCGCACTGACAAGTACAGGTCTGGACATGCAGTCCTCGGCAGTGCAGGATCGGATTTGTGCCGCTGCCGGATCTTCTCCTCCTCCGAGATAGTAATATCCCAGTCTTCTGCGGGCTGCAATGATTTCTCCGGAAAGCAATACAGCCAAATCTCCACGGAGAGCACTTCTCGTCACATGGAGACGTTCTGCAATTTTTTCCCCTGTAATAGGACCATCTTCACGGACTATACGTGTGATTTCTTTTTGGCGGCTCGTTAGCTGCATATTTTTCCCTTCCTCTCTTCTGTTCCGAAAGAAATTATGATAGCCGGGATTCCTTCAGAGAACCCGGTTATCATCTGTCTGCCGCAAAGCACGGTTTCAAATCCTATCGGAAAACTTTACCGGCAACAGACTCTTTTATAATTCGTAATCTTCCGTATCTGTAAGACCTCTTCCGGTCGCCTTGTCCAGAATCAAGCGCTGTTCGATTCTTGCTACATTCAGCTTGGTACTCTTGACCATATCCGGGTTGACGGATACATAGTCAATACCGCTCTTTACAAGGAATTCCGTAAAGTCCGGATATACTGACGGTGCCTGTCCGCAGATAGATACGGTTTTTCCGTCTCTATGCGCTACTTTGATAAGATGGCGGATCGCTCTCTTGATAGCCAGATTTCTTTCGTCAAAGAGAGATGCGACGGTGTCATTATTTCTGTCACAGCCGAGAACAAGCATGGTAAGGTCATTGGATCCGATGGAGTATCCGTCTACAAACTTGTTGAACCGGTCAGCAAGGAGAATGTTGGACGGAATTTCAGCCATCAGCAGAAGTTTGAAGTCCGGACCTCTTTCCAGTCCTTCTTCTTTCATGATAGCGGTTACTTTTTCCGCTTCTTCTACCGTACGGCAGAACGGAATCATACAATTCAGGTTCTTCAGTCCGAATTCTTCACGGACTTTCTTGACCGCTTTCAGTTCGAGACGGAAAGCAGCGGTGTATTTCGGGTCATAGTAACGGGAAGCCCCTCTCCAGCCGAGAAGATCAGCCGGTTCCTCCGGTTCATATTTGTCGCCGCCCTTCAGATTTCTGTATTCGCCGGACTTGAAATCCGAGAAACGGAGAACGACGGGACGGGGTGCCAGGGCACGGCATACTTTGCTGATGCCTTCAGCCAGCATATCTACCACCTTTTCCGGACGGCCCGTTTCGATAAGATACAGCGGGTGTTCGTGAATGAAAGTGGTCCAGATAAATTCTTCTCTCATGAGGCCGATGCCGTCACAGGGAAGAGATGCATATTTGCCTGCCAGGTCGGGATCGCCGAGATTCATGAGGACACCTGTGCCTGTAGGCGGGAAATATTCAGCGACAGCTGTTGCTGCGCCTTGTGCCTGTTCCTGTTTTTCCGGCTTTACAAGGTCGGCTACAATGCCGTCATAGACAACGCCGTTCTGTGCATCTACAGTGATGTCCTGTCCCGATTTCAAAACGGAAGTAGCTTCCACACTGCGGCTCTTCGTTCCTACTACGCAGGGAATACCGAGTTCGCGGGAAACGATAGATGCGTGGCAGGTCATTCCGCCTGCATCGGTTACGATGGCAACCGCTTTTTTCATAGCCGGAACCCAGTCGGGGGACGTCATTGTGGTGACAAGTATTTCCCCTTCTTTAAACTGGTCGATATCGGCCGGATCGGTAATTACATGACATTTGCCTGCCGCCATTCCCGGACTTGCAGGAAGACCTTTCACGAGTACTTTATGATCTGTTGTCATGGTAACATTTGCCTCCGTTTTTTTATCTTTATTTTTCTTGGACCATACGGTTTCGGGACGAGCCTGGAGAATCCAGAGACGATTCTTGTGATCCAGTGCCCATTCCATATCCATATAGCAGCCGTAATGTTTTTCGATTTTCTTCGCATAAGTAGCCAGTGTGGCAATCTGCTCATCTGTCATGACTTGCATTTTTGCCCGTTCTTCGGGAACCCGTCTTTCTTCTACGTCGCCGCCTTTTTTACGGACAAGCTCGATGGCTTTTTCATTGATGCGGCGGTCGCGAATGGTCAGTGTTTCCTTATCTACCACAAAATTATCGGGTGTTACGGTGCCCTGTACCACATATTCGCCGAGACCCCAGGATCCTTCAATCATAATGGTGTCATCAGCACCGGTAGCAAGATTTACGGTAAACATAACGCCGGAAACTTTGGAGTCTGCCATCATCTGGACAGCGGCGGAAAGCGCCACGTTTTCATGATCGAAATTCTTTTTCGTACGGTAATAAACGGCACGGTCCGTAAAGGTGGACGCATAGCATTCCTTGACCTTTTGGATGACCATATCACGACCGGTGACATTCAGATAGGTATCCTGCTGTCCTGCAAAGGAAGCATCCGGTAAGTCCTCTGCCGTTGCGGAAGAACGGACAGCCACAAAGGGATTCTTTTCTCCGACTTTTTCGGCAAGCTTTTCATAGGCTTTGCCGATGGCATCAGCTAAATCCTGTGGCATTTCCGCACTGCAGATACTTTCTCTGATTTTCGTGCAAACATCATGAAGTTCTACGGAATCTTCCACATCTTTCAAATCCTTGAGGAGTTCATGGATTTTTTTATTTTGTCCTGTCACTTCCATGAAATAACGATATGCATTAGCTGTCGTTGCATAGCCGTAGGGAACGGGTACATCTACGGAAGAAGTGAGTTCTCCCAAAGAAGAAGACTTTCCGCCGACCAAACCCACATCAGCTCTGCGGAGCTCGTCAAACCACAATACATAAGCATTTTCTCTTGCGTCCATCATGACCTCCTTAGTCATAGAAGAAAATATAAACGTATACTCTATTGCTCATATTCATGACTATAGTATACTTTTGTTGTTGAAAAGTCAAATTTATATGTATCTGAATGTCCTGGGATTTCTAAGGAATAAATGTATACTATATCTGATTTATTGTGAAAATATAAAAGCTCCCGTTATTTTTCATTTACGGTGACTAAAATTCCTTGTACAGGGTATTAAATATTTTTTTACCTCTCTTTTCAATCATCAATCTATCTGTTTTTACCTGTGATTCTTTTATGGATTGCATCTGCGCTAAAAACCGGAAAAAGAAAGCAAAATTCGTTCCCGCTTTAAAAACCGTGACGGCAGAACATGTATTTTCATGCACAAAAAAAGCACGGCTCTTGCGAGTCGTGCCCAAATTCTGGCAGGGGTAGGTGGAGTCGAACCACCGATAACGGAGTCAAAGTCCGTTGCCTTACCGCTTGGCTATACCCCCATAAAGGGTTTATATTTATGCATTTGTTGTAAAAAAAATGGGGCGAGTGGTGGGGATCGAACCCACGCATAACGGAGCCACAATCCGCCGTGTTAACCACTTCACCACACCCGCCACATCAGGCATTATGTGGGACGTGCCACATAACGAAATGTATTATACCATGCTCTTTATATTCAGTCAAATATTTCTTCTTTCCGTGAGCCTTCTTCTCTTTTTATATTTTTTCCCTTTTTAAGTGACAATCATTTTTTATCCTTATATAATAGATAGATACAAATATTTCATATTCCGAAGACGAAATGCTTTTATTTTGTCCTATCTTTTATTTTATACTTTATTTATGGCTTACGGAGGTTCTATGTCTACCCGATTCCAGAATATGACCATTAACGAATACCTGACCGTTCTCGGTTCTACCGCTCCTGCACCGGGCGGCGGAGCGGCGGCGGCTCTCACGGGCGCCCAGGCCTGCGCACTGGCGGAAATGGTATGCCGTTTCACGGAAAATAACCCGCATGATTCGTCTTTTAAAGAAAAAGCCGGGAAATACAAGGACCTTTTTGTCATGGCCCGTTCTATATTTTTGGACCTCATGGACGAAGATGCCGCCAATTTCAAAGCTTTGATGACCCTTTTGCAGGCACCGAAAGAAGGGAACGAAGAAGAAAGAAAAGCCGCTTTGGAAGAAGCTTTTAAAAAATCGGCGGAAGCACCGATACAGACAGCTCAAACCATGAGTGACCTTCTTCCTGCCATGACGGAGCTTTTACTCCACTGCAATGAAAATGTCATGACCGATGCCATTATGGCGGCACAGGAAGGTATTTCCTGTATCCGCGGCGCAAAACTGAATGTACAAATCAATGTAAAATATATTCACGATGAATTTTACCGGCATGAAACAGAAGAATCTTTTGCGGCCTGGGAAAATGCGATTTCTGCTATAGATGCGGTTTTAACGTATCAGGTTCATTTATAATCGTATGTGATTTTTATTTACCGAGAGGTTATTTTGGAAGACAATAAAGAAAAATCTTCTGTCGCTGATGCAGAATTTAATAAACAACTGTTTAAAACGTATTTGGCACTGGATAACTGGCACCGTTTCCGTCTCCGCCTTTTTATCGAAGGAATTCTGGTCGGTATTGCCGGCGGTCTTGCGGTCGGCGTATTCCGTTTTCTTCTGACAAAAGCGGAATTTTTACGCCTGTACGGCTATGAAAATATCATCTGGCCGGCTATAAAAAACGTCTCTCTGCTCCCTCTGTTTCTTTGGCTTTGCTCCCTTGTTGTTATTGCAGGGGCTCTTTATAAAATGTGCCGGGTGGCACCCATGGCTTCAGGCTCGGGAATTCCGCAGGTCAAAGGTGTCATTCTCGGTCTTTTCAAAATGGACTGGCTCCGTATACTCTGGGTAAAGATTGTGGCAGGTGCCGCCGGTATAGGCGCAGGTCTCTCACTGGGACGGGAAGGCCCGTCTATCCAAATCGGTGCCGTCGCCGCACAGGGTCTCAGCCGTTTCATGGGACGGACACGCATGGAAGAGCGGTATCTCATTACCGCCGGTGCCGGTGCCGGTCTTGCCGCCGCTTTCAATGCGCCCGTGGCAGGTATGATGTTTGCCCTTGAAGAGCTGCACCGGAATTTTTCGGGTGCCGTTCTTCTTCCCACCATGGCCGCCGCCGTTTCCGCCACCATTGTGTCCCGTCTCTTTTTCGGATCGTCTACAAGTTTCCTTTTTCCCAGTCTGGTCCGTCTTCCTTCGGAATATCTGGTCTATGTCATTTTTATTGCTGTCACTTGCGGTATCGGCGGCATCATTTTTAACTACGGTCTTCTCCATACCGACAAATTTTACGGTCTCCCCGTATTTAAAAACCAATCGGTAAAAATTCTTTTTGCCCTTCTTACCGCCGCTGTTCTCGGTCTTTGTCTTCCCCAAGTTTTGGGCGGAGGAAATACACTGGTAGACACGCTGGCAGAAACAAGATACAGTCTCGGATTTATCTGTCTTTTGCTTTTGGGTAAATACCTTTTCACTCTCATCAGTTACGGCTGCGGTGTCCCGGGCGGATTTTTCCTGCCCCTTCTCGTGACAGGTGCCCTCATGGGATCGGCAGAAGCCTGTATCTTTGTTTCTTCCGGTTTCCTCGCCGATATGTATACCCCGAATATCATCATCATTTCCATGGCCGCTTTTTTTGCTGCCAGTGTACGGGCTCCCATTACGGGGACACTCCTCATTTTGGAAATGACCGGTGACTTCGACCATCTCATGGCGCTCTCCCTTTCTTCTGCCGTCGCATACATTACCGCCGAATTTCTCAAAGGAAGCCCCATTTATGATGCCCTTCTGAAGAAATCTCTTGCTGCCGGAAATACACCGGTGCTGAAAGAAGAAAGAAATATCATGGAAGTACCTGTAGGAAGCGGCTCCATTCTGGAAAACAGAACGGTAGAAGAAATTCCCCGCCTGCCCCATACAGTCTTGGTAAATATCAAACGTCAGGGGGAAAGCATGATTCCCGACCCCGATATCCGCCTTCGTCAGGGAGATTTCCTCTATTTCCTTACAGAAAGCGGAAATTCGGAAAAAGTACTCCGCCTGGGAGCGGAACAAGTTCCGAAAAATCATGTCCGCAAACTATAGAAAAATAAAACGGTGACTCCATGGCAGAGCCGCCGTTTTTTATTTCCTTATTTATTTTTTTCTGCCAAAAGTGCGGCACGGAACTCGGAAATTTGCCGTATATCTTCCGGTGTGGTCCGGCAGCAGCCGCCGATGAGCGAGGCTCCGCTCTTTTGCCACTTTTCCACATAGTCCCCGTAAGAAACGGGAGAACCGGTCCATTTTTTATTGACCGCGTCCCACACTTCACCGCGGTTCGGATATACCGCGACAGGCTTGTCCGTTTCCTTTCTGATTTCCCCGATTAACGCCTCTACATACCGGGGATCCGTACAGTTGACGCCTATGGCTTCCACCTGTTTTTCCTTATCAAGCACGGCGGCACAGCGGGCGATGAGATCACCGCCGCAGGTATACTTTTCGTCACGGCAGGAAAAAGAAATCCACGCCGGTGCATCAGGCCATTCATGAAGAACGGAAACGATAACTTCCGCCTCCTCCAGAGAAGGTACGGTTTCGCAAGCCAGAATATCCGGTCCCTGTGACAAGAGAACCGACAACCGTTCTCTGTGGAAATCCGCCAATTCCTTTTCGGAAACGCCGTAATGCCCCCTATACTCCGAGCCGTCTGCCAGGTACGCTCCGTAAGGGCCTACTGAAGCGGCTACGAGAGGAACAGGCCTGTTTTCACAAAGCGGAGAAGAAAGAAATTCATCTCTTGCTTCCTGTACCAGTCTCACCGACCGTTTCAGTAATTCTTCCGCCTCTTTTTTAGTAAATCCTTTTTTCATAAATCCCGGAACAGTAGCCTGATAACTTGCACTTCCGATGATGTCCGCCCCGGCCTCCAGATACGAACGGTGCACCGCTTTTACCAGCTCCGGATTTTCATATAATGCCACAGCACTCCACAATTCATCGCAGATAGAAAATCCCTGCCGTTCCAGTTCCGTTGCAAAAGCCCCGTCCAATACAATCAGAGGATATTTTTTTAAAATACGGGAAATATGACCTGTCATTTCCTGTCCCTCCCTCATTCTTCCAATAACGCCTGCGGCGGATTTTTTCCGAACCACTTGCGATAGATTTCCGCAAACTTTCCGTTTTTCTTTATTTTCGCAAGACCGCTTTCGATTTTTGCGAGGAGTTCCGTATTTCCTTTCTTTACCGCTATTCCGAGATTTTCTGTTGTCAGAGCCACCGGTGCGGTTTTTACGGAATTGTCATTTGTTTTTGCCACATAATATTCATTGGTCGGTATATCATTGACGACCCCTTCTACGGCCCCGTGTTTCAAGTCGATAAAAGCATCACTTAACGTATTATACACACGGACATCGGCCCCTTCAATCTTCCGTGCCGCCTCTTCTCCCGTCGATCCGATGGTAACGCCCAGCGTTTTTCCTTTCAAATCTTCCTTCTTCACAATCGAATCATTATCCGCTTTCACCACGACACCGAGTCCGGCGATGTAGTAACGTTTTGAGAAATCAACCGACTTCGCCCTGTCGTCCGTAATGGTGATATCATTGATAGCCACATCGATATCCCCTGTCTGCAGCGCCGGAATCAGTCCGTCGAAATTGACATTTTTGACTTGTACCTTCAGATTTTCTTCTGCCGCCACCGCTTTGATAATGTCTACATCAAATCCGACATACTCTTTCGAATTTAAATCCTGCGAACCGAAAGGCGGATAAGCGGCGTCCATACCTGCCCGTATCACTGCCTCTCCTTTATTCTCCTGCTTTGAAAAACCCTGTCCTCCGCACCCTGCGGATAGTCCGATAACCGCTGCAGAAAATGCGGTCACTGCCAAACATACGATTTTTTTCATCATTCTCCCTCTTTTCTAAAATAATTGACTGGATAACTTATGCAGAAATGCGGAATTTAGGGAAATAAAAAACTCCCTCCCTGTAAAGGGACGGAGATCCGTGTTACCACCCAATTTCGTCTATATGTCACCATACAGACCTTTGTAGGTACGCCGGCTGATGCCTTGATACCGCATCTCTATAACGGGAGATCCCGGGCTGCTTCACGATTCGGCATGCCAGACTCCAAGGCCATGTTCGGTCATTTTCTCTGCGCTCCCTTTCACCGGACAGGAGCTCTCTTTGGCAGATACAGTGACTTACTCTTCTTATCATCGTCTTTATGTAAGTTGAGGTAACTATATCACGAGTGCTTAATCGTTGTCAAGTCATAATTTCATTTCTTTTTTGCCGGGAAAAACAAATAAAAAATTAGTTTGCGTATAAATAAAAATAAATAATTGAAAGCACTGTATTTTCCTTTTTTGCAAGAAATAAAAATGAAAACGGGAAAAAATAAATTAAGTTACCGGAAAATATTTGATTTAGGATATACTTACCTATATAATAAATAAAAAGTTAAGTTTTCATACTTACGGAGTATATAAAATTGGGAGAAGGAAGAAAGTAAAGAAACGAAAAGTTTCGGAGGGAGGGATGACCTATGACATCAGGAAAGGAAGATTACTTAAAGGCGATTTACATCATCAGTGAAGACCATGAACTGGTATCCAATAAGGAATTATCCGACATGCTCCACGTATCGCCGCCGTCAGTCAGTGAAATGATTACAAAACTGCAAAAAGAAGGCTATGTGGATTACACGGCTTACAAAGGCAGCAAGATGACAAAAAAAGGCCGCCGGGAAGCGGGAAAATTATTCCGTTTCCATGCACTGTGGGAAGTTTTTCTGGTGGATAAATTGAATTTCTCATGGAGTGAAGCCCATGAACAGGCAGACGGTCTGGAACATCAGACGGGAGAAAAGTTGGCTGAGCGCCTCGATGAATATTTGGGCCGGCCGAAACATTGCCCCCACGGCGATCCGATTCCCGATGCCGCAGGAAATCGCGAAGGTCTCACGACCCGCCGTCTTTCCGACGTGGAAACCGGAGAAGAAACACGAATCCGCCGTATGGTGGAAGACTACAACCTCATGGACTATCTGCAAAGCAAAGGAATTTATGCGGATATGCCGGTTAAAGTCAAAGGGAAAGAGCCTTATGAAGGACCGATAACGGTGGAAACCGAAAAAGGAGATATTTCCATCAGCTATAAAGCAGCCCTGCAAATTTTTGTCGACGACTAAGAGATAAAGAGCCTTGCGGGGCTCTTTTTTTATTTCATCTGGTTATATGAAAAAATTGATTTTTGATAATTTATATATATTCAAATCTTCCTTATAATAAAAGAAACCTTACAAGGAGGAATGAATATGTATAAAGCAATGACCATTGCCGGCTCGGATACGAGCGGCGGCGCCGGTATGGAAGCCGATTTGAAAACATTTCAGGAAATGTCCGTATACGGTATGGTAGCTCTCACCTGCATCGTTGCGGAAAATCCCGATAACGACTGGGCTCATGAAATTTATCCTATCGAAACACCGGTGATTGAAAAGCAGATTCACACCATTTTCGGAGGTATCGGTGCCGATGCCATGAAAACGGGCATGCTCGGAAGCCGCGACTTGGTGGAACTGGTCGCCGATACGATTGACAAGTACCGTTTGGAAAAAACCGTCATCGATCCCGTCATGGTCTGCAAAGGAATCGATACCATCATGGTCCCCGAAGCGGCAGAAGCCATCAAAGAAATACTGGTAAGCCGTGCGTATCTCATGACCCCCAACCTTTTGGAAGCCGCCTATCTGGCCGGTATGGAGCGGATAGAAACCATAGACGATATGAAAGAAGCGGCCGCACGCATTTGTGATAAAGGCTGCCGCCATGTAGTCGTCAAAGCAGGCGACCGTTTACCGGGAAATGAAGCGGTAGAAATTTTTTACGACGGAAACACATTTACGGAAAAACGGCACCCGAAACTGGAAGGCGTGTATAATCATGGAGCAGGCTGCACATTTTCTGCCGCCATCACGGCAGGACTTTCCAAAGGACTTCCCGTAAAAGAAGCAGTCCTCGGAGCAGAAACCTTTACCGAAGCGGCCATTAAAAAATCTTTCCGAATTAATCAATGGGCAGGTGCCCTTTTCCATGCGGCATGGAGAGAAAAATAAAGAACCGGAAAATCTGTTTTCCTTTGGGAAGGCAGATTTTTTTGTGGAAAAAGCAGATACGGCAAGAAAAAATCACGAAAAAATTTTTTACGTCCAAACGCTTGACAACGATTAAGCACTCGTGATATAGTTACCTCAACTTACATAAAGACGATGATAAGAAGAGTAAGTCACTGTATCTGCCAAAGAGAGCTCCTGTCCGGTGAAAGGGAGCGCAGAGAAAATGACCGAACATGGCCTTGGAGTCTGGCATGCCGAATCGTGAAGCAGCCCGGGATCTCCCGTTATAGAGATGCGGTATCAAGGCATCAGCCGGCGTACCTACAAAGGTCTGTATGGTGACATATAGACGAAATTGGGTGGTAACACGGATCTCCGTCCCTTTACAGGGAGGGAGTTTTTTTATTTCCCTAAATTCCGCATTTCTGCATAAGTTATTTCAAATTCATCATTTTATTCAAAAAGGAGACATCATCATGAACCTGAAAAAAACAATCGCCGTTTCCCTCGCCGCACTGGCTTGCACCGCCATCATCACAGGCTGCGGGCAAAATGAAAAAAATACCGCCGGAGAAAAAACGGAAATCAAAGTAGGCACCGTTCCGGGATACTCCGAACAAGTCGTCGAATTTGTTGCGAAAGAAGCGGAAAAAGAAGGACTCAAAGTCACCATCGTTCCCTTCTCCGACTACGTCACGCCGAACCAGGCCCTCGCCCAGGGAGACACCGACCTCAACTCCTTCCAGCACGGTCCTTTCCTTAACGCCTTTAACGAAAAGAACGGCACTCACATCGTAGCCATAGGAAATACCTACCTCGCACCGCTCCGTCTTTTTTCCAACAAATACAAATCCGTCAATGACCTTCCCGACGGTGCTTCCATTGCAATCCCCAATGACCCCTCCAACGGCGGCAGAGCCCTTCTTCTCCTCGAAAAGAACGGCCTCATCAAGCTGAAAGAAGGAACGGACCCCGTCAAAGCCGTCATTTCCGACATAGCGGAAAATCCGAAACACCTGAACCTCATCGAACTCGAAGCACCCCAACTCCCGCGGGCACTCGAAGACTGTGACGGCTCCGTCATCAACGGCGGCTACGTCGTATCCGCAGGCCTTGACCCGAAAAGCGCCATTGCCGAAGAAGACAATACGAGCCCTTACGTAAATATCATCGCCGCCAACGAAAAAGACAAAGACAATCTGGCATATAAGAAATTCGTAAAAATCTTCCAAACCGACGCCACCAGAAAATACATAGAAGACAACTTCCAAGTCACCCTCGTTCCTGCCTTCTGATCAAAAAAAGACGCCCCACACGGCGTCTTTTATCATGTCATGACTTGACGGAAAATGTTTTTTACAACGCATAAATAAGATATAATAAAATAAAAAGACTGCAGGAAAAAAGTATGAAATCCTGATAACTCTCGCTAAGGTATAATCAAACGGAAACCTGTCTGTACTTGCTCTCGGTTGTAATTCCCTAATATTTCTCGCTAAGGTATAATTAATGTTGCATCTTCGGCTTGTGATTTTGGTTGTAATTCCCTAATATTTCTCGCTAAGGTATAATTCCTGATTGGATATGCCGCCGTCATTCCATGTTGTAATTCCCTAATATTTCTCGCTAAGGTATAATTTGTAATTAAGGTCTACGGTCAAACCTTTAGTTGTAATTCCCTAATATTTCTCGCTAAGGTATAATTAATTCTGCCAAAACTACTGGAGCAAGCAAGTTGTAATTCCCTAATATTTCTCGCTAAGGTATAATTTTATGCACTTTTCATATCTTTTACCTTTAGTTGTAATTCCCTAATATTTCTCGCTAAGGTATAATCCGTCGCGGGAGTATGTCCGGTACTCTTGTGTTGTAATTCCCTAATATTTCTCGCTAAGGTATAATGCACGTCCTTTACACTTGCCATTTTTTGTTGTTGTAATTCCCTAATATTTCTCGCTAAGGTATAATCTTTTCTCCATTCTTCCCGGAGTTTATCAAGTTGTAATTCCCTAATATTTCTCGCTAAGGTATAATCTCCTATACCGTAACACCCCATGACCATCGGTTGTAATTCCCTAATATTTCTCGCTAAGGTATAATCCCAGTTATCGGAAGCTTATAGAGCTTTTTGTTGTAATTCCCTAATATTTCTCGCTAAGGTATAATCCCAGGTCTCTGTTTGCTTCCGCTCTCCGGGTTGTAATTCCCTAATATTTCTCGCTAAGGTATAATAACAAATTCGCAAACGTACCACCTTTTTTCGTTGTAATTCCCTAATATTTCTCGCTAAGGTATAATACATACCTCAAAAAAGCGTTGCAGCCACTCACTGCAACGCTTTTTTGCTTGCGGAAAAACAGAAAAATTGTTCCCGTTTCTCCTTTCATTTTTCATTTTTTCAAAAAACAAGGACTTTATTTTCTTTTTCCCCCTCGTCAAGGTCAAGAACTTTCTCACCGCATAAGATTTCCATGGCTTCAAACTGCCGTTCCGTGATGAGAAGCATCCGCACCGATCCCGACTTCGGAAGCTGTCTCAGCAGGCGTTCCCTGTGGGTATTCGCCGCTTCTATGCCGTTACAGAGACGGATATAGATGGAAAACTGCATCATATAGTAGCCGTCATTCAAAAGGAAACTTCTGAACTGCGTGGCCGCCCGTCTTTCCGCCTTGGTCATCACCGGTAAGTCAAACATGACAATCAGCCGCATATATCTACTCATAGGAATGAATACGTAGCGGCAATAATTCGGGAAGTAAAAGCATTTCCGACTCCTCCTCGCAGCACCGGGACAGACTTTGCACCGTCCGCTCGATGGCATAATTGACACCGTGGACTTCTCCGCCCGATAAAATATCGGCATTTAAGAGTTGCACCAGACCGCATCTCATCTCTTTTGTCAGCACCTCTTCTTCGCTTTCCCTGTAACGGAACGCATAGAGGTCCACCAGGGGGCGGTACGGCTCGATGAGGTCGTCCGCCAGATTGAAAGCATTCAGCTCGCTGTGATGAAAAAGACCGAGACTCGGCTCAAATCCGTAGATGGCAAGATACCGGGCAATGGAGGCACGGATAACGGCATAGCCGTAGTTTAAGATATCATTCACCGTATCCGGGGTATGACGGATAAAACCGTCTCCGTAGAGTGCCTTGAAATAGAGAGCCGCTGCCGTGCCTTCCACATTCGTCGTATCTCCCGATCTGACCCGCGAAATCCATGGTTTCACCACATTTTCTTTTTCGCAAAGTTCGAGACACCGTCCCTGGTTCTTGATTTTTTGCCGGACCACCTGCTTCCACAGCTGTTTCAGCCGCGGCTTTGACTGGGAAATCTGTTTCCGCACCGTTTTGAGACGGCGGGAGTGGCTGCCGTAGGGAAGAAGAACGCCTGACGGCATATGCTTTTCATTACAGAAAATGACGACCGTTCCGTTAGCTGCCAGTCGCTCCAGTGCATAGGCGGTCACTTCGGTTTCCCGGCTGTCCAGCACCAGTGCCGCCAAGTCTTCCACCGGCAACTGATGCAGGTCTTCCGTTTCTATGCAAAGCCGGTTCTTTCTCAGGAAAATGCGGGCCCCGCTTTCTACAATCGCCTGCCGGTACATGGCCCCTCCTCAGCGGAAGCCCTGCCGCTTTTCTTGTTTCACAACGGAAATATTTCCCAAAATATCAACCTCACACTTTTCCATTTGTAAAAGCGTTTTGATACCCATACTTTTTATTCCGTAGCTGTTATCATGATTAATCACGGTAATAGTACCCCCATTTATATCTGCACCTTTATAATATACATAGGCATCCTTTGTTTTCATCTTAGGCGCCAAGCTTGACCCTTCTGCGGCGGTAAATGAAAGGTCTCTTTTAGCTACCACATGAATCATATCATTGGGATAGAGAGAAAAGAGGAAATCCTTATCATCCATCATTTTCCAATTTTCATAGGATTTATCTTGCACAACCGCACGGCAGGGGAGTTCCCTTTTCACCGTATCGGATACGTAGACGGGGACAAAATAGTAGGCCATTTTTCCTTTTTCATTGACCCCGAAAATATCGATACGAATCCTTATTTTGTTATAGGCGGCGCCTTCCCCTTTATGGACGGGTACATTCAGGCTTGACTTTTCTATGATTTTTACTTTTTTCACCAACGGACCGGGGGTTCCGTCGGCTTTCGGTTTATAGAATGGCTCCTTAAAAGCCTCTTCTCCTTTTCCGCCGAAAGCTTCCAGCCGTTTTTTGAGGGCTTCATAGAGGAGACGGTCACTTTCCGGTCTGTAGTAGCCTTTGATTTCTCCGTTTTCCAACTTCAATTTAGATAGGTCCGTTTTGAGAATGGTGTAGCCGTCTTCTCGTAGTTTACCGCTCCTGACCGTTTCTTCATGGGCAGCGCCGCGGACCTTTCTTCTCGGCATACGGGAAATGAAAGGTTTTTTAATTTCTCCGACGTTCTCATAAGCAGGCAGACGGAGACGGCGAATCGCCTCTTCCGGATCTTCGCTTACCCGGGCTTCCAGCTCCTGCCGGAAACGGGGCCACGGTTCCGGGAAATTATCCTTGTTATGAAATTCCTTTGCTGTCAAAACTTCACCGGTCTTTTTATCAATCAATTTTGGATTTTCTCTAATCTGGCTGTATCTTGTCACTTTCTGTATCATGCCCTGCGTCGTGACTGCAATGACCACCGCATCGACGGCATGGTGGAGGTCTCCGTTTTCACGGATTTTACGAATGCCCAGACGTTTCCGGATATACCCCGTCACGGCTCCGTTCACCGGTATGATTCTTCTTTTTCTGTCCGTATATCCCGGTGTAAGCTCCAAAGTATTTCTCAGGTAGTTATAAAGAAAACGGCTGATATACTGGGTATCCTGCAAATGTCTTTGTTTCCATTCCGCTTCTTCATCACGGCCGTACTTCACACGGAGCAGGTGCTCTCTTTTTTTACTGTCTTTGATTGTAGTTTTTACCCAGGCAATAAATTTTTCTTTCCGCTCCGGTTTATCCGCCAGGTATTCCATGGGCGTGCGGTTTCCTTTATCTCTGTTTTCCTTTTCAAGGACAAGTACCTTGTTGCGGTAGGTATCATCAAAGGAACGGCTGTAGGGCAGGATATGGTCGACTTCGGCATAGTTGCCGTCATGGAGCAATCTGTCAACATCAAAGGGTTTCTGGCTGTAGGCACAACACCCCTGTTGCTGTTCATACAGTTTCCATTTCACGATATCCTGCCCTCTCGGGTTCATTATATGGAACTCTTTTGAAAGGCGTTCTTTGATTTTTTCATTTTTTGCGTAATTTTCCTTCATTCGGTGGTCCATCGCCGCTCTGTCTTTGAAACTCCGGGCCAGCTCTCTGGCAAGTTCGATATGGACTTCTACGGGATTTCCGTATTTTCTTTGTACCGCTTTGATGACTTTCATCGTCTGGGTAACCGCTCTTTTTACGACAGGATTCGTTATATCTTTGATTTTTTTCGCAGGAGATTCAGTGAGGCCTGCCGAGTCGCAAGCTTTGTAATATTCTTCCCCTTTTTCTAAAAACGGCAGCAGCTTATAGCACGCATATTCCGATAAATGTCCGAATTTGCTGAATCCGTCTAAATGAGTAATTAATACGTCTGCCACATTGTCTTCTATTCCCTTTTCTGCCAGGGCGGTCCGTATTTTTTTATCATTTTTGTAGACGGTGAAGGCATAGGCGATGGCGTCGATTTCTTCACGGCTTAATTTTTGGATATAATTCTTTTCTACCTTGTCTAAAGCCCGCCGCATCGCATGATAAGGTTTCACCCAGCTGAATTTTACCTTCTTTTCCGCTTCTTCCGTTGTACTGTCAAGCGGATAGGTTACCCCGGAAAAGCGGGTCTCTTCGTCAAGGCCGGTTATTTGTCTCAAATCATAGTAAGTGATATTTTCTTTGGTCCATGCCAAACCGGCTATTTTATTTTTTTCTTCCGTTTCCAGGCTTCGTTCGATTCCTTTGCTATTTACACGGATATGGTTGATTTTCTGCCATAAGTTGAACGCCATAAATGCATAGCTTGCTTTCGGTGCTCTTTTTTGGGGCGGTCTGCCGTTCTTCCCGTCTTCGAAGGTGCAATCGCCTATCATTTTTTCTATCTGGTCCCCTGCATAAGGACTGTTTGCTCCCGGTCCTTCGTCAAAGTTCCGCTGTGCCGAAAAGATACTGATATATTCGTCTTCAAGGTCTTCTCCCGCAAACGTCTGCCCCAGTTCTCTCTGCGTTTTGAATAATGTCTGTACTTCTTCTTTCAGCATGGAACGGCTCACGGTAAACCGGTATGTACCGCCTTTATTTCTTTTGCAGTCTCTGAATTTTTCATCGGAGTAGAGCATGTCGCCGACAGAACGGTAATTTTCCAAAACTTTCTTATTTTCACCGATGGCGGCGAGCATCAATCCGTCTTCTCCGGATTTCTCATTTTTTCTGTTGGACTGGAACCCTCTGTGCTTGGCAAAGAAAATAAGAAGTCTTGCCCAGTCGGAAGGGCTGACTTTTTCTGTAAGCGCCCTGTATCTCAACTCATAAATGTCTGTCTTGTGCGGGTTTGTGTAAAGATTTTCAATTTCTTCTTTTGTCAGGATATGGTGACGTACTAAAAAACCACGAACTCTGTGCAAACGGAATTTACGACGTCTTGTAAGACGACGGATTCCTCTTGCCATCCTTCGTGGTGCTGCCAGCGAATCTCCATTCCCAGCTTCTGCCTTATCAAAAATTCTTGAATTCAAATCAACAATCCGTACCGGTTCATCTTCATGATTCAGTTCTAATACCGCCCAACCGCAAGAAGTGATACCTACATCGAGGCCGAGTACATAATTCATAGGATTCCTCCTTTATGTAATATATACTGTTATATAAAATAAACTGCTTTAAGTGATTTTCGTGTATAAAAAGATAACGGCACGCCAATAGGCGCGCCGTCAGAGCTTTACGGTACCAACAGCTCCTGTTGGACCTTATTGTAATAACCTAATACTTCTCGCTAAAGTATAATTACTACAATTTCATTATAATTTATTTCTAATCATTTTGTCAATCTGTTTATTTTTATTTTTCTTTTTAAAACATTCTTTCCCGATACATTTTCCGTTCTGCAGGATATATTCCGGGGCATTTTTATATTTCTTTCAAGTCCATCGGCACATAAGTTTCTCCCGTTTCTTCTATTTCCGCCTGACCGCCTGTCATGTCACGGAACGTGCGGATGTGTCTTTCTTTATTTCCGGGAAGGCAGAGCAGTTTGACGGTGACCGTATCGGTAAAGGTTCTGTCTTCTATCCTTATGTCCGTATTTCCTATGTAATGCTCAAAAGTGCCGGCTACCGTATAGGGAAGTGTCAGTTTGATTTCCGTATGAGGGGTGTATCTTACGAGCGGAGCTGTGGCGGCGAGTTCTGCCAGTGTCCCGCCGTAGGCACGGGTAAGCCCGCCTGCGCCGAGTTTGATGCCTCCGAAGTAGCGTGTGACGACGGCGAGTACGTTGGTAAGTTCTTTCATCTGCAGTACCCGGAGCATCGGATGTCCTGCCGTTCCCTGCGGTTCTCCGTCGTCTCCCGATTTTTCATAAATCCGTTTTGTTCCCGTCCGCATGGCCCAGCAGTTATGGGTCGCGTCTTTATAGGTTTTGCGGATTCCTGCCAGTGCTTCTTCCGCTTCTTTTTCCGTATGTACGGGAATGAGTTGTGCTATGAACAGGGATTTTTTGATTTCTTTTTCAAATGTATGCGGTTCTTTAACGGAAATATAGGGAATAAGCATGGTTTCCTCCTTTTTTGTATTGTACCATGTTTCCCGGTTTGTCTGCCCGGAATTTCCGCAGGCAATCGAAAAGACTCCGCCGGAAAGGGCAGAGTCCTTTTTTTAATGCAATGTATAGTTATAATCTTCTTTCAGTATCAGAATGGCGCCTTCGTCGCCTTTCATGGCGGCTTTCACAAGCCATTCCATGGCTTCTTTTTCATTTTGTTTGCACCCTTCGCCGTTGGCAAGTGCATATCCGTAGTGGGCCATACCGAAGGGGTCTCCCGCTTCAGCGGCGGTGCGGTAGCATGAGACGGCTTTTTTGATGTCCGGCTCTGTTCCGATTCCCGCTTCATAGCAAAGTCCCAGTGCCGAGTAAGCTTCGGGAATTTCATTTTTTACCGCTTTTTTAAAGCAGGCAAATGCTTTTTCTCCGTGCCCTTCACCGCCTTTTTTCTGGAATGCCCGTCCCAGATGATAAAAGACTTCTTTATCTCCCAGTTCTTCTGCTTCTTTTGCCATGGCGAGCGCTTTTTCCGTATCGGTCACGCCTGCCGTACCCGTTACATATTCCGTGCAGGCAACGGAAAGAAATACGCGGAGTGTCGCTTCGCCGTCAGGATTTCCTTCGTCTTTTCCTTTTCTGATCCACATTTCCGCTTTTTCCGTATTTTTCGGTACCGCTTCTCCTTGGGCGTAAAAGAGTCCCGTCATGAGCATCGCTTCGCTGTTTCCCGCTTCTGCTCCCTGGAGATAATATTTAAACGCCAAGTCATGGTTGACCTTCCCCATAACGCCTTCGTCGTAAATTTTGGCAAGGAGCACGGCAGCATCGGCGTATCCCGCTTCAGCAGCTCTTTCGAGGGCCCGTTTTGCTTTTCTCGGGTTCGGCTTTCCTCCCGCAATGCCGCGGTAGTACAGTCGTCCCAGATAGTACCATGCTTCTTTGATACCGAAGTCTGCGGATATGCGGTAGCAGCGGGCGGCTTTTTCTTCATCTGCAGGAACGCCTTCCGCCGTTTCATAGCGGTGGCCTATGACACCGATTTCGTGGGCCGCTTCTTCCGCTCCCAGATTGGCAGCTTTACGGAAATATGTAATTGCTTCTTCCAATTGATTCCGGGAAAGATTTTCCTGACCCATGGAATAATAATATTCCATCATCCTGTCTGATGCCATTTGACCACACTCCTTTTATACGGCTTTTCCTGTTTTACGTCGCCGCAATAGATTTTTATCCCGTAACTTTTTCTTATGAAAATTTCACGGTCTATGGAAATTCCGTCTTATCTGAATTCCCTGCAAAGTTCTTCAAAAAGTTCTTCTGCCGGCTTTTTCACATAGTCCACCAGATTGATATCTGCCGAAGGGACGATGCTTCCGAACGGAAGCGAACCTTCTTCTTCATAAATAATGCCTGTTACCAGACTTTCCGTTTCTGCAAGCAGTTGGAAAGCGGCCGCCCTGTCATGGGGGTCATAGTTTTCACGAACGTCTTCGAGTTTGACTAAGTTGTCGTTATACCACTGGAAGGTATTCATATGGTTAAAGGTTACACAAGGTGTAAAAATATTGACATAAGAAAATCCTTTATGATCGATTGCTTTTGTAAGGATATCAATCATCCCTTTGCCGTCGATAGCATAAGATTGTGCCACAAATGTCGCACCTGCCGCAAGTGCCATTGACGGTGCGTCAAGCGGTGTCAGCGGATTTCCGTCAGGTGTCGTTTTCGTAACAAATCCTTTTGACGAGGCAGGACTTGTCTGTCCTTTTGTCAGGCCGTACACCTGGTTATCGAAAACGATGTAGGTGATATCCATATTTCTTTTCATCGCATGCAGAGCATGTCCGAGACCGATGGCATAGGAGTCGCCGTCACCGGAACAAACGATGAGATGCGTATCTTTATTGGCACATTTGATGCCCTGGGCAAAAGGAAGTGAACGGCCGTGCGTGGTGTGTGCACCGTAGCAGTACTGGTATCCGCCGATACGGGAGGAACAGCCGATGCCCGAAATCAAGGTGATGTCTTCATTTTTCCATCCTTTTTGGGCACATACTGCGGCTATGGCATTCTGGATACCGAAGTCCCCGCAGCCGGGGCACCAGTTCGGTACAATCGTATTTTTATAATCTCTCGGTGATCCCATAATCAGAGAACCTCCTTCGCCTTATTCAAAATGGTGGAAGTCAGGAACGGTGTCCCGTCATATTGGAGAAGTGACAGGAATTTGTCGTGACAGCTGAAACGGATTGCAAAGAGTTCACGGAGCTGGGCTGTCATATTTTCTTCCACAAACAAAATTTTCTTGGCTCCTTCTACATAAGGACGAAGTTCTTCTTCCGGGAACGGTGAGAGGAGACGGAGCTGGAGATGGTTTACTTTCTTTCCCGATTCCTCCAAAGCTTCTCTTGCTTCTTCAAGTGCTCCGTTGGTGGACGTGATACCTACGAGAAGTAAATCGCATTCCGTATCTTCATGAGCCACGTTAAACGGGCGGATAGCCTTGGAAACGCCGGCAAATTTACGGTGCCGTTTATTCATCTGCTGGACACGGTCCGCCTGCCCTTCTGCAGGTTTACCGAAAACATTATGCTCAAGTCCGGTGGAAAGGAACATGCCGTTTTCCACGCCCGGAACAGTTCTCGGGGAAATACCGTCTTCCACATCTTCAAAGCGGTGGAAATAAGCTTTCTGTTTCGTATCTAAAGCAGGAAGACCGTCTCTTACCAATTTGCCCCGTTTGATTTCTATACGGTCCGGATCAAAAACGGGAACCGACTGTTTACACATACCGAACTGAAGGTCCGATAAAAGAATGACCGGCGTCTGGAATTCTTCCGCCAGATTAAAGGCTTCCTGGGTAATATAGAAGCAGTCCTCAATGGAAGATGCGGCAATAACGATTTTTTCCGCATCACCATGACCGGAGGCAATGGCATAGCGGATATCGCTCTGCTCCACTTTTGTAGCCATACCTGTCGACGGACCGGCACGCATGACGTCGATGATGACGACAGGAATTTCTGCCATAGCCGCCATGGAAATGGATTCCGCCATAAGAGAAAGGCCCGGACCTGCCGTTGCCGTGAATGCACGGACCCCTGCATAGCCTGCTCCCATTGCCATCATTACGGACGACAATTCATCTTCCGTCTGCACTACGGTGCCTTGTATTTTATGAATGTTCTTAATCATGTATTCCATGATTTCCGAAGCAGGAGTAATCGGGTAAGACGCCATGAAACGGGAACCTGCGGCTATCGCACCCAGAGCGGCCGCTTCATTTCCCAAAAGGTAAAGCTGCTCTTTTTTCGCCGGTGTGGGGAGCTTGCCTAATTCCACGCCCTGCATGGCTTTAATCGCCAAGTCATAGCCTTCTTTGAAAATACTCTTATTTTTGGCAATGACTTCTGCCCCTTTTTTCTCAAACCGTTCTGCGATAAAACGGTAAAACGGCACTTCCGGAAATCCGAGAAGTCCGGCACTCATACCGAGAGCCGCTATATTTTTCATCTGCATGGAGCCGTATTTTTTCGCCAGTTCCGTAATAGGTAAGGGCAGAAAAATACGTCCCGTATGAGCTTCCCATTTCGGACGGAAAGCATCATCGGCAATAATTACGCCGCCTTCGGGAATTTCTTTCCCATGCAAATCGATAGTTTCCTGATCCAAAGCGACCAGACAATCCACCCGCTCTCCGATGGTTGCGATTTCTTTCGTCGCAATACGGAGCGCAATCGTCGTATGTCCCCCTTTGATACGGGAAGCAAAGAGACGCTGGCTGAAAAGCGAGTATCCCTCCTGGGCAAGGACACGTCCCAAAATTTCTCCGCAGGACTCGACACCCTGGCCCTGCTGTCCTCCCATTTTCCAAATAAAATCCTTCTTTTCCACTCCATCTTCCTCCTTACCGATGAATAGAATCAGTGAAAAAAATATCCCAAAAAAGCATTCTGCAGGCATAAAATTTTATCACACAAATACTAATTTATTATAGCATACAAGTCTTTTTCTGATAAATGTCATTTCCTGCATTCCCGTTCACTTTTTCATAAAAGAAAGGCTATATTTCCCATAAAAAAACAGACCCTTTCCGCTACCGGGAAAAGAGTCTGTTCTTTTATTTTTCAAGCGGTCCCAAATGTTTTTCAAGAAAGGCCAGCACCTTTTCATTCACCAAATCGGCTTGAAGAGCGGTCAGGTCATGGCCTGCACCGGGAATCAGGACACGCTCCGTCTGCGGCGATTTCCTTTTCATTTCTTCCAGTGCCTTACGGGCAGGATACAGTTTTTCATTTTCACCGGCCATAAAAAGAGAAGGTACGGTGATTTTTTTCCATTCCACTTCTTTCAGCACACGGAGCGGAACAACGAAACGGCGGCGGAAGGAGCGGAAACGCAAATCCGACCGTTCCATAAACCAATCATAGCTGATTCCGTACTTCGGCGGATGATTGAGAGAATCCTTGAAAAGCCAGCGGAAAAGACGATGACTGCCCCATATGGGAAACAGTCCCGTCAAAGCGACACGGAAGAGAAAACGGCGGCTTATGGGAAGTATCGTCGCGCCCGGTGCAATCATGACGATGGCAAGAAGTTTCTCCCGGAAAGCAAGTGCATATTCCGCCGTAAGCCAGCCCCCATAAGACATACCGACAAGAATAAATTTCTTCAGTTGAAGCTGCTCTACCACCGAATCGAGCCAGACTATCAGGTCATGACGTGTAAGCGGATGACGCCTGTCCACCGAAAGGCCGTAGTCATTAATCATATCCACGGCGTAAATTCTGAAATATTTTCCCCAAACTCTTACATTAGGGGACCAGGACAAAGACGGTGCCGTTATACCGGGAAGCAATACCATCGCCGGTGCGCCCTCTTTTCCCGAAACACGGACATAGGTGGGCCCGAAAGGTGTTTCCACATAGACACGGGAAAAAGGAGCAGGCCAGTACTCCTCCTCCGTCTTATGATAAATCTCTGTATACTTTTCCTTTGCTTCCTCAGATACAAAGGGATAATACGATTTCATCTCCGCCTCCCGTCAGATACCGAAAAGTCTTTCCGTATTTGCTTTCGCGTGACTGATAACTTCCTCTGCACTCACTCCCATATAATGAGCAAGCGCTGGTGCGACATACACGATATTTTGCGGTACATTCGTCCGTTTCAGACCGGGAATTCCGCGGGGTGTAAGATACGGTGCATCAGTTTCCAAAAGAATCCGCTCCAGCGGGATATACTTCACCGCCTCACGCAAATCACCGGCCCGCCGTTCATCACAAATCCAGCCGGTAATCCCGATATAAAATCCCATACCGACCAGCTTTTCCGCCATTTCCCTGTTTCCCGTATAGCAATGCACCACGGAACGGCGGCAAATCTCCTCATGCCCGTCAAAGCAGGCAAGGAAATCCTCTTCCGCGTCCCGCTGATGAAGAAACAACGGTTTCTCCAATTTTTCCGCCAGAGCAATCAGCTTCTTGAAATAATAAAGCTGGTTTTCCTTTGACGAATACATACGGTCATAATCAAGCCCGCACTCGCCTACCGCCACAATCTTGGGATTGGACGATACGATTTCTCCGATACGGTGCAAATCCGCCTCCTCCGCCCGATCTGCACTGTGGGGATGAATTCCCGCCGTACCGTACACGGCATGGGTCTTCACAAAATCATTGACTTTCTCATTTTCTGCCGCTTCCGAACCGGTCAAAATACAACAAATCCCCGCTGCTTCCGCCTCGGAAATAATCTTCTCCGGGTCGGGAAAAGAAGAAGTAAATAAATTCAGTCCGATATCATAGTACGTAATCATAAGCACCCTTACACTTTCTTAAACTCCGGTTGATATATTCCGTTTTATCTTTTTACATGAAATCATTTACATTATACCCTTGTACAAAGAAAATAGAAATTTATTAAAATGAAAAACGCCGGATTAAAAAATATTGACAACCTTATAGGTGTATAATTTATATATAATTATAAAATCATTTTAACCGGTCACAAATAACCAACCATATCAATTTGTAAAAGGACGGAAGAAAATGAAAATAGCGTTACTTCATTTTGATTTAGCCAACGGCCCGAAAGAAAAGAATAAGAAAAAGCTCCTTCAAGGCATAAAAGAAGCTTCCTCACGCGGAGCCGGCTGGATTCTCACTCCCGAAACAGCATTGGAAGGATATTTTTTCTACAAAAACGACAAGAACGCTCCGAAAAAGATGAGCATCCGCAAACAGGAAGACTTTAAAGAATTTTATGAAATTGCCGGACAAAAACAAATCACTTTATTTCTTTCCGCTGCAGAAAAAACTTCAGACAAAAAAGCTTACAACTCCTGTTTCATACTCACCCCGGACGGAAAAGAAAAGGGGGTTCACAGAAAAATATATTCCCATCAAAGCGGTGCAGAAGGGTGGATTTCTTTAGGGGAAGAAGCAGAAGTCTACTCTTTGAATGGTATAAAAACCGGTGTTTTGGTTTGTGCCGATGCATACTATGAACACCCCTCCCGCATGGTAAAAAACGGCGGTGCAGAGCTTGTATTGGTTTCTGCCGCCTGGCCGCCGGGAGAATGCTGCAAGAATCCCGAAACGGTTTGGGCAAGAACTTCTCTGTGGACAGATTGCCCCGTGTGTGTTTGTAATCAGACAGGCACTTACCACGGAATGGATATGACGATTGCCAAAAGTGCCGTACTTGATAAAGGAAATTGCCTTTTTACCTATCAGGGCGACCCCGCCATTTTACTCTGGTCCTTTGACGAAAAGGCGAAAAAAGTTATATCAGACAATTTTGAAATCATTCCGTTCAAGGAAATCCCTTAACGGAAATAAAAATTTTCCATCTTTGATGCTCCTTCGGGCATAAGTACTTTATAAAAAAATAAGATATTATTGCTTTTTTATATTTTATAATTTAGAAAACATTTAGAATGTTTTGAGTAAAATAAAAACACGCTGATATTCCGCTTTTGTTATTTATTCCCCATAAGGAGTTTCTATGACTATACGTTCAAAATGGTATTGTTATCTCTTACCTCTTATCCTGTGGCTCAGCTTATTCATAACCGGCTGCCACGCGCCGGACGGTACCCAACCCGGTCATGAGGTACGGACCGTTACCGACTCCCAAGGCACAGAGATGGTCGTACCGGTTCATCCGGAAAGAGTTGTCTCTGTGGGAGTATCTACCGATGATGTACTGATTCCCCTCTTGGGAACGAAACGAATTGTCGCTATAGCAGAACTTATGCCGAATTTAGAAAAAGAATCCGAAGAAATCAAAGGCCGCATTTCCGGTTCTACCGAATCTGTTCTGCAATATGCCCCCGATTTGGTCGTTGTTCCCAGTTGGAAAAGTGCGGAATATGCAGATGAAATCCGTTCTGCCGGTATCCCTGTCTATGTCTATCAAATGCCTGTTACGACAGAAAAGATTATCGGAATGATTCATGAACTCGCCGATTTGGTGGGAGAACCGGAAAACGGAAACCGGCTTGCCCGAAAAACGGAGGACCGGATTCGTAACTTACATAACTTCTTACAAACAATTCCGGAAAAGGACCGTCTTACTGCCGTACTGGCACGCCCGAACGGAATCGGCGGCGGCAGCGGCAGTACATTCGATACTTGCTGCAAACAGGCGGGTATCGTCAACGGGGCTGCCGCTTACGGTCTTTCACAAAATGATTCCGCCGGACGGGAAACTTTACTTTCTATCAATCCGGATATTATTTTTGTCCCTTCTGATGCGTATTCCGAGAAAAACAGCCAAGTAAATGCCATGGCAGCCCGGCAAATTTACGAAGACCCTGCTTTCAGTCATATCAAAGCAGTTCAAAACCGCCAAATTTATATCATTGATGCACGTTGGCTGATGAGCTATTCCCAATTCATTGTCAATGCTATGGAAGAAATGGCAAAAAATGCCTACGGATACGAGGCAATAACCCCTTAATCCTTTCAACTTTTAACCGGTTTCTTTTTCACGGACCGCAATTTTATTTGAAAAGAAAACGGTTCTCCGACTACCAAACACCCTCAAAATATGATATTATCTATTACAGAAATTCCATATGCGGGTGTAGTTCATTGGTAGAACGCGAGCTTCCCAAGCTTGAGAGGTGGGTTCGATTCCCATCATCCGCTCCAAATCAAAAAGCCCTTGCCGAATCGGTCGGTAAGGACTTTTTTGTTGTTTTTATTATTATCTGTCACATCGTTTTTATGATTTTATCTTTACAAGGTTCATCGTTACACGTGAATATTTTTTACGAAGAGGGCCCGCATCGCGTTGAGTACGGCCAGAATCATGACACCTACATCGGCGAAGATGGCAAACCACATGTTTGCGATTCCCAATGCCCCCAAAAGCAGGCAGAGGAGTTTGACACCGATGGAAAACCATGTGTTCTGATTGACGATGGCAAGGCATTTCCGGGAAATTTTAATAGCCTTTGCAATTTTTAAGGGATCGTCGTCCATAAGTACGACGTCTGCGGCTTCGATGGCTGCGTCAGATCCCATGGCACCCATGGCAATGCCTATATCGGCTCTGGTGAGAACGGGAGCGTCATTGATGCCGTCGCCTACGAAAGCTACTTTCCCGTTACCTTTGTTTTCTGCCAGCAGTTGTTCCACTTTTCCCACTTTATCCGCCGGAAGAAGTCCGCCGTACACTTTGTCGAGTCCCAATTCACCGGAAACGGCTTCTGCCACGTCTTTATTGTCTCCCGTGAGCATGACCGTCTTTTTTACGCCTATCCGTTTCAGCGCTTTAATGGCTTCTTTTGATGTTTCTTTGATTTTATCGGATATGACGATATGTCCCGCATAAACTCCGTTGATGGCTACATGGATAATCGTTCCTTTATTTTCACAGTCATGCCAGACCGCGCCTACAGCGTCCATGAGTTTCGTATTTCCCACGCAGACGGTATCTCCGTTCACATGAGCTCTGATCCCCTGCCCTGCGATTTCTTCGACAATTTCCACTTGGCAATCGTCGGATTCGTTCGGATAGGCATTTCTGAGGGACGCTCCCACAGGGTGTGTGGAGTAGCGTTCCACATGGGCTGCCAGGTGGAGTAATTCTTTCGGTGTCAGAAGCTTTGTATGAGCGTCGGTCACTTGGAAAACGCCTTTGGTCAGTGTTCCCGTTTTATCAAAGACGACGGTTCTGACTTTGGACAGGGTTTCCATATAGTTGGAGCCTTTGATGAGAACGCCTGCCTTACTTGCACCGCCGATGCCTGCAAAAAAGCTCAGAGGGATACTGATAACGAGTGCACAGGGGCAGCTGATGACGAGAAATGTGAGGGCCCTGTATATCCATGTTTCCCAGTCCGCCGGAAGATTCATAAATCCCATACGAACCAGAGGCGGCAAGAGTGCCAGGGTAACGGCCGATGCCACGACCGCCGGTGTATAGGTCCGGGCAAAGCGGGAAATAAAGTCTTCCGCTTTTGATTTCCTTGAGCTTGCATTTTCCACAAGGTCGAGTATTTTAGAAACCGTAGATTCGCCGAATTCTTTTGTCGTCCTGATTTTCAGAAGGCCGTTGATATTGATACATCCGCTGATGACCGCATCGCCCTCTTCCACGTCACGGGGAACGCTTTCGCCGGTAAGAGCGGACGTATTCAGTGTGGACTTTCCGCCGGTAATCACTCCGTCAATCGGGATTTTTTCTCCCGGTTTAACTACAATGGTCGTTCCTACGGCAACTTCATCGGGATCGGTTTTTATAAGTTCTCCGTTCTCACCTTCCAAATTTGCATAGTCGGGACGGATATCCATGAGTTCGCTGATATTTCTGCGGCTTTTTCCGACAGCATAGCTCTGGAACCATTCACCGATCTGGTAGAAAAGCATGACCCCGATGGCTTCCGTATAGTCGCCGTCTTCATAAATGGCAAGAAGAATCGCACCGATAGTGGCAATCGCCATGAGAAGACTTTCATCAAAAGCCTGTCTGTTTTTAATTCCTTTAAATGCTTTAATCAGGATATCGTAACCGATAACCAGATACGGCACGAGGTAAAGACCGAAACGGACCATACCCGTCACCGGTGTGAAGTATAACGCCACCATGAGAATGGCGGCAATAATAATCCGCAGGAGATTTCTTTTTTGTTTTTTATTCACGTCTTTCCCCTTCTCCCCCAAAAAATAAGTCTGTTTTAGAAATAAATTTCACAGTCATCTTCTACTTTTTTGCAGTTTTTATATACTTCCTGCATGACCGCTTTCGGATCGGCGCCGTCTTCAAATTCCACATTCATCTTGAGCGCCATGAAATTGATGGAGCAATCTTTCACGCCTGCCGTAGCTTTTGCGGCATCTTCCATTTTCAACGCACAAGGGGCACAGTCCACTTCGATTCCGTATTTCTTTTTCATATCGTTCTCCTCCAATGTATAAATAGTTGTTTAATCTTTATATCATTATAGTAATATCACTCTCCCCTTTTGTCAATAGGTAATGAAAATATTTATCATTTTATTTGTTGCTTTTTTGGGGGAAACTGAATAGAATAATAGAATATAAGAAAATAAAAAGAGAGGTATGCTCATGTCAGAAATCAATAGTGAATTACCGCACCAACACGGAAATAATGAAAAAGATATTCTCCGTCATCTTCCGTCTCCGAAGACCATAGATGACGTTTCTATCGTATTGAAACAGCTTTCCGATCCGACAAGACTGAAAATTTTCTGGATTCTCTGCCACATGGAGGAATGTGTTATCAATATCGCTGCCATTATGAATATGAGCAGCCCCGCCGTTTCCCATCATCTCCGTCTTCTCAAGACCTGCGGCCTCATCAATTCCCGCCGGGACGGAAAAGAAATGTACTATAAGGCAGCAGATACGGAAATGGTGAATGAGCTTCATCACGCCATCGACAACATTGCCAAAATCACATTACCCGAATAATAAGACAGCCGGTATCCCCAGGGATTCCGGTTTTTTATTTCTCTCATTTTATTTTGGTGAAGAGAATAAAAAAGCTCTGTTACTTTCAGTACACAGAAGCTTTTTTATGGAAAAACGGCGGTCATTCGACCGGGTTACGATTTCCAACGATCGGGTAAAAGAAATCCTCCTGCAGCGGCTGCCGCGAGAATGACATACTTCACCGCCGTTCCCGTCATGAAAAGGTCGGCCACGGCATAGAGCAGCAGAAGAACCGCCGCAAGTGCCTGTCCTCTCGGATAGATGCGGTATCTTTGGAAAAGAGAGGCGGAAAAAACGGTGTAAGCGAGAATTGTCATGAGCGAGCGGACTGTTCCGACGGCCCGGATTTTCCAGACATCCTGCAAGGGAGTCATATACAAGAGGGCCATCAAAAAAATGCCGAGAGCAAGAATGATTCCCGTAAGAATGAGGCGCCGTAAAAAGACGGTCCGCGGGATTTCTTTTTTTATATCCGTTGCACCTTTTTTCACGGCAGATAAAAACAGTATCGCTGCAGTAATTACATATTCACTTATATAGAGCAGTTCCGTCAGGTTCACCGTTTTCATGATTATCTTTTCCCTTATCTGTATTTTTACGGCCGGACAATTTGAAGCTTTTATGCTTTATCCGTCTTCCGCTTTCCTTTTATTTTAACCGCTGTATCTCTAAATACAAGTCCTGATTTGCAAATGATTCGCAATAAAGCAGTGGGCATGATATAATAAAGGTATTAATCATGCTATAAAATACGCATTAATTAAGAAAGGAGTTTTTTATGTTAAAGAAATTAGTTTTATGTTCTATCCTTGCTTTGTCCCTCACCGGTGCGGCCCAGGCGTCTGTCCGTGATGCCGTCCGTGATGACGGTTTCGGTCTGCATCTCACGTATCCCGCCATTCACACCCATAAAGGTTCTGTCAACAATACGCTGAATAAATTTGTCCGCTTTTATGTAGATGATGCGATTCGTGTCTATGAAAGCAATCTTTATGATGAAGTGTACATGAATTATGATGTAACTTATGAAGATAAGCAGTATGTATCCGTTTTGCTTTCCACCACATTCCAGAAACGCGCTCTCGCTCATCCGGAAAACAGAGAATTTGCATTCATTCTCGATAAGAAAACCGGTGAAAGAGCGGATTTATCCCGTCTTGTCCCCAGACGCAAGGAACTGGTCAAAGATCTCAAGGCAGGCAAGCTTGTACTTCTGAGCGGAAAGAACAAAAAGGTTCTCTATGATGATTCTTTCGTGCCCGAAAAAGATTCGGATAATTATTTCCTTACCAAAGACGGCCACATCGCCGTTCTTTATGGACGGGGCGAATTGGCGCCGAGCTACATGGGCAGTACCTATGTCGTTCTTCCCGCCACTTTAAAATGAGATAAAGAAATATACAAAAAGGACTTCCTGCAAAGGTTGTCCTTTTTACATGCCGTTTTTACGTTTTTCCCTGACCGGTTCGAACTGTTTCAAAAGGTCGGGCATGGTTTCGCTTTTCCAAATCCACTGCGGTGCCGATTCCTCCGCTTTTTCCTTAGCCGCTTTGAGATCATAGTAAACCTGCCATTTCGCTTCTCTCAGGCTTTCTCCCGTCTGTCTGAGAAGGTAGGCGGGGTGAAAGGTAGGCATGACGGGTATATTTTTATAGGTAATCCATGTCCCTCTTGCACGGACAATTCCCGCATCGTGTCCCAAAAAGAAGCGGAGTGCCACTTTTCCGAGTCCGATAATGACTTTGGGATTCACCAGCCGTATTTCTTCTTCGAGCCATATTTTTCCGCATGTTTCCCCTTCTTTGGCGGAAGGTGTTCTGTTTCCTTCCGGGCGGCACTTTACGATATTCGTAACATAGACATGGTCTCTTGTGATTCCCACGGAAGCAAGTGCTTTATCCAAAAGTTGTCCTGACGGTCCGACGAGGGGTCCGCCGTATTCATCTTCCACACTGCCGGGGCCCTCCCCGACAATCATGAGCGGTGAGTCTGAAGGTCCCGTAGAAAGCACGGGTCCTCTTCCGCCTTCGCTGCGGAGCGGACAGCGGCGGCAACCGTGAATAGCTTTTTCAAGCGCTTCATAGTCGGGAAAATGATACGCCTCTCCGAGAAATTCCGCCCGTATGCGTGCTCTGTATTCTTCGGCATCTTCGTTTCCCCATAAATCCATCGCTCTTCCCAGCCTTTCTCTTACATCTCCGGATCTTCTCTGTCTGTCAGTTCATAGAATAAAGTAAATTCACCGGCAAAGCTCATTTTTACAACGCCGGTCGGGCCGTTTCTGTTTTTGGCAAGAATGACTTCCGTCTCTCTCTGTAGCGGATCTCCTTCCGCTATTTCTTTATTATAGTAGGCATCTCTGTAAAGGAAACATACCAAGTCGGCGTCCTGTTCGATAGAACCCGATTCACGGAGGTCCGACAACATAGGCCGGTGGTTCGGTCTCGCATCGGGTCCGCGGGAAAGCTGGGACAAGGCAATGACCGGTACATTCAATTCTCTTGCCAGACTTTTCAGAGAACGGGAAATTTCAGAAATTTCCTGCTGGCGGCTTTCGCTGTACCTCGAATTTCTCCCCGTCATCAGTTGGAGATAGTCGATGATAACCACGTCAAGCCCTTTTTCCGCTTTGAGACGGCGGCATTTCGAACGAATCTGCGATACCGTCACGCCCGGTGTGTCGTCGATATAGAGAGGCGCTTCCATAAATACGCTGGCCGCTTTGGAAAGATTCAGCCATTCTTTTTCCCCCTGGATTCGTCCCGTTTTCAGCCGTTGGCTGTCAATCAGGGCGGTGGAGCTTAAAAGACGGTGGACAAGCTCATCTCTTCCCATTTCCAGTGAAAAGAACGCCACTGTTTTTCTCGCATGGGAAAGGCTGATATTTTTAGCTATATTAAGAACAAATGCCGTTTTACCCATAGACGGGCGGGCAGCTACGATGACGAGATTTCCTTTCTGCAGTCCCGTGGTAAAACTGTCAAGTCCTGCAAATCCTGTAGGAAGTCCCGTAATCGGTTCATGATTTTGTGCCTGTCTTGTAATATTTTCAAGGCTCTGGTGGACCGCTTCCCCGACGGGAACAAATCCGCCTTTTCTGTCGTCTTTGGTGACCTGGAGAATCGATTTCTCCGCATTGTCGACAATGTCTTCCACCGCATCTTCTTCCGTGTAGGCCGCATCGGCAATCGTTCCCGCTGCATCAATCAGTTGGCGTAGTTTCGATTTACCTGCCACGATTTCCGCATGCCGTTCGATTCCTTTTGTGGTAATGACATGCTCG
>UQJW01000005.1 GCA_900541485.1 uncultured Dialister sp.
GGACCGTGCCGGTTTCTCACCGGTCTTCCCTATTAAGCTTTTTCAAGCACCTGTTCACTCTGTTCAGTTTTATCCATCATAGCATTCCCTATGATTTCTGTCAATCTTTATAATCTGTATTTCCTTGTTCCGCCTTGCAAATTTGGCATAGGCTATCTCAAAAAGTCATATCAAAGGTTCCCGCTTCTTCAAGCAGCTTGATATCGATAGGAGAATAGGTTTCCGGATGTTTCTTCAGGAAATGCTGTTCTTCTTCCGGAGCTTCATAGAAGTTTTCCAGTTTTTTGACTTCTGTATGTACTTTGGGCGGAATATTTTTCTGCACATCATTCACAATCAGGCAGGATTCACTCATCTGCCGGCTGGTTCCCCTGTTTTGTATGTATGTGACATAGTAGGTGATTTGGGGAATATCTTCATTGGATGTGAAATAGATTCCCGTTTTATACTGGGGCCCTTCACATTTCCCCTGCACTCCGTCGGTATAGGGGTTGATTATGGTAAAGAATATAGACAATAAGGAGCCTATATCTATTTTTTTCGGATTATAAGTGACTTTTACACATTCTACTGCACCTGTGTTTCCGTCAGCAACTTCTTTCTTTGTGGGATTTTCTTTCCTGCTGTTCGCAAATCCTGCGACAGTTTCAGTGACTCCGTAAATACGGGAGAATACTTCTTGTATGCCATAGTAGGGACCACCGGCGAGATATAATTCTTTCACGGTAATTCCTCCTTTTTTTATAAATATCGGGTTGTGTTTTTTATATTTTAAAACAAATAATGAAAGAAATAAAGAATCCCCGGATTTGTCTCCGGGGATATTCTTCATTTCAAAATAAGGTGCTAAAGGACTTTCTTCCTTTACCGGAGAGTCATTTTAATGCTTTGTCTGTTCCAAATGCAAGGCAGCAGCTCTGTTTACATCAAAGGCTTTGATGAGTTCGGAAACTGCCTGGCTTGGAGAAATAGCGCCTGTCAGTACAGCGGCACGTACCTGGGGAATCCGGTTTTTTATCACCGGGTTTTCAAAGAACAGATTATGCAGATGTTCATCAATCATGCTGCGTACCCAGGAGAGAACCTGACGCTGACGTCTGTTTTCAAAGACGCCCGATTTTTTCGTCACTTTTTCGAATTCTCTCATGACTGCCCAAAGTTCCAGAAGTCCCGTCTTTTTCAAGGCGGAGCAACGGTATGCGTGGGTTTCCCAGCCTTCGGTAGCAGGACGGATAAATTCGACCATTCGTTCATATTCGCCCTGTGTGACTTTCGCACGTTCCAGATTATCGCCGTCTGCTTTGTTGACTACGATGGCATCGGCGAGTTCCATGATGCCTTTTTTGATCCCTTGCAGGTCATCACCTGCACCGGTCAGTACGACAAGCATGAAAAAGTCTACCATATCACGGACTGTGGTTTCCGACTGGCCTACGCCTACGGTTTCCACAAGAATTACGTCATAACCTGCTGCTTCGCAAAGAAGCATGGTTTCACGGCTCTTCCGTGCGACACCGCCCAGTGTCCCCTTGGACGGGGACGGACGGATAAAGCAGTTCGGTTCTCTGGATAGTGTCTGCATACGGGTCTTATCGCCGAGGATTGATCCGCCGGTGATAGAACTTGTCGGGTCGATTGCCAGTGCTGCTACTTTATAGCCCTGCTGACAAAGCATGGTACCAAAAGATTCGATGAAACTACTTTTCCCTGCTCCCGGTACACCGGTAATACCGATGCGCAATGCTTTTCCCGTACGTGGGAGAAGTCCCTGGAGTACCCGCTGTGCTCTGTCAAAATCCTTAGGAGCATTACTTTCAATAAGGGTAATGGCTTTGGAGAGAATCATACGGTCTCCTTTGGATACCCCTTCTATGTATTCTTCTACAGATAATTTTTTACGGAGCGGTACCTTACGAAGTTTAGCCTCTGTCGGATATTCCTTAGCGCCTGTCACGCTGTTCATGGCGGTATCAATGCCGCGCATGACGGAGCAGGCAAATTCGGGGTTTGCTTCTTTGGGTACCCAGCTTGGTCTTAAGTCATCATCGTTTTGGGCCATATCACTATACCTTAACCTTCCTTGGCTTCCGCTTCAGCACGGTCAACAAGCATGTGGAGCAATTTAATGCAGCATTCCGGGATATTGGTGCCCGGTCCGAAGATGGCCTGTGCACCATGTTCGTAGAGGAAATCATAATCCTGTGCAGGGATAACGCCGCCGATGCAGACGAGGATATCTTCACGGTGATGTTTCTTCAATTCTTCTACGATAGCAGGTAACAGGGTCTTATGACCTGCTGCCAGAGAGGAGAAGCCAACCATATGAACGTCGTTGTCCACCGCATCCTGTGCAGCTTCTTCCGGTGTCTGGAACAGAGGACCTACGTCGACGTCCCAGCCCATATCTGCAAAGGATGTTGCCAATACTTTCTGGCCTCTGTCGTGACCGTCCTGACCCATCTTTGCCAGGAAAATACGGGGACGACGACCTTCAAGTTCTTCAAATCTGTCAGCCAGTTTCTTTGCTTCTTGCAACTGTCCGGAATTATCAAATTCTGAAGAGTAAACTCCGGAAATGGTGTGAATGGTCGCATTGAAACGGCCGGATACTTTTTCAACTGCGTCGGAAATTTCACCCAGCGACGCACGGTCATGGGCTGCCTGTACGGCCAATTCCAGAAGGTTACCGTTGTCACGGCTTTCTGCCGCTTTGGTGATAGCTTCCAGATCGCGTGCTACCGCATCAGGATCACGGATGCTTCTCAGTTTTTCGAGACGTTTAATCTGTGCATTACGTACAGCCGTATTATCGATGGAAAGAACGTTCAACGGATCTTCCTTAGCCAGACGGTACTTGTTCAGGCCGACAATGGTTTCTTTACCGCTGTCGATGTTAGCCTGACGGCGAGCCGCACATTCTTCGATACGCATTTTCGGAAGACCGGTGGAAATAGCTTTTGCCATACCGCCCAGTGCTTCGACTTCCTGAATGTGGCCCCAAGCGCGGCGGATAATCTGGTTTGTCAGATATTCTACATAGTAGGAACCGCCCCAGGGATCGATAATCTTGCAGGCTTTGGTTTCATCCTGGATATAGAGCTGTGTATTACGAGCCAGACGTGCGGAGAAGTCGGTCGGAAGTGCGATAGCTTCGTCCAATGCGTTGGTGTGCAAGGACTGGGTATGTCCGAGAGCTGCCGACATAGCTTCCATACAGGTACGTGCAATGTTATTGAACGGATCCTGTTCTGTCAGTGACCAGCCGGATGTCTGGGAGTGGGTACGGAGTGCCATGGATTTCGGGTTTTCCGCACCGAACTGTTTCAGAATCTTTGCCCAGAGAACGCGGGCTGCTCTCATCTTTGCAATTTCCATAAAGTAGTTCTTGCCCTGATCCCAGAAGAAGGACAGACGTTTTGCGAAGGCATCGACAGGAAGTCCTGCTTTTTCGCCGCAACGGATATATTCCATACCGTCTGCCAGCGTGTAACCGATTTCCAGGTCGCAGGTAGCGCCGCATTCCTGGATATGGTAACCGGAAATCGAGATACTGTTGAACTTAGGCATATATTTCGTTGTATATTCGAAAATATCACCGATAATACGCATGGACATAGCCGGCGGATAAATGTAGGTGTTACGAACCATGAATTCTTTCAGAATATCGTTCTGAATCGTACCGGCGAGAATCTTTTTATCTACGCCCTGTTCGAGTCCGGCGGAGATGAAGAATGCCAGAATCGGAAGTACGGCGCCGTTCATTGTCATGGAAACGGACATCTGGTCCAGCGGGATACCTGCGAAAAGAATGTTCATATCGAGCATGGAGCAAACGGAAACACCTGCTTTACCTACGTCGCCGATAACACGGGGGTTATCCGCATCATAGCCGCGGTGTGTCGGGAGGTCGAATGCAATGGACAGCCCTTTCTGGCCTGCTGCCAGGTTTCTGCGGTAAAATGCGTTAGATTCTTCTGCTGTGGAGAACCCTGCATACTGACGTACTGTCCATGGACGGAATACGTACATAGTGGAGTACGGTCCGCGCAGGAACGGCGGGATACCGCTCATAAAGTCCAAATGGTTGCAGTTGTCATATACATTTTTTGTATAAAGAGGTCCTACAGGGATACGTTCCATGGTCATTTCATAAAGATCATCATAGGACTTGCCCGTTGTTTTTTCCAGACCCTCTTTCCATTCATCATAAGAACAATGGGGATGTTCTTCCAGGTTAACTTTTGTAAAATCCGGATTCACTGCCATGTTATTTTACCTCCTCTTCCGTAATCTTTATTCCTTTTTTGCCCTGGAGCATACGGAGGATCTGATAGCAATTTGCTTTGACACTGATAAATTCATCAATGCCTGCCTCACGATAAACAGGTTCCAAGTCTTTCGGTGCCGCACCTGCCAGGAAAAGGACGCCGTCTCCCAGTACTTCTTTCAGACGGGGAGCCAGAGCCGGTACATCTTCAGGATAGGTGGCATCGGTAGAGCAGATAACTGCGCCGTCATAAGGAGTGCCCTTATCGTCAATGCCGGCTTTCAGTGCTTCTACGCACTTATCCCAACGGGATCCCGGTTTTCCTTCATCATCCTGGAAACCTTCGTTCAGGTGGATATTAAATTCACCGACCTGGAGGAAGCTGGTAGAGAAGTCCGCTCTTGCTTTATGCTGCGGAATCGGTCCCATATTAGCGAGGAAGATTTCTACATTCTTGCCTGTTTCTTTTTTATAAGCTGCCGTATCCATACGGAGTTTTTCAAAGCGTTCTGTCCAGCGATGGGGGTAAATTTTTCTTACTTCGATAGAGCCGCCATCTGATTTTTCGGCAGCTTTCACTTCTCCAATGGTAGCCCCTGCAGAGAAAGCGGCAATTGCTTTTTCGACAAGTTCACCTTCGCCGGCTTTACCGATATCTGCCAGTGTATCGTTCAGATATACTTTGTCGATATCGGAACGGTATTTTTCAACACCTTCGGACAGTTCTTTTTTCAGTGCCGGTGTGTCTTCCGGACGCGGTTCGAGAAGTTCTTCCGTCATATTCGGATACATATTCGTTCCGACTGCACTGTCCTTACGGAGTTCGAGAGCCTTGAAACGTTTATTCAGAACTTCGAGAATTTGCTGCTGCGGATATTCTTCCTGCAAGGCCTTCACAATGCCGCCGAGAGATTCAATTTTCTGGAATTCCGCCCAGATTTTTTCAGCCATTTCTTTGGTTAATGCTTCAATACCCCAGGATCCGCCTGCCGGGTCAATCGGGCGAAGCATACCGAATTCTTCCTGCAGCATGATATGAAGGTTTCTTGCAATACGGCGGGAGAATTCGTCGCCTTTACGAACGGTTTCATCGTAAGGTTCATTTTCATAGGTGTCTACGCCGCCGACAACAGCAGAGAAAATCTGTGTGGTATTACGGAGCATATTAACACCGATATCATAAATGGTTTTTGTAAATAAAGCCGGGCGTGCATGAATCTTTGCAGAGCAGTCTGCTTCATCAGCACCGAAAGCTTTCATAATATTTGCCCAAACCTGGCGTGCTGCACGGAGTTTAGCAATTTCGATGTAGAAAGTTGCTCCTGTGTTAAAGCCGAAGTTGATGGAACGTGCTATGTCCTGAATGGAAATACCGCGTTTCTGCATCTGGCGGATATATTCCACTGCCATAGCAAAGGTATAAGCGACTTCCTGGACTGCATTACAGCCGCCGCGGGAGAATACGTCACTTCTTGCCATAACGGTACGCAGACCGGGGGCATTTTTTCTTGCCCAACGGATGCATTCTGCCATATCATCATAGTCTTTATCCAGAGATTCACCGAGTTTGCCGTTCCGGACAAGCTGTGCTATCGGGTTTGCTCCGATCACACCATGAAGTTTGCTGACATCTTTTCCCTGAGCCTTCAGTGCAGAAGCTACAAGTGCCAGCAGACGAAGTGAGGAAGCACCGGTGTACATCATGAACGGAATATTTTCCAAATCAAGTCCGTCAAGCAGTGTATGCATATCTTCCAAAGTGGTAATGCTTACCCCGTAATCACCCGGTTCTTTGGCATCTTTTACATCGATACCTTCTGCCGTAGCGCTGTCAATGCGGACATTATAAACGGTAGAACCTCTGTCAATTTCATGCTTCAGAAGTTCATTATTTTCTTTTGGCAAAGTTTCATCACAAGCCTGTGCAATTCCCCAAGGAGCACATTTATAGCCGTTTACCGTTGCTCCGCGCAGATAGTCACCCATTCCCGGGTAATCATCGGTCGGAAGAATGGCTTCCTGTGCATCAGGGCCTGTACTCTTTGTATAAATCGGGCTAAAGGTAATTCCTTCGTAAGTATTGGTATACATGATTTTATCGAAAGGTTTACCTTTTAAAAGCGCATTACACGCCTCCACCCACTCTTCATAGGTAGGTGGTGTAAATTCGTCAAACTCTACTTGCGGAAATTCGGCTTTTTCATTTGATTTTTTCAAAATTTCTTCTAACTCTTTATCAGTCAGTTGTTTTACCGAATCCTGGGACTTCTGTTCATCCATGAAAACATCCTCCTTATAATAATTTTAGACAATTCCCCAGAAAATAATGATTCGTATCTTTCATCTGTAAAAATGCAGGCATGTATCAAAAAGCTCGCATTTTTAATGATTTGGCGGAATCACTTTTCACATCGCCGATATTTGCACCTCCTTACCACGCTCTCATATCAATAAAAAACGACTATCTAGAGAATTAATGATAGCCGGACAAGGAAATATTCCTAATCCCCTCCCCATCTCTCGCAGGTATAACGGTGATTTTCAGACAGATAGTTCTCCTGGCTTAAGTTCCTCATTTATACCGCCTTCCCGGTTTCCCAGTGGCATAGTTGGTATAAACTCCCTTTACAGTGGCGGGACCGCTCCGGATTCGACCGGATTCTCTTTTATGCTTTCGCATCTGTCCGCTGTATGAAATTGTCTAAATAACTACATTTTTAGTATAATTCATTGTATTCTAAGTGTCAATCAATCTATATCTATTTATCATATATTTTATTCTTATCTTAAAAGAATGAAAGTTATTATTTTATTTGCATTTTATAATATTTTTATCATATAATAGTTGTGATATTTATTTGATATTTAATATACCGCTATAAAACGGTATCATTTTATGAGGAGGAAACCTATGGCAGCCGATGAAAAAAGCGCATTGACCAAGGAAGCACTTAAGCTCAGTAAACAATTTGAGGAAATGGACGGCCGTCGTCCGCGTCTGTTTCTCCCTGAATTAGAAGATGACGATGATAAGGAAGCCCGTAAAATAGCAGCTACCGTTTTTGCCGACCAGGGATGGGATGTCGACGTCGGACCTCTGCTTGCTCCGGAAGTTTCCGCACAAACCGCTGCAGATAATGATGTCCATTTTATTTTTTATACGTCAAAAAGTCCTACGATGACAAAAGCGGTTATCCCTATGTCACAAACATTGGCCATGATGGGACGTGATGATATATTAATCGCCGTCCACCAGGTAAAAAAAGAAGATAAGGAATTACTTTTCCGCTACGGAATTGTGGCTGCCTTTGATGAGACAGCCTCCTTTGAGGAAACCAGTCTCACCATGCTCCGCCTGCTTATTTCTCTGGCAAAAGAAGCAGAACGGGAACCTGACGCTTATTAATGATCATTAGAAAAGCCGTAGAATTTATAACTTCTATGGCTCTTTTTAATTCTTGTATCCGGAAATTTTTATCAGAAAAAAATCACACAAAAAAAAGCAGTGCCGTAGCACTGCTTTTTTATTGTGAGAATTAGCCAACTGTGAAGAGTGTGTCTCCACCCTGTACGCTCTGGCCTTCGGGTACAGGCATGCCTGTAATCTTGCCATCGCAAGGAGCCATAATCGGGTTACCCATCTTCATAGCTTCGAGAACAAGAACTTCGTCACCGGAAGCTACTGCATCACCAACGCGTTTGTTGATTTTGATAACTTTGCCGGGCATCGGAGCTTCAACAACTTCGCCTGCGCCTGCAGGAGCTGCTGCGGGAGCCGGAGCTGCTGCCGGTGCTGCTGCTACTGCGCCACCGTCTTTAACTACTACATCGTAATCTTGGCCGTTAACTGTTACGGTAAATTTTCTCATTGTTTTTCCTCCTAATTTTGTACTTTCAACTTTCAATTAGAACTGCTGGTTGCCGGAAACACCTGCGATACGAGCGCCTGTTGTCCAGCCGGTTCTAGCTGCCGGGCGGATAGAAACGATTTCACCGCCGCCCATAGCAACGATTGCTGCGGCAATAGCTGCTACTACAGCACCATTATCTCCAGCTCTGGGAGCTGCTGCCGGTGCTGCTTTTTTAGAAGCTGCTGCCGGTGCCGGTGCTGCGGACTGATTGAGAGATGAACGTACTTGCCAGATCATGATCAGGGCAATTACTGCTACTACGGCAGCAAATACCGCGATATACATAACTGTATCGTTATTCATCTATACCCATCCTTTCAAATATCATCAATGTATTAGCTATCTATTACAGCGGAATGTTTCCGTGTTTCTTAGCCGGATGTACTTCGTGTTTGGAAGCAAGCATCTTCAGAGCATTGATAACTACGGGACGAGAGTTTCTCGGATCAATAACTGCATCTACATAGCCGCGTTCTGCTGCTTTGTAAGGAGTTGCAAATTCATCCACGTATTCTTTTGTACGCTGTTCTTTCTCCGGATCTCTCTTGAAGATGATGTTAGCTGCGCCGGCAGGTCCCATAACAGCGATTTCTGCTGTCGGCCAAGCAAATACCTGGTCAGCACCCTGTTCACGGGAGCACATAGCGATGTAGGAACCGCCGTATGCTTTACGGAGAATAAGGGTAACCTTCGGAACGGTAGCTTCGCAGTATGCGAACAGCATTTTAGCGCCGTGGCGAATAACGCCGGCATATTCCTGCTGTTTGCCCGGGAGGAAGCCCGGTACGTCAACTACGTTGAGAACCGGAATATTGAAGCAGTCGCAGAAACGGATGAAACGGGCAGCTTTATCGGATGCATTGTAGTCAAGGCAGCCTGCCATGAAGTTCGGCTGGTTGGCAATGATTCCGACGGTCTGTCCATCCATGCGGCAGAAGCCTGTGATAATGTTCTTAGCCCATTCTTTTGCCACATCGTAGAATTCACCGTTATCAACGATTGATTTGATTACATCATACATATCATATGGTGCATTGGAGTTTTCCGGCATAATGGTATCAAGAGCCGGATCCGTACGGCAGGGATCATCACCGGTTTCTACAATCGGTGCATCTTCCATGTTGTTGCTCGGTAAGAAGGAGAGCAGATAACGAATCTGTTTAATGCAGTCTTCGTCATTTTCAGCTGCGAACTGAGCAACGCCGGATGTACGATTATGTGTCATAGCTCCGCCAAGAGCTTCAGCGGTAATTTTTTCACCGGTGACAGATTCAACTACAGCCGGTCCTGTAAGGAACATCTGGGATGTACCTTTAACCATGTAGATGAAGTCGGTCAGTGCCGGGGAGTATACAGCGCCGCCTGCAGATGGTCCCATGATAGCGGAAATCTGAGGAATAACGCCGGATGCAATGGTATTGCACCAGAAGATTTTGCCGTAGCCGGAAAGTGCATCTACTGCTTCCTGGATACGAGCTCCGCCGGAGTCGTTCAGGCCTACGCAAGGAGCACCTACCTTGAGAGCCAATTCGTTTACGTGAACGATTTTAGCTGCATGCATTTCGCCCAGGGATCCGCCTTCTACTGTGAAGTCCTGTGCAAATGCAAATACGAGTCTGCCGTCAACAGTACCATAACCTGTAACAACACCTTCGCCCGGAAGATCTTTCTTTTCCTGGCCGAAGTTGTAGCAACGGGATTTAACAAGTGCGTTGACTTCTACGAAAGAGCCTTCATCAAAGAGAAGAGCAAGTCTTTCACGAGCAGTCAGCTTGCCTTTTTCGTGCTGTTTTGCAACACGTTTTTCACCACCCATAGCCTCAACGTGAGCGAGGTTCTTATGGAGAAGTTCAATTCTTTCTGCAACAGTTGCCATTCTTACACCTCCAAAAATATTGGTCCCTTTACGGGGACGTCCCTATTATAGCATAGGGACCGATCTTTATGCTATTAGAAAGACGGGCCGCCGGGGCGTTCGGTCAATTCCAGCAAAAGGCCGGTTGCTTTCGGATGCATAAATGCAATGTGGCAGCCGCCAGCACCGATTCTGAATTTCTTGTCGAGCTTAGCTTCATCCGGAAGAGCAGCCAGTGCTTCAACAATGTTGTCTACGCGGAGTGCTACATGCTGGAAGCCGTTTTTGCCGCCGTTTTTAGCAATATAACGGGCAATCGGGCCGTCCGGAGTGGTGGAACCCAAGAATTCCAGTTCGCACGCTTCACTCTGTGCGGACGGTTTGAAGAAGCTTGTTGTAACATGCTGTTCTTCAACTGTTTCATCAGGCATGGACGGTTCCAAGTTCAGCAGATCTTTCATCTGTTTTTTGATCAGTTCCAGATCATTAACTGCCACACCGACGTGGTCAACACACAATACTTTGAATGCCATAATAATTCCTCCTTTGAATTATTTAAATATATTTCCCACGATAGAATCAACGACTGTGAACGGATCTGTTTCGCGTTCATAGACTTGTTCTACGTAGTCAGCAAATTTACCCGTCTTTACGACAGTATCCATCACATAACGGGTGATATGACCGTGAATCATCTCAATCATTTCAGAACGTGCACGTTCCCGTCTACGTTCTTCCAACAATCCTGATTCTTCGAGATATTTGCGGTGTTCGCCCAAGGATTTTACGACGTCTGCGACGCCTTCGTCCTTGTTAGCAATCGTTCTTTCAATCGGCGGACGCCAGTTCTGGGCTTCGCCCAAATCAAGCATCATTTCGATTTCTACATTCAAACGATCTGCACCGTCACGATCACATTTATTAATGCAGAATACATCCCCGATTTCAAGGATGCCTGCTTTAATAGCCTGAATATCGTCACCCAGTCCGGGTACGAGCACAACAAGTGTTGTATCCGCATTCTTTACGATATCTACTTCTGATTGCCCTACGCCTACTGTCTCGATGAATATAACATCAAGCCCGAAAGCATCCATCAGTTTGACTGCATCAGCAGTTTTTCTGGATAAACCCCCAAGACTGCCGCGAGTACCCATACTGCGGATATATACACCTTCATCCAGTGTAAGGTCATTCATTCTGATACGGTCGCCAAGAATGGCACCGCCGGAGAATGGAGAGGTTGGATCAATAGCTACGATACCAACTGTTTTGCCCTGTTTTCTGTATTGCTTAATCAGCGCGTCTGAAAGTGTGCTCTTACCCGCACCGGGTGCACCTGTAATTCCGATGACCTGTGCGCGACCGGTATGGTGATAGATATCTTTCATGATATCTTCCCAGCCGTCACGTTCGTCTTCAACGATGGTGATTGCTCTCGCTAAGGCACGTTTGGATCCATCCCAAAAATTTTTCATTGAGAATCCCATTGATACACCGCCTTTCGAAAGAGTGAATATAGTGGCAGCGGGGCCACATAATGCAGCCCCGTGCAACTATAGAGCTTTTGTTAATCAGTATTGATTATACGTTAGCTTTGATAAAGTCGATAATTTCCTTGGTCGGAGTTCCGGGTGTAAAGATTGCTTTTACACCGGCTTCTTTAAGACCGGGGATATCACCAGCAGGAATTACACCGCCGCCGATTACAAGAACATCTTCCATTCCTCTTGCCTTCAGTGCTTCTACGACTTCCGGGAAAAGGGTGTTATGAGCACCGGACAAAAGGCTCAGTGCTACTACGTTAACGTCTTCCGCATCAGCTGCTTCCACAATCTGCGGAACAGTCTGGCGAAGACCTGTGTAAATAACTTCCATACCTGCATCGCGAAGTGCACGAGCTACTACTTTTGCACCGCGGTCATGTCCATCGAGGCCCGGTTTTGCAACAAGAACTCTGATACGTTTATCTGCCATAGTTATATACCTCCAGAAATATTTTAGTTAGGATTAAAGAGTGTTGTGTGCTTTGTATTCGCCGAATACTTTACGGAGAACTCCGCAAATTTCGCCGAGTGAGCAGTAAGCACGTACGCAGTCAAGGATAACCGGCATAAGGTTTACGGATTCATCAGCAGCAGCTACTTCGAGCTTCTTCAGTTCTTCCTGAACCTTTGCGTTATCACGTTCTGCCTTAACTTTAGCCAGCTTGTTCTTCTGGAATTCGCCTGCCGATGCATCAACCTTCAGGAGGCCTTCAACCGGAGCTTCTTCCATGGTGAACTTATTGACGCCGACAATTGTCTTTTCGCCGGATTCAACAGCCATCTGCCAAGCGTAAGCAGATTCCTGGATTTCTTTCTGGATATAACCTTTGTCAATAGCTTCTACTGCGCCACCCATTTCGTCAATCTTACGGATGTATTCTCTTGCTTCCGCTTCGATTGCATTGGTCATAGCTTCTACATAGTAAGAGCCGCCGAGCGGGTCAACAACGTCAGCCAGTCCGGATTCGTAAGCAACGATCTGCTGTGTACGCAGAGCTACGGTTACGGATTCGGTTGTCGGCAAAGCGAGAGCTTCGTCGCGGGAGTTGGTGTGCAAGGACTGTGTTCCGCCCATAACTGCTGCTGCTGTCTGAAGAGCAACACGAACGATGTTGTTGTTCGGCTGCTGAGCGGTCAGCATGGAGCCTGCTGTCTGGGTATGAACACGAAGCATCATGGATTTCGGTTTCTGAGCATGGAAACGTTCTTTAAGAATGGATGCCCAGAGACGACGGGATGCACGGAATTTTGCAACTTCTTCAAGTACGTTGTTGTGTGCGTTCCAGAAGAAGGAGAGACGGCCTGCAAATTCATCGATTTTCAGTCCGGCTTTCAAAGCTGCTTCGATATAAGCGATACCGTCAGCAATGGTGAATGCAATTTCCTGTGCTGCAGTAGAACCTGCTTCACGGATATGGTAGCCGGAAATGGAAATGGTGTTCCACTTCGGTACGTTCTGGGAGCAGTATTCAAAAATGTTGGTAATTAAACGCATGGACGGTTTAACCGGGAAAATATAGGTTCCGCGGGCAGCATATTCTTTCAGAATATCGTTCTGGATGGTGCCGCGAAGCTGATCAGCCGGTACGCCCTGCTTTTCAGCAACCGCAATGTACATAGCAAGCAATACGGATGCCGGTGCATTGATGGTCATGGATGTGGAAACTTTGCCCAAATCAATCTGGTCGAAAAGGATTTCCATATCTTTTAATGTATCGATTGCAACGCCTACCTTACCGATTTCGCCGATGGCCATTTTATCATCAGAGTCATAGCCGATCTGTGTCGGAAGGTCGAATGCGCAGGACAGACCGGATCCGCCGTTTGCAATCAGGTAACGATAACGTTTGTTTGATTCTTCAGCTGTAGCGAAGCCTGCGTACATACGCATTGTCCAAAGACGGCCGCGGTACATTGTCGGCTGAACGCCACGAGTATATGGGTATTCCCCGGGGATGCCGAGATCTCTTTCATAGTCAAAACCTTCGATATCAAGTGGGGTGTACAGCTTGTTGTGTTTCAGGCCAACTCTTTCCGGAGTCTTTGCGTAAGATTTTGCGCAAGCAGCTTCGTATGCTTCAAGTTTGGCTTTCAGGGATTCGTTTGCCATAAGTTCATCTTCCTCCTAAAAATATAAGTAAATGATGGAAGTTTTCATCCTCTTTTTATGAATGACAAGTGGCGACATTTTCTGTTCTTCTCACCTGTAAACTTCCCGGATGATTACCTCCTGTGTGAGGACTCACAAAGTCCCATAGCTGCAGTGCCGCATTTTTTGTCTTGTCACCGCAGCAGGACCTCTTGCGAAATCCATATATGATTCTGCCTTACGGCAGGTATCACCATAGATTATTATATAACACTGATAGTGTTTGTAAAGAAATATACGGGCAAATGCTCAATTATTTCTTAAAAAGCATGGTTCCGTTTTCAGCCAAGCTCTTATGGAAATCAAATGCTTCCGCAAGGAGATGCGGTGTCTGGCTGTTGCCGTTAGCTGCGCATGCTCTTTCGAAGTAGTCCATGAGCTGTGCTCTGTAATCCGGATGAGCTACATTGTTGATAATAAGCTTTGCTCTTTCCTTCGGAGACAGTCCGCGAACGTCTGCAACACCCTGTTCGGAAATAAATACATGGGTATCATGTTCCGTATGATCTACATGGGAGCACATCGGAACAACTGCGGAAATCTTTCCGCCTTTTGCCGTGCTGTGGCAGAAGAAGCAGGAAAGGAATCCGTTACGTGCAAAGTCACCAGATCCGCCAATGCCGTTCATCAGCTTTGTGCCGGATACATGGGTGGAGTTTACATGTCCGTAAACGTCCATTTCCAGAGCGGTGTTCATAGCAATAACACCGATACGGCGTGCTACTTCACCATTATTGGAAATTTCCTGCGGGCGGAGAATAATCTTCTTGCTGTATTTTTCAACATTGTCATAGAAGCGTTTCAATCCGTCCGGGGACGGGGAGAGAGAAGTACCGGAAATCATGTCAATCTTGCCTTCATCTATCAGATCGAACATGCCGTCCTGGATAACTTCCGTATATACAGTGAGATTCTTGAAATCAGAGTTTACAAGGCCGTTGATAACAGCATTTGCCACGTTACCTACACCGGACTGCAAAGGAAGCAGGTTTTCCGGAAGTCTGCCCTGTTTAACTTCGTTTTTCAGGAAATCTACAAGGTTATTGCCCATTCTAATAGCATCATCATCAAGCGGTGCGAGCGGGCGGGTTACGTCCGGCAGGTCGCAAGGAACGATAGCCACAATCTTTTCGGGATCTACCGGAATGTAGGTAGTGCCGATACGGTCACCGGTTTTCTTAATCGGAATCGGTTCACAGAAAGGCGGATTCTTACGCATGTAAATATCTGCCATGCCGTCTAATGCTTTCGGCTGGGTGGTGTTAACTTCTACGATAACTTTCTTTGCCGTATCAACAAATACGGGAGAGTTCCCGATAGCGGTTGTGGGTACAAGACCTACTTTTCCGTTGTCATTTACAATTTTACAAACTTCAACGACTGCAAAATCCGGACCGGTTACACGTTCACCGTGTACATTGGTGAAGAAACCTGCGCGAATCTGCTGTGCCACATGGCTCAGGTGCAAATCGAAGTAGTTGATAGTACCGGCATTGATGGCTTTTCTCAGGTTCGAATTGGTCTGGTAAGGCATACGGTCTCTGATACCGTTTACGGCAACGAGTTCGGTATCAATCTGGGAACCTGTGGAAGCCCCTGTCCATATGTCTACCTGGAATGGAGTTTCTTTCATGCGTTCCGCTAATTCATGCATAGTGATTTTCGGATATCCGCAAGGCGTAAATCCGCTGATACCGAGGATATCGCCCGGCTGAATCATTCCTGCTGCCGTTTTAGCATCGCATACCTTTGCAAGAAGGTCTTTGTCCTCAATCCGGCTGAGGAATTCACTATCATTGGTGTCGATCATTACTATCATCCTCCCAAAATAAATAAAATATAAAAGTCCGCGGCTTCTTCATATTATTTATTTTATACCGCAGAACCTCTAGCCCGATAAACCGGTCAAGCATTTTGCTCCTGTCCGCCTGTATTTTCAGGTGTCATAAATTTCTTATGACCATTACCTTTTTAATTATAGCACACTTTTTCAGATCGTGTCGGAATAAACGCAGAACTCCTCTCATAAAATCCTTAACAGGTGTTATAAATTTTTCCTATTGGACAAACCGGGATTTTTATGAATAAAGAATATTTTATATTCCTTTTTCGGATTTCTCGGATATTCCTGATGTACACAAGGCAGAAAGAAACCAGAAACAGAAGGAAACGGACCGGCTGAACAAGGGATAGTCGCTGATACCGTTCACTGCGGCAGACAAGCACAAAAGAATTCCCGACAGTCCCAGTATACGTGATAAACCTTGCTTTTCTTTCCAAAACTTCCACGAAATATATCCGTGCCCGAAGAAAAACGTAAAAAAGGAGAGTCCTCCCAAAAGACCGGTTTCTGCCGTGATATGGAGATACATATCATGGGCATGAAAAATAATGACCCCCGGTTCCTGAATGAAAAAATTATACTCCGGATAGGTAAGCCAGTAGCTCCCCCAGCCGATTCCGAGCAGAGGATGTTCTTCAATCATGGCAACCGTACTTTCCCAGAGTGCAAAACGGAGCATTACGGATGTATCTTCCCCCGAGAACAGTGAAAGAACCCTTTCCGTGATTTGTCCGTGATAAAAAAACAACACCAAGGGAATCAAAAGAAATATGAAACCGAAACGTTTATCATAAAAAACGGCAAGTCCCGCCACAACAGCTGCCAGACTGATCCATGCTCCGCGGGAATATGTGAGCGCCAGACAAATCACGAGCGCCGCCAGGAAAACGGCAAGCCCTGCTTTTCTTTTCCTGTTTTCATCAAAAAAGAAAAAAGGAACGGCCGCACTGATTACCATCAAAAGATACGCACCGAAAAGATTCGGGTTTTCCAAGGTGGAAAACATTCTTCTTTTCAGCAAGGGAAACCGTTCGGGATCGACCCAGGCCTGTGCATTCAGATCATGAGTCATCACACCGATATCGGCATATTGGAAACATCCCCAGAGAATGACGCAGACCGCACCGGTGAAAAAAACGGCAAGAGCTCTCTTCTTCTCTTCCTCTGTCCGTATGTAAGACAAAACAAGTACATATAAAGCAGCGTACATCAAGGGAAGAAAAAGCCAATTAAAAAGAGAAAACCCGGTATCAACTGACGAAAACACCGACAAAAACGAGCAAATTAAAAATCCTGCTGCCAGCCATTTTAACGGACCGAATACCAGGTCCGTTTTCTTTTGTGAAATCATATGCCCTGCCGATAACAGAACGGCAGGAATGAGAGTTGCATATAACCCCACTGATGTAAGCGGGAGCAGAAATATCGTAAGATAGAGGAAAATCAAAATATTTTTTTGTGAGCAGACACGGCTCAACGATTCCATAAATCATTCCTCCATCACCTTAATTATATTTATTATATTAAATTACTTCTTCTTTTGCCACATGCTCTTATTTTTTGCACAATAAAAGCTGCCGTACGCTACAGGTCCGACAGCTTTTATTTATTTTCTTCATATTTATAATTTTTCCGCGACGGTTATTCTTCCCTGCATATTTCTTCTTCTATGCGGAGAAGGAGTTCTTCTTTCCCGAAACCCGTCAAGGAAGAATAAGGTAGCGGTTTCCTTTCTCCCGGCATAGACTTGCTCAGGAGATTTAAATTTTTATTAAGCTCATTCTTCCCGAGCTTATCGCATTTTGTTCCGATAATCTGCAAAGACGGTGCTGTCCTTTTCAGCCATTCGTAGGCTTTCATATCGATGGGCAGACCGGGGTGGCGCAAATCGACCAAGAGTCCCACCATCACAAGGTGAGGTGATTTACGGATATAGTCATCAATGAATGCACCCCAGGAGTCACGGTTTTCCTGACTTGTTTTAGCAAAACCGTATCCCGGCAAGTCGACAAGAAACCAATCTTGTCGCTCTTCCCCGTCTCCGACATCACGGCGGGACTGGATCGAGTAATAATTGATTGTCCTTGTTTTTCCCGGTTCACGGCTCACATGGGCAAGCTTACGAACTCCGCTCAGCGAATTGATGAGTGATGACTTTCCTACATTGGAACGGCCGATAAAAGCAATTTCTTTTTTACCGCCAAAATCTCCGCGCTTCACCGCCGAGCCTGTATAAGCGGCAGAAAATATATGGAATTTTTTTATATCCTTAATCTCGGCCATTTTGTTCTCCTTATTTCAGTAAGGCATGTGCCAGAACATCATCGACATTTTTTACATAGATAAAGTGCATTTTATCCCGTACAGATTTCGGAATTTCTTCCATATCCCGCTTATTCTTTTCAGGAAGCAATATCTGTTTGATACCGAACTGGCTTGCTGCCAGTACTTTTTCTTTAACACCGCCGATAGGAAGTACTTCTCCCGTCAAAGTAATTTCTCCCGTCATCGCCGTATCGCCTCTGACTTTTCTTCCCGTATAGGCCGAAGCCATGGCAGTCGCCATCGTGATTCCTGCCGACGGTCCGTCTTTCGGCACAGCCCCCTCGGGAAGATGGATATGCGTATCCAGAGTTTCATAAAAATTCTCGGTAAGTCCCAGCTCTTTGGCACGGCTTCGGATATAGGTATAGGCTGTTTCTGCCGATTCTTTCATGACATCTCCGAGCTGTCCCGTCAGAATGAGATTTCCCTTGCCCTTGATGGTGATTGCTTCCGTATCAAGAACTTCACCGCCCGCCATCGTCCAGGCAAGTCCGTTGACCCGTCCCACATAAGATTTGTGGTCCTTGGACAGCGGTAAAAACTTAACCGGTCCCAGATAAGTTTCTATGTTTTTTACGGAAAGGGGCGGTATGGTTTCATCTTTTAATACAATTTTCTTACCGGTTTTCCGGCAGAGCGAACCGATTGTCCGTTCCAGTTCACGGACCCCGGCCTCCCGTGTATAACTTCTGATGATTTTCCGTATAAGTGCATCGGTAAAACGGATATCCTTGTCTTTAAGCCCGTTTCTTTCTTTTTGACGGGGAATCAGATATTTCTTGGCAATCTGTACCTTTTCATCATCGGTATAGCCGGACAGTTCAATCAGTTCCATGCGGTCCAAAAGTGCCGGCGGAATGGTGGATACCGTGTTGGCCGTCGCCACAAAAAATACATGGGATAAATCAAAAGGTATATCAATGTAATTATCATGGAATGTTTTATTCTGCTCCGGATCGAGTGCTTCCAGAAGTGCCGATGCAGGATCCCCGCGGAAATCAGAGCCGACTTTATCTATTTCATCTAAAAGAATGAGCGGATTTTTTGTTTTTGCCTGGGCAATGGCGCTGATGAAACGGCCGGGCATAGAACCGATATAGGTCCGCCGGTGGCCTCTTATTTCCGCCTCATCGTGAATACCGCCCAAAGAAATACGGGCAAACCGTTTTTCCAGACAATGGGCAATCGACTGGGCAAAACTTGTTTTCCCCACACCGGGAGGCCCGACAAAACAGATAATCGGTGCTTTTGCCTTCGGTGCAAGCACACGGACGGCAAGGTATTCAAGAATCCGTTCTTTGATTTTTTCCAGACCGTAATGGTCTTTATCAAGCATAATTTTTGCTTTTTCCAAATCAAGGGAGTCGCGGCTCTCTTTTTTCCAAGGTAAAGAAAATACCCATTCCAAATAGTTGCGGGCTACCGCAGTTTCTGCCATCATCGGCGGCATCGTCGCCAAATGGTTGATTTCCTTTTCCAGCTTTTTATGAAATTCCTCGGGAATTCCACTGTTTGCCAACTGCTCTTTATACTCTTCCGCCTCCTGCTCCTGTGACACTTCGTCACCGAGACGGTCGTGGATACTTTTAATTTTCTGACGGAGGTAATAATCCCGTTGCTCTTTTTCCATGCGGGTTCTTACCGAGCCTGCAATTTCTGCTTCAAGACGGCCTATCTGTATTTCCTCGTCAAGGTAGCGCTGCACCATGAGAATACGGTTTTGTATGTCTCCTTCTTCAAGCACAGCCTGTCTTTTGGCGGAAGTAAGAGGAATCTGGGTGCAAATGAAATCAGCCATATAACCCGGCTCTTCCGATGCTTTCATCTGTGCCATCTGGTCATCAGGAATATTTTGTTTCGTATTCTGTATCCATTCAAAGAAAGATTTAACCATCGTACGACGGTAAGCCTCTGCACGGAGCGAATCTTCCGGCTCTGTTTCTTTCATATCTTCCACTTCAGCAAAAAGACAGTCCGCTTCCCTGATAACACGCTGCACAGCGACACGGGAAATCCCTTCCGCCTGTATGCGGATCAATCCGCCCGGAAGCTGGAGCATCTGCTTCACCTTCACGACTGTACCGTAACGGTACAAATCATTTTCTTCCGGCTCTTCAATGCTTCCGTTTTTCTGCATAATCATGGCCAAATATCTTCTGTCCTGACTGGCTTTACGGACAGCCTCAATAGATTCTTTTCTTCCGATATCCAGATTGACCGTCATATGGGGAAATACAATGATATCACGCAAAGCTACTGTCGGTAATGACAGGCTGCGGGATACATGGTCTTCAATAACTTCACTCATATATAAACCTCCATATATGGTTTTTATACTACTTATCAATATTTCCGGTCCGCTTAAAAACGGACGTCCCGATAAGAAACATTTCCTATTATTGTAACATACCGGAATGCGTTCTGTTTATCAGTTCGCATTTTTTCGATTTAACTATTATATCACAAAAAGAATCTTTCTATTTCCCACACAAAAAAGCACCCCTTAAGGTGCTTTTCTTTTACTGCTTTTTTGTTTTTTTCTTTTCAGTACCGGCTGTGTTCCGTTTAAGATATTATCTTCCGTAACGGTACAGGATTCCACATCTTTCATTCCCGGAATCTCATACATCACTTTTGTCATAATTTTTTCGATAATAGCTCTTAAACCGCGGGCGCCTGTATTTCTTTCGATAGCTTTCTTTGCAATGGCATGAATGGCGGCATCTTCAAAAATCAATTCCACGTGATCCATACCGAGAAGTTTCTGGTACTGGCGGATCAGTGCATTTTTCGGCTCTGATAAGATACGGACCAAAGCGTCTTCATTCAAGGGGTGAAGGGCTACAATGACAGGAAGACGACCGATAAATTCAGGGATAAGTCCGAACTTCAACAAATCCTCGGGCTGTACTTCTTCCAAAATTTTTGCCACATCTTTTTCTTCCGATTTTTTAATATCCGCACCAAATCCGATGGTACTCTTTGTAGTACGCCGGGCGATAACTTTATCGACACCGGCAAAAGCTCCGCCGCAAATGAAAAGAATATTGGACGTATTAATCTGGAGCATTTCCTGATTGGGATGTTTCCGTCCTCCCTGGGGCGGTACACTGGCTACCGTTCCTTCCAGAATTTTCAGTAAAGCCTGCTGCACACCCTCACCGGATACGTCACGGGTAATGGACGGATTTTCTGATTTTTTTGCAATCTTGTCGATTTCGTCAATATAGACAATTCCCCGTTCTGCTCTTTCAAGGTCATAATCGGCAGCCTGAATCAGGCGGAGTAAAATGTTCTCTACATCCTCGCCTACATAACCGGCCTCCGTCAAGGTCGTCGCATCAGAAATAGCAAAGGGAACATCGAGAAAACGGGCCAGTGTCTGGGCAAGAAGTGTTTTTCCGCTCCCTGTCGGTCCGAGCATAATGATATTTGATTTCTGTAATTCTACATCATCTTCATCGCTCTCGTACTGAATCCGCTTGTAGTGGTTGTATACCGCTACCGACAGTGCCACCTTGGCTTCGTCTTGTTCTATGACATACTGGTCTATATATTCTTTGATTTCCTCCGGAGTGGGAAGTTCGAAATGCGGTACCGACTTCTTTTTCTGCTGCCGCGTTTCCTCTGTCAGAATATTTTGGCAGACCTCTATACACTCATTGCAGATGTAGACCCCCGGTCCTGCAATCAGCTTTTCCACCTCTTCGCCGGACCGTCCGCAAAAGCTGCAAACTGCCGACTTGTCATCTTTATTGTTCAAGGGTCCTCCTTATTTTTTCTCAATCTCCCGGAGTTCGTTTCTGGTGAGAATTTTATCAATAATTCCATATTTCAGTGCCATTTCTGCAGTCATGAAGTTATCTCTTTCCGTGTCCTGCATGACTGTTTCCAGCGACTGTCCGCTGTGGCTTGCAATAATTCCGTTCAGTTCTTTTCTGAGACGGATAATTTCTTTTGCATGAATTTCAATATCTGTCGCCTGTCCCTGGGCTCCGCCGAGAGGCTGGTGAATCATGATGCTCGAATGAGGCAGGGCATAGCGTTTCCCTTTTGCCCCCGATGTCAGAAGCACTGCCGCCATAGAAGCACAGGAACCGATACAAATCGTCGATACTTCCGGACGAATATACTGCATCGTATCATAAATGGCAAGACCGGCCGTAACAACGCCTCCCGGGCTATTAATGTAAAAATGGATATCCTTATCCGGATCTTCCGCTTCCAGGAAAAGAAGTTGGGCAATAATGACATTGGCCGTGTGATCATCTACAGGACCGTCAAGGAATATAATTCTGTCTTTTAATAAACGGGAATAAATATCATAAGATCTTTCTCCGTGGGAAGTCTGTTCGACTACAATCGGTACATAGGACATAGTAGCACCCTTTCTTTCAACTAAAATCTATTTTCTAATTGTATCATAATATAACATTTGGGAAAAGAACAGAAAGAGGCATCGGAAATATCCGCGCCTCTTTTACTCTGTAAATATTTTCACAACTATGAAATTACAGTCCCTGTCTTTTTACGGGATTATTTCCCTGCTTCTGCCGCTTCAATAGTAGCAATGATGTCTGCCTTTTTTGCACGGGAATCAAGAGTGATTCCTTTTTCTTCCGCATAAGCCTTTAATTCTTTCACAGTCATGGAAGACCATTCGGTTTTAGCTTCTTCTTTTACTTCCTTCTTGGCTTCTTTTTTGGTTTCCTTTGCAGGAGCTTTTTCTTTCTTTTCAGCCTTTTCTTCTTTTGCTTCTTCTCTGACGGCAGCACCGTAGATGAAAGCAGCCGCTTTCTTGCGGAGTACCGATGTGTAAAGCATATTAATGCGGTTTTCTTCTTTAATAATCTTTACCACATCTTTCGGGTCTGCATTAAACTGGCGGGACATGCTCATGATTTCCATATTCAGGTCCTGGTTATTGACTTCCAGTTTTTCTTTGTCGGCAATAGCGCCGAGAATCAGTCCTTCACGAACCTGTTCTTCTGCCATCTGGTCATAGCTCTGGCGGAAATCTTCTTCCGTCTTGCCGATATTTTTCAGATAATCTTCAAATTTCATATCCTGGGCATCAAGATTCAGCTTTACTTCCTGAACGATTTCATCAATGCGCTGATCAATCATTTCCTTAGGAATATCTACTTCGGAATTCTTGACAGCCTGCTGAACAAGCGCGCGGTTGTAAGCATCTTCTGCCTGCTGGATAGCCTGGAGCTGCATTTGCTGTTTGAGGCTCGATTTCAATTCTTCCAGTGTTTCATAACGGCTGACGGATTTTGCAAAAGCATCGTCAATCACCGGAACCGTTTTACGTTTTACATCATTGATATGTACAGAGAATTCGGATGCTTTCCCTGCCAGAGCTTCTACGCCGTAGTTTTCGGGGAAAGAAACCTTAACTGTCACATCGTCGCCTGCTTTATGTCCTTCCAGCTGGTCTTCAAACCCGGGGATAAAGCTGTGAGAGCCGATTTCGAGGGGATACGTTTTCCCTTCTCCGCCTTCAAATGCTTTTCCGTCAACATATCCTTTGAAGTCGATGACTGCAATATCGCCTTTTTTGAGGACAGCGCCGTCTTCCGCTTTTTCCAGTCTTGCATTTTGCTGGGCTGCCTGTGTAATCTGTGCCATCACCTGTTCATCGGTGATTTCGGGATTTACATGACGGGCAGAAAGGCCTTTATATTCGCCGAGCTTAACTTCCGGCTGTTTAACAAAGGTGGCAGTAAAAGCAGCGCCCTCTTCTTCAGAGAAACGGTCCTGCTTGATTTCAGGAGTGGTTACAGGAATAAGCTTTTCCTGGGCAAGGGCATCATTCAATGCCTGATTGATAACGATATCCTGTGCTTCACCGGAAACAGCATCCTTACCGAAATGCATTTCAAGAATACGGCGGCTTGCTTTTCCTTTGCGGAAACCGGGAATTCTCACCTGGTTAGCAATACGGGAAACAGCCTGTTTAAAGCCTTTAACCACAACTTCAGCCGGTACTTCAATCGTAAGCTGTACCTTGTGCTGATCCAACGCCTCTGTTTTTACGTTCATAAAAAATAATCCTCCCTTAAACCGGTAATCCCGGTCAAATGATACCGATTTTTATAAGTATATAAATCGCAAGATATATTATACTACAGGTTTTAATAAATCACAAATCATAAAATTTCTTTAATTTGTCATTTTATTTTTCTTTATTTTCATCTTATTTTTTGTCAGCGTAACTTTTTTACCCGGCCACCCTGTACTTCCTGGACATCAAAAATGGAGAGAAATGCATTTTCATCAATTTCATAAACCACATTTTTCATCTTTGTCACTTCCAGACGGGAAATGACGGTATAAAGCACATCCTTATCATCATTCAGGAAACCGCCCCGCCCGCGGAGTTTGGTGACCGAATGGTGCATGTCATGGAGAATCGCATGTGTCACTTCATCATATTTTGTGGTAACAATGAATACCCCTTTCGATGAATCGAGGCCCGTAGAAACGGCATCCATCATGCGGGAACAAATAAAGTAGGTAATAAGGGAGTACATGGCACTGTTCCAGGTGAAAACAAATCCTGCACTTCCCAGAATAAACAAATTGAAGAACAACACGATTTCACCGATGGAAAAGGCAGAGCGGCGATCAAAATAAATGGCCACAATTTCCGTACCGTCAAGAGAGCCGCCGCTTTTAATGACCAGTCCGATACCGAGTCCGATCAGAATTCCCCCGAAAATCGTAGAGAGAAAAGGATCGGTGGTAACCGGCTCCATCTGTTCGAAAATATGACTCCAAAAGGATAATACCAAAATCGCAAACATGGAACATGCTGCCAGCCGTTTTCCGAGTTGGCGGTAGCCTAAAATAAAAAACGGGATATTTAGAGCCACGATAAGAACGCTGAACGGAATTCCGAAGATTTCCGAAAGAAGCAAAGAAATACCGGTCACGCCGCCGTCGATGATATTATTGGGCACCAAAAATAAATTCAGCCCGAAAGAATAAATCATGGACCCGATTAAAAGACCTACCATCAGTTTCAATTCATGGAGTACGTCGATTTTACGACCGAAGATAACCAAAATATCTCCTCTTTCCGTATAAAAAAAGGCCGCAGCAGAAACTGCGGCATATATGGCGGAAGGGATGGGATTCGAACCCATGAACCCCTCACGAGGTTAACGGTTTTCAAGACCGCCTCCTTCAACCGCTCGGACACCCTTCCATAACGTTACTTATTTTAACGAAAGTTCAATCTCTTGTCAATGAGAACTATTTTATTCATTTTTATTTTCGTATATATGAATGATTTTTATTAGCCGTTCTGAAAATTCCGTTGTATACTAATTGTATATTCATAATTTCAATACATTTTTTTATTTTCAAAGAAAGTGAATTATATGGCTTTACTTCAAATTTTATGGAATGATATTTTACCTCTTCTTATTTTTATAGGCGCCGGATGGTTTTTAGACAGTCGTTTCAAATTGGATTTAAATACTTATACAAAATTAACGACCCGGGCCGTGCTGCCGGTTTTTATTTTTTACAGTATTTACTGCTATGTACCCGATACATCAACGACACTTTTGATTCCTGCCGCCCTGGCTTTATTTTTATTAAACGGCGCCGCCTCATTTTTCTCAGCAAAGCTGCTCGGATTTTCGGGAAATAACGCCCGTATTTTCCAAGCACTCTCTTCTTTTTCCAATGCAGGACAAATCGGGATTGCTCTCATTCTTATGATTTTTTCCCACGCTCCTTATCTTTCCGGAAAAGAAACGCCTTTTCTCGATGAAGCACGGAGTACCATGATTATTTTGCTGATTCTAATGAATATCGCCGTCAATATTTTCGGTGCTTCTCTTTTAGGTGTAAAGGAATTCTCTTTTTCCCGGCTCGTGAAATTTATGATGTCCATGCCTGCCCTATATGCCGTTATCGCCGCTTTACTGGTCAAGGTCACCGGCGTTTCACTGAAATCTACTTTCCTTTGGCCCGTCTTGGCCCACTTTACAGGCGCTTTCATTATTCTCGTTACCATTACGACCGGTGCCCAGCTTCACCGCTCACCGGCAGGACGTCCCGGACTTCTCACCTTGACGTCTCTTTTCCACCGTCTTATTCTTTCCCCTGTTTTTGCATTTCTTATCATCAAGACGGCCGGTATCTTCACCCCTGTTACTGCCCAGGTGTTTTTCATTTTTTCTGCCATTCCCGCCTCTGTCACCCTCGTCCTTTTTGCCGCGGACTATGATGTTTCCCCCGGACTTGTGGCACGGAGTGTTTTGTATAGCTCGGCGGCCGGTATATTTACAATGGCCTGTATCATACAACTTGCGCAGTATCTCTTTCCGGCGGGGGTGTAACTATGGCATTTTTACAGATTATCACAGATAATATTCTTCCTCTTCTCGTTTTTGTCGCCATCGGCTACCTGATGGATAAGAAATATCATCTCGATGTCGGTTCTCTGACTAAACTCACCTTTTATATTATTTTGCCGTGCTTTATTTTTTACAGTATCAATATCGCAGATATCGATTTCCGTCTTTTCCATGTATTTCTCATCGCTCTTGCTCTCATGGCGGCTTTAGGAATCATCGGCACCGTCATTGCAAAAGTCCTCGGCTGGGATCCTTCAAAACGGGAAGCTTTTAAAAACGGTACCATGTTTTCCAATGCAGGAAATATCGGAATTGCCGTGACCGCCCTCGTATTTTCAAATCCGCCTTACGGACACGGCACGGTGACGCCTTATCTCGCAGAAGCCGCCGCCGTCAGCACCATTGTGCTTGTGCAGATGAATATGTTTTTAAACACCTTGGGCCTGTACCAGGCAGGAAAAGGCAGCCTCTCTCCCCATGACGCCCTCATGGTTGTTGCCCATATGCCCGTCATTTATACACTGACTGTCGCTTTCACCGTCAAATACTTCGGTTGGAATATTTCAGATACTTTGATATGGCCCGTTCTTGTCAACTGCTCTTCCGGCTTTATTGCCATCGTCATGATGGCACTGGGTATGCAGATACACCGCTCAACCATTTCATTCAGTGACCCCGCTTCCTGGCTTGCCTGCTTCGTCCGGCTTATTGTTGCTCCTCTTTGTGCCTGGATTCTCCTCCGTCTCTGGGCGGTTTCGGGCGCCCCTTTCTCTCCCGTCGCCGCACAGACAATTTTCATCATGTCCTCCGTCCCCGCGCCGGTCAATTCCGTTCTCTACGCTGTAGAATTTCATAACCATGAAAACCTTGCTACGGAAATCGTTATGATGACCACCTTCCTTTCCTGTATCACCATGACGGGCGTGATTTTCCTCGCCAGAATTTTATTCCCTATCTGATTCATTTTTGCAAAACAAAACTGCGGTGACCGGAATCATCGCAGTTTTATTTTTTTGGAGGCGGTGCCCGGATTCGAACACGGGGGTACAGGTCTTGCGGACCTTTGCCTTACCTCTTGGCTACACCGCCATACATATAATGTAATAAGTATATCGCAATTTATCGAAAAAGTAAATCGAAAATACTCTTTTTATTTTTATGCTTGCGGAAATGCTATAATGAAATGGAATTTTTAAATAACAGATGAGGTGTTTATGAACTTTACCTACGATTTCCCGGTCATCAAAAACAATCCGCAAAAAACGGCATCACATAAAAAGATACGCCGCATCGGACGACTCCGTCTCGGTGACTCTTACAGAAATCTGCGCAGCCGTTTTGAACTCACCCCCGTGAAAATCCCCGAAGACAGCGGCACGGAAGCCTACACTCTTCCTATGGAAAAAGAAATCCTTTTCCACGGCGTCCCCGTCACGGCCGCAGGTGTGAGTATAAAAAATGGGAAAGTCCGGGCCATCCATGCGGATACCGCTGCTTCACCGGACGAAATGAAACGTATCCTTACCGATCTCTACGGCACTCCTGAAAAAAAGAACGCCGCTTATTTTTGGGCCGACACGGTGACAACCGTTTGCATGACCGGAGAAAATCATACCGCCTCTGTCATCATCGCCGATACAGCTTCTCTTTCCGATATCAGTGATGCAGAAAATACCGCAGAAGAAGAGGAACGGCGCGGCTTCAAGGGACGGCTTTGGAAAAAATACGGTAATCCTGTAGGACGGGTATCAAGAAAAACCTATATAAAAAGGGCCTCTCTTGTCGGGATTCCCGTCATTGCCATGTTTGCTTTCACATGGATACGGCCCGAACTTTTTGTCGGCGATGCCAATTTCTTTATCATCGCATTCATGGTCCTGGGTACACTGGGATTTGTTTCTCTTATGAGCCTTGCCATCCGCCGTTTGTCGGATATCGGCCTTTCCCACCTGTACTACTGGGGATTCTTCGGACTTCTCTTTATCGGAAACCAGGCAGGCGGAAAAATTTCGGGTAATGAGCTTTTGGCCGCCCGTATCACGGGACTCGTATTCTTTGCGGTTGTGTTTCTTCTTTCTTTTATCCCCGGTGAAAACAAAAAGAATAAATACGGTCCCGTACCTAAAGACTAAAGAGCGTAAAATAAAAAAACTTTTGACTGCCCTTCTTCAATCGGAGCAGTCAAAAGTTTTTTTATTTCTTCCCTTGTAAGGAAAATTTTTATTTTGCCCGTACTTTTTTGTCTTTTACCAGAGATTCAAAAACAAGTTTTTCCGCCTCACAGTCCGCAAGAGCACGGTGAAACGTTGTGCACGGCAACTGATAATACGCACAAAGAACCTGTACCGAATATTTCCTTTCCACGTCTTCCCCGGAAATGACCTCACGGGCCAAAGTATGCGTATCTATATATTCATTGGTAAGCAAAGGCTTTCCCAGAGCCACCAGATTTCTTGCCAGCACAATGAGATCGGAATCAAGACCGTGTCCCATGAGGATATCTTTCCTCAGAAATCCGATAAATGAGGGCAACACTTCTTCGACAGGCGGTGCGTTCTTCACAAGAGCCGGCGTGATACCCGTCATCTCCACCACCCGCCTTTCCATAGCGCCCCGCGGTTTCACAAGCGTGTGATAGCGTTCCGTCACTTTTCCTTTTTTCACTCTCATCGCCGCAAGCTCCGTAATATCCGAGTGAATGCCTGTCGTTTCTATATCGAGTATAGTGTATTCTTTTTGAGAAACGGACAATATCCGTTCCCAATCACGGATTTCATGACTGCGGATATCGGCAAACAATGTATTTTTGCTTTTTTTCATTTCTCTCTTCCCTTCTTTTCTTTCTCCCTATGTATTGTATCATCTTCCCGAATCTGTACAAGCTGTGAAAACAAGGCAGCAAAAAAGGACCCCCGGAGGAGTCCTTTTCCGATTCTCTTTCACAAGAGATTAGAATACATAGTTCAAGGATACGGTTGCAAGATCGTCGTATTTTGTATTGTCACCCTTTGCATCTACATCAAATGCATATTCGCCGTGGAGACGGACATTCTTTGCAAGAACGACATCGGCATTGATGAGCCAGAAGTCTACATCCTTATCCTGAATACTGTTCAGCGGGAATACGGTGTAGGTACTGTTGTCACTAATATAAGCATTTGCTTTTGCCTTTACATACTGGCCGGCTACTCTGAAGGAGCCCGGTTTCTTCATGTTAGTCTGTCCGAGTCCGAGACCTGCTGTCCAGAGGTACGGTTTACCTTCTTTTTCAGTGTTCTTATAGTAATCACCGAAGATGTCTGCTTTATCACCGAGTCCGAGGGTCATTCCTGCACCCCAGTAGGTTGCTTCGTTTGCTTTGGCATGAGCTACATCAATGTATTCTGCGCTGAGGGCTACCGGACCTGCATTACCGGACAGGCGGGCATACCATGCTTCCGGATTGGTTCCTTCAAACAAACTTCCATTCCAGCCTTTCATACGGCCGTAACCTGCCTGTAAGGTCACTTCTTTTGTTCCCATAGTTGCCTGGACACCGTCAAAAGCATCATCATAGAGAATACCGGTTTGTCCCAGTGTTAAGCCGGCACGACCGAGGTCTACGCCGAAGTTATCACAGAACTGGTGATGTACATAAATGCGGTCCATGGTTGTATTACCGCCTCCACCGGTTTTGAAGTTCATAGAGCTTGCAAAACGTCCATTGACGGTGGTGCTGTCATTGACGTCAGCTTTTACCTTGATTCTCATACGACCGTCCCAAGCGTCTGTAGTTTTGCCGGTAAGTCTGCCATTGGTGCTTTCATAACCCTGTTTCCAACGCATACGGGCATCGCCGGACCAGTAGAGGTTACCGACTTTCTTTTCCAGCTTGGATACGCGGACTCCGAGGTTTGCCAGTTCGTCAGCAAATTCACCTGCCAATTTTTCAAGTGTTGCTCTCTGTTCTGCATTCAGCTGGTCTTCACGTGCCATCATGCGGGCAACAATCTGTGCCAGTTCATAACGGGTGATGTTTCTTTCTCCTCTGAATGTGCCGTCCGGGTAGCCGATAACAACGCCCTGATCGGAAAGATCGGCTACTGCCTGGTAAGCCCAGTCACTGGTGGATACATCAGAGAACGGATTTGCAGCGTATGCGGATACGCCGGTTGTGAGTGCTGCTGCTGCAGCGATTGCGAGAATTTTTTTCATATTCTTCTCTCCTTATAAAAGATATTTCACCATATAGAGAGGGAGCAGAAATATGACTGAGTGACCGTGTTTCCTCTGTCTTTTCCGACTCTCCCGGATATCCTTCCGGTGATTTGGAAGATATCTGCTTGCATTTTAGCACGTCTTTTAATTTTTTTCAAACTTTTTTGCAAAATATACTAATTTTTTAAAATCTTCTTTGAATTCTTACATTTTCTTGACCGTTTTCCTACCTGTCAAAAAAGAGCCTTCTGTTTTAATATAAATTTATGATATACCTTAATATTTTCAAGAAAAAATATTTTCGCCATTTATATTTTCATTTTTTCCATAAACTTCTATAATCAGGAAAAAGAAAGGAGTCTGTGATGGATCTGGAAAAAGTCAGCCGTGCGTTTAAAAGAAACCGGTTTGCCTGTTCTGTTTTCTCCTGCAAAGAGGACGCCGTCTCTTATCTGGTGCGTTCCATTTCGGGAAAAACAGTCGGCATGGGCGACTCGGTCACACTTGCCGCCATGGGATTATATGAAAAATTACAAAAAAATAATGATGTTTGGGATGTGGCTCATTTGGAGGGCATCGGTGAGTCCGACTTTTCTTCCCCGGCAAGAAATAAAAAATTTTTAGAAGCCGCCCGGAAATGTCTGACTACCGATATATTTCTCACATCGGTGAATGCCGCTTCCGAAACGGGCATGCTGGTCAATATCGACGGTACGGGAAACCGTATTGCCGGTTCGCTTTTCGGCCACGAAAAAGTATATTTTGTGTTCGGTGTCAACAAAATAGTGCCCTCATTGGAGGAAGCCGTTGCACGGGCCAGGAATGTGGCCGCTCCCAAAAATGTAGAACGTCACCATTATAAATGCGGTTGCAGCGCCCGCGGCGGAGACCGTTGTTATGATTGCGGTGCGCCTGACCGTATCTGCAATGCCCTTACCGTGTATTATAAAAAAATGAGAAATACAGAGATGGAAGTTGTCATCATCAATGAAAATCTGGGCTATTGAAGCCACGAAAAAAGGAGCATTTCTGCTCCCTTTTTTATTCCTTTGTTTCACAAGACCGGTCATTTCCTTTTTCTTTTTTCTTACTGTATACCCCCGGGCGGTAAAGATTCCACCCGAAGAACATGGCACATCCTCTCAAAAAGATGACTGCAAAAAATCCGGCCCAAGAAGCCGTTTCTACGCCCGTCACCGGATAGAGAACGCAAATAACCACGCCCCCTACGATAGCCGCCACGGCGTAAATATCGGCATATAAAACGACAGGTACGCGCTGTGCCAGCAAATCTCTCAGTATGCCGCCGCCGACCGCCGTAATCAGGGCAAGCATGACAGGCAGTATATATTTGTAACCGGGATAGCTCTCAATCGCCGTCAAAGCGCCTGTGACCGCAAATGCGGCAAGTCCGAGGGAATCGGAAATGCTGTAAATAAAACGCATAATCTTTTTCCCCGACACGACCCGGAAATATTTTCTTCCCCCTACGCTGACAATCGTTGCCGTAATGAGGGAAAGTACGATGCCCATAGGCGAGCGGAGTGAAAACGGCGGCACTATACCGGCCAGGACGTCTCTTATAATCCCTCCGCCCACCGCTGTCGCAACGGACAATACGGCAATTCCGAAAATATCCATCTTCTTTGCCAGTCCCACGGTGGCACCGGACACGGCAAAGGCTATCGTGCCGAGAATATCAAAAATGACCCATGTAAGTGACATGATTCACCTGTACTTTCCTTATTTAAAAAATCCCCAAAACCGTATCAATGATTTTCATGACCGCCCCTGTATATATGACAGACAGAGGTCCGATGATTTTCCCGACTGCGCCGCTGAAAACAAGAACCATGAGCAGGATAAAACTGTAGCGGTAGCTGATATTACGATAATGCCATGCCCATTTCCCGGGAAGAAGCATTTCTGCAATTTTTGAGCCGTCCAAAGGCGGCACGGGAATCAGATTAAAGAAAGCAAACCATACATTATAAAGCATCATCCAATAAAGGAAATAATAGCCCGGCTGTCCGGGGAATAAAAATCCCGTCCGTATCATGACAAGCATGATGCATTCCGCCAAAAAGCAAATCAATAAATTCATACCCGGTCCCGCAAAAGAGACTTTGATGACACCGCTTTTAAAATTTTTATAATAAGCCGGATCAATCTGTACCGGCTTTGCCCAACCGAATCCGCAAATCGCAAGCATAATAAGCCCCAAAGGATCGATATGCTTCAACGGGTTCGCCGTCAGACGCCCCTGTGCTTTCGGCGTAGGATCTCCGAGACTGTCAGAAACATAAGCATGCGCATATTCATGCAACGCCATAGCAATCAAAAGAGCGGGAACACGGTAAATTAAAGTGCTTTCATCTAAAAAATTAAACATCCTGTCTGATCATTCCTTTACAGGCAGAATTTTCGGTACCGCCTGATTATTTCTTATACCATCTTGTCACATCTCATCTGTGACTATATCTGTAACTATAGATGGATATATTATATATATGTTGTTTTTTTAGTGCAACAAAAACTGTTTTCGCTTCATTTTATGCTCTGCTGCCCAAAAAGAGCAGCAGAAACAAAAAAAGACCCTTTCGGATCTTTTTATCTTGTACCGAAGACACGGCGGAGAATCGATTTTCTTTCCTGTCTTGCCCGGGAGGCCCACTTTTCCGTTTCTTCTGCCGCTACCTGTACTTTGTAGTCTCTGTACGCCCTGTATTCTTCCATATCCAGAAGTATCATGTATACCTGGTTGTGTCTGAACCGGCGCCGGATTTCAAGTTCTTCTGACGGCGGAGGCGGCGGAATTTTCTTTTCTTCCAGTTCCCAAAGAGAAGTCCCTAAAGCTTCCCTGGCTTTCCGCAGTGTTTCTTCCACGGTTTCTGCCGCAGCACCGCAACCGGCCAAATCAGGAAATGTCATATGAAACAAGTTTGTTTCTTTGTCATCCGTAAAGACGGCAGGATAGAAATATTTCATAGAATGCCTCTTTTCATCCACCTTCACTACGCAGTCTGATTAATTCATTTCTATTGTAATACATTTTTGCTTCTGCTGCCAATAGGCAATCTCTATATTTTTCAAAAAAATTGCCTTTTTTAGCATGTTTTTTGGGATTTTTTCTAAAAAAGTACAAAATTTTCCTCTTTTTGTATCTGTTTTTATCTTTCGTTTTATGTGCACATTTTATTTCCTTACAAAACAGACAAGCAAAAACCGCCCCTTCCGGAGCGGCTGTTTTTTATCTCTCGTTATAAATCGAGATTTTTTACTTTTTCTGCATTTTCTTCTATGAATTTACGACGCGGTTCGACTTTGTCACCCATAAGAATGGTGAATAACCGGTCCGCCTCCACCGCATCGGTCAATTCGACACGGAGCATGACACGCTGCTCAGGATTCATGGTGGTGTCCCAAAGCTGTTCGGGGTTCATTTCCCCGAGCCCTTTGTAACGCTGGATAGCACAGCCGTCACGGCCGATTTCATCTAAGAGTTTATTTTGTTCCGCATCATCATATGTATAGTATTTCTGTCTTCCCTTGCGTACCTGGTAAAGCGGCGGCTGGGCAATATAGACATGTCCTTCCGTAATAAGCGGTTTCATATACCGGTAGAAGAAGGTGAGAAGAAGTGTACGGATATGAGCACCGTCCACGTCGGCATCTGTCATAATGATGATTTTGTAATAACGGAGCTTCGTGATATCAAAATCTTCTCCTACGCCTGTACCGAAAGCGGTAATCATGGTACGTATGGAGTCGGAGTTCAGCACTCTGTCGAGTCTTGCTTTTTCGACATTGAGAATTTTACCACGGAGCGGAAGAATCGCCTGATATTTCCTGTCACGACCCGTCTTGGCGGATCCGCCTGCCGAGTCCCCTTCGACGATGTATATTTCCGTAAGCTTCGGATCTTTTTCCGAGCAGTCTGCCAGTTTTCCCGGAAGGCTCGATACTTCCAATGCATTTTTGCGGCGTGTCAGTTCTCTCGCTTTTCGTGCAGCTTCTCTGGCACGGCTCGCCATAATGGATTTGGAAACAATTTCCTTGGCTTCCGAAGGATGTTCTTCCAGATAGGTTCTGAGCCCTTCGGACACGATACTGTCGACAACGCCCTTGACTTCCAGATTTCCCAATTTTGTTTTTGTCTGTCCTTCAAATTGGGGATTCGGTACTTTCACGGAAATGACGCAAGTCAATCCTTCTCTCACGTCATCACCGGATAAATTATCTTCGTTCTGCTTGAGTAAATTATTGGAGCGGGCATAATCATTCACCGTTCTGGTCAGTGCATTTCTGAAACCTGTGAGATGCATGCCCCCTTCTACGGTATTGATGTCATTGACAAAGCTGTACATGGATTCACTGTAGCCCGTCTGGTACTGCATGGCGATATCAACAATGACTTTGTCTTTTTCTCCCTCAAAGGCAATGATTTTCTCATTGACTACATCTTTCCCTTCATTCAGGAATTTGACAAATTCGGTAATCCCGCCGGCATAGGAAAATACTTCCTGTCTTTTGGCACCGTCACGGACATCGGTCAGTGTAATGGTCAGCCCTTTGTTCAAAAACGCCAGCTCACGCATGCGGACTTTCAGAACATCAAATTCAAAATCTACGCCTTCTTTAAATATTTCCGGATCGGGCTTAAATGTAACGGCTGTTCCCGTTTCCTGCGTTTCTCCGTAAGTACGCATATGTTCGGTCACAACGCCCCGTTCCAGTTTCATTTCATGGAACCGGCCTTCTCTTTGAACGACAACCTTGGTCCATTCCGACAAAGCATTTACGACAGATATACCTACCCCGTGGAGACCGCCGGAAATCGCATAGCCTTCTCCGCCGAATTTACCGCCTGCATGAAGCACAGTCAATACAACTTCCATGGCCGGTTTTCCCGTTTCATGCATGCCTGTGGGGATACCGCGGCCGTTATCGACGACCGTACAGCTTCCGTCATCATTTAATGTAATTTCCACATGGGTACAGAATCCCGCAAGCGCTTCATCGATACTGTTGTCCACGACTTCATAGACCAGATGATGAAGTCCCCGTGACGAGGTGGAACCGATATACATGCCGGGACGGAGACGGACGGCTTCGAGTCCTTCCAGTACCCGTATATCTTTTGCACCGTAAGTTTTACTGCCGTGCTCTTCTTCATGACCGGCTTGTATTTCATGAATATTTTCGCTCATACAATCTCCTTAAAAAATGTGACAGTTCCCTTTGCTGTCACTGTCGCTTTATCTTTACTTATAACCATAATATATTAAAAATTATACCACAAAACAGCCGTTTTCGATAGTCTGGAAGAATCGGTAACGTCTGGTGTTTACCATATCAAACAATGATTGTGCGCAAAAAAGTCTCCCTCTGTTTCCCTTTCATTTTTTATCCGTAAATTCTGTTTTCCCATGTATGTTAGAATGAAATAAAAAGTATGTCACAGGAGAACCTGAATGAAAAAACTGATATTCTTTATCCTGATTCTCGCCGGATCGGTTTATTGGGGATACAACCAGGGTATGTCCGGACAAAAACCCGTAAGGCCTCATATCTCCGCCAAGGAAGACACAAAGAATCCGCTCACCGTAGGGAAAGATTTGGCAGGAGAAATCACGGATATGGCCGGTGCATGGATTTCGGGACACCCCGTTTCCAAAGAAGAAAACACGGAAAAAGAAGACTCGCAAAAGAACTCTGCCGACCTCTCTTCCGCCATGGAAAGAGTGCGCCGGGTTTATCATTTCAAGGAATCATTGGAAGCAAAGGTGGACAGAAAACAGTTTGTTTCTTCCAAAGATATTCCGGACATGATGAAAAAAGCGATTGTTGCCACCGAAGACCGTCGTTTTTATGACCACGGCGCTCTGGATTTGGTCAGCGTTACCCGTGCATTGGTGACAAATTATATGGCCGGTCAAACGCTGGAAGGCGGAAGCACCATTGCACAACAGACGGTAAAAAATATTTTTCTGTCCCACGACAGAACTCTTTCAAGGAAAATAGAAGAACTCGCTTTGGCGGTCCGGCTCGAAAAAAATTACACGAAAGATGAAATTCTTGAATTATATTTAAATACGATTTATTTCGGTCACGGTGCTTACGGCATTAAAGACGCCGCCCGGATTTACTTCGGAAAAGACGTTAAAGATTTAAACGTATCCCAATGTGCTATGCTCGCCGGACTTCCCCAGGCACCTTCCGTTTATGACCCGATTACCCACCCCGAAGAAGGCCTCCGCCGCATGGCGGTCGTTCTCACGCTGATGGCACAACAGGAATATATTTCCTCAGAAGACGCGGTGAAAGCAGCCGAAGATTTCCGGATGAAATAATTGACAGACATGCAAAAAAGCAGCTCTCTCCAAAACGGGAAAGCTGCTTTTTTATTTTCAGCATTATGATTTAAAGAATGGCATGGGCAATGATAAAGCTCATTACGCAGGCACAGATGATTCCCACAAGACCGGGCATCATGAAACTGTGATTCAATAAGAATTTACCGATTCTGGTTGTCCCTGACCGGTCAAATCCGATGCACGCCAGATCCGACGGATAAGTGGGCAGGAAGAAATAACCGTAGCAGGCAGGAATGAAAGACATCACCATGACGGGATCCATACCTACACTGAGTGCCATAGGTACAACGATGGCAACGGAAGCGCCCTGGGAATTTACAAGTTTTGACGTAAAGAATAATACGATGGCATACGTCCAGGGATGACGGGTCACAACGTTGCCGAGGAAATCTTTTAAAATTCCCATGTGGTTGGCAAAGTAAGTATCTGCCATCCAAGCTACACCGTAAATGGAAACGAGAGCCACTACACCTGCACGGAATACCTGGCTGTTTCCTACTTCTTTAGCTTTAGTATTGCAGAAAAGAAGAATAATGGCGGAAACAAAAAGCATAATCATCTGAATGACCGTAGTCATTGATAAAGCTGCCATTTTTCCCTTGGCATTCGGGAAATGGGGAAGTAAATCGGGGAAATTTCCCAACACGGCAATGACGATGATACCGATCAGGAAAATCACGGTAGCCCGGTAATAGGAAGACGGAAGCTTGCGTCCCTGCAAGGTTTCATTATCCCCGTAAACATACTCTTTTTGTTCCGGATCTTTAATCAATTCCTGAAAATCCGGGTCATTTTCCAAATCCTTGCCTCTTTTATAACTCAGAAGAGCGGCACAGATGACACCGAAGAAAGTGGCGGGAATGGAAATGGATAGAATCTGCAGTAAAGAATAGCTCTGTTCCGTCATAGCCATGAATCCTGCAAAGGATACGACCGCTACGGATACGGGAGATGCGGACACACCCATCTGGGAAGCGATGGAAGAAACCGCCATCGGTCTTTCGGGGCGGATATTCTGCTTGATGGAAATATCATAAATAATCGGGAACATCGTATAAACAACGTGGCCCGTTCCGCACAGAATCGTCAAAAACCAAGTCGTCACAGGAGCAAGAATCGTGATGTGCTTCGGATTTTTACGAAGAAATTTTTCCGCATACTTGAGCATGACGGTGAGACCGCCGGAAGTTTGTAAAAAACCTGCACAGGTGACAACGGAAAGAATCGTCAGCATGACGCCGATAGGCGGTGTTCCCGGTTTATACCCGAATATAAATGTATAAATCATGAGGCCGATACCGCTGACAACGGCAAGCCCTATCCCTCCGTGACGGATGCCTATAAAAAGGCAGGAGAGAAGAACAATAAATCCCAATACCATTTCCATAAATAAAACCCTCTTTTCTTGATTAGTGTATACTATATAATCAAATAGTATGGTTTAAAGTATACATGTTTTATTCTAAATAGCAAATATATTTTTCTCATGCTACCCCTGTTGTATGCGTTTATTTCATAATTAAACCGTCACGTCTGTAATTGCAGACACTAAAAAACAGCCTTGCGGCTGTCATTTTTTATGTTCAGAAGAAAATCCACCGGGCGGAAAAGCCGCCGACGGCTGCCAGAAAAAGTCCGAGAAATACCTGGAGAAAGAGGTAACCGAAGCCCGTCCAAAATTGTCCGGCCGAAAGGTATTGGATGACCTCATTGACAAGAGAGGAAAATGTAGTCAGTCCTCCTAAAATGCCTGTAATGACGAATACACCAAGCAACGGATTTTTGGAAACGCCCGAAATAAGGACTCCGAAAAAGCCGATGCATAAAGCCCCTGCCGCATTGACTGCCAGAGTTCCGTAAGGAAAAGATGTACCGAGCATTACTGCCATTTCGGAAGAAATAAGATACCGCAAAACCGATCCGGCGGCACCGCCCAGGGCGGCCGCTCCTACGGCAAGCCACATATGATTCATATTTTTCTCCTTTTCTTTACCTGTCACTGATGTAAAGGAGATCGTTTTCTTTCAGTACGGTCTCTCCATTGGGAATCACGACATGTTCATTTCGTAAAATCAAAATCACCAAACTCCCTGCCAAAGAAATTTCCGATAATTTCCGTTCCGCCCATTCATCGTCTTTCGTTATTCGTCTTTCATATAAATGAATGCCGCTGATTTGTCCGCCTTCACGGCCGCTCAAAATCAAAATATCCCCTTCTTGCAAAACGGTATTTCCTTTAGGAATCAATTTCAGATTGTCCCGCAATATCAGCGTAAGAATGGATTCGGGCGGTAATGTGACAGCCGATAAAGGCTTCCCTTCCCAGGGATGTCCTTTTTGTAAAGTGAACTGCAAAAACTGTACGGGCACTTCTTCGGTATAGTCATTGAATGTTTTAAGCACGTTGCCGTCTTCATCAATCATATCCAAAACTTTTGCCATTCCAGGAAGAAGCGTCCCCTGTATCAGAATAGAGAAAAGAACGATAAAGAATACGATGTGGAAAATATCATTGGAAAGCACGGTCGTTCCTGTCATGGCCATAATGGCAAATACAATCGATGCCGCACCGCGCATACCCGACCAGGCCACAAAAATCTGCTGGCGGAAAGACGAACGGAAAGGCGTTAAAATCCCGAATACCGCAAGCGGTCTCGCTATAAACGTGAGGAAAAGGGCAATCAAAAGCGCCGTCCATGCAACGCCGGGCAATTTGGACGGGAAAGATAAAAGTCCGAGCAGGAAAAATAAGAACATCTGCATCAGTGTCGTAAGTCCGCCTAAAAAATCAATGATATTTTTCTTATTCGGCAGTCTTGCATTCCCCAGTATAATACCGGCAATATACACAGAAAGATAACCGTTTCCGCCTATGAGATAGGGAACGGTATAGGCCATCAAAGCGATACCTACCAGAAAAGTAGTGTCCAGTGCAATTTCAGAGATATGAAATCTTGTCAGCACCCAACGGCCGAAAAACGCAAACAAAAATCCCCCGGCTAAACCGAGAGCAACCTGCAGGAAAAGCATCAGCGCCACTTGTCCGCCGCTGTAGTTTTCTCCGCCCATCATCGCCAGAAAAATCACGGTCAGCATATAAGAAAAAGGGTCATTACTGCCGCTTTCCACTTCGAGCATGGGGGCTGTGGAGTATTTCAAATTCATTTGTTTGGAACGGAGAATCGAAAAGACGGAAGCCGCATCGGTGGAACAGATGACAGCGCCCATCAAAAAGGCTTCTATCAAAGGGAAATCAAGAGCATAAAAGCAAAAACCGCCTACCAGAAAAGCCGTCAGAACGGTCCCCAAAGAGGACAGCAAAACCGCTTTCACCGCCGCAGGCCGGGCGGTACTCCATTTCGTGCCGGCGCCGCCGTAAAACATGATGAAAATAAGTGCCATGGAACATATTTCGTTGGCAAACGAATAATCATCAAAAGGAATCTGGAAAATGCCGTCCGAACCGAAAAGCATGCCCAGCAGAATAAAAATAAATAGCCCGGGCACGCCCGTTTTACCGAGAAGCTTTTGAAAAGCCACACAGACAAAAATAACGACAGCCATTAAAAATAAAATCTTTTCCAAACAAACCTCCCGGGAAAAACCCTCTATCTTATCCAATACGGCGCTTTGCCGTCTTTTCTGTTTATTTTCTCTTTGCTTTTAATTATACCTTAAACTTTTCAACTGGAAAAACATTTTTTCCACGGCACGGCTCTTATAAAATGATATAATGAATAAAACAGTTTATTTATATACAAGGAGGCTTCTATGGATTACCGGATGATTAAATTTTCCGTATCGGAACAGGTTGCAACGATTACCCTGGACTATGCACCCACACTGAATGCTTTGGATCTCCATATGGCACTTGAACTGGAAGATGCCCTCAAGAAATCGGAAGAGTCGCCCGATGTTTCTGTCGTCATTATCACCGGTGCGGGCCGTGCTTTCTGCGGCGGCGGTGATATCCGCTATATGAAAGCCCATTGTGAGGAGCCGGACTTTTCAAAAAAATCCATGGGACCTTTAGCCGGCAAATTATCGGAAATCGTTCTTTATATCAAAAAAATGAAGAAAATCGTCATTTGTGCCGTAGCCGGTGCAGCTGCAGGCGGCGGTGCCAATCTTGCTTTCGGGTGTGACTTTATTTTTGCCGCCGACAATGCAAAATTTCTTCAGGCTTTTGTGGGAATCGGACTTTGCCCCGACACGGGCGGTACCTATTTTCTGCCCCGCATGATAGGCACTCACCGTGCTTTTGATATGTTCGTCACCGGCCGTCCCGTAAGTGCGGAAGAAGCCTTCTATGCAGGTATCGTCAAAGAAGTAACTACAAAAGAAAATCTCCTTCCCATAGCAACAGCATTTGCAAAAAAACTCACCAAAGGACCGGCCCTTGCCTATTCAAATATGAAAAAACTGATGTTTGAAAGTATGTATAAAGATTTCGAGAAATTTATGGAAACGGAATCCGTTTATCTGGGACAATGCTCCGGAAGTGATGATTTCAAAGAAGGAATCACCGCTTTCCTTGAAAAGAGAAAACCCCGTTTTCAGGGAAAATAATTTCCTACCCGCTGACAAACCGTACCATGATTTTCAAAAGCCTCTACCCGGAAAGCCCGTTTCCCGGCAAAGGCTTTTTCAGTTCGAAAAAAATAGATTTATCTGCTATAATGAGTACATTCCTTCGGACTTTCACTCCGCTTTGGAATCGGGAAAATCATATCCCGGTATGATGGTTTTATGAAAGGATATTTTATGGAAGAAAAGAAAAAGGTTGTCATCGCCATGTCGGGCGGTGTCGACAGCACTTTGACGGCCCGCCTGTTGCAGGAGGCAGGCTACGATGTGTACGGAGCAACCATGCATATCTTCGACGGACAGGACCTCGGCGATGCCGCCGATATGGCCCGTTTTCTCAAAATCCCCCACAAGGTCATTGATGTGCGGGACATTTATCAGAAAGAAGTCATGTCCTATTTTATCCGTTCCTATAAAAACGGAATCACCCCGAACCCCTGCATGGTTTGTGACTTTAAAATTAAATTCGGTCTTTTTTATGATGCCGCCCGTGAATATTTCGATGCCCCTTATTTTGCCACCGGCCATTACGCCCGTATCACCTATGACAGTACCAGAGGCAAGTACCAGGTAGAAAAGGGAATGGATTTGGGCAAAGACCAGTCCTATATGATGTATCAACTGACACAAGAAAAACTGGCACATATCATTTTTCCCTTAGGCCGTATCTTCAAAAAAGACACGCGCCGCCTTTCGGAAGAAAAGGGACTGCCTACGTATAATAAAGCAGAGTCGCAGGATATTTGTTTTCTTACCACGGAAAAATCCTATGCCGACTATTTGGAAATTCATGCACCGGACGCGTTCCGCCCGGGAAATATCGTAACAAAAACAGGAAAAATACTGGGACACCACAAAGGACTTCCCCATTACACCATAGGCCAGCGCAAGGGACTTGGCATTGCCGCAAAAAATCCGCTCTATGTGGTTTCTCTCGATGCCCGGAAAAATGAAGTCGTCGTCGGCTCCAATGACGATCTTTTCCGTACAAGACTTCTTGCTTCGGACCTTGCTTTCACCGACGGCAAACCTCCGTCGATGCAATTCCGTTGCAGTGCAAAAATCCGCTACGGCATCCGTGTCCATGACTGTACCGTCACTTTAGATGACTACGGCAGGGCGACCGTAAAATTTGATGAACCCCAAAGAGCCGTCACAAGCGGACAGTCTGTCGTTTTCTATGATGAAAACCGTCTGATCGGCGGCGGCACCATTATAAAACCTTTATAAAAGAACGGTAGGAAATATCTGAATCTTATTTCCTGCCGCTTTTTTATTTTATCTATTTTTATTTTGACAGCCGGCAGATACAATATAAAATAAAAACGAATTTATTTTTGATGTATAAAAAGGAGCTTCTGATGGCATACTGTCCCTGGTCTTTACACGATGATTTTTCCAAAATTTACCACGATACGGAATGGTGTCGTCCCCATAATGACGATTCTTACCTTTTTGAAATGCTCGTTTTGGAAGGAGCGCAAGCCGGATTATCCTGGGCGACAGTACTGAAAAAACGAAACGCTTACCGAAATGCATTTTTTCATTTTGATATCAAAAAATGCGCCGCCATGACAGACGAACAAATAGAAGACTGCCTTGAAAATCCCGGCCTGATACGAAACCGCAAAAAAATAGAATCCGTCAGAAAAAATGCGGCCGCCGTCCTTGCTATACAGAAAGAATATGGCAGTTTTTCCGCCTATCTTTGGAGTTTTACAAAGAACCGCCCTGTCATCAACCATTGGAAGCTGCCGGAAGACGTCCCCTGTGAATCGGATTTTTCCTGCAAAGTCAGCCGTGATTTAAAAAAACGGGGTTGTACATTTGCAGGCCCTGTCATCATTTATTCTTTTCTCCAAGCGGCAGGTTTGATTGATGACCATCTCATTACCTGTCCCTTTCACAGTGAAAACAGAAAATGATTTTCTGCAGGAAAATAGATTTCATCAAAATTCTTCATCGGCAGTTTCTCCGACTTATGATAAAATAAATAAATGCTTTTCCATATTATATTAACTATGACAGGATGATTATGGATTTTCTTACCTATCTTATTACTTGTCCCCTTGTTTTTTTAGCAGGTTTCGTTGATGCGGTAGCAGGCGGCGGCGGACTCATTTCCCTTCCCGCTTATATCATTGCCGGGCTTCCGGTCCATCATGCCATTGCCACAAACAAACTCAGCTCCTGCATGGGCACTCTGCTTACCACGGGAAAATTTGCAAAAGACGGACTCATTCCCTGGAAAATTGCTCTCCCGGGTGTTCTTTTTGCTTTTGCCGGCTCATCTTTGGGCGCACATGTTGCTTTATTCCTCGACTCTCACAGCTTTCTTCTCGCTATGCTCGTCATTCTTCCCGTAACCGCCTTTTATGTCACCCGCGGTAAAGCAATGACGGAAAAAGAACCGTTCCCTCTTAAGAAAACGGTTTTCCTCAGCTGTGCAATGGCTTTTTTCATCGGCATATACGACGGATTTTACGGACCGGGCACGGGAACATTTATGATTCTGCTTCTTATCGGTGTAGCCCACGTAAAGCTCCTCCCTGCCAACGGAATCACAAAAGTCATCAACAGTGCCACAAATCTGGCCGCACTTTCCGTATTTTTATTAAATGATGTGGTCATTATCTCTTTAGGCCTGGCAGCCGGACTTTTTAATATGGCAGGCAATTATTTCGGAGCCCGCTATTTTGAAAAAGGCGGTGCCCAAAATGTACGGCCCGTCATCGTTCTGGTTCTTACCATTTTCTTTATCAAAGTGATTTATGAGCTTGTGACAGAATAAAAAAGCCTGTCCCGTGTATCAGTAATGAGGATGCGGAACAAGCTTTTTTTGTGCCTGATTATTTTTCTTTTTTCATAAACAATTCCGCAAAGGGAATGTAAATCGATAAAATACCGAACGCCGCCAAAAACCAGCAATACCAGGTATGGGGAATGATTTCCATGGCATTCATCACGGCGCCGTTTTGCGTTGCCAAGGCAGAAGCGGTCAACAGTTGTGCTCCGTAGGGAATCATGCCCTGGAATACGCAGGAGAAAATATCCAAAAGCGAAGCGGTTCTCCGCGGATCGATATTGTATTCTTTGCTGATATCTTTTGCCATACTTCCCGTAATAATGATAGCCACTGTATTATTGGCCGTCGCGCAGTCGGTAAGCGATACGAGAGTGGCTATACCGAGCTGGGCCGACTTATTTCCTTTAATCATTTTCCGCAATTTACCTATCAGCCATTCGATACCGCCGTAATAGGCAATCATTTCTGAAATGCCGCCGCAGAAAAGAGCGAGGAAAAAGGCTTCGCTCATACCGGTGAATCCGTTCCATATATTTTGGGCAAAAGTAATGACTGTCAGATTTCCGCAGGTCATGCCGATGATACCGGCCAGAAAAATACCGATGGTAAGAACGAGGAATACGTTCGCCCCCAGAAGTGCCAGTCCGAGAACGGCGATATAAGGAAATACTTTAATCATTTGGTAATCGAGCGCACCTATTTCCGTCACCGCGTCCGGCTTTCCTATAACGAGAAGCAAAATAATCGTACAAACGGCGGCAGGAAGAGCAATCATGAAATTCAGCTTGAATTTATCTTTTAAATCGCACCCCTGCGTTCTCGTTGCCGCAATGGTCGTATCGGAAATCATGGACAAATTGTCGCCGAACATGGCACCGCCCACACAGGCGCCGATCATAAGCGGTTCATAAATCCCGCTTTTTGCCGCTACGCCGGCAGCAATCGGTACAATCGCTGCCACCGTTCCCATCGATGTCCCCGTAGCGGTTCCCATGAAAGCGGAAATAATAAATACGCCGGCCGTGAGATATTCGGGAGGAATCATGGAGATTCCCAAATTGACGGTCGCATCTCTTCCGCCCATAGCTGCCGCCACTGCAGAAAAAGCACCGGCCAGGATATAAATCATGAGCATGGTCATGACATTTTCATTTCCTGCACCGCGGGCAAAAATACCGAATTTGACCTGAAGCGACTCGTCACCGATCCAGAACGCGGAAAGCACGGCAATAAACATAGCCGTCACGGAGGGGAACTGGTAAAATGCCATTTCTACGCCCTGCATTTGGAAATAAATGCCTGCCCCCAAGTAAATAATGATAAAAATAAGAAAAGGAAGAAGTGAAAGTGCTCCTTCCTTTTTGTGTTCATATCCCATATAGCTCCTCCTGCATCCGTTTTCATTTATTATACCAATATTCAGGCAGAAATAAAATGACGGCAAGCCGGAGCAAAGGGTTTCTCACTTTCTATTTCTTTTACTTTCTCCATAAAAAAAGCACCTCCCTGAGGAGATGCTTTTGAATTCGTTTAACCTTTGAAATAAGCAACGCCGCTTTCAAAGAGAGGCTGGTGTTTATTTCCGTAAATATTTTTCCCGATATTGTTTCCCTTTCTTTCCGTATGTCCCATTTTCCCGAGAACCCGGCCATCAGGACTGGTGATTCCTTCCACGGAGAAGAAAGAACCGTTCGGATTATACCGGCTGTCGTAAGTGGGATTTCCTTTTTCATCGGTATAAATCGTCGCCACCTGTCCGTTTTGCAGCCATTCCCGGATCTGTTCTTCCGAAGCAATGAACCGTCCTTCACCGTGACTGACGGGAATGCTGTATATTTCATCGGTACTGCAAAGTGAAAGCCACGGAGATTTTGCAGAAATCACTTTCGTCGATACATAGCAGGAAATATGGCGTCCGATGGTATTGAATGTCAAGGTCGGTGCTTTTTCCGTCAAGGGTTTGAATTTCCCGTACGGAACCAGTCCGAGTTTGATTAATGCCTGGAATCCGTTGCAAATACCGAGAGCCAGTCCGTCTCGTTCATGAAGAAGTTTTTCCATGGCGGTCATCAGTTTTTCATTGCGGAAAAGAGCGGCGATAAATTTACCGCTTCCGTCAGGTTCGTCCCCTGCCGAGAAACCGCCGGGGAACATGACCATTTGTGCCGAAGCAATACGGCGGCTCATTTCTTCTACCGATTCCTTTAATTCTCCGGCGTCTCTGTTTCGTAAAATGAAAATATCCGTTTCCGCTCCTGCCCGTTCAAAGGCTCTGGCACTGTCAACTTCACAGTTTGTCCCGGGCATGGCGGGAATAAAGACTTTCGGTAAAGTCACTTTCGTTTTTACATTGACTCTTGCAGGATTTGTTTTTATGACCGGTGCGGGGATTTCTCCCGAAAGAGTAGCCGCTCTACGCGGGAAAATGCCGCCAAGCGGTTTTTCATAAGCATGAATCAGTTCGGACAGAGTAATTTCCGTTCCGCCCAGTTTCATGGAAGAGCCGCCGACAGTTCCTAAAATTTTCGTGTGTTCTTCACGGCTGTACAACTCTGCCAGTTCCGGGGTCGTTTCTACAAGAACGGAGCCGTAGAAATTTTTGAAAAATGTATGGACAGGCAGCTGCTCACCAAATTGAATACCCAATTTATTACCGAATGCCATTTTGGCCGCGGTGACGGCAATACCGCCGTGTTCTACCGCTTTCATGGCGGCAATATGACCTTTTTTTACTTCCTCATACAAGAAATCGCCGTGCTTTTTGAATACTTCCAAATCCGGCATTCCCTCTTCATCTTTAGGCATTTCAAATAAAACAAGAGTATTTCCTTCTTTTTTCAGTTCCTGGCTCACTGCTTCCGATGCTTTGCCGGGAGCAACAGCAAAAGAAATCAGCGACGGCGGAACATGGAGATCATTGAAAGTTCCGCTCATCGAGTCTTTTCCGCCGATAGCACCGATTCCGAGAATCTTCTGCATATAATAAGCACCGAGAACGGCGGAAACAGGTTTTCCCCAGCTGTCTTTTTCCGTCAGCTTTTCAAAATATTCCTGTAACGTGAGATACGATTTTCTCCAGTCTGCGCCCATGGCAACAAGACGGGTCAGAGAAAGAAGTATGGCATAAACGGCGCCATGGAAAGGGCTCCATGTGGCAATGTCGGGATCAAAACCGTGTGCCATGAAACTGGCACTGTCGGTTTCCCCTTTCCTTACGGGAAATTTTGCCACCATACCGTCAGAAGGTGTCCGCTGGTATTTTCCGCCGAAAGGCATAAGTACCGTTCCTGCGCCGATGGTGGAGTCGAACCGTTCGGAAAGTCCCTGCTGCGATGCATGACGGATATCACTCATGGCGGATATCCACGCCGATTTTATATCTTTAATTTCCGGGGTTTGGAAATATCCTTTTTCGTCAGGTTTTTTCACATATGCTTTTTTGACCTGCTCCGCCCCGTTGGTATCAAGAAATGCTCTTGAAATATCAACAATGGTTTTTCCCCGCCAGGTCATGACAAGACGGCCGCTGTCATTGACACGGGCAATCGGTGTCGCCTCCAAATTTTCTTCGGCGGCATAGGAAATAAAACGGTCCGCGTCTTCACTTCTGACAACAACTGCCATTCTTTCCTGAGATTCGGAAATGGCAAGTTCCGTACCGTCAAGTCCTTCGTATTTCTTCGGCACCTTGTCCAAATCGATGGAAAGCCCGTCAGTCAATTCTCCGACAGCAACGGATACACCGCCGGCGCCGAAATCATTACACCTTTTAATGAGCCGTGTCACTTCTCCTCTGCGGAAAAGGCACTGTATTTTCCGTTCCGTCAAAGGATTTCCTTTTTGGACTTCCGCCCCGCAGGTTTCGATAGATTCGGTATTTAATTCTTTGGAAGAACCTGTGGCACCGCCCATGCCGTCACGGCCCGTTCTTCCTCCCACAAGAATCACTACGTCCCCTGCAGAAGGTCTTTCCCGGATGACGTGGCTTTCAGGTGCAGCAGCTACCACAGCTCCGATTTCCATACGTTTTGCCAAAAATCCGGGATGATAATATTCCTTGACTTCTCCCGTGGCAAGACCGATTTGGTTTCCGTAAGAGCTGTACCCTTTGGCCGCTTCCGTAACAATCTTCTTTTGCGGCAATTTTCCCGGCAAAGTTTCCGAAAGAGGAGCCCGCGGATCTGCCGCGCCGGTGACACGCATCGCCTGATAGACATACGCTCTTCCGGAAAGCGGATCTCTGATGCAGCCGCCGAGACAGGTAGCCGCACCGCCGAAAGGTTCGATTTCCGTCGGATGGTTGTGTGTTTCATTCTTAAAGAGAAGGAGCCAGTCCTCTTCGCCTTGGTCCGTATCAATTTTTACTTTGATTGTGCAGGCATTGATTTCTTCCGAAGAATCCAGGTTCTCAAGCTTTCCTGCTTTACGGAGTTCTTTCACCGCCACCGTTGCCATATCCATCAGGGTGACCGATCTTTCCGTATGTTCCCCGTACACTTGGTCCCTTGCTTCCCGATACTGGAAGAGAGCTTTTTTTACAGGTTTTGTATATATTCCTTCTTCTACACTGATATCCTCAAGTCTGGTAGAAAAAGTCGTGTGCCTGCAGTGATCGGACCAATAGGTATCGAGTACCCGTATTTCCGTCACTGTCGGATCCCGCTTTTCTTCCTTATTGAAATAGTTACAAATCATTGTCAAATCATCACGGCTCATGGCAAGTCCCATTTCACGGATAAGGCGGTCCCTTCCTTTTTCATCAAGTTCCCGTAATCCCTCTACCACGGGAACCGGCTTCGGTTCTTCTACAGGAAGTTCCAATGTTTCCGCTTCTTCCAAAGCGGCTTCTCTTGACTCTACGGGATTCACAAGAAATTTTAAAATCTTTTCCTTATCCCCGTCGATGAATTCTCCTTGGAATGCATACACCAAAGCACAGCGGACTTTCGCACCGTCCTGTCCCGTCACGACAGCCAGACACTGTTCTGCCGAATCTGCCCGCTGGTCATACTGGCCGGGTAAAAATTCCACCGCCATGACCATATCGCCCTGTGGCAATTCTTTCTGCACCGTATCTACCGGCGGTTCCGAAAAAACGGCTGCTACCGCTTTCTCGTAATCATCGTCGCCCAGCCCGTCTACATCATAACGATGATAAACAGCCGCGCCCCTGATACGGTCTCCCAAAACTTCCTTAAGTGCCTCAACAAGACTTTCTTCTCCCTGACGGAAGCCTTCCTTTTTTCTTACATAAAGCCGTCTTATATCTGACAAAACAAACACCCTTCCTTTCGGATTCTCCCTGCGTTTTATGAAATATAATATATTTCTATATTACCACATAAAAATGAAATTATCCCTGACAATGAGTCTTTTAGCAATTTTATTTACAAATACATATTCATTTTTGAAATTGAAATAAAACTCTCCCGGTTTTTTATGGAAAGAAAAGAGCTTATATGTATCCGATTTCTCTTTTCCTCTAATTTGTATATACTATATAAATTGCGATGTATGTTAATTATAAAATATTTGCATTATATGGTACTTGAAATATTCTTTCTGACGTATTATGATAGGTTTAATAAACTTATCTGTTTAAGTAATTCAATAATCTGTTTATTGCAATTATGAGTTTTTTAAAAAGCGAGGTCCTATGAATTACACGGGAGAACATGCAGTCAATCAGTTACTGCGAAGCTACCAGCGGTTTTATAATATCACCCGCTTTGACGGTATCGAAAGTCCTGTTCCCGACGATGAGAATTCTCTCCAGGAAGCTAAAAAAATTTCTCCTTTTCCTGAAAATGACGGCGCGTCCTTGTCTGCGGTTTGTGAATATTATGAACGGACGGGACAGCATTTGTTTTTTAAAACGAATGAAATCTGGTCGGCCAATCAGGAAGAATTTATTTTTCTTTTCAAGGTGGATCATCTCAACGACGAACTTTTTGAAAAATGTAAAAACTATGCCCATGAAGAAGGTTTAAAAATGGCACATATCGGGCCGGGGCATATGTATACCTATATTTCTCCCGTCTTTATTTGCAATTCCGTTACCGAATCTGCAAGAAAGAAACTGGAAAAATGCCGTGTTTACAAAAGCTTTAAATTCTCTTTCCATGGCTGGATGGAGTTACATACTGCCTGTCTGCATATCAGAGACAATGCTTTTTACTTTAATTATGCAGGACGGTGCATGGAAAAGAATTTAAAAAATGTGTTGAAAGAATTCACTGAGAAAGGGGCTTAAAATGAACACATTGGTACTTATGGGTGTCTGCAGTATCATATTAATTTGCGGATACATTTTTTACGGAGGCTGGCTCGCCAGACAGTGGGGTGTCGGTGAAGGAAATTTGGAAACACCGGCACATACCATGGAGGACGGTGTCGATTACGTTCCTGCCAAAGCGCCGGTTCTTATGGGACATCACTTTTCTTCCATTGCCGGTGCCGGTCCGATTACAGGTCCTATCGGAGCTGCTATGTTCGGCTGGCTTCCCGTTACTCTCTGGGTTCTGATCGGCGGTATTTTCTTCGGCGGTGTGCATGACTTTGGCGCACTTTTCGCTTCTATCCGCCACCGCGGGAAATCTATCGGTGAAATCATTTCACTCAATATGTCAAAAAGAGCCAAGCAATTATTTATCATTTTCTCTTATCTGACATTGATTCTGGTCGTAGCCGCTTTTGCCGCTATCGTTGCTTCCACTTTCGGTGCTACTTATAAAGACGGCGTTCTTGATGTAGCTGCCAGTGCCACCAATGCTTCGGTTGCCATGGTTTCCATCATGTTCATTCTCTTGGCTATCGTTTTCGGCTTTGCTGTCTACCGCCGTCATACGCCGATGGTGATTTCTTCCGTTTTAGGCGTACTTGCTATTGTAGCCTGCATGGCCATCGGCATGAATTTCCATCCGTTCTACTTTTCCACAGGTACATGGATGATTCTCGTCGGTATTTATATCACTATTGCTTCTGTCACACCCGTCTGGATTCTTCTGCAGCCCCGTGACTATCTGAGTTCTTTCCTTCTCTATGCTATGCTGATTGTCGCATTTATAGGCATCATTGGAGCCCATCCGACAATTGATGAAAGTGTATTCCCTGCATTTGCAGGATTCACCGTCAATAATGCAAACGGCACGCAGTTCTTATTCCCGATTTTATTTACCACCGTAGCCTGCGGTGCTATTTCCGGATTCCATTCCCTCGTTTCTTCCGGTACTACGTCGAAACAGCTGGATAAAGAATCCGATGCCAAACCGATTGCTTACGGCGGCATGCTTCTGGAATGTGTACTGGCTATCATTACGCTCTGTGCCATCGGATATGCCCGTGTAACCGGTCATACCAAAGGAGCTACCGATATATTTGCCGGCGGTATCGCTGCTATGATTGGTGCCATTCCCGGACTGGAAGGCATGGAAACAATCATGTACACTCTTCTCGTACTCACTTACTCCGCTTTCTGCCTGACTTCCCTCGATACGGCAACACGTCTTGCCCGCTTTATGTTCCAGGAATTCTGGTTGAATCCGGGCGAAAATCCAAAAGATGTAAAAAGCGGATTCCGCAAATTGATGGTCAATCCTTATTTTGCTACCATCATCACCGTTGTTTTGGGAATTTCCCTCGGTATGGGCGGATTTGCAAAAATCTGGGGATTATTCGGTGCCGCTAACCAGCTTCTTGCTGCCATCGGTCTTCTGGCTGTAGCAGCATGGCTCGGAAATGCAGGAAAAAATAATAAAATGTTCTTATTCCCCATGACCTTCATGCTCGTTGTAACGATTTCTTCATTGGTCATCATCGTGATGAACCAATTCGGAATCATCAATACCGGTACTGCCGGATGGGGTCCTTATGCACAGGTTATTATCGGTTCCCTCCTCGTAGTACTTGCCCTCGTACTTGCTTATGAAGGATACCGGACCGTATCCCACCCGCATGAAGAACTGAAAGTTTAACCGTAGTAAATAAAAAGTCTGCCATGAAAGTTTCGTACTTCATGACAGACTTTTTTGATGTTCATTTTTTATCAGATATCCGAATCCGTTTTTTCATACAGAACCGGACAGGCAGGAAGGTATTTTCCGAGCATGACCGCCAAATCCTCTTTCCCTTCACGGTCCGTATATATTTCCTTTGCCACCGTCTTGGCAAGGTCATCCGTCACATAGATGACAGGCTCCTTTGTCTCATCAGGCATCACCAGGAGCATCATATCCATGTGATCATCATGGCGGAAAAAATATGCCCGGCCGTAAAACGGAAATTTCATACCGCCCATATCAAAAATAATCCGGCTGGCCGCCACATACAAATAAGATTCCGTAAAAGACAACCGGTGGTACGGCTCTATTTCTTCAAGAGAAATCTCTGCCGAAGAACGCAGCCCTTCAGGAAAGAGCACCTCACCGTTCCGGATAAGCGTTTCTATTTTGCTGCGGAGCGGAGAATCACTTCCCAGCAACAGGCGGTTCAATTTGACAAGCCCCCGCCACTCGTGAATCGTGAGATACTCCCTGAAATAAGGACGGAGACTTTCTTCCTTATGCGGCGGAAGTTCTGCCGTCACCAGATACCCGCAAATCATATTTTTTGTTCCCGACGGTTGCAGAGAAATCTGCCCCAACTGATAAGACAATTTCCCCTCAGGGTCAGAAACAGTATGCCCGCCCTCTATCTCCGTATAGGTAAACATAGACGGCCATCTTTCATCTGCTATTTTCTTTATATCATATGCCTCTGACGTTATACCGAGCGCCAGTACCGATAATACGGCAAGCGCCGCTATTTTTTTTCGGATCATAATGATTCCCTTTCCAGTCCGTCAATTCCGTAAAGAACATATTTCCCGAGCTTATTTCTTGCCATATGGCTCCCCACTACGGTAATAAGATAATAGACCCTTCCCGCTTTATAAAGATGACTGTCTGTCCAAAGCGGAAGTGCACCGTATCCTTTCCGGAAGACCACAAGACGGCTTTCCTGACTCCAACGGTACGACCCGTCTTTGTTTTTATAACGCTGCCAGGGAGAAAAATCGGAAAGCACCGCCTTTATATGCTGCACCTTGTCCTTCTCCAACGCACGGTCCAGCGCCGCCCCGTATTCGGTGAGACTGATTTTCGGTGTTCCGAAAAGAAAATCCGGCTTTTCTGCCTTCCCCTGAAATGCATTGTCCCAAAAAGAAAGAGCCTTCTTATCCCGCCCGTTGCGACAAGGACATTCCTTCACGGAAGTAACAAAAAGAAGAGCCGTATACTCCCCTTCCATATCTTTTTTGCGAATCTGATACATGCGGACCGTATCATCAGAAAAAGATTGATTCCCGAAACAAGACTCCATGCCCGGCGGCACAGACAAAAGGCGAATCATTTTTTCTATATCCCGCCTGCTGTCATCCCCGGTGCGTAAAAAACTTTCCGCCGCTCCGCCGGCCGCAGTCACTTCCATGTTATGACGGAACGGAAATTTTCCCAATCCTTCCACCTCAAGAGAGCCGGCAGACACGGTCATTACACCTGCCATAAGCCAAAGAACAAGTCCCATAAATGTATAACGCATGACATTCTCCCGTAACCATTATTTTCTTTATTGTAAAAAAAAAGACGCATTTTCTCAAGTTTCCATATAAAAACCCCTTTCAGGCAGTATCCTGTCAAAAGGGGTTTCCATTTTTATATTGTATTTATCTGCTTTTAGACCTTATATATCTGTTTATAATAAAAAAGACATCCCGGATTTTCCCCGGAATGTCTTTTTTATTATTCTGTCATCCTGGCCTGATGGGTCGGAGACAAGTGTTTTAATGTTCCTTCTGTCGATATGTTTCCATGATTTGCCCAAACATTTTCTTTTTTACGTTCCTTTTCCGGATCCGGCCGGAGTATGGAAGAAAGAAGTAATTTGGTATAGTCGTGAACCGGATGGGAAAATATATCTTCCGTGTTTCCCATTTCCACAATAACGCCGTGATACATAACAATGATTTTATCACTGATATGGTGAACGACTGCCAGGTCATGACCGATAAACAAAACAGAAAACTTTTCTTTTTCCTGCAAGTCGAGGAGCAAGTTAATGATTTGTGCCTGAATGGACACATCAAGAGAAGCAATGGGCTCATCGGCAATAAGAAGTTTCGGACGGACCGCCAAACAGCGGGCTATCGCCACTCTTTGCCTTTGCCCGCCGGAAATTTCGGCAGGATAGGCGTCTTTATACCGTTTTTCCAGTCCCACAGAACGCAGAAGTTTTGAAATCACTTCTTCATTTTTCGTTCTCTTTGAAAGTGCAAGTGCTTCTTCAAGACTTTCCTGCACTGTCATTCTCGGATTTAATGCTCCGTCGGCATCCTGGAAAATCAAGTGAATCGATCGTGAAAGTTCTTTATCTCTTCTGATTCCGCCAATCTGACGGTCTTCAAAAAAGATTTTTCCTTCTGTCGGGGTTTCCGCACCGGCAATCATACGGGCAAGGGTGGTTTTCCCACAACCGGATTCGCCGATTACGCCGACAATTTGATTTTCTTCTATCGAGAAAGAAACATCATCTACCGCTTTCAGTACCTTTCCTGAAGGAAGCGGAAAATATTTTTTCAGATGTTCTATGCGCAGCAACTCTTTCATTCCGGATTCCCCCTTGTATAGGGATTTGTAACTTCCGGTGCTCTCGGATCTAAAAGCCAGGTCCGAGCTTGGTGTGTTTCGGAAAGAGTAAAGCATGGCGGTTCTTTTTTGTAATCGATGGCAAGAGCATAGGCATTTCTTTCGGCAAAAGCATCGCCTTCCGGTAAATGCGCCGGATCCGGCGGCAATCCCGGAATGGCAATCAGCTTTTTATCCGTGCGTCTTGCTGACGGCAAGGAACCGAGAAGTCCCCATGTATAGGGATGGGCGGGGTGATAAAATATTTCTTCCGCCGTCCCGATTTCTACGATTTTACCGGCATACATGATTCCGACTCTGTCAGCAATATGGGCCGCCACTCCCAAGTCATGGGTGACGAAAAGAATGGCAAGTCCCTTTTTCTTGGCCAGGTGCTTCAAGAGATCAAGCAGATGGAGCTGTACAGTAACATCAAGAGCCGTCGTCGGTTCATCTGCCAAAAGCAGTTCCGGTTCGGAGGCCAAAGCAATGGCCAGAGAAATACGCTGTCTTTGACCGCCGGAAAATTCAGCCGGCATCATTGACAAGCGGTCTTTTCCGTCAGAAATTCCCACCAGTTCCAAAAGCCGCGCCGCTTCTTCATCTGCTTTTTCTTTAGAAACAGTTTCTTTACGCAGCAAGGCTTCCCGCAACTGTTTTCCTACGGACATGACGGGATTCAAAGTGGTCAGAGGGCTTTGGAATACCATGCCCACCTTTTTCCCCCGCACGGACTGCATTTCTTTTTCTGAAAAGCCGGTTATATCTTCACCGCCGAGACAGATGGAGCCTTCTTTTATGTGGCTGTAGGGCGGAATCAATTTCACAACAGACCGGCAAAGTGTAGATTTCCCACAGCCTGATTCACCGACCAAAACTACGATTTCTCCCTTGGCGATGGAAAGGGAAACGTCTCTTACCGCTTCCACTTCACCATCATCCGTAAAAAAGCTGAGAGAAAGATTTTTTATGCTGAGAGCAGGATTATTCACTGATATCCCAGTCTTCGATATTCCAGAACACGCCTGCTGCATGGTGTCCCAAAACAGTTTCTACAGACGGTCCTGTTATTTTTTTGTTTCCTACATAAGTTCCTTCAAGGTACGCAAGCATAATGAAGGCCGGTTGTTCATTCCATGCTTTCTGGAAAGTATCATATGCAGCTTTACGTGTAGCCTTATCATAGGAACTGCGACCTGCTTCCAAAGCGGCATCTACGGCAGGATTGCTGTAGTGTGTATAGTTGGCGCTGGCACCGGTTACGAAATAATCATAAGTGCCCTGATCCGGATCAAACGGAGCAGCCTGTCCGATCAAGACGCACTGCATGTTTTTCCAGTCGAATTTCGGTACAACATTGACTTTCATATCAACGCCGAGTTTTTTGAACTGGGCAGAAGCAATTTTTGCCATATCTACACGTTCAATTTCAAATTCACGGGCATCTACACTGAAGGAGAGTTTTTCTCCGTTCTTTTCATAAATTCCGTCTGATCCGAGAGTCCATCCCAGTTCAGCCATACGTTTTTTGAAAAGTTCCGGATTATAATCTCTGTGATCGACAGATTCGTCATTATATTCTTTGTTCAACTGAATCGGGCTGTATGCCGGTACACCGCGGCCTGTAAGAACACTGTCAACAATAGCTTTTTTATCGAGTGCATATCCTAAAACAGGAATCAGGGCCTTATGTTCCGGATTCTGCCAATAAGGAGCCTTGAAATTAGGTCCGATAGCACGGAAGTCAGCTGTCTTGAAGTTAAATACTTTGAAGTCTTTGTTATCACGGAATGCAGCCGCATCTTTTTCATTTATGAGAGAGAAATCAATGCCGCCGGATTTAAGCTGGGCTGCCTTTGCATTTTCATCAGGAATAATTTTGCAAACGATTTTTTCAATTTTCGGCATTTTGCCATAGAATTTATCATTTCTGGTAAGAATGATGGACTGTCCTTTATCCCAGCTTACAAACTTATAACGGCCTGTCCCGACAGGATTCTGGTTAAAGGAGTCGGTCATAATGTTTTTGCCGTCCAGCAAATGTTTCGGAAGCATACCGATGCAAAGGCTGTCAAGCATAGCTGCACTCGGCTTACTCAAATGGATTTTAACCGTTTTCGGGTCTACGACTTCTACATCTTTGATGTTTTTATAGCTGTCAGCTGTTTCCGATTCGATATCTTTGTTGAAACGGAGTGTATCAAGTGTAAATTTGACATCGTCTGCGGTAAACGGTTTCCCGTCATGCCATGTGACATTGTCACGGAGATGGAATGTATAGGTAAGAGATGCTTCATCAAATTCATATTTAGATGCCAAGTCAACTACAGGCATTCCATGGCCGTCATGTTTCATAAGGCCGGAAAAAATTAAACTCGGCAGCTCATCATGGGTATTCAAAACTGCATTTAAGGTTTTGATGTCAGAGCTGGCAAACGTAAGCGTTTTAACGCTTTTTGCCGCCTTATCGCTTCCGCAGCCCTGGAAAGCCACCATACATGTGACTGCTAAAATTGCAGCCAAAATAAAAGATAAAATACTTTTAATCGGTTTCATATATACCTCCTCCGAAGGATGAAATTTTGCATCGCCTGTCTGACAGAAAATGCTTGTAATAAGCGGGATAATTCCCGTTTGGAGAGCTTTTGCTTTTAAGTCAGGCCACCTTTCCGCAAATCTCTTTCTGCTCTTAGGAAAAACTTTATAAATTACTGCTGCCACGATTGATTTCATGACGCAGGTGATGCCCTATATGGGTAATACAAACAAGAGTGATGATAAGAAACAGTCCGGGAATCAAAATGACCCACCAGGAATTAGTCAGAAGGGCTCTTGTCGATAAAGAAAGCATCGTTCCCAAAGATACCACTTCTGTAGGAAGTCCGATTCCTAAGAAACTCAGTGTCGCTTCCATTGTCATGGATAACCCGACGGAAGAGACAATCATAAATAAAACAGGGGAAATAAAATTGGGAAGTAAATGGTACCACAAGACATGGAAAAAGTTTCCCCCCATGATTTTGGATGCCAAAACGTAATCACTTTTTCTGATTTGACGCACTTCACTCCGTACTACACGGGCAAGGTTCATCCATGTGGTAATTCCGATAACAAACGACAAAGAAACCACATTGGCATCACCTATACAGCCGAGGAGCAGAAGCTGAAGAAGAAGATAGGGTATACTGCTCAATAATTCAGCCGTTCTCATCAAAACCGTATCCGCCCACTTGGGCGCCGTGCCGCTGAGACAGCCATAGATAATTCCTACGCCCGACGAAACGGCTGCGGAAAGAAATCCGATCATCAGGGAAAGACGTCCGCCATACCATAAAACAGAAAAAATATCCCGCCCCAGACTGTCTGTCCCGAAATAAAATTCACTGTCCGGCGGCTGATTCAGATGATCAAGATAAAACGCTGTCGGATCATGGTTTGCTATATAAGGTGCAAAAACACAACCGAGGAAAATGAAAAGAAAAATGATGATGGACTTTAAAGGCCAGCTTCTGACTTTTCTCTTCCACGTTCCTTTTGTTTCTTTACCCGCCGGTTCTTCATGCCGGGGTCCTACTAACAGGAAGTCTGATGATTCTCCCATATTTGTCCCCCTTCCTCTACTTTCATTCGTCTGTCTACGTATTCACTCAGTACATGGGCTATCAAACCCGAGCCGATGACAACAGCGCCCGTCATAAGTACGATAATCATGAGCAAGTTATAATCATGATATTTGGCACTGTCGACGGCCAGCTTTCCTATCCCGGGATAAGAAAATACAGCCTCGACCACATAAGCGCCGCCAATGACATGATTCACTCCGATAGCCATGATACTGAAAATAGTCGGTGCTACATTTCTGAGACAGTGAGTCAAAATAATATGCAGACGGCTGAGCCCTTTCATCTTTGCAAGAAGTACATATTCTTTCCGTGTCTCATCAAGCAATTTATTCCTTACCATGTACGCATAATACCAAACATGGCTTGTTATCATAACAATGACCGGGAGTATCACATGTTCAATCCGGCCCGCCAGGTTACCGCTTTCTCCCGGATAATAAGCACCGCTTCCGGGAAGCCACCCGAGATTTACATTAAAAATCAGAATCAAAATCAGACCTACCCAAAAAGTAGGCAAATAATATAAGATTGTTCCCGTTTCCGCCAATATCCTGTCCACCCATGTATTTTCATATAAGACACAGCAGACGGCAGCCGCAATGGCAATGAAAAAAATAAAGAAATAAGAAATCACCCCGAGAAATATGGTATTTCCCATGAAATGAAAAATCACTTGGCTTACCGGTTCTCTATACTTTAAAGAAAATCCCATATCCCCTTGGAAAATTTTTTCCAGCCATGATATATACTGTTCATACACCGTTCCATTCAGACCCAAACTGTCGCGTGCCGCCGCCAGTTGCTCCGGCGTCATATGATCCAGTCTGTCTCCGTAAAATGATTGCAGCGGATCACCCGGTGCATAAGAGGCCACAAAAAAAACAACTGCCGACAATACCAGAAGCGACAGAAGAAAGATCAACACCATACGTAATAAAGATTTACTAAATATTGACATCCTGTATTCATTTCCTTTTCTTTATCCCCGCCAGTTCCGGAGATTTTATTATTCAAAATAACAGTCATGAATTAAACATAATATTCAATATCACTGGAATAGAATAACAAACTAAGTTTCATTTGTCAATTTATTTTTAATCTTATTCTTTTTATTTTTAATCTATTTATCATTTAATTAATCAATTTAATATTGATAATTAAAATAGCACTGATACGTTTCTGGTCGGGCGCGTCATTTTATTCTGCTTTGCTTACCGGTATTCTCCGGTGATTTACGTGATTTTATATTTGTACCGGTTCTCCTTTTCTCTGTGCTTTTCGGGATTACATAGTATTTTCGTCTGCACTTTAAGGAAAAATATGTAATACCCCATTGTTTATTTTCTGCCCGCACAGCCTGTTTTTATTTCGCCGTTTCTACCGGTAACACAGCATAAAATTAGAATAAAAAAATACCCCGCCATATCAGGGTTCATAAACAAATATATAAATGAAGTGCGTTCGGAGTGGCTTGTAAAGGCTCTCTTTGAGGTCATTCAAAACGATAATGAAATACCCCGATACATCTTTTACGGTTACTTCAAAAAATGAAACAGCAAAGAAAGATATGGATAGCATTCATGAAGTCGAATTACCTATCTTCTTACTTTCAGTTCTTTCTTTTATTCTTAATGAAAGAAAAGATAATTCTAAAAGTCGTCTCACATTTGAATCGTGGCATACACAAAGCGGTTCCAAAGCTCCTTGGAAGTATAAAGCTGATGTGGGTACTTCAATAGAAAGAAGCATAGCAGTCAAGATTAAATGCGAACCAACTGAACTAGAGATTATTACCACAAATACATCCACTTCTTCAGTTTCCAAAGCCCCGAAAAAATCAGCAACGAAAAGGATTAATGATAAAACTCTCGCTGCTGAGCAGGCACGAGCGGATGCTTTGGGAAAGGAAATAGAGAATTTAGCAGATGAAATGGATAGAAAAGAATCTCCACTCGATGATAAATCAGATTCTCAGGAACGACTAAAAGAAGAAGCAAACACAACAGTGATTCAGCAACAAACTAATGTTGTTCAAAACGGAGATAACAACATTAATCTGACAAATAATGGAACGATAAATATCAAGCTTTAGGAGGTAGGCAAATGAATAAAAATAATAATTCAATAATCAACAGCCCTGCTCCACCATCGATACAGCAAACAGGTCAGAATAATGTTAATGTAACAAACCTTCCAGGAGGAAATGTTAATCTTATTCAAAACTCACATGTTGAATACGATGAGAATGGCGTTCCATATACTCCTGTCAATCATGTCCGTTTTGATAGTCAAAACAGCATTATTTATTTAGGAAATGAGCAGGTATCTATACCTGTTGAACTGGTACAGCCTGGATTACTCAACCCAGAAGAGCTGCCATATGTAAATGCCCTATGCGATGTGTATGCAGAAAAATTAGGAAAAGCCGCTGGCAGATGGCAGAAAAAGCGTGTCACGTCCTTTCGTCTCTTCGTGTCCCTCTTTATTCTGCTGTCCGCCAACAAAAAACAGGCACCCTTTATGAATGCCTGTCTTTTTGATTGCTGCCGTTTTATTTCTTTGCGGCTAACTGGGCGATCTGCGCTTTCAATTCTTTAATTTCAGATTCCATTTTTTCCATCTTTTCGCCCTGCTTCTCAAGGCGGTCTGCCATTTCAGCCTTGGAAAGGCCGCTGTATGTGCTTCCGGAGCCCAGCTTCACGGATACACCGGCGTTGAACATGTTCCTGTCGTCTCCCATGGTGGCGCTCAGGCTGAACATCGTCCTTTCGTTCGGGCGGTAGAAAAGGCCTACGGCTGCGGCGCTGGCGTTCCGGTAATTACCGAAACCTGCAGCAATATCCCACTTGTCATGGGGATCGAAATCCAGCGGATGGAGGGCTGCCAATGCGGCGGCTCCGGCGCCTACCTTGCTGATCCGGTTGTCCAGATTGCTTACCTGTCCTCCCAGTTCATTGATCATCTTCGTATTGTTGGTGATATTCCGGGTGTTCGTGCCGACCTGTGTGTCCAGAGCAGAAAGGTTCTGTCCGGCGGTATTATCTTTCTTCACATAGTTGCCGTCTTTTTCCACTCTCGTTTCCTTGTAGACCGTATCTCCGCTGATAATCTTCGTATTTCCGTTTTCCACCTTGCCGTCAGCTTTCACGTTGATGGTGTATTCCGTTCCTCCCAGCGTATTGGAGACTTCCGTAAGGCTTACATTTTCACCTGCTTTTACAGTGTTTCTGGTATCCTTCGTAGCTACCGTTACACTCTGGCTCTTTCCGTCGCTGCCTGTCATTGTGATAGTCGTGGTGTTGTCTGCATTTTGCGTGCCGGTCATCTCATAGGTGGTGTTCGTATCCACTTCTCCGGCAATAGCTGCCAGATCCACGCTGCCCTTGACTTCATTGCCTGCGGTATCCTTCACGCTTAAAGACAGCTTCTTGCCTTCCAACTTCAATGCATTACCCGTAGCAGCAGCATCCAACGTTGTGTCTTTAGCGGAAATTTTGTAGCTGTTCGGTGTAGAACCCGCTTCCACAGTTACATTCGTTCCCGCTTCAATCGTTGTCTTCGCCGCCGCGGCTGCTCCGGTAACAGCCTTTTTCAGCTGTGCCACGTTGACAGCGTCCGTGTCCTGCGCGCCTGCCGCCACGTTGGTAATCTGACGGGTCAGCCCGGTGGCGGCATCGCCTACGGAAACAGCGGCAGCATTGGCCTGCCAGGTACCGAGAATTTGATTCTTCGTTGCCACAGCGGCCGTATACTTGCCTTCTGCCGTGGCATATGCCGTCTGTGCCGAATCCATGGCGGTCTTAGCCTCATCCATGGCAGCCTTGGCGTCATCCATGGCCTTTTTGCGGGCTAAATCATACTGATCACCAGAGTGATCATACTCGTGATAGGTCTGATAGGCAGCTGTATATGCCGCACTCTTGGACAGATAATCCGCCAATCTCCCGTCATAATCCGTTTTCGCCGCCGTATAATCGGATTGCAATGTAGGCAGCGCCGTATTTATCTGCGTGATTTCCGCTTCTTTTCCGGACAGCTTAGCGATTTCCGCTTCACTTTCCAGTTTCTTGCCGGTAAGCGGATTGTAGCCATATACGCCTTTATCCACAGAGGCTACGGATTCACTGCCAAGAGCCACGCCTCCGTCTTTTGTGACATCCGTATTGTAGCCCAGCATGACGGCATTATTCACATTCTCCATATGCTTTTTCGCGGCAACGGTCGATTTGACCGTATAGGGAACGCGCATGCCCGTCAATGTAGAACCATCGTCATTTGTCGCTTGCTGGAGATAGGTTTTATCGACAGGGATTTCCTTAGTTTTCATGGCTCCCAGAATGACGTTGTTTTTACCGCCCTGTACTTCATGATAATCACCAATCACCACGCTGGCAGAGGAATCTTTTACCTGGTTCCCTGTCCCCATGACAGATACATCGTTCAGGTTATCCCCTGTATTCCGGAATCCGGTCAAAGTCGTATTGGTACTAAGAGCGTTTTTCTTTCCGGTCAGAGTATTTCCCGTACCGGTAAGCTGGGAACGCACAGCATAATCGGCAGTATTTCCATTGCCCAATGCCAGAACGGACCCGCCGCTTTCAGAAGCCACTTCACCCATGAGTTTGGCGTACCGGTCTATATTGGTATGCTCATGCCCCGTATCCCAATGCAATTCGCCAAACGAGCCCTCAAGAAACATGCCGTTCAACCCATCACCAAATCCGGCAAAGGCATGATCCACTTTATTGCCTGATCCCAAAGCTAACGTATTGGTTGAGCGATCCACCTTATTCAACGTGCCCACGATGCTGTTGGCAAAGCTACCATTGTCATCCTCCGTCATGGCGTTAAACGAGCCATAAATAGACGACCACATAGGAGAGAAGCCCCCAGCATCACTCTTTATCAGGGAATTGGAACCGACTACCGTGGTTGCCATGCCGGCGGACTTGGTATTATGACCGATTGCTATACCCATTCCGCCGTTAGCGACAGCGCCATACCCTACAGAAACGGTTCCCCCTGCTACTTCTAAATCCTCCACATCCCGTTCTTCCGGCTTCATAGAGCCAATGGTTACGGATTCCTTGGCCGCAGACAGGTGCCTATTGTCACCAATAAGGATAGAAGCAGACGGATTGACAGCTGTATTGTTATTCCCGATCACCGTCAGGCTTTCATAGCCTTTCATGTAGGTATCGTTGCCTGAAATTTTATTTCCCTTGCCGATGACCAAATCGGAAACGTTTTCGGGTCGTACATCATGTTTCCCTGAAACGGTACCGACATTCCTATCGGTGACGCTGTTCTTATCGCCGATGACTGTCTGTCCGGAGCTTGATGTGATTGTATTTTCGCTGCCGATCACTTTATTATCAATAGTTTTGAGGTCAGGATTTTTTTCAGAGCTTTTGGTAGTTACCGTATTTCCCTGACCTGCAATAAAATTACCGCTGCTCACATTAGATTTGGCACCTGTCAATGTATTACCGGTACCGATAATGGCAGAAGATTTCGCCCAGTCTGCCGCATTCCCCCCGCCAACGGCAAGTATGCTTCCGCCGCTTTTGGATACATAGTTTCCAAGCACTTTGGCCACGCCGGCATACCCTTCCGAGCCATATGCCGCCAAAAGTTCCGCCTGCAACGCAGAAGGATCTACCGGATTTCCATCTTTATCCCGCAGTTCCCCATAGGAGTTTTTCACCAGGTTCCCTGCGCCGAAAATAAGAGCCGCATTGGCATTTTTTGTCACATTCACTGCGCCGACGATGCTGTTTGCTACACCGTCATAGGGTTTATCCGCAGCAGTGGCATCAATCTGGTTCATGGCGCCGTAAATGCTGGCAGTCGCCCCCTGGAACTGGGTGGATGTTTTTACTTCACTGCCTGTTCCTTCAACCGTTGTTGCATACCCGGCCGCATTTGCCGTATAGCCGCCCATCAGGAGGCCAAGGCCCACTGCCGCCGCCAGAGAGGCTTTCACCACTTTTCCCGATGTCCCCTTCGTGTGGCTCTTTGCGATTTCCGACGTCACCACATAGGCATTCTTCGCCTTGCTCCAGATGATTTTGTAGATCCTGTTCATACGTTTCCTCCCAAAAAAATAAATATATAATAATATTACACAGCCTTTTTTATCATACCGCCAAAGAATGTCATTTTCTGTCCTCCCCGCATTCTCCGGCAGAAAAACCTTATCATAATCTCAGATAATATTTGAACAGAAGCACGATACCGTCTCCTCTCCGCCCGAAGGCCATACAATCCCCATGTGATACCGACAACCGCTCCGGCACTATCTGAATCCGTTCCGGATATCGGATAACAGATTGCAGATAGCGGAATAAACGGGACACGGAACGGCCGATTTCAATAAACTATACTTGCTTTTTTATTTTCCCATCTTTAACTTATTTTTAGTCATTTTTATTATATTACAAATTTATTATATTGTACCCCCCTATTCTATACGTATTTCTCATCTATTTTTCATTTTCCATGATTAAAACTCATTTATTGCAAACTGCCCTTCCAAAATTCACAGTACGATGGATCTCCATCGTACGGCAACTCATATTTTGCGTTTCCCATATATTCTATTGCAGATTTAACAGGCTTCACCAAAAATCTATCATCATAAACTCCACCTATGATTTTTCCATGATAATAAATTATATATTCGCCCATCATTGTACGATAAGTAATATCTTCCAATTCTGATAACTGCTCTAAAATGAAATTTAAATATTCCTTACTTGATGCCATACTCTTTCCCTATTTATCCTCAAAATTTCAGCAATCCATTTTCATCAAATTGAAAATTCGGTCCCCATTAAGTTTCCCAATAGTATCCATCTAAATCAAAAAAATACCCCGCCATATTGACGGGGTATTTTAAAATACTCTTTGTTTTTACGGTAATACGTCTTCCGGAGTTTCTTCCACAACCGGTTTAATCGGTTCGCCCTTATGCTCTACCGAGAGCTTACGGTAACGGGACATACCTGTTCCGGCAGGAATGAGTTTGCCGATAATGACATTTTCCTTCAAGCCGAGAAGCGGATCTTCTTTTCCTTTGATTGCTGCTTCGGTAAGTACTCGTGTTGTCTCCTGGAAAGAAGCGGCGGAGAGGAAAGAGTCGGTAGCAAGTGCCGCCTTGGTCGTACCGAGAAGCAGGTTCTCTCCGACAGCCGGTTCTTTTCCTTCATCTTCCAAACGCTGGTTCTCTGCACGATAAGAAACAATATCCACTGTTTCACCGGGAAGCCATGCGGAATCACCGGGGTTCAGGATTTTGATTTTTCTCAGCATCTGGTGAACAATGATTTCTATGTGTTTATCATTGATTTCAACACCTTGGGAACGATATACCTTCTGAACTTCTTTTACAATATAATTCTGTGTGGCCTTCACGCCGAGAACACGAAGAATATCGTGAGGATTGATGTTACCTTCAATCAGGCGGGTGCCTGCTTCGATAACCTGTCCTTCTTCTACGGAAATTCTCTTTCCGAACGGAATCTTATAGGTATCCGAAGTTTCTTCATTTGTTACGGTAATGATTTTGATATTTGCATTTTCCGAAGAATCTTCAATCGATACCGTTCCGGCAATGTTGGAAATGATAGCATTTCCTTTCGGCTTGCGGGCTTCGAACAATTCTTCGACACGCGGCAGACCTTGTGTGATATCTTCCGCCGATGCAACACCGCCTGTATGGAATGTACGCATCGTCAGCTGTGTACCCGGTTCGCCGATGGACTGGGCTGCAATAATACCTACAGATTCACCGATTTCTACATGGCGTCCCGTAGCCAGGTTACGGCCGTAGCATTTTGCACAAATGCCGTGCTCGGACTGGCAGGTAAGAATGGAACGGACACGGAGAGAATCATAGTGCTTTTCGATTTCTGCCGCCTGGTCATCAGAGATTTCTTCATTCTTTTTCACGATGACTTTTCCTGTTTCGGGATTCAATACATCTTCTACAGAACAGCGGCCGGAAATACGATCGGCAAGCGACTCGATAAGTCGTCCCATTTCCGTAATTTTACGAACTTCAATTCCCTTTACCTGGTCCATGCGGACACGAATCAGCGGAATATCGGCTTTGAGAATTTTCTTTATCGCCGCATCATCAATAACTGTATCAGCAGGAAGAATTTCTTTTCCTTTCCGGTCAAGAGCGGCCTCTTCCAGCTTAGCATCCCGGAAATGTACGGTCAGATGGTGCTTCATGGCACGATCATATTCATTGATTGCCTCTGTTACATCAAAAGCAACCGTTTCCGTTGTACTTTCTTCTTCTCCCGGAATTGTTATCGTTACGGAGTCGATGAGATTCTTATTCATAAGAACGACATCTTCGGCATCGATAGTTTTTCCTTTGACCAAAAGAATTTCTCCGCTGCGGCGGTTCAGAATGTCTTCTTCCAAAATGGAACCGATCAGCTTATTCTTTTGTTCATTATAGATATTCCGGACAGCCGGACGGGAAGCTATGAGATTCAATTCTCTGTCAAAGTTCAGTACCTGGACATCACAATCTTCTTCACGGACAATGACATCTTGCGATACATCGACAAGACGGCGTGTCAGATAGCCGGAATCGGCCGTACGGAGTGCTGTATCGGCAAGACCTTTGCGGGCACCGTGGGAGGACGTAAAGTAATCGAGTACCGTCAATCCTTCACGGAAGTTTGCTTTAACAGGAAGTTCTACCGTTTTACCTGAGGTATCGGCAATCAGACCGCGCATACCTGCGAGCTGGCGAATCTGGTTATCGTTACCGCGAGCCCCTGACTGGGCCATCATGGTCAGCGGATTCATCTTTGTCATGGAAGCTTTCATGGCCTCACCGACATCGTTGGTCGCTTTTTCCCAAATTTTGACGACTTTCCTGTATCTTTCTTCTTCTGTCATAAGACCGCGGCGGTAGAATTTTTTAACCTTTTCTACCTGCTTGTCACTTTCGGACAAGATATGATCTTTCTTTTCCGGTACGGCTACGTCGTAAATGCCGATGGAAATACCGGAAATCAATGCGTAGTGGAACCCGAGTGCCTTGATGGAGTCAAGAAGATCACCGGTTGCCTTAAATCCGAGTTTCTTGAAGCAGTCATTGACAAGTTTACCCATCTGCTTTTTACCGATGGTAACACCAAGTCCGGTGGTGCCGTCATTCCGCTTATAGAAGAAACGGAGTTCTTCGGGAATAGCATAGTTGAAAATGAGACGTCCCGGTGTAGTTACAACAAGACCGTGTCCGGGCACTTCTACCTTGATAAAGTCGTGTATGCCCACCTGTTTCAATGCGTAAGCAAGCATCACTTCATCATAATTCGTATAAGCATGGAACTTGGAGGAATCCAGTGCGTCTTCCTCTTCTTTATCTTCTTTGACAATCGTCAGGTAGTAAGATCCGAGAATCATATCCTGAGAGGGGATGGCCACCGGTTTTCCGTCTTTAGTGGACAAAATATTATTGATAGACAGCATCAGTGTTCTTGCTTCCGCCTGTGCTTCTACGGAAAGTGGCAGGTGGCACGCCATCTGGTCACCGTCAAAGTCCGCATTGTAGCCGGGGCACACGAGAGGATGCAATTTAATCGCTCTGCCTTCCCAGAGAATCGGTTCAAAGGCCTGAATGCCCAAACGGTGAAGCGTCGGTGCACGGTTAAGAAGTACGGGATGTTCTTTGATAACATCGCCCAATACGTCCCACACTTCAGGTGCTAATTTATCCACCTTTTTACGGGCTACTTTCAAATTGCTTGCCATTTCCCGTTTAATAAGTTCATGCATGATAAACGGCTTGAATAATTCAATGGCCATTTCCTTAGGCAATCCGCACTGGTACATCTTAAGTTCCGGACCTACTACGATAACGGAGCGGCCCGAATAGTCTACACGTTTTCCGAGGAGGTTCTGACGGAAACGTCCCTGTTTCCCTTTGAGCATATCGGAAAGAGATTTGAGAGGTCTGTTTCCCGGTCCACTTACGGCTCTGCCGCGGCGGCCGTTATCGATAAGGGCATCGACAGCTTCCTGGAGCATACGTTTTTCATTGCGGACAATGATTTCCGGTGCACCCATACCCATCAAACGTTTCAGTCGGTTATTTCTGTTAATGACACGACGATACAAATCATTTAAATCGCTGGTAGCAAACCGGCCACCGTCAAGTTGTACCATCGGACGGAGATCCGGCGGAATAACAGGAAGCACGGTAAGAATCATCCATTCCGGTTTATTTCCGGAGTGCAGGAATGCTTCTACTTCCTCCAAACGGCGGATACTGCGTATCCTGCGCTGGTTACTGCTGCTTTCCACATCTTCTTTCAATTGTTCTTCCAAAGCGAGAAGATCGAGGTTCTGCAAAAGTTTTTGGATTGCTTCTGCCCCCATCTGTGCTTTAAATGAACCTGCGCCGTATTCCTGGACAGCCTGCTGGTATTCCTGTTCATTCAGTACCTGCTTGTCCTGGAGTTTTGTATCGCCTTTATCGATAACGATATAGGCTGCGAAATAAAGAACTCTTTCCAGCTGACGGGGAGATACATCAAGAATCAGTCCGATACGGCTCGGTGTGCCCTTGAAATACCAGATATGGGATACAGGACATGCCAACTCGATATGACCCATTCTTTCACGGCGGACCTTAGAGCTCGTAACTTCGACACCGCACTTATCGCAGACCGTGCCTTTGTAACGCATTTTTTTATACTTACCGCATTTACATTCCCAGTCCTTGGTCGGTCCGAAAATTCTTTCGCAGAAAAGACCGTCTGTTTCAGCCTTCAGAGTGCGGTAGTTAATTGTTTCCGGCTTTGTGACTTCCCCATGAGACCATTCTTTGATCTTTTCCGGAGAAGCGATACCGATTTTCATAGAGTCAAATTCATTTACATCTAACAATTGTTTAGCGCTCCTTTCCGGAATCAGGCTTCAGGGTCATCTGCAAGACCCGCTTCAATATCAACATCAGTTTCAGTAAAGGACGAATCTTCAGGTTCATCGGCAGTAACTTCCGCCTCAAGAGTATCGTTAAAGGAAGCGACATCATTTACCTGCGTGCCTTTCCCTTCCCCGGAAATATTGGATTCCATAGCTCCGCGGGATGCCGAAACGGCATCGTCACCTTCCATGGCCTCCTTTACTTCTTCTTTGCGGAAACGTCCGCCGCCGAAGCCCTGTTCTAAATCAGATTCATCTAATTCCTTCAGTACAACTTCTTCATTGTTTTCATTTAAGATTCTGACGTCAAGTCCGATAGACTGGAGTTCTTTCATAAGTACTTTGAAAGATTCCGGTACTCCCGGATTCGGGATATTTTCCCCTTTGACAATCTTTTCATAAGCTTTGACACGGCCGATGACATCATCGGATTTTACCGTCAGGATTTCCTGCAGTGTATAGGCAGCACCATACGCTTCCAATGCCCAAACTTCCATTTCGCCGAAACGCTGTCCTCCGAACTGTGCTTTACCGCCGAGCGGCTGCTGGGTTACAAGTGAATACGGGCCTGTGGAACGGGCATGAATCTTATCATCTACCAGATGATGGAGCTTCAGCATGTATTTCCAACCGATAGTGACCTGTCCGTCCAGCTTTTCACCGGTACGGCCGTCATACAAATCAGACTTCGCATTGACAGGAAGTCCTGCCGCTGCCAGTGTTGCCGCGAGATCTTCATCACGGCAACCGTCAAAGACGGGGGTCGCTATATGGATACCCGAGTCTGTCGGTTCCGGCATGCCGTAAGTATCAAAGTCATATCCTGCAGCACGGAGTCTCTTCTCCATAATCTTCGCCTGTTTGGGATCTTTTTGTGCGGCTTTGATTTCTTCCCCAAGCATATGGCATGCCCAGGATAAGTGGATTTCAAGAATCTGTCCTATATTCATTCGGGACGGAACGCCGAGAGGATTCAAAACTAAATCGACAGGACGTCCGTCAGGCGTAAAGGGCATATCTTCGACAGGCATAATGCGAGAGCATACGCATTTGTTCCCGTGGCGGCCTGCCATTTTATCGCCTTCACGAATCTTACGCTTCTGTGCAATATAGACTCGGACAAGTTTATTGACTCCCGGAGCAAGCTCATCACCGTTTTCACGGGTAAATACCTTAACATCAACAACTTTACCGAATTCACCGTGCGGCACACGTAAAGAGGTGTCCCGGACTTCTCTTTCCTTATCTCCGAAAATAGCTCTGAGAAGTCTTTCTTCAGGAGTAAGTTCCGTTTCCCCCTTCGGTGTTACCTTCCCGACCAGGATATCTCCCGGACGTACGTCGGCACCGATACGGATAATACCGTTTTCGTCAAGGTCCTTTAATGCATCTTCCCCGACAGAGGAAAGCTGGCGTGTAATTTCTTCTTCGCCCAGCTTTGTATCACGGGAGTCGCATTCGTATTCTTCAATATGGATAGATGTATATAAATCATCTTTGCAGAGCCGTTCGGAAATAAGAACAGCATCTTCGTGGTTATAGCCTTCCCAAGATACAAAGGCAACAAGGACATTATGTCCCAATGCAAGCTCACCGCCATCGGTCGCCATACCGTCTGCCAGCGTTTGTCCCGCTTCTACACGGTCTCCCTTATAAACGATAGGACGCTGGTTTATGCAGGTGCTCTGGTTGGAACGCATGAACTTAATTAAATCATAATTATCATATTCGCCATTATCCGCCTTAACGGTAATTGTGCGCCCTGTAATTTCAGTGACCACACCGGAGCGTTTCGCAAGAACGCAGACACCCGAGTCCTGTCCTGCTACCCATTCCATTCCGGTTCCTACAAGCGGTGCTTCCGGACGGAGAAGCGGAACTGCCTGGCGCTGCATGTTTGCGCCCATGAGGGCACGGTTCGTATCATCGTGTTCCAAAAACGGGATAAGGGATGTACCGATGGAAACGACCTGCTTAGGTGATACGTCCATCAGATCGACTTCTTCAGGGAGCGCTTCCAATACATCAGCACCACGGCGGCAAGCCACATAACGGTCCACAAATTCACCGTTTTCTTTCAGCACTTCACTCGCCTGGGCTATGATTTTGTCTTCTTCCACATCAGCCGTTACATACTTGCATTCATCAGTAACATGATGTGTCTTGGGATCCACAAGACGGTACGGTGTTTCTATAAGACCATACTTGTTCACAATTCCGTAGTTGGAAAGAGAGGAAATCAGACCGATATTCGGACCTTCCGGTGTTTCTACCGGGCACATACGCCCATAGTGGGAATAGTGTACGTCACGAACCTCAAATCCCGCACGTTCTCTGGAGAGACCGCCCGGTCCCAATGCAGAAAGACGGCGTTTATGTGTCAGCTCTGCCAGCGGATTTGTCTGATCCATAAACTGGGAAAGCTGGGAACTTCCGAAGAATTCCTTTATAGCGGCAACTACGGGACGGATATTGACCAGTGCCTGGGCTGTCATTTTATCCTGATCCTGGGTCGTCATTCTTTCACGGACAACACGCTCCATACGGGATAAACCGATACGGAACTGGTTCTGCAAAAGTTCACCGACAAGACGGACACGGCGGTTTCCTAAATGATCTATATCATCGGGGCGGCCGTAACCTTGAATCATATTGAGCAAATACCCGACAGTGGCAATGATATCCACTCTGTCCAAAGTGCGGAAATTATCATCATGCATACCGCTGGAAGCAATCACTTTGACCGGTGTACCGTCCTCTTTCTGAGTCATGACTTCCACCATTTCACTGTGGCTGAAGACCCCGCTCTTACGGATGATTTCCAAAGCTTCATCATCAATGATGGCGTTGGCACGGATAATAACTTCACCCGTTTCCGTATCGACAATCGGACCTTCCGTTCTGTGTCCTTTCAAACGGTTTTCCCAGGATAATTTCTTATTTAATTTATACCGTCCCACTTTTGCCAAATCGTAACGGCGGGGATCGTAAAAGAAATTACGAAGCAGGGTAATACCGCTTTCTTCCGTAGCCGGTTCGCCGGGGCGCAGCTTTTTGTAAATTTCAATAAGTGCTTCTTTCGTCGTTGTCGTCTGGTCTTTTTTCAATGTTTCTTCGATATGGATATCGTTATTGAAAAGCTCCATGATTTCTTCATTGGACGAAAAACCTAATGCACGGATCAGATAAGTGACCGGCATTTTTCTGTTGCGGTCAATACGGACGAAAACGACACCGTTAGCATCTGTTTCCAATTCAATCCAGGCTCCGCGGTTCGGAATCAGCTGGGCCGAATAGATTTCTTTACCGTAGGTATCCATTTCCTTCTTGTAATAAACGCCGGGGGAACGAACAAGCTGGGATACGATAACACGTTCCGCACCATTGATAATAAATGTCCCCGTATTCGTCATAATCGGGAAATCTCCCATAAAGAGATCGTGTTCTTTAATTTCGCCGGTCTCTTTATTGACGAGCTGGACCTTCACCTGCAGCGGCGCGGAATACGTAGCATCTCTAGATTTACATTCATCAATGCTGTACTTTTCTTTCTTGAAATAGTATTCCCCGAAATGAAGCGCCCACTTATGGGCACTGTCTTCAATCGGAGAAATATCCGCAAATACATCTTTTAACCCTTCCTCACAGAACCATTCATAAGACTTGGTCTGCAAATCGAGGAGATGGGGCATCCCCAAAACCTCTTGAGATCTGGCGTAGGTATATCTTTTTTTCTTACCTACTTGGACGGGTCTGAACATTTTGCTGTTGGGCATTCCACGCCTCACCCTTTCCTTCCACACACAAATTCATAACTTTGAAATGAGGAAAAACAAAGCAAGGTCAAATAACGTATAACCTTGCTTTCCTATACATTTCCAAAACTGTAAATAAAACTTTCACGAAATATTATTATAATATATTAAATTACTTATTTCAACAAAATCGCCCGATTTACACACTAAGAATTATTTTATATAACCCGAAAGCTTTTATCTTGTATAAAATTATTCTTTTGCTATATAAAACTTTTCTATTACTTAATTTTCCTCTTGCAATTTTTGTTAAAATATGCTTTCGGTTTATTCTATCATTTAATTCTTTTCTTTGCAAATTATTTGCCGCCGCAGCTTATGTAATTTTATTTTCTCTCTGGATACATATATAAAAGATATTAAAAAAGGCACAAAAAAAGCGCCCCGTCATTTTAAGCGGGGTCGCTTTTCATTGAATCAATTTTCGTAAACTTCAAATTCTTCTTTACCTACTCCGCAAAGAGGACATTTGAAATCATCGGGCAAATCTTCCCATTTAGTTCCCGGTGCAATTCCGTTATCCGGATCTCCCAAAGCTTCATCATACACCCATCCGCAAGCTTTACAAACGTATTTTTTCATTTTCTACTCCTTTTCCGGACCTTCCGGTCCTTACCCATTTTTATTTATAGCGGATTTAAAATCCGTTATTACTGAAATTATTCTACCACCATGAGGAGATCGCCGGATTCAATCCTCATTCCCGGTTTTACATGAATCTCACTGACAATTCCGTCTGCCGGAGATGTAATCGTCGTTTCCATTTTCATGGCTTCCGTAACGATGACAGGTTCTCCTTTTCCGACATGACTTCCTTTTTCAACAAGAAGTTTTACGACAGATCCTGACAGTGTGGCTCCGATTTCTCCCGGTATATCTTTATCTGCTTTTCTGGAAGTCACGGCCGCATCAGCCATATGCTTGTCATGCACCTTAATCTCCCGGGGCATACCGTTCAACTCAAACTGGATTCTTCTGTTTCCTTCCCCGTCAGCTTTACTTACACCGTCAAGGCGTATCAGGAGCATTTTCCCTTCTTCTATATTAACCCGGATTTCTTCTCCCGGCTTCATACCGAAGAAGAAAGTCGGTGTATCCAAAACAGATAAATCACCGAATTTATGGAATCTGTCCATATAGTCGGCAAATACCTTCGGATAGATGCAATAAGAAGAAATATCCTCTTCCCGTAAAGGCATATTTTTCTCTTTCATTTCTTCTTTGACTTTTGCGAAATCTACATCTGCCGGGCGGGATTCCAAATGCGGTTTTTCTCCGCGGAGAATAATTTTCTGCAACTTTTCAGGGAATCCGCCATAGGGTGTCCCCAATTTCCCGTCAAAGAAATCCACCACCGACTGCGGGAAATCCAAAGTATTTCCTTTTTCGTAAATATCGTCCTCAGTCAATCCGTTTTGCACCATAAAGAGTGTCATGTCTCCCACCACTTTAGATGACGGTGTGACTTTGATAATATCCCCGAACATCATATTCACTTTTGCATACATACGGCAAACTTCGGGCCAACGGTCACCCAGTCCCACTGCCGTCGCCTGCTGGCGCAGGTTGGAGAACTGTCCTCCCGGCATTTCATGCTGGAATACTGTGGTGTTCGGGCTTACCAGTTTACTGTCTACCCCTGCATAGTAAGGACGGACAGCCTGCCAGTACCGGTCAATCGTTTCCAGTGCGTCAATGTCAAGTTTCGGCTGACGGGGATGATTTTGCAACGCATAGTACATCGCCGTCATGGAAGGCTGGCTCGTGCCGTTGGAAAGAGCTCCTGTTGCCACATCGACGATATCGACTCCCGCCTCAACCGCTTTCGCATAGCTGTAGAGCGTAAGTCCGCCGCCTTCGTGACTGTGCAGATGAACGGGCAAATCGACAGCGTCCTTTAATGCGGAAACCAGAGCATATGCGGCTTCAGGCTTCAAAAGTCCCGCCATATCCTTAATGGCAATAATATTAGCCCCTGCCTTTTCCATTTCTTTCGCAAGGTCTGTGTAATATTTTAAAGAATATTTTTGCCGTGCCGGATCCATAATGTCCCCGGTGTAGCAGAAGCAGGCCTCTGCAAGCTTGCCCTGTTTCCTGACTTCGTCAATGGAAATGGTCATATGGGAAAGCTGGTTCAAACAGTCGAAAATGCGGAATACATCGACACCGTTATCTGCCGCCCGGTCAATGAAATGACGGACTATATTTTCCGGATAATTCGTATAGCCTACCGTATTGGCACCGCGGGTCAGCATCTGGAATAAAATATTCGGTGCCGCCTTTCTCATTTGACGGAGACGGTCCCAAGGGCTTTCGTCAAGAAAACGGTACGCTACATCAAAAGTAGCACCGCCCCAGTTTTCAAAGGAAAAGAGCTGCGGTACATGACGCGCCGTATAGCGGATTGCATTCATGATATCATGCGTTCTCACACGAGTAGCCAAAAGCGACTGGTGGGCATCACGATACGTGGTGTCCATGAACATGACCTCTTTTTGGTCTTGCACCCATTTTGCAAATTTCTCCGGCCCCAGCTTATCCAAAAGCTGCCTGGTTCCTTCAGGCACCGGCGATTCATCGGAAGGAAGCTGCGGTACATCGGCAAAATCAGGTTTGTCCTGATGACCGGCTCCTGCATAACCGTTTACGGTAATATCTCCGATATAATACAACAGCTTGGTTCCCCTGTCGCTTATGAGGTGACTGTCCTCTAAAAGCTGCGGGTGCTTATCTATATAATTGACATCACAAAGCCCTTCGGCAAAATCTTTTGTGCGCAATACATTTTGAAGGAAATAAATATTTGTTTTTACGCCGCTGATACGGAATTCGTCAAGACAGCGGAGCATACGGTGAATCACATCGGCAGGATGGAGTGCATGAGCTGTCACTTTGACGAGGAGGGAATCATAATACGGTGTAATTACGGCTCCCGTATAGGCCGTTCCCGCATCAAGACGGATGCCGGGGCCGCCACCGGAGCGGTATGCCACAATTTTACCCGTATCGGGCATAAATTGGTTTTTCGGATCTTCCGTTGTGATACGGCACTGGACAGACACGCCTTTAAACCAGATATCCGGCTGCAGACCGATGGCAATTTCCTCACTGTCCAGCGAGTAGCCTTCGGCAATCAGTATCTGTGTCTTTACAATATCCACATCGGTAATCATTTCCGTTACGGTATGCTCAACCTGTACACGGGGATTGACTTCAATGAAATAGAAATGCTTTTCGTCTTCATCAACTAAAAATTCTACTGTTCCGGCATTCAAGTAGCCTACATTTTTCATCAGCTTGACTGCGGCTTCACAGATGTCATTCCGCAAACTTTGAGGCAAAGACCAGGCAGGCGCCATTTCTATGACCTTTTGATGACGGCGCTGTATCGAACAGTCTCTTTCAAAGAGATGCACCACATTTCCCGCTTCATCGCCTAAAATCTGAACCTCGATATGCTTCGGATTCATGACGCACTTTTCTACATACACTTCGTCATCACCGAAAGCCATTTTCGCTTCCGACTTGGCTCTGTGATAAGCTTCCTCAAGATCTTCCATGCGGTCTACATTTCTCATACCGCGGCCGCCGCCGCCATTGACCGCTTTAATCATGACGGGGAAACCATGCTCTTCCGCAAATGCCTTAACTTCAGAGAAATCACGGACAGCGCCTTTTGTGCCGGGGATTCTCGGAATATCCGCTTTTTCCGCCTGGATACGGGCATTCACCTTATCGCCGAACATAATCAGATGCTCTACTCTCGGGCCGATAAAGATGATTCCTTCCTCTTCGCACCGTTTTGCCAATTTGGCATTTTCCGCGAGAAATCCGTAACCCGGATGGATGGCATCAACATGATGCTCCTTACAAATGCGGATGATATCCTCAATATCGAGATAGGCATCAATGGGTTTGTCATTTTCACCCACCAAATAAGCCTCATCGGCACGGTTGCGGTGAAGCGACAACACATCTTCCTTAGAATAAATCGCTACCGTTCTGATACCCAGCTCATTACATGCCCGAAACACACGAATGGCGATTTCGCCACGATTCGCTACCAAAACCTTATTAATTTTTCTCATGGAAATCCCCCTCATGTATGGACACACCTTTTCACTACCTATATTTATTATTGTACTTACCGCCGCTCTTTATTTCAATAGACGGATATTTAAAATAGCGGCAGGGAAATAAAATATCCGGGGCGGCTCAAAAAGCGTAAAGAAAAAGCGGGGCTTTTTACCACCGCTTCTCTTGAAACGTCATTCTCCGAAAATCGCTTTTCCTTTTGCGATATTTTCACGGATAGCCTCACAGCAGGCTGTAAAACGTTTCATTTCATCTTCCGTTAAATTGTATTCTATTACTTTTTCAATACCGTTCGCTCCGATTACGGCAGGAACACCGCAGAAAATTCCTTTTTGTCCGTACTCACCGTCCAGCGGTGCCGAGCAGGGAAGAATCCTCTTTTCATCACGGAGAATCGTCCGTACCAATGTCGCTCCTGCAGAAGCGATTCCGTATTCGGTGCACTGCTTGCCTGCATACGTAACCCAGCCGCCTTTAATGGTTCTTTCTTCGATTTCCTTTTTATCAAACCGGAACTTCGGATCATTCTCCATTTCGGACAACGGTTTCCCGTAAAAAGAAATATGGGACCACGGAACAATCTGGGAATTTCCATGCTCACCGAGCATGAATGCCGTAAATCCGCGGGCATCCAAATCCGTCTGACCCGAAATGGCATGAATCAGCCGGGACGAATCGAGCAGCGTACCCGTTCCGACCACATGCCCCTTAGGAAGACCGCTTTTTTCCTGAATCAGGTGGGCAATAACATCGCAAGGATTTGTAATACTTACAAAAATACCGTGAAAGCCTGCTGCCATCACCTTCGGCACATAATCCGCCACCTGTCTCACACTGTTTTCAAGCTCCGTATCTCTGGTTCCCGAAGCACAAAGAGTGATATCTCCCACAGCATTGACAATGACATCACAATCTTTAAGTCCCGCATAATCCGAGGCTTTATAAATAACACGGTTCGGCATGTACATTACGGCATCATTTAAATCCTGTACTTCGCTGGTGACCTTACTTTCCTTGACATCGCAAAGCAGTACCTCATCGGCAATTCCCATCATTCCCAAATTGAATGCCACATGAGCACCTACATGCCCTACTCCGACTACACCGACTTTTCGTTTTTGAATAGCCATAGTTCATCCCTCCAAAACAGATTATTATTTTTATAAACCTTTACAGTTTATTGACTATGGTAACACAGAAAATTTCAAGTGTAAATAAAAAAAGCAGGTTTTTTCCCTGCTCTTTCTGGTGCGAGCGAAGGGACTCGAACCCCCATGCACAAGGCGCAGGATCCTAAATCCTGTGCGTCTACCAATTCCGCCACGCTCGCATATTCGTTTACCCTGGGTAAACAATATATAATGATAGACAATCCGAATAAAAAAGTCAATATTTACCGATGATTCTGACAGCAATCGGGAAACAGGAAATCATAATAGTCCCGTTCACTTTATCGTCCGCTTCAAATATATTTTCCCGCAAAAAAAGCATACTCCCTCAGGAATATGCTTTCCCTGTTCTTATTTCCCGGACTCCTCCAAAACAGCTGTGCAATGGGGACAACGGGTCGCATCATCGGCAATTGTTTCCTTGCAGAACGGGCAGGCACGCTTCGGTGCTTCCGCCGGTTTGGGAAACATTCTGTTCATTTGCCGTATCATGAGGAAAATCACAAAAGCAATTATCAGAAAATCAATCACCGTATTCAAAAACTGACCGTATGCAATGACAGGTACATTGAGCTCTTTGGCTTCCGCTAAAGTCGCTACCGGTGTTTTACTCAAATTAATAAAAAGATTTGCAAAATCTATACCGCCCATAAGCATTCCTATCGGCGGCATGATTACATTGTCCACAAGCGAAGACACAATTTTCCCGAAAGCGCCGCCGATAATGACACCGACCGCCATGTCCACCACATTGCCGCGAGCCGCAAATTCTTTAAACTCTTTCATGAGTCCCATATGAGTCGCCCCTTTTCCTTTTGCGAATACGTTTTAATCTTTCCATAGTATACCATAATTTTTAACAGATTGATATATTCCAATTTGCCTTCTGCTTTTCAGAAACAGCAGAAAGTATTTATTTTTCTGCCTTTCTTTTAATTGTTAATTTAAATCTGTTTATTGATTTGACAATACGAAAACAAGGGACTATAATGAAATTGTAAATCATAGAAAGACCCTGGCCTTGGTCTTTCTACTCATTGTCATTTTACACAACTCCCTGCGAAGCCCCTTACCGGGGCTTTTGCTATATACAGACAGTCATTTCCGAAACCGGGTTTTATAACCCGTTTTTATTTTCCCTATTTTCCGGCCAACTTCTTTTTTTGCCATATAAAATACGTTTCATTATAAAAACGACTCTGTAGCTATTTCATTTTTACAGAGCCGTTTTTTATAATCCATTTATTTTTTTACTACATCATTATTGACAATTATCCTGAAATATTCTTTTTTGCTTCAGGATATACCTTACCGGACACATACCGTAAAGCGTCGGGATAACGTATGCCCGGGCTGCTCAGAAACAAATCCTGAGGAAGCAGGTATACTCTCCCTGTCTTGACAGCCTTCATTCCTTTCCATACCGGGTGATTCATTAAAGATTTTGCAAAAACCTCATCTTCTTTTCCCCTTTGAACCATCGTTGTAAGGAATATCACATCCGGATCTTTTATCGCCAACTCTTCCATACTGAACGGAAGGCGGTTCCCCAGTTTTTCTGTAGCCGAATCGGAAAATACGTTAACCATCCCCATTTTTTCTGCCACGTCGCAAGCAATGGAGTTTTTATTTTCTATGGTAAGAGATTTTCCTGTACCATGAATAACGGCAAAAGATAAATTTTCTTTAGGAATACTGCCGGCTATATCGGCCATCGTCTGATCCAGATGCTTTTCTATCTGCCGTCCTTTTTCCTCATCCCCTGCAACCTGTGACAATGTATGTACTACTTTTTTTACATCATCATAGCCTGCCATGGACAGTAACAGAAAAGGAATATGATTCCCCGATAAACTTTCCTCCAAACCGTTATGCAGCCCCTGAAGACCTATGACCAAATCCGGTTTTAAAGATACAAGCTGTTCCATATTTATCTGGTAAGGTCTTCCCACATATGATTTGTCCGCTCCATACATCTTCACCGTTTCTTCAGACGGTGCCGCCATTCCGATAAAGCTTCCGCCCAAAGCATTTTGTATTTCCGCTAACGTAGGTGTAAGAAGAACAATCCGTTCCGGTTTCTTGGGAATAGTTACTTCTCTCGTAGCACTGTCAGTAATGACAAGAAAGCTGTCCCTGTTTTCCTTTACCTGAATTGTACCGCATCCGGAAATAAAAACTAAAACGGCTGCCAAAAATGAACAGATATACCCCTTCATAAACACCTCCGCAATGAAAAAGATTCTGATTGTATCAAATCTTCCATGCTTTTCTGCCACCGGTTAAAAGGCATGCTCAAATCCGAAAATCCAGAAGCGGCCGTCCAAATCAGATTTGCTGTCTTTTTTATTCAATATGTTTTCTACGGTACCATAAAGTCTTGTATTTTTATTAAATCGCCTTGCCAAGGTAAAATTAAGCAAATTATAATTTGTCTTTTCCTGATGCTCCGTCACATACTGATAATCCCACTGATCCCAAAGAACTGCGCTATATCCCGTATCTTTATGATCATCATAGATGAGCTGGTATGTTTGGGAGAACCGCGGACGTCTCACTAAATCCAAATCGTCCGTTGTATTTTTTGCGGAAAGCCAGTTGGAAATCATACGTATCTCCCAACGTTCGTTCCACTTATACCCAAGTATACTTTCTACCCCTTTAATTCTTGCCTTTCCCACATTCATATATCTATACTGGTCAGCTCTTCCGTCATTCCCGATTTTTTCACTTTCAATCAAATTCTTCACATGGCTGTCAAAATAACTGAGAGACCCGTAACCGTTTCCAAATTCCGCTTCCACTCCTACATCAAAGCTTTTTGATTCTTCCGGTTTTAAATCTTTATTCCCCAATAAATTGACGTATGTCTGTCCCATCATACGATAAAGAGAATAATAGAGCTGGTAAACCGAGGGAGCTTTAAATCCGTCGCCATAATTAAACTTGAATCGTAAATTGTCCTGTGCTTTATAAGTCAGACCCAATTTCGGAGAAACATGTCCCCCGAAGGTAGAATGATGATCATAACGGAAAGCAGGAACAATGAACCATTTTCCGTTTTCTATCTCATCCTGTACATAGAAAGCATAGGTGTCAATATTCACTTCCGAGCTTTTTTTCGTCTTCCCGTTTTTACTGAGATCTTTCACGCTTGTTCCGTTACTGCCCAAATTCGTCCCTTTAACAGTATTATCTATATACTCTGCCCCGAAGGTAAGACGATTATGGGAGTTGACTGTCCATGTATTTTTTCCTTCCAATGCCCATAATGCATTCGAATTTTCATTGAAATCATTCGTATTATGATTTCTGTTAACAAGAGCCATATATGCCTTCATGAATCGGGGGTTCATCTTTTTATCGGGAATAGCACCTAAAACTTTCTGGTTTTTTTGGTCATTCCAATCAAAAATACTCCGATATAACCTGACTTGCCAATTATTATTTAAAGAGCTTCCGTACAGACTGGCTCCATAATTTTTTTGTTTGTAGTCATGCAGATTAACGCCTTCTATGCTGGCTGATCCGTTTAATTGCATACGTCCCATGAAAACAGACAGAGGAGCATACTGCGGAACACCCGTATCGTTCTTTAAATGCTGTGTAAAATAATCATAAAAAATTTGGACATATTGATTATCCTTTATGTGGTATTTAGCAGAGAGATTGTATGCTTCTGCCGTCCCGTAGGAATCAGAAAATGCATCGTCCGCATCCTGTTTCCTGAAAATTTTATTGAATTTCATATCTGCTGCGGCAGACAGATTTCCTTTCCGCCCCGTATCAAAATGATACCAGTTATTTGCATCCCGTTTGCTTCTGGATACGCCTGCAAGACCTGACGGTTTCCCCGACTGTTTCGTGATGACATTCACCACACCGCCCATGGCTTCCGATCCGTACAAAGCACTGGAAGGCCCCTTTACAATTTCAATTCTTTCAATATCACTTAAGCTGATTCTGTCAAATGCCATCGCATTTCCCAGTCCCGTAGCATCCGCTTCATTTGCTACACGACGGCCATCAATCAATATTAAAGTTTTATCGGTATCCATTCCGCGAATAATGACATCATGTCCGCCACCACGGCTTCTATATTTTTGAAATATCCCCGTCTCATGGGAAATCAAGCCGCGTAAATCATTGCTCCCTGATCTTTGAATATCCTTTTGAGTAATAATTTGTGTAGAGGCAGGGACGTTCTGTATTGTATTTTCAGTTCTTGTCGCTGTCACAATCACTTCAGGCAAAGTTTCAACCTGCATAGGTGCAGCATAAACACCTATACCCCCCCACATTGCAGCAATCTGCCCTGCTAAAAGTATTTTTTTCCATTTCCTCATTCGATACGCCTCCCGATAAACATTAGAATTTATAAAAATTTTATGAACTTATATTATAATATCACGAAGAATTTATTTGTACTAATAAATATTCGATTAATTGTTCTTTGATTGCAGTAATCTTTTACTCGGTTAAAATCACAATTTTCAGCTTGGCAAAAACTTTTGTTTTCTATATAAAATGCGTCCCGTATTTACTTTTTCCGCAGATGCATTTTTGTAATTTTAAAGCCGGACGCTCTTATCTTGTTGCAAAAATTTTTACAGACTTTACAGGCAACAAAAAAGACCATACTTTTTATGGTCTTTTACTTTTCTATTCTCTTTTCATCATAAAGAAGATTCATTGATATCGGAAGCAGTGTTGTTCCTTCCTCCTGTACGACAAGTCCCAAAGGATCGGTCGCACTGCGGCGGGCCAGGATAGCGGCTGCATGACGGAGCCACTTATTTCCTGTTCCCGTCATTTTCTTTTTTTCCGCTTCTTTATGTATTCCGCCGGACTCTTTCCGAAACGGATGCTTAAACTCTTCCATTTATTTTCTCCTTCTGCTTCCCTTTTATATTTTCATTATACCCATGCAGGTATATATATCAATAATCACTTTCCGAATCTTGTCAGATATAGAACAAAATTTTTAATTTGTCCGTTTTCTTGAAAATTTTAAAAGAAACAAAAAGAGCCCGTTTTTATGTGGATCAAAAAAAGCATCGTTTGAGATGCTTTTATTTTTTACATTTTATTCATTTCGTCCAAGGTAAGGAAAAAGCTGCCTGCAAAATGATCTAAAAACCAGTCCACTTCCCTCAGCTGCATCTTTCGCAGTTTATTCTCCGTAGTCCGGAAGGCTTCTTCAAATTCACTGTTGCCCGCCTGTTTTTCTTCTGCACATTTCAAATAAGCGGACAGCGTATCTGCCGCCTTGACCAAAGGCCAGAGAGAATCTTTTTCCATATCAAGAATATAGGGACGGTACGCTTTCTTTAATTCATCGGGAAGTGTCTGCAAGAGCCTTTCTCTTGCTTTATCCTCTATTTCCTGATAGCGGTCTCTCAAGTCTTCGGTAAAATACTTAACCGGTGTCGGCATGTCGCCTGTAAATACTTCGCTTACATCATGATAGACAGCAAGCATGGCGCAATGTTCTCCGTCGCAGGGCTCGTGGAATATATTTTCCCGTATGAGAGCCAGTCCGTGGGCAATCATTGCCGTTTGCAGCGTGTGTTCCGCATCATTTTCAGGGACGGAATTTCTCATAAGTCCCCATCGTTTTATGTATTTCATTCTTGCCAAATAGGCAAAAAAAGTATGTTTCATAAATGCCCCCAGTTTTTTCCGTAAAACCAGAAATGGTGAACCGGACCATAGCCGTGTCCGATTTTATTGTCTTTTGCCGTTTCTATCGCCCCTGTTACGTATTTTTTTGCCTGTTCAACGGCTTGCGGTATTTCCATTCCTCCGGCAAGCATGACCGCCAAAGCCGCGGAAAGTGTACAGCCTGTTCCATGGGTATTTTCCGTATCAATCCGTTTTCCCGGGAAACGGTATACTTGCTTTCCGTCATACAGTACATCAAGTGCTTCCATGACACGGTGTCCGCCTTTGACAAGAACGGCTTGTGAGCCGTATTTCATCAGCTCCTTGGCTGCCTTTTCCATATCTTCCACCGTTTTAATCGTGATGCCCGAAAGAAATTCCGCCTCAGGGATATTAGGTGTCACCAGTGTTGCTTCGGGAAGCAATTCTGTTTTATAAAGTTCGACTGCTTTTTCTTCCAAAAGCACCGCCCCTGTCGTAGCGACCATCACGGGATCTACCACAAGGGGAGGTCCGTTATGATTTTTTATAAAATCCGCCACAGCACTTACAATGCCCGGCGTACTCAGCATTCCCGTTTTTACCGCATCGGGATATATATCGTCATATACCGCATGAAGCTGGGCGGTCACCATCTCTTCCGGTGTATTGACCACCATGGTGACGCCTTTCGTATTTTGTGCCGTCAGGGCACAGATACAGCTCATTCCATAAGTACCGAGAGCGGCAAAGGTTTTCAAATCGGCCTGCACCCCTGCGCCGCCGGAAGAATCGGAGCCTGCAACAGTCAGTAATTTTTTCATCAATCATCCTTCTTCAGTTTTTTTAATTGGGGAGTGAAATAAGCAACAAGTTGTCCCTGTTTCCACCGGAAATCATAGTCAATCACCGCCACGGCACCGGGTTCAAATTTAATCGCCGCATGTCCCGTAAAAAGCAAATAGGACTGGAGGAAAGGATGATGGCTTACCAAAGCTACCGGTCCGCCTTCCGTCAGAATATGATTGGCTACCATTTGGAAATCTCCCTGGAGAAGATCTTCAGACGTATGAAGTCCTTCAGCAAAGCATTCCTCCGAAAGAATCCGTGCGGTCTGCCTGGTTCTGAGGAACGGGCTGGTATAAATGCGGAGAGGTCTTTCCTTTAAAAAACGGGCCAGAATCCGGGATACTTTCCGGACCTGCCGTTTTCCTTCCCGGGTCAGCTTACGGTCACGGTTACTGATATTTTCTGTCTGGGGTACTGCTTCCCCATGACGCATTAAAATTAAATACATAGAATCCTCCCGTTATATGCTGTCGTGTAATCAATTTTTTATTTCTTTTGCGGTAGAACTGTAACTTTTGGTTTCATTATACTCGTCCTTTTCCGCTCCGCTGGTCGCGTATTTCACGGATAAATTCTTACCCACCGTGGTAAATGTTTTTTCCACGGGACCGCCGTTGGCTAAAATTTTGGAAATCGCCACCCGTCCGTCTTTGACGCGAATCAGTGCGGTAATTTCATTTTTCATACGGGTTTCTGTTTTTCCCGTTTCTTTATTTTTGATTTCTACCCGTTCCGACAATTCTACAATGGGAAGTTTCTTCAAATCTTCCGGTGCCATGTACATACGGTCGGCAGGGAAATCAAAATATACTTTCCCGTCTGCACTGTAGAGTGCCCGCACGGTGATATAATCACCGGAAGGCTTTTTATCACTTCCGCCGGAAATGACCATCATTCCCTTATCATTCTTTGCCAAAGAAAGGTACACGGTTTCTCCTTTCTCCGGTATATTGCCGCCTTTCCAGACCGCTTCGTTCAAAGGAATATGGACGGGAAGATAATTTTTATCATAAAAACTTTCCTGAAATCCGATATTTGCAGGCACTTCATACTCGCTGCCGTCAATGAGAGCGGAGCGGTAATCACCACGCGTCCAGAAGAGGCATATCACCTGGAGCAGTGCCACCAGTCCGAAGAGAATCCATTTTATTTTTTTATTCATGGAAATCCTCCTTTTCCTCTTCCGCTTGAACGGACGGAGATGCGGGAACCTCTTTTACCGTCCCGTTTTCTTCCGCCGGTTTCTCCTCAGGTCTTCTCCGTCTTTTTCTGCGTCTCACTTTCTTATTGGCAAAGGAAATCGTACAGAGAAGAAGGGAAATCACGCCGGCAAGAAGGAAGAACGATCCGCGCTGCCCGAAAGTCAGTGCCGAATCAATCACCCGCATGACTCCCGTTCCCAAAAGAAGGAGCAGTCCCGACCATTTCATAAATGACGAGCCCCGGCGGTATCCCTTCCCTATAACCGATACGCCCAAAAATGCGGCAAAAACGGAAACAATCAGAGCAGAAACCGCACCGGTCGTTTCAAAAATCGCAACGGATACGGCAATGAGCATAATAAACGGTGTACATCCCGCCAGAATAGCAAGCGCCTCTTTTTTTACACTCATCCGGGTGAGAAGAACGGCATCTACCGCCAAAATGAAAAGGAAGAGCAGCCATAAAACCCAACTTCCCGATACCTCTTTCCACACAACGCTCCATGAACCTTCAAGAAGTACGGCAAATACGGCTATGACGCCGAAAACTTTGAGTATATCCGATACTTTCCCCCATGAACCGAGAAGTGCTCCCGCCATCCATGTCAAGGACGCGGCAAGAGCAAAAAACATCGTCTGCCAAAGTAATCCCGAGGCCGTCCAAAAGATCAGTGCCAATACCGATACCGCCCACATCCAGAAATAGCAGACCACCGCTTTATGCCGCCGTTCTCCTAAAAGTTGCACCAAAAACGGCAGTGCCAGAATCAGTAAGAACCAAGCCGTCATCTCGGGCCAGCCCTGATGAGGAGCAAGCCGGTATAAGGAAAGCGCGGTCAGCATGGAAATCATTCCCAATCCGCAGGAACAGGAAATATAGGTCATAACAAGCAGGAATAAGGAAGAGAGTGCGGATAAAACAAACAGGTCATCCGAAAGTTTAAAGGATTCCTGCACCAAAAAAAGAGCACCCAGATAAGAAAGTCCGTGGAAAACCGCCGCCGATTCCCTGATAACGGCAGGAACAAGGTGATGGCTTGTACCGGAAGAAACCCATCTTGTGCGGAAAAGTCCGGGAGAATCGGAGTTCAATTCTTCTCCCAACTTTTTCATTGTCTCCCTGTTTTCCTCTCTTGCGGAAAGAGAATCGGAGGCACCGCCGTAAGCCATGGCATCGTCCGCCGTATTTCCCGTAGCAATAAAGGTTTCTTTCACAGGCGGATTTTCCACCATCTTGTCTTTCCATAAGATGACCGCCATAAAAATAAGAGAAAGAATAAACGGAGAAATCGCCATCACAAAACGCTCGTCCTGGGTAAGCCGTCCCCAATAACCTGCACAGATAAAAAGAATCCCCACGAGAAAACAAGCGGCTGCGAGAATAAAAAAGCCGGCTCCTCCGGAATTTTTAACTTCCCCTTCATAACGGGAAAGAAGAATGTCTCCTGTCCGGGGGGTAACAATTTTTTCCGCCACCCACCGGGGCACTTCTTTTTGTAACCATTTCAAATGTGTCATATCGGATTCCTTTACTTCTGACGGAAACAAAAGTACTCCGTCTTATTCATAAAAAAAGCGGTGATGACTCATTCCACCACCGCCTCCTCTTTATTTCACAATAAGTACGGGACATTTCCCGCGGCTTACAATATAGCTGGAAACAGAGCCCATAAAGATTCCTTTCAGCGGTCCCAATCCGCGGCTGCCCATCACAATCAGATCACATTTTTTCTCTTCCGCCATATTGAGCAGAACAGGACCGGGTGAACCGATTTCGAAAAGCTTTTCATAAGGAATTCCCTCGGGAATGGCAGCAACTGCTTCCTTCAGGTCATTTTTGCATTGCTCTTCCAGGTCCTCGGAAAGCTTCGATGTCAGACAGCCTTCTGCAATAGAAACCTGGTCAAAATTACTCATAGCGGACACCATATTGCACACAGAGGCAATATATAATTTTGTACCGTCGCCGTTGGCCGCCAGAGCTACCGCCTGGGCCAATGCTTCTTTGGCATGGTCGGACCCGTCATAGGGAACGAGAATGTTTTTATATTTCAACATAATAGAACCGCCACCTTTCATTTTCTCTGCAAGACTTTTTATCATTATATCACGAAAAAATACTTCCCGTCTTCTCTTTTTGCTTTCGGAATATAAATTTTCTTTATAAAAATCATATAAAAAAAAGCATGCTTATATGCATGCTTGAAGAAATCAAAAAATAATTTTTGTATAGTCCGGTTTTTTATCGGGATTATGAAAAGGAATGACCCGGGCAAAATGATTTTTTGCCGACAGTTCTTTCATTTCTTTTTCCGTCGTGTGGTTCGGCCAGAGAACAAGTTCCGCCCGTCCCGACTCCAGATATGCTTTCGTTTTTCCGTAACCGTGGACGCTTCCTGTCAGAAGAATACGGCATTCCGGATGATCTTTTATAAATTTTCTGGATGATGATTTCGTAAGTTGTGCATCCGTCAGGAAATAAAGACCGCCCGGTGAAATTTCATTTGTATCCCAAAGAGAAAAGGTTTTATACGGAATTTTTGCAGCGGCGGGCGTAGCAAAGTACGCACGGTGTCCGAGCCTTTCCCATTCGTCATACAAATGCTTATCTAAATAAAAGGCGGTTCCTTTTTCCAGATGTTCATATAAATAAACCGGAAGTGAAAGTCCCCGGCCGAAACGGGGTACGGGAAACAGAACGGCCTGCCCCGTCTTCCGCAACGCTTTCACCGCAGCGGCCACCTCTTTTCTCATATCCGCTCCGCAGGTATCCGTTCCGTAGGCGGCATCAATGACCGCCACGTCGGCAGAAAGTCCGCATACCTCATCGCACATGTAAAAAGGATCGTTTTCACGATAGTCGCCTGAAAAAAATAATTTCTTTCCTTCACAGGAAATATGGTACCAGACTGCTCCCGCACAGTGCCCGGTTCTCCCCCAGCGGAAAGAGAAATCCGGCTCAAGTTCCAGTTCGGGAGCGGTAGAGTCAAGAATCATTGTGTTTTCCGGTTTGTGATGAATTTGACGGAACGCCTGGTTTGTCAAAAGCACAGGCCCGCGGAATCCTTTGTTTTCAAAATACTCTATCGCACCGGTGTGATCCCTGTGGGAATGGGTAATAAAAAGATATTCCGCCCCGGCTATTTCAGCAGGGGTGAGGTCGGGCATTCTGTCAAGTCCGTCCGTCGAAGTTCCTGCGTCCACAATAAAAGCGTGGCGCTCTCCTTCGACAAAAAAGCAACTGCGTCCGAAATCGCCGCAGCCGCCTGCAATTGTTATCTGCATATTACATCTCCATTGATGTTTTGTTCAGTTAAGCACCACGCTCGTGGTTATTCTCAATATATCACATGTAAGAAAAAGTCGCAAAATCCTGCCTGCTTTTTTAATTCCACGTCCCCGGTAAATTACCGTCCCTGCTTTTTTCTTTTTCATATTCTTCTGCCAAAGCCTGCAGGAACGCACCGACTTCACCGATATGCTCCTCGGAAATCCCATAGACTCCGCAAACGGCGGCGGTCATCATGGAATTCACAGATTCCGGTTCCACATCTGTCTTCACTTCCAGCTCTACGGTGCCCCCTTTTTCACGGGCAACGATGATAATCTTTTTTTCTTCTGCCAGTTCTTCTTTTTTGATATTGTATTCCATGATATTTCCCTTCCTCCTGTTTTCCCTGACGTTACCGGTTTTTTATATGTACGTGATTCCAACCGCTGTTTGCAAGAATTTCCGGTTCTTTTCCCGTAAATGCCCGGGCAGCATACCTGTCATCTTTCAATTGCCAACGGAACCAGGCCGTTACATAGGCATCACTTTCCGCCTGTATATCCGAATGAGTGGTAAATCCTCTTCGTCCCATGACCACAAAAGTCTTTGCCCCTTCAAAGAGACTCTCCATATCCGAAAGCGGAGTAATCAGATTCCTGTCTATCGGTCCGTCTCCTGCTACCATAAACCACGGTATGGATATCTCTCCCGGATTGAAATCCCATTTCTCCATGTCCAGTTTTTCCATCAGGGACGTCGTTACTCCCGAAATGGTCACTACGGTTTTAAACCGTCCCATCATATCTCTTTTCAAAAGAGCATTCACGGCACCGTTAGCCCCTTGGGAGTGTCCGCCGATTCCCATATTTTTAAAGTCAATCTTTTTATAAAATACACTTTGTTTGTCCCGGGCCAGATTTTCCATGATTTCCAGTCCCCATTGTGCAGAATAGCCGGCTCTGGTTTGAGTGTCCGTATTTCCGAGAACAATAAATCCCCATGAAGCAAGATGCTCATACAGCGGCTCGTCCGTATCACAGGTCACGCCTGTCCCGTTCATAAGAATCACAAGCGGCCATTCCTGTCCCGACTGTTCCAGTTTATCGGGGTACCAGGCGAAATAAGTAAACTTTCCGTAAGCCGGATTGTTTTCAGAAACCTTGACCTTTACGGGTTTATACATACCGTGAGGACGGTATCGCTCCTCCACCATACCCGCATCTTCAGCTGTCAGATAATAATCATAAGGAATCGGAACGGCAGCATTTGCCACGCCTACCCCCAGGAAACACAGGAACATAATCTGTAAAATGATTTTTAATGTCTTCATACCGTAATCCGTCATTTCTTTTTCCCTTACAATAAAAATAAATGATTCCCTCATCGCAGCATGGATAAAAATTCATTCCGCAGAGAAGATTCTTTTTCAAACCGTCCGCCGCAGGCTATCGTTTTTGTCAGCGCCCCCGGCTTTTTGATGCCTCTGGCGGTCATGCAGGAATGCTCGCCTTCCAGAAGAACAATGACATCGGGTGATCCCGTAATTTCTATCATGATATCACGGATATCTTTTCCGATTCTTTCCTGAATCTGCAGGCGTTTCGATACGGCGTCGGCAATGCGTGCCACCTTGGAAAGGCCGATTACCCGTCCGCGGGGAATATACCCGACAGCGGCATGCATATTGTACATCAAAGCGATATGGTGCTCGCAGTGGGAAAAAATAGAAATATCTTTCACGACCACCATATCACTTTCAGGAGATTCAAAGGTTTTATTAAACTCCCTGGCAATCTCTTTATTAGTCACCGCCGCATAAGCAAGCTGCTCTGCCATCATTTCCGCAAACCGTTTCGGTGTTTCCCGGAGCCCCTCCCTTGCGGGATTTTCTCCGACCGCCTCTATAATCAGACGGGCCGCCTCTTCCAATTTTTTTATATCCATATCAAACGCCTCTCTTATCGGGACTCCAAATAATCTTATGCAGCTGCACCTGAACGACCACGTCGGACAGCTGGTTTGCTCTCACATATTCCACCAATTCCCGGGGAGCGATTTTTCCCCAGACGGGGCTTACATAAAATGCCGGTTTTTCTCCGGAAAATTCACGGGTAACCACTCGTTTCATATCTTCCAAATCTTCCGCGGAACCGACCACAAATTTCAACACATCTTCTCTTCCCAGTTCCTTGAAATTGGCGGTTCTCATGAATTTCTTCATGCCGCTTCCCGTGCATTTATAGTCCATTGTATAAAACAAATGCTCCGGACGGCGCTCCAGCAGCGGTACGGCACCGTTCGTTTCTATATTGATTTCATAGCCTTCCCGGGAAAGAATGTCGCAAAGGCTTTGCAGTGGTTGGAGAAGCGGTTCTCCTCCGGTGACGGTGATTCTTTTCCACGGGTAAGCATGTATCCGCCCGAGAATTTCTTCTTCCGTAAGAAATTCCTCTGCCTGTGACGCTTTCAGGGCATACGCAGTATCACAGTAGGTGCAACGGATATTGCAGCCAGCAAAACGGACAAAAGTCACCATTTTCCCTGTTCGTTTTCCCTCGCCGTCAATGCTGTCAAATATTTCCGACAGAGGAAACTTATTTTTCATAAGTCGCCACATTCCCTTCCGTTTCCTGCACCGACACACAGATACAGTGGGGAATATGGTCACAAATCCATTTCGCCATATTTTCCGCCGTGGGATTGAGATCCTTTAATACATCATTCACACAGGCATGGTCAAAGCGGTTCACCACTTCTTTAATTTTTGTAAAATCAACGACCATTCCGTTTTTATCAAGGCTCTCACTTTGCACCGTAACCGTTATGATCCAGTTGTGGCCATGGAGACTCCTGCACTTGCTTTCATAATCAAGCGTCAAAAAATGAGCACCGCTCACTTCCATTCGTTTTGTAACTGTATACATCATGACTCCTTTATTTCATAAATTGATTTCTTCATTTTCCGTTATTTAAGGGCCGGATCTTTGACTCCGTTCATTTCAAATGCTTTCCTTCTGTCTATGCAGGTGGCACAAGTCCCACAGGGCACCTCGCCCCCTTCATAGCAGCTCCAGGTCAGTTCATACGGTGTCCCCAGTTCCAATCCTCTTTTCACCACACCCGCTTTATTTTCCGTTGCAAAAGGAAATACGAGACGGACTTTTCCGTAAGTTCCTATCGAAACCGCATCTCCCATCGCCTTCAAAAAAGGTTCCGAGCAGTCTGCATAGGCATCGCCTGCCGCATCGTCCGCATGAGCACCGATGTAAATATCTGCCTCTTCATTTTCATAGAGTCCTGCCGCAAGACTTGCCGCGACAGAAAGCATCAATCCGTTCCTGAACGGAACGTAGGTGGAAACTTTCCCTCCGCCGTTTTTTCTAATTTGCTCCGCATAGGCGGTATGCTCGATGTTCCGGTCCGAACCGGCCAGTAAAGCACAGTCCGAATACTGCATAATTTGCGATAAATCAAATTCGTAATGGCTGACGCGGTAGTAGTCCGCCACTTTTCTTGCCGCTTCCAGTTCCTTCGCATGCTTTTGTCCATAAAAAATAGAAGCAGTGCTTACATTTTCTGCTCCCAGTTCATGGACAGCTACGGAGAGACAGGTCGTCGAATCTACACCGCCGCTGGATAATATAATGGCTTTTCTCATAACTTCCTCCTGTTTTTTATAGTTGGTTCGCAGAATGGACAACTCTGTATGTGAATAGATTATTAACAGTATAGCATAAAGAAATATTTCAATAAAGTTTTTATTTTGAAAACTTTCTGATACTATAATAAATAAAACAAAGAAGGAGTGCTTATGAAAAATATAGATGCCGATGAATTTATTGATGCCCTGACGACAGGTGATGCCTCAGTCCGTCACAAAGCCTATGTATACCACTTTTCCGGTCTCGTTTACCATCCCGGAAGAAAAACCTACCGGGTAAGCATAGAAAAATACAAGTGGACAAAAGAACCTTTTTCGGAATTTATGGAACTCGTCTATTCTTATGAATCTGACGATGCGGAAGACTGCCTGAATCATTTGACGGAAGACATTCTCTGGGACGGGAAATCTTTTTACGAACTGGAAAAAGTACTCACTCCGGCAGACTGGTAAATGCAATTTTTGACATCTTATTTCCCGGCAAAGTAAGGAAATTTCTCTCGCAACTCTTGTTTTATTTTTCCGCTTGACATTCTTTTACCCATCATGGTATAGTAACCATAACTTCATAACGGCAATGAGAAGAAGAGTAGGTAGAAAGAATGGCAAAGAGAGCTCCCGTATGGTGAAAGGGAGAGCAGGATATTTTACCGAACATGGTCTTTGAGCCTGATATGCCGAATCATTAAGCAGTCCGGGAGCTCCCGTTACAGAGCAGGGGTATCAAGGCAATGCCTGCGTACCTTGTGAGGTTTATACAGCGATGTATAAACGAATATGGGTGGTAACACGATCTTTCGTCCCTTAAGGGCGGAAGATTTTTTTATTTTAAGGAGGAATTTCTATGAAACTGAAAAAAACAATTATTGCTTCCCTGACCGCACTGGCTGTCACGGGAATCCTGGCAGGTTGCGGAAGCACAGACAAAAAGTCTGCACCGGCGGCAGGAGATGCCGGTAAAACAGCGACCATCAGAGTCGGCGTTTCCCCCGTTCCCCATGCGGAAATTTTAAACGCCGTTAAAGACCAACTGGCAAAAGACGGAGTGAATGTGGAAATTGTGGAATTTACCGACTACGTACAGCCCAATCTGGCACTGAATGACAAACATCTGGATGCCAACTATTTCCAGCATAAACCGTATCTTGATGAATTTGCCAGCTCCAGAGGACTGAAGATTGTCTCTGCCGGTGCCGTTCATCTGGAACCGATGTCCATATTCTCTTCGAAAATCAAAGACCTCAAGGCACTCCCCGATCATGCCCGTGTCGCTATTCCTAATGACCCGACAAACGGAGGCCGTGCTCTTCTTGTTCTTCAGTCGGCAGGACTCATCAAACTCCGTGACGGCGCGCCTATTACTGCGACTCCGCAGGATATCGTTTCCAACCCTAAAGACCTGCAGTTCTCCGAACTTGAAGCACCGCAGCTCCCCCGTTCCTTAGAAGATACGGATATTGCGGTCATCAATATCAACTTTGCCCTCGAAGCAAACCTGCATCCGAAAGATGCTCTCTTTATCGAAAGCTCCGATTCCCCTTATGCGAATATTATCGCTGTCCGTGAAGGAGATGAAAAACGTCCGGAAATCCAGAAACTGATGAAAGCTCTGACCAGTCAGGCATGCAAAGACTTCATTGACAAGAAATATAACGGCGCTATCAAAGCTGCATTCTAAGTATAAAAAAGCACTATACCGTATGTATAGTGCTTTTTGATTGCATTTATTCACCGAGAATGAAAGTAAGTGCGCCTTTTGCCATCCCTACCCCTTCATGTCCCACGCCGTCCACCGTTTCAAGCTTCCAAAGGAAAGGAACCTGTAACATTTCCGCTTTTTTCTTACATTCATTGAAATAACGGATATTTCTTTCCTGTCTGTTCAAGCCCTGTGCGTCTGCTTCGGGCGTATCACGAAACGGCTTGTCTCTTTTCACATCCGCTCCGCCCATGAAAAGAATCACCGGCCTTGCAAAAGCACGGGCAAGTTCCTCGTCACTGATATCAACATCCTGAATCCCGTAAGGATAAAGAACCTCTTTATCAGGCATGGTAAACCAACCGGAATTGGCAACCGCCAGCACATCGGCCCCCTCATTTCCTCCGAAAAGGCTGTAACGGTGGAGAAACTGTCCGCCTGCAGAATGACCGAAGAGAATCATCTTTCCCGTTGTCTGAACACGGCTTTTTACTTCCTCCACAATTTTCTCCACTACGGGAAATGTCCACATTTCTCTGGGACGGACATGACCGCTTACATCATCTTTATCCGTCATATTGGCTTCCTGATACCAGCAGGAACCGGGATATTTTTTCTCTGAAAATTCAGGACAGACAATCAAAACATTTTTCTCGTCCGCCAAAGAGTGAAGTGCCCGGCAGAAACGGTCAGCCTTCCGTCCGAATCCGTGAAAGGCGATAAAAACGGGACGTGACTCATTCCACTGTGTCGGTCTGTAATAAAAAAGACGGACCGGATCCCTGCACACACCGCCCTGTTCGGGTAAATAGGAAATACTTTCCCCTAACGGAACGGGCGAGGCCCCCTGCTTTTTATCCTTTTTCGGTGCCAGGTACGCTGCCAAAGAAAATGCTACCAACGCCGCCACGGCTTTAAAAATTCTCTTTCTCATCATTTCCTCCTGCTACAGTCTTCATTATTTCTCTTCTTGTTTAAATAAATTATATCATGACTTATATTCCTCCATGAAATAAAAAAGATTGCCGTTTCTATGTTTGATATAAGGGTATAAAAAATATTTTTATATCCCTTGAGGCACGATAAAAGAATCCGTTTTATGATTTTATATCATCGTTTTTGTTTCATTTATGACATAAAATTATTTTTATACCTGTCAATTCCGTTTCTGCTTTGCGAAAATTTTCTTTTTTCACGGCATAATCATCTGTAAAACACGACATCTTGTATTTCCTGCTGCTTCTGTTTTTAATTAAACGCCTTTTCTTTAAGTATTTACTTTATTTTTAAGAGTACCTCTTTTTGTGAATCTCCGGTGAATGAAATGAATACATCGATTGTTGCACGTTCCTCTAAATGTTACAATTATAAAAGTACGAGTGCAGATTTTTTCAGGCTGCATGTATTTGTTGGGAATCGAAGGAGGTTTTCACATGAAAAAGAAATTAGCCATGCTCGCTGCCGTATCCCTGACTGCAGGAGTTCTTATTGCCGGCTGTGGCGGCTCCAAGGGTGACACAAAAAAAAGTGATGCTCCCTGGAAACCGGAAAAAGATGTACGAATCATCGTAGCTTACAAAGCCGGTTCAGGCACAGATACAGGTGCCCGTCTTCTTGCAAGCAGTGCCAAAAAATATGTCGGACAGACTCTCGTTATTGAAAATAAACCGGGCGCTGACGGTAAAATAGGCTGGACCGAGCTGGCAAAAGCAAAGCCGGACGGATATACTCTGGGATTTATCAACCTTCCGACCTATACCACTCTGGCTGCACAAAAAGGTTCTTCTTTTGATGAAAAATCCATCGTTCCGATTTGCAACCATTTGACAGAAACAGGCGTTGTCGTTGTAAGAAAAGATGCAAAATGGAAAGACCTGAAGGAACTGGTAGCCGATGCACAGGCAAATCCGGGCGTTCTTAAAGCTTCCACCAACGGTATGCAGGCTTCTAACCACACATCTGCCCAGCTTCTTGCAGAATCTGCAAAATTTACATATAACGCCGTTCCTTACGGCGGTACTGCCGACCAGCTTCTTGCCCTGCGCCAGGGTGAAGTTGACTTCTCCTGTGCCAAAGTGGCAGATATTGCAAAATTAATCAACGGAGAAAACGCGGAACTCCGTGTTCTCGGTGTGTTTGCAGAAAAGAGAGATCCTCTCCTTCCTGATGTACCGACACTGGGTGAATTAGGCTATTACAATAAATGGTACGGCTCCGCCCGCGCTCTTGTCGCTCCGAAGGGTACTCCGGAAAATATCATCAAATTCTATGAAGATGCTTTCAAGAAAACTTTGGAAGATAAGGACGTCATTGAGGCTCACAAAAAGGCCGGCATGGTCATCGATTTCAAAAACAGCAAAGATTTAGGAAAGCTTATTGAGGAACAGCTTGCTTTCTGCAAGGATGTGGTTTCCAAATTATATGAAAAGAAATAAACCGGTTTATTTCTGAATCAATAATCCTCTCCTTTGGAAATGGCAGCCTGCTTCTTTTCGGGAAGCAGGTTTGTCCGTTTCTTTATGAGAGAAAAAATATATTTAATTACCCCTTTTAAAGGAGTGGCTTCATGAAAAAATCAGATATCCTAATCTGCGGATTTATGTATCTTTTCTCGTTTTTCTTTTTATATTTCACGATGGACTTTCCTGTCAAAGCCCGTTCTTACCCGTATTTCGTTATCGGTCTTTTACTTCTTCTTACTACCGTGCGGGTGAGCCATATGGTCAGGGATTACAGGAGAGAACACCGGATAATTGACGATATGAATGAAGTATTTGACGGATTTTTACCCCGCCAGTTCCGGGTCATGTTTTTTGCCTTTATTCTATTTTTTATCCTCATGTACTTCCTCGGATTTTATATCGCCGCTTTAATTTATCTCCTCGGTTGTCTTTTTTATTTCCACATTCCGAAAAAACACATCGTTCTCGTTTTGGTCTGCATGATGGCATTAATCTATGGAACCTTCGATGTATTCTTAAACGTACCGCTCCCTGAGGGAGTCATTTTAGAAGAATTTTTATAACCGGAGGTTTTTATGGACGCAAAGACATTAGGACTTATGGCGGCCGGTTTCGGTCATGCCCTCTTGCCCTCAAATCTTGTGATGATGGTCATCGGTGTGACAATCGGGATTATCGTCGGCTGCATGCCCGGCTTATCTGCTGCCATGGGCGTTGCTCTTCTTTTACCGCTTACCTTCGGTATGAAACCCGAAACGGGACTCATCATGCTGGGCGGTATTTATTGCGGTGCTATTTTCGGAGGCTCGATTTCCGCTATTCTGATTCACACACCCGGGACACCTGCCTCGGCGGCAACGGCACTCGACGGATATGAACTGACCAAACGGGGAAAAGCGGGAAAAGCCTTGGGAACGGCATGTATTGCTTCTTTCTTTGGCGGTCTGCTTTCCTGTATTTCTCTTTATTTCTTCGCTCCCATATTAGCGCAGCTGGCCATGAAATTCGGAAGTCCCGAATATTTCTGGCTTGCTCTCTTCGGTCTCACCATTATCGCCGGTGTCACTTCCGGCTCCATGGTCAAAGGACTTATGAGCGGTGCTTTCGGTCTTGTTCTTTCCACCATCGGCATGGACCCCATGGAGGGTACGGAACGGTATATGTTCGGCATCGATCAATTATATAACGGTATCAATGTCACTTGTGCCCTGATTGGTCTTTTTTCTCTGTCCCAAGTTTTTATGCTGGCGGAAAAAGCCATTAAGCAAAGAGGCGGCATTGTCGAATTTAAAGATTCCGTTATTCTGAAGATGAAAGAGTTAAGGCAAATCGGCCCCACCGTCATCAGATCCTGGCTTATCGGAAATATTATAGGTATTCTCCCCGGTGCCGGTGCTTCTATTGCCTGCTTCCTCGGTTATAATACGGCCCGCCAGTTTTCTTCTAAACCCGAAGATTTCGGTCACGGCTCCATTGAGGGCGTTGCCGGATCGGAAGCTGCCAATAATGCCGTTACAGGCGGTTCGCTGATACCAACACTGACACTCGGTATTCCCGGTGAATCGGTAACGGCCGTTCTCATGGGCGGTCTGATTATCCAGGGACTGCAACCGGGACCTGAGCTGTTCACGAAATACGCTCCCATGACTTACACTTTTTTTGCAGGCTTTGTCATTATCCAGTTCCTGATGCTTGTCATCGGTCTCGGCGGTTGCCGCATATTTGCCCACATTTCTAAATTATCGGATGCCATTTTGATTCCCTGCATCTTTGTCCTTTGTGTTATCGGTTCTTTTGCCATTAACAACAGCTTTATCGATGTCATCATCATGTTCATCTTCGGTGTAACCGGATATCTCATGAGGAAACTGGATCTCAATACAGCAGCTGTCGTTCTTGCCCTGATTTTAGGACCGATTGGCGAAAAAGGTCTCCGCCGGAGTCTGACTCTTTCCGGTGATGACATTACCATTCTTTTCTCCACTCCCATTTGCTGGGTTCTTATCACGCTTTGTATTTTATCCTCTTTCTCCCCTCTCCTCATGGACTGGCTGAAAAAAGGAAAACAGATTTTAAAGAAAAACTGATACAAAAAGCACGGTATTTCAAGAACCGTGCTTTTTCCATATAAAAAACACAGGCCGTTACACCTGTGTTTTTTTCTTTTGTCTTTTCTTTATTCTAAATCTTCGGGAAGTTCTGCGTTCGTATATACTTCCTGTACATCATCCAGTTCTTCAAGCTCACTGATCATGCGGGACATGGTCTGTGCCGCATCTCCTTCAAGAGCGACTGTCGTATCGGGAACCATAGCAAGCTCGGAGGCTTCTACGGCAATTCCTTCTTTTTCAAGTGCTTCTGATACAGTCAGAAAATCTTCCGGCGCCGTTGTGATTTCATAGCTGTCTCCTTCAGAGGATACATCTTCTGCGCCCGCATCAAGAGCAATCATCATGATTGTATCTTCATCGGTCGCTTCTTTATCTACCACAATGGTTCCTTTTTTCTTAAACATCCAGGATACGCACCCCGGTGTCCCGATGCTTCCGCCGTGATGAGTAAATCCGTGACGTACATCGGCAGCCGCACGGTTTCTGTTATCTGTATTGCACTCTACAATGACAGCGGCACCGCCCGGACCGTAGCCTTCGTAAGTCACTTCATCAAAGCCTGCCCCTGAAGCGGCACCGATGCCTTTATCAATGGCACGCTGTATATTATCCTTCGGTACATTGTTCTGCTTTGCTTTCGTCAGAGCGAGCTTCAGACGCATATTCCCGACAGGATCACCGCCGCCCATACGGGCTGCAATTGTGATTTCTTTAGAAATTTTTGTGGTTATTTTCGCACGGATGGCATCTGTTTTGCCTTTTTTCCGCTTAATATTTTCCCACTTGGAATGTCCTGACATCTTAATTCTCCTCCTTTTTTTGCCACCAAGGTTCCCCCAGAAGGCGGTCGAGGATAATGGCAACAGCACTTCTCACACAGAGGTGATTGTACTTTCCCGCCCCGTAAACGGGTTCTACAATATAATCAAACTGTTTCATCATTTCTTTTGTCATACCGAATCCGGTACCGAAAAGAATAAAAACAGGTTTGCTTTCTTCCTCCAATTTCTTGCGCATCGCTGCATAAGAAATCGTATTCGGGTACACCCGGGCATCGGTGGTTACAATGACCGGTTTTTCCCCGCATTCTTTTTCAATCCGGCTGATTGCCTCTTCAAGAGAGGAAACAAGCTCCGTCTCTTCAAAAGCTTCCTTCCTGTTCGGATTATAACGGACTCCGCCGCCGGTTTTCCAATGGTTCATGATGCGGAGTGCCATTTCTCTCTGGCTTTCTACCGGATGAATAATGAAATAGGTCCGTACATCATATGTTTTGGCACTGCGGGCAATATCATGAAGATCATAGTTCGTAAGCGCCGTCGTAACGACTTCCATATGTTTATTATAAATCGGATAATGAATCAATCCTATATAAACAGGAGCCACTATATTTTCTCCTTTTCTCGCAGTATTTCTGCCATTAACTTTTCATCTTGCTTCGTCATTTCCAATTTTTCAAGGAGATCCGGTCTGTTTTCCAAAGTCCGCCGGAGAGCTTCTTTTCTACGCCATTTGGCAATATTTTCATGATGACCGCTTAAAAGTACTTCCGGCACTTCCCAACCGTTGTATACGGCAGGCTTTGTATATTGCGGATATTCCAGCAACGGTTCATAAAAAGAATCGCCTGCCGCACTTCCCGCATCGCCCAGTACCCCCGGTACCATCCTTGCCACCGCATCCGCTATCACCATGGCGCCAAGCTCACCGCCGGTAAGAACGTAATCGCCGATAGAAACAAGCTCGTCAGCCAGATGCTCTTCCACACGGTGATCGACACCTTCATAATGGCCGCAGATAAGTACCAGATGGTCATAGTTATGATACAGTTCTTTTGCTTTGTCCTGCGTAAAAGGAGCTCCTGCAGGGGAAAGAAACAGCACCCTGTCCCTTTCTCCTCTTTCGGGAAGAACATGCCGGCAGGCGTCAAATAAAGGAGCGCACTGCATGAGCATTCCTGCCCCGCCGCCATAGACGGTATCATCGACACGGTGATGTTTATCTTGCGAAAACGCCCGCGGGTCAGTGACACGCATGTCCATAAGTCCGGCTTCCAAAGCTCTTTTTATGATGCTGTGTTTAAAAAATGCTTCTATAAATTCAGGAAACAAAGACAAAATATCAATTTTCATACTATTCCCATTCCGGTAAATGTACCGTCATAATTTCCTTTTCCGGTTCAACGGAAAGAATACACGACGGTATGGCAGGAAGATAGATTTCTTTCCCCTCCGTCGTCATGACGGTATACACATCATTGGCACCGGTCTCGATGATTTCTTTAATTTTTCCTACGGTCTCTCCCGTATCGGACAGGACAGTCATGCCTATAAGTTGGAAATAATAATATTCCCCGTTTTTTAATACAGGCAAATCAGAAATTTTTGCTTTCGCCGTCCGGTTCACCAGCAGCTCCGCTCCATTCCGGTCTTCTATTCCCTCCACACGAAGGATATAGATATTTTTATGAGGCCGGGCCGAGATGATTTTATATACTTTTCCGTCTATAGAAAGTGTTTTCAGCGATTTAAAAATCTCCGGTCTTTCTATATCGGGAAATATACGCAAATCACCCCGCACACCATGCGGGGCTACGATTCGGCCAACGATCATCCATTCGTCGGAATTCATATCATTCACGGAAAGCAATGATCTTTCCATCTTCCACGAGGATTTCTCCTCCTGTCACTGTATTCATATCATCTCCTACATGGAGGGTCACGATACGGTTCAGCGGCTGCCGTGGAAGCTCTGCACCAATCGTTAATTTTTCCAGATGTTCCTTATCTGCCGTCAGTTTATCTTTTACCTGCAGCATACGCACTTTCTGTTCATCAAACTGTGCGCGGAGAGGTGCTACGGCCTGCATATTAATCTTTGCCTGCTCCGATAACTTGGCATTTGCTTCGAATTCAAGCTGTGTTATATCATTTTCCACACTCTTGATATTTTGGTTAATCTGGTTTAAAAGCGTTGTCTTTAAAGATTCCGTCAACTTCGACTTGACAGCAACAGGAATCAATACTTGAATTTCATCCATTTGGGCACCCCTCAGAGAATATCAACAGCGACTTTTTTGTTTTCCCTTAAAGCCCCTGCTTTCACAACCGTACGAATTGCATTAGCGATGCGTCCTTTTCTGCCGATAACCTTACCCATGTCTTCCGGTGCAACTCTGATTTGGTATACTTCCAGGCTGCCCTTCTGTACCACAGTCACAGAAACGGCTTCGGGATCTTTTACGAGAGCCCTGGTGATGTTTTCCACCAATTCTTTCATAGTGATCCTCCCTTATTTCTTTGCTTCAGCAAACTTTGCAAGGATGCCGTTCTTTTTCAAAAGAGAACGGACTGTGTCTGTCGGCTGTGCACCTTTTCCGAGCCAATTCAGAATTTCTTCTTCATTAAGCTTTACGGGAGCATCTGCCTTTGCCGGATCATACCAGCCTACAGTAGCAACCGGTGTTCCGTTTACAGCTTCCTTGGAATCAATAACAACAACACGGTAGAACGGATTCTTCTTTGCGCCCATGCGGGTCAAACGAATTTTTAACATACTTTCACCTCCTTGAAATGACAGGTTGTTCATTACAAAATTTATGAAATAAATGGCCGGCCGGTTTCACGAACGGCCAATACTTCCCATAAGAGAGCAGTTTTCAGAAAGGAAATCCGCCGAAACCGCCAAACCCTCCCATACCTCCTGCCGGAGGACGGAGCTTCTTGCCTTTCATTTTTTTCATCTGTTTCTGCATTTCCTTGAATTGCTTCATCATGCGGTTGACGTCCTGGATTTTTACACCCGCTCCGTCGGCAATTCTCTTTCTTCTGCTTCCGTTCAGAATATCAATATTTGCTCTTTCTGCAGGAGTCATGGAAAGAATGATTGCTTCGATATGTCTGACCTCTTTACCGTTCAGATCGATATCTTTCAGTTTATCTTTATATTTTCCCATCCCCGGTATCATACTCAAAATACCGGACATGGAGCCTAATTTCTGTATTTGTTTCAGCTGTTTCAAGAAATCCTCTAAGGAAAATTCTCCCTTTTGGATTTTCCTGGCCCCTTCCTTAATTGTGTCATGGTCCATATTTCTTTGGGCCTGCTCAATCAAAGATTCCAAATCGCCCAGATCAAGAATTCTGCCTGCCATACGGTCGGGATGGAAATCCTCAAGTCCGCCGTCAAGCTTTTCACTGACACCGATAAGTTTAATCGGTTTTCCCGTTACGGTTTTGATGGAAAGTGCCGCACCGCCGCGGGCATCGCCGTCCATTTTCGTTAAAATCGTTCCGTCAATTCCCAAGCTTTCATCAAACGCCCGGGCTGTCGTAACCGCATCCTGCCCGGTCATCGAATCGAGGACCAGGAGAATTTCATGGGGGTGAACATCGGACTTGATATTTCTAAGCTCTTCCATGAGTTTTTCATCAATGGTAAGACGGCCTGCCGTATCAAGAATCACCACATCTCTGTTGTAAGACTTTGCGGTGTCCACGGCATACCGGGCAATATGTACGGGATCGGCTCCGGGGGGCATACGGTATACAGGTACATCGACCTGCTCACCTAAGACTTCAAGCTGTTTGACCGCTGCCGGACGGTAAACGTCACAGGCTGCCAAAAGCGGACGCTTTCCCCGTTTTTTCAGCATGAGAGCCAGCTTTCCTGCCGTCGTAGTTTTCCCCGCGCCTTGGAGACCTACCAGCATAATCACCGTCATGCCTGTGGAAGACATGGTGATTTTGCTCTGTGTCCCGCCGAGAAGTTCCGTTAATTCATCACGGACTATTTTTATAACTGTCTGGTCCGGCTTAAGACTGCCGAAAACCTCTTCGCCTACCGCCTTTTCACGGACTTGGGCAATGAAGTTTTTAGCGACTTTGAAATTGACGTCCGCTTCTAAAAGAGCTTTCCGCACTTCACGAAGCGCCGCATCAATGTCACTTTCGGAAAGTTTACCCTTACCGCGGAGATCCTTAAACGCAGACTGCAGTTTATCACCTAAATTTTCAAAAGGCATCGACTCACCTCAATCTGTTAATACTTTCAGGAACGGTGCTGCTTTTTCTTTCACCTCTCCGGGAAGAAGTGCTTCCACTGCCAGAACCGCTTTCCTTCTTTTCCAGGCATCCCCGGCTAAGTGAAGCGTCTCTTCATAAAGAGACAGCTGCTCTTCTCCGTGACGCATCGCATCATGCACTGCCTGACGGGAAATATGAAAATAGTCTGCAATCTCAGCAAGCGTGAGATTTTTGTTGTAATACAGTTCGAGACACTCCCTCTGTCTTTGGGTCAAAAGTTTTCCGTAAAGATCGAGGAGTTCTCCTTTTTCCAATATCTTTTCCAATGACATGACATCACCATACCGAAATGATTATATATAAAACGAAGAATCATGTCAAGCTTTTATCCTTTACAAGGTATTTTTTTAGAGAGAACTGTTTCTCTTAATGCCCTGCAAAATGGCTTTCCGCTTCCAAAATGCGGTAGACAAGCTCGCCGGCATCATATAAATCTTTTTCTTTAAGTGTTTCGCGGTTCGTGTGGAAATCGGTCATTCCCACCCCGCAAAGCACGGCAGGAAACCCTTTTGTACCGAACCAGTTCGCATCACTTCCGCCGCCGCTGGGTGCTGTTTTTACCTCAAATCCCGCTTCTTTGCAGGCCGCACGGAAAAGTTTCAGTACCGGTGCCTCATTTTCGATTTCAAACGATTCATACTCTTTGTTTTTTTCTACGTCCAGTTTCCCTTCAGGAAATTCTGCCGCCGCTTTTTCAAAAGCCGTGATTATTTCATCGGTTATTTTTTCCAACTTTTCGGGATTTCTGCTTCTTACTTCTGCCCGGACCACGCAAAGCTCGGGAACAATATTTGTGGCAATACCGCCGGAAATCACCCCGATATTGCAGGTCGTTTCTTCATCGATGCGGCCTGTCGGTGCCTTTGCAATTCCCTTCGCCGCCATCATGACGGCATTTGTTCCTTTTTCCGGTGCCATGCCTGCATGAGCCGCCACACCGTGGCAAGTAAATTTCAGAGTATATTCGGCAGGCCCGGCAATGAAAGCGTTTCCTGCTCCGCCGTCGGCATCAAAAGTATAACCGAAATCAATCCCTTCCAAATATTTTTCTTCTATATGTTTCGAGCCGACCAGTCCGATTTCTTCCTGCACCGTAAAAATCACGGTAATTTTTCCGTGGGGAATAAAATTTTCCTTCATCAGTGCAAGCCCTTCCAGAATCGCTGCCACACCGGCTTTGTCATCACTTCCCAGAATCGTATCTCCCTTTGAGTGATAAACTCCGTTTTCCAAAACAGGCTCGATTCCACGGCAACATTCCACCGAATCCATATGGGCGGTCAGCGCCACCGAAGGAAGCCCTTCCGCATTAGCGGAAAAAGTGGCAATCAGATTGCCCGCATTCCCTCCTTCTACAGAACCTCTGTTGCCTTCTACAATTTTAGAAGCACCGAGGGCTTTTAATTTCTTTTTCAGCAAATCACAAATTTCACGTTCGCCCTTGCTTGGTGTATAGATTCTCACCAGCTCTTCGAATGTACTGCGTATCCGTTTTTCGTTAACCATTTTTCCTCCTCAAAATCATACCGTGCCAGGGCAAGTTAATTTTACAATCTTAATAAAAGTTCTTTATCCGTTTCTTTTCCGTTTTCAATGTAAATGCGGGGAACCCGTTTGCTAACTGCACAAGTGAGTTCATAAGGAATCGTTCCTGCCGCTTTCGCCATATCATCCAATGAATTATTTCTGCCGAATATTTCTATTTCACTTCCTACGTCCACATCAGGCTTATCCGTCAAATCAATCATGGCCATATCCATACATATCCGTCCCAGCTGTCTTGCCGGGCCGTTCTTGGTCATCAATGAACATTTACCGGATAACGAACGGAAAAATCCGTCGGCGTATCCGTAAGGAATGACCCCCACTCTTGTCGTTTTATCCGTCACATAAATGCCGCCGTAACTGATCGGTGTTCCCGGCGGATAAATTTTAATCGTACTGACCGTCGTTTTCATCGTCATGACAGGCGTAAGTCCCAGAAGAGCGGCGTGCTTTCCATAGCCGTAAAGCAAAAGCCCCGGCCGCACCATATCCATAAAAGTATCCGGATATACCGCTGTCGCTCCCGTATTCGCACAGTGGTGAAGCACAAAAGATTGTCCCCACCTTTTTTCCGTTTCTTCTATCACCTTCCGGAAGAGGTCAAATTGCTTTTTCGTATAGGATTCGTAAGGTTCGCCCTCTTCATCGGCCACGGCAAAATGAGTAAAAATACCTTCCGCCTCAAGTCCGGGCAAACGGCAGGCATGGATAATTCCCTCTACGCCCGTATCAAACAGGTCACCGCTGCAGAGGTAGCCCAGCCGTGACATTCCCGTATCCACCTTAATATGGATTTTGAGCGTTCCTTTTAATTTGACGGCTTCCTCGCTGTATTCCAGAGCTTTCGCCTCGCAGGTCACCGCCTGGGTTATATGAAAAGAAATCAGCCGTCCCACCTGCTCCTTCGGCGTATGTCCCAAAATCAGAACAGGCATGGTGATTCCGTTCAGCCGCAGTTCCATAGCTTCATCGATACTGCTGACCGCCAGATACTCCGCCCCCAGCTCTTCCAGTTTTTTCGCCACCTTCACCGAGCCGTGTCCGTACGCATCCGCTTTGACAACACCTAAAAATTTTACGTTTTTCCCTATATGTTCCCTGATTTTTTTGTAATTGCAGGCCAGAGCGTCGAGATCAATCTCCGCCCAAGTTCTCCGTAAAGTCGATTCCATATGCCGCTTTCCTTTTCTTGAAATATATCTATAGAATAAACCGTACTGCCCGGGAATACAATATCCCCTGCAATACCTTTATTTTTCATTAAGCCAGAACCCTTTTCTCAAAGCCTGCTCTCCGAATTTTTCCTGAATGGCGTCTATCACTTCCGCCGCTTTGATTTGTTTTTCCCTCTTATCGGAAAATAAATCGGGTATATCGACCGGTTTTCCCAAATGGGACGCGGAAACACCGATGAGGCGGATTCCTTCATACATAGAAATCCGTTTTTTCAAAATCAGGCAGGCTTCATAAATTTCTTCCTGCAAATTTGTACTTTGCTCGAGGGATAAAGCACGGGTTACGGTTTGGAAAGACGCAAAGCGGATTTTTAAGGAAACCGTTTTGGCCGCCAGATTATATTTTCGCAGCCGCTTTGCCACGATATCGCTGTGACGGGCAATTTCTCTGTCGATTTCCCGTGAATCTTTCAAATCATTTTCATACGTCGATTCATCACCGACAGACTTAATCTGCCGCTCTGACTCGACAGGACGTGAATCTATGCCGAGCGATAATTTTTTAAATACTTCCGCCTGGTTTCCCAAAAGAGGCGCCAGCTGCATAGCCGATGCTTTCTGTATATCCCCGATTGTTATAAAGCCCGCACCGACCAGTTTCTTTTCTGTCACCCTTCCCACGCCCCACAGGCGGCGTACCGGCAAAGGAGCAAGAACTTCCGCTTCTTTTCCGTAAGGTATGATAAAAAGTCCGTCCGGCTTATCCATATCGCTTGCCATTTTCGCCAGGAATTTGTTGGGCGCGATACCTACAGAAGCAACAAGACCCACCTTTTCAAATATTTCCTTTTTAATGGCTCTTCCCACTTCTCCCAATGTTTTATACCGGCTGCAAAGCCCGGATATATCCATAAATGCTTCGTCCAGGGAAATCGGCTCTATTGCTACCGCATAGTGAAGCATGATTTCATGGATTTCCTCCGATACCGCCTTGTACACTTCCATACGGGGTTTTACAAATATTCCGTCGGGGCAAAGCAGATGAGCCCGTGATGCGGGCATGGCGGAGTGAACGCCGAAACGGCGGGCTTCATAAGAAGCTGTCGCAACAACGCCCCGTTTCGATAAGCCGCCTACGATGACCGGTTCACCACGGAGAGCGGGATTGTCCCTCTGCTCGACAGACGCATAAAAAGCATCCATATCGACGTGCATGATCCATCTTCTCACAAACCCACCTCCCGTTTTTATTTTATCTTAGGTGGAAATATTTACTCTGTCAAACTGTCCGCTTTACTACTGCCGTGCTTTCCGCTATGATAAAAACAGATTGATTTCATTCCATGTTTTTGAGGAGGAACATATGAAAGCACTTGTAATCTGGTCATCCCGCACAGGGAACACCAAAGCTGTAGGAAAAGCCGTTTATGATTCACTGGATTGTGAAAAAGAATTTGTCGAAGCAGGCCGCCAGCCGGAAGACCTTTCGGCATATGACATCATTTTTGTCGGTTTTTGGGCTTACCGCCGCGGAGCGGATGTGCCGGCGCGGAAAGTCTTATCTTCCCTCCGTGGGAAAAAAGTGGCTGTCTATGGTACGGCAGGTGCCTATCCCGACTCGGAAGCCGCACAAAACTATATAAAAAATTCTGCCGCACTTTTGGAAGAAAGCAATACATTTCTCGGCGGATTCATGTCCCTCGGCCGTGTCCATTCTTTCCATACGGGACAGAGAAACAGCCATGCCGAAAAAGTCCATCCCATGACACCGGAACGGCTCGCCCGCCTGCAGGAAGCAGAAAAACATCCGGATGAAACAGATTTCAAAAATGCCGCTGCCTGGGCCAAAGAAATGATGGCAAAAGTATAAATCACACAAGCATAAAAAACTCTCGCCGGAAACCGAAGCCGGACGGGAGTTTTTTATTGCCACTTTACGATTTTTAAAAAGGAAATTGATTTTCAGTTGACATTATTTCAACTATCCTTTACAATAACAACATATTTAGATATATCGATAATATGCCGAATTATGTACTTTTGGCAGAAAAGAGGATTTTATGGATTTCGAACCGAGTTACAAACAATTTGCATCTATTTTCAAGGCGTTATCTGATGAAACACGCCTCCGTGTAGTGGATATGCTTTCCTGCCGTGAAATGTCCGCCTGCGACATTCTTTCCAACTTCACGCTTTCCCAGTCCACCTTGAGTTATCACATGAAAATTTTAATTGAAGCTAATGTTGTCAATGCCCACAGAGAAGGTCTCTGGACAAAATACTCCATCAATGATGATACATTTTCAAAAATTATGGACTTTATTCCCGAGCTTTATAAGTTGAAGGATAATTGCATCTGCGAACAAATCAAATATTGCAAAACGCCGGAACAACTCGATTCTGAAGGCAAGGACCCTTTCGGAAATTAATCCCGGTACGGAAAAATGCGTCACTTTCAAAGAGTGACGTTTTTTTATGAAAAGTACGATTTTTTCTAACCCTCTTATGTCCGCAAATCTTCCGGGCGGTTATCGGCCCGCACAAAAAGAGCAGAGATTTCTCCCTGCTCTTTTCTTATTTCATGAAATCACTTCAGCATATTTCTAAGTTCGGAAACATTTTTGGGATATGTATTTTTATCAAGCCCCAGATTTTTTCTACCAGTATTTCAGCAACCTCAAGCAATGTCGGCTTTTTCAGATTTGCTTGTTTCAGAACCTCTTCGTTACGGAAAATCTCTTCAGGAACTCCGTCATCAATAATCTGTCCGTCGCAAAAAACGATGAAATTCACGGAATCAAGAGCGGCCGGTGCAGTTACAGCCGCAGAAGCAATCCTTTACACAGCTCATAAAAAATCGAGAAAATAACATTAAAAAAACAGTTCTTTCTTCGAGGAAAGAACTGTTTTTTGTACATTTTTCTGCTTTATTATTCTGTTTTTTCCTGATTTTCTGTCACAATATCTGAAGTTTCTTCTGTTTCTTCCGGTTTTTCGTCTTCTGCCGTTTCTGCCTTTTCTTCATCGGCAACGGGAGTTTCTTCTTTTGCAAATAAATCGGCGGAACGGTCATCGGCAACTTCTATGGGAAGTTCTTCCCCTTTTTCTTCTGCTTCCGCTTCTTTTACGATAGCAGGCATGGCCGTATTTTTAGCAGATTCCACAAGAAGTGTCGCTGATTTCAGATTGGCCAGCACTTTTTCGATATATACACTCATATCCGCTTCTGCTTTGAGGAGGTCGGATTTTAATTTGGCCTTTGCCTGTTCTGCTTCTTCCAAAATTTTATGGGCTGAATTTCTTGCTTCGCGGACAGCCAGCTCTGCCTCTTTCAGTGCGTTCTTTTTCACATTTTCTGCCGTTTCCTGTGCCATGACAAGAGTGGAGGACATAGTCGCTTCCATTTTTTCATAGTTGCGGAGTTTGGTACGGATTGTATCCATTTCTTCTTCCATTTCACGGTGTTCACGATAAATTCGTTCGTAATCTCCGGAAAGCTCCTCCAAAAAAGCGTCTACCTCTTCCTGGCTGTAGCCGCGGAGTCCGCGGGAAAAAGTTTTATTATGGATGTCCATCGGTGTAATCATAGATTCCCCTCCTAAAGCATATACTTTATTTTATTTGTATCTGTGAATAAGAAGTCCGGTTCTGCCTTTCCGGCTGATTCCGGTCATCTCTTTGATTTCCATACGGCCTCTGCCGCGGATAGAAATCACATCTCCCACTTTCACAGTTTGGGAAGCGCTTTTGGCCATTTGCCAATTCACTTCCGTTCTTTGATTCTCTACGCATTGTACCATTTTATTGCGGGAAATACCAAATCCGGCCGCTCCTACCGCATCTAAACGGAGAGAGGCGACGGTCGCCCTCACCTCTTTGGGTGTTTTGACGGGCGGTGTCAGTTCTGAAAGAGGTATTTCTTCTACATGGACAGGAACCATGGCTACTTTTACAAAATTTTGTATAAGCCATTCTGCAATTCCTGCATCGGCAACAATCTGGCAACCCGCACCCTGCATCAGGATATCGCCCAATACGGAGCGTTCGATTCCCAGTCCCATCAGGGAACCGAGTACATCACGGTGTCCGATCAGACGGTATCTGTCATCCCAGGTCACGGAAAGAGCGGTCATTCCGAAATCGACAGGTCCTTCGTAGTCATTACGGAGAAAGGCGACACGGATCCGCTCTGCCTCATGGTAACCGCCGGATATCTGCACAGTGACCGTATTCATATGGGCTGCAACGGTTTGTCCTACCTGTGCGGCAAAGGGAGACATAAAGGGTCCCACCGCAAAGGGGCGTCCCCGGTCTACGGTATCGGCGATATCAAGCAGACGGATTGCCATTTCCTTAGCTTCCTCACCGGTAGCGGCAAAGTAGCGGAGGATTTTTTCTCTATCTTTCATTCCTTTTTACTCATTTCATCGGATTTTTCTAAGGCAGCCATCACGGCATCCATGAGAATTCCGCGGATACCCGCTCTCTCCATGACATGTATACCGGCAATGGTCGTTCCTCCCGGACTCGTCACCATATCACGAAGCTCTCCCGGATGTTTTCCGGTTTCCAAAACCATTTTAGCGGCTCCGTAAAGCGTTTGTGCCGCCGCCTCAGTGGCAAGTTTTCTCGGAAGACCGGCACGCACACCTGCATCGGATAAAGCATCTATAATGACAAAAGCATATCCCGGTCCAGCTCCCGAAAGAGCCCCCAGCACATCAAGCTCTCTTTCCGGGACAACCGCAGTTTTTCCCAAGGCAGAAAATATAGCCTCCGCTTCCTTAAGAAATCCCTCTGTCACAAAATTTCCTGCCGTTACCGCCGTCATACCTGCGCCTGCAGAGGCGGGTGTGTTCGGCATCACGCGGATGACTTCCGTGCCTTCGGGAAGTGCCGTCTCCAGCATTTTTACCGTAACGGCAGCCGCTATGGAAATCACTCTTTTGGGGTGAAACGGTGCTATTTCTTTAAGTACCTGCGGAATAACGGAAGGTTTTACCGCAAGAATCACAAGTTCCGCCGTGGAAATATCTTCCGGCCTTGCCAAAACATTCACTCCATAAAGCTCTGCCTTTTTACGGCCCGCTTCGATGGAATGTTCTTTCAGAAATACTTCTTCTTTTTTCCAGAGTCCCTTGGACAGGCAGCCTGAAAGAATTGCGCCGCCCATAGCACCGCAACCGATTATACATATACTCATACAGACGGTCCTTTCCAGACAGGAATTCCTTCCAGACGGGGCAAATGATCAAGTTCCAGATGAACCGTGGAAGGCAGACAAATCAAAACCCGTCCTTCCAAAAGTTCCACTTCGCCTTTTGCCAGATAGACAGCACCGCTCATGAAATCGACAAAGCGGGCCGCTTCACTGTCTTCGATGGAATCTTCCAGAATAACCAGCACCACCTTGCCGTTTTCCATGGCATCTGCCGCTCTTTTGGCATCGCTGTACGAACGGGGCGTCATGATGACGGCATCCATCGGGCGGACAGCTCTCGCCGGCAGCGCGCCTGCTCCGTAATGACTGTCCCTTGGCCGGCCGCCGCTACTCATTTCCTCCGGATTATACTCATCTTCCGTGTATTCTTCGGTAAAAAAACGGTTCAGCCAGTCTTTTATTTTAGAAAAAAACGACATTTATTCTCCTGCCGAAGCTTTCGGTTCCCAGGCAGGTGCGGCAGCCGCTTCAGGGAATGCCGCAAAGTTTTCTTTGGAAACACTCATATTGTTTGGCGCGCAAAGATAAATATTTTCTGAAATACGGTCAATCCGTCCGTCCAGTGCATACATGACGCCCTGTACGAAATCGACAATGCGCTGTGCTTCTTCCGTATCCGTTTTTTCCATATTCATCACAACAGGGTGGGAAGATTTCAAGTGATCCGCAATTTTTTCCGCATCGCCATAATCTTTCGGATTGACAACCACCATGGTATACGGTTTTGCTTGTCTGGTAGCCGGACCGCGGCCTGCTGCCGCATAAGGTTTCGGAGGAACGGGAGCGGAAGTATTTACTTCTTCCTCTTCCTCATAACCTTCATCATCGTACTCATCATCTCTTGGTGCAAACTGTTCTTTAAATTTATCAAGTAAGCTCATTTTTCTTCTCCCTTCTGTCTGGCACCGAATATCGCGGTACCCACGCGGACCATTGTCGCGCCTTCTTCTATTGCTATTTCAAAGTCCTGGGTCATGCCCATGGACAAAATAGAAATCTGATTGTCGGGAAAATACGTTTTCAGCTCTTCCCATAAAGCATGTGCCTTTTTAAAAACAGGACGCGTTTTTTCTGCATCTTCTTCTATCGGCGCCATGCACATCAGGCCTTTTACAGTGACATGGGGACAATCCCTTGCAACTTCCACGATATGGGGAAGCTCCTTTGGTGACAGCCCATATTTGCTTTCCTCTCCGGAAATATTAAATTCCAGAAGGACGTCCTGCTTTTTTCCTGCCTGTCCTGCCCGTTTATCAATTTCCTCTAAAATCCCGGCAGAATCGACCGACTGGATAAGATCTGCCAGAGCCACCGCTTTTTTTACCTTGTTTCTTTGGAGATGTCCCTGGAGATGCCATACCGCCGAAAGAGTAAGCCGGTCATGCTTCTCCTCCATTTCCTGTACACGGTTTTCGCCCACCTGGGTAACTCCCAGACGGAGAACTTCTTCCATATTTTCCAAAGGATGGAATTTCGTCACTGCCACAAGTATCACGTCCTGTCCGTAAGGAGACCGCCGTCGGGCCGCCTCTATACGCCGCTCCACTTCCTGCAGCCTCTTACCGATATCTGACACTCTACCACCCTCTTTAGTGAAAATAATAGATACATTCATGATTTATTATACCATAGCTATTTAATGAATAACATGATTTTACCGCTTATTTTTCGGAAAGTCTTTAGAAAAAACAAAAAGAACAGTCCGCTTAAAACCGTTCTTTTCTTTTTTCTTTTCCTCAGACGGGTTTTTTATATTTTTTCCGCCGATTTCATAATCTCTCCGGGAATCTGAAGTCCTAAATTTTCTCTGCTCTTTTCATTGATTATCAGTGTATATTCCGTTTGATAACCTATTTTCGTATTTTCCGGTTTTACCTTACCGTCAAGAATATCTGCCGCTAAATAGGCCGTCCGTTTTCCCAACGTATAGTAATCTACCGATAAGGCTGCCAATGCACCGTCTTTTGCCATACTGCCCGCTCCGGCTATCACGGGAATTTTGGCCGCGTCCGTCACCTTCACAAGAGTAGGCACGGAAGAAGCGATGACATTATCGGTCGGTACGTAAATGAAATCACAGGCCCCCACAAGAGACTCCGCCACCTGCTGGATATCATTTACACTGTTCACCGTCCGTTCCACAACTTCCAACTGATTATCACGACAATAAGCTTTCACCATAGCCGCCTGTATCTCGCTGTTCACCTCACTGGAGCAATATATCAGTCCCACCCGTTTTGCACCGGGTACGAGCTTTCTTCCCAAATCAAGCTGGGCATGTACAGGTGTCAAATCGCTTACGCCCGTCACATTTCCGCCCGGCTCTTCATTGCTTTTGACAAGTTTGGCAGATACGAAATCCGTGACCGCCGTAGCGACAATGGGAATATCCTTGATTTCATTGGCTACCGCTTGTGCCGACGGTGTCGCAATGGCACAAATCAGAGCGGGCTTTTCATTTTTGAAACGTGCCGTAATGCTCCGGAGATTCGACTGGTCTCCCTGGGCATTTTGCTGATCGAAAACCACCTTGCTCTCATCGTACCCCCGTTCTTTCAAACCGTCGATGAAGCCTTTGTTTGCCAAATCAAGGGAGGCATGCTGCATAATCTGTACCACCCCGATTTTCAATTTTCCCTTTTCCTGCCCACCGTTTCCGGCCTTTTCCGTACCGCCGCAGCTTACCGTCACCGCTGCCATTCCGAGAATACCGGCTGCCAAAATCCATTTCTTCCATGTTTTCATTTCTCATCCCTGCTTTCTTTATAACTGAAATTCTATAAAAAAATGTCCCCTGCTTCTGCAAGGGACGACGGGACTCATCGCGGTACCACCCTGTTTATCCGATGAAAGTAAAATCTTGTTCAGAAAACAAAAAAAGCAGTACCAAGGGACGGAATATCCGTGGTACCACCCTAATTTCATCAAATCAACTCTCAGCTTTTTAACGGAGCCACTCCGGCAACGCCTACTTTCATTTCAGCGAAGCAGTTCAGGAAAGAACTTCCAAATTCTTTTCTCTCCGGTTTTCACCATACACCGGCTCTCTGGGCAGAAGCGGAACTTGTACTTTTTTCCATCAGCACTTTTTTGTATTGTCACCATTCTACTTGATTCCTTTTTCCTTGTCAAGGTGATTAGAAATTTGTTTGCTCTTGTTTTTTTATAAGCAACAGAACTTTTATTTTTGATTTCCGGAAGCAAAAAAGACAGCCGTGAAATGACTGTCTTTTGCAAACCTATGATTTCCATACGCCTATTTCTTTATAATACTTTACCGCCCCCGGGTGGAACGGCAGATTTCCCACGTCCCTGACCGCCTCTTCAGGGGTAAGGCCTTTCAGACTTTTCTGCGTTTCTCCCAATTCGCCGATATGCTCCCAGAATGCTTTTGTAAGGCGGTACACCAGCTCCTCCGGAAGATCTCCGCGGGTGAACATCACCATTTTTACTGCCGAAGTGCGGATATCCTTATCCTGTCCGGGGTATGTGCCTTTCGGAATGATATACGAAGAATACCAGGGATATTTTTCTTTCAACCGGTTCAGCAGGTCTTCATCCATATCCACCAGACGGCAGCCGCCTGCCAGTGCCTGTGTCACCGCCGAAGCAGGTACGCCGGACATCACCCATGCCCCGTCGGCCGAACCGTTCTGGAGTAAATCTGCCGCATCGGTAAATGCAATATATTCCGCTTGAATATCATCAGGAAAATGAAGTCCCGCCGTTGTGAAATGCACGGCACATTCATTGTATACGGAAGAGCCGGCAGAGGCGACGGCAAAACGTTTTCCCCTTGCATCTTCCAATTTTTCGATACCCGACCGTTCCGTAACCACCACCTGGTTGGGATTCATATATAATCCGGCGATGATTTTCAAATCTTTATACGGGTGATTTTGAAAACTCCCCGCTCCGTTGATACACTCCGCCACATTGCTTGAAACGGCGACAGACACTTGGGCTTCTCCGTCAGCCACCATATTTAAATTGGCAATACCGCCTGCCGATGCCTGGCTTTTGGCCTGCACGCCCGGCACGGAATTTGTCCACATATGCGTTACCGCCGCTCCCACAGCATATAAAGCACCTGATGCGCCTGCTGTAGGAAAATTGATTTTGACCGTTTCTTCTGCCCCTGTTTTCCCTGCTCCGGAAGCATCTTTTCCCCCGCACCCCGACAGCAGTCCTGCCGCAAGAAAAGCGGCAAGAAAAACAGCGGCCGCCTTTTTCATTTTCTTCATCATTTCATTCCCATCCGCTTTCAGAAAAGTAAAACCGAAATTCTCTTTCAGTATAGCCGAATACCTGCTAATTTTCTAACCGGCCGGCTCTCTTTTCTTTTTGCAGCCGCCTGTATTGGAAAACCATGACCGTAAAAATAGCGGAAAGCCCGAGAACATCAGAAATCATTCCGGGGAAGAGAAGCAAGGGAGAGGCGGAAATCAAAACCGCCCTTTCCCAAAATGCGGCACGGCAGAAAAGACGTCCTTCCATACCTGCCACAAGAGCCAGTGTCCCTGCCAGAGCCGTAAGCACGGCACGGATTGTTACAGATAAAGCCGCCTCTTTGTCTGCTCCTATCAAAAGCACGGAATTATCAAGGAAAAAGAAAGGAATGATAAAGCCGGTAAGTCCGAGACGCACGGAGCGGAGAGCCGTCTTCATCTGTCCCGAACCTGCAATTCCCGATGCTACATAAGCGGAAATGGCCACAGGGGGTGTAATATTTGACAAGCAGGCGTAGATCAGACAAAAAAGATGTGCCGGAAGCGGTGCTGCCCCTGCTTTTATCAGTACGGGAACGGCTACCGCCTGGACAATGACATACGCCGCCACACCGGGTACACCCATGCCGAGAACCACCGACATGACCATGACCAAAAGGCCGGCCGTATAAAGATGACCGCCCTCTCCGAGAGAAAGGACAATATATCCCAGCTGGAGTCCCAAAGATGTGAGAGTGACCGTGCCGATGATGACACCGATAATTACACAGCATACGCCGACAGAAACCGCACTTTTCGCGCCTTCCGTGACGGCTGAAAGAATATCACGTCCCGTCATGGCCGTTTCTTTTCTGAGACGGGCCGCTCCTACAGTGACAAAAATAGAAATCACGGCGGCATAAAGAGGAGTAAATCCCATACTCATAAGTCCGATAAGACTCACAAGGGGAAGAATGAGATGTCCCTGTTTTTTCAGAACCTCAAGAGCCTCCGGAATATGCTCCCTCGAAACACCGGAAAGACCGAGACGTTTCGCCTCAAAATGGACTGCAAGAAGCAGGCCCGTATAGTAAAGCAGGGCAGGCGTAACCGCCGCTAGCGCGACATAGGTATAAGGCAGATTTAAAAATTCCGCCATGACAAACCCGACCGCCCCCATGATAGGCGGTGTAAACTGACCGCCCGTAGAAGCGGCGGCCTCCACGGCTCCGGCAAATTCTTTTTTATACCCCGCCCGTTTCATCATCGGAATCGTGATTGTTCCTGTCGTCGCCACATTGGCAATGGCAGACCCGTTGATCATGCCCATAAGTCCCGATGCAATGACCGCCACCTTGGCAGGACCGCCGGCCGTCATTCCCACGAGCGCCATGGAAAAATCATTGATAAATTTGGAAAACCCCGAATATTTCAAAAAAGAACCGAGCAGAACAAAAAGAAATATATACGTTGCCGATACGCCCGCTCCCGTACCGAGAAGTCCCTGCGTCCCCCAGAACTGGGTAATCAGAACACGTTTCAACGTAAAGCCGTTATGCCCCAGATATCCGGGGAGATACGCACCGAACCAATTATACGCAAGAAAAAGTGCCGAAAGTGCGGTCAGATTTCCCGACACTCTTCTGGCCGCCTCAAATACGCAAATAACCGCCAACGCGGCAATTCCCGTTTCCATATCGGAAATACGGCCTCCTGCGAGGGCAATCCTGTTGTAGTTCAAAATCAGATAAAGAAAACTTGAAAGCGAACAAAAAATAAGAACCGTATCCCACAAAGACGGATATTTTCTTTCCCGTTTTTCCTTTGCCGAAGACGGATAAAGGAGAAAAGTCAGGACAAGCAAAAATATACAATGAACGGCTCTTAAATGAATGGCACTCAAAACGCCGAGAGTCGTGAAATAAAGCTGGAAAACCGTCCACACGCAAAGAAGCAGGGCTATCCATTTCACTGCACTGCCCTTATAGATTCTCATCGGTGAAACATCTTCTTTTTTCTCCGCCGGTGATGTAATTTCTTTTTCCGGCTTTTCACCTGCCGCCATGCATGCCTCCTACAAAACAAGTTTATTAGATATAGTACTCCCGTAAAGGAGCAGAGTCAATCAAAAACGAAAATGACGGAAATGAAAAGTTCTTCTTTTTCATCCGGCAAATATTTTACTAAGCACAAAAAAAGAGCTTCCTTTTAAAAGAAAGCTCTTTTATTTTTATTATTTACTTTCAAAAAATGCTTTGTAAGCCAAATAGGTTTCGTAAGCATCGGCCTTTGAAAGCAGGTCATACGGTGCGTGCATGGAAAGCATGGAGGTACCGCAGTCTACTACTTCCGCACCCCAGTTTGCCATCATGAACGCGATTGTTCCGCCGCCGCCCTGGTCGACTTTTCCGAGTTCGCCGATCTGCCAGCATACGCCGGCATCATTTAAAATATTTCTGACTTTATGCAAAAATTCCGCATTTGCATCGTTGCTTCCTGCTTTACCGCGGGAGCCGCCGTATTTGGTGAGATTGATACCGTAGCCGAGGAAAGAGGCATTGTCCCTTTCGGATACTTCGGGGAACATCGGGTCAAGGCAGGAATTTACGTCAGCGGAAAGCATTTCACTGTTTTCCATGGTTTCATAAAATTCGAGAAGGCTTCCCTGTCCCTGAAGAGCCAACATTTTCATAACAAATTTTACGAAATAGGCGGATTCCATACCTGTATTTCCGTAAGAACCGATTTCTTCTTTATCCGTCAGGAGTGCCGCCTGCGTCTTAACTCCCGGTTTTGCATTCAGAATGGCTTCCAAATTTGCATAAGAGCAAACTCTGTCATCCTGTCCGTAAGATGCGATAAGAGAACGGTCAAAGCCTACATCGCGGCTCTTTATGGCCGGAACGAGTTCGAGTTCTGCCGTAGCAAAATCTTCTTCTTCAATGTCGTACTCTTTTTTCAAAAGTGCCATGATGGCTTCTTTCGGTGTCTGCCCTTCCTTGGAGTGCGTGCCTGCAATGGCCTGGAGCTGTTCACCCGTCACCCCTTCGGCAAGTGGCTTTTTCATCTGGTTCTGTGCCATGTGAATGAGCAGGTCGGATACATAGAAAACAGGATCTTTTTCGTCCATGCCGATATGAATATCCACTTTCTTCCCGCTCTTGGTATAAACGACACCGATTAAAGCAAGAGGAATGGTCGTCCACTGGTATTTTTTGATTCCGCCGTAGTAATGGGTGCGGAAGTAAACGACGCCTTCTTTTTCATGAACCGGGTTTGCTTTCAAATCCAGACGGGGCGAGTCGATATGGGAGCCGACAATTTTAATTCCGTTGTGAACCGGTTCTTTTCCGATGACCGCAAGAATGACGGATTTCCCTTTCTGGTTCCAATACACTTTATCGCCGGCCTTGAGCGCTTTCATATCATAGACGTGTTTAAATCCCTTAGCTTCGGCCTGACGGATGATTTCCGCCGCCGCAAGCCGTTCCGTTCTTGCCGTATCGAGGAACTTTTTATATCTTTCTCCATACGCCATGGCGGCTTTGCGTTCTTTTTCATTCATACGCTGCCATACAGATTTGGTTCTGCTATATGTTTCTTTCATTACATGCCTCCTAAAAGAGAATTATTTTCATAATAACAGTATATATCTTTTGCCCTTTTCCCGCAAACAGCAGAATTCCGCTTGTTTTTACGAAAAATTATTTGTCTTTATAAGGAAATACACGGCTGAGCCAGTAAGTCAGTCCCGCAAAAACAGCCATGACAAGAAAAAGTACGGGATAGGCCACCGCCAAGAGATATACTGATGATTCCAAGCTTGTCATAATAACCTCCTAACCCAATACGGGAATCAAAGCAAGCACGAGCCCGCCGGCAACGACGGAAGCTACCTGCCCTGCCACATTTACGCCCATGGCATGTTGGATGATAAAGTTCGTCGGGTCTTCTTTCAGTGCCATTTTGGCCACGACTCTGCCCGACATGGGAAATGCGGAAATACCGCAGGCACCGATCATGGGATTGAGCTTTTTCTTTAAAAACAGATTGGCAAGTTTTGCAAAAAGCACACCGCCGGCAGTGTCAAAAATAAATGCCACCGCTCCCAAAACAAGAATTTTCAGTACATCGAGAGTGAGAATATTGTCCGCCGTCATCGTGGCACCGATGATAAGTCCGAGGAACAGTGTCACCAGATTGGACAATTCATTTTGTGCCGTATCGGACAAAGAATCGACAACGCCTGATACTTTCAGCATATTTCCGAACATGAGCGCTCCGATGAGAGGAACGGAAATGGGTGCCAGGATACCGGCGAATATGACAACCATGAAAGGAAATAGGAATTTTGCCGTCCATGATACGGGTTTCTCCTCTTTAAATTCCATGCGGATTTTCCGTTCTTTTTTCGTTGTCAGGAACTTGATAATCGGCGGCTGTATAATCGGCACGAGTGACATATAGCAAAAAGCAGTAACGGTCAGGGGTGCGAGAAGTTCTGTTGCAAATTTCTGGGCCACAAAAATGGTGGTCGGCCCGTCGGCAGCACCGATGATACCGATTGCGGCAGCCTGATTAAAGGGAAATCCCATGAACGCCGCCAAAATCGTCGCCACAAAAATCCCCAAGTGGGCAGCCGCCGCAAAAAGCATGACATGAGGCTGACGTATAAGAGGTGTGAAGTCGCACATGGCGCCGACAGCGACAAAAATCAGGACGGGGAATAATTCATTGGCAATGCCCGCCTGATAAAGTACATGAAGAAATCCGGGATCGCCGCCGCCGTCGGGAATGACTACAAACCGGCCGGGAATGTTTGCCAGCAGGCAGCCCACTCCCATAGGAAAGAGCAGCATCGGTTCATAATCTTTTTTTACCCCGAGCCAAATCAAAATACCGCCGATGATGAACATGATCCAGATGGTAGGATCCGACATCGCCATAACCCCGGCAAAAAGTTCTTTAAAAATCGCTTCCGCGTTTGTCATGATTTCCTCCTGACAGATACAAAGGGACACGGCACAGATTTTATCAAAAAACGGACCGGTATCCTACCAGGTCCGTTACTATTTCCTGCCCCTGTGCCATACGCAGAAAACATATGCAGTTTTTTATTCCGGTCAGATTTGATATCCGAAAACCGGTAAAATGACAAATACCAATAACGCCCAAATAAGACCGGCACCGATAAAAATACCGGCAGTAATGGCGAATCCTTCTTTTGAACAGGGAACGCCGAGAAGACTGAAATTTCCGAACCAGCCGCGGCGTACCATGAATCCGTTACTGCTCCTCTGACGGAACCAGACAAGTTTTTTTCTCGGATCTATACTGTAAGCCACAATCACGGCAATGACCGTAGCCAC
>UQJW01000006.1 GCA_900541485.1 uncultured Dialister sp.
TGAGACTGTAAAAAATCCGTGAGAGTTTTCTTGCGGATTTTTTTATTTTCTGCAGACGGTACATTGAAAAGTAAATTGCCTGTTTCATTCTATATTGAATTATTTACATATATCGAAAAATACTGTAAAATAAATAAAGGTTTTTAATCATATATATGGAAAATTTCATATATATTTACAATATATCGAGGGTGATACAATGGATGAATTACTTCGCGTGGAAAATCTTCACGTATCGGTAGGAGGAAAAGAACTCCTCCATGGAATTAATTTCTCTGTGAATAAAGGGGAAGTCCATGTCATTATGGGCGTAAACGGAGCGGGGAAATCAACATTGCTCCATGCCATAATGGGAAATCCCGCTTATGAAATCACAGAAGGCCGTATTTTCTTTGAAGGACAGGATATTACCGAATTGTCTGTTGATAAAAGAGCAAAACTCGGTTTGTTTTTGTCATTCCAAAATCCTGTTTCCGTAGCGGGGATTACGATGGAGAATTTCATCCGCACGGCAAAAACAACCATTTCGGGAAAGCAACAGAAGCTGTTTCCTTTTAAGCGGTTAATGAAATCACGGCTGCAGGACCTGCAGATGGATCCTGCTTACGGAAACCGTTACTTAAATGACGGATTTTCCGGCGGTGAACGGAAAAAAAGTGAAATATTGCAGCTCCGGATTCTGGAACCCAAACTGGCAATGCTCGATGAAACGGATTCCGGCCTTGATGTAGATGCGGTCAGAGTGGTATCTAAAAATATTTCTGATTATCACAACGAAAACAATGCCCTGATTTTAATTACCCATTTGAACCAAATTCTGAAATTTATCCGACCCGAATTTGTCCATGTTCTGATTGACGGACGGATTGTCAGGGAGGGCGGTCCCGAACTGGTGGAGGAAATTGAAACGAACGGGTTTGATGCGTATCGTAAAGAGGTGTGACCGATGGCAGAAGGAAGAAAAAAAAGCCGGATTGATGACATCAGCCGCAGCGTTTATGACATCAAAGATAAGGTTGAATTTGCTTATAAAGCCAAAACAGGGTTGACAGAGGATACGATAAGGGATATTTCAAGAGAAAAAGAAGAGCCGGAATGGATGCTCCGGAAACGGCTCGAAGCTCTTGAAATTTTTAACGCACTTGATGTACCGCCGTGGGCTCCCGATATTTCCGAGCTGGATATGGATCATATAGATACCTATATCCGTCCTAAAACTGACATGAAGGCCCGCTGGGAGGATTTGCCGCAGAATATACGGGATACTTTTGACAGGCTGGGAATTCCTGAAGCGGAAAAGAAGTCGCTGGCAGGCGTAGGTGCCCAGTACGATTCCGAAGTGGTTTATCATAATGTCCAGCAGGAATTGGAAAACCAAGGGGTCATTTATGTAGATTTTGAAACGGCGGTAAAGGAATATGAGGAGCTGATACGTCCTTATTTCGGAAAATTGATTACACCGCGATATCATAAATTTGCAGCACTGCACTACGCTGTGTGGTCCGGCGGTTCATTCGTCTATGTGCCCAAAGGCGTAGATGTAAAAATGCCGCTCCAGAGTTATTTCCGCCTTAATGCACCCGGGGCGGGACAATTTGAACACACCTTGATTATTGTGGAAGAGGGAGCGTCCTGTCATTTTATAGAAGGCTGCTCGGCACCCCGTTACAATGTAGCCAATCTTCATGCCGGAGCGGTAGAGCTTTTCGTAAAGAAAGGAGCAAAGCTCCGGTACTCGACTATTGAAAACTGGTCGAAAAATATGTATAACCTGAATACGAAAAAGGCGATTGTAGAGGATAATGGAGAAATGGTATGGGTAAGCGGATCTTTCGGGTCTCACACATCCTGTCTGTATCCTGACACCGTTCTCAAAGGAGACCATTCAACCTGTGAATTTACAGGAATTACTTTTGCCGGCAAAAATCAATTTCTTGATACCGGGTCCAAGGTAGAAGCACTGGGACGAAATACCCATATTACAATCAATTCGAAATCAATCTCTAAGGGCGGAGGTACCGCTTTGTACCGTGGCGTCGTCTATATCGGACCGAAGGCATCGGGGACAAAAGGGACAATCAGCTGTGAATCTTTGATGCTCGATAATGAATCGCGTTCAGATACAGTACCGGCCATTATTATTGAAAATGACGATATCGATTTAGGGCATGAGGCCAAAATCGGTCGTATTTCTGAAGAGGATATTTACTATTTAATGAGCCGTGGCCTGTCGGAGGAAGATGCAAAGGCCATGCTGGTCCGCGGATTTGCGGAACCGATTTCCAAGGCACTCCCGCTGGAATATGCGGTGGAAATGAACAGGCTCATTGATTTGGAATTTGAGGGTGCTATAGGTTAAGGAGGCAGTTATGGAAACAATTCAGGCAAACCGGCTGCCGCTGATTACATACAGATATTTAAAAAGCAATGACAGCCCGTTGTTATTTAAAGCACCATCCCGTTTGGCAGAAGTTGCATTTTCAGATACAGCCTATGTCCGTGCAGGCGGTATATGGCCGTCTGATTATAACGAAACGGCACCGGAGGTTACTTCAGCTTCGGGGCAGGGAAAAACCTACACCATAGAAATCCCCGGAGAAACGGAAGCGAATCTTGTTATTTCTATAAATACCGACACAGACGTGCCGGACTTTGCAGGACGTTTTATCTTTAAACTTCATAAGAATTCCCGCCTTCATCTGGTATGGAATAGCCATGGCGGCAAAGAAGAGGCGACGGTGGTGATTTCTTCTTTCTATGAGTTGGGAGAAAATTCGTGTCTGACTGTGTCTTCATTGGAGAAAGGCTTTGAAAAAACTTCTTTCTATGAAGAGAGAAATATTTTGGCAGGGAAAGAAGCAAAGGCTCATTTTGTGGCAGCAAAAATGGTCGGAGAAAAATCAATTTTGCACAGTTACGGAAAGCTGTCAGGCGACAAGTCGGAAATCAATGAGGGAACTGTCTATGCTGCCGGCGGTACGCAGCATCTCGACCTGTTTTATCACATCGATCACGTAGGAAAGGAAACGAAAGCGCAGATTGATGTGAAAGGCTCACTTTCGGAACGGTCATCAAAGACGTTCCGCGGTACACTGGATTTCAAGCGCGGATGCAGCGGTTCTGTCGGTGATGAGGGCGACTATGCGATACAACTCAGTCCTACAACCAGAAATGTATCGTTGCCACTGCTTTTATGTACGGAAGATAACGTAATCGGCAACCATGCATCCAGCTCGGGACAGTTGGATAACCAGGTCATTTATTTTTTAATGACCCGCGGATTTTCTCTGGAAGAAGCGCGTCGTATAGTTGTTGAATCATTAATACGTCCTCTGGTAGACCGGATGGATGAAAGCCTGCAAGAAGATGTGCTGGCTATCGTAAGAAAAAAATTAGAAGCTGAGGAGGCATGATGGATACCGGACTCATCAGAAAAGATTTTCCTATTTTGGAAACAAAAGTAAACGGACATCGTGTCGTCTACTTTGATAATGCGGCTACCACGCAACGTCCGCGTCCCGTTGTGGAGGCAGTGACAAATTATATACTGCATCAAAACGGGAATCCTCACAGAGGGGCTCATGTATTTGCGATAAGCGCTTCCGAGGTCTATGACGGCTCTAAAACGGCAGTAAAAGATTTTATAGGGGCAAAGAGCGAAAAAGAAATTATCTATACAAGAAATACATCAGAAAGCTTAAATCTGGTGGCCCGTTCTTATGGCGAAACCCGGCTGAAACCGGGCGATCGTATTCTTATTCCGATTACGGAGCATCATTCAAATCTGGTGCCCTGGCAGCGGGTTGCAAAAAAAACGGGGGCGGTTCTGGACTATATTTATATAGACAAGAAAACAGGACATTTCTTAGAAGAAGACTTGAAAAAAATTGATAACCCGGCTGTCAAAATTTTGGCATTTGCCCAGGTCAGCAATGTAATGGGAATCAAGTTTGACGCGAAAGTCCTGATTGAAAGGGCTCATAAACACGGAGCCGTAGTGGTTCTTGACGGAGCGCAAAGCATTCCCCATATGCAAGTCAATGTACAGGAACTGGATTGCGACTTTTTTGCCTTTTCCGGGCATAAAATGTGTTCTCTCGGCGGTATAGGAGTCCTTTACGGCAAGGAAAAACTTTTAAACGAAATGGAACCGTTTCTTTTGGGCGGTGATATGATAGAAAATGTCTATGAGCAGGACACGACCTATGCAGAGTTGCCGGCGAAATTTGAGGCGGGGACGCAATATGTGGAAGGCGCTGTCGGGCTTGTGGCGGCAATCCGTTACATAGAATCTGTCGGTTATGATGAAATCAGGGCACAGGAAAAGAAACTCGTATCCCGTGCGATAGAAGGTATGAAAAAATTACCTTTCATTCACATTGTCGGCACAGACCGTGCAGAGGAAAAAGAGGGGCTTGCATCATTTACCGTAGAAGGAGTACACCCTCATGATGTAGCACAAATTCTTTCCCATGACGGAATCTGTATCCGTACAGGTCATCACTGTGCGGAACCTCTTCACCGCTATTTGGGAATTAATGCGACTTGCCGTGCCAGCTTCTATTTCTACAATACCGTAGACGAAGTGGATTATTTTTTGGAAAAATTGAAAAATGTACGGAAAATAATGGGGTATGATGACTGATGGATTTACAACAACTGTATACAGACTTGATTCTGGAATATAACCGGGATATGACAAATAAAAGAAAAATTGAGAGTCCGACGATTCATGAACACGGACACAATCCCAGTTGCGGAGACGATATTGAAATCGAGGTCAAAGTAGATAAAGGCGTGATCCGTGATCTTGCCTACACGGGAAGCGGCTGTGCAATCAGTCAGGCCTCCACATCAATGATGGCTGAGCTGCTTCAGGGAAAAACGGTGGAAGAAGCTTTGCGGCTTTGCCATGTGTTTCTCGGAATGATACGTGGTGATGTCACTGATGAGGACGTTTTGGAAGAGCTCGAAGCAGCGGTCACACTGAAAGATATTTCAAAAATGCCGGTTCGTGTAAAATGTGCAACTCTCGGCTGGCATACACTGGAGTTGGCTTTAGAAAAATTACAAAAAGAATAGAAAGAAAATAATGAGAACATGATATAATGTAATCATGTTAAATAAGAAACCATTATCCGATATTATGAGAATTACTGGAGGTTATTCTTATGTTATTATTTTTCTTAATAGTGTTAGGCATTATTTTTTTGTTGGTGAAAGAGTATAATCTGCTTCAAAGAGGAGCTCAGGCCATTAAAGCAAGTAATTCTAATGTTTCTGTAGCCTTAAAAAGGAAAGTGGATACGATTAACCAATTAATGGCAGTAGTAGAAAATTACAGTACCCATGAAAAATTAGTACAACTTAAAGTTTCGGAGAATATGAAAGAAATGGCAATCAGTTCGAATCAGGCACTGTCAGATATACGGGCACTGGCTATGGCTACTCCGGAACTGAAGGCAGATAAAACCTATGTGGATTTGATGGAACATGTAAATGAGATTGAATCAGAATTGTTGGGAGCTCGCGAAATCTATAATGATTTAGTCAGACAATATAATAGTCGGCTGGTGTCTATCCCGGATTGCTTCTTTGCTGCGGCCTTGGGATTTAAAAAAGCTCCTTATTTTGATTTTGACAATGAACAGGAGATACGTAGTTTTGACGGGGCAGACAAACAAATATTAATGGATCTTTTGCAAGATTCAGGCAACAAGATAAAGAAAACCGTCAATGATGAAATTATTACTCCGGTGAAGAAGGCAACTGTGGAGACTAAAGAAACTGAAGATTCTGGTGACGGAAAGTAAAAGTTTATAGATGCCTTTGACTTTTTTCAGTTCCGTTGTTAAGATAGGAATATAATTACGGCAATGAGGAAAAGGAGTACGCATAATCAGCGATCCGGTGATGGTGAGAGTCCGGTTGTATGCGGAAGGCGTTTCCGAGCTGCTGTCTGAACGGAGTAGGACAGCTATCCAATGAAGGTGGGCACAATGCCAATGAGGGTGGAACCGCGGATTTGAAATTCGTCCCTGCAACATGATGTTGCGGGGATTTTTTATGTGCAGGAGGAAATATGACATTACAAGACATGATTTTAGCACTCCAGAAATTCTGGTCAGCCCGGGGCTGTGTTCTTCAGCAGTCCTATGATGTGGAAAAGGGAGCGGGAACAATGAATCCTGCCACTTTTCTCAGAACTATCGGGCCTGAGCCGTGGAATGTAGCCTACGTGGAACCGTCCCGCCGTCCTGATGACGGTCGCTATGGAGATAACCCGAACCGGCTTTATCAGCATCACCAATTCCAGGTTATTATGAAACCCTCGCCTGACGACATTCAGGAAACTTATCTGGAAAGCTTGAAAGAGCTTGGCATTGATCCGGAAGAGCATGATATCCGTTTTGTAGAAGATAATTGGGAATCTCCTACTCTGGGTGCTTGGGGCATCGGCTGGGAAGTCTGGCTTGACGGAATGGAAATCACACAATTTACCTATTTCCAACAAATCGGCGGCATTGACGAACATCCTGTTTCGGTTGAAATTACCTATGGACTGGAACGAATTGCCATGTATATACAGGAAAAAGACAATGTATATGATTTGGAATGGACAAAGGGTGTTACGTATGGTGACATCTGGCATGAAAATGAGTATGAGCAGTCTGTCTACAGCTATGATTTATCAGATCATGATATGCTTTTCCGCCTTTTTGATATGTATGAAAAGGAAGCAACCCGTATCATCAAAGCAGGTTATGTGCTTCCCGCTTATGACTATGTATTGAAATGCTCTCATACTTTTAACCTTCTTGATGCGGGAGGAGCGATATCTCTTTCCGAACGAACTGAATATATCGGTCGTGTGAGAAGTATGGCACGTATGTGTGCAAAAGCATATTTAAAGAAAAGAAAAGAGTTGGGATTCCCCATGCTGAAAGGAAGTGACCGGAAATGAGTAAAAACCTTCTTCTTGAAATAGGGACCGAAGAAATGCCGGCCAATATCATGTCCGGTGTTGTCGATCAGCTTCGTGAACTGGCTGATATGAAACTGAAAGAAGCCCGTATTTCTTTTGAAAAAACAGAGGTATATGCAACGCCCCGCCGTCTAGCCGTTATTGTAAAACAAGCAGCCGATGCACAGCCTGATGAAGAAGTAAAGAAACGCGGACCGTCTGTAAAAGCAGCATTTGATGAAGACGGAAATCCGACAAAGGCGGCACTGGGATTTGCAAGAGGCCAGCACATTGACCCGTCACAGCTGGTCAAAGAAGGTGAATATACCTGGGCAGAAGTGATAAATAAAGGACAGCCGGTAGAAAATATTTTGCCCGAATTATTTACATCTCTTATTACCGGACTGAATTTTTCAAGAAGCATGCGCTGGGCTGATGAAGAAGCCCACTTTATCCGCCCTGTACGCTGGATTGTCGCACTTGCGGATGATAAGATTATTCCTATGGAATTTGCACATGTAAAAAGCGGAAACATCAGCCGCGGACATCGTTTCCTCTGCAAGGAACCGGTAAAAATAACCCGTCCCGAAGAGTATAAAGCCATTATGGAAAAAGCTTTTGTTGTGGTAGATCAGGACGAAAGAAGAGATATGATTTCCCGGGGTCTGAAAAAGGTGGCGGATGAACTGGGCGGAGAAGTCTGGCCCAATGCCGGACTCTTGGAAGAGATTAACTATCTGGTCGAGTACCCGACACCACTGTACGGTAAGATTGATGAAGAATTTTTAAAACTTCCCGTACCGGCTGTTGTTACTCCTATGAGAGATCATCAGAGATATTATCCTGTACGGAGAAAAGACGGCTCGCTCATGCCTTATTTCCTGACCGTGAGAAACGGAGGAGATAAAGCCATTCATAATGTGCAGGCCGGTAATGAAAAGGTACTTCGGGCCCGTCTTGACGATGCAAAATTTTTCTATGACGGAGACCGCAAAAAATCGTTGGAAGAACGTAGAGAGGATATAAAGCGTATCAATTACCAGGAAGGCCTCGGTACGCTTTTAGATAAAGCGGACAGACTGGTTAAAATGGTTTCTCTTATCGCTGCCGAATGGGGCTTTTCCCCGGAAGAAACGGAAAAAGTCCGGCGGGCCGCTTTCCTTTCCAAGTCTGATCTTGCAACGGGAATGGTTACCGAATTTACTGAATTGCAGGGAGAAATGGGTAGAGAATATGCTCTTCTTGACGGAGAGGATAAAGATGTGGCAGATGCGATATTTGAACAATATATGCCGCGTTTTGCCGGTGATATTTTGCCTCAGAGCGCTATCGGCAGAGCCCTTTCCCTGGCAGATAAACTTGATAATTTGGCAGCGACCTTCCTCCGCGGATTGATACCCACGGGTTCACAGGATCCGTTTGCCTTGCGCCGGCAGACAATCGGTGCCGTCAATATTCTTGTGGACGGAAAAATACACTGGGATATAAGAAAAGGAATCGAAGAAGCGCTGAAACTGCTGCCGGGAGAAAAAGACAAGAAAGAAACAGCAGTTATGCAAATAGAAGATTTCTTCCGCCAGAGAATCAAAACGATTCTGCTTGATAAAAAAATTGACTATGATGTTATTGATGCCGTCTTATCAGGAGAAATTAATGATATATATGCATTGTTCCTGAAAGCACAATCCATGTTGGACAGTCATATCAAGGGAGAAGAAGAGCTCCGTCAGGCAGTGACACGTCTTGCGAATATCACAAAAGGCAAAAATGCCGGTGAAGTGAATCCCGGCTTATTTGAAGAGGAAGCAGAAAAAACTCTTTATGCGGCATTCGTAAAAGTATCAGAACCTGTGGCACAGGCTTATGGTGAGTATCGATATGCGGATGCATTGCCGTATCTGAAAGAATTGACGGCACCTGTTAATGCGTATCTCGATACAGTTATGGTCATGGTAGATAATGAAGCTGTGAAAAATAACAGAATTTCCCTGCTTGTAAAGGTACTTGAAATTTATATGGGTTGGGGAGATTTAAGCCGGCTCGTTTAAATTGAAAACGCTTTCACATACGCCGTCCCTTGCAATTAGAGTAAATCTGATTAAAAGGGGCGGTTTTTGCGTATCAGTTAGTATAAAAAAGAAGAAAAATAAGTCATATCGATATATTTGCATATATAGATAAAGTGGTGTATAATAAAGACATCAAATATATATTTTGGAAAGGGGCATAATTATGGCTTTTAAATTACCAGATTTACCTTACAGCTTTGATGCATTGGAACCGGTCATCGACGCAAAGACCATGGAAGTGCATCATGATAAGCATCATGCAACCTATGTAAATAACTTGAACAAAGCAGTGGAAAACTATCCGGAATGGGCTTCCAAGTCTATCGAAGACCTGATGATTCATTTGAAAGAAGTACCGGAAGAAATCCGTACGGCAGTACGTAACAATGGCGGCGGTCATTACAACCACAGTCTGTTTTGGAAAATGATGGCACCGGTGGGAACAACCGAACTGAAAGGTGCTTTGCTTGATAAAATTAATGAATCCTTCGGATCCTTTGATGAATTCAAAAAGCAATTTGCCGCAGCAGCTACCGGTCGTTTCGGAAGCGGTTGGGCATGGCTCGTAGTAGATGGAGATAAGCTCGCCGTAGTATCCAGTGCAAACCAGGACTGCCCGCTGAGCGAAGGTAAAAAACCGATTCTCTGTCTCGATGTTTGGGAACATGCTTATTACCTGAAATACCAGAACCGTCGTGCTGATTATGTGGATAATTTCTTCCAGGTAGTCAACTGGGATTATGTGGCAGAACTTTTAGCCGAAGCATAATATTGGAACATAAAAAAATCTCTAACGAAGTGAATAAAGTTCACTTCGTTAGAGATTTTTTAGTATTCAGACTCTTGTACTTGAATGTGATTCAATTCGGGAAGCTTGATGATGCGGTTTGCAATATTTTCAGCCAAATATTTATTGTGGGTAATGGCAATTAATGTTATATGATGTTCTTTGGCATACTTCAATACATAATTCCAGATATGAGCCTGGTTGAGGGCATCAAGCATTGTTGTCATTTCATCACAAATTAAAAGTCGGGTATCTTTTCTGAGGGCTCGGGCAACACAAAATCGTTGAAGTTCACCGCCGGATAATTCATTCGGCCAGCGACTGTACCATTTTTCCTGTATTCCCATCTCACGTAACACTTCTTCTTCGGGCGGTCCCGGCTCATATAAAATATCTTTCATTTTCCAGCGAGGATTAACAGCCTGTTCAGGATGTTGATAAACAAGTTGGATAGGGCGGTATCCTGATTTGGGTAGTGGTGCACCTTTAAACAAAATATTGCCATGAGTAGGACGTAAAAAACCTGAAATAATTTGAGCCAAAGTACTTTTTCCATAACCGCTGGGGCCTAATAAAACAACGACTTCGCCTTCTTCTATAGATAAATTAATATCCTTTAAGACGAATGGTCCGCGGTTATAACGAAAACTTACATTTTTTATATCAAGAATGTTCACAATCACACCTCATTCCTGTTTCGTCAACAAGCCATGTGGCACTGCTTGAACCACAATACGGGCAAGTTTCAAGATGAAATCCGTTTTGAGGAAGCGCCGCAAAAAGGGCCCGGCTGTAAGGGTGTTTCAAGCCTGTTCCATCTCCTTTGAACGTACTTGTAGAAGCAGTTTCAATGACTCTTCCGTCGTGAAAAATAGAAATATAGTCAGCAATATGAATAGCTAAATCTATATCATGGGTGATCAAAACAATTCCTTTTCCGGAATCTGCCAGTTGTCGCAAATCTTGGAGAGCTTTTATGGCAGTTTCTAAATCAAGACCCGGGGTCGGTTCATCAGCAATGATGAGTTCTGCATCTGTAACAAGTGCGGTGGAGAGAAGAATTCTTCTTGCCATACCACCGGAAAGCTGAAACGGGTACAATTTATCGGTGCCCTCTTTCAGACGGAAACGTTTGAACAGTTTTTTTTGCAAATCTTCTACAGCTTTTCCTTCAATTCCTCGGACTTGCTCACCTACCTGCATGAGTGGATCTAAGAAAGCGATAGATTGGGGAATAAAAGCAATTTCTTTTCCTCTTAATTCCCGTATTCTGTTTGGTGTCAGTTTTTCATCTTTGTAATAAAATGTCCCACCGGTTTTTGCATTGTCCGGAAGAATGTCCATAATGGCATGAGCCAGCAAGCTTTTTCCTGAACCGCTGGACCCGACGATGGCCAGTATATTTCCTTTTTCCAGAGTGAGGCTCAGATTTTTAATGGCTGTAAAAATTACTTTTTTTAATTTTGCATCATAACTTTCAAAACTTACGGAAAGGTTTTGGACAGTGAGTAAAGTGTTTTCAGTATAATTCATAAGTCCTCCTATTTCCGCGAACTGTGGGGATCAATGTAAATTTTGAGATAGTCACCGACTAAGTCAAAAAGTTGCACGACCAAAAGAAGCGCCAAACCCGGGAATATAGCGAGCCACCACATACCTGCTGATAAATATTTCATGGACTCAGACAATATGATACCTACCGCAGGTGTGTCCAAGGGAAGGCCATAGCCCAAAAATGTAATTCCTGCTTCGTGAAGTATAGCGTGTGGGAAAAGAAGAATGAGTCCTACCAGATATTGAGGAAATACATGGGGGATAATATGGTGCACTGCAATATAGCAGGAGCTTTTTCCCATATGTTTTGAAAGTTGGACATACCTGGCAGAACGGATTTGCATGACTTCAGCCCTGATAACTCTTGTCAGAGAGGGCCAGTGTGTGACTGCTACGCCTGTAATAACACCAAAAGCACCGCCATTACATGCAATGGAAATTAAAATTAAAAGAATGACGTGAGGGATGCCCATACAGAGATCTACCAAATAGTTGACCACATAGTCGACTTTACCTCCGTAAATTGCGGACATAGTGCCTAAAATAACAGCGATAAAGGTACTCAGGACGGCAGATAGCAAACCGATTCGTATGCTGAGAGAAAGTCCGCTGATTGTTCTATAAAACATATCCCGTCCCAGATTGTCAGTACCAAATAAATGGATAAGAGAAGGAGCTAAGCGTTTGTCTGCGTAATTCGGAGCATATAGCTCCGGAGACATATATATTCCCCATAAACATATAGTGACTAAAATAAAAAGCCCGATACCGATTATCATGAGTACTTTTTGACGATAGTTCAGATGAAATGATCTTGGGGCGGCCAATTCTTTTTCAGGCATTGCGGTCACCACCCTCTCTGATTTGGGGATCGATAATTCCGTATAAGATATTTGCAATCAGATTTCCCGTAAATACAAAGACTGCACTAAATACAGCAACACCTAGAAGCATAGGAGCATCTCCGAATAAGCCTGCATGTGTAGCAGCATTGGCAAGACCGGGATAAGAAAAAACTTGCTCAGCCAGCACGCAGCCGCCGAAAAGCTCACTGATGTAAGCAAATTGTAAAGTGATTGCAGGTAAGCAAATGTTTCTAAGTCCGTGCCGGATAATAATTTGTTTCAGAGATTCTCCTCTTGCTTTAGCAAAAAGGACATAATCGCTTTCAAGCACATCAATCAGTTTTTGCCGTGTATGAAGAACAATATTGGATATCCCCTTAATGCTTAATGTGATGGCCGGGAGGACTAAATGATATAACCGGTCCATAATAGTGACATCCTCTGATAGTTTTCCTGCCGGTGCTGCCAATCCGAGAGGAAACCATTGCAGTTCCACGGCAAATATAACGAGCATGACAAGACCGATCCAAAATACCGGAGTAGAAGCTAAAAGAAGACTTGTTGTTTTAATGACTTTATCGAAAACAGTATCTTTAAAAGCTCCTGATATAATACCTAGCGTAAACCCTAAGAGACCGGAACAAACCCAGGCAATCATCATAAGAGGAAATGATGTTCTAAAACGTTCGCCCAGAACTTTGCTGACAGGTTCATGGTAACTGATAGATTCTCCCATATCTCCTGTGACAAAGTGAGTGGCCCAGGTAATGTATCGTTCTACAGGAGATTTATTAAGTCCCCATTCTTCTTCAATTTGAGCTCTTTGTTCTACTGAAACACTTACTTCTCCCAAAAAGGAATCCACAGGATCCATGGGAGAAGAAGTGATAAGGAAAAAGCTGATAATAGTAGTAGAGATAAGAAGAAGAACCATCCGGACCAGTGTTTTTAAAAAGTAACGGATATTCAAAATGATTTCCTTTCTCTATAAATCAGAAAATTATTTGCCCCAAGTCCATTCATTCATATTTTCTACAACGGAAATCCCCTGGCCTCTGTTGATGGTTTTCTCCGGCATAGGGATATGAAGACCGTCTTTAACAAAATAAGTCAGTGATGGCAAGGTAATAAATAGGAAAGGAACGTCCTGATCCGTTAAGTACTGGGCGTTAATCCAGTGTTTATAAGCTTCTTCACGGTCGGTGGCAGCAATAGCAGCTTCAATTTCCGCATCAACAGCAGGATTGCTATAAGAAGCCGGGTTATTAATACCGAGTACACCAATTTGACTGGAATGGAAATTTCTGTAGAAGCTGATAGGATTAATGTCAGTCATTGCCCAACAGGTAGGGATATGCATCGATTTTCTTGCCACAACCCATGCCTCTGATTTAGGTATGATATGTATGCCCAAAGGAGCAGCTTGTGCTGACAAGGCAACAACTGTATTGTACCGGGCCAAATCGTTGCTTCTGCCGGTGATTGTGAATTCTGCTTTTACACCGTTCTTTTCACGGATACCGTCACCGTCAATATCTTTCCATCCTGCTTCTTCCAAAAGCTTTTTGGCTTCTTCGACACGGCCGTCTTCAAATTTATATTTGCTGCTCCAAGGTACATCAGGGCTTGTTCCATAAGATGGAATTCCTACACCGGCCAAAGCATTGTCGATGATAGCCTGCCGGCTGATACCGATATTTAAGGCTTTACGGATGGCAATGTCACAGGTTACATTATTTCCGACAACCTCGTCACCTTTTTTTGTTTCCGGGATGGTAGGCAGGTTAATGATAAAGTTCTCGACTGTCGGAAGTGTGAGGACTTGCATATTGTCTACTTTAGCCTTTGATGTTTCACCATCGACATATACCAAATCCAACTGACCTGATTTAGCGGCGGATAAAGCAGTCTGTTCATCCATTTTCAAAATGGTAATCTTCTTAAATTTGGATTTTTTACCATAATAATACTCATTGGGTTCAAGAATAAGCTGCTGGTCTTTTTTGAAATCAACGACACGCCACGCACCGGATCCAATCGGTTTATCACCGTAGGTTTCCGTATACGCATGAGCAGGTACAATGCCCGTTTCTGTCAGACTGTAGGGGAAAGATGACCAGGGCTTTTTCAGATGGAAAATGACGGTATAGTCATCTTTTGCCTCAACAGAATCAAGCATGCTGAGATCTGCAGCAGATGCTTTTTGTTTTGCAGTATTAAAGGTAAAAACAATATCTTTGGCTGTTAAGGGTTTACCATCTGAAAATTTTGCATCCTTTCTGATTTCATAGGTATAAGTTAAACCGTCAGAACTGATAGTTTCTTTTGTAGCCAAGTCATTAACAATTTTATTATCTTTTCCGATAGCAAGAATATGGCTGTGGAAAATATCGGGAGTCCAAACTCCATAACCGGTTGTCGGGTCAAATTTACCGGCAACTAAAAGGTTCCCGGCAGAAATAGTTAATTCTGTCTTTGCTTCATTACCTGTTGTTTTTTTGTCGGAACCACATCCGGTGATAGCTAAAGTTCCGATAAGCAGTGCAGTCAAAAGTTTTTTCTTCATGAGAGTCCTCCCTGAAATAAAAATGTAAGAAAAATTAATAATATATTTGAATTATAACAAAAAATAAAGATATAAAAAAGAATTTTTCAAATCTAAAAATGAATAACTTTTATAAAGAATTAATGTTTAATAAAATATAATTTTATTCATCACAAATAGAAAATACATATAACTTTTGTATCGGAAAGCAAAAAAGCGAACAGATTTTCTGTCATATGGTGTATAATGAAATAGAAAATTTGTTCTATGGTGGTGACGGATATGGAATTGGGAGAAAAATTAAATATTTTGGCAGATGCGGCTAAGTATGATGTGTCGTGTTCTTCCAGCGGTTCGTCGAGATCAAACCGGGGTGGTATCGGCAACGGGCATTATAGCGGAATTTGTCATTCTTGGACGGCTGACGGACGTTGTATTTCTTTGCTCAAAATTCTGATGTCCAATTCTTGTATATATGACTGCGAATATTGTGTGAACAGAAGAAGTCACGATACACCGCGGGCTACATTTACACCGGAAGAGATTGTGAGACTGACGATACAATTTTATCGTCGGAATTATATTGAAGGTTTATTTTTGTCGTCCGGTATTATCCGTTCTCCCGATTACACGACAGAACTGCTGATTAAGACGGCCAGGATTTTAAGGGAACGGGAATATTTCTACGGATATATCCATATGAAAGGAATTCCCGGAACAGATGCATCGCTGCTGAATGAGTTGGGCCGTTATGCAGACCGGGTGAGTGTGAATATAGAGTTGCCGTCAGAGCGGTCGTTAAAGCTTTTGGCACCGCAAAAGACAAGGAAAGCTATATTGATACCTATGAAATTTTTTCATGAGAAAATCAGGGAGAGAAAGCAAGAGAAATCGAAGCATGCTCCTCCTTTCGTTCCTGCAGGACAGACGACACAATTGATTATCGGTGCCAGCGGCGAAAGTGACAGGGATATCCTGCGTCTGACAGAAGGTCTTTATAAAATAACAGAGCTGAAGAGGGTATACTATTCAGCCTACGTTCCTGTGATGAATGGGAAAAATTTGCCTGCTATTGTAAAACCTCCGCTGGTAAGAGAAAACAGGATGTATCAGGCGGACTGGCTTCTCCGCTTTTACGGATTTAAGGCGGAGGAACTTCTTACAGAGAAAGAGCCGGATTTTGATAATGATTTAGATCCCAAGTCATGCTGGGCTATCCGGCACAGGGCATATTTCCCTGTGGAAATCAATAAAGCGTCTTATGAAATGCTTCTCCGGGTTCCCGGTATCGGTGTGAGAAGTGCGCAACGCATTATCCGGCTGAGGCGGTATGGTGCATTGTCGGAAGAAGAGGTACGGAGAACGGGGGTAGTCTGGAAGCGGGCGAAACATTTTGTAACTTGTCGCGGCATATATAAAGGTTTGGGCGACGGGGAGGAAAACAGGCTCAGAGAAGCACTTGTGTCAGAGAAAATAAAGAGAAGTATGGTGCAGATGAGTTTATTTCCCGGGCAGGTGTGATATGAAATATGTGTATGACGGTACTTTTTCAGGATTTCTTACGACAGTATATGAGGCTTATTATCACGGAATTTCCTCTCTAGAGTCGGTCGTGCGGCAGGAGGTCGGTCTTGATTTATTCGGAGACGGAATGAGTGTGACGACCAATACAGGCAAAGCGGAAAAGGTGGCCGATGCATTTTTTAAAGCTTGCGGTGGGCCTGCTTTTCGTTGGTTGTACCGGGCATTTCTTTGTGAGGACAGAAGAGAGGATCTCCTCTTGGATTATATCCGTAAAGGATTTATTTTAAAAAAAGATATTTATGCATCACAAAAGCAAATTTGGGTATGGGAAATCCTTACCCGGGCAAGAAAGACGGGAAATGAGGCGGAGAAATGGAGGGGGATTTTGCGGTTCAGTGAATTAGAAGAGGGCATGCTGTATGCTTCTGTCCGCCCCACGCATGACGTACTTCCTTTAATTGTCAGACATTTCCAAAAAAGACTTCCTGAAGAAGAGTGGGCGATACACGATATCCGGCGGAATACGGCAGCTTATTATGACGGGACGCATATAGAGATAGTCAGGGTGGAAAATCCCGATTTGCATCCCCGTCATAGCGGAACGGAAGAAGAATTCAGAAATTTATGGAGAGGCTATTGGAAACATATGGCTATTGAAGAGAGGCGGAATCCCGATTTACAGAGAAGTTTTCTTCCTAAGAAATATTGGAGCTGCCTGACAGAAATGAGCAGGTAAAAGAAAAGGAGCCGGTGCCGTAAGCCGGCTTTTTATCACGGATAAATAAAATCACCGAAACGTTGCTTGCAGATAATCTTGGGACGTGATATGACTAAAGGAGAAATTATGATTCGGGAAACTGCAGCATTGAGTGAACAGATATATGGAGGAAAGCAGAAGTGGGAAGGAAAATTCTGATTGTTTATTACTCCACAACGTCCCATACGAGGGAGGTAGCGGAGCTGATTCAGAAAACCGTAGGAGGAGATTTGGCCTCGATCCGAACGAAAGAGCCTTATCCCGAAAAGGAAGAAGACAAAATAGCACAAGGACATCGGGAAGTAAGTACCGACTTCATGCCCGAACTCAATGATTTTCCTGTGGATATCGGAGAATACGATACGATATTTTTGGGAACGCCTGTCTGGTGGTATACCATAGCACCGGCTATGAAAAGTTTCTTAAAAAATCATGACTTATCGGGAAAAATTATCTATCCTTTTGTGACCAGTGAGGGAAGTGCGGGTCATGCATTGAACCATTTTGCCGCCGATGTGGGTGATTGTTTTGTCAAATCCGGTTTGCATGTCCGTTTCGGCAGTTTCGGAATGGTGACAAAAAGGGAGCAGATTGAAAATTGGGCCAAAGATGCTTTGCAATGATGAGGAGGAAATATGAAAATTTTGACGGTTTATTTTTCAAAAACGGGACATACAAAAGCAGTAGCCGAAATAATCAGAAAGACCGTGGGAGGAGATTTGTTTGAAGTAAAAACGAAAAGAACCTACTCGGCTTCTTACGGAATTGCTGTTTTGCAGAGCGGTATTGAAAGATTCAGAAAAACGTTACCCGAATTGGAAAGTTTTCCGGATATTTCTTCATATGACAGAATTTTTATAGGATCCCCTGTATGGTGGTTTACACTGACCCCGGCTGTAAAAAGTCTCATCGCCGGTGTGGACTGGAAAAATAAAACAGTCTGTCCGTTTTTTACAAGCGGCGGCCAGCCCAATCACACAGGAGAAGATTTTAAAGCGCTTCTTGTAAAGTCAGGGGCAGAAGTTCCCGGGTATCTCCATGTTTTTTACCGCAAAAACCGGATGGAAACAGAAATATCGGCAATTACGGAATGGGCAGAAAATTCTGCAGATGCACAACCGGAATAAATGGTGCAAGCCGATTAAGATTAGAAAGAAAAACTTGCAATAAAAGCAAAAGAATGAAGTATAGTGACAGGGTATGGGCAAGCGCTGAAAAGCGGTCCATACTTTTTATTTTAAGAAGATCCGCAAAATTTCTTTAGAAACAGAGAGTTTTTTCTTGACATTGTCTCCGTTCTGTAGAATAATCAAAGGTAAACAAAAATATGCCTGACGGCATAAAGGAGAATGGAAGGGGTTGAAGTTATGGCAGAAACGGCTTGGTCACTGGTGCCGCCTATTATTACAATTATTTTGGCACTGGCGACTAAAGAAGTTTACATGTCACTGGCAATAGGAATTTTCATCGGTGTATTGATGTTTACCGGATTCAGCGTTCTTAGTGCTATTGATACTATGTTTAATATCATGTCAGACAAAATTGGGGGCAATGTCAATATCCTTGTATTTTTGGTGCTGCTGGGGATTATTGTAGCAGCTATTCAGAAATCAGGAGCTTCCCAGGCTTACGGCGATTTGGCGGCGAGAAAAATAAAGGGGAAGCGGTCGGCACTTTTTGTTACGATGGCTTTAGGAGTTTTGATTTTTATTGATGACTATTTCAACTGTCTCACCGTCGGTACCGTTATGCGCCCGGTGACAGACCGGTTTGAGATTACTCGGGCAAAGCTTGCTTATATTATTGATGCCACAGCAGCACCGGTTTGCATTATCGCACCGGTATCGAGTTGGGCGGCAGCGGTATCATCTTCCTTACCTGAAAACAGTGGAATTGACGGCTTTGCTTTATTTTTGAATACGATTCCCTTGAATCTCTATGCATGGCTTACGCTTATATTTATGGCGTTTATCATTTTTGTAAATAAAGACTTTTCCCGGATGGCAGACTTTGCAGAGGAAAGTGGAAATACTCTGGTCATTCCTGAAGAGTATGCGGAAGATGAGTCTACCGCACCGGTAGGGAGAGGCGGTATTATTGATTTAGTTCTCCCTCTTCTTGTGCTGATTGGAAGTTGTGTATTCGGAATGCTTTATACAGGGGGTATTTTAGAAGGCAAAGGTATTGCCGATGCTTTTGCGGAATGTTCATCGGCAAAAGGACTTGTCATGGGTTCGTTTATAGCTCTCGTATTTACTTTTTTACTTTATGTGCCGCGGAAGATTCTTGATTTTTCCACGTTCTGTTCCTGCTTCGTCAACGGATTCAAGCAAATGGCTTCCGCCATATTTATTTTGTGCCTTGCCTGGACATTATCCGGAGTTTGCGGACAGGATTATTTGAATATCGGCGGCTATGTCGGCTCGGTTGTCAGCGGAAACCAGACGGTGGAAGTGATGCTGCCGGCTGTATTTTTCCTGGTAGCCTTGGGACTTGCATTTGCAACAGGAACTTCCTGGGGAACTTTCGGGATTTTGATTCCCATCGTTCTTGCTGTCGCAGGCTATGATATGAATCTATCAACAATCACCGTTGCCGCTGTTCTTGCAGGTGCGGTAGGCGGAGATCATGTCTCTCCGATTTCCGATACAACGATTTTGGCATCGGCAGGTGCACAGTGTCACCATATCGACCATGTGTCGACCCAGATTCCTTATGTGCTTTGTGTAGCTTCCTGCTGCCTTGTCGGTTATCTTGTGGCAGGCTTTACGGGAGAAGGCCTTATGGGAACGGCTACAGGGGTCATTCTTATGATTGGTGTGATGACAGGATTGTATAAATTTAAAATGAGATAAAAAAGAAAACAGGATTCCCGTAAGGGGGTCCTGTTTTTGTGTGTCTAGAAAAATTTTTCTTTTGTTTTTATAAAAAATGAAAGGAGAAGAAAAATCACAAGCAAAGCGAAAATTGAAATTGACCAGGCAATTCCGATATGCATCAATCCGGAAAAGGAAAATTCTATGGGAAACAGCATGACGGAAATAATTCCCGAAGAAATACAGGCGACAGCGAGCATTTGCTTCTTTTTATAATAAGAAAGAATATAGAGAAAGCCGCTGAGCAAGCCTGAAACTCCTGCCGCGACAGGATAACCGTATTTCCATGCCGCCAGAGATACGGCGGCGGATAAGACAGAATATTTCATAAGACCTCACTTATATGTTTGTACTGCTTATATGATAGCAGACGGAGAGAAATCATGCAGAATACACAAAAACAAGCAGATAAAGAGGAGGAATTTTCATGGTTTATGATATACTTGAATAAATAAAAAAAGGGTGTGAGGCAATCATGCATAATGAGCAAAAATTAACGAATTCAATATATTGGATCGGAGCCAACGATTTTGTAACGCCTCGTTTTGAAAATTATATTCCTATCACACAAGGCGTATCGTATAACAGTTACTTTATTGATGATGAAAAAACTTGTGTTATTGATACGGTGGATCAGGTGGCACGTGATTTATTCATGGAAAATGTAAAGGTTCTTTTGAAAGGCCGGCATTTGGATTATATCGTTGTAAATCATATCGAGCCAGACCACTCCGGTTCTCTTGTTACCTTATTGGAAACTTATCCGGAAGCGAAGATTTGCATAACTCCGGCAGGGATGAAAATGTTCGGGCAGTATTTCCACCTGCCTTTGGGCGATCGGTTTATACCGGTCAATGAAAAGTTGGTTTTAAATCTGGGAACACATACGTTGCGTTTTATAACAGCGCCCATGGTGCATTGGCCGGAAGTGACTTTTACCTATGAAGAAACAGAGAAAATTTTATTTTCCGCCGATCTTTTCGGCACACTGGGGGCACTTCAGGGGAGCATTTTTGCTGATTCGTCAGAAACGGGCGCCACTCTTTCTGAGGAAATGCGAACGTACTATATGAATGTGATAGGGCGGTACGGCAGACAGGTCACAGCGGCCATGAAAAAAACAGAACCGCTGCCCCTGGAAATGATTTGTCCTCTTCACGGACCTGTATACAGAACAAAAAAGGATATTAAGAAAATTTTAAAGTACCACAAAGCGATGGCATCCTGGCAGCCCGAATACCGCTCTGCAACGATTTTCTTCGCATCTCCCTACGGAAATACAGCATTTGCGGCACAACGACTGGCATTTCTTTTGGGAAATAAAGGAATCAGAAATATAAAACTTGTTGATTTATGCACTACACCGTTTACATCAGCCTGGGCGGAAACAATAAGGCGGAGTCATATTGTTTTGGCTGCACCGACGATGGATATGGGACTGAATCCTTTGATGAAAACCTTTTTATCGGAATGTACACATAAAGGCATTGAAAACCGAACGATTGCGGTTATCGGAAACAGCAGTTGGGCACCTTATGTAAGTATGAAACTGATGAAAGAAATTATATCCGAATGGAAAAATTGCCGGATATTGGGAGAGGGAGTACATATTCTTTCCAATGTGGGTGAACAGGAAGAACAAGGCCTTGAAGAGTTGGCGGGTATTATAGCGGAAGATATTTTAAATAAGGCGGAATGATGAATTGGAAAATTTTGCCGGCTGCGTTTTTTTTGACAGTCACGCTTATATGCAGCGGCTGCGGAAAAACCTCTGTCCGGGTCAGGCAGGCGGAGGAAATAAAAGCTCCTTTTGTCATAGAGATATCATCTGAAGCAGAAGCACTTCATACGGAACAGGTGATTCCGTCGGTGTCGGGGCCTGTAACATCTGAACTTCCGGCAGTCGGGACGAAAGTGGAAGCCGGCAGCTTATTATTTCAAATAGATGCATCATCTTATGAGGCACAGGCGGCGGCTTTGGAAAATCAGATAGCGTCATCCTATTCTTCCGGGGCGGACATGCCGTCATATAATGCGGAAAATGACGACAGCATGGAAGCGTCTTTACTCCGTCAGGGCATTATTACCCGTGCGGAGTATGAAAAAATTCAGGGGAGAAAAGGAAACACAAGCCGGACATCGGCAAACAGGGCCGGTCCGGCGGCTGAGGGGCTTAGGGAATCGTTGGCGGCCGTACGGAAATCCATTGCCGCCTGCGGAGTCCGTGCTCCTATAGGCGGAACAGTTTCTGCCGTTTATTTGGAGAAAAATAAAATAGCGGCAGCGGGGCGTGTTGCTATGGTAATCCGCCAGGAAACGCCGGTCATATTTTCTTTCGGACTGCCTGTTGCATGGGATGCATTTATAGAAAAAATCAAAAATGAGAAAAAACTGACTGTCACCGTTTCGGACGGTGAACATGTCGTATATGGGGAACTGAAGAAACAGGAAAGTGACGGGAACAATAAATATACAGTTTACAAAGTCCAGATTGACAATCCGGAGGGGGCGCTTGTTTTAGGAAAAAATTATACGGTACGGTTAAGCAGCAGTGACAATTTCCCGGCAATAGTGATTCCTGAAACGGCCTTAATGAAAGAAAATACAGTGGCAGTAGTCACGGAAGATTCGCTTATTGATATAAAAACGGTTACCGTAGGCCACACCGACGGAGAGGAAGTCTATGTTCTTGGCGGGCTTCATGCGGGAGACCGTATTGTCGTTAATCCGTCAGACTATATTGAAATAGGTATGCCCGTCACGGTTACTGACAGAAAATAAAAGTGCAGTGTCTGTAAAACGGCACTGCACTTTTGGCAGGAGATGTATATGCGTTGGACAAGAGAGGATTATTACGGAACCGCCGTGCAAACGGCAAAACGTCTGATCGGTGCGGTGCTCGTCCGTGAAACGGATGAGGGCATCATCAAAGGCAGGATTACGGAATGCGAAGCCTATGGCGGATATTACCGCGGCAAAAATGATGACGGAGCGCATTCATATAAAGGAATTACGCCCAGAACGAAAGTTATTTTCGGCGAGGGCGGACACATTTATGTCTATCTGATTTATGGCATGTACTGGTGCATGAATGTGGTTTGCGGACATAAAGGAGAAGGATATGCCGTGCTTCTCCGTGCCGTAGAACCGTTGGAAGGGACAGAGATTATGAAAAAGAAAAGAGGAAATGCCAAGGGGCGGCTGTTGACGGCGGGGCCCGGACGTCTGGCTATGGCGATGGGCATAGATTCCTCTTTTTATGGAGCCGACTTGGTTACGGGAAATGTGTATATCGAAGAGGGAAAAGAAAAAGTACAGGTGGAATCATCAAAAAGAATTCATATCGATTATGCCACGTATGGAAAAAATTTCCCCTGGCGGTTTACGATGAAAGGAAGTTCCTGGATTTCCAAATGAATGAAACTACTGTAAAGGCGGAGATATGAAATATATTTCTTACTATAATTCGCCATTGGGAAAAATAATGCTCACTTCGGACGGCGAAGCAGTGACAGGTGCATGGTTTGAAGGGGAGCCGGAATTTGAGCCTGACCCGAATAAAAATGGTATCTTCAAAGAAATTCCCGTTTTCAAAGAAGCCCGAACATGGCTGGATATGTATTTTTCGGGTAAGAATCCGGGAAAGATTCCTTTGCTCCGCATGGAAGGGACGGAATTTCAAAAAAGAGTATGGGCCGTTCTGTTTAGGATTCCATATGGGAAAACAATGACTTACGGCGCTGTTGCCAAAGAGATTATGAAGGAAACGGGACAAAAGAAAATGTCCGCCCAGGCGGTAGGCGGAGCAGTGGGGAGGAATCCCGTTTCTTTATTTTGTCCCTGCCACCGTGTAATAGGTGCAGGAGGAAAACTTACCGGATATGCAGGCGGTGTGGATAAAAAACAGGCATTGCTGGCACTTGAAAAAGCAGATATGACCGGGTGTTTTGTTCCGTCGAAAAAATATAAAGCGGTAAAATAAAAAATCTTTGGACGGACTGTCTTAGGGCAGAAGAAATAAACGGGACACCAAAACCTTTATAGCAAACGACAGATATATTTTGTATAATGAAAAAGTATAAAAATAGCTGAGGAGCTTGTATTTTATGAAGTTACTGCGTTTAATTTTGCAGGGATTTAAATCTTTTGCAGACAAAACGACAATTGAATTTGCTGAGGGCATGACAGTCATTGTAGGGCCGAACGGTTGCGGCAAAAGCAATATTTCCGATGCCGTCCGCTGGGTACTGGGAGAACAAAACATACGAAATCTCCGGGGACAAAAAACGGAAGACATCATTTTTTCGGGTTCGGAAGAAAGAGCGCCGAAAAATGCAGCGGAAGTAACACTGGTTCTTGATAATTCGGACAGGGAGCTCCCTTTGGATACGGCGGAAGTGGCTATTACAAGACGGGTGCTTCGGAATGGAGAAAGCGAATTCAAGATAAATAAAAGAAGTTGCCGTTTAAAAGATATCCAGGAACTTCTTGCAACGACGGGACTGGGCAAGGGAACCATGGCAATTATCGGACAAAACAGAGTGGATCAGGTGCTGACGGCCCAACCGGAAGAAAGACGTCTGATTTTTGAAGAAGTAGCGGGAATCAGTCTGTACAGAATGCGCAAAAATGAAGGCCTCAGAAAGCTCGAAAAAACAGCAGAAAATATGGAGCGGGTCCGTGATTTGATGGCACTTTTGGACGAACAGTTGGTGCCGCTTAAAGAAGGCGCAGAAAAGGCCCGTGTTTACAAATCCTTAGTCAAGGATAAAAAAGCAGTGGAAGCGACGATGTCTCTTTTAAAAATGACATCCATAGGGCGTATGCTTGCCCGTTACGAAAATGAATACAACGCACTGGCTGATGAAAATCTGAAATGGGAAACCCGGTTATCCCAAGTTTCTGCGGAAAAGGCGGAGTTAGAGGAGAAAATAGCCGCCCACCAGGAACATTTAAGAAAGACGGGAGAAGAAAGTGCAGCAAGCCAGCAGCTTATGGAAACACTCAGGGGAGATTATCGCGTCAAGGAAGAGGCCCTTCATCACGGAGAGGAAGAAACCATCCGTTTAATGGAAGAAGAAAAGGACCAGACGGAAGCGGAAAAAGAACTGGCGGAAGAAATACAGGAAATGGAAAAAGAGCTTGTTGCCGATGAAAAAGTTTGGAAAGAAAAGAAAATTTTATTGGAAAAGGAACGGGCAACAAAAGAAAAGATTGCAGCGGAATTGGAACAGGCGGAAGCGGAATATCGGGAAAAATTGGAAATTAACCGAAAAAAACAGGCGGAAAAAGAGCGGTTAACCCAAGAAATTTCTCATGGAGAAACAGAAAAACTTCGTTTGTTTACGGAAAAAGAAAAGTACACGGCGACAGAAAAAGAGGCTGCAGAGGTACGGCTTGATCTGGAAAAACAGCATAAAGCACTGGCAGACAGAGAAAATGATATCTGTCAGCGTATGGAAAATCTGGAAAGCAACGGAAAAAAAGACGGAGTGGCACTTAAGGAAGCGATGGATAAACAATACCGTCTTTTGAACAGGCAAAATGATTTGCAGTCCCAAGGTGTGCAGATACGATCCAGAAAAGAATATCTCGAGCGGGCTGAAAAGGAATACACCAATTTCTCAAGGACCACAAAGACCATTATGGACAGCCGCAGCCTTTGGGGAGAGCATATCCTCGGCGTGGTGGGAGAATTATTGCATGTGCCTCCGAAATATACCAAGGCGGCAGAAGTGGCATTAGGAAATTCAGTATCCTATATTGTGACGGATACATCAAAAGCGGCAGGAGAGATCATTTCATGGCTGAAAGATAATAACCTGGGGCGTACCACTTTTTATCCTCTTGAGTCGATGAAGACGGGCAGAAATGATAAAAATGAAAGACAGGCAATGCATGAAAAGGGCATTTGCGGAATTGCTTCCGATCTTTTCCGGTATGAGGAAACCTACAGGGAGCTTATGGTATCCGTGCTGGGAAGAACTCTGATTGCCGAAGATTTAGAGGCGGCGAGAGAAGTTTCAAGGAAATATAATTATCGTCTCCGTCTTGTTACACTGGACGGACAGGTGGTGAATCCCGGCGGCTCCCTGACCGGCGGATCCATGAAAAAACGGGAAAATACTTTTTTTGGACGTAAGCAGGAAATACGGGAACTTTTAAAACAGGAAGCGGACAATGAAAAAGAAGTATCCCTTTGCCGGACCGAAAAAATAAAGCATGGCGATTTTTGCGCCAAATTATCGGAAAAAGTTACCCGGGAACGAGAAGAATGGCAGGCGCTGAAGGTACAGGCGGCGGAAGTAAGCGGGAAAAAAGAGGGCGTTTCACGTGCCATAGAAACACAGAGGTTGACAGAAGTGCGAAGCAGGAAAGAAATCGAGGCTGTTGAAGAGAATTTAGCACTTCTTTTGCAAAATATAAAAAATAGTCAGGAAAAATTGTCGGAATTCCGGGAAATTCCTGATATGGAAGAAGATGAAAAAAGCAGAAGACTCCGGGAATTATTGGCGGAAGCTGAAAACCGTCTGGTCCGTCTTCATATAGAGTCGACAAAGGCAGAGGAAGCCGTCAGCTTTGGAAAGCGGGCAGAAAAAGAACGGGAAGAGGCCAAAAAAGAGCAGGAAAAAGACAGAGAAGAATTAATAAGAAAAATAGAAGAAAATAAAAAATTAAAAGAAACTTTGACCCGGGAAATACAGGAACTAGCAGAGCGGTTCAGCGAAGCGGAAAAAAATTGGGGCGATGCAAAAAAGAAACAGGAAGATGTACAAAATGCATCTGATGAATTTGCTTTGCAGAGAAAAATAAATGATGATGCCTGGAGAGAAGCACAGGAAAAATCGGCAGCCGTCAGTAAAGATATGGCAGACAGAAAAGCCAGAATCGATAATTTTAAGACGCAGGAAACAGAAGAACTGGAAGCACTCAAGGCACAAAATCTGACACCGGAAACAGCGGAAGCACTACGCCTTTCCGGATCTATGGCAGACATGAAAGAGAAACAAAGCGGGCTGGAAACCCGGATAGCCGGACTGGGGAATGTAAATCCCAACGGGGAAGAAGAGTACGAGTTACAATTGCGGCGTCGTAAATTTTATGAAACGCAGATTGAGGATTTGAAGAAAGCAAGAGCGGGACTGGAAACGGTAATCCGCGATATCGATACGACAATGTCGGCCCGGTTCACCGAAGCGTTTAAGAAAATCAATGTGGAATTTGGCCGCATTATGCAAATTATGTTCTCCGGAGGAAAGGCGAGACTGGAGTTGACAGATGAGGCCCATCCCTTAGAGGGCGGTGTAGAAATGTATTTACAGCTCCCCGGTAAAAAGAGGCAGCCTTTGACATTAATGTCAGGCGGAGAAAGAGCACTTACCGTTATTGCCCTGCTTATTTCATTCATGGCTTACAGACCTGCACCGTTCTGCTTTGTCGATGAAATTGATGCGGCCTTGGACGATGCCAATGTATCACGGTATAGCAAAATGATAGCCGACTATAAACAGCGGACACAATTTATTGTGATTTCCCACAGGAAACGCACAATGGAGTTTGCGGATACCCTTCAAGGTGTCACGATGGGTGAAAAAGGCGTATCTTCTTTGGTGACAGTCCGGGTCGGTGATTATATAAAGGAGGAAAACGATGGGATTTCTTGATAAAATCAGGAGCGGTCTGAAAAAAACAAAAGACAATTTAATAAAAAATATAGAAACCGTAGTTATCGGGTATGCCGAAATAGACGATGATTTCCTGGAAGAATTGGAAATGGTTCTTTTATCGGGCGACTTAGGGGTAAAGACGACAGATTATCTGATGCGCCGAATCAGGAGAGGTGTCACGGAGGGAATCATCCACAATACCGATGAAGTCATGCCGTTTATGGAAAAAACGGTAGCGGAGATGTTGGCGGAAAATGAAAGCGACGTGAAAGAAATCCATCATCCCGAAGTATATTTGGTTGTCGGTGTGAATGGTGTCGGAAAAACAACGACAATCGGGAAACTGGCATCCCGTTTTGGTAAAGACGGGAAAAAAGTTTTGCTTGCCGCAGCGGATACATTCAGGGCGGCTGCCTCAGAACAACTGACTATCTGGGCAGAAAGAACGGGCGCGGATATTGTCAAGCATGCCGAAGGAGCCGATCCTGCGGCGGTGGCTTTTGACGCAGTGACGGCAGCTAAAGCGAGAGGTGCCGATGTAGTTTTAATTGACACGGCAGGCCGTTTGCAAACAAAAGTGAATTTGATGGAAGAATTAGCCAAAATAAGCCGGGTTGTAAAAAAGGTAATTCCCGATGCACCTCACCAGACCATTCTCATACTGGATGCGACAACAGGACAAAATGCGGTGAGTCAGGCTAAAAGCTTTGGGGAAATCGTACCGCTTACAGGTGTTATTTTGACAAAATTGGACGGTACGGCTAAAGGCGGCGTGGTTCTTTCCGTTCACGAAGAACTCCATGTGCCTGTGCAATGGATTGGACTGGGAGAAAGAGAAGAAGATTTACAGAAATTTAATGCTGCTGATTTTGCAAAAGCACTTTTTGAAACGGATGAAAATAATTTAAAGGTATCAACAAAAATCTGACAATAAAAAAGAGTACACAGCCGTGGAGGCTATGTACTCTTTTTTATTCATAAGACCGGAACGGCCGGTCTTTTCCAGGCTTATTTTTCGGTTTCATATAAAGACCCATTTCTATTTTTTCGTGGTGTATTTCTTTATAAAGTGCAATAATCATCAAAATAATCACGAAAGAGAATGGAAGTGCCGATATGATGACGATATTTTGTAAAGCCGGCAGCCCTCCTGCGACAAGCAAAATACCGGCAATGGAGGAAATAATGAGTCCCCAGATGACTTTTACATTATTATGGGGGAAACGACTTCCGTCTTCGGACAGCATGGACAGTACATAAGTGGCTGAGTCTGCGGAAGTGATAAAAAATGTGAAAATAAGAAATACGGCGAGTAAAGATAAGTATAAGCCGTAAGGATATTGATTGAATACACCGAATAAAACAGTTTCTGCAGCCATGCCGGCAATTGTCCCGTCGGAAAGGGAAGCCTGTGTGGCTGCCGTTCCGAAAACGGAAAACCAAAGAAAACTGAAAATCGTAGGGACGAGCAAGACGTGAATCAAAAATTCCCGGATTGTCCGTCCTTTTGAAATCTGGGCAATGAATATGCCCACAAAGGGAGCCCATGAAATCCACCATGCCCAGTAAAAAATGGTCCAATTTTGTATCCATTCCTGACGGGTCGGATACAGACTGGCCGTACGGAAACTCATCCGCAGGAAATCGTTGAGATACATGCCGATTGTTCCTACAAAGGAATTCATAAATAAGGTGGAGGGCCCTAAAACAATAATCAGTGCCATAAGGCCGATGGCTAAAATGATATTCAGGTTGGACAGTATTTTTACACCTTTACCGATACCCGATAAGGCGGAAACAACGAAACAAGCGGTACAGATAAGAATAATCATTACCTGCACAGTAGCTGTATTCGGAATGCCGAATAAATAAGAAAGCCCTCCGTTAATTTGGACGGCACCGAAACCGAGAGAAGCGGCTACACCTATAGCGGTGACAAAGATTGTAAGGCCGTCAATCATTTTTCCCGGCAGAGTTTCTGTTTGACTCCCAAACAAAGGCTTTAAGGTGACGGAAAGAAGAGATTTTTCTTTCTTTCTGAATTTAAAGTAAGCCAGTGAAAGCGCAATAATTCCATAAACGGCCCAGGCATGAATGCCCCAGTGGAAAAAAGTATATTTCAGTGAATCTGCCAATGCTTGTTTGCTTCCCGGCGGTGCAATGGGAGAAGAAACTGCAAAATGGGATAACGGTTCGGCAGCTCCGAAAAAAATCAGTCCGATTCCCATACCGGCAGAAAACAGCATAGAAAGCCAGGACAGCTTTGTATACTCCGGCCTTGAATCGGGATCTCCGAGACGTATCTGGCTGGCGGGACTGCATATGATAAATATGCAAAAGGCAACAATCGCCCCCACCAAAAGTAAATAAAACCATCCGAAATTTTGGGTGATATAATCTTTGATTCCTCCTGTGGCAGATTCAAAATGGCTTGGGAAGAAAAGTGCTATCAGGACTACAGTCAGTGTAAAAATAACGGCCCCCGTAAAAACGGAAGTGACTGTAGGAAAAAATCGGGAGAACAAGTTATTTCGTGAATGAGCCGGATTTGTACCGGCGGCAGAAACCTCTGCTTCTTTTGTATCCATATTTTCTTTCTTCAATAAAAACTCCTTTCTTCAATCAATATATATGTCAGTTATATATATAGGATACCACAGATAGGGGCTAAACTTCAAAATAATAAGAATACTAATATTTAAAAATACTAATAAAACTCTCTTTTGGCAGAAGATAAAATCTTCTGTCTTTCCTTATAATCAGGAAGCCAATGGCGCATAAGAGCATGAAAGCGCTCATTGTGTGTCGGCTCAATCAGGTGGTTTAATTCATGGACTACAACCATCTCAATGCAAAAAAGAGGCTTTGAAATCAAATCTAAAGAAAAATCAAGCATTTTGGAGCGGATATGACAACTTCCCCACTTGTTTCTTGTTTTTCGTATAGAAAAAGAGGAGGGAGAAACATTCATGACCGGTGCCCACGAAGAGATGTAAAAGTCGAGATATCCCGCTAAAAAATCTTTGGCAGAACTGATAAAAAGTTTTTCTCTGTCTGCATTGTTATCCTGCAAGGTCATCAAAATTTCATGATCCGTGAATTTGCAGGCGTTGACAGAACCTTCAGAAATGTATAAGGGGCGGTCTTCTCCAAGAATACGGTGAATTTCCCCGTTGACATAGTTGTGTATATCTAAATCGGGAACTTCCATTAAAGATTTATAAATCCATTTATTGTGAGAAAGCACGAAATTCATAATAGAAGAGGAACTTGCTTTAAGAGGAACGGTTACCACGACCTGTTGTCCCGGTTTGACACGGATATACATATTTTTTATCGGTTTTCGCCGGACAGTGAGAGAGAATTCTGACATTATACACCTTCTCAATAAAAAATGATTCAAAAATCTTTTTATATGGAACACCAGATTTTTGAATCATAATTATAATAGGGGTTACCCTTTAATATTAAAGTAGTTTTTCATATAGTCCACAAATATACGAACCGGGGAGGACTGGAGCATAGCCTCTTTATAAATCAAATGGCTGGGGCGGAGAAGCGGGTTTCCGTGATTATCATAAATCATTTGCTTATCTACCTTATCATTACATTTCGGAAGCATATCTTCGGGAATCAAAGAATGTCCCAGACCGTGATTGACTATTTCCACGCAAGTCAGGCAATCACTGACAGTGAGAGAAAAATGGGGCGAGTCCGTAAAGTTTTGCCGCCACCAACGGCTCCGAAGCTCATCGAGAGAAGGATCGCTCCTGTATCGTATAGAAGGTTGCTCCGCCAAAGTTTCAAAGTCGATTTTTTTGGCAGAAATCAGATAAAGCGGGGCATCTTCAAGAAGAATATCCGCATCGGACCATTCCTGGTTACCGCGAACAATGGAAAGATGAATATCTTCTTTTTTTACCAATTTGACCAGCCGGTCGCTCGTATCGGTGGTTAAAGAAATTTCAATATCATTGTATTTATCGATAAATCCTTTTAAAATGGCAGGCATATGGGATTGGGAAAAAGATTGGGAAGCACCGATGCGGAGAACCCCGGAAATAGAATTCGGTTCATGGGTAACGAAGTTTTTCATATCCTGGTATTGCTGCAGTTCTTTTTCTGCAAAAGAAAGAAGCCTGTTTCCCGCGTCCGTGAAATGAACACCCTTGTTGGTACGGATAAATAAGAGGCATCCGATTTCTTTTTCCATCTGGCTTAAACGATAAGTCAGAGAAGGCTGTGTCATAAATAAACGCTTAGCAACCTTATTAATGCTCCGTTCTTCCCGAAGATAAATTAAAATTTTCCAATCCGTATTATTCATTTAAACACCCCTATGCATTTTGGCAGATAGATTGTGCAAAAGTGCCTTATAAAAGTTTTCTATTATTATAACACGGGAGTAAAATATAAAAAAGTCTTATATCAGAAAGGGAATCACCGGGGAAAGAAAATAAGCAGCGTTCCTGTGGTAAACTATAAAAAGTAGAAGTATGAATGATTTTCGGGAGAAAAGCTATGAAGAAAATTTTATTATCCGGTTTCGTGATGATCCTTTTGTTTCTTTTCTCTGTCACAGCAGAAGCGGCAGATCCGGCGGAAAACAGAAAACTTGGCTATTTTAATGCCACAAGGACGGTATTGCTTTTGCCTGCCCGTTATCAAAGTGACGACGGCAACTATGCTGCTCTTTGTCTTTACGGGAAACTGGAAGAGATTTTTCGTTATCCCTATTACCGCCGGTTGGATAATAAAAAATACAAGACAGAAAATATCAGACCGGAAAAGCTGGGCGAAATACAATCAGAATCAGGGGCAGACATTGTGGTTTTACCTGTTGTTACACAGTGGAGCCAAAGGACGATATGGCCGGTGGCATTATTTTTTGATATAGATCCCCTGGTGGAAACGACAGTTATCATTGACGTCTACAGCGTAAAAAATGGCGAACATACCAGACAGGACAGGGTGTCTTATTTTGAAAGGGAAGAAGAGGGATTTGTCCGTGATTCCTATATTATGGATCAGGTGTTGGAAAATTTATGGAAAAAATTCCCTTACCGCAGAGTACCTGCCGATATAAGTGCTGATTTATCCCGCACGGAAAAATCTGACACCGGAAACGCAGTTCAATAAAAAAAGGCTTGAAAAATACAGTAAAATAGGTCATAATATATTTTATAAACATGGGCGATTAGCTCAGCTGGGAGAGCGTCTGCCTTACAAGCAGAATGTCAGCAGTTCGATCCTGTTATCGCCCACCAAAGAAAAGCAGTCCGGATGGATTGCTTTTTTATTGTCTTTCAATTGGCTTTTCCACAGTCTTGCAAAGTTATGAAAAATCTGATATTATATTTCACGTACTCTTGAGTATTCCTGAATAGCTCAGCCGGTAGAGCGCGTGACTGTTAATCACGATGTCGCAGGTTCGAACCCTGCTTCAGGAGCCAATGGCCTGTTCGTCAAGTGGTTAAGACACCGCCCTTTCACGGCGGGTTCGCGAGTTCGAATCTCGCACAGGTCACCATGGGCGATTAGCTCAGCTGGGAGAGCGTCTGCCTTACAAGCAGAATGTCAGCAGTTCGATCCTGTTATCGCCCACCAAAGAAAAGCAGTCCGGATGGATTGCTTTTTTCTTTTTCATTGTATGAGATATAATAAAACAGACAGAATTTACATCGGGAGAGATTGTATTGGACAGATTATTAAAGAGATTACCTGAAGGGGAGCGGTTTTGGGAAATACTCCGGTTTCTTTTTGTCGGCGGCGGCTGTTTTATTTTTGAATATGCACTATTATACAGCCTGACAGAATTCATGGGAATTTCCTATCTGACATCATCTGCCGTTGCCTTTACCCTTTCTTTAATTGTCAATTATATCCTCTGTGTGGTTTTTGTATTCCGCACAGGGAAACAGACCAAAGAGGAAATGGCATTATTTGCAGCGACATCGCTGGCAGGACTTTTAATTAATCAAGCCACCATGTGGATTTTAGTGGAGCTGGCAGGGCTTTGGTATATGTTTGCCAAAGTATTTGCCAGTGCAGTGGTAATGGTTTGGAATTATTTAACAAAACGTTATATTCTCCACAAAAAATAGATAGAACAATAAAAAAGAAAAACCTTCAGACATTTACGAAGTGTCGAAGGTTTCTTTTTTTATACATGGGATAGTGCAATTTTCAATCCGCTGCGGAATATATTGGCGCCTCCGTTGGCAGGGTGCCTAAGACAAGTGGCAGTCAGTCCCGCGTCAATTAAAGTAGTTTCACTCTTTTTCCCGATGGCAAAAACAGGAAGCGGGCCGGTCATTTTCAGAAGCGCTTTTGTGTAATCTAAGCCGGTTTGCAGCTCTTCATCCGTGGGCGTTCTGTTTGTGAGGATATCACTATCTTTATAGGGGTGAAAGGGAAATATATTCCATAAAATAAACTCATCGGGACGAAGTCCCGCCTCCAGACAGGCAGACCACACGACCGTGTCCGTCGGTTCATTGAACCCGTCTTTTTTTTGTTTTTCTTTCGTGATATAAGGACTGTCAGGCCGGCTGGTGCGGTGTCCTTGTTTTCCTAAAATCATGGTTGAATCGACAACAGGGTGCTTATTTAAAATCATTCGTTCGCAAGTCATCGCAATGCCTGTAAAATGTCCGCCCTGGTATCCGCAAGCTTCTGCAATCATAAGTAATTTGGCCGAGTGAAGGCGGACCGATAAATAATCGGACAATTGTTTTTGCCGTATGGAAATGGCATTTTCCACTTCATAGTCTGGGTGGAAATCTCTCCATGGATTAAAGACGCGGGGAGATTGGAATTCTGCCAGACGGGAAATAAAATTTTTTACTGATTCTGCAGGTTTTGACATGTTACGGCTCCTTTTTAAAAACAGTGCCATACGGTAATTTCTTATCAACAACGAATTGTTTTCCTGACGACCATTTTTTCATTTCTTCCAGGTTGCTATCGGAGACGTATATATATACCGGCCGGTCCGTTTCCATTTTCAGGAAATCTTCATCAGTGATTGACGGAATGGGCGATTTACTGTTCCATCGCGGATCTCTGCCGGCTTTACTGAGAGCATCATCGGAATTAGAGACAGTAATTCTTTTTGCATTGTCACCGGTGTAGTAGGGATAAGAAGCGGGATAGGAATCAAAGAAATAATGATCACCCGGTAAACTTTGCATATAGCCGGCCATATCAATGCTCGAACGGCTCCGCAGGTATACAGGCAATCCTGACATAGCTGTGACTAAAAAGGCGGAAGCTGTTACTGTAGAAATAATAGTCAATCTTTTTTCTCTGTTTTTATTCCAACGGAAGAGAAGTGCCCATAGAGAATAGGCAATCACAAGATACAAAACCCACCACTGCCCGTCAGGAATAAAGAAGGAACCTGCCGACAAGGCGGCCATAAGGACAAAGAAAGGAACGGCTGCAAGAAGTCCGGGCGTTCTTTGTCCTGCTGAAATTTTGGGAACCGCAAAGGCTGCCAAAACAGCAGATGGAACAAGAGCAATATAAGTATAGGTTACATATTTTGTAGCCATCAGTGTGTAAAAAAGTAAAGTGCCCAGTGACCAGACGGTCAAAAATTTATAGAAAGGAGATTTCTCTTTCCATTGTTTTTTCAGTTCATAGAAAAATAACCCGGTCCAAGGCAGGAGCGAAAGAGGGAAGATAATAAGATAATAATAAAAATGGTTATCTTTCGGGTGCTCCGAAGAGGTTGCCCGTAAAATATTGTGAAGCCCCAGGAAATCATTGATGAAGCTGTTTCCGTGAATCAGGTACATACCGCCGTACCATGGAAGTACAACGGCCAAAAAAGCTAGAATGCCCTGCCAGGGAAATAAACGGAGAAAATACCGCTTGTCCTGCATCCAGAAACACCAGCAAAGAAGAAACAGTCCGGGCAGTACAAGCCCGACAGGTCCCTTTGTCAGGCAAGCGAGTCCCGCCGCGGTATAGGCGACTGTCATATGATATTTATTATTTTCCGTCAGCCCGATATATGCGGAAAGTAAGGTGGGGACAGTAAAGAGCATCAATATGCTGTCTGTAATGATGGCATGGGAAACAACCCAAAATGCAAGGGTGGATCCGAGAATAATCCCGGACCACATAGCAATGACATTATCTTTTATGATCCTTCGTATATACCAGACAAGAGAAGTTACAGTCAGTGCTCCGCAAAAAGCGGCGGGAATACGGGCGGCTAAATCTGTAAATCCCAAAACGGTATAAGAAACAGATAAGAGCCAATACACCATAACAGGCTTATCAAACCAGAAATGACCATAGATTTGGGGAGACATCCAGTTGCCGGAAAGAACCATTTCTTTGGCAGTTAAAGCGTAATTTGATTCGACCGGATCGGTTACGGGAAACAGATGAGAACCCCAGATATAAAATAAAAAGGCGATGATAAATATACCGCCCAAACTTTTGGCAGTCGCATATTTCAATTGTTTTTGTAATTCTTCTTGCCTGGCTTTATTTAACTTTTCTTTTTTTTGCCGTTTTGTACTCACGTTAGATTACCTCACAATGATAAGAGCTGTTTTAAAAAGTTAAGCGGAGTCCTGTTTATATAGAAACCCCGGCTTATATGATGAATATATTTATTTTGTACTGCGCTGTTTTTGGTAAAAATAAAAAATGACAGCAATGATACCTGCCGCGATAAAAGAAATGACGGCAATTTCAATCTTGTATGCAAGAAGCAGTGTCCAGTTTTCCGCGAGCATATCGCCCAAATAGACAAGAAGAATGGTCCAGGGAATGGTCCCCAAAATCGTATATAGAATAAAAGGGGACAGAGGGTAGCGGGAGATTCCTGCAGGGAGCGAAATAAAAGTCCGTATTCCGGGGAGGAGTCGTCCCGTAAAAATCGCAATACCGCCGTAGGTTTCAAACCAGTTTTTGGCAGCCACCAGCTTTTTGGCACCGAGGCCTCCTTTGGCGGTATGGCGCAGCATAAATTCCCGGCCGCCTTTCAGTCCTATATAATAGGATAATAAAGAGCCGGTAAGTCCTGCGATTGTTCCGACAAGAATTGTAGGCCAAAAACTGAATATCTGCTGGGAAACAAGAAACCCGGCAAACCCGAGAATAATTTCACTCGGAATAGGAATGTTCATATTTTCAAGTGCCATAGTAATAAACAGTGCAGTATAACCCCATTCCGTGAGAAAGTCAATAATAATTTCCATGTATATTCCTTTTATATAACAGATTCATTTAATGTGTTCGTATTTGTTTTATACGTTTCAACTATAGCATGTATAAAAAATGCGGTCAAATGCATAAATTATAAATTACACAGAGAGTGAATATGCGGGAGAATAAATAATTTATTGACTAAAATAAAATTTTCATGTTGACATGTATGCATAAAAATGATAATATATGCATATAATTTTATTTTAGATGGAGATGATAGCTATGATAAGTAAAAAAATGAAACTTGTAATGGCAGCGGCAGGACTGACAGCCCGGGTGGGAAAGACCTGGACAGCCGTGTTGGCAATGACCGGTTGCGGCGGAAGTTCGGAAAAGGCGAAAAGCGGTGACGCTGCGAAAGGCGGAATTCCGCCGGTAATTCGTGTAGGATCGGAAACAACGTTCCCGCCTTTTGAATTTACCGAAGGAGATAAATATGTAGGTTTCGATCTTGATTTAGCAAATGCAGTTACCAAGCAGATGGGAAGTAAGATGGAATTTAAGAGTCTTGGCTTTGATGCTCTGATTCCGGCTGTCCAAAGCGGGCAAATCGATCTGATTGCCGCAGGATTTTCCGCTAATCCGGAAAGAGAAAAACAGGTGGCTTTCTCTGATGTATATTTTGATCAAAACGGATTTGTCATTATAGTCAATAAAGACAATGACACAATCAAAGATTGGGCGGATTTGGAAGGTAAAAAGGTAGGTGCCCAGGTAGGAACGGAACCGGTTAAGCTTATTAAAGAAGCTAAGGGCGAAGTGAAGCAGCTGGACTCCAATTCCCAGGCGTTCATGGAACTGCGGGCAAAAACCTTAGATGCCTTTGTCCTTGATCAACCGGTTGCCATGTATTACCTCAAGCAGGGCGGAGATAAAGACTTAAAAATTGTGGGAACACCTAAGCCCGGTGTCGGTTTTGTTATGGCAATGAAGAAAGAAAATAAAGAACTCCAAGCCGCCGTCAACAAAGCATTGAAAGAATTAAAGGCAAACGGCGAATATGATAAAATTTTTGAAAAATGGTTCGGCAAGGCAAAAAAATAATCAAAAAAGAAAAAGGCTTCCTTTTGAGGGAAGTCTTTTTTTTGATATCGTTTCAGACCGGGGAAAAATAATATGACCGGAAGCTCATATATACTATGTTAAAATAAGCATATAAAGTATACGAAAGAGAGAAAAGATATGCGGCTCGATAAATTCTTATCCGATATGAACCGGGGGACAAGAAAGGAATTAAAAGAAAAAATAAAAAAGGGGAGTGTTACCGTAAACGGACAGGTTTGCTCAGACCCGGGACAAGCGGTAACAGACACAGATGAAATTGTATTTGACGGAAAGATTGTCAAATATTACAAGTATGAATACTACATGATGAATAAACCGTGGGGTGTTATTACAGCGACAGAAGATCACCGTCAAAAGACGGTATTGGATATTTTGGGAGCTGATAGGAGAAAAGATTTGTTTCCTGTAGGGAGACTGGATAAAGACACGGTAGGACTTCTTCTTATCACCAATGACGGTAAACTCAGCCATCGTTTGCTTTCCCCCAAAAAACACGTTGATAAAGAGTATTATGCACTTATTGACGGAAAAATAACAGAAAAGGAAATTGCCGCATTTAAAAAAGGTGTCCGTATTGAAGACGATTTTACCGCTCTTCCTGCGGAATTGGAACTTCTCACGTACAGAAATAAGGCAGTAGAAAATGATTTTTTATGCTTGCAAAAAAGCAAAGCACCAAAGTCGGATTTGCAGGATGGAGTTAGTGAAATAAGAGTAACAATCCGGGAAGGAAAATTTCATCAAATAAAAAAAATGTTTCATGCCTGCGGTAAGGAAGTCATATGGCTGAAACGAATCCGCATGGGCAATCTGGTGTTGGACAGCGGTTTGAAGGAGGGAGAATATCGCAGATTGACGGAAAAAGAATCGGCACTTTTGGAACAATGAAACCCAAAGTGCCGATAATAAAACTGTGATTTTTGGAGGCAAAGAATAAAATAGTTTGATGAATTTTATCCTTTGTGTGATTTTCTATATAAAATTTTGCTGTTATAATCCGACATTCTTTGTCATGACTCTGGCACGACTCATACTTTTGCGAATCAGGTACCGGATAGGTTTTCCTGTATTTCCCACAGAAGCCGGCAGGCTGTAATGATTTTTACCGGACATATTTGCGTCTCTGAGACCGTCATCTCTGGCTAACATTTCTCCGCGGTCCATACTTTTTTTGATAAGGTAATTAATGATGTTGTTTTCGTTCATTTCTTTAGTCATATGAATGACCTCCTTTATATAATTGATAGAAATATTATAAATACTATGCACATCCGGTCAGTTCATTAAGTAGCGGATATATACATATGCTGTAGAAATACAAATGGATAATATCATGATTGGAAGCCCTATTTTCGTGTATCCGCGGAATGTCATTTTTATTCCCTGCGTTTGAGCGAGTGAAGCGACCACTACATTGGCACTGGCACCGATTAATGTGCCGTTTCCGCCGAGACAAGCCCCCAGTGACAAGGCCCACCAAAGAGGATCCGGGTTAGTGATACCGAGCGCTTCCATATCTTTAATTAAAGGAATCATGGTGGCTACGAAAGGAATATTGTCAATGAAAGCGGAAGCAAAGGCACTCAGCCAGAGAACGAGCAGGGTCGTCATTTTCAAATCCGCACCGGTAGCTTGCATAGCCTCTTTGGCCATCAGTGTAATGGTGCCGGTTTCCACAAGACCGCCGATGATGATAAAAAGACCGATAAAGAAAAACAATGCTACCCATTCGACATTGGAAAGTGCACGGGAAATTTCTTTTTCATTTCGAGTCATGGTGAAAAGCATAAGAAGCGATGCACCGGCAAGAGCAATGGTTGCAGTTTCTGTTTTTAGAAAGTCGTGGAAAATAAATCCTAAGATGACAAGTCCCAATATGGACAGGCATTTGTAAAGTAAAGGTTCGTTTGTAATTTCTGCCCGGGCATCCATGGACATGACGGCTGTCCGGAGTTCATCTGTTGTAGATAGTTCTTTTCTGTAGATGACGGTTAATATGGCAAATACCACAACCAGGATAAACAGACAAATTCCCGATAAATTTGTGAGGAACGATAAGAAATCAAGTTTCGGTACGGCACTACTCAGCATAATGTTTGGCGGATCCCCTATCATCGTGGTGGTACCTCCGATATTTGATGACATAATCTGCACCATCAGAAACGGATATGCTGAAATATGAAGTTTTTTACAAATAACAAATGTGACGGGGACCGTCAAAAGTACAGTAGTTACATTATCCAAGAAACCGGAACAGACAGCGGTTAAAACAGCCATGGCACCCATTAACCATACAGGCCGGGCTTTTACTTTTTGAGCAGCCCACAAAGCAAGAAAGTCAAAAATGCCTGTTTCGGCGGTTATATTTACAATAATCATCATGCCCATTAAAAGACCGATTGTATTAAAGTCTATATAGCCGATGGCCTTTGACTGCGTTAAAATCCCGGATAATACCATTACGGCAGCACCCAACAGAGCAATTACCGTACGATGAACCAATTCGGAGATGATGAAAAAATAAACAACAATAAATAGGGATATAACCCATATTTCGGAGGAACTCAGTTCCATACTCAAACCCCTCTTTCCGAAATTAAAATAATTATGAATATTTTTTATTTAATTTATCAATCAGGCATCATTGATCAGTAGAGTGAATATTTTTATTTTCATCTCCTGTCTATTCATGAAGGTATTTTACTGAAATGAGTCTAAATTTGATTTCTTTCGGAATAAATTATACTTCGTTTACTATGATTTGTAACATAATCATTAGTTTTATGACATATATTAGTATAGAATTCATAAGTATTGTGGAATATAAAAGATAAAATTCTATATATTTACTCCCGTGAATTATAATTTTCATTAAAATTACGGAATATTTGTGCTTTCTGTTTTCATCAAAACCGTTATAAAGGGAAAGAGAAGTTCATGGAGAGATAAAAATAAAATTCTAAAAAGCCGCAGCCTTATCATCGGAAGCAGGGTGATGAGATTACAATTTGTCCGGAAAATATATATACCTGCAGCTGTGATTACCATGTAGCGATTATTTTAATAAAAAAATAATTTAATTCCCCTACAAATATTGTTTATTTGTTTTAAAATAATAAAGTAAAACCGTAACTCCCTGTTGTTGTGTATGGAAAGGAAAAGAAATGAGCGGATTCTTTGGAGCAACGCTTAAGTCTGATTGTGTTTTTGATGTATTTTTTGGTACCGATTACCATTCCCACCTGGGAACCAGAAGAGCTGGTATGGTGTTTTTGGGAAAAGAGGGGTTCAATCGTTCTATTCATGATATAGAAAATTCGCCCTTCAGAACAAAATTCGATAGGGACATTCATCATATGGAAGGCAATATGGGAATCGGTTGTATCTCCGACTATGAAGCCCAGCCTCTGATTGTCCGTTCTCATCATGGGACATATGCATTGGCTACCGTTTCGAAAATTAATAATATGGAAGAATTGGCCGATGAAATCATCAAAAAGGGAGGAACTCATTTTCTTGAAATGAGCGGGGGGCATATCAATGCCACGGAGCTCGTCGGCACATTGATTAACCAGAAAGATAATCTGATAGAAGGAATTCATTATGCCCAGGAGCGGATAGACGGTACTTTGAGTCTTCTTTTGCTGACAGCGGACGGTTTGTATTGTGCCAGAGATAAGCTGGGGAGAGTACCTGTGGTATTGGGAAAGAAAGAAGACGGGTATTGTGCCACGTTCGAATCATCGGCGTATTTGAATTTGGAGTATGAACATTACAGGGAATTGGGGCCCGGCGAGATTGTCATCATGACCCCTGACCATGTACGGACACTGATGGCACCGGGGAAAAAGATGAAAATCTGCACATTCCTCTGGATTTATTACGGTTATCCTTCCGCCCGCTACGAAGGTGTCTCTGTAGAAGAAATGAGATACCGCTGCGGTGAAGCGATGGCTGATCGTGACGGATTTACTCCGGACGATGTAGATATCGTAGCAGGCGTCCCCGATTCCGGCATCGCCCACGCCATGGGATATGCAAATGAGTCGGGTGTGCCTTTTTCCAGACCGCTTGTAAAATATACGCCTACCTGGTCCCGTTCATTTATGCCGACAATTCAATCTAAAAGAAATCTGATTGCTAAAATGAAGTTGATTCCTATCCATGAGCTGATTAAAGGAAAGAGAATGGTTCTTGTTGATGATTCTATTGTCAGAGGAACCCAATTGAGAGAAACTGCGGAATTTCTTTTTGAAAGCGGAGCCAAAGAAGTCCATGCCCGTGCAGCTTGTCCGCCTATTTTATTCGGGTGTAAATATCTGAATTTTTCCCGCTCCAATTCAGAGATGGAATTGATTGCCCGCCGAGTTATTGCTGAAGAAGAGGGAGGACAGGTCGATCGTGTCATTTTGGATGACTATGCAAATCCCGACTCGGACAGATATCATAAAATGGTAAAGAAAATCTGCGAAAAAATGGGATTTACAAGCCTGAACTTTAACCGCTTAGATGATATGCTGGCAGCAACAGGTCTTGATACTGACCGGATGTGTACCTATTGCTGGAACGGGAAAGAATAATTCCTTCCAAACTCGTGGTGTCCTCATGAGTAGGGAGCAAAGCACTTGAAATTAATTCTCAAATAATTTATACTGGGTTTCGTATGTAAAGATATATGATGACAGGAGAAAATCATGATAGAATTCAAATATGATACCCAATTGCTGATTGAAGGAAACGATTTAGACAAGAAGAAAGTAACCCAGTATTTTGATGAAAAATTGAAGGGGGATTGCCTGATTGTTGCACAAACCGGAAATCTCATGAAAATTCATTTCCATACAAATGAACCTTGGTTCGTTTTGGAATATTGTTCAACCTTAGGAGAAATTTTTGATATTGTCATAGAAGATATGGACCGTCAAAGCCGCGGCTTGCACGGTTGACTTTCTTCCGACCCTTTGCCTTACTGTTTATGCAGTGAGGCCTTTTTTTATGAAATAGAGAAAACTATAGTTTGATTAAAGAAAGAAAATAGGACTTGAAAACTTACAAAGACTTCTGCAAAATACTGATTTTTATAGTGTATTTTGATATACTATAAAGAAATGTAAAATGATTTGTGCAAAATAAGAAAGCATGAGTTGTTACACTTTATAAAGAGGAGTTAGTTCAAAATGCAGGAGCGACTGAAAATAGCTTATTCTTCCCATGCATTGGATATGTTCGGGTCTATAGGAAAGAGAGATATCGTAGATGTGTTTCAAACGGATTTTACCGATGTGTCTGCAGTTGTCATTACCGATACAGATATAGCAGCTTTGAAAAATCCCAGAATTCATGCTTTTGAAATCCCTGTTTTTTTAATTCGCACTGAGTCGGGCAGAGATGATTTGATTGGTCAGGCTTACAGCATCATTGATCCGGGGGATGGGGACAAGCATTTATATGCCCGCCAGATAGAGGGGGCCGCTTCCCGTTATGAGAAACAATTATTGCCTCCGTTTTTTAATCATCTTGTTGACTATGTGGAAAGAGGAAATTCCCAATTTGATTGTCCCGGACACCAAGGAGGTGCTTACTTCCGTAAGCACCCTGCGGGACGTCTCTTTTATAACTTTTATGGTGAAAACACATTCCGTGCCGATTTGTGCAATGCCGATGTAGAGCTCGGTGATTTGTTGATTCATGAGGGATCTGCATTGGAGGCACAGAAACATGCAGCCCGCGTTTTTCATGCCGATAAAACCTACTTTGTATTGACAGGGACATCGGGGGCGAATAAAGTGGTGCTGAATGCGCTTCTTGCACCGGGAGATATTGTTCTCTATGAAAGAAATAACCATAAGTCAGTCAGTTATGGTGCATTGATTCAGGCAGGAGCGACGCCTATTTATTTAGAGACGGCAAGAAACCCATTCGGTTCTATCGGGGGGATTCTGGAGCATTGTTTTAATGAAGAATATATTCGGAGGCTTGTGGCAGAACGGGATAAAAAGAAGGCCAAAGAAAAAAGACCGATACGTCTAGCCGTTATCCAGCTGGGAAATTATGACGGCTGTATTTATAATGCCCGTCAGGTTATTGATAAAATCGGGCATCTTTGTGATTATATTTATTTTGATTCCGCCTGGGTCGGATACGAGCAGTTTATTCCCATGCTTCGTGATTGCAGCCCTCTTTTATTGGAGCTCACGCCTGAAGATCCGGGGATTATTGTCTCTCAATCCGTTCATAAACACCAGGCCGCTTTTTCCATGTCGTCACAGATTCATAAAAAAGATTCTCATATCAAAGGCCAGGATCGCTATGTAACTCATAAGCGGTTGAACAATTCTTACATGCTTAATGCGTCGACTTCGCCTTTTTACCAAATTTTTGCTTCTCTGGATATGAATGCCCGTATGCAAGAAGGGGAAGGTGGGGCACTTCTTTGGAAAGAATGTATGGAGCTGGCTGTCAATACGAGAAAAGCGGTAATTCGAAGCTGTAAATATTTGAAGCCCATGATTCCTCCGGTCGTTCAGGGCAAAAAATGGGAAGAATGGGCAACAAGTGATATTATCCGCGATATTGCCTATTTTACATTCGAACCGGGGGGCAAGTGGCATTCTTTCCAGGGCTATGGGAAAGGGCAGTATTACATAGACCCGATGAAGCTGATGTTTACCACACCCGGTATCAATGTGGAAACAGGAAGGTATGAGAAATTCGGTATTCCCGGAATCGTGGTTGCCCAATATTTAAGAGAAAATGGAGTCATTCCTGAAAAATGTGACTTGAATGACATTTTATTTATCTTGACGCCGGCAGAGTCCAAAACAAAAATGGATAATTTGATTTCCAAAATGCGCCATTTCGAAGACCATATAGATAAAGACACTCTTATGGTCAAGATGCTGCCTACCCTGTACCACAGATACCAGAACCGATATAATGGCTACACTATTCGTCGTTTGTGCCAGGAAATTCACGATTTCTATAAAGCAAGAAAGGTCAATGTTTTACAAAAACGCTTGTTCTTAAAAAATTATTTTCCCGAATATGCTATGAGTCCGCAAGAAGCAAATCACGAACTGGTTCGCGGACACGGGGAACTTGTCGATCTTGAAGAAGCAGAGGGGCGAGTAGCTTTAGAGGGCGCCTTACCGTATCCGCCGGGCGTTATATGCATTCAACCGGGGGAACGGTGGTCAGAAACGGCACAGGCATATTTTGAAGCGCTTTGCGGTGTATATAATGAATTCCCGGGATTTGAACCGGAATTGCAAGGAGTGTACATGGAAAGAGCCGTTGACGGTAAGTACCATGTTTATGTCCATGTACTGAAAAAGGAATATGAACAATCAGTATGATATAGCAAAATAGCCCTGAAAAAGGGCTTTTTTTTGTAAACACCTAATTGTTGGTGAAAGAGGTTTGTCATGAAAGAGATGAAAGAAATATTTTATCAGAATGCATACCAAAGAGAATTTGATGCTGAAGTATTAACTTGTAAGTCCGGGAAAAGAGGATGGGGAATTGTATTGTCAGAAACTGCTTTTTATCCTGAGGGAGGAGGACAACCGGGTGATCGGGGCTTTTTAAATGATGTACCGGTTACGGATACGAGGAAAAAAGAGGATTACATCGTCCATTATACTGCCGAAAAAATTCCTGTAGGAGCGAAAGTTCATGGGGCCATCGACTGGGAACGTCGTTTTGATTACATGCAAAACCATTCGGGAGAACATATCTATTCCGGACTGGTGCATCAAAGATTCGGTTTTGATAATGTGGGATTTCATATGTCCGAAGAAACAGTGACGATTGATTTCAACGGAAGTTTTACGATGGATCAGGCCTTGGAAATAGAAAAAGAAGCGAATCGGATTATCTATGATAATGAGGAAACCCATATATTTTTTCCGAATAAAGAAGAACTTGTCGGTCTGGAGTACAGGAGCAAGAAAGAGCTGAGCGGCGTGATAAGAATTGTCGAATTCAAAGGGGCGGATATTTGCGCCTGCTGTGGAACTCATGTAAAAAGGACGGGAGAAATCGGCATTATAAAGGTTTTGTCTTTGATTCGTCACAAGTGTGGTGTCCGGCTCTCAATCATCTGTGGAAAAAGAGCGCTTGCTTATTTTGACAAAATTGACAAGGCCAATAAAATAATCAGTCGCCTTTTTTCCTCAAAACCTGATGAAACGGTAGAGGCAGTAAGACACTTTATAAATGAGCAAAACCAATTAAAAGAAAAACTCAATGCGGTTAATCAAAAATATTTCCAAATCAAGGCCGAATTACTGGAGTCGGCCTCGGTCGTTTTCACGATTGAAGAAGGGATGACCATGATGGAAATCAGAAAATTTTGTGAGTACCTCACCGGAACAGAAAAAGGAAACTTATACGTTGTTCTTACATCCGACTCGAAAGGCAGGTATCATTATGCGATAGGAAGCCGTTCCATAAACGTAAAAGAAAAAGTGACCGGATGGAATAAGAGTTTGAACGGGAAAGGAGGGGGGAAGCCGGATGTTGTTCAAGGCAGTTTTTATACTGATTTAGAAAATATTAAAGATATTTTATTAAAAGAATAGATTAAAAAATATGAAAAACCCGCAGTTAATAGAAATCTGCGGGTTTTTGGAAATATATAAATAATTAGGAGAGTTAGTTTAAGCGGCGTTTTTATTATCTTCTTTTGCTTTGGAAAGATCGAATTTATCAGAGGCGAATCCGTAAAGTGTCCAACCGAAGAAGGTAACGATGGCACCATAGGTCATTGCTTCAAATCCGGAAGCATAGCAAGCATATAAACTGTAAATGGAAGCAAGAAAAGCAATAAAAGTGGTTGTTTTCAATTCAGAACCCAAATGACTGACTGCCTTCATGATGACAATGATGGAAGCCATACATAAGAGGTAAGGAATAATATTGGTGATTGTCGCTAAGTTAACCAAGGTTTCGAACTGTTCATTTAAGGAGGGGCTGATGGTCATCAGGCCAAAGAGAGACTGGATGCAGGTAATAGCAATCATACCGGCAATAGGAGCTCCTTTAGAGGTAAGCTTCTGGAGAAAGGCCGGGAAATATCCTTCGTCAGCACCGGCTTTAAATACGTTGGCAATGGTAAACTGCCAGCCGAGAAGAGAACCGAAGCAGGAAATAACCATGAGTCCCATGACGATATGACCGACTGTGCCGCCAAACATATTAGCAAATACCATGCCGAACGGTGCGGTAGATGTCAAAAGAGCAGAAGCAGGAACAATTCCGAAAATAATATTTGTGGAAACGATGTAGCAAGCGGCAGCTAATAGTGTGCCTCCGAGAACTGCTTTTGGTACGTTTACTTCAGGATTTTCAACAGCATCTGCGTTGGCACAAGCCGATTCCATACCAAGGAAAGCCCACAGTGTCATTGTAATGGAGTTGGTAGCCGCTTCCCCGAAAGGCATATTGTTTACGTTCCAATTTGCCATGTACATGTCAGGTGAGAAAAAGAACCAGCCGATGATAGCGAGACCGATACAAGGGATAATAACACCCCACACGGTGATAGAAGAAACACTGCCGGTGTATTTCGGCCCACCGAAATTAAGCACGGTGGCTAACCAGAGTACACCGATGGTGGCTACTGCAGTCATGACAGGATCTAAAGTTTTGCCCAAAAATCCGCAACCATATCCTACGGCGGAAATAGCAATTGCCGTATTAGCAAAAATTAAAGATACACCATATGTATAATTGGCCATAAAGTTGCCGGCTTTGCCGAAAGAATATTCTGCATAGCCACCCATGCCGCCTCCTTTTTTACTGTACATGCCGCATTTGGCAAATACATAGGCAAGACACATGGATCCTACAGCGGTAACAAGCCAGGAAACGATGGAAAGAGCACCGACCTGGGCAAGTTTGGATGGAAGCATAATAATGCCGGAACCCATCATGTTAACAGCTGTCAATACGGTCAGCTGCATAACGCTCATTTTGTTACTTTGACTCATAATAAATTGCTCCTTCAGATTTAGGAATTTCTAAGGGGATAGACTGTGCCAAGAGATATTATAATATCCCTTGGCACAGGACTATGCCGGGTAAAAATCATTATTTTACGTTATTCTCGAATTCTTTTTTCAAAACATATCCATAAGCATGTTTTTTGCCGTCAGCGGCTTCTTGTACATAAACCCCTTGAATTTCCGGAGCAAATCCCGGGAGCTGGTTAATACCTTCGACAAGATCAAGGAAATATTCCACACATGTCTTGGACCATTTTTCACCGGGGTGTACGCAGAGAACTCCCGGAGGATAAGGCAGAGCACCTTCCAGTGCTACACGGCCTTCAGCTTCTTCCAAGTCGATGAGTTCACCATGACCGCGCATGAATTCGTACTGTGCAATTTGGGGATTCATGACATATTCCGGGAAATAATCTGCGAGGAATAAGTGTTTCTGTAAGGTGAATACTTTTCTGTCCTTGTAGAAATCGTGCATTTCTTGGCAGAGCCGGCGAATGGTGTAGCCTCTGTATTTTTCTTCGTTTGCATGGTAAACGGAAGGAAGTACTTCAGCCATCGGTGCATCTTCATCAATCAGCTTTTCAAATCGAATCAGTTTGGCTACAAGATCGTCCATTTTGGTCTTGTTTTCTGCCGGGGTCATGAGGAAAAGAATGTCATTCAAGTCACATTTTTCCGGAATGATTCCGTTTTCGCGGAGATAGTTGGCCAAAATATTTCCCGGGATACCGAATTCTTCATAGCCGTTGTTTTCGATATCGATACCGCAGGTAACAAACTGTAATTTCATTGGATCAATAAAGTACTGGCCTTTGCCATAGCCTTCGAATCCATGCCATTTAGCGCCCGGTTCAAATGCCCAGTAGTTGATATCGTTGGCCATTTTTTCGGTATCGCCGTCTTCCCATTTCTTTCCATAAACTACTGGCGGAACGAGAGGACGGATATAGTGACAGTGACGAAGTACTTGCTTACGGGTTTCGATAACGGTCTTTACCGCATCTACCCAAAGTTTTCTGCCTGCTTCGCCTTCATGCATCTTGGCATTGACATCCAATGCTGCGAAGAGTTGGTACAGCGGAGAGGTAGAAGCGTGCATCATGAATGCATTGTTGACTCTCTTATGAGGAACATAACGATCCTGTCCTTTAATATGAGAGTCCTTCTTATGAATCTGGGAAGTCATGGAGAAACCGGCTTGCTGTTTATGAACAGACTGGGAAACAAAAATTCCGGGATCTTCCGGTGTGAGGTCAAGAAGCAGCGGGCTGCAGTCCTTCATCATCGGAATGAACTGTTCGTAGCCGACCCAAGCGGAATCGAAGAAAATATAATCGCAGAGGTGGCCGATTTTATCAATAACCTGACGGGCATTGTAGATGCAGCCGTCATAGGTGCCGAGCTGTATAACTGCCATACGAATCGGACGTTTTTCTTTAGCTTTGGCCGGATCTTTTTCTGCGACCAATTTACGGATATAATCTTCATCGAAGCAATGTTCGAGAATGCCTCCGATAGAACCGAATGCATTTCTTGCAGTTTCCAGGTATACCGGGGTGGCACCGGCTAATACAAGAGCACCATGATCGACAGATTTATGGTTGTTCCTATCAAAAAGAACAATATCGCCGGGAGAGAGTACAGCATTCAAGACCACTTTATTGGATGTAGAAGTACCGTTTAATACAAAGTAGGTTTTATCTGCATTGTATACACGTGCTGCATGTTTCTGTGCAGTCAAAGCCGGACCTTCGTGAATCAGGAGATCGCCCATGGCAACGTCAGCGTTGCAGAGATCAGCTCTAAAAACATTTTCACCGAAGAAATCATAGAAAACACGTCCGGCCGGGTGTTTGCGGAAGAACGCACCGCCCTGGTGACCGGGGCAATCAAACTGGGAATACCCGTTTTCTACATATTTTTGAAGATCTTTAAAGAAAGGCGGGAGCACTGTTTCTTCATAATGAGTGGCAGCACTTTCAATCTGACGGGAATAGAAATCACGATCTGTCTCATTCAAATCGATAACACGGTATACACGGCCGATGATGTCATCGCTGACATGGGAATCATTATCTTTAATCAGTAATACAGGAATTTTGAAAGCGTCAATCATTTCGTTCTTCAATACATCTGCATCAGATTCGGTAATAACGACGGCAGCAACATCGGTATAATCTGTTTCACCGACATTAACAATTTCACGATTCGGAACTGCTCCAAAAATCTCGAGAGCTTTTTCAGAATAAGCAATTTTTAAACGTTTCACTGGAATGACCTCCTAATAACGAATAATGTAACAACAGTATAAAAGGGCTGTCGTGTGCACATCGCCAGACCGCTTTTGCATGTGTTGCAGAAGACTGTTGTTTTACAATTACATGATAAAGGAGGATGCAGACTGTATACCAATACTTATTTACTGCAGTAAGAGGAATTAATTGTGATTTAATCATAATTTTGATATATAAAAAAATAAAAACTTATAAAATAACCAAAAAGTTATTATTAAAAATGCTATTATATTAATCAATATTCATAACAGAGAAAACATACTTTCGAAAATAAAAAAGATAAAAATTCATTTACAATGATAGAATATAAAATCATATGTTCTTTGGTATCATTTAAAAAATGAGTAGAGAATACATAAATATACATATTTATAATTTATGTAAAATTTTTCTTTAGCTTTACATAAATTATAAAAATATGACATATATGATATAAAGGTGTGTGAATTATAAAAATAAACAAAATATATAATCAAAAAAATTGAAATTGGGGAAATATAATAATATAATTGTTATATTAAATAAAAGGAAAAATAAAGAAACAAGCGGTCCTAGACCTTCTCGGATTGCTTGTTTCTTTATGATTATCTCTGTTTTTGTTATTTATTTAGATTGGCGGTGCTTTCTACGAAGGACCAGAAATTATCTATAATATATTCTTGTAATAATACGGCGACAAGGGGAAGTGGGGCATCTGTACGCCATGATAAATTTAAATAGCGGTAACAGTTGTCGTCTTGCAGAAAAAGAGATTCAACGCCTTCACCACGAGCAGCATACCAGGTAAGTTGGGGCACGATTGCAACGCCCAGACCGGCGCGAATAAACTCCCTGACGGTGTTCGGATTATCACTTTCCATGACAATGGATGGTTCAAATCCGGCAGCATAGCAAAGCTGATCTGTTGTGCTTCTGAGCCACATGCCTTTTGGAGCGGTAATAAATTTATCATCAGCAAAATCGGTTAATTTAACCTGCCTTGCTCCGGCAAGAGGGTGATTTTTAGGTAAAAGCATAATCAGATTTTCTTTAAACAATGTGACCGTATTGTCATTATCAATCTTTTCATTACTGGAAAATAAAGAGAGGTCACTCTGTATATCTGAAGACACGGGGGATTTTTGGTTCAGTATTTCTAAAATAGATTCCGGATGCTCTTGTTTGAATTTCATCAGGAAAACAGGAATCAGTTGCGTAGCAGAACCGATGTACAGTTTGACTGTCATCTGCTGCATGTTTTTTGATTCCTTTAAATCGTGTTTCAGTTGCTCCAGCTGTTTTAAAAATGCATTGGCATGCTTTAAAAGAATTTCTCCATCGCGGGTTAATTTTATACTCCGGCCCGTACGTTCAAATAAACTCACGCCGAGCTCCGCTTCCAATCCTCCAATGGTTCTTGACAAGGCAGGCTGGGCAATATGCAGGCTCTCTGCCGCTTTTGTCAAGTGTTGCATTTCGGCGGTCCGTTGGAAGTAAAGTAAGGATATAAAATTCAGTTTCATGTGGGAAACTCCTTTATATAATATAAGTATATAGAACAGAGAAAACATAAATTGACATCTAAAAATATTGTATCATGGTAAGAAGTCTTTTGCGAAAAGCAAGTTGACTAAAAGCATTTTTCAAAAAATAAAAATGGAAAATATTGACATATATGAATAATTATGCTAATATCTGTATATTATTGAATAGGGTGATGATATGAAAGATAATAAAAGTAAGCAAATTATCTATGAAATTAAGCATTTAAAAAAATCATTCGGGAAAACAGAAGTACTCAAAGATATCAATATGCAAATATATAACGGGGAAGTAGTAACGATTATCGGGCCGTCCGGTTCCGGGAAAAGTACTTTTCTCCGATGCTTAAATTTACTGGAAAAGCCGACCGGAGGGGAACTTTGGTTCGAAGGAAAGTTGATTGATGAGAAAACAGACGTAAAAATGCTGCGTCGTGATGTGGGGATGGTCTTTCAATCTTTTAATTTATTTCCTATGATGACTGCGATAGAAAATGTTATGTATGCACCTGTGCATATTAATAAGCTGAATAAAAAAGAAGCGGAAGATTTAGCGATGGAATTATTATCCCGTGTCGGAATGGGTGAAAGGGCCTACCATTATCCGGGAGCACTTTCAGGGGGGCAGCAACAGCGGGTTGCTATTGCTAGAGCATTGGCAATGAAGCCGAAAATGTTGCTTTTTGATGAACCTACTTCGGCACTGGATCCCGAATTGGTAGGAGATGTACTTTCTGTCATGAAGGAAGTCGCGATGGGGGGAATGACGATGGCTGTCGTTACTCACGAAATGCAATTTGCCCGCTCGGTTGCCGATCATGTGGTTTTTATGGATAAAGGATATATAGTGGAAGAAGGCAGACCGGAGGAGATTTTCACACATCCTGCGGAAGAAAGAACACAAACTTTTTTAAAACGTCTGCTGCATAGTGAAATTTAAGGAGTCAATCATGGATATAGTTTTAGAAACGGCCATCAAATATCAGGATATTTTTTTATCCGGCGTGAAAATCACTATTATTATTTCCTTCTTATCTTGTTTTTTCGGATTGTTTCTGGGTATACTTCTTGCCTTTATGAAAATTTCGGGGATAAAAATACTGGAGGTAATTTCCGCCGTGTATGTGGAAGTAATCCGCGGGACGCCTGTTCTTGTCCAGATTTCTCTGGTGTTTTTCGGACTCCCGTTCCTGGGTATCCATTTCCCGAGTTTTGAAATTATGGGAGTGGATTTTGAGCGACTGTCAGCAGGTGTAATTGCTTTAATTTTAAATTCCGGGGCGTATCAGTGTGAAATAGTCCGTTCGGGAATACAGTCTGTCGGAAACGGACAACTCGAGGGAGCGATGTCGTTAGGTTTTTCGAAATGGGAGTCCATGGTCAGGATTATTATTCCCCAAGCGGTCAGAAATATTTTGCCGGTTATAGGAAATGAATTTGTGACACTTATCAAAGAATCTTCCCAGGTATCTGTTATCGGTATGGCAGACTTAATGTATACGGCAACGACGATACAGGGAATCAGTTTCCAACCGTTTCCGCCGCTTGTCATCGTAGCTGTATATTATTTTGTTATGACATTTTTTGTTTCTTCCTGCCTGCGTATTCTGGAACGGCGCATGAAAGTTCGTTCTATCAGAGTATAAGAAATAAAAATTTGTCGGTTATATAAGGAGGTATATCATGAAAAAATCACTTAAAATGGCAATTTTGGGAATGGCCGCAGTCAGCATGTTTGCTTTATCCGGATGTGGAGATTCCGGTAAGGCCGGGGGTAATGATAAAAAAACGGGAGGAGAACAGCAGGGGAAATTACTTAAGAAAATTAAAGAAAGAGGCAAACTTATAGTAGGCACATCTTCCGGTTATCCGCCCTATGTATTTGTAGATGCAACGGCAGGGGATAAAAAAGTTATCGGACTTGATGTAGAATTGGCACAGCAGGTGGCAAATAAACTGGGAGTCAAGCTGGAAGTACAGGACATGAGTTTCTCGGCACTTTTGTCTTCTGTAACGGCAGATAAGGTAGATATAGCGGTCGGAGGGGTTGCACCGACTCCGGAAAGAGAAAAAGCGATGGCATTCTCCAAAATTTACCTGCCGACAGAGCAAAAGCTTCTTGTACGGAAGGAAGATGCGGGGAAATATAAAAGCCTTTCCGATTTAAAAGGAGCTGTGTTGGGGGCAGAAAAATCAACCACTCAGGAAGCAACGGCACAAAAGGTTGAAGGAGCAAAAGCGGTAGGTCTTACCAATGTTCCCGATGCGGTTTTGGAATTAAAGCATGGAAAGCTCAACGGAATCGTCATGGAGGGGGTTGTGGCAAAGCAGTACCTGATATTTAATGATGATTTGGCGCTGGCAGAATTTTCTTTCCCTGATGCGAAAAAGGTTTCTGCTATAGCCTTGCAGAAAGGGAATGATGATTTAGTAAAAATCCTGAATGAAGTGATTGATGAAAACACACAAAACGGAAATTTTGAAAAATGGGTAGATCAGTACAGTAAATTGGCAGTAGAAAAAGCGAAATAAATGAGCATGATGCTTTTTTGCTAACGGATAAAAATTATAATCATATGATTTGGATTTCGGATGCTTCTCCGTACATAGCGGGAGGCATCTGTTTTTTTAGTAAAACAGGAAAGCAAAGATGTTTATTCATTCGCTCCGAGAGAGATAAATTTTATAGAGGAGGCAGGTCCGTGATATAATAGTGATAATTTTAATATAATTTGATACAGACGCAAGGATGTGATAAAAAAGTGAGTAAAAAAGAGATCCCTTTCAGCGGGCAGTTAATTAAGGATATAGCAGAGACATATGGGACGCCATTTCATTTATATGACGAAAAAGGGATATTGGATAATGTGAAGCGGCTGCAGCAGGCATTTTCGTGGCATCCTGACTTTTATGAATATTTTGCAGTGAAAGCAACGCCGAATCCATGGATTATGAAAAGTTTGCATAATGTTCATGTCGGAGCGGACTGCAGTTCTATGGCGGAATTAATTTTGGCTGAGGCAGTCGGTTTATCCGGTGAAGAGATTGTATTTTCTTCTAATGATACGCCGGATGAAGAATTTATTAAGGCTCATGAGTTGGGTGCTATCATAAATCTTGATGATATATCGAACCTGGATGATTTGGAAAGGCTTGGAATTATTCCCGAACGTATTTGTTTTCGTTATAATCCCGGGCCTGATTTAGCGAGAGGTAATTCTATTATCGGTGCACCGGAGGAAGCGAAATACGGTATGACCTATGACCAACTGATGAAGTGTGTGGCATGGGCAAAAAATAAGGGAATTACTTATATCGGCATCCATACCATGGTCATTTCATCCGAGCTTGAATTGCCGGGACTTTTGGGGACAATCCGTATGATGTTTAATTTGGCGCTTGATATCAGAGAACAGCAGGGCGTGACAGTCCGTTTTATTGATTTCGGTGGGGGAATCGGTATTCCTTACCGGCCCGAACAGGATGCAGTAGATTTGGAGGCTCTCGGGGACGGGGCGAAACAATTATTTCAAGAAAAAATGAAAGGCTTTGAGCATACCCGTATTTGCTTTGAGTGCGGACGCGCCATTACCGGACCGTACGGGTACTTGGTAACAAAAGCCATTCATTATAAAAATATTTACAGGGATTATATAGGAGTTGACGCCTGCATGGCGGATCTTATGCGTCCCGGTATGTATGGTGCTTATCATCATATTACGGTTGTTGGAAAAGAGCAGGCGGAAAAAAACAGAGTATATGATGTGGTCGGGTCATTGTGTGAAAATAGCGATAAGTTTGCTATCCAGCGAGAATTACCTGAAATCACGAAGGGAGATTTGCTGGTGATTCATGACACAGGGGCTCACGGACATAGCATGGGATACAATTATAACGGCCGGCTGCGACATAAAGAAATTATGGTTTCTGAAAACGGAGAAATCCGGCAAATCAGGAGAGATGAAACGCTCCATGATTTGTTTGCTACGTTGGATTTCCCCGGATTAAAAGATTGTATAAAAGAATAAATATTCAGAAGAAAAAAGGCCCTCGGCACATTGGTTGCCGGGGGGCTTTTTGTGGGGAGAAGGTCTTAATAAAAAGATTCTCACATGGAAGGAAATGGAAGAAAGAAAATACCCGGTTTTAGGATTACGGCACAAAAAAATACGCAACAGCAGATGTGACTGTTGCGTATGAATTCCATGACGTATGGTTTGAAAAAATTTTAGATAATTTTTTCCCCGTGATAAAGTTCTCCCTCAATATTGGGATGAACTCCATAGTCTATAGCCCATTCGGTCTTGTATTTAAGTGCCTGGCCGTGGATATTTTTTATTTTATCAATGGTGGAAATGACTTTTCCCGGGACACCTACGACCAAAGAGTTTGGCGGAATGACCTGGTTTTCCAGGACCAAAGCGCCTGCCGCAATGATAGAGCCTCTTCCGACCTTGGCACCGGTCAAAATCGTGGCATTCATACCGACCAGAACGTGATCTTCCAGAACGCAACCGTGAACACAGGCACAGTGCCCGATTGTGACATAATCACCGATGATACAGGGATTATCGTCAGCCACATGGAGACAAACCAAATCCTGGACGTTGGAGCATTCGCCAACGGAAATATAATTGACATCTCCGCGAGCGACAACGCCGGGCCAAAGGCTGGCATACTTGGCAACGCGAACATCTCCGTAGAGAGAAACGTTGGGAGCTACAAATGCCTCTTCATGAATTTGCGGGTTTTTCCCTTTAAAGGAAGTATTATTGAAAGTATACATAAAGAATCCTCCTTACATATGATATTGATAGTATTCTGCTTCTTTATTATACAATGACTGCGTGCTAAAGAATAAGACAGGTTTGACATTCATGTATAACAAAAAGAGATGATAAAGGTCACTTTAAATCAGAGAGGGGCCTTTTTTTAATACCGCTTCTGTTTCTTCGACAAGTACGTTTATAATATCATTAACAGGTTCGATTTTGGTCAAGTGGGTAAGTGACATACCGGCCAAAACAAAACCGTTTTCTACATCGCCGTCAACGGCTGCTTTTTTGTTGCTTCCCCGGGAAAGTTCAGTCAATTCTTCTGCACTGGCACCGCCGTATTCTGCTTTTAAGAATTTATGGGAGAATTGATTTCTCAGACCACGTACACTGTTATTTCTTGTAAAACCGGTAACGACAGAATCGGTATCACCGGCTTTGATGATAGCTTCTTTAGCATTGGGATGCAGACGGCATTCTTCAGCGAGCAAAAAGCGGGTGCCCATTTGTACGCCCGATGCCCCCATGAGAAGAGCGGCGGCAATCGCACGACCGTCAATGATTCCGCCGGCAGCGAGGACGGGAATATCAATCAGGGGAAGAACATTTTCCATCAGCGCCATCAAAGTGATTTTACCATCGTGACCACCTGCCTCCATGCCTTCGATTACTATGGCATCGGCACCGTACTTCTCGACTCGTTGGGCCAGCTTTACAGTAGGAACAACAGGGATACATTTAATATGACGGGGCTGGAGTTCCTTCATCCATGGAATAGGATTGCCTGCCCCGATAGTTACAAAAGGAACTTTTTCATCACAGATAATCTGAGCTACATCATCTTTGTTTTTATCTTGCAGCATAAGATTGACACCATAGATTTTATGGTTGCCCGCCATGTCTTTGAAAATGCGGATTTCTTTACGAACCTCATCGGGGGTAAAGCCTCCTGAGGCGATGACTCCGGCACCGCCGGCGTGGCTCATGGCGGCAGCTAAACGGCCGTCAGAGATATAAGCCATAGCACCTTGAATAATCGGATAAGAAATATCCAGTAATTTTGTCAGTTTTGTATTCCAAGATATCATGAGAACCCTCCTTAACCAGTTCATCATTAATGATAAGAAAAAAGCATAAGAAATGAAATAATAATGATTTATAATCATTATACTCTTGCCAAGGCAAAAATAAAATAAAAAGCATAAGCAAATTCAATAAATTTGTTTTCCGTTATAAATTTATAAAATAAGATGTAAATAGAAAATAGGTAACTCAAATTTCAAAATTTTATAATAAGTATATACTTTTTATATCAGAGGTTGCAGTTGTTGTAGTGTAAAACGGTGCATGATATACTATATAAAGTAAAATATGCCTGATTGTACAAAAAATTAAATCCGGCTTCCGCCACATTATTTATGGGTACGTCAGGATTTTTGTTTGCTATTTGCAATCCCGGAAGGGGCATTTTGCAAAGGCAGCAATTTCAGTATTTCAATCACATAGGAGGGTACAAGCATGACAAAAGTAGCAATTAACGGTTTTGGCAGAATCGGCAGACTTGTTTTTCGCGGACTTCTTGACCGGAAAGATTTGGATATTGTAGCGATTAATAATCCGAGCGGACCGGAAACAGCAGCTTATCTTTTGAAATATGATACCGTGCACGGACGCCTGGATAAAAAGGTGGAAGTAGACGGCGATGTGTTGGTTGTTGACGGAAAACGTATTCAGGTTTTGCATGACCGTGATCCTGAAAATTTGGACTGGAGTGCTTACGGTGTCGAAATTGTTATTGAGTCGACAGGCAAATTAAAGGATCGTGCCAGTGCAGGTAAGCATATCCGGGGCACTGTAAAAAAAGTTATTATCACCGCACCGGGCAAAGATGAAGATGCCACAATCGTCATGGGTGTAAATGAATCTATTTATAATCCAGCTAAAGATGAAATTATTTCCAATGCTTCTTGTACGACAAATTGCCTGGCTCCGGTCTGCAAGGTACTCGATGAAAAATTCGGGATTAAACGGGGTCTTATGACGACCATTCATTCCTATACCAATGATCAGGCAATTCTTGAAAAAGCGCATAAAAAAGATGCAAGGCGAGGCAGAGCGGCAGCAGAAAATATGATTCCTACCAGCACGGGTGCGGCAAAGGCCATTGGCATAGTTATTCCTGAATTGAAAGGAAAATTGAACGGATTGGCGGTCCGCGTGCCGACTCCGGATGTATCCCTTGTGGATTTGACTGTGGAATTAAATAAAACGGTAACGAAGGAAGAAGTCAACGAAGCATTAAAAGCGGCCTCTGAGGGAGAACTCAAAGGAATTTTGGCATATACTGACGAAGAATTGGTATCCAGTGATTTTAAGACGACCGATGTAAGCTCCACAATTGACAGCAAGCTGACAATGGTTATGGATAATAACATGGTGAAAGTGATTGCCTGGTACGATAACGAATGGGGATACTCCATGAGAATTATTGATTTAGTGGCATTTGTTGCCTCTAAAGGACTTTAATCCAAGGGGGCGTCCGGAATGAATAAGAAAACGGTTTATGACATTGAATTATCAGGGAAAACTGTCTATGTCCGTGTGGATTATAATGTACCCATGGATAAAGAAGGGCATATCACTGATGACCGAAGAATCCGTGCCACCCTTCCGACGATAGAGTATCTCCTCGGTGCGGGAGTTTCCGGCATAGTTATTGCCAGCCATATGGGCCGCCCGAAAGGAGAAATCAAACCGGAATTGTCGCTTGAGCCGGTGGCAAAGCGGTTATCCGAGCTTTTAGGGAGACCGGTACAATTTGCTCATGACTGTGTCGGTCAGGAAGTGGCAGCCCTGAAACAGTCTCTTAAGCAGGGAGATATTCTCCTTTTAGAAAATCTCAGATTCCATAAGGAAGAAGAGAAAAACGGAGAAGATTTTGCCAAGGCACTGGTTGAAGGGTGCCAAGTGGCAGTGAATGATGCTTTCGGTGTTTCACACAGGGCACATGCTTCTGTTGTGGGTGTAGGTAAGTTATTACCTATGATTTCCGGACTTTTGTTAAAGAAAGAAATTGATTTTCTTGACGGGGTCATTGAAAAGCCGGAACGTCCCTTTGCAGCCATTATAGGCGGTGCTAAAATCAGTGACAAAATCCAGGTCATTGCTAATCTGATGGAAAAAGCCGATGTTATATTGATTGGCGGAGGAATGGCGAATACTTTTGTGGCTGCCGAAGGCTATGACATGGGGAAATCTTTGCAGGACAAAGATCGGTTTGAGCTTGCCCGGAATTTAATGAAAAAGGCAAAAGAAATGGGTTCGACGATTATGTTACCCGTAGATTTCATGGCAGCAGACGCTTTTGCAGAAGATGCAAACACAAAAGTTTTGGAAGCAAAAGATTTTTCCGATCCCTGGATGGCACTTGATATCGGTCCTAAAACAATCCGGCTTTATGCGGATACACTGAAGAAAATGAAGACGGTTGTTTGGAATGGGCCTATGGGTGTATTTGAAATGAAAGCTTTTGCAAAGGGAACATTTACCATTGCAGAAACCATTGCAGAACTTGATGCGACTACCGTTATCGGCGGAGGAGAGTCGGCTTCCGTGGTGGACCAATTAGGAATCGGAGATAAGTTTTCCCATGTTTCTACAGGAGGCGGAGCTTCTCTGGAAATGCTTGAAGGAATGATTTTACCCGGTGTCGCTGTATTGGCTGACAAGGAGTGATGGGCGTGAGAACTGTTTTAATTGCCGGGAACTGGAAAATGAACCACACGGTTTCTGAAGCAGAGCATTTTTTCAAAGAACTCAAAGTCATAAAAAAAGAAGCTGAACTTTTAATTTGTCCTCCTTTTACTGATATTCCTTTAGCCCGCTTTATGTTGGGAACATCGTCAATTAAATGGGGTGCACAAAATGTATATCCTGAGGACAAAGGGGCGTTTACCGGAGAAGTATCACCGGTTATGTTGAAGGATTTGGGATGTACATATGTCATCTGCGGACATTCTGAAAGGCGGCAAATTTTCAAGGAGTCGGACCGTTTTATCGCGGAAAAGGTAAAGTCTGTTTTTGCTCATGACATGATTCCGATTCTTTGTATCGGAGAAACGCTGGAGGAGCGGGACGGCGGGCAGACGGAAGAACGTATTTTTGCACAGCTTCAAAACGGAGTTTCAAGCATCAAAAAACAAGATGCAGATAAGCTTGTTATTGCCTATGAACCTATATGGGCAATCGGTACGGGAAAAGCAGCAACAGCTGAAAATGCTGAGGCGGTTGCCGCTTTTATACGGCACAGTATGGAAAAGCTGGTCGGAAAAAAGGCAGCCGGAGCCATACGTATCTTATATGGCGGTTCCGTGAATCCGGACAATGTTTCTGTATTCATTAAAGAAAAAAATATTGATGGCGTACTTATCGGAGGAGCCAGTCTGAAAGCATCAGATTTTGCTTCTATTTATAAAAAGGTATAAGGAGAAATCATGGCAGCAATTACTGATCTTCATGCAAGAGAAATTTTGGATTCCCGGGGAAATCCTACCGTTGAGGTAGAAGTTTTTTTGGAAGACGGGACTTTTTCACGGGCAGGAGTACCTTCCGGAGCATCTACCGGTCTGTTTGAGGCTACAGAACTTAGAGACGGAGATAAGAACAGATATGATGGAAAAGGTGTATTAAAGGCGGTAAACAATGTCAATGGCGAGATCGCTGATGCAGTTATCGGTTGGGAAGCCAGTGACCAGAGAGGGCTTGACCAGATACTAATCAATTTAGACGGTACTCCGAATAAAAGCCGCTTGGGAGCCAATGCCATTTTAGGAGTTTCACTTGCGGCGGCTCATGCTTCCGCTGATTCAGCGGGACTTCCGCTTTTCCAATATCTGGGCGGTGTGAATGCTCATAATTTACCCGTGCCGATGATGAATATCATAAATGGCGGAGCTCATGCAGATAATAATGTAGATATTCAGGAAAGTATGATTATGCCTGTCGGTGCATCTTCTTTTTCGGAAGGACTCCGTATGTGTGCAGAGATTTATCATACATTGAAATCGGTGTTAAAAGAGAAGGGCCTTTCTACCGCCGTAGGTGATGAAGGAGGCTTTGCTCCTGATTTACCGTCAAATGAAGCTGCTATGGAAATTATATGTGAGGCTATCGAAAAAGCAGGATATACTCCGGGAAAAGACATAGCACTTGCAACCGATGTGGCAGCCTCTGAGCTTCTCGGAGAAGACGGACTCTATCATTTGGCCGGTGATCATGCGGCTAAGACGGCAGAGGAAATGATTGGATTTTATGAAAATCTGGTGCGAAAATATCCGATTATTTCTATTGAAGACGGTCTTGGTGAAGAAGACTGGGACGGATGGAAAAAATTGACAGAAGCTTTGGGATCAAGGGTACAACTTGTAGGCGACGATCTTTTTGTTACCAATACACAGAGGTTATCCCGTGGGATTCACCAAGGTGTGGCAAATTCTATATTGATTAAATTAAACCAAATCGGAACGCTTACAGAAACTTTTGATGCCGTGCAAATGGCACAAAGGAGCGGTTATACGGCGGTTATTTCGCACAGAAGCGGAGAAACGGCAGATACAACCATTGCTGATGTGGCAGTAGCACTTAATGCAGGACAGATTAAGACCGGCGCACCGGGGCGCACGGAGAGAGTAGCAAAATATAACCAATTGCTCCGTATAGAAGAGTTACTTGATACAGACGCTGTTTACGGTTCCGGTATGTTGAATCACAGAATGAGACAATTGTTTAAATAAAAACAAAGAAAAAGAAGTTTCCTCAGACAGGAAACTTCTTTTTCTTATGAGCAATAAATGAATACTATACGGATGATAGAAAAATTCTATACATATAGGGGGTATATGTATGTTATAAAAATATCAGCCTTATAAATGAGATAAATTTTCAATTATGATTACATGAGAAAATAGAAGATTATAAATATTCTTTGTATACATGCGCATTTTTCACATTTTTTATGACGAAAAAGAAAAAATAAAATATTTCTCAAAAGAAAAAATATAACTCATAAATTAATGAATCGCATTAAAATATCTAATTTTTTTTATAATAAAAATAGAATAAAATGCTTGAATTTGTATAAAATTATGGTATCATTAAATCGAGGACAATAAAGCTCTTGTGCAATCCATGAAATCATTTGGTAAAAAAATAATAATATGCCAATAAAAAAGAATTGCAAAAAATAATAATAAAAAAAGAGTAGTTTTTTATTTGTTATGATTTATTTGTTATTTGGGGAGGAACCTTATTATGAGAAAATGTGTATTAATTGTTGAAAGTGATCCGAGTGTAAGCCGTTTTATGCAGCTTAAATTGGAGGAGGAAGGATTTTCCTGCTTAATTGATAATATAGGAGATTCGGTTGTGGATTTAGCCGGACAACGTCAGGCGGATATCATTATCCTTGACCCGGATGAACCTATGAAAAACGGGGGAGAAATCCTTGAAAAGGTGAGAGAAATCAGCTCACTCCCTATTATTTATTTGTCTGCAGATGCCAGTGTAGATGCCAAGGTAGTAGCATTAAATGCCGGGGCTGACGATTATATTACAAAACCATATGCGACGAAGGAATTGATTGCCAGACTTCATTCGGCACTTCGTCGTCATGAAGAGCCGAAAATTATAGTCGATCCTTCCTTTACTATTGGCGATTTAGCGATTTATCCCGACCGTCATGAGGTACGTGCAGGGGATGAAGTGATCGATCTGACAAAGAAAGAATTTGACTTGCTCTTATTCCTGGCAAAAAATAAAAATCGTGTCTTAAAAAGAGAAGAAGTACTTGAAAAAGTATGGGGGTACGGATATGCAGGCAAAACAAATATCGTAGATGTATATATCCGTTATCTCCGCAGTAAAATTGATGAAAAAGTCGGGAAGAAATATATCCATACAGTTCGTGGTATCGGATATGTAGCCAGAGACTGATATGATTCGCCAAGTTATCGTTGTTGAGGGCAAATCGGATATTGCCCGTGTCAAACAGGCGGTAGAAGCGGATATAATTGCGACCGGAGGCTTTGCCCTCCGGTCTGCTGTTATAGAAGATATTCGCACCGCTTATAAAAAAAGAGGAATCATAATTTTGACGGATCCGGACGGACCGGGAGAAAGAATCCGGGCACGTCTCACTTCTTTATTTCCCGAAGCACTCCATGCATTTGTTCCAAAAGCGGAAGCTTCCACTGCCGATGATGTGGGAATAGAAGACGCTTCACCGGAAGCTATAAAAAGGGCTCTTGCTAAGGTGAGGCTTTTACATCAGAATGAATCGGGATTATTTACCATGTCTGATTTATGGGAAGCGGGACTTATGGGAAGTGAAAATGCTTCCTGTAAAAGAGCTGCTCTAGGAGCATCTCTCGGAATTGGGTTTGGTAACGGGAAACAATTTTTAAAGAGGCTCAACCATTTTGGTATCACAAAGGAAGAATGGAAGTCGGCACTGGAACAATTAGGAGAAAATAATGAAAGATGCTAATTTGGCGGATAAAAAGGTTGTTACCTATATCATCCGCCGTTTTGGAATTCGTGCAAAGCACAGATTGGGGCAAAATTTTTTAATCAGACCCGATGTCGTGGCGGCTATTGCAGAGGCGGCAGAAATAGGTGAAGGCAGCTCTGTTTTAGAAATAGGAGCAGGTATCGGGACATTGACACAAGCATTGGCAGAGACAGGGGCGGATGTAACAGCCTTTGAAATTGATCAAAGTTTGGAAAAAGTATTGTCCCATACTTTAGAGTCTTACGATAATGTTCAGATAATATATGAAGATATACTGAAAACAAATTTGAAAGAAAGGCTCGGAAATAAAGAGTGGCATGCGGCGGCCAATCTTCCCTATTATATTACGACGCCTATCCTGCTGTATTTAATCCGCTCAGAGCTTCCCATTTCTTTATTTGTTTTTATGATGCAAAAAGAAGTGGCAGACCGTATTATGGCATCTCCGGGAACAAAAGACTACGGGGCATTGACCATTGCCGTCCGGTTTGACTGTACAGTAGAAAGGGTTCTGAATATTGCACCTGATGCATTTTTGCCCAGACCTGCCGTCACATCAACGGTTTTAAAAATACGGAGAAGAAAAGAACCTGCCGTAAAGGTAAAGGACAGAAATCTTTTTTTCCGGCTGGTAAAAATGGGATTCGGGCAAAGGCGTAAAGTATTTACCAATGCTATGAAAGCAGGAGGCATCGATGCAGATTTGGGAAAGAAGATTCTTACTGTTGCAGGGATTGACGGAACCCGCCGGGGAGAAACATTCTCCATGGAAGAATATGCAGCATTGGCAGATGCCTGGTATGATTTAAAAGAGTAAATAAAAACAAAACGGTGGAGGCAAATTAAGCTCCATCGTTTTACTTTACAAAAAACCTTAATGAATATATAATAAATAAAACACAGGGAAAGAGAAAATATTTTTCGTATGTACATCAGAGAACAGGCGGTCGGTGCGAGCCTTGGCAAAGAAAAATTTTCCGCTCTGGAGTGGCCGGTGAAGAATCGGACGGCTTGTAACCGTTATTTACTGAAAGTTGGCTTATGCAAGTTGGGTGGTACCGCGATGACTTCGTCCCATGAAAGGGAGAGGTCTTTTTTTATTATCTGTAGTGGTGAAAAATTTTATAAGGAGTGGAAGCTATGCTGGATATTAAATTTATAAGAGAAAATACGGAAGCTGTCAGAAAAAATTTATTGAATCGTCATAACGATTTTGATTTGGATGAAGTTTTGCGGCTTGACGAAAAGAGGCGGGAGCTGCTGAAACAGACAGAATCTTTGAAAAGTAAGCGTAACGCAGAAAGCAAAAATATTGCCATCGCCAAGAAAAAAGGCGAAGATGCTTCGGCTGCCATCACAGCAATGCGTGAAGTGGGAGATGAAATTTCCCGGATTGATAAAGAGCTGGATCAGATAGAAACAAAGCAAAAGGATTTATTGCTCCGCATTCCGAATATGACCGACCAATCCGTTCCGATAGGAAAAGATGATACAGAGAATCCCGAGGTTCGCAAATGGGGAGAAATACCGGTATTTGATTTTCCGGTCAAGGAACACTATGAATTAGGAGAAGAGTTAGGAATCTTAGACTCGGAAAGAGCAGGAAAGGTAGCGGGAGCACGTTTCTACTTTTATCTGAGTATGGCAGCAAGACTGGAAAGAGCGGTTTATAACTTTATGCTTGATGTCCATACGCAGCAGGGAGATTTCACGGAAGTGATTCCTCCGTACATTATCAATGAAAATTCAATGAGAGGAACAGGACAACTGCCCAAGTTTGAAGAAGATATGTATAAAGTTGAAGGAGAATCCATGTATATGACTCCGACGGCAGAAGTTCCTTTGACAAATTATTTTGCAGGAGAAATATTGGATGCAGCTATGCTTCCTGTCCATCTGACGGCATTGACACCCTGTTTCCGGAAAGAAGCGGGATCTGCAGGCAAAGATACTCGCGGTCTGATCCGGCAACATCAGTTCCATAAGGTGGAGATGGTAAAATATTGTAAGCCTGAAGACAGCTGGGTAGAACTGGAAAGCTTAACGGCAGAAGGAGAAAAAATCTTACAGTTGTTAAAGCTTCCGTATCATGTAGTATGCCTTTGCACCGGAGATATCGGATTCTCTTCCGCTAAAACTTATGACATAGAAGTGTGGATGCCCGGACAGGCGAAATACAGAGAAATTTCATCGTGCTCCAATTGTCTTGATTTCCAAGCACGCCGTGCCAATATCCGTTTCCGCCGTCATCCCGGGGATAAGCCTGAATTTGTCCATACATTAAACGGTTCGGGACTTGCAGTCGGCCGTACAGTGGCTGCCATTATGGAAAATTATCAGCAGGAAGACGGAACGATTCTTGTACCGGAGGCTTTGCGCCCGTACATGAACGGAATTGAAGTTATCGGTAAAAAAGACGGTTTCAAAAGCTCTAAAGGCGAATAATTAATATATAATAAAAAAGAGTATAGTATAATGAAAATACAGAATAATTTCTTCGTGTTTATCAGAAGGGAGGAGTGTGCTTGCTGAAAAATTTATGCTTTGGAAGCTTTGCGGGGGCAGGGACATTTTTCAGTCCTTTAAACAATTATGCCGGTAATGGAATTTATGAGCCGGAATGGTATCAGATGCCTTTTGTGGAAGCGATTTTGGCGGCAATTATATTTATTTCTATTGTGGCAGAGATAAAGACGGCCGGATTTTCCGGCGGAGGACTTGTTGCGGTGATAGCAGGAGGGTTTCTTCTGGGAGCGAATTGGAATGGCGAGAATATAGCCTGGTTGGAATTTCTTCTTTATTTTGGCGGCATCGCTTTGATTCTGCTTGACATATTTCTACTCTTGTCGGGAATTGGTATTGCTATCGGCCTGATAGCCGTTATTGGCGGACTTTACTTGACGTTTGGTGCAGATATGACAGCTTTGTGGGTTTTATCATTGGCTATTATCCTTGCTATTGTAGGGTTTTACTTCTTGGCAGAGCATTTGCCGCAAAGCCGGTTTTGGGAAAAAATCACTTTGCAATCTTCCTTGTCTTCTACGGCAGGCTACGTTTCCTCTTCTAAGGATTTAAAAAGCTATGAAGGAGAAACCGGTGTGGCAATTACTGTTCTCCGCCCGTCAGGGAAAGTCCGAATTAAGGAAGAAGTGCTTGATGCTGCTTCAAGTGGCGAGTTTATAAAAAGCGGCACAGCAATTAAGGTGTTACGGGCAGAAAATAATTATCTGGTAGTAGAAAAAATTTAATTATTGTGAATTGAAACGGTAGGAGGAATAGAATGGAAGAGTTATTGATGATTCCCGTTTTTACTATAGTTACGGCGATATTTGCGATATTGGTATTGCTTCATTTTGTCCCTGTAGGACTTTGGATATCGGCTTTAGCAGCGGGGGTACAAATTTCTTTGTTTAATCTTGTAGGAATGAGGATTCGTCGGGTAGAACCGAGAATGATTGTACTCCCTTTAATTAAAGGAACCAAGGCAGGATTGGGAATTAATGTGAATCAGTTGGAAGCTCATTATCTGGCCGGCGGTAATGTCGATAATGTAGTGGATGCTCTTATTGCGGCCCATCGAGCACAAATAGATCTTACCTTTGAGCAGGCGGCAGCTATTGATTTAGCGGGAAGAAATGTACTGGAAGCCGTACAGATGAGTGTCAATCCGAAAGTAATTGAAACACCGACGATTTCGGCAGTGGCTAAAAACGGAATTGAATTAAAAGTCAGAGCAAGAGTGACGGTTCGTGCCAACATAGACCGCCTTGTCGGCGGCGCGGGTGAAGCAACTATTATTGCCCGTGTAGGGGAAGGAATTGTTACGACTGTCGGTTCTTCAGAAAAGCATACCGATGTGCTTGAAAACCCCGATCATATTTCCCGTACGGTTCTCGGTAAAGGACTTGATTCGGGTACGGCCTTTGAAATTTTATCCATTGATATTGCCGATGTCGATGTAGGAAGAAATATCGGAGCACAATTACAGACTGACCAGGCAGAAGCCGATAAGGAAATAGCCCAGGCCAGAGCGGAGGAAAGACGTGCTATGGCAGTGGCACAGGAGCAGGAAATGCGTGCTTATACACAGGAAATGCAGGCTAAGGTGGTAGAGGCCCAGGCAGAAGTACCGAAAGCGATGGCCGATGCACTCCGTGATGGGAATTTAGGAGTTATGGATTATTATAATATGCGAAATATTGTGGCAGATACGGATATGCGTGAAAAAATTGCCGGTAATCCGGGAAACAAGAAGTGATGTATGGGACAGTTTGATTGGACGGGAATTCTCTTTTTTCTGATTTGGGGGATATTTTTCTTTCAAGGTTTGTTTCGCAGAAAAAAGAAAAAAATAAATACGCCGGAACAACCGGAAGAAATGAGAGTGCCTCAGCCGTTACCGGAAAAACCTTCTCATAGGGACACCGTTTCTTCACACGGGAAAAGAGAAGGTGAGTATAATTTTCAGGAATTGAGGAAACGGATTCTTAATTCCTGGGGCATACAAGAAGGAAAGAAGAAAACGGAAGAAATGGACCTTCCTGATGAGATGGAGCAGGAGGTTTACAGAGAAGAAGCGCGGGAACGAAAAAAAGTTATCCGGAAAAAAGTAATTAAAAAGGTTGTAAAGAAACCGAAAGCGGAAGAAGTTTCGGCCAATTCCGGACAGAATCCGTACAGAGGCTATGTATCCGGAAAAATGGAGGAAAAAACAGCCACCGCTGCCATATCGGTAAAGAAGGAAACAAGTGATTTTATAAATATGGGAAAAAGCTGGACAGAAGAGGATTTGAAGAAATGGGTAGTTTATGATGCGGTGTTCGGCCGTCCCAGAAGTAAAGCTTCATGGAAACCGTTATCTTGTCGGAATGAGATGAATCAATAATATGGAAACGTATGACGAAAAAGCACATGGCAAAGTTCTTTGGGTTTGTAAACGCTCAAGTGTATATACGACTGTATTATCTCTTTTATATGTAGCTTTTTTCGTCTTATTTTTTATTTATTTGTATTCTAAAGGCAAGGCAGTATCTTGTTTTGCAATCATTCCTTTTTCCTTTTCTTTGTGGCAGATTCACTGGCTGCATGAGCCGGTAGCGGTTGTTTGCGAAAGAAAACTCTTGATTCCCTGCTCTCCGTTTTTTGAAAAACAGAATATTTTGGAGTGTATCAGAGCAAAATATATTGCCCTTGATTATTCTGAGGTGGCAGGCGTATCAGAAGACTGGAGATTCCTCTATTTGGGAGAACGAAGCTCCGGCGGAATTGTGGAAATGCCTGTTTCATTCAGGTATGTATCCGGGGAAGATAAAAATAAACTGGAAACATGGATAGATAAGCAGCAACGGAAGGATTAAAGTGTAAACGGAATAAGAGATTAAAAAGTTCTTACAGATAAACATTGCTTTTTTTAGAGAGCATATGATACCATACAAATAACAAAATGTTAGAACGAGGAGAAAATAATGGCAACAAAAATTACTTTTACAATTGAAGAAGAGCTTGGTGATCTTTCGGTGGCTTCCAATGGTTGGAAAAAGCAACTGACATATACAAGCTGGAATGGAAGAAATCCGAAGTTTGACCTGAGGTCATGGAGTGATGACCATAATGCAATGACAAAAGGATTGACATTGACAAAGGAAGAGATGGTCAAATTGAAGGAAATTTTAAATACAATTGATTTTGAAAAATACTGATTTTTTATAATTTTAAGGGCTTCCCGAACGGGAGCCTTTTCTCGTTATCAAATAATTTAGGGCATCCTCAAGTCCTATTTATACGAACCTTGATTACATACCGATTTACAGATAGACGGAGAAAAGAAATGGCAGATACACTTGATATTTTTGACAGTAAAGAAAGACAAAGGCAGGCATTTTGGGTTTGTATAGCCGGTATGGCTGTTAATTTGCTTTTGGGTACGGTTAAAATATTTGCAGGCTGGCAAAGCGGATTTTTGTCTGTTATGGGGGACGGGTTTAATAATATTACGGACATAGGAGCTGTTTTCCTTTTAATCATGACATTCTACTATGCCGCAAAACCTGCTGATCCGAGTCATCCTTTCGGCTATGGGCGTCTCGAATATATTAATTCTACAGTAATGTCTGCAGTCATTCTTTATGTAGGGATTACTCTTTTGGTAGAGTCGGCCCACAAAATCTTGTATCCGGAAGATACTTTTTTCACATTAATGACAGCAGGCATATTGATATTCGGTATCATCGGCAAGCTTTTTCTTGCATGGTGGTATAAGAGAGCGGGGGAGAAGCTGCGGTCAGATTCATTTAAAGCTTATGGTGCAGACTCACTGTCCGATCTTTTATCTACTGCCGGTGTTTTAGTGGCAGCATGTGTTGAATATTTTACCGGATACCATATAGACGGGATTATGGGAGTGGTTATTTCCTTTTTCATTTTATATACCGGCTACAGTATCATGAAAAATGCATTGAATTCTATTATCGGTACTACGCCTGATTCTGAAATCTATAAGAAAGTAAAGCAGTCTATTTTGAGTTTTCCCGGAGTATATGGGGTTCATGATCTGATTCTCCATGACTACGGTCCGGAAAATCATTTTGCTACGGCGCATATAGAACTGGACAGTAAACTCAGCCTATTGGAAAGCCATGCGTTATCGGAAGCGGTCATGACAAAAATAAAATCGGATTTTAACATACAGGCTGTGGTTCATGCAGATCCCAAAGCGGTGTCAAATCCGAGGGAAGCGGAATATATGAGGGACGTAGAAGCAGCGATTTACCGGTCCAATCTTCCGGTTTCTTATCACGACTTCTTTGTTGTAGAAAAAAATGGAAAAATTTATATTTCTTTTGAATTGGCACTTCGCGGTGCGTGCGAAAAAAGTGATGCCGATATTTATCAGATTATCGCAGGGGAACTGAAGAAAAGTAATCCGAATTATGAAGTTGAATTACTGGTAGACAGAAATTTCATTAGCGGAAAGGTTTATGGTACTTCTGCAACGGGAAATCTTTTTGAAGATAAATAAGTGAAAAAATTCATTTTGAAGTTCAGTTTTTACATATAAAATGCATGGAAAAGACGTAAATATTTTTAATGTGGTAAAATATTTATGAATATGCGTTTTATTATAAACATGCGGCATCGAATTTGTTCAACAGATGAGGGCTATGATGAATAAAAAATGGATTATATCGGGTTTGGCAAGTGCTGTTTTTCTGTGTTATTCATCTCCGGTATCGGCGGATTATATGTTTGGCGATTCGGGAGAGACAGTAAAAACAATACAAAGAAAGCTGACACAGTCGGGCTGTCTTGTCCGGGCGGATGGAAAATATAATGAGGCTACTGTAAACGCTGTAAAAAAATTCCAGCAAAAACACAATCTTGCTGTAGACGGGGTGGTAGGGCCGGTTACATATCGGGCGCTTACGGGGAAAAATTTAAAAAATCATCCGAGAAAGACAAATAAAACAAAGGCGCCGGCAAAAGAAACATACGGTATAGGACTCAATCATAAAACTGTACATTGGCGTCCCCCGGGAAAAATGACAAGCCGGGTTAAGTCTATCGTAGATGAAGCGAAAAAGTTAGTTGGTGTGCCTTACCATTTTGGAGGGACTACGCCTAAGGGATTTGATTGCTCCGGATTTATTCAGTATGTTTTTCACAAAAAGGGAATTATTTTGCCTCGTGGGGCCGATGAGCAATATGGCAGAGGTAAAAAGATAGGTGTGAACTTCCTGGAGCCGGGAGATCTCGTGTTTTTTAATACCTATGAAGCCGGAGTATCCCATTCGGGATTGTATCTGGGGGATGGATATTTTATAAGTGCCACAAGCAGTAGCGGTGTGGCGGTGACGACAATGAAAGACGGATATTGGCATGACCGGTATATAGGAGCCAAAAGGGTACTTTGAAATAAATGGGGGCTGACATCCTCCATTTATTTTTATATTACAAACGAGATTTATCCGTGAGAATCGGCTTGATATAAATGAAAGTATATTCGCGGATAAAAAATTCCGAAAGCGATTTAAACAGCGGAAATAAATGATGAAATCATTATTTACTGGAACTCTTGCTGAAGCAAAATAAAGAAAAGTAATAAATATTCATGACTGCAATCGTTCATCGCAAGGTTAGATAAACAGAGATGTTTTAAGTAATGACTATGTTTGCATGACCATGACAACTCATATATAATAATTGAATACAATGAAAACATATCCTAAGGGGGCACACGATGAAAGGCAATGATATACGTGAGGCATATTTGTCTTTTTTTGAAACAAAGAAAGGGCATTTGAGGCTGAAGAGTTTTCCTCTTATTCCTAAAAATGACCCGAGCTTACTTTTAATTGGTGCAGGAATGGCACCTTTAAAACCGTACTTTACGGGAAAGGTAGAGCCACCCAGTCACAGACTTACAACAAGCCAGAAGTGTATTCGTACCGGCGATATAGAAAATGTAGGTCACACGGCAAGACATCATACATTTTTTGAAATGCTCGGAAACTTTTCTTTTGGAGATTACTTTAAGAAAGAGGCAATTTCCTGGGCTTGGGAATTTTTGACAGAAGTGATTAAATTGGATAAAAATCGTTTATATGTGACGATTTATCCTGATGACAAAGAAGCATTTGAATATTGGCACACCATGATCGGTCTTCCTGAAAACCATATTTATCCTTTGGAAGATAATTTTTGGGAAATTGGGGAAGGGCCTTGCGGTCCGGACTCTGAAATATTCTATGACCAGGGTGAAGAATTCGGTACGGATCCTGAAAATCAGATGGGCGGGGACGGAGACCGTTTCCTGGAAATCTGGAATCTCGTATTCAGCCAGTTTGATCGGCAAAAGGACGGGTCTTATTTGCCGCTGGCGAAAAAGAATATAGATACAGGTGCAGGCTTGGAAAGACTTTCAGCAGTTTTGCAGGGGAAGAAAAATAATTTTGAAACGGACTTATTTTATCCGATTATTGAAGAAGCATCCCGTTTATCAGGGGTTCTTTATGGTAAAAATGATGAAAGTGATGTGGCCTTGAAGGTCATTTCCGATCATGCACGGGCTATTACCAACCTGATTGCTGACGGAATTCTCCCATCAAATGAAGGCCGGGGATATGTATTAAGGCGTATTCTTCGCCGGGCAGCCCGGTATGGAAAACTGCTCGGTATTGAAGGTGCATTCATGGGCCGGATGATTGATGTCGTTGTAGATATGATGAAACCTGCCTACCCTGAACTTCTTGAAAAACAGGCATTTATTAAAAAAGTAGCAAGTGTAGAAGAAGAAAGATTCCATACCACATTAAATGCAGGAACCGATCTTCTCTATGAAATGATAGAAGGATTGCAAAAAAAGAAAGAAAATGTTTTGGCCGGAGAGCAGGTATTTAAGCTGTATGATACATATGGCTTCCCTTGGGAATTGACGGAAGAAATTGCTAAAGAAGAGGGGCTTACCATTGATCAGCAGGGATTTGAAAAATCAATGGCGGAACAAAAAGAAAGAGCCCGCGCAGCCAGAGCAAAAGTGTCTGCAAAGGTGGCAACTCCGGATACCACCAAGCTTGATGCTAAATCACTGACAGTTAACGATACAGACGGGAAAACAGAAATTCTGCTTCTCGGAAAAGAAGGTGTGCAAGTCAAATCCGCTGCCGATGGAGAAGATATAACTGTTATTATGAAGAACAATCCGTTCCATGCAGAAGGCGGCGGACAGATTGGAGATACAGGCAGAATCATCGGAGACAGCGGAATTATTTCCGTAAGTGATACCAAAAAGCTTCCCGATGGTATTGTGTATTGTATCGGAACTGTGACAGAAGGTGTTATTTCTGAAGGCGAAACGGCTGATGTCATAGTGGACAGAGAACGACGGGAAGATATTGCAAGAAATCATACGGGCACACATCTGCTGCAGGCAGCCTTACGCCGTGTGTTGGGGCCGCAGGTTAATCAGGCAGGTTCATTAGTTCTGCCGGATAAGCTTCGTTTTGACTTCACTTGGCCTGAAGCACTGACAACCAAGCAATTGGCAGAGGTAGAGCAGTTGGTGAATGAACAGATTTGGAAAGCGACTTCCCTGGAAATATGCGAAATGCCTATCGCAGAAGCCAAAGAGAAAGGAGCAATGGCTCTTTTTGGAGAGAAATACGGGGACATCGTCCGTGTTGTCGGAATTAAAGATTTCAGCATGGAGCTTTGCGGAGGTTCGCATGTAGTCAATACGGGAGAAATCGGTTCTTTCCGTATTACCGGTGAAGGCGGAATCGGTTCCGGTATTCGAAGGATTGAAGCAATAACGGGGAAGGCAGCCTATGAGGCGATGAAAGCCGACCGGGATTTGATTCATGAAATGGCATTGCGTCTGAAATCCAAGATAGAAGAAATTCCTGAAAAAATGGAAAAAAATTTATCTGCATTAAAAGAAGCCGAAAGGACTATTGAAAAATTAAAGAACCAGCACACCAAAGATGCAATGGATGATTTATTGAAAAACGTGCAGGAGAAAAACGGGGTTTCTTTCTTCGGAGCCGTTGTATCGGCAGAAAATATGGATGAGCTCAGAAAAGTGGCAGATATAGTTAAAAGTAAATTGCCGGGAGGTGCATTTATTTTAGGAGCTTCTGCCGGCGGTAAAGTCAATCTTGTGGGCATGGCAGCCGATGAAGCTGTAAAAGCAGGTGTTCATATGGGTAAAGTAGTTTCGGCAGCTGCCAAAATTTGTGGCGGCGGCGGTGGCGGAAAGCCTAATGTTGCCCAGGCCGGCGGTAAAGATGTTTCTAAATTACAAGAGGCTGTTGATGAAGGCGTGGCAGTAATTTCATCATTTCTGAAAGGATAAAGGAGGAAATCACTATGTCAGTTTCAGATGAAACGATTTTATTTAATCGTGGTGCTGATGAGGGGGAAAATACCCGGGCAGCCATGATACTGAATGAAGTATACGGTGCATTAAAGGAAGCCGGGCATAATCCTACAGTACAGCTTGTAGGCTATCTTGTTTCCGGAGAACCTACCTATATTACCAGCAAACATGAAGCACGCAAACTGGTTTCCGGTATAGAACGGGATGAATTGGTAGAAGAGTTGGTTCGCTTTTATGTAAAGCATAAGGGGCTTTAATATGCGGATTATGGGTCTGGACGTAGGTTCACAAACGATTGGTGTTGCCGTGAGCGATTTATTCGGGTGGACTGCCCAGGGACTGGAAACGATTCGTCATACAACGAGAGAAAAGGATTTTATTCGTCTTCGTGAACTGACTGATGAATATAAAGTGGAAGAGTTCGTTATCGGAATGCCTCTCAACATGAACGGAACTAAAGGCATGCGGGCAGAAAGAACGGAAGAATTTGCTGTTGAACTGGCCGCCGCTTTTCCTGATATTCCTTATCATTTTTGGGATGAGCGGCTTACAACGGTCATGGCAGAAAAACAATTAATTGCTGCTGACGTGAGCCGTAAAAAAAGAAAAAAAGTAATTGATAAAATGGCGGCAGTAGCTATTTTACAAGGATATTTACAGCATTTGGCATTAAAAAGCAAAGGATAATACAATGAGTGAACAGGAAGAACCGATTATCATTATAGTGACCGGACCGGATGGAGAAGAAAGGGAATACGTCCAAGATATTATTATTCCTTTTTCAGGGAAAAAATTTGCAGTTCTTGTGGCGATTCCACAGACGGAAGAAGAACAATCTGATCCGGAAATTATTTTGGCAAGAATAGAAACCGATGAATCGGGAGAAGCGGAATATGTACCGCCTACTGATGAAGAATATGATGCTGTGGCATCTATCTATAATGAAATGTAAGTCATAACAAACAGCGTAGCCTGATGAGAAAACAGGTTACGCTTATTTTTTGTCTGAATATAGGGAAATTATGATAAAATAAATAATAATTATCCGTTTAGGAGGAAATATGGGAAAACATTTTTCTTTTATCCATTGTGCGGATCTTCATTTAGGAGAACCCTTTGCCGGGTTGTCAAGAGGAGATGCGGGGCCATGGACAGAAGCAATATATCAAGCAACCTTCAAGGCTTTTGCCAATGTAATTGACGCGGCCATAAATTATAGAGCAGATGCCGTTTTGATTTCCGGAGATGTGTATAATAGTGAAAATCACAGTCTGGCAGCACAAATGGCATTTGCCAGAGAACTCTATCGGGCAGCCCAGGAGGGCATAGAAGTATTTCTTGTCCATGGTAACCATGATCCTGATGAAGCGTGGCGGGCAGATGTTCCTTTGCCGCCGACTGTACATATTTTTTCCTCAACAGAAGTAGAATGTATTCCTTTGACTGTACAGGGGGAACGGGTGGCAGATGTTTATGGAATCAGCTATAAAACACGGCATGTAACACAAAATCTTGCCAAGCAGTTCAAAAAAGAAAGAGATGTATTTTCCATCGGTATGCTCCATACGGAATTAGGTGTTGCAGGAAGTCCTTATGCGCCTTGTACCGTAGAAGACTTGAGAAATACAGGTATGGATTATTGGGCTTTAGGACATGTACATACCAGAAAAACACCATCTATGAGACCGTACATCGTTTATCCCGGAAATACTCAGGGACTAGATCGCAGTGAGGCGGGGGAAAAAGGCTGTTATCTTGTTGATGTCGGAGCATATGGAACCGTTACTCTGAAATTTATTGCAACCGATGTTATCCGCTGGGCCGATATGAAAGTTGATATCACACCGTTCCAAAATCCGGAGGAGTTGATACAGGAAATAGTGAAACAAAGGGTGGCACTTAAGGAAAAGACGGGGCGGCCCAATATTGTGCGCCTGGTACTTCACGGAAGAGGACCGTTGCAGAAAGCAATCAGTTCACCGGAAGGGCAGTCTTATATCCTGCAAACTTTGAATGATAAGGAGAAATTCCATCATTTATTCAATTATTTTTCTGAAATTATTGATGAGACGCAAGCGGAGATTAATTTAAAAGAACGCAGGCAATTACCCGATGTTTTAGGAAATTACCTTTCCTCCTTTGATTTAATCGGTAATCTTCCCAAGGAAAAGCAAATAGAAAAGCTCAGACAAATTGTAAAGGAACGACAGGAAACCGGAAAATTCAGTGAATTAACGGATTTTGTATCTGATGATATTTTGCTCCGGGCATTTGAGAAAGCCGAGTACGAGGGAGTCCGGCTTTTATCGGAGGATGAAGAATGAAAATTACTGATTTGCAGTTAGAAAATTACGGCATCTATAGAAATGAATCATGGGCACCCTGTACGAACAAATTGAATGTAGTCATGGGGGAAAACGAAAGCGGCAAAACAACTCTGCTCCGGTTCATTCGTGATATGATGTTCGGTTTTGAGCGGGGGAAGTGGCAAGGGAAAAAAGGAAGCATGGCATTTACCCGGACGGATGGCAGTACTTACCGCGTATTCCGCAACGAAAAGGTGAAATGGTTTGTTGATGGCCGGATGGAACGTTTTGATGAGGAGCTTCCGGCTCTTTGGTGGCATGGCTTGACACGGAATATGTATGAGCAGATTTTTGCTATGGGGTTGGAGGATTTGCAGGGGATTTCTTTTCTTGCCAATGACTCTGTGAAAAGCAGATTTTTCATGCTTCAAGGCGGAGACCGTATTTCCCGGGCAAAAAATCAAGTTACAGAAGATATGGAAACGCTTTTGGTCGGATCCAGCCAGGGGAAACGAAAAATTAACTTGCAGTTGGCTGAATTATCTGATATACGGAGTGAATTAGAGGAGTTGTCCGGGCAGGAAAAAGATTTCTCTGCGCTTCAGACCCGTCAGGCAGTTATAAAAAAAGAATTAGCAGAACTGGAAACACAGCTGGCAAAAGATCAAGCTGCAGAAAAGCTTCTGCAAAAACGTCTGGGTGCATGGACACACTATAAGAATGCAAAGGAAATAAAAAGACAGTTGTCACTCAGCGAGCAGGTTAAACTGTTTCCTTCTAATGGAAAAGAGCAGTGGAATCATTTGGTAAACCGGATGAAGGTTATCAAGGAACAAAAAGAAATATTAGACGAGAAACTGGAGGAATACAAACCTAAAAGGAAAGAAGAAGTCATCCCCTGGACGGGTATGGAAAAAGAACTGGAAAGATTATATATAGACTTAGGCCAGTGGAAGCAAATGCTTGCCGATGAGGAGACACTTAACAAAGAAAAAGCGGAATGGACTGCGAAGTTTACAAACATGGGCTATATGCTTTCTTTGTGGGATCGTCCTTTGGATATCAAGGAAAATTGTGTTTCCGTAGATTGGCAATCTGGAAATGAATTGGCACAAAGCGTAGGTGTCAGAAATAATGAAATTCATTTTTGGGAAAAAAGAGAGCCTGAGGTAGAAACTCTTGGGGATATAGAAGAAGAAACTGTTGCTCTTTCCACGGAAAGTGAGTGGAAAGCTTATGAAGAAAATGCAAATAAAATTGAAGGCTTTATTCAAAAGGAAGCTTTACTCCAAAATGAAAAAGAAAAATTACTTGCTGAAAAAGACAGGCAGTATACGGTCTGGTTTTGGTTGGGCCTACTCTCGCTGACAGCAACCTTTGCTTGCATAGGCGCATTTTATATGTCTGTTGCCGGGTATACAGTTTTATATGGAGCGGCGGCAGCTGCATTGTTAGCGATTGCTTTTTTTGTCATGAATAATCATGTAAGTCATATAAAAGGAAATAAACTTAGCAAGATTGATTCGGAACTTGATAACTTGCGGCAGGAAAAGGAAATTGTAGCAAAGCAATTTCCGGATCCTTTGCCGGCAGGAGAAAAAGATTTATCAACATTCCGTAATATGAGGCAGCAAAAACGGAATGATTTCTATAAAACACAAGCGAAAAAACAAGCATTGTCATGGCGTAAGGAAACAGTAAAAAAACAAGAGATATCTCACAAGGAGTGGGCAGAAGAAGGGAAAAAATTAAAAAAGTTGCAAACGCTTGCCACGGAGGCGTGGAGTGAATGGCTTGTGAAAAGTAAGTTGCCGGAAACAGAACCGGAAAGAATCGGCGAATTACGAGAACAATGGCAAAAAATCTATTCGGAAGAAGGGAAGGGAAAGATATTAGATGTACGGATAGAAACGATTCGTGAGAAGCTGGCTGTTTTTACAAGACGTGCAGGAGCACTTATCGATGCTGCGGGACTTTCCTATTCTGCAACACCGGACAGTATAGCCCGTATATATGGGGAGAACAGGGAAAGAAATCTGGAGTGGCAATCGGTAGCGGAAAGAAATCACCAGCATGCTGTGTACGAAAAAGAAAAAGGCAAACTGGATGCAGAATGGGCATCTTGCCAAAGAGAAATGGATGCACTTTTTCAACTTGTCAATGCTAAAGATGCAGAAGATTTTGCAGAAAAGGTGAATGCCCATGAAAATCATGACAGGCTCTTGAAGGAATGGAAGAATGTAAAACAAGATCTCCGGCTCTATGCAGGGAGTGATGAAGATTTCAATCATTTATGGGCTTCTCTTGAAACCGGAGAATACGATACATGGATGGAAGAATACCGTAAGTTGTCGGAAGAGATAAAGGAGAAAAACAAGAGAATAGGTGATCTTCATCAGCAACAGGGGGCGGTAGGGAATGAAATATTCCGTCTGGCAGGAGATCATACGATTACAAAGGTATTACAAAAGAAAAAAGAAATTGAAACAGACATATCGTTATCTATGGAAGAATGGCTAAAGTATGTATTTACAGAATATATTTTAGGAAAAACACAGGAACACTATGAGGCAGGACGTCAACCGCAGGTTATTGCTTCGGCCAACAGGTTCTTATCAGAAATGACAAATAGAAAATACTCACTGCTCATGGATTCTGATAAAAAAGAAGTGGAAATTATCGACAGTACACATCACGTGAAAGATTCAAAAATCTGGTCTTCCGGGACAGGTGATCAAGTGTATTTATCTATCCGTCTTGCCATGGCGCTTTCTTTTGGAAAACAGATAGAACCCCTACCTATTGTTCTTGATGATATCTTTGTCCGTTTTGATGAGGGACGGCAGAGAGAAACTCTTCGTTTTTTGATGGATTTAGGAAAAGAACAACAGATTTTCTTATTTACTTGCCATGCAAGAACTATGAAAATTGCTGAAGAAGTAGGTAGGGAAAAAGATACGGGAGCATTTGTTTATTTACAACCCGGGAAAATACAACTTTCCGGTGCTTAACAAAATAAAAAACACGGGCTGAATCAGTCCGTGTTTTTTATTTTGTTTTGTTTTATATCAGTTGGGAAAAATAAGGGATTTTTTTTATCAAATAAGTAAAAAGCAATCCGAGAATAAAAGCAAGACAGATCCAGAGAACCGCATCGATAAAAGGAATGCGGGGAAAATAAGTAAGAAGAATCCGACTGAAAAACCAATGAGTCAATGCTCTTGTGATTTCCTCAAAAAGCATGACACCGAAAGATAAACTTCCGAGAGTAATAATTATTTTTTTTATTGCCGGGGATACTTTATGATGATTGAACCACCGGCGGAAAAAACAGAAAACAAAAGCTGTATTTAAAAACAAAAATGAATCATAAAACCGTTCTGACACGGCTTCTGTAAGTCCTCCTGCCACAGCACCGTGGTAACAAGTCATCCCCGCGGAAAGAACGGTTCCTCCTAAGGCGGCAAGGCCGAGAAAGCAAAGATTTCTTTTTGTCAGCATGTGTCCGGGAAGAATATTTTCTATCCAATAACCGGTGAGAAAATAAAAAGTAGGCTCACTCACGGCAAGAAGAGGGTTTATAAACCAGTTGATTTCGGCCGAGCCTTGAAAAATAAGAAAGGAAAATACAGGGACAAAACCGACAAAGAACAGATGCAGAGCAATGAGATACAAAAAAAGAGAATGGCTCATATGCCTGACCAAAGTACGCCATAAAGGGAGCATAAATAAAAAACCGAGATAGATGTATAAAAAATAATAGGCAGTTGCCATATTGGAAGAGTACATCATCGTAAAAAACTTTGAGATGTGCCCGTATATCGACAAATTCAAGTTGTGATAAAAATACACATAATTAATCAGGGAAAAAATAAAAATGATTTGAATGAAACGGAAAATACGTTTTTTGAAAATAACGGAAATCGGTTCTTCTTTTTTTAAAAGTAAAGCACCGGAAATCATGAAAAAAATCGGAACGGCCGTTTTTACCCAAAAAGGAACAGCAATATACAACGGAAAAAAGAAAGAATCCGGCCGGGAAAGGTAAATGGAGAATCCGGCGGTAGACGTGTGAGTAAACATAACAAGCCAGATGCATAAAAAACGTAACAGCTCTATATGAAGTTTCTTTACAGGGGTTTCTCCCTTTTTTGGTATCGGTTGTTCCATGAAAAAATCCTTTCTTATTTTTTTATTATGATACCACGATACCGAAAGCGGAACTATTAAAATATGAATTCTGAAAACAAGAAAGATATAAAATAAAATTTATCTTGCTATCAATCCGTCTTTTTGTTAAAATGAAAAAGCATGAATACACATGTCTGTGGATTTTATATCTGTGCCGTTTGGTGGTTATAAAAGAAGAAGCAGGCAGAGGTTATTAACAGGAGGTTATTTATTATGTCAGTCGTATCCATGAAACAGTTATTAGAAGCAGGTGTTCATTTTGGTCATCAGACCCGTCGTTGGAATCCGAAAATGGCCAGATACATTTTTACCGAACGTAACGGAATCTATATTATCGACCTGCAGAAAACTGTAAAGAAAGTAGAAGAAGCGTATGCATTTATCCGTGAAGTAGCAGCTTCCGGAGCACCCATTCTTTTTGTAGGTACTAAAAAACAGGCGCAGAATTCTATTAAAGAAGAAGCACAGCGTTGCAATATGTTCTATGTTAACGAACGTTGGCTTGGCGGTATGTTAACCAATTTCCGTACCATTCAGACACGTATTGCCCGTCTCAAAGAATTGGAAGGCATGTTTGAAGACGGAACAACAGAACAGTATCCGAAAAAAGAAGTTATCCTTATGCAGCGTGAGCTTGAAAAGCTTCAGAAGAATCTTGGCGGGATTAAAGATATGAAAAAAATCCCGGGAGCTATTTTCATTATCGACTCAAAGAAAGAAGAAATTGCTGTAGCTGAAGCACATAAACTTCACATTCCGGTTGTCGCTACTGTGGATACCAACTGTGATCCCGATGAAGTAGATTACCCGATTCCGGCAAATGATGATGCTATCCGTGCTATCAGACTTTTGGCAGGCAAGATGGCCGATGCTGTCTTGGAAGGACGCCAGGGACAGCAGGAAGAAGCTGAAGAAGAAACTGCTGAAGAGGTAACAGAGACAGTGGAAGAAGTAGTATCTGCTGCCGAAGAAGAATAATAATTTATACAGACAAACACCTTATTTTTTGATGGAGGTTATAGAATGATTACTGCAAGTATGGTTAAAGAACTGCGGACAACAACCGGTGCAGGCATGATGGACTGCAAGAAAGCATTGGTTGAAGCCGGTGGTGATGTGGCGAAAGCGGTTGATATTCTGAGAGAAAAAGGATTATCCCAGGCTGCGAAGAAAGCATCACGTATAGCAGCAGAAGGAGCCGTTGTATCCTACATTGCTGATAACGGTAAAGTTGGTGCAGTTGTTGAAGTAAACTGCGAAACGGATTTCGTCGGCAAGAATGAAAATTTCCAGGAATTGGCCCGTTCCATTGCCAAACATGTTGTGGAAACCAATCCTGCCGATGTGGAAGCTTTACTTGCTTCAAAAATGAATGACAAAACAGTTAAAGAAATTGTTACTGAAGCAGTGGCAAATATGGGAGAGAATATTTCTATCCGCCGTTTTGTCCGGTATGAAAGCAAGGAAGGCGAAGTATTCAGTTATATTCACGGTGCCGGGAAAATCGGAGTTCTTGTAGAAATGAAGGGCGCCGATGCTGAATTAGGTAAAGATATTTCCATGCAGGTAGCTGCTGCAAACCCGTCATATATGGACCGCAGTGAAGTATCCGATGAAGAATTGGAACACGAAAAGAATGTTCTTCGCGAACAGGCCCGGAATGAAGGAAAGCCGGATGCAATTATTGAAAAAATGGTTCTCGGCCGCGTAAATAAATACTATAAAGAAGTTTGTCTTGTGGACCAGCCCTTTATTAAAGATGGAGATATTTCTATTTCTAAGTTGCTGAAATCGAAGGGGGCGGAAATTGTCCGTTTCACCCGTTTCCAGCTTGGTGAAGGTATTGAAAAGAAACAGGATAACCTGGCGGAAGAAGTCGCAAAACAGATTAATCAGTAATTGATGCAAATGAGAGAACACATTTTGTGTTCTCTTATTTCGTAAATGGAGTAAATTTTATATAATAAAAATAAGTTGATTGGGAGGTGTGTGATGGAAGCGCAAAAGAAAAGTTACAAAAGAGTCATGTTGAAGCTCAGTGGGGAGGCTCTTGCCAATGATAAAGGATTCGGTATTGATCCTGAAGTGGTGTACAGACTTGCGGGAGAAATCAAAGAAGCGAGTGCACTGGGGATAGAGATATCCGTTGTTGTCGGCGGGGGAAATATTTGGCGCGGACTTAAAGGAAGTGCCGGCGGTATGGATCGCGCATCGGCCGACTATATGGGTATGCTTGCTACCGTAATTAATTCTGTGGCATTACAGGATGCACTGGAAAAACTGGGAGTCAGTACCAGAGTGCAGACGGCGATTGAAATGCAGCAAATTGCAGAGCCTTATATCCGTCGCAGAGCGGTCCGTCATTTAGAAAAAGGACGCGTTGTTATTTTCGGCGGAGGAACCGGAAATCCTTATTTCACGACAGATACAACGGCGGCACTTCGTTCTGCCGAAATAGAAGCAGATGTCATGCTGATGGCGAAAAAACAGACGGAAGGCGTTTTTGAAGCGGATCCGAAATATCATCCGGAAGCTAAAATGTTTACCCATCTGACTTATAATGATGTTTTACAAAAGAAACTTGAGGTCATGGATAATACAGCCATTACTCTTTGCATGAATAACAAAATACCGATTGTTGTTTTTAATATTGATGTTCCCGGAAATGTTGTAAAAGCCTGCAAAGGTGAAAAACTGGGTACTTTGATAGAGGAGAATTGATATGTACGAAAATGAAATAAAAAATTTGAGAGAAAAAATGGATAAGTCCATTCAGGCATTAAAAAATGAATTTACTTCCATAAGGACAGGGCAGGCTACACCGAGCCTGTTAGACCGCGTTTTTGTGGATTATTACGGTTCCAGAACGCCGATAACACAGGTGGCATCCGTGACGGTTCCGGAAGCAAGAATGCTTGTTATACAGCCTTGGGATAAAGCTCTTCTTAAGGATATTGAAAAAGCTATTAACACTTCTGATTTGGGACTTGTTCCGATGAATGACGGAAATTTAATCCGCCTTGCTATTCCCCAATTAACGGAAGAACGCAGAAAAGATTTGGTAAAAGTTGTTAATAAAAAATCGGAAGAAGCAAAAGTGGCTGTCAGAAATATCCGCAGAGACGGCAATGTTTTCCTGAAAAAAGAAGAAAAGAACAGTGAAGTGTCGAAAGATATCATAAAAGATGCGGAAGATGGTATCCAGAAATTGACAGACGAAAAAATCAAAGAAGTCGAACTTGTTACAGAAAAGAAAATTAAGGAAATTATGTCCGTCTGATGGAAAAAGAAATATATGCCGGTATGTTTTACAGTGAGGAAACAGCCCGGTGCATTAAAGAAAAGTATCCGGATTGGACAATATCTCTTACGAAGGGGCGCCGGTATCCGTTGGCAGAAAATGAGATGTATTTAGTGCGCCTCGGGAAACAGGCTGTTATCATGCCACGGATGGCTTACAGCAAAGAGGCGGAAGAAGCTTTGAAAAAAATAGTAGAAAAGGGAAGATCAAGTGTCTGAGAAAAAAATATTTCCCCACCACGTGGCTATCATACTTGACGGAAATGGAAGATGGGCACAGAAAAGAGGAAGAGAACGCACTTTTGGACATAAAGCAGGGGCAGCAAACGTAAAAGTAATTGTTCGTGCTGCCGCTCATATGGGAATTAAAAGACTTACATTATATGCATTTTCTACAGAAAACTGGAAACGTCCTTCCTTAGAAGTGAATTTCCTTATGAGACTTTTTAAAAATTATTTGATTGGCGAACTTCGCGACCTGATAAAAGATAATGTCCGGGTCCATATTGTAGGAGATATTACACGGCTTTCGGAATCGTTGCAGAAAGAAATCAAGACCTGTGAGAATGATACGGCTCATAATGACGGACTGGTTCTTAATGTGGCAATCAATTATGGCGGACGCATGGAAATTATCCGGGGGATTAAATCTATGATTGATGACGTTCGTACCGGAAAATTAAAAGAAACCGATATTACGGAAACGACCATGGAAAATTATTTATATCCCTCTGTTGCAGAAGATGTGGATTTATTAATCCGTACAGGCGGGGAATCCCGGATTTCTAACTTTTTACTGTGGCAAACTTCATATAGCGAGCTATACTTTACACCGGTGCTTTGGCCGGATTTTACAGAAGATGAATTAAAAAAGGCAATCTGTTGGTACACAGGAAGAGACCGCAGGTTTGGCGGTTTAACAGGGGAGACTACATGAAAACACGGATTATAACAGCTATAATCGGAGTCATAGCCGTACTTGGACTTGTGGCAGCAGGTGGCTGGTTTCTTACGACCGCAGTGTTCATTGTTGCGGCTTTAAGTCTTTTGGAATACAAAGAGATGTTGGCGCATTTGGATATTTCCATATACAGAGATGCGGCAGTGGGATTTTTGGCTTGTGTTATCGGGGTGACCGGTTTTTATTCTCTCCGTATTTTTTTGGCACTGATAATACTGACTTTTGTCGGCGTTCTTTGTCTGGTGCCTTTTATAAAAAAACAGGATTTGCACCGGTTTATCTATACGGTCTTCGGGATTCTTTACTTCGGTATCGGTTTCGGTTCACTTTCCATATTAAGAGGAAGTGGTGAGTTTGCACCGGTCGGCGGACTATCCTTAGAATCTGGCGTATTTTTTATCATGCTGTCTCTCGCAGGTACTTGGGCAAGTGATACCTTTGCTTTTTTTGTGGGTAAGAAGTGGGGACGGCACAAGATGGCACCTCATATCAGTCCTAACAAAACAATAGAAGGACTCCTCGGGGGGATGGCAGGTACGGTCATCTGTTGTTTCGCACTTTCCGGAGCAGCGGGCTTTTCTATGGCAGAAGGTTTCTTTTTGGGGATTTTCGTAGCCATTGCGGCACCGATGGGAGACTTATTTGAATCTTATATGAAACGGGTCTGTGATGTGAAAGATTCAGGAAAACTTTTGCCCGGACATGGCGGACTGATGGATCGTTTTGACAGTCTTCTTTTTGTCGCGCCTGTAGTTCTCGGTTTTTTGTGTATTGTCAGGTAATGGAGTAAAAATGAAAGAAATAGCAGTACTCGGAAGTACAGGTTCTATCGGAAAACAGACTTTGGATGTAATAAGAGCACATCCGGAACGTTTTCATGCATCGGTAATTGCTGCTAAAACTAATATAGAAATGCTCGAAGAACAGGCTATGGAATTTCAGCCCAATGCCATTGTGATTACCGATGAAGAAGCAGGAAAACGGTTCAGAGAAATATATGACGGCAAGGCTGACATTTTTTGTGGAGAAAAGGCTCTTGCAAAAGTCGTAGCACGAGATGATGTTGATACGGTTCTTGTGGCGGTGACAGGTATAGCCGGACTGGAGCCTGCACTGGCGGCCATTGAGGCAGGTAAAGAAATTGCGTTGGCTAACAAAGAAACACTGGTAGCCGGCGGAAAACTTGTCATGGAAGCGGCACGCCGAAAAGAAATAAATATAATCCCTGTGGATAGTGAGCACAGTGCCATATTCCAATCCCTTTTGGGGCAGGATAAAAAGGCGGTGCATAATCTTATTTTAACGGCATCGGGAGGTCCTTTCCGGGGTAAGAAAAAAGAAGAATTAAAACATGTTACATTAGAAGATGCCATGAAGCATCCCACATGGAGCATGGGAAGAAAAGTAACTTTAGATTCGGCAACCATGTTTAATAAAGGACTCGAGGTAATTGAAGCACATTGGCTTTTTAACGTGGATTACGATCATATCAAGGTGTTGATACAACCACAAAGCCTGATTCATTCTATGGTGGAATATGAAGACGGATCAATTATTGCCCAGATAGGAAATCCCGATATGCGACTTCCTATCCAGTTTGCCCTGACTTATCCGGAACGGATTTTTTCCCCGTCGCGTGAATTTGTGGATTGGACACAAATAATGTCTGTAGCCATTGAACAGCCGGACACGGATACGTTCCGCTCTTTGAGGCTGGCCTATGAGGCGGGAAAAACAGGCGGAAATGCAACCACTGTATTTAATGCGGCTAATGAAGAGGCCATTTCGGGATTTATAAACGGCCAGATTTCATTCTTGGAAATCTTCGATGTTGTAGAAGAAACACTGAACAGAAATGTTTTTTATGAAATTCATTCATTGGAAGACTTACGGCAAGCTGATTTGACAGCCAGAAAAACAGCCGGACAGATTATTAATAAAGGATACTTATGTTAAATACAATATTGGCGCCTGTATTTGTATTTGCCATAATTGTTATTGTCCATGAAGGCGGACATTTTATTATGGCAAAACTGACAGGCATGAAAGTGGAAGAATTTGCAGTCGGCTTCGGGCCGAAAATCTTTTCTAAAAAAAGAGGAGAAACATTGTACTCTCTGCGCTGTATTCCACTGGGCGGTTATAACAAAATAGCAGGTATGGCACCGGGAGAAAATGAAGATCCCCGTGCTTTTTCAAATCGACCGGTATGGGCAAGACTGCTAGTTATATCAGCAGGTTCTGTCTTTAATATTTTGCTCGCGTTTTTTATTTTTATGAGCATTTTTTCAGTTAACGGGCTATATACCTTTAAAGACGAACCGGTAGTAGGCTCCGTTTTAGAAAACAGCTCAGCTCATCATGCGGGAGTTGCCAAAGGAGATATAATACGCACCATTAACGGACATAAGATTATAAAATGGAGTGATATCGGTCCATGTGTTTCTGACCGGGCGGGTCGTGTTTTAACGGTAGAAATTGAAAGCGCCGGACAAATGAAAAAGGTGACTGTCATTCCCCAGGATAACGGAGAGGGAAGAGCCGTAATGGGGATCACACCTCATATGGACAGAAAAAACGTGTCTTTTATAGAAGCTGCCCGTTTGAGTTATGACAGATGCGCATTTATTTTAGCTCAAATTATTGGCGGATTGCAGCAGATATTTACAGGGACGTCCGGTGATGTGGCAGGACCTATCGGAGTGGCCCGTATGGCCGGTACTGTTGCGGAAGCAGGTATTACGGCTTTATTTACTTTTATTGCATTGCTCAGCCTGAATTTGGGTTTTTTGAATTTATTGCCTGTTCCGCTTTTAGACGGTGGATTATTTCTGTTAACCTTACTGGAAGCGGTTTATGGAAAAAAACTTCCTGAAAAAAGTTTATATTACATACAGGCACTGGGTGTCACAGTGATAGCTTTTTTGTTTTTGTTGGCGATGTTTAACGATATTTCTTCGATATTTAAATGATAAAGGTGATGGAATGAGTCTTACAAGACAAGTGAAGGTGGGGGATGTAGCTATAGGCGGCGGTGCACCTGTTGCCATTCAGTCTATGAGTACATTCAGTCCGGTAGAAACTCATTTTGCAGCCACGCAGATTAATGCATTATATGAGGCCGGAGCCGATATTGTCAGAGTTGCTGTCCCCGATAAAAAAGCGGCAGAAGCTGTCGGCGAGTTAAGAAAAAGAGTTAAACTGCCCTTGGTGGCAGATATTCATTTTGATTACCGTCTGGCACTCACTGCTATGGAATCAGGAATTGATGCACTTCGTATTAACCCGGGCAATATAGGGAAAAGAGAAAATATTGTAAAAGTTGTGTCCATGGCCAAGGAGAAGCATATCCCTATCAGAATAGGAATCAACGCAGGTTCTTTGCCAGAGCCTGTTCTGGAAGCATATGGCGGTCATCCGACGGCAGAGGGAATGGTGGCTGCGGCCTTAGAGCATGTAAAAATATTGGAAGAAGAAAGCTTTTATGATATCGTTATTTCTGTAAAATCTACGGATGTGCCCATGATGGTGAAAGCAAACCGTATGCTTCATGAAAAAGTAAATTATCCTCTCCATCTGGGGGTGACAGAGGCAGGAACCTTGTACAGAGGTACGATAAAATCTTCTGTAGGAATCGGAGCACTGCTTTTGGATGGTATTGGTGATACAATAAGAGTATCTTTGACGGACGATCCGCTGAAAGAAGTTAAAGCGGCAAAGGAAATATTAAGTTCTGCCGGCTTGCAGCAATACGGTCCGGTTCTGATTTCTTGCCCGACCTGCGGGCGGACACAAGTAAACCTGATTGAAATGGCACAGGAGGTAGAAACCCGGCTTGAAGGTTTGAAAAAGCCAATCCGCGTAGCGGTTATGGGTTGTGCCGTCAACGGACCCGGAGAAGCCAGAGAGGCAGACTTCGGTATTGCCGGCGGAAAAGGCACAGGACTGCTTTTCAGAAAAGGAAAAGTAATCCGCAGTGTACCGGAAAGTGAATTGATTGATGCTTTGATGGAAGAAATTGAAAATGATGAAAGCAGAGGAAAATAAAAATGTTAGCATCCAGATTATATAGCCCGACGTTAAGAGAAATTCCGGCCGATGCAGTTGTAATCAGCCATAAATACATGCTTAAAGCAGGAATGATGAGAAAAATTTCCAGCGGATTTTATGCGTTTTTGCCATTAGCACTCCGCTCTATCCGCAAGGTTGAACACATTATACGTGAAGAAATGCAGGCTATCGGCTGTCAGGAGATATTGATGCCGATTGTACAGCCGGCGGAGCTTTGGCAACAGTCGGGACGATGGGATGTATATGGTGAGGAGATGGTTAAATTTTTGGACCGTCATAATCATGAATATTGTTTGGGTCCGACACACGAAGAACTGGTGACAACCTTGACGCATATGGATACCTCTTCGTATAAACAGCTTCCGGTTTCTCTTTATCAGATTCAAAATAAATACCGTGATGAAAAAAGACCACGCTTCGGGTTGATGCGGAGTCGCGAATTTATCATGAAAGATGCCTATACCTTTGATATGGATCAGGAAGGTTTGGATAAACAGTATCAACTCATGTATGATGCGTATACCAAAATTTTTACCCGTTGCGGTTTAGATTTCAGACCTGTGGTAGCAGATTCCGGAGCTATCGGCGGAAGCGGTTCGCATGAGTTTGAAGTGATTGCAGAATCGGGGGAAGCAGATATTGCCTATTGCAAAAATTGTGATTTTGCAGCGAATACAGAGGCGGTAGAACCGAATACACTGCCTTGTGATATCCGTAATGAAAAAGAAAAAGAAATTGTAGAAACACCCGGACAACATACGATAGAAATGGTTTGCTGGTTCTTGGGGACACCTGTTGAACAATCTGTTAAAGCTGTTGTATATAAGTTGGATGATACGGTTGTTCTTGCGTTGGTTCGTGGCGATCATGAAGTCAATGAAGTTCGCCTCCAAAACTTATACGGTGCCGTTCAAATGGATATGGCAACAGAAGAAGATTTGAAACGGTGCGGGCTGACGGCGGGCTATATAAGTCCGATCGGTTTGAAAAAAGTAGAAAACTTTGATATCATCGCCGATAAAACAGTGATGGAGATGGAGGATGTCTGCTGCGGCGCTAATGCGGTGGACAAACACTTCATTCATGTCAATCCGAAAAGAGATTTTGATTCTGTAAAAGTAGAAACAATCCGCCTCATTACACCGACAGATGTTTGCCCGGTCTGCGGAGGGAAGATTGAACTGAAAAAAGGAATTGAAGTGGGTCAGGTCTTTAAGCTGGGAACGAAATACAGTGAAAAATTAGGATGTACTTATTTAGATAATAACGGGAAATCCCACCCGATGGTCATGGGGTGTTACGGTATAGGAGTTACCCGTACCGTCGCTGCTTCTATTGAACAGAATCATGATGATGACGGAATTATCTGGCCGGTAGCTATTGCACCTTATGAAGTGGTGATTATACCTGCCAACAATAAAGACGAAGACGTAATGACTGCGGCAAAGACACTTTACAGAGAAATGACGGGTAACAGCGATGAAGTAGTTCTTGATGACAGAAACGAGAGAGCAGGTATTAAGTTTAAAGATGCGGATCTTATAGGCTATCCTGTACGTGTGACCATCGGGAAAAAATGGAAAGAGGACGGTGTTGTTGAAATTAAACTGCGCCGCAATGGAGAAGTGACAGAAGTTCCTTTAGAAGCATGCAAGGATAAAGTTTTTGAAATCCTCGGACGTTTGCATCAAGATAACTTATAACCGGTGCCCTGTCATGAATGAAAAAGAATTGGAAGCTCTTTTGGAAGAGGCAACGAAGACGGATAAAAATCTGGCCCGTCTTTTTAACGGAAAAATGACAGTGTCTCGTAGTCCGGCAGAGAAAAGAATAAAAGCGGACACACCGCTTTATGATGACCTGGCAGATACAAGATATATAGAAAGTCTATCGGATTGCATACAAAAGAGGATTCATGGTTCCCGCTTTGTAAAATGGTATCGTTTACTGGTGAATTCTGATAAAAAGGTGTGATTGTCTATGGCAGAAGAGTTGCGCGGGACAGTAGAAACCATTATTTTTACAAGCCATGACGGGGATTTTTGCATTTTCCGTATGAGTGAATATGAAAGCGGAAGTCCCGTCACTGTTACAGGAAACATAAGGATTCCTTATGTGGGAGAAAAAGTTTTAGTCAGGGGGTGCTGGGTGCGGCATCCCCGTTTTGGCATGCAATTAAAAGCGGATGTATTAGAACAGATAAAGCCGGAAAAGACCGAAGAAATAGAACTGTTTTTATCATCGGGAATGATTGCCGGCATCGGTCCGGCGATGGCCAAAAAGATTGTGTCCCATTTCGGAAAACAAACACTGGATATATTCGAAAATCATATAGATTTACTTTCTGAAATTCCCGGAATAGGGAAAAAGACACTTGAAAAAATTAAAAGTTCTTATTCGGGGATAGGGGCATTACAAGAAATAGTCATGTTTCTGCAATCCTTGGGAATACCGGAACGTTTTGCTTTGCCGATGAATCAAATGTACGGAGAAAATGTCATGCGTGTCGTTCGGGAAGAACCGTACCGCATGATAGGTGAAATATCCGGACTCAATTTTAAATTTGTCGATAAAATGGCACTTTCGGAAGGAATTCCGGCAGATCATGAGGATCGCATTGTTCATGGTATTTATTATGTGTTGGCAAGAGCAGGAACAACAGGACATGTTTGCGGACCGGCAAATGATGTCTATGAAGCGGTGGCGGGGCTTCTGAATTTGAGTGCAGAAGATGTGTCGTCCATTGCACAGACCGCAGTAGATACAGGAGAAATACCTTCTGTTGTTTATGATATAGAACGATATTTATATTTACCGTATCTATACGAAGCAGAAACGGAAGCGGCACTGCGTATTAAGGACATGAGCGAAGATGACAGGGAAATAGGGAATGCTTCCCTGGCTATTGAAAAGTTTGAGCGGGAACATGGTTTTTCCTTAGAAGAGAAACAAAAAGAAGCAGTAAAAGAATCCATGAAATCGGGAGTGATGGTTATTACCGGCGGTCCCGGTACAGGAAAAACGACCTTGATCCGGGCTATTATCGGAGCGGCTGAGCAATACGGTGTTAAAGTAAAATTGATGGCACCGACCGGAAGGGCAGCCAAACGTCTGGCTATATCAAGCGGACGGAATGCGGATACTATTCATAAAGCACTGGAAGCCTCTATGCGTGATCACGGGCATACTTACTTTGAAAAAAATGAAGCAGAACCGTTAGAAGAAGACCTTATTATTGTAGATGAAGCCTCTATGCTCGATATTTCACTTTTTTATCATTTGCTTTGTGCATTAAAGCCGGAGGCCCGCCTTATTCTGGTGGGAGATATTGACCAGTTACCTCCTGTGGGTCCGGGAATGCCACTTAAGGATTTGATACAGTGGGGTAATATCCCGGTGGTAAAACTGGATCATATTTTCCGACAAGAGGAGGGAAGCGGGATTATTGAAAATGCGGCCCGTATCAGGACAGGCCGGACTTGCGTATCTGATCTGAAAGGCGAATTCAGCGTTATATATACCGGAAATGATGAAGAAGCATATCAGACCGCTATTCATTTATGCCAAGATTTTGACTATGGAAATGAAAAAAATAAAATGAGTATGCAGGTACTCTCTCCTATGTATAAAGGTATATGCGGTGTTGATCATCTGAACCGTTCTATACAAAAATTGATGCAAAAAGAAGAAATCGGTGAAACTGTAAAATACAGACCCGGCGATAAGGTCATGCAGACGCGAAATGATTATGAAAAAGGTGTATATAACGGAGATGCCGGTATTGTCTGGGCTGTGACACCACAAAAAATATTTGTCCGTTATCCGGAAAAAGAAGTCGTATATGAAGGGCAGGAAAAGATGGATATCCGGCTGGCCTATGCGATTACCGTCCACAAAAGCCAGGGCAGCGAATATGATACGGTGGTTTTTCTTCTTCGTCCTTCCCAGTACATCATGTTGCAAAGAAATCTTTTATATACCGGCATAACACGGGCAAGAAAAAAGACGATTCTGATTACGACAGAACCGGCATTAAAAAGAGCGGTGGAGAATTTTGAAATAAATAAACGGTACAGTCTGTTTTTGCCGTTATTGCGAAATGAGGTATCCTGATGGGGATTTTGGGAGATATACGGCGGATTTTGTATCCTGTGACCTGCCCGGGGTGCGGAAAGGTTATGGAAGACTCTTTTTGGTGTGAATCGTGCTTGAGGAAGTGCTGGAATCCCCGTATGATATCAGATTCGCCGTCGAAATACATGAAGGGCTGTTATACTCTTTGCAATTACAGCGGCGGTGTGCGGAATGCAGTGATTCAACTGAAATATAATGGAAACAGGGCGAGGGGGAAAAGTTTTTTTGATCTGCTTAATCGTTTTCCCTGGTGGGAGCGGATTAAAGATTACGACCTTGTGCTGCCTGTACCGGTTTCCAAAAGCCGGCGCAAAGACAGGGGATACAATCAGGTGGACCTGATATTTCAAAAATGGATGGAACAAAAAAGCATGACATATCTTGCCCAAGGACTAATCTGCATGAGACATACAAACACACAATCCCTTTTAACTAAAACAGAGAGGTATGAAAATATGAAAGGGGTATTTCATATCAATAAAGGCGTCGATGTGAAAGGGAAAACGATTCTTCTCGTAGATGATGTCTATACGACAGGAGCGACGATGGAGGCAGCTGCTCATGAACTGAAACGTGCAGGAGCGGAATCAGTTATAGGATTGACGATAGCAAGCGGAGCAAAATAAAAGACGACTGAGTAAAATCAGTCGTCTTTTATTTTGCTGTACTTATTTAGTGATTGACGTATCATGAAAAATAACTTTGATAAAAGCGGATATAACGTCCGGGTCAAATAAAATTCCGGATCCGCTGAAAATATCTCTTGTGACATCTGCTTTCGATTTATTTTTAAAATCGGGAGAAGAATAAATTACATCATCATAGTAGCTTGCCAAGGAAATAATCCGTGCGCCTAAAGGAATATTTACATTTTTTAAATGTTTCGGAAATCCCGTACCGTCCCAACGTTCATGATGGAAACGGATATAAGGAATAAGTTCCTGGCATCCCGGGCATGATTCAAGCATATTGGCGCCGAGGTCGGGGTGCTTTTTGTAGAGTTGCAATTCTCTTCTCGACAGATAAGGGGCTTTATCCAGTATAGAATTAGGAACACAAAGAAGACCGATATCGTGAAGTAGTCCGGCGTAACGGATTAAACGAATATCATCTGTAGGCAACCGCATATACACGGCAGTGGCAGCAGAATGGTTGGAAACACGAATCGCATGTTCATACAGATTTCTTGATTTCATTTGAAGGAGATCAAGAAAGTGTGAAACGATTGTATCAAGTTTGTATTGATTACTTTTCGAAGTATATAATGACTGAAATAGAGAAGAACTGTACATAAGAATTTCCTTAATGATTATAATTACGTCTGTGTATGTGACAGATTATTATACATGACCCTTGCGCTTCAACCAGGCACTCATGTAGGAGCATTCAGAGCGAATCTGACAGCCTTGTTCAGTTGCCCAACGGAAAGCTTCTGCAGCGAGAGTGGCGGCAAGTCCCTGACCGGATAAAACGGGCGGAACTTTCGTATGAAGCACGGTAAAACAGTTATTTTCTAAAGAATATTCTAAATAAGAGTCTCCTTTTGGATTTTCAATTTTGAAAAGATGATGTATCAAATCATGAGTAACCATAGAGAACTCCTTTTGATTATAAATTATATTTTACTAGCTGAGAGATACCCCGTCAAAGAAAAAAGTAAAGTATATCAAATCTGTATAATGGTTATATCTTCAATGCATGGTAGAGCGGATATGACAGGGGCATAGTTTACAGCGAATGATTTTTCTTATGCTATAATCATTATACGGCTTTATCAAAAAATCTACATCACAGTAAAAATTTATATATCCCTAAAAATATTTCAATAAAAAACATCAGTTCGTATGCATAACGAATCTGCAGGAAAGGACCCTATAAGTGAAAAAATTTAAAATTACCTATCTTCATCACAGCGGTTTTATTTGTGAGCTGGAAAATGCAATTCTTGTATTTGATTACTACATGGACACCGAAGGAAAGCTTGATCAACTTCTAAAAATAAGCAAGAAACCTTTATATTTTTTTGTAAGCCATTTTCATGCCGATCATTTTAATCCGGAGATTAGCCGCTATGAAGAGAAAGCTGCCGGGTATTTTCTTCATAGCGACTGTACCTTGCCGGTAAAGAATACGGTACGGCTTCATTATCTGGAACCGGGTGAGTTTACATCAGTGAATGAATTTCAAGTAAAAATGTATGGTTCTACCGATGCGGGCGGTTCTTTTTGGATTACCCATCCGGATATGACGATTTTCCATGCCGGTGATTTAAACTGGTGGCACTGGGCAGGAGAAAGTGATGCGGATAATTTAATGGCAAGAGATGAATATTTTAAAGAGCTGGAAAAATTATCAGGTAAACAAATTGATATTGCCTTCTTTCCCGTAGATGCCAGACAAGCTGTAGCCAGAGAATGGGGCGTCAAAGCTTTTTTGGAAACGGTGACAGTGAAAACACTGCTTGTGCCGATGCATGCTTTCGGGCGCCGTTGGGCACCGTCCTATGAATTCCGTTGGCGTTTTCCCGATACACCGCTTTGGATACCGGAAAAAGAAGGAGATATATTTGAAGGAGAGGTAAGATGAACTATACCTGGATTTATATCATGATTCTTATGTTTGCCGGCAATTTCGTTTTGCAGATGGTTCCTCTTCTTTATTATTTTGAGGCTGTTATTATCATCAATTTGCTCGTGCTTGCCGGTGCTTATTTTATCTTAAGACGTGACAGTCTTTCCGATTTCCGTGGGAATATACTTTTTATGGCAGGACTTACGGTCATTAATATCATGACGGACTTGGGTATCATGTCGAGCTCTCTTTCGTGGATAGCCTTTGGTGCTCTTCTTGTCTGGTCCATGACCGGCGGCGGGCGAAGATAAAAAGACAGAAAACAGAACCATATTCATTTCGCAAAGGAAATAGGGTTCTGTTTTTTTATCGGTGTAAAAATAAATAAATGTATAAATGGAGACTTTCGATAAGGGCGTTAACAAAAGTAAAAAGAGGGAAAATAAGAGCCTGAAAGGCATTGGAAATATTGAATTTATCGGCGTTCTGATAGGTTTTATGACCTTGACAATAAAATGTAAAAATTCTAAAATTAAAACAGTCAATCGTAAGATTGAACTTTTTTAGTGTTTATTCTCTTAACAAACAATAAATAATAAAAGAAACGAGGTGAATAAATTGGCGAGAGATGAAATATTACTTTATGTGATTGTGTCCTGCATAGTTACTGCCATAGTGAGTGTAGGAATAGGATACTTGCTACGTAAACGTATTGCTGAAGCAAGAATTGGCTCTGCTGAGGAAAAGGCGGATTCTATCATGAAAGAAGCTGAAAAGAGCAGAGAAAGTGCTTTGCGTGAAGCTGAAACGCTGAAAAAAGAAACATTGGTACAGACTCGGGAAGAAATGCATAAATTGCGCGAAACGGTAGAACGGGAAAGCCGGGAACGCCGTGATGAATTGCAAAAGTATGAACAGCGTCTGGTCCAAAAGGAAAATAATCTGGATCAAAGAAGTGGAAATTTGGAACAAAGAGAGCTTTCTCTGGCGAAAAAAGAAAGCCAGGTCAAGGTACAAAAAGAAAAAGCAGAGGCTCTTTATGTAGAACAACAAGCTAAACTGGAAGAGATTTCCCAACTGTCCCGGGAGCAGGCAAAGGATATGATTCTGGACAGGATAAATGAAGAGCTTACTCATGAAAAAGCACTACGGATCCGGGAAAATGAAGAGGAAATCAAAGAAATAGCAGATACCAAAGCGCGGGAAATTGTAGCGGCAGCGATTCAGAGAAATGCAGCAGATACCGTATCTGAAACAACTGTATCTGTAGTATCTCTTCCGAATGAAGAAATGAAAGGGCGTATCATTGGCAGAGAAGGCCGAAATATCCGTGCGATTGAAACACTTACTGGGGTAGATTTGATTATTGATGACACACCTGAAGCCGTTATTCTATCCTGCTTTGATCCGATACGCCGTGAAATTGCACGGCTTTCTCTTGAGAATCTTGTAAAGGACGGGCGTATTCATCCTGCAAGAATCGAAGAAGTGGTTGAAAAGACGAGAAAAGAAGTCGACAAAGCAATCCGGGAAGCCGGCGAGGAAGCGGTTCTCCAGTGTGGTATTCGTGGTATGCATCCCGAACTTGTAAAAGTTTTGGGACGTCTGAAATACAGAACCAGCTATGGACAGAATGTGTTACAGCATTGCATCGATACGGCTTATTTTTCCGGAATTCTCGCAGCAGAAGTCGGTGCGGATGCAGATATGGCACGACGGGCCGGTTTGCTGCATGATATAGGAAAAGCCGTTGATCGTGAACAGGAAGGTACCCATGTAGAATTGGGGGTAGAGCTGGCACAGAAATATAAAGAACCGCCCCAGGTTATTAATGCCATTGCTTCCCACCATGGAGACACTGAAGCGGTCTATGTGGAATCTGTCTTGGTGGCGGCAGCGGATGCTATTTCCGCGGCAAGACCGGGCGCCCGAAGAGAAACCTTGGAAAATTACATCAAAAGGCTGACAAAGCTGGAAGATATTGCCAAGTCTTTTTCGGGGGTGGCAAGTTGCTATGCCATCCAGGCGGGACGTGAGCTTCGCGTAATTGTTAAGCCTGAAAAAGTAAATGAGGATCAAGCGGTTATTTTATCCCATGACATTGCACAGCGGATTGAAAAAGAATTGCAGTATCCCGGACAGGTAAAAGTTGTTATTATCAGAGAAACAAGAGCAACGGATTTTGCAAAATAAGAAAAGAGTTCCTTCGGGAACTCTTTTCTTGTGAAATGATTATCGTAAAAAAGACGGTGTGATATAATAATTTCGAGTTGAAAATCAATTGAATTTATAATGAGGTCTGATATGAATAGAGAAGATTTGGATGAGCAGTTAAAAGAAAATGGTCTGGCTCCGAAGCATAAAGAACCGTCTTTCCGGGTGGGACAAAGAAAATTGGCATTATTGGCAGTAGCACTTATCATTGCAGGAGGTGCGGGCGGCTGTTTTTTCGGCGGACATTTCGGTAAGGGAAATAACGACAGCACTACGCCCGGGACATATACTTTTCCGCAGACGGAACAAAAACAAATGCAGGACTTACCGACAATCAGAAATACAGCAGTGGTACAAGCCGTTAAAGAAGTCGGACCTGCCGTTGTCGGGATTACTACAAGAGTATATGACAGAGACATTTTTAACCGCCGCATCGGAGTGGGGCAAAATGTAGGATCGGGAGTTATTTTTGATAAAAAGGGATATATTGTCACAAACAATCATGTCGTTTCAGGAGGAACGGATGTCAATGTATCTTTATCAAACGGAACCACTGTCACCGGAAAAGTGGTGGGGACCGATCCCTCTACGGATTTGGCGGTAGTCAAAATAGACGGTGTGGAAAATTTACCGGTGGCTATACTGGGAGATTCCGATGCCCTTCAGGTGGGAGAAACCGCTATTGCCATCGGGAACCCGTTGGGATTGGAATTTCAGGGAACAGTCACAGTCGGAGTAATTAGTGCAGTCAATCGTTCACTGGATGATATTGACCAGAGATTTAAGCTGATACAAACCGATGCGGCAATTAATCCCGGTAACTCCGGCGGAGCGCTTGTCACTGCTGACGGTAAAGTAGTCGGTATTAATAGTGCGAAAATTTCTCATGCCGGTGTGGAAGGTATGGGATTTGCTATTCCTATCAACCAGGCGAAAGGGATTATCGAGCAGTTAATTGCATATGGAAAAGTGAACCGTGCCTATTTGGGCGTGTATGCAGCCGATAAAGATATTGCAGCCCGTTACGGGTATCAGTGGGAGCATGACGGCGGTGTACTGGTTATGAAAATTGTAAGGCACAGTCCGCTTAGTGTGAGCGATATACGGGTAGGAGACTATATCATGTCGATTGACGGTAAAGAAATACATACGGTTACTGACATGAGGGATATTATCGATGCTCATCGACCGGGAGATAAAGTAAGCCTCACTTATGAACATAATGGCGGAGTATATGAGACGGAAATCATTTTGGCGGCAACTCCGGAGAATAACCGAGAATGAAAATTTCTCTGTTGGTTATCGGAAAAATAAAAGAAAAATGGATGCGTATGGGAATCGGTGAGTATGAGAAACGTCTTAAACCGTTTCTCAAGATGGAACTCATTGAGCATGAAGAAGAAAAGATGCCGGGAAATCCGTCACCGGCAATTAAGAAACAAATTATGGAAAAAGAAGGAGATAAACTTCTTAAAGCCGTTTCCGATAGTGATTGTGTGATTTTATTGGATACGGAAGGGACAGCTTTTTCTTCGGAAGAATTGGCTGCGTGGCTGCAGGACAAGATGGTGCAGGGGACGAGTCACTTTTATTTCATGATTGGCGGTCCTTACGGAAATGGAGAGAATATAAAGAAAAGAGCAGATTTAAAAATTTCTATAGGCTCAATGACTTTTACTCACCAAATGGCAAGGTTGATTTTATTTGAACAGCTGTACAGAGCGATGAAAATTAACCGCCATGAACCGTATCATTTGTAAAATGGAATTAAAAAAACTGACGAATCTTGAGCGGAAGTCTGTGTATTTTATTTTGCCATAATGAAAAAAATTCGTTAAAATAGAAATAGGAAATCCAGTAATGACAGGAGGAATGACATATGGAAGAAAAAAAGATTAAAGCCAAGGATTTTATGACGAAATATGTTTTCAGTATTCCACCGGATGTAACGGTACAGGAACTGGTCGGATTATTTGCCACACATCCTATTAGTGCCGTACCCGTTACAGGAGATGATAATGAATTATTAGGCATTGTTTCGGAAGGAGATCTTCTGTATAAGAAGGTGAAACCGAGAGTACCCGCGTACCTTGATGTATTGGGAGCCAATATTTATTATTGCGGATTTGGCCGTTACGAAAAATCGTTCAGAAAGCTTCTGGCAACGAAAGCCGCTGATCTGATGACAAGAGATGTCCGCTGTGTAACTCCCGAGACAGATATGGAAACGATTATGAATCTTATGATAGATGAGCACTTAAAAACCGTACCTGTCGTAGAAAAACCGAATAAGCTTGTAGGAATCATTACCAGACATGATATTTTAGGAGCCATTGCGGCAACGGAATTGGAAGAAACGGTGAAAGCTAAAAATGAAGAATAGAAGAGGGGGGGAGAATCCCCCCCTCTTTTTAGTTGCTGTTTTTGAAAAGAATAAAAGCAGCGGATTTTTCTTTTCTTGAAAACATTTCTTTTTTTTGCTATGCTACGAATGACTTTTATCTTATAATATAACTAATTATAATAAAAACAGTATCAATTTAAAAATAATGGAGTGATATTTTTGGAAAAGTTAGTGATTCAGGGAGGACACCCGCTTCGGGGTACGGTCCGTGTATCCAGTGCAAAAAATGCAGTTTTGCCGATTATCGTGGCAACGATGCTTCCTGCAACACCGGCGACTATAGTAGATGCACCTAATTTAGATGACGTAATTACAATTTGCAGTGTTTTGGAGTCACTGGGAATGAAAGTGACTTATGAAGATCACAGGATTACTTTTGATTCGTCAGGTTTGGATAAAACAGAAGCATCTTATGAGCTTATGAGCAAGATGCGTGCCTCTTTTTTAATTATGGGGCCTCTTTTAGCACGAATGGGTCATGCAAGAATTGCACTTCCCGGTGGATGCATGATTGGCAGTCGTCCTATAGATTTGCATCTGAAAGCCTTTGAAGCCATGGGAGCGGAAATTCATGTGGGAAATGGTTTTGTCGAAGGACGTGCACCCGGCGGATTAAAAGGTAATACAATTTATTTGGATTTTCCCAGTGTGGGAGCTACAGAAAATATCGTAATGGCGGCGGCTACGGCACAAGGACGGACAGTTATTGAAAATGCCGCAGAAGAGCCGGAAATTGTTGATTTGGTAACATTTTTGAACAGCATGGGAGCCAATATCAAAGGGGCAGGGACGAATGTAATCCGCATAGAAGGGGTGAAAGAACTGTCCGGGGTAGAACATACTGTTATTCCCGACCGTATTGAAGCGGGGACATTTATGATTGCTGCTGCTATGGCAGGCGGTGATGTGCTTGTATCAAATGTTTTGACAGAACACCTGAAGCCACTATTGGCGAAACTGAACGAGGCGGGAGTCAAGGTAATTAAAGAAATTGACAGTGTAAGAGTAATCAGTGACGGGAAAATTCGTTCTACGGATATCAAAACTCTGCCATATCCCGGGTTTCCGACAGATTTACAAGCTCAGTTTATGGCACTTCTGACTATTGGTGACGGAATCAGTCGTGTAACAGAAACGGTATTTGAAAACCGTTTTATGCATGTCGGTGAATTGCAAAGAATGGGAGCCTCTATCCGTGTAGAGGGGCGGACAGCACATATACGGGGCGTCCCCTTTTTGAAAGGAGCCTTTGTAAGAGCAACGGATTTACGTGCCGGTGCCGCTTTAACATTGGCAGGGCTTGCGGCTCATGGACAAACGGAAATCGGGGAATTGCATCATATCGACCGCGGATACGATCATCTTGTGGAAAAGTTGCAAGGGTTAGGAGCTGACATTGTCCGTGTCAATGAAGATTGATAAAATCATAACCGAAAAAAAATCACCTGTTGCACAACGGTCATTTCTTGACTGGATAGGCTCATTCGGTGCGGAAGATATCGGAGTGGACTTTGGAACATCCAATATCGTGATTTATGTAAAAAACAAAGGTTTGGTATTTCCCGAAGCCTCTGTTGTGGCCAAATATAAAAAAACGGACCAGATGTTTACTTATGGAATAAAAGCCGAAGAAATGGAAGGCCGGGCTCCTCGGGAAATTGAGATTATAAGACCTATGGAAACAGGGGCGATTGTGGATTATCCGAGCGCCGCTTATCTTTTGAACTCGGTAGTCAACCAGTCATATCTGAAAGGAATGTTTTTTCATCCCCGGTTGCTGATGTGCGTACCCAGGGGGATATCCCGGGTGCAACGAAGGGCCCTGTTAGAAGCATCAGTGGCGATTGGTGCCAGAAAAACCGTTTTGATAGAACAGCCTTTGGCGGCAGTCATGGGACTTGGGGTCAAAACGAATACTATGAAAGGCATGCTTGTTGCGGATATAGGGGGCGGAGCAGCCAAAGCAGCCATTGTGTCGAAGTATGGTATTGTGAGAAGCAGTTTTTCCAATGCGGCCGGTCTCAAAATGGACGAAGCGATTGTTAATGTGATTATGGACAAATATCATGTGCGTATCAGCAGAAAATCGGGAGAAACGCTGAAAATTGCTCTGGGAATAGAGTGGGATCTGAATAAAACCTCAAAAGTTCATGAAGTGTCCGGTATTTCCGCAATGACAGGTTTACCTGTAAAAATTGCAGTAACCGCCGAAGATATAGCACAAGGACTGAATCCTATTTTGTATGAAATATTTTCACAAGTGACGGAAGTTATTCAGCAAGCTCCTCCGGATATTCTGGAAAATATACGGGAAAATGGAATTGTACTTACCGGAGGCATTGCACAGATGAAAGGACTGGCCGGTGTTATGGAAACCGTAACAGATATGCCGGTACATGTAGCTGACCATCCGTCCTATGTCAATGCCGTAGGAGCAGGATCTGCTTTAGAATATATGGACTATTTCCGTGATTCTTTACAGGATTTACATTAATATGAGAGGGGGCCGAAGAGGCTTCCCTTTTTCGTTTGTTTGCTGAAATCCGGCAGATGTGAAAAAATTGAAAAAATGTTAAAATAAAAAATAAAGCATTTATGAAAGGAAGGACAACTGATGAAACTTTCAAGAAAATTAGGAATAGCAATGCTCGTTGCCGCAAGTGTTTGTGGAGCGGCTATTGCATATGCATCAGGAATTATACAGCAGAAGTCTGTTTTGGAAGGAACGGTTATATCTGTGGTAGCACCGGGAACAACAGTCCGGGAGGGCGATGTTTTAGCAACTGTCAATTCCCTGGCGGGACCGGTGCCGGCAGCCCGTGCAGAGGCAGATGGAGTGGTTAAAGAAGTTATGGTAGAAAAAGGGCAAAAGATAAATAAACAGGATTTGGTTGCCACTGTAGAATCTCGTTAAGTGGGAGAAGATAATGAATTTTTGGAAAAGCAGGTATAAATCTTTTATAATAGCCGTTTGTCTTTCTGCAACCGGATACATGTCCGCTGTGGCGGAAGAATTTCTTCCTGTTTCAGAGGTTCATGAAGGTATGCATGGTTATGCTAAAACGGTAGTCCATGGTACAGATATTGAAACTTTTGACGTAGATGTGCTGGGGATTATGAAAAAGAAAGGGGCGACCGGGGGCGATTTAGTTCTTGTTAAGGTATCAGGCCCGTTGATTGATAAAACAGAAGGGATTGCCCAAGGGATGAGTGGAAGTCCCGTGTATATTAATGGAAAGCTTTTGGGTGCAGTGGCATATGGATTTTCCCAATCGGGTGGGAGAATTGGAATGGTTACTCCCATTTCAGATATGCTGGACCTTTGGATGGTCAACGATCATAAATTTTCTTTTGTTCCTCCCGTAGAAGAGGGACTGATTCCCATACAAACACCACTCATGGCATCAGGATACGACGACAGGGCATTAGCTTATCTGACAGAGAAAATGGAAGACTTCCACATGATACCCTTTGCGGCGGCCTCCGTGAGCCAGGATGATACGGCAAGACCTTTAGAGGCCGGCGGAGCTGTAGCGGCATCTTTGGTGACCGGAGATTTGAAGCTCGGGGCTATCGGTACGGTTACTTATGTTGATAAGGATCATATGGTGGCGTTTGGTCATCCTTTTATGAACCGTGGGTCCTCAGGATATTTTATGCATAATTCCTATATATTTACAGTTATTCCAAGTAAAAATATTCCTTTTAAGCTGGGATCGGTCGGAGCGGAAATCGGTACGGTAAATCAGGATCGAGGGGCCGGTATCAGCGGAGTAAGCGGAGAATTTCCGGATTTCGTTACGCTGAGGACGTCGGTCGTAGATAAAGATACGGGAAATGAAAGAAGTCTGAATGTAAGAATGATTCAAAATGAAACACTTCTTCCGACTTTGTCTGCAACGTCTATTTATAATGCTATGAGCAATGCTATGGATAGAAGAGGACAGGGGACAGTTTCCTTTACGTATACATTAACGCCGAAAGATTTAAAGCAAAAATCTTTTACCAGAACAAATATGTATTGGTCATCCAAAGATATCGCAGAAAGAAGTGTAGATGAGATTTATCAGGTTGTTAAATTACTGGAACAAAATCGTTTTGAAGAATATCCTTTGAGAAATATTTCCATGAAAATGGAAGTAACAAAGGAAAGGAAAACAGCGCAGCTTCTTGATGCTTCTGCTTATCCTATTGTTGTAAGTCCGGGTGATACCATTTATGTCCGTGCCCGTTTGCAGGCATGGAGAGGAGATATTTTTTATAAAGAATTGACATTTACCGTTCCGAAAGACCAACCTTTTGGGGAGATGATACTGGAAGTCCGTGGTGGGGGGGTGGTTCCTCTTCCTTATTTAATCCAGCAGCAAAAATATAATTTAACAGATGAAATTATTAACCGGCTTCATGTATATAAAGATTTTGACGAACTTCATACAAAGCTTCTGAAAGAAGATCAAAATAATCAGATTGTAGTGGAAATTATAGACCCTGAAATCAGTATGGTTTCGAAAGATGAAAATGAAGGAACAAAGGCAGAAATACAGAATAAGTCCACAGACAAAGATCCTTCATACTTAAAAGGTAAAGAGTCCGGCAGGGAAAAGGAAAAAGAAAAAGAATCACCTAAAAGCAGGGCAGATACCGATTATGTTATTTATGGAGACGGCCAGTTTACCTTTAAAGTTATGCCGCCTCAAGAAAGAGATGCCGCTCTGAAGAAATTGGCCAAAATTAATAAGATGCTGTCCGTAGACATGTCAACTAAAGAAAAAGAAGTGGACAAGACAACGGGGGATAAAAAGGATAATGAAAATCCGGCAAAATCCGGTGCTGATAAAAAGGAAAAAAACAAAAACAAAATTGACGGATAGTCAAAAATATATTGTAATTGACCTTTTTTTACGTTATGATATCAATAGTTGTTTGTGAAATTGCGGAAAGGGGAATCGGTTATGGCTTTTCTTGAATCGCTTGGCAGTAAAACTATAGCCGTATTTCATGAGCTCGGGGCGGTTATTTTACTCCTGACCGCATCATTTAAAGAAATAAACAATTTTTGCGGAAAAGAAAGCATCAAGCAATGCTTTGACCTGGGTGTAATGTCTTTTCCTATCGTGGCACTCACTCTCTTATTCACCGGAATGGTTCTTTCCGTGCAGATTGCCGGAGAATTGACAAGGTATGGAGCAGAGTTTACGGTGGGAGCTATTGTAGCCATAGGGATGGGACGTGAATTAGGTCCGGTTCTTTGCGGGGTTGTACTTGCCGGTCGCGTCGGAGCGGCCATTACGGCAGAAATCGGGACGATGCGGGTAACAGAACAAATTGATGCACTCCGTTGTCTGGCGGTGAGTCCTGTCGGATATCTTGTACTTCCCCGCTTATTCGCCTGTATGGTTATGCTTCCTCTTCTTACTGTATTCGGTGTGGCCATCGGTGTATTTGGCGGTATGGTTGTTGCGTCTTTGACACATGGCGTATCTTCTTATACATTTTTACATTCTTTAGATGTCTATTGTGTGCCTTCTGATTTATATATGGGTGTTATAAAATCAGTTATATTCGGAATGATTGTTGCTTTGGTCGGGTGTGACAGGGGGATGACCTGTGAACCCGGGGCAGAAGGGGTCGGAAAAGCGACCACCCAGTCTGTCGTATATTCCATTATTATGATTTTTGCTGCAAACTACCTGCTTTCATCAGTGCTGTTTTAAGGAGAATTATGATTGAAGTAGAGCATGTATATTTATCTTTTGGGAAAAGACAAATATTGCGGGATGTAAATTTAAAAATTAATAATGGCGAAACAATGGTTATCCTAGGGGCTTCCGGTTCAGGGAAATCCACATTGCTGAAGCTTATCATCGGTTTGATCAGGCCTGATTCCGGCAAGATACGTATTGACGGTAAAGAAATATCTTCATTTACAGAAACGGAAATGAATGAAGAACGACGTCATATGGGAATGGTATTTCAGTATTCGGCTCTTTTTGACTCAATGAATGTCTATGAAAATGTCGCATTCGGTTTAAGACAACATACAGAAATGAGTGAAAATGAAATAAAAAGAGTCGTAGAAGAGAAATTAAGACTGGTAGGATTAAAAGGGACAGGTGAAATGCTGCCGGCAAACTTATCGGGAGGAATGAAAAAACGAGTGAGTCTTGCCAGAGCCATTGCATTAGAACCGCAGATTATCTTATATGACGAACCGACCGCAGGACTTGATCCGATACGCTCGACTGATATCAGTTTGTTAATTAAGCAAATGCAAGAGAAAATGAATGCAACCAGTGTGGTTGTTACACATGATCTTAAGTCTGCAGAAATGATTGCAGACAAAATGGCATTTTTATACAAAGGAGCCTTTTTAGCAGTGGGGAGTCCTGAAGAACTTTACAAATCAGAAGATAGCAGGGTGAAACAGTTTATCAATGGATGGCCCTCAGATGATTTGGATGAAAAAGCAGGTGATATCGGATGAAATGGTCTACAGAAGCAAAGGTGGGAATGTTTTCCCTGTTGGGAATTCTTGTTTTTGCAGTCATCATGATTCAGTTAAGCAGTACTGTCTTATTTGGGAAAAGCGGATTTCATGTAACCGCTTATTTCAAAGAAGCAGAAGGGATAGAACCGGGAAATCCGATTCATTATGCCGGTGTAGACGTAGGAATGGTTGACCGCATTTCCATTGAAAACGGTGAGGCGGTTTTAAATCTCCGATTATACAATGATACTAAAATTCCGAGAGATGCCAATTTTTCAATACAAACCAGCAGCGTTATGGGAGGCCGATTTATTAAAGCTTCCGGCGGTCATCAGGATAGAGGGTACCTGGAAGAGGGAATGACCGTTCAGGGGCAGGCTACGCCGGGTATTGATGCTGCTATGGATAAAATGGACAAATTGATGGCATCAGCACAGACAATGCTTGATGGAATTAATACGATTGTCGGTGATCCGGCGGCTCAGAGAAATATGCGGAACAGTATAAATAATTTTGATGTTATTTCTGAGAACCTGTCAATTTTAACAGCACAAGGTATACAAATCGCAAATAAGATAGAAAGTGTGACATCGCAAATGAATTCGATGTTATACCAATTGAATGGAGACGGAAAAACAGCGGCGGACACCCGGAAAATTATGGAAAATCTGGTAGTGGCCTCTGAAAATGCCAAGGTTATTTCCGGCGATGCCCGTAATCTTTCAGGTAAATTGAATACGTTAATGAGCGGTGACAGTTTGTCCCTTTCGGGAGAGTTGTTATATAATACTAAAGAAGATGATTATTCACCGAATATAGGATTACGTATGGGAAAGAATTCTTTTGTTGCTTTGGGGATTGAATCCTTTACTAACAATCCTTTGTATAATGCGCAATATGGCAAAAAACAGGGGGATTTAGAACTCCGTGGTGGTATAGTACGTAATAAATTAGGAATAGGCGCATCTTATGGGGCTAAGCGTTGGAGATTTGATGCTGATTTATTTAATCCTAATGATTTAACAATGCGTTTAAAGGCTGCGTATGAAATATATCCGGATGTTTATGTGAGCGGACAATCTATATTCCCCCATAGCCGTCGTGGCGGAGGGGAGTATATAGGCTTAGGATATACGTATTAATTTATAATTACGGAAGGGAAAAAACAATGAAGAAGATGAATAAAGTTATATTAACCGTATCTTTGTTAGGGGCGTTATCTGTCTCTACTATGTCAGAAGCAAGAAATCAAATACATGGGATGACAGACCCGGAATTGACCAAAAAAGCGATTGAATCACAGATGCAGAAGCCGGAAAACGTACGTGTTGTAAATTTTGATAATATGCTTCTTAAAGAAAATCTTGGCGACATAGTTGTTAAAGAATCTGTTCCTGTGAAAACCAAAGATATTGATTTGCAAACGGCAGTTGCTTCAGCAGTTAATAACAATAGGGAAATCCGTCTTTCCGAACTTTCACTGGAAAATGCAAAAGCAACGGTCAGCAAAGTGGCAGCGACCAAAAATCCTTCCATAGGTTACAGTTGGAAACGGGTAGATCATAAAGCACAAATAATTCCGAAAACGGTAGGATATATTCTCAATAAGGATAAGATGGAAATAGAGCCTGTTATAAAATTCATAAACACAGGTACTCATTCTTATTCACAAAACCTGACTTTAAATTGGCCGATTTGGACCGGCGGAGCAGTCGAAGGAGCAATCGATGCTGCAAGATATGCGGAAGATATAGCTCACATTAATATTTACCAGACAGAAGCGGATATTAAATTAGCGGCAGTTAAAGCTTATTATCAATATCTTGAGATGAATAATCTGGCAGATATAGCCGGTGAATCTGTTAAAAACTTAGACGGACATATGAAAAATGTCCAGCAGCAATACAATGCGGGAATTGTAGCTAAATTAGATGTATTGGCATCTAATGTATCACTGGCAAATGCAAGAAAACGCAGCATTTCCGCGCATAATGCCCGTGATTTGGCTGAGGCAAATTTGAATAATATTATGCGTATTCCCATGGATACCAAGTTAAATCCACGAGAAAAAACTTTCCCGGAACCTGCTTTTGATATCACCATGGAAGAAGCTGTTGCAGTAGGGCAAAAGTACCGTTGGGAGCTGATTAAAGCTGATTATAATGTTCGTATAGCAAAAGAACAGGTCAGAATTGCCAAAGCCGGTTATATGCCTACAGTAGCGGTCGGTGGCGGTTATGGATGGGATACAGCTGGTCTTGGCGGATTCGATAAAGATAAATGGAACATATATGGTGCTGTAAATTGGAGTATATGGGATGGCGGCGCAACTGATGCGAAAATCAAAGGAGCAAAAGCAGGCCTAAAAACAGCGGAAGAAATATTGCTTCAGGCGAGAGAAAAGGTAGAGCTTGAAATCCGACAAGATTACCTGAGTGTATTCGCAGCGAAAGAGCAGATCAGAGCTGCGGAGGCGACAGTAGAACAGGCGGAAGAAGCTTATAAAATTGCGACAATCAGATATCAGTCAGGAGTGGGAATTAATTTGGATGTTCTCGATGCCCAGCTTGCACTAAGCCAAGCAAAAACAAATTATGTAACTGCTTTATATGATTACAATATCGGGCTGGCTACTTTGGAACATGCAATGGGATTGCCTGCCGTTGCCTACACAGAAATTATGAAGAAATAAATTTACCCTATCAGGAGTAAGCCTTGAGTTCAAAAATTAAATGGTATTTAAACGGGATAGCGGCCACTATTTTTGTGATAGTCGTAGTCATCTATCTCGTTATACGTCCGGTGGTAGTACAAAACCTGGAGCCTGTTTTGAAGCAGGCGGCAGCAGAAAAACTGAATGGAGAAATATCGTGGCAGATGATGGACTTAGATCCCCGGTACAATCTTTCTTTTGATGGATTGTTACTGAAGGATGAAAGCGGCCATGATGTTTTAAGGACTCCCAATATGACGATAGATTGGTCTCTTTGCGGGATATATAATTATTATATGAATAATGGGGCTTTGCTGGATGTTATTAAGGAAATATCTATACAAAAACCGGAATTATTCCTACAAGAAAAATCTGACGGTACATGGAATATCCAGAATATTGTTAAGGACAATGCAGAAGAGCCGAAGGGAACTTTTAAAGGGAAAGTTGCTATTGACGAAGGAAAAGTGAGAATAGGACTTTTTTCGGGAGATAGCTATGAATTAGAGGAATTACAGGGAAAGTTCAACTGGCAAAATGATGATAAAATCAAAGGTGATTTTAAAGGAAAATTTTTAAACTCAGAGTTTTACGGGACACTTTTGTATACAGATGAAAATAATTTGGAAGCAGAAATAAAGGCTGACGCTGTATCTTTGGAATCTTTGAAACCACTTTTTCAAAAATTGCCTGAAACACAGCATAGCTTTGATATTCAATCGGGAACAGGAAAGATAACAGGCGCCAAAATTTGGAGAAGTGACGGCGCCTTTTCTTATCATGTAAAAGGCCGCCTGGAACAGACCGTAGCAAGTTATAAAAATTATACGCTTACGGATGGGGCGGCTTTTTTTGATATTTATAATAAAAACATTTCTATAAAAGATTTTTTTGGAAAAATTAATGGACAATCTGTATCCGGTCATATGGAAGTCGATCTTACTAATGATGATCCGGGATTGCTGGGACAGATAAAGCTTTCCCATATAGCTGTAGAAAAAATTCTGACTGATTCTGGTATTACCGGACAGATTACGGGTCCCATTAATTTGGGAGGCACTGTATCTGAACCGTTACTCGACGGGGTGCTTCATATAAAATCGGGAAGTTATAAAAATCTCGAAATTAAAGATGGGAAGGGAGAATTTTCTTATTATAAAAACAATGTCAATGTTTCATCATTAGAAGCCCATGCAGCAGGAGGATTTGTTACAGGACGCGGACATTATAATACGGAAAACGGATATTTCAATATCCGTGCCGTTGTAGAAGAATGCTCTTTAGATCAATTACCGCTGGAAGATTCAATGGCAGGGATGGTCAGCGGTTCGCTTGCTGCCGAGGGAAATTATTTTCACGATGAGATATCTTTGGCATGGGCATCGGCAGAAGGAAAGGGAAATCATGTTTTATACCGGGGGCAATCAGCCGGGAATATTTTAGGAACAATTGTCTATAAAAACGGGAATTTCCAGACGAGTTTTACAGGAAATGACATAATAGTTGAAGGTGTCAGGGCCGATTCGGTAGCAGGACATATAGAAGGACAGGGGGAAAATTATTACATTTCCTATTTAAACGGTACGATAGAGGATGGTACATTCTCTGTAAAAGGACTTTGGGGAGAAGATAAAGTAAATCTCGATGTCAAAACATCCGGTGTGGATATTTCATCATTTTCTGATTTAGCAGGAATTGATATATCCGGAATGGCATCTTTATCTATGGTAATTGACGGAACAGCTGATAATCCGAGAGCCCGGGGAGAAGCATCTGTATATGACGGACATTTTGATAGAATCTCTTTTGATTCCCTGCAAGGGCAATTTGCATATTCTGATAAATTACTTTCATTAGATTCTGTAGAAATCAAAGATAAAGAGGGAAAACATATTGTAAACGGATACATTGGTACAGACGATGATCACGTACTCAGTCTAAATGTCAAGAGTAAAAAGATTCGTATAGAAGATTTACTCAAGATGGGGAATTTGTCTTATCCTGTCACGGGGTGGATAGAAAACACATTACATGTAAACGGAAGCTTAGAGGCTCCCGCTATAACAGGAGATTTTCTGGCATGGGACGGTTCTGTTTCCGGACAATTATTTCAAAGTGCATCGGGCAGATATTCTTTTGAAAATAATATTGTGACCATAAAGGACGGACTGGTCTATATTTATGACGGAGTCGGTAAAGTAAACGGAACCGTTAACAATAATCGTTTAGACATGGACATATTGTTTGCCGATGTCGATGCCGGATATCTGCTGGCGGACAAGGGGATACACGGAAAAGTTGGAGTGAAGGGGCAACTTTCAGGGACCTTTGATAATCCGTTGTTCCATGGAATGGTCCAAAGTAGGGAAGTCACTTTGGAAGGCGGAAGACTTCATATGCTTTCTATGGAAATTGATTACAGAGACCATGTACTGTCGGTTACAGACGGGAGTTTCCGCCAAGGGGAAGGGCTTTTCAAGTGGAAAGGTCTATACAATGATCAATCCGGAGTGCTGTCGGGGAATCTGGAATTTAATAACTGGGATATTAATGAAATTGCCAAAATATTTAAATTACCTATATCAAATTCCGGAGGAACCGTTGACGGCGCGATGTCAATTAAGGGAACTATGGAAAATCCGGATGTCGTCTTCCGGGCAAAGATTAATGGAGGACATTTGGCTGATACAGTTGTGGGAGAAGGAGAAATTGATCTTTCCTATATTAATAAAGCGCTTTCTATCCGTAAGCTGCATATTCCCGTAGGTGATGGAATACTGGCAGCACAGGGAGGGATGTCCGGAAACGGAGATTTAGATTTAAAAATAGCAGCTAATCATATGGATATTTCATGGATTCCACAGGTCATGGGATATGAAGACTCTTACTTTGGCGGATATCTTACTGCTGCCGCGGACTTGAAAGGAACAAAAGCGAATCCCCAGATTGACTTTTCTGTAGGTATAGAAAAGCCGCAATACAATGATTATGTATTTGATTCACTTTCTTTTATGGGAATTACAGAAAGTGATACGATACATATTTCGCAGGCGCTTATAAAAAAAGAACCGTATAAGATAAGCGGGAAAGGCTCTATGCCTGTAAATATGATTACTCGCAAGGCGTCGCCAAATCCTTCACCATTGGATCTGGAAGTTAATCTCGATAATGCAGATTTAAATGCGGTGGGCCTGTTCTTGAAACCGGTGACCTCGGCTCAGGGGCCGATTAAAGGAAAAGTAAAAGTAATAGGTTCTTGGAATGATCCGGAAGTTTATGGAAATATTTCTGTGAAAAACGGGCAAATGACATTGGCTACACTAAGCGATCCCCTTATGCCTGTTGACGGGATGATTGATTTTCACGGCAGAGAAGCATCTCTAAAAGGGTCAGCTCTTTTTGGTAGTGGAAAAGCATTTGCGGAAGGTACGGTATCATGGAATCATTCAACGATAACAGGTTATACCGGGGAAGCTCATGTGCATGGGGCAGATATTCATTCGACCTATTACAAAGGCGCTATGGATGCAGACCTGACCTTTGGGGAAGTTAAAGAGATGCCCGGTATTATAGGTGATTTACATGTGCATGATGCAACAATTGACATCCCCTTGTCCTTGCTTTTAGAAGAGTCTTCGGGGACTATACCGTTGGCAGTGGATATGAATGTCATTTTAGGTGATAATGTAAGACTTTATAACAGTTCACTTTATAATATTTTGTTAAAGGGAAATATTGATGCTGTTGGACCGCTTGATTCGCCCTATGTATTAGGAAAAGTAAATGTAGAAAAAGGGACGATTAAGGTCAATATGACAGAGTTTAAAATTGACTCGGGGCGTGCTGTCTGGGGTGGCGATACAAACGGTATTTTGCCTGATGTTGACGTAAAAGCATCTGCTAAGGTAAGCGACTATAATATTTGGACAGAAATCAAGGGAATCCCGGGACATATTACGACTACGTTCCGGAGTGAGCCTTATTTGAATGATTCACAAATATTAATGCTTCTTACTTTACATGCAAATCCCAATGGAGAAAATCAGGAGGCTATAGATGCCGCTTTGTTTAATGCAGGGTTAACACTGGTATTCGGGAATGAAGTACAAAATTTCTTCAAAGACACAATCGGTCTTGATTTAATCAATGTCACATCCAGCCTGACAGATTACTATGACAGCTCTTCCGCAGATGACAATTATTACTACATAAAAATCGGTAAGTATTTATTTAATGATTTTATGCTTACTGCGACGACGGGAGTCAATAATGAACAAAAAAGCATAGGATTTCATTATGATGTAAATTCGCGCATAGGTATTTCTGCATGGTATAATAACGAGCATGACAGCTATATAGGTACTGATTGGAAATTTAAGTTTTAGGAGAAAAGCATGCTGAGTGATTACATAAAGTCTTTACCAAAGAAAGGAAAGCTTTCAAGAGAAGAAGAGAGTCGCCTTTGGATTGCCTATAAACAGGAAAATAAAATGGACGCGAGACAAGAAATCATTGAGCACTATCAGTTTCTGGTATTTCGTGAGGCCACCAAGTATCCGCTCCAGGAAACGGTCATTCTCGATTTGATTCAGGAAGGCACCGTGGGACTAATGGAAGCAGTGGAAAAGTTTGATCCGAAGCAAGGGGTAGCTTTTTCACTTTATGCAATTCACCGTATCAGGGGAAGAATTATAGATTTCCTGAAAAAAAGCCAATCAGATGTATTACTTGGAGAAGGACAGGAAGAAAAGCTGTATGCTTTAGAAGTCGCACCGGACATGGCTTTTGATATAGCAGACAGAAATTCCCTAAATTCAGAGGTGTTTGTAGCAGTGAACCGTCTTCCTGACAGAGAACAGGATGTCATACGGAGTATATATTTGGAAGAGAAGACTGCTTCGGAAACCGCCGATAATTTATCGGTAAGTACGGCCTATGTATATCGTTTGCAAAAGAGAG
>UQJW01000007.1 GCA_900541485.1 uncultured Dialister sp.
AACCATCGCTCTAAGCGACTTGATTAGTTTATCACGGCACTTTTCTTTTGTCAAGCAAATTTTTCTCTTTTTTCTTCGCTTTTTTCGTGCCGTTTGCCGTCTGACCGACGGCGGATATTATCCTACCATTTTATTTGCCTTCTGTCAAGCCGATTCGATAATATATTAAAATTGCATTTACAATAGAAAAAACGATGCTTTTAAGGCGACTGCCAAACTTTTGGGATCTTTGGATTTCATAATTGCTGAAATAACTGCAACTCCGTCAACATGACTTCCCTTTAATGTGTTTATATTGTTTTGATTGATTCCGCCAATGGCTACCACCGGGACAGAAACAGTCTCTTTTATTTCCCTTAACACATCTACAGGCGTAATAATAATGTCTTTTTTTGTTTCAGTAGGAAATATAGCTCCGACCCCTAAATAATCTGCCCCGTCTCGTTCCGCCTTTTCCGCCTCTTCCGGACAATGTGCAGATACCCCAATAATCTTATCTTTCCCTATTAACTTTCTGACAATTTTCACGGGAATATCTTGTTGTCCCAAATGTACCCCGTCTGCACCAACAGCCAGCATAATATCCAGTCTGTCATTTATAATAAGTGGTATATGGTATTCATCTGTTATTTTTTTTATTGATAAAGCTCTTTGATACATAAGGTAACTATTTACATTTTTTTCTCGAAGCTGCACCATTGTGCAACCGCCTTCAACAGCAGATCGTATTTTACTCTCAAACTCACAGTCTCCCATGCCGCTTCTATCCGTCACCAGATATAAACTTGCATCAAATGACTTCATATAGCCGACTCCTCTCTAAAATCACTTCTCTTCTCATTTTGCTGAACCAATCAAATAACCCCATATGGAAATGCCCATATCCTGCATTCATATTTTCTTCCCATGCGCATTCTCCGCTAATCCCCATAAATGCTACCGCTCCTGCTGTTGATTCCAGCAAAGTGCCGGATTTATCGGAAATAAAAGTCCCTATAAGTGCACTGCATATGCAGCCGGTGCCCGTCAAAGCAGACATCTCCGGGCACCCGTTACTGCAAATATAAGTCCGTTTCCCATCAGTTATAATATCCTTTTCTCCCGTTGCAACAACGACACAATGAAAACGTTGTGCCGTTTTTTTTGTTTTTATAAATACATCTTGATTGTCTGTTGCGCCAGAATCCACACCTGTGAAATCAGTTTGCCTGTTGCTCAAAAATAATATTTCCGAAAAATTCCCTCGTATTACAGATACATGAACAGTTTGTAATATTTTTTCCACTGCCTGCTTGCGAAACATCGTCGATCCGCATCCTACAGGATCCAGCACAACAGGAATTCCTAATTTATTGGCTATTATCCCTGCTTTTATTATTACCTCTATCTTATCCGCTGAAGGAATTCCCAAATTAAGTACTAAAGAATCTGCATGGATAAGTATTTCCTCCAGCTCTTCCGGTGCCTGACTCATTACGGTAGTTGCGCTCAGTGCCAAAACGGCATTTGCACAGTCATTAGCAGACACAAAATTAGCAATTTGATAAATAAAGGGACGGCGTTTCTTTATTCCCTCCATCATTTCAAAAATATCGAGCATAATATTTTCCTATCTCCATGAATAATATGTTAATGATATTCTTTTATTATATAGTTTCGTTAAGCACTATAAAAGCCTCTTTCAGAAGAGGCTTTTATAGTGCTTAAATATCATTATTTTACATCATTCTTTTTTATAAACTCCATAAGCTCCGGATATCCTACATTCCCAAACCCGATAATGCTATCAACCGGCTTGCCGTCACGGAAAAAAATCAAATTAGGAATCGTATCTACTTCATACCGGGAAGCAATTTCTTTATCTTCATCACAATTTACACCATATATCGGAACCTGTACTTCCTCAGAAACCTTTTCCATAATCGGACGTAACCGCCGGCAATATCCACACCACGGGGCACTGAATCCAACAATAACATTCCCTTTCGAAATCGCTTTATCAAAGTTTTCCACTCCAGTTACCGGTTTTATCATAATTTTCCCTCCTAATTTACTTTTATATCTATAATTATATAAAATAAATCGATAAATGTCAATATAGAAACAAAAAAGGCTGCAACTCTTCATTACAGCCATTGTTTTTGGTGGAGATGAGGGGAGTCGAACCCCTGTCCAAAAAGCCCACCCCATAAAACTCTCCGAGTGCAGTTATTGTTTTTACATTTAAGTAAAGTTTCGTACAATAACAAACTACCTTTACCGATTTCAGAATTTATTTCCCTTCAATGTCCTGAACCTCCATTTCCGGTATCCTATTAATTGATGTCAGCCTGCAGCCATAGGAAAACCGCAGGGGACATTAGCAGATTAGGCTGCTAAAGCAAAATCTTGTTTTGCATTTAAGGTTTTCCACCGTTTAACGGGGTAGATGGAATCCCGACTCGCTATTTATGATATGGAATCTCCTGTCGAAACCGGTACATCCCCTAATGTATACTCATATTAAAACAATCTTTTATTCTTGTCAAAATTTACATGTTTATATCTTTGTACGCCTTGATATTATTTATGCCTTCAGCTTCTTTTACTGCTTTTAATATTGCCAGGCGCATCGCTTCCTCTGCCATATAACCTATCGTATCAACAGATGTGTGTATATCGCCGGATGCCATTGTGAAAATTGTATCTCCATCCATAGTTGTATGCACAGGTCGGATAGCTCGGGCAAAACCATCGTGAGCCATGCAGCTGACCATATGACATTCCGTCTTTGAAAGAACCGCGTTCGTAATAACACAGCCTATTGTCGTGTTTATTCCACTTATTTCTCTTTGTATGCCTTGAAATACAAGTTCGGGTGATGATAAGATTTTTTGTTTTTGGTAATCATATACCCCTGCTAAAATTTTATCGTCTTCAAAGACCTCACCACAGGCATTAACAGCCACATAGGCACCTACATATACACCATTTTCAAGTTGTAACTCATGATAACCGGCCCCGCTTTTCATGCAGCACCCGAATCCTAAAATTTTACCAACCGTAGCACCTGCCCCGGCACCCACGCAGCCCGATTGAATATCTGTACATGCACTTTCGGCCGCCTCATATCCCATATTTAAATCCGGATACTTACGGGAATCACCTATCATCAAATCAAACAGTACCGCTCCACAAACGATAGGAACACAAACATTACCTACACGAAACCCGGTTCCTTCCTCGGCAAGAAACTTCATACATCCCGAGGCTGCTTCCAGCCCAAAAGCAGATCCGCCGGAAAGAACAACCGCATTTATTTTTTGGACTGTTTTCTCCGGTCGTAATAAATCAGTCTCCCTTGTTCCCGGAGCCCATCCGCGTACATCTACCCCCGCCGTTGCCCCTCCTTTTGGTGCAAGAATAACTGTCACACCAGTCAACTTGCTTATGTCCTCTTTTGTGCCTATTTTAAATCCCGGAACATTTATTTTTGCCATTTTATATAGGTGTGCCCTTCCTGGCTAAATCCAAACATTGCAACATGTCATCCGGAATCGGTGCCTCAAAGTGCATAGATTCTCCTGTCACCGGATGTTTTAAATCTAAAGTATGAGAGTGTAAGGCTTGCCCTTCAATGGGAAAATGATCTTTTTTCCATCCATACAAAGGATCATTTACTACTGCATGATGAATATGCGCCATATGTACCCGAATTTGATGAGTTCTTCCTGTCTCCAGCTTGCACTCAATCCATGAATAGCGGGGTAAATATTCCAAGACACGAAAATGTGTAATCGCTTCTTTCCCCGACTCCGGCTGCACGTCCCATTTCATTCTATCCTTCGTACTTCTTCCGATAGGAAATCTGATAACACCAGTAGCCCCTTCCATTTGTCCATGAACAAGTGCTATATAGCACCGCTGTGCATCATGAATAGCAATTTGCTTTTGTAAAGAAATATATGCTCTTTCTGATTTCGCAACAACCATGACTCCCGAAGTATCCTTATCTAAACGATGAACAATACCCGGTCGTTTTCTATCACCTACAGTTAATATGCTGTCACCGCAATGAAATAAGAGTGCATTTGCCAAAGTTCCGCTCGTATTTCCTGCCCCCGGATGAACAACCATCCCCCGTTCTTTATTGATAACCATCATGTCTTCATCTTCATAAAGAATATGTAAAGGAATATTTTCTGCTACTAATTCAATTTCCTCCCTTTCTTCCCAGGAAAATTGAATTTCCTCTGCTTCCGAGACATGATAGTTTTGTCGGATGACTTTCCCGGATACAAGTTTGGCATTATCATTTTTTATCCATTTTTGGACCTCTGCACGAGTAAGGCCTGTCTGATCGGTCAGAAAAACATCCAAACGTTGCCCCTGATTCTCGCTCTTTACTATGTATTTTTTTTGAATCATCCGTCATGTCTCCAAAAATAAAGCATAATAAGTGTTACCCCTAAACAAATGGCTATATCCGCCACATTAAAAATCGGCCAGACCCTGAAATCAAGAAAATCTACCACTCCGCCAAACCGAACCCGGTCTATAGCATTTCCCAACGCTCCGCCAAGTACACACCCCACAGCTATTGGAAAATATAAAGGTTTAGAAGGGATTCTGTCTCTCAGCCAAACGAAAGCAATAAACAGTATCCCTACAATACCCAGAAGAAAAAAATCTTGATTGGGCAATACTCCAAAAGCCGCCCCCGGATTTGATATATATGTTAAATGAAATATATTTGTGAAAACAGGAATCGTTTCTCCCAAATCCATATGTGTGTATACAAAATACTTGACCAATTGGTCTAAAGCAACCGTTACAAATGCTGTAAAAATCGTAAACATAAAACCTCCTGACCACAATTATATCATAGTCTTTTGGTCAAAAAAAATGACCTCTAAAGGTCATTTCTCTTTTAATAACTTACAAACACTTGGATATCACGTCTTCCAAATTGATAACATTCATCATAGCTTTCCATGCATAAATCAATTTTTTTCCCTTTAATTGCTCCGCCGGTATCAGCGGCTACTGCATCTCCGTATTGTGGAATATATACTTTGGACCCTAATGGAATCACATTGGGATCTACTGCAACAGTGCCATATCCGGCCCGTGTACCGGTAGCAGTAATGCCCTCGCCGCCACCATCACTCGGGTGATATGCCGTAGCATTCATAGTTGTTACCCATCCGACAGCGCCTTCTCTATTTCCTGTTTTTACTATCCCTTTAGTACCGCTTTGGATAATTTCTGACCTAAGTGTACTTTGCTTTATTACTTCACCGTTTGATAAAAACTCTTCAACTTCAACTTTACGCTTGCCCGGAATACATTCTTCGACAATGATTGTTTCATCAGCTCCGAGACTGTCATCATACCACCTTACATATTCCTTCGGTGTATCCTCAATTTTCTCGACCGTACGAACCATATAAGGAACTACATGAATTTTCATGTTCTTATGGATTTTTAAAAATCCATCTTCCAGAGGCATCATCTTTCGCCAATCATAGCCAGCATCATTAACTGCCCCTTGCACTGTTTGCTGTGTTGTATAAATAACCGTCGAAATACCATTCTCGATAATAGTTACAGGAACCGCTCTTTCAATATAAAGAACAGAACCATTCTGTATATCAGATGTAGTCGTCCAATACTTATCATGAGATTGTAAAGGCTTTTTTAAGTCATTCAACACATATATAAAGTTATTTGCCTTTGTATACAAAACTTCTTTTCTTCCTTCATCACAGACAGTTATCTGCTTGGATTCTGAAGCTGAAAGATCAAGTTCTGTCACTGCAAATCCCGGAATCATAGCTGCCATAGAAATTAATAGGGAACCGACCATGACTGTCCGAGCTTTTTTTTGAAATGTATTTTTCATGAATATCTCTCCTACAGGTGTCATTCTACCATAGGTGGACATTTTGTCAAATTTACTTAGGTTTACAATTCTAAAAATAGCTATAATTCAAATAAATACAAGAAATATAAAAACACGCAAAATGTATTTTGCGTGTTTTTAATATATAGATTTTATTTTTTCATTTCATTTATATCATATAATATCTGAATATATTTGATATTTAAATTGTCAATCATGTTCGCCTGGAATGGACATAATCATTTCGAATGATGAAAAGTTTATTTTCTATTAGCCGTATTTGGAATTCATTCTCTTCAATCCTCATAAAAAAGAGATCCTAAAATTGATATTCGACTCGTATTTTATGGCCTCTTTTTTCCTCATTTTTCAATTTTCCTTTCCCCTTTAAACATTAATTTTTTATTAAATGTGGGGATTTTTTTCTAATTTAATTCAATTATGATGATGCACACCCAAAAACATCTCAAAATTCACTATAAAGTGGTTAACAGAGTTTTTTATACATTTACCTCATTGAGTCCCCACGTCCCATAAGCGGTACATATGGTTCCATTTTTTCTGCCAGCGTTAGTTTATTCTCCTTACTGCGTATTTCTGCTATTTGCTGGAATATTTCTTGCGCACAAACACGGTCTTCCATGGCAATATTTTTTACCCATGTTCCATTTGATTGCATCAAATAGGCTTTTTGATTATCTGCCAGTTGTAAAAGAATCATTTCTTTGATTCTTTGTTTAAGCGAATCGTCTGAAATAGGAATCATCAGTTCTACCCGGTCATTAAGATTTCGCGGCATCCAATCGGCACTTCCGATATAAATCTCTTCTCTTCCTCCGTTCCGGAACCAAAATATCCGGCTATGTTCTAAAAATCTGCCTACTATACTGCGAACAGTAATATTATCGCTAACCCCCGGAATCCCCGGAATTAATACACAAATCCCCCTGACTATAAGCTCGATCTTTACCCCCGCTTGAGATGCTTCATATAGCTTGTCAATGATTTCTTTATCCAGCAAGGAATTCATCTTGGCTATCATATGTGCTGCTTCTCCATTTCGGGCAAATTCTATTTCTCTATCAATCAATTGCAGGCAGCGTTCTCTCAGGTTAATTGGTGCAACTATAAAAGAGTCCCATATAGGCGGATCAGAATATCCGGAAAGTAAATTAAAGAAAGCAGATGCATCCACCCCTAATTTGTCATTACAACTCAATAATCCTATGTCCGTATATAACTTCGCAGTAGATGCATTGTAGTTTCCTGTTGCTATATGAACGTACCGCCGGATTCCATCTTTTTCCCGACGGACTACCAATGTGCATTTCGAATGAGTTTTTAACCCTACCAATCCATAAATAACATGAGCTCCCGCCTTTTCAAGACGCCTTGCCATAAGTATATTATTTGCTTCATCAAATCGTGCCTTCACTTCCATCAGCACAGTTACCTGTTTCCCGTTTTGAACTGCTTTTTCAAGCGCCTGTACTATAGGACTTGAAGAGCTGACACGGTAAAGTGTTTGCTTGATAGCAAGAACATTTTTATCGTTTGCAGCAGCTGACATGAATTCTACCACTGACTCATCAAAAGATTCATATGGCAAATGAATCAGGATGTCTTTTTCCCGAATCATATCAAATATATTTGTCTTTCCCTCACGTTTCAATTCAATCATGCTCCATGGGGTATGGGGATGTGCCTCTTTATATCGGAGATAATCATACCCTTGCATGCCACAAAAACCAAAAAATACAGTCATATCAATAGGTCCGTCAATTTCATACATATCTTCTTTAGCAAGATTCATTTCCTGTGTCATAAATCTCCGCATAAAACGACTTGTTCCCATTTCAAATTCTATACGAACCGCTGCCCCCCGTTGTCTTTTTTTTAATTGCCGCTCTACTTCTACCAAAAGATCCTGTGCATCTTCTTCATCTATATAAAGATCTGCATCTCTGGTAATACGAAAAGCTCTTGCTTCTAAAAGATCGTATCCGATAAACAAGCGTGCCGCATAATGCATTAATACATCTTCTAAAAAGATAAAATAATGCATTTTACTGTTTTTACCATTATCAGGGAGACGGATAATACGAGGAAGAACCGACGGAACAGGAACAATCGCAGTTTTAATATCTATATCATTTTCTTCATCAACAAGACTGTCCCTTTCATTCCGCTCTAGAAGCATGGCAATATTCAGACTTTTAGAGGCCAAAAAAGGGAACGGGTGGGACGAATCCACAGCCATAGGTGTTACCACAGGAAATATTTCTCTTTCAAAGTAACTTTCGAGCCACTTCATCTGTTCACCGGTCATTTCCTCAGGTTTCACAAAAGACAGGCCTTCTTTTTGCAGCATGCCTAAAATATCCTTTAAATATGCATACTGACGGGCCACTAATTGTTGGCAAGTCTCAGAAATACTTTCAATTTGCTCTGCCGGTGTCATACTTGCAATATCACGGCGGGTAATATTATTTTCGGTCTGATGCTTCAATCCTGCTACTCGAATCATAAAAAATTCATCTAAATTGGAGCTGGTAATTGCTAAAAATTTTAATTTTTCGAGCAAAGGATTAGAGTCATCAACCGCTTCCTGCAAAACACGCTTGTTAAACTGCAGCCACGATAACTCTCTGTTCAAATAATACCGTTGCTCATTTATACCTGTATCCATAATAGTTATCTCCGTTCCAACTTAACTTCAAGACCATATACATTTTCAAAAAGTTCTTTACTTTTTTCAAATATCCACGTCTCCAGTGCCGTGCTTTCTTTACTGTCATATTCAATAAGAAACGATGCCCCTGACACACGTGCATTTACATCCGTCATCTTTTGACACCGGGACATATCCATAGCTCTTGCCAGCCGGAAAACCGCAATTAATTTTAGTGCAACAATTTTAGCCAAATCAGATAAAACCCGGAATGGCTCCTCTTCGTCTCCCGGAACTCGTTTGTGATCATAATAAACAATACAGGCAACAATATCCTTTTCTTTATCAGATATACCGAAAATATCCGTCCCTCTGATTATGTTCCAGGCATGCTCCTGCGAATTCAGCAAGTTTACATATTTTCCTACTTGGTAAAGAATAATTGCCATCCGCAACAACACTTCATCTCTTTCTGTCAGCCCGCTTTTCTTTCCAAGTCCTGAAATAATTGCATGACTATACTCTTCTAAAGCCTCGGCATGCATAGGCTCATAATAATAAGATTTTGCTATAGCCCGCGTGAGCTCTATATTTTGTTTCCTCATATAAGCAAGAGCGGTATCCTTTGTTCGGACAGCCCCATAAAAAGTAGCTACCGCCTCAACAAAGGTCGTACCGAATAATACAATATGCTCAGGGAATACATTATCAAGTATTTCTTTATATATGTGAATCGTCGGTAAAACCGTCATCGCCCATGTTTCACTGATTTTATATTTTTGACGAATTCTTGATGGTGATAAAAAACCTGCCACTTCATATAATTTTTGGAAACTGTCGTTATGAATCTCAATTCTGCCTGCCTCATCCATTTTAAAATTCATGAGACTTGCTACAATTCTTGCTTCTCGACCTGACAAAATAACATTGGAAGGATTGTAATGATGGATTTCCATCCATAACGGCTTTAAGATAGTATGCAAATACGCTGCCATAGCAAAAGGAAAATCTCTGGAATCCCTCTGATTGGCCTTAAAGGTTTCCAAAAGGCGAAGCGTTCCGATATGAGCATTATGCTGATACTGGAGAGCACCGTTTTTCCAAACTGTCATCCCTACGCAACCTGAAGTGATATCTATAAAGAGAAAACTGTCTGCTGAATCATACTTTTTTTCAAGAATTAACTGCTTCATATGATGTTGCAATAAAAAGTGTTTATAATAAATTTCCTGGGGCATATCCACAACATCTACCAAGAACCCTGTATTGACGCGAATCAAGTCTAAAATGGGGCGCCAATTCTCCGCCTCTCTCAATACGGCAGTAGCATACACCTTATAATCTTTGACCCGGTAATCATTTAAAAGTTGCCTCAATCCGTTCAACATATCACAAAGTCGACGAATGGAAGAAAACGATAATTTCTTATTAAGAAAGACCTCTTCGCCAAAAGACGTCTCTTTTCTTACTTCTTCGATAATCCGGATATCATTTATATTTTTGTACTCCACAATCCTCATAGAGAGATTTGACGAACCAATATGAATAATCCCATAAATAAGTGCATCCGTATCTGCCATTTGAGACCCTCATTTCTAAAAGAAAATATTCACTCCGATATCTAGTATTTTTATTAATTGTATTATACTAAAAAAACGTAATGAAGAGGTAAATTTTATCTAAATTTATGTATGACTCTCTTTTCCACTATTTTGTATACTACCTGTTTTTATAAAACCAATAAATCCATTTATTTCTGACTCGTACGAAACTTTACATCTTTTTATTCAATTCATTTATTATTTATTGTACAATAAATAATAAATATATATAAAGGAGCGCACAATGAACCATATAGCTATTATTGATCTTGGTTCTAATTCTATCCGGTTTATTATTATGCAAGTAAGTAAATCGGGTACCTATAAACTTATTTATCAGGAAAAAAAATCTATCCGGCTGGCAGAAGGAATGAATCCTTCATCTCCATTTTTAACCGAGGCGGCACAGCAAAGAGCTATAGACTGTTTAAAAGTATATCGCCATGTTGCAAACATGCATCACGTGACTAAAATACTTGCCGTGGCAACAGCTGCCGTAAGAAACGCTAAAAATGGTGCTTCATTTTTAAAAAGAGTTCGGACCAGCACTCATATTCCCATGACTATAATAAGCGGGAAACAGGAGGCCGCCTTAGGTTTTTCAGGAGTAATTCATACAATAGATACTTCCGACTTCCTTCTTTTTGATTTAGGCGGTGCCAGTATAGAAATCTCATTGGTAAAGGATAAAAAAAGAATCCATTCTGTAAGTATCCCTATCGGTGCTGTCACATTAACAGAGAAGTTCCAATCTGCCGGTACCGTTTCCGGCGGAGATATCAAAAAAATCCAATCTTTTGTTGTAAAAGAGCTGAGAACTATTCCATGGATTCCAAAAAAAGCCTGCCCGGTGGTCGGAGTCGGCGGAACTGTCAGAAATCTCGCAAAAATCTATCAACGAAATATCGGATACCCTCTCCCAAAACTTCACAATTATCAAATGCCTGCAAACGGATTATTTTCTGTCATTAATACCATTACTTCGTCAACCCCGGAAGAAAGAAAAAAAATATCCGGGCTCTCTTCGGAAAGAACAGATATAATTATTGCAGGAGCACTCCTTGTTGGCGAGATAATAAAATATACGCATGCAAAGGAAATGACTATTTCCGGTTGCGGCCTCAGGGAAGGAATTTTTTATCATTGGTATGATCCGATTTATGACAGAGACCGATCTCATTGTAAAGATATGTTAATTTCTTCTGCTAAAAATTATGCCGCTACCTTGGCCTTATCGGAAAAGTCTCATGCAAAATATGTAACAGCACTTGCACTTTCCATGTTTGATCAGTGGCAAAAAAATCACGGACTTCCCGAAAGAATGCGTATGCTGCTTTATACGGCGGCTTTATTACATGATTCCGGAAAAATCATCAACTACTACAGCCATGCCAGGCACAGCGGTTACATGATAGCAAATGCCCATATCTTCGGCTGGTCACATAAAGAGCAGATTATGTGCGCTTTAATCGCCACCTTTCACCACGGTTTTTCTGGACGGATTTTGAAATCTTTAAAAGAATCCCGTTTGCTTACTGCAGAAAATATAGAACAGATAAAACTTTTATCCGGTTTTCTTTCTTTAGCAGAAGGTCTCGATGAAAGTTATGAGCAATGTGTTTCCCAAGTTATTTGCACTTACTCAAAAGGATATGATATCCGAATCTACCTTAATCGAGAGGATTTTGAAGTCCCTGCTCACGCTACGCAAAAAACAATGCTCTCTTTTCAAAAATTAACCCGTTCTCCACTTTCTATCCAGTGGTTTCCCGGAAGCCAAAAGGAATCATTAATCAAAAAACTGGCCGCTGTTTTATAATTTTTCCACACAAAAACCCTCATGTATTCTTTTAAATACATGAGGGTTTTTATTGCCAATTAACGATTATGGATATTTTCAGGGTTTAAATCATGATTTAACAGCCTGTATCGCGCAAAATCTTTCCATTCCGTACCGGGGATTCCATAATTACAATACGGATCTATCGATAATCCGCCGCGGGGAAGAAATTTTCCCCACACTTCTATATAACGGGGGCTCAATAATTTAATCAAATCCTTCATAATCATATTGACACAGTCTTCATGAAAATCTCCATGATTTCTATAACTGAACAAATATAATTTGAGTGATTTACTTTCCACAATATATCGATCGGGAATGTAAGAAATATAAATCGTTGCAAAATCAGGTTGTCCTGTTTTGGGGCATAAACTTGTAAATTCAGGGCAATTAAATTTAATAAAATAATCATTTTCCGGATGTGCATTAGGTATTTTTTCCAATAGCCCCGGATTATAATCCATATCATATATTGTATTTTGATTTCCTAACGATTTTAAACTCTCAATTCCTTTTCTTTCCATTATAACTCCTCCTTTCTTGTACGTTTCGGCATGCCTTTATTAAACTACTAAAAACTATATAAAATCCGGCCCGCAATAACACCTATTGTAATTATACAAGTAAGCCCCATGATTCCATAGTCCGGGATTTTAGGTGCCACACTTTCCGTAAAAGTACGTTTTGAACCTCCAAATCCACGCAACTCCAATGATAATGCCATCGTTTCACTTCGCCCAAGTGATCGGAGCATAATCGGTCTTACTACGGACATGTAACGTTTGATTTGTTTAATAAAATTTCCTTGAATAGCAAGTCCGCGGCAAGCCTGAGCCTCTGCTACCGCTCTATTTTCTTCTATAAAATCAGGAACAAACCTGAGGCCTGCGGTAAACATAAAAGCGTACTCATAAGGTACTTTTAGCTGCATAACCATAGCTGCCGTCAAATCTTGTAACTTGACGGTGGCAAGAAGATAAATAAATATAATCGTCATTCCAAGCATCCGTAGCGAGGCAACCACCGACTCCTTCTCGGTTCCTCCCCCGATATACTCGATGATTCCGAGACAAAAAGCAAATATAAATAACATAAATAAGGCTTTTAAGTTATTGAACAGCTCTCCGGATATAAGCAAAATGCATATTTCAAAAAAACACAAGACACAGAGACTCACAGGCTCGTGGAGAACTATCGCCCAAACTGCAGTAGCCAAAGTAAGGAGAATTTTGGTAATCGGTACTAAATTTCTCATTTCGCCATCTCTCCTTTCACTTGTAAATAAGTATTACAAAAATCTGTCATATTTCTACAGTAAGAAGCTCCCGGAAGTCTACGACCCAAGAGAACCGACGGCGGATAAGCGAGTCCCCAATTTTCAGGCCTGTATTCTGCAGAAAAAAGTTCTTCCGGTTTTCCATCAAAAGCAATGCCCTTATCGGCAATAACAATAACGCGTGTACACTCACTGGCAACAATATCCATGTCATGCGTAACGAGAATAATGGTAATTCCCAGACGTTTCAAGCGGTTCATGAGTTTCATCAGCTTTTTCTTTTCTGCCCCATCCTGCCCGCTTGTCGGTTCATCAAGGACCAGATACTCTGTATTCATAGCAAGCCCGGATGCAATAGCAACTCTTTGTTGGTCACCACGAGATAAGATTCTGGGGTATTCCTCTGCGAGTTCAAAAATATCTGTATCCATCATGGCCCGGTCTACAATTTCATCAAGTTCCTTTCCACGTTTCCCTTGCTGGTAAGGCCCAAAAGCAATCTCTTCCCTGACTGTAGGCATAAACATTTGGCGATCCGGTTGCTGAAATACATATCCGATAAAGCGACTCCTTTCTGCCGCTGTTTTATTTGTTACGTTATTTTTGTTATATAGAATAAATCCTCTTGTCGGTTTTTCTAAACCGGTCAACAGACGGGTAACTGTAGTTTTTCCGCTGCCATTTCTTCCCGTTATAGCCACAAACTCTCCTTTGTCAAAAGAAAGAGAAACATCTGACAATACAGTCGGGCTATTCTTTGTATATTGAAAGCTTACATGATCCAACTCAAGCATGGCCTGCCTCCTTTTTCATGGAATTCAGTACAGAAAACTCTGCATCATGAATATTTAAAAACGGTTTTTCAAATCTGATGCCCGCCTTTTCCAACGTAAGCTGTGCTTTATACATATCCGGAATGGCTTCTTCATATATATGATTTTGATTCATATATTTCATGACTTCTTCCGGTGTCCCATCACTGATAATTCTGCCTTCATCCATTAAAATAAACCTCGTTGCATAAGGCAATGTAGCTTCCAAGTGATGCTCTGCCACAATGACTGTCAGCCCCGCCTTTTGATTGAGCTCTCCCACCATTTCGTAAAATTCTTTAATTCCTTCCGGATCCAATGCGGAAGTCGGTTCATCAAATACAAGAACTTCCGGTTCCTCCGCCAATACAGCCGCCACGACTAATCTCTGACGCTGACCGCCTGAAAGAGTCGATACCTTTCTATCTTCAAGTCCGTCCAAATGTACTTTTTTCAAAGCCTGTTGTGACCGCTTTTTTATTTCTTCACGAGAGAACCCGTGATTTTCCAATGTAAATGCCATCTCTTCTCCCACCGTAAGTGTCACAATCTGGGCAGAATAATCTGCTAAAATGACGCCGATACTGGATGCCAAGTCTGAAATCTCCGTCTGTGTAACCGCCTTGCCTCCGGTATACACCATTCCCTCCATTCTGCCTCCATAGTAGTGAGGAATTGCTCCCGCCATCGACATGAGTAATGTTGTTTTTCCTGCCCCGTTAGGCCCGGTTATAACTATAAACGAACCTTGTTTAGCCGCCATAGAAACATCAGTTAGCGCTGCCTTTTTAGAAACCGGATATGTATAGGTTAAATGTTCTACACTGATGACTCCTTCTTCTTTTTGTTTCAGAATCAGACCGCTATGATTACTGTCTTCTACTTCATCTGTCATCATATAATTCATAGATTTGAATAGTTTTAATGCAGGGAAATACAAGAACGGAGTAATAATTGCATTACCCACCCCCACTAATACAACCATGGGAAGAATCACATACAAATATACATTTAAAGGAATTCCAACCATCAGTGTCAAGATGGATACAAAAATGAATCCACTTACCAATGTTGTTATAAACCCTGCCAACATAGGACGCAAAGAAAACTTTCCAATTTTTATGGGTGGTACAGAATGAGCAAAAAAGCCTGCTACGAAAGCACCTGCAAATTCACTGCAAAAATTACCGTAAGGAAAAGCTGATTTTGAGGTGAATACTTCCATAAGTGCTGCCACCATACAAATCCCCAGGCACTGCTTATATGTCGGTTTTGTCAAAAGAATAGCCACCACATAAGTAGCTATCATCCAGTTCGGTGTAAAGCCGGCCACAGAGGGTGATACCAGGTGCAGTAACATCCCGACTGCCAGCATCAAGGTCGAAATCGTAAGCCAGCGGAATTTACCACCTCTTGATTTAATAAATATCAGTTGTGATACATCTTTAACCGCTTCCATAACAATTCCTCCTTAAATCGGTAAATAAAAAATCCTTTCATCCACTCCTTGCATTTCTGCAAAGGGACGAAAGGAAATGATTCCGCGGTGCCACCCTAATTGACTAAAAAGTCCTACTTACTGGTTACCCATCTCTTTTTAACGGAAGAACCGGCAGTTCCTACCCCATTACGGCTCAGGCTGCATCTCATGGGTCCATTCATAATAAATGATATTCCGGGCTTCCACCATACGCCGGCTCTCTATGATATCAAATCATTACTACTACTCCCAGTCATTGATATTAGACTGAGTATATCATTCTATTTTTTTTATGTCAATCTATTTTAATACTAATTTTTATCCCCCTGATGAATAACCAATTGGGGGAATGGAATAGAAATACCGGCTTCATCAAAAGCTTTTTTCACTTTTATATATAACTGATTTTGTGCGTCATAATATTTTATACGTTCCACCTGTGCTCTCACATAGATGCGGATACTGGAATCTGCCATGCCGCTTACATAAATAGGCATATCAGCTCCGTTTAAAACATACTCATCATCACGGAATACTTTTTTCAAAATTTCAATGCATTTTACTAAATCGGTTTCGTACCCGACATCAAAAGTAAATTCAATATTTCTCGTAATAAAGGTCGAATAATTTTTTATAATGCTGTTTGTTAACTGTGAATTTGGAATGGAAATCATTTGATTTCCCAACGTGGATATTTCTGTATACATAATCCGTATATCAACCACGGTTCCCTCGTGAGTTCCCACTTGTATGTAATCGCCTACTTTAAAAGGGCGAAAAATCAAAATAAATATACCTGAAGCAATATTACCCACATTATCTTTAAGGCCGAGACCAATAGCAAGACCGAGACCGCCGAAAGCAGCTACTAATGTACTGGGAGCAACTCCCACAGTTTCCAATGCCATAATTAAAACAACAGCCAATGATAAAAAGAAAATGATTTCTGATACAAAGCTGTTTGCCAACGGATCTGCACTGCTTCTGTTTAAAACACGCCGAACTGCACTTCTAAGCCACCGGCATATCATATAGCCGATAGCAAGAATTAAGATTGCCTGGATGATATCAATCCCTTTGTTAATAATAAATTCATCCATCCCTTGTACCAATTTCCTGGTAAAATCTACTTCCTCTTCAACAAGTTTTCCGACGATATTATCCTGCACTGTATAAATACCTTCCTTTTAAACAAAATCAGATTATCTTTTATCTTTTGCATACAGCTTGCTCTCCGGCTTTTATGAGCGATTCTATGACCATAGTTGTCGTGACTGCACCAACTCCACCGGGCACCGGTGTCACTGCTCCTGCTACAGGTAATACAGATTCATAATCTGCATCTCCCACTGTTTTACCGTCTATCCGATTAATTCCCACATCTATGACGATTGCACCTTTTTTAATCATATCCCCACTTAAGCTGTAAGGATGTCCGACCGCAACGACAATAATATCGGCTTCTTGTGTAATTTCTTTCAAATTTCGGCTTCGGGAGTGACAGATAGTAACAGTAGCATTCTTATTTAAGAGCATCATAGAAACCGGCTTCCCTATAACATTACTTCTTCCGAGTATCACAACTCTTTTACCTTCCACCGTAATGTCGTAACTTTCAAGTATTTCCATAACAGCACGAGGGGTACATCCGAAAAAACCGTCCCGCCCTGAAAATAACCGCCCTGCATTAACTGTTGTCAGCCCGTCTATATCTTTATCAGGATATATTAAATCAATAATTTTTTGAGTACAGATATGATCCGGTAACGGCATCATCATCAAAATTCCTGTAACGGCAGCATCATTATTCAGACGGGAAATTAAATTTTCTAACTCCGTCTCAGTTACTTGGTTATCTCTTTTTAACAGCTCTGATTGAATTCCGTATTTTTTAGCCACCTTTTGCATAAAAGCAGCATACATAGCGGATGAGGGATTGTCCCCTGTTAAAATAATTGCCAACTTGGGCGTATAATTGTAATTTTTTAAATTTTCCAACCGTTTTTTGAGTCGGTTTTCAAGAGCTGCTGCCACTTTTTTCCCATCAAGTATCATTTAATCCCTCTTTCAAAAAAGTCCAGTAATATTTCCTTCATCATCTACATCAATTTTTTCTGCTGCCGGATGTTTGGGAAGGCCGGGCATTGTCATAATTTTTCCTGTCAGAACAACAACAAACCCCGCTCCGGCAGACACATGACAGTCTCTTACATGTAAAGTGAAATCTTCCGGTGCACCCAATAACGACGGGTCATCCGTAAATGAGGCCGGTGTCTTGGCAATACAAACAGGCATATCCCCATATCCCATATCCTCAATATGTTTCAGCTCTTTTTCAGCTGTTCCATCATACTGAACATGAGATGCTCCATATATTTCTTTGGCAATTGTCTCAATTTTTTCCTTAAGAGATTTTTCCAGATTATAAAGCGGTTTATATCCGGAAGGTTTTTCCATAGCTTGTAAAAGTTTTTCTGCCAAGACCAGACCGCCCTTGCCACCTTCTGCAAAAACATTGGAATCGGCGACCATAACACCTTTTTCTTCACAAGCTTTATAAATAATATTTTTCTCTTCCTCTGTATCAGCGGGAAATATATTAAGAGCAACAACCATCGGAATTTTATATTTCTTTAGATTATCAATATGCCGGAGCAGATTGGGAAGTCCCCTTCTTACTGCTTCAGGATCAGATTCTGATAATTCATTTTTATTTTTTCCGCCATTCATCTTAAGTGCACGGAGAGTAGCTACTAAAACAACTCCATCTGGATGAAGTCCAGCAAAGCGGCATTTAATATCCAAGAATTTTTCTGCACCAAGATCGGCACCGAACCCTGCTTCTGTAACTACATAATCAGATAAATGAAGTGCAGTGCGGGTAGCTACTACAGAATTGCATCCGTGGGCGATATTTGCAAAAGGACCACCATGTATAAATGCGGGAACATGCTCCAATGTTTGTACTAAATTAGGCTTTAAAGCATCCTTCATCAATGCTGCCATGGCTCCCTCAGCATGAATATCTCCTGCTCTTACCGGCTCATTATCATAGGTGTATCCTACTATGATTCGGGCAAATCGTTCTTTCATGTCTTTTATTGATTTAGCAAGACAAAGAATAGCCATGATTTCGGATGCAACAGTAATATCAAAACCGCTTTCCCGCGGTACTCCGTTTACATGACCTCCAAGTCCTATGACAGCATGTCTTAATGCCCGGTCATTCATATCCATAACTCGATTCCATACAACTCTGCGGGGATCAATTTGCAATGTATTTCCTTGTTGGATATGATTGTCCACCATAGCCGCCAATAAATTATGTGTCGCTGTAATTGCATGCAAATCTCCAGTGAAATGGAGATTAATATCTTCCATAGGTACTACTTGCGAATATCCGCCGCCGGCAGCTCCGCCCTTGATTCCCATGCAAGGGCCCAGAGACGGTTCTCTTAAACAAATCATAACTTTTTTATCTAATTGCGCCATAGCCTGACCAAGACCGACTGTAGTGGTTGTTTTCCCCTCTCCCGCCGGTGTCGGTGAAATAGCGGTCACCAATATTAATTTACCCACAGGTTTGTTTTTCAGCGACTTTACAAACTTAAGAGAAATCTTCCCTTTATAAGGACCATATGACTCTAATTCATTTGCAGGAATCCCGATTTTCTTTGCAATATCAATGATGGGATCCATTTTCGCTTTTTGCGCAATCTCAATATCACTTAACAATTTTTTTACCTCTCCCACTTCTTTTATACAACATTTTATTATTCTTATTTATTTTCACATTATATCACAGTTGAAAGAAATTATATTCGTTTTTTTCATTCTTCTATGCTATAAATACATGAAAAAACCTGCTGAGAAAACAGCAGGCTTTATATTTACCTTATTTATCTTGAGAAATGGACTGTCACATCCTCACCCCGTTTAACCGTTACTCCCGGCCCGGGTGATTGCGAGTCCGCAAATCCGGTTCCCTCCGGTTTAAATCCGAGTCCGGCACCATTAATCCATTCCCCGGTATCTCTCATGGACCAACCGTAAAAGTTTGGTAACCGGAACTCATTTATATTTTTCTCCGGTAAGTTGGGAATGCTCTTATGTCCATGTTTTTCTTCACTATTTTCAGAACCGCCCCTTTGCTCATTTGATGGAATCTCTAAGTATCTCATAATTTGCCCCATCGTCTCCCTAAAGACCGGTGCGGCTACCAATCCGCCATAGTAGACCCCTCTCGGATTATCTAAAACAACAAGGCAGATTGCCTGTGGGTCTTCTATCGGTCCAAATCCGCAAAATGAAGCTATATATTCATTTTCCAAATATCCTCCGCGGACAGCATCCAGCTTTTGGGCCGTTCCTGTTTTTCCTCCCATGTGATATCCCGGTACACGAGCATTCATGCCGCCCCCTTCAGAAACTTCTTTTTCCATCATATCCTTTACTTCATCGGCAACTTCTTTAGATACAGGTTCTCCTGCATACTCTGTTTCATAAGATTTATAAATAGATCCATCAGGATTTTTGACCGATTCTAAAATATGGGGCTTTACCATTTTACCGCCATTAGCAAGTGCACTATAAGCCTGCAACATCTGCAGAGGAGTCACTGCTATTCCTTGGCCGATAGACATCGTAGCTACATCGATATCTTTCATATCCTCCGGGTTAAATAAAATTCCGGACTCTTCTCCGGGAAGTTCTATTCCCGTCGGTTTACCAAACCCGAATTTTTCTGCATATTCTGTCAATGTTTTCCCGCCGGTCAACAAGCCGATATGAGCAAATCCTGTATTAATAGAGTATTTGATAATATCCACTAACTTCACATCACCATAGGATCCGTCATTCCAATTTTTAATTGTATGCCCTGAAGCCCGAATCTCTCCGGGATCATGCCAAACAATATCGGAAGAATATGTACCGGCAGATAAGGCCGACGCAGCAATTATAGGCTTAAATGTAGAGCCCGGTTCATAAATATCAACAACTGCTTTATTTTTAAAATCTTCTTCTTTTGCTTTATCAAAATGATTTGGATCGTAGGTCGGACGACTTCCTAACGCTAGAATTCCGCCGGTTTTCGGATCCATAACGATAATCAGCCCCCCTTGGGCATGCGTATTTACCATAGCTCTATCAAGTGCCCGTTCTGCATAAAACTGTATATTTTGATCTATGGTCAAATGTACGGAGCGTTCCCCTTCAGTCTTATATGGAGCCAGTGCCGACTGAAGAATAGGATTTCCTCTTGCATCCATAAGCAGACGTTGTTTATTCTCGGATCCTCCTATTAATTGATCCATAGACATTTCAAGTCCGTCCAGTCCTTTATCATCTATCCCTACAAAGCCTAAAACGTTCGCTAATAACGGACCGTTCGGATAATATCTCCGGCTTTCATCAACAAAACGAAGGCCCTCCCACTTTCTTTCCTTCAAAAGCGAAAGAACGCGATCGGAATCTTCCGGGTCCATCAGACGTTGTATCCAAACAAAGCGGGTATCTTTTGTCAGTTTCTCCAACAATATATTTTCCGGTTGCTTCACTAATGGTGATAATTCTTTGGCTATTTCTTTCGGATCTCCATGAATCATACCGGGATCACAATATAATGATTTAACCATGACGGAAAATGCCAGCGGTTTACCGTTTCTGTCAAAGATAGTACCCCTGGGAGAATAAAGGGTCTGGACACCTTCTGTTTGTGCCAATGCCATTTTTTTATATCTGTCGTTATCAATAATCTGAACATAAAACAGACGTATTCCCAAAATAAATACTATGAGAGTAAATAATCCGGCTATCCAGGCACTTCTTTTTCTCATAATACTTCTTGGTCTAATTTTCCTCATTATGGCGTCTCCTATATCTGTTTCCTGCTTCTAAAAGTGTTTCAGGTTCATTTCTTAATTCTCCATTTTGTACACGGAATAATAAATTTTTCATTCCTTCTCCGATATGATTTTTTAAAACAGAAATAAGTCTCTCATCATATCTCAAATCTTTTGTTGAAACCGGCATTTCCTCACATAAGTCCATCATATATTCCCCAAAGGCCTGATGCCCGTTTGTCGCCGAAAATGGACGTCCGCAGCCGATAATATCTGCTTTGCAAAGCTCCGTTAACTCTTTAATCCCCTGCCTCATATCTGCAGAAGACTTAAATATTCCGCTCCTGGCAATCTGGCGAAGCCATTTCTTACCGTCAGCTGCCTCCGTATTGGCAAAATAATGAAAACGCATATGGTTTTTAACAAGCCAAACAACCCGTGAAATAAAACTTGGAGGAAATGCAAGACGGATGAGTGCCTCCGAAGAAATTTCAGCGCCTTTCAAATCATGCCCATAGTCGGTATATTTTCCATTCCGTATAGCTCTGACCCCCGGCATACCTTTTCCCACATCATGAAAAAGTGCTGCCCACCGCAAGACATCTTCCCGCGGTGAAGCTTCCACTACAGCCAATGTATGGTTCCATGCATCAAATTTGTGAAACTGCTTTTCCTGCGGTAAATTAACCAAATGCGATAATTCCGGCAGTATAGGTACCGCATATTTCTTTTTGTTTACCTTTACAAAGCAACTTGATTGATTCAACCCTGATCTTACAAATAAGTCTAAACCTCGGGCCGGATGGTCTGATTTCATCAAAACTTGTAATTCTGATTTCACGCGTGATAAAGAAAGACCTTCTACCCTGTATAAAGACGGAGATATTGCTTTAAAAAGCTCTTTGTCAGCCTGAAAATCAAGTTGTCCTAAAAAACGACAAGCACGAAAAAGACGAAGCGCATCTTCCTGAAAACGATCTTTAGCAATACCTACAGTTCTCAAAATCCGACGGTCCAAATCAGCAATGCCGCCAAAGTAATCATAAATTACACCATCTGCATCTATAGCCATGGCATTGACCGTGAAATCCCGACGGGATAAATCATCCTTCAATGTTTTGGCAAAACAAATTTCTTTCGGTCTGTGACTGTCATTTCCGTAAAAGTCGCTTCGAAAGGTCGTCACTTCATATATATTTTCATTGATTAAAATAGAAACCGTACCAAAACGATATCCTCCACAATCAATAATTTTCCACTCATTTTGTATGGCACAGAAAACAACCTCATCCGGTCGGGCTGACGTTGTAATATCCCAATCATGAGGCACTTTTTCTAAGAGAAGATCTCTGACTGAGCCGCCCACCAAGTAAGCTTCATATCCGCCTTTTTCCAGCGCATTCATAATCTGTAATGCACCTTTATTTATTTTCCCTATATCATTTTTATGTATAAAATCCACCTTGTTTTCTTTCAGCAGATAATTTTTTACACGGCCAATAAAATTCATTTCCTCAAGACCTTTATGATTTCAATTGATTAAATCATATACGATTTTATCAACAGGTGCAAGAAAAACGCTTACCCCGTTACGGATAAGCGCTTTTGATTCGGTATAACCATTACTCCATTAATCTTTATACTGCTCCGGCAATTCTTTCACACGAGCAACTCCTGATTCAATAGCAGCCTTAGCAGATGCTTTTGCCACTGCATGAGCAACTCGTTTATCAAATACATTCACCACTACATAATCAGGATTTAATTCTTCATCAGAAACCAATTCTGCCAGTGCATGTGCTGCCGCCAGCTTCATCGGCTCATTAATTTGACGGGCGCGGACATCTAATGCACCACGGAAAAGCCCGGGAAATACGGATGAATTATTTACCTGGTTCGGCATATCACTCCGGCCGGTACCGAAAACATAAACTCCCAATTCCCTTGCATCCGCCAGCATCATCTCCGGTATCGGATTAGCCATGGCAAATACCACATTTTTTTCTGCCATAGTTTTAATAGCTGCTTTATGCTCTTCTTTAAATGCTGCCGGTGAAGAACTTGCCACAAGAATATCTGCACCCTTTACAGCCTCTACAAAAGTTCCCTGTTTATTCTCCGGGTTTACTTCGCTAACCAATGCTTTTTGTATACGATTCAGCTTACCATTATCATATAAAATACCCTTGCTGTTGAGTATTGTCATATTTTCCGCTCTGACACCGTCTTCCAAAAGAAGACGTGCAATAGCCGTCCCTGCAGCACCTGCCCCGGAAATAACAACTTTGACTTCATCAATTTTCTTTTTCGTAAGACGAAGTGCACCAATAACAGCTGCCAATGCGGCGATAGCCGTTCCATGCTGGTCATCATGGAATACAGGAATGTTCATAGTAGCTTTCAATTCATCTTCAATGTCATAGCATTTAGGAGAAGAGAAATCTTCCAAATTAATCCCTGCAAAAGATTTTTCCAACAATTGGATTGTATGTACGATTTCATCTTTATCTTTGCTGTTGATAACAATCGGAATTGCATCAATATTACCAAACTTTTTATAAAGAGCGCTTTTCCCTTCCATAACCGGCATAGCAGCAGCTGCTCCAATATCTCCTAATCCGAGCACACGGGTTCCGTCAGAAATAACAGCTACTACGTTCCCGCGCCATGTCAATTCTAACGACTTATCTTCCTCCTCCTTAATTGCCAGACAAGGTGCTGCAACTCCCGGTGTATAAACAACCGCTAAATCATGGAGATCCTCCATTTTCGCATTTAGAGTTGTTTTGATCATTTGATGTTTTTCCTCTCTCAGTTTCATTGCTTCTTCACGAATATCCATTTTGTCCTCCCTTAAATTATTTAATAACCGGATGATAAATAGTAGCTACATATTTTTATATTATGTATCAAACTTTTTTATTTTTACCGTTTAATGGCACAATTATATCACAATCATAAGTCTATGGAAATACAAAATTATGATTCCATGTTTTTTAGTTTTTCCAGCAACGCTTTCAGCGCCTTTCCTCTATGACTGATTTTATTTTTTTCACTCATTGCAAGCTCTGCCATAGTTTTATGAAGTTTCGGTAAATAGAAAAGCGGATCATAGCCGAACCCCCCGGTCCCTTTATAAAAATCTCTGATGACACCATCACAACGACCTTCTGCTACTATTTCCCTGCCATCCGGCCACACCAGAGCAATAACGCATTCGTAATACCCTGTCCGTTGATCACTCGGATACGGCTTCAGATCTTCCAACAGCTTTTTATTATTAGCTTCATCATCACCATGTTTCCCTGCATACCGGGCAGAGTAAATTCCGGGTTTATCTCCTAAAGCATTTGCGATAATACCCGAGTCATCAGACAGTACCGGCATATTAATCACTTTGGTGTAATAATGTGCTTTAAGTAATGCATTTTCCTTAAAAGTTTTTCCTGTTTCTTCCGGCTCCTCAATATCCTGTATATCAGATATCGGAACTGCTTCCCATCCAATTTCCGAAAAACACTTTTGAAACTCTCGTATTTTTCCCTTATTATGTGTTGCAAGAACTATCTTCATTTGATTTCCTTTCCGAAATACTTATCTTTCTGTCATCACACGGACTGCCTCATTTTTTAGATTTCTCCACTCACTCGCAGCAAGTGCTAATTGAGCAATTGCATTTCTGCATTTTTCTGTTATCCAAGTGATTGATTTTTCTGTTGCCTCAGGCAGCGGGAGTCTCATTAATCGCGAGGACTGGAAAAGAAGCTTATCTCCGGCCTTCATCGTATCTATAAATAACTGCCCCAATGGTCCCTCTAAATACACTTTTAAATACTCGGCCGTATAAATCCCCTTCGGGCGGATAACTATAATTTCATCAGGCACATATGTATCTTCATATATATGATAAACAACAGCTGTATGTATCTTTTGTACTCCGGGGAATAACAATAAATCGCCGTCCTTTATCAATGTAAGTAACTTTCCATCAGGCACATCCGCTTTTTCTGCAAGATCTGTTCTTATTCCGATATCTTCAATAATGGCATTACTCTGTAATAATTGATAAGTACCTGCTTTTATATTCTCCGGTTGTAATACAGTATATTCACTCCCTATGGTGTAATCTAAATCAACAACATCAGCGGCAAGCAACGTCTGCAGTGCAACTGACCCGTTATACCTGTAAGTATCATAATTCCAATCATGAGCATCTATGAAGGTATCCGTACTGACTTTTAATGCTTCATATTTCTCTATATTCCCATTCTGCAAACAAGCTTCTCCAAAAGAAATATTTTCTACTTGTTTATTCCTTATTTTCAGAAAAGCAAACTCCTCGTTATCAAGTGATAAATCATAATATTCTTCAAGTATTTTATGGGAAGCTAACCGATTTTCTACCAATAAACTTTTTCGATTTTCTGTCACAATCATAGAAAGAGGTGTCAGCACTTCCAAAACCGCATCTTTTGATAAATGCTTCTGTAATTCCTCTACATGCACCAGGTCATCTCTTTCTATGTTAAAGATATAATCGTAAAGTTCACTGTCATCGTTAAACTCATCAGAAAGCATAATGCGTCCGCGAGGAAATAAATAAGACAATTTCTTCTTCCACTCCAAGGAATTTACTGATACAGCAATTCGTTTATCACTCAAATGATAAAAAACCTGAGGAAGCATATAAAGATAGGAGTCTGCCCCGGAAAATAAAACTGTCTGCCCTGCAGACTTTACTTTTTCAATCACAGCTAAAATGAGATCTTTCATCTCTTGCGATACCTTTTTGATTCCTTCTGCAAAATCCATCGGATTCACTCTCATCGCAAGTGTATATACGTCTACATACGTATCTTCATCACCTTTAAACTCTCCCATTTTTTCTACGGTCATTTTCATATTTTTGTATAAATCACCGATAGTAATTCCATATTCAGCATTAGTCGGGTTAGAGAATAAATTATAATCTAAATAACGGGCACGCATAATTTCTGAAAAAATACGGTCCTCAGGCACACCCCATTTAGCAAAATTTTCTTTCGCACTAAGAATTTCATCTTCAGTCATTACTACCTCCTTAAGACTACATCTATTATACGATATGGGTTATAAAAAATCTATTATTACGACATATAGAGTATACTATTCAATCTTGTAGACTGTAAACATGGATGAATATCCCCCTTAAATTATACCTTTCTCTTGTTATTTCTACACAAAAACATGTATAATAGGCTAGTATTATATCAATCATCTTATGCTGTTTTGTTTGGAGGTCACAATGGGAATACGATTATATTCCATGGACGCTACCCGTGTATTGGCTATGATTTTAGTCATCATTGTCCATACAAGATATTATTTTTTTGCACCTGATGTACATTCATCTTTATTTGCGATGCTAACAGTTGTTGGAACTGTTGGCGTCCCACTTTTTGTTATTTTGACGGGTTATTTAATGTTTGACCGCAATTATGAAGACAACACATACTTACAAAAATATATAATGCGAAACCTTCTCCCCCTTATTACCGCATATGAATTTTGGAATATCACTTGGAATATTTTACGCTATACTCATGTAGTTGAAAATCCGCAAAAATGGTCAACCATTATAAAAGCGGCTCTATTTATGGGTGATACATTATCAGCCTTGTGGTACCTGCCTATGACTATCGCACTTTATCTTGGAATGCCTATCCTTTCAATAGCAGTCCATAAAATCACTTTATCCAGTTATCAAAAGCTTTTATTTATTGCTTTAATATTGAGCGGTACTATTATTCCTTCATTTATTCCTTTATTTAGTTTATTCGGTCATACTCCATCCATCCATTCCGTTCTTAAAATGAATATCTTTGGTGCCTCTGTTTGGGGTGAAAGTGTATGGATGATATATCTACTTTCAGGTTATGCTATTTATAAGGGAATTTTAAAATTCATTAAAACATCAGTACTTTCTGTACTAGGAATAATTCTTCCGATTGGAATTATGTATGGCATTGAGTATTCTGGTCACCACGTACAGCACTATGACTTCGTTCTGGTTGTTCTTCTTTCTATATCAACATTTGAATTATTGACCAGAGGGGAACAATTGTTACAATCCAATTCGGTCTTATGTGCTCTTATCACTAGCATAAGTAAAATCTCGTTTGGCGTATATATGTTGCATATATTTGTGGGAGGTGCAATTTTTCAACTTCTAAAAGCAACTGGTTTAGATATTCCTATTGGAAAATCTTTCTCTGGCTTGCTAAGCATTATATATTATTTTATATTTATTGCCAGCATTGTAATTACTAGCCAAATAATTATGCTCATTCTTAGAAAAAACAAATTAATCAGACGCTACGTTCTGCTTATGAAATAGACAAAACTAGTTTCACAACTAGACCTTTCTAACTTATTCACTTGTATTTTATTTCCCGCTAACCATAAATGAATCTTTAAATTTCACTGTTATTTTTCTCACTTGCTTCATCTTCTTTTAGTTGATTTCATATATATGATTCTGTTACTATTTCGTGTTTCTGTATATTACTTATACAATACGCTTTATAATAAAATCCCTTGTTTCTATATTTATATTTTATATTTCTCAATTTTTCATAAATCACCGATTTCCCTTTTACAAATCATATAAATCCTGATGCAATATATTTTAGTGCAAACACTACATGATACTTACATGTCCACTTTATGTCGCTAAACTAAATTCATCTAACATGTTAAAAGCTTTCTTTTATTTATTATTAACATATCGTGATATATAATAACCGAATGAAAGCTTTTTAAGTTACTGAAAACTCATCACTAAAGCTTTACCAGCTCTTCGCCTGACCAGTTTTTTCTTAGAATAAAAAAAACGTACATGAGGTAGTCATGTACGTTTTTAAACTTCTCTGATTAACGTTTAGAGAACTGGCTTGCTTTTCTTGCTTTCTTGAGCCCGTATTTTTTACGTTCTTTCATTCTCGGATCACGTGTTAAAAGACCCGCACTTTTAAGAACCTTTCTATATTCGGGATCAATTTCCAACAAAGCACGGCTAATTCCGTGACGAATTGCACCGGCCTGACCGGATGCTCCGCCGCCTTTCACAGATGCAATTACATCATAAGCTGCTGTCGTACCTGTCAATTCAAGAGGCTGTTTAACTATTAATTCAAGAGTTTTCAAATCAAAATAATCGGTAAGTTCACGACCATTAATCATAATACTTCCCTGTCCTGCTACCAGACGGACTCTGGCAACGGATGTTTTTCTGCGGCCTGTGCCGTAGTATGTAGCTTCTGCCATTTCTATTTCCTTCCCTTCTGGTTAACGGATATCAAACTTTAATTCTTCAGCCTGTTGTGCTGCATGCGGATGTTCTTTGCCTGCATAAACTTTCAGCTTGCGATACATTTGATCTCCGAGTTTTGTCTTTGGAAGCATTCCCCGGATTGCATGTTCAACAACCCAAACCGGTTTCTCGCGAAGAGCATCCCCGGCTTTTTGATATCTATCCCCACCAATATAACCGGTATAATGGAAATATTCTTTATTCAATAACTTTTTACCCGTCAAAACGACTTTATCTGCGTTGATAACAATGACGAAATCACCTGTATCAACATGCGGTGTGTAGGTAGGTTTATTTTTGCCGGTAAGGACTTCTGCCACTCTGGATGCTAAGCGCCCAAGTGTTTTTCCTTCTGCGTCAACGATATACCATTTCCGGGTAATATTGCCCGCATTGGCCATAAATGTACTTTTCATACTTACTGATCCTCCTAATAAAAAACAGAACCGCAAGATAAATCCTTCCGCCGGGGCTAGTGGGTTCCGGACAAATCTCACAAGGAGTATTATATCGTTTATAAATGGTTGTGTCAAGCTGATTACAGTACATTCTTTATGATTATTATCATAGCATCGGCTTTATCTCTCATTTTAATTTTACTCTTCATCAGTATATAAAAACTGCACTCTCCCCAAAAGATTTTCGAAAAGAATGCAGTTTATGTTGAAAATTTTCAGCTATTCTCCAAACAGAGGAGCCGGTCCTCTGGGTGGAAGATCAGGTGCAGACAGCCCGCTTTCGTTATTATCATTATTTTCCTGTCCCGGTTCTTCTTCCGGCGGATAAATAGAATGATACTTAAATAAGTTCTTAACTTGCTCGCTGTTGATTGTTTCTACATCGAGAAGTGCTTTGGCCATAGCTTTTAATACATCTATATGCGCAGTCAAGGTTTCCATTGTGTCATTGTATGCTTCATCCAAGTACTTATGCATTTCTTCATCGATAATCGTTGCAACCGCTTCTCCATAGTTTCTTTCGGAACCAAGTTGTTTCCCCAAGAAAATCTGTTCCTGATGTTCACCAAATATCATCGGTCCCAATCGGTCACTCATACCCCATTCCATAATCATCTTGCGCAGAATGCTTGTAACTTGCTGAAGATCGCCTGATGCTCCGCTGGAAATTTCATTAAATATAATTTGCTCTGCACATCTGCCGCCAAGGGCAACACGAAGTTGCGCCAACAAATGGGATTTGGTAATAAAAGAGCGTTCTTCTTGAGGAAGCATCATGGTGTATCCGCCTGCCTGTCCGCGAGGAATAATTGTTACCTTGTGCACAGGATCTGCATGTTCAAGCACAGTAGCCATAATTGCATGACCTGACTCATGATAAGCCGTGATTTTTCTTTCTTCATCACTTACTTTATGACTCTTCCGTTCCGGTCCGTAGCTGACTTTCTCGCTTGCTTCTTCCATATCTGCCATAGAAATCGTCTTACGGTTCTCCCGGGCTGCAAGCAATGCCGCCTCGTTTAAAAGATTAGCAATATCTGCCCCGGTAAATCCCGGAATTTTCTTTGCAATTGTTTTTAAATCAATATCAGGATCTAAAGGTTTATTTCTGGCATGTACTTTCAGAATTGCAATCCTGCCTGCCAAGTCCGGGCGCCCTACGACGACGCGGCGATCAAATCTGCCGGGACGTAATAAAGCCGGATCTAAAATATCAGGACGGTTTGTTGCGGCAAGAGTAATAATTCCTTCATTTGCCCCAAATCCATCCATCTCAACCAATAATTGATTCAGCGTCTGTTCTCTTTCGTCATGGCCGCCGCCAAGTCCCGAGCCGCGCTGCCGGCCAACGGCATCTATTTCATCGATAAACACAATGCATGGTGCATTTTTCTTTGCCTGGGCAAATAAATCTCTCACTCGGGAAGCACCTACACCGACAAACATTTCCACAAAATCGGAGCCGGAAATAGAGAAAAACGGAACTTTTGCTTCTCCTGCCACTGCCTTCGCCAGAAGTGTCTTCCCCGTTCCGGGTGGTCCTACCAAAAGAACCCCCTTAGGGATTTTCGCACCTATAGCGGTATATCTACCCGGATTTTTTAAAAAGTCTACTACTTCTGCCAATTCTTCTTTTGCCTCATCTTCTCCGGCGACATCAGAAAAATCAACATGTACTTGTCCTTCTCCACTCATTTTAGCCCGTGATTTCCCAAAGCTCATGACGCGACCGCCTCCGCCTTGGGTTTGATTCATAATCCAAAACCAAACTGCGACCAAAATTAAGATAGGAAGCAACGATGATAAAAGACTCATCCACCACGAAGGCTGTTCCGGTGGCTTCGCAGTAATAACAACATTCCCTTCTGTCATTTTTTCTACAATTTTCATATCATTATTAGGGATATATGTAGAAAATTCTGTTCCGTCTTTCAGTTTGCCCTTGATTGAATTCTCAGTCATTACAACTGAAGCAACATTTTTCTTTTCAATCTGGGAAACAAAATCACTGTATGCCATTTCTGCAAGCTTATCTTGCGGATGAACAAAGGTATTGAATATCGCAACAGCTATGACCATTAAAAAGACATAGAGTGCCACATTCTTTACAAACTTATTCAAGCTAATCCTCCTTCTCTTATTCAGAGTAAAATTATTTTAAAGCTCTAATGACTAATTTTATCATATACTTGTTGATTTAAGCAACTTTGATAAACGCCACGCGAACTGTTATTCCCCCACTTTGAAAGCTCATTTTCTCGTATAGATATCGCTTTTTAAGGTGCATACTGCCGGAAGATTTCTATATCTTTCCGCATAGTCACATCCGTACCCCACAATAAATTGATCAGGCACATCAAAGCCTACATATTTTAACGGTACTTCTTTTTTCCGTCTCTCTTTTTTATTTAAGCAAACCGCAATTTCTACAGATTCCGCTCCTCTTTTTTGAAGCAACGTAACAAGTAAAGACAGTGTAATACCGGTATCTATAATATCTTCAACTATGATAATATGTTTTCCCTGCACATCTTTGTCCAAGTCTTTTCTTATATTTACACTCCCTGAAGATATCGTGTCATCACCATAACTGGAAATACACATGGTATCTAATGTAACAGGTAAATCAATTTCACGCATTAAGTCACAAAGGAAAGGCATTGCCCCCTTTAATATGCCTACCAAAACAATATTTTTCCCCTCATAATCTTTCGTTATTTCTTTACCTAATTCATGGATACGATGCGCCAGCATAGATTGGGTGATTAAAACCTTATCAATATCTTTTTCTAAATTTTTCATTTTCTTAACTCTCCCTCTCTAATGTTATCAGCAAATATTTTTTTGTGGCTTTACCCGGATTCGCAAAGTTGCTTCCTCGCAGAAAAGCAATCCAATATACATGGTTTTCGTCGGCTAAAATCGGCCAACCGTCTCTTTTCTCACGCGGAATTTGTAAATCCTGCATGACCCGTGTCAACTTTTTAGAACCGCCCATTCCTCGGGGAGAAAAAATATCTCCTTCTTTTTTATTTCTCACCACGAGATGTCCGACCTGCTGCGCGTCAAGAATAAATTGATTTCGGAATATTTGTACAGGCGGCAGGGTACATTCATCAACCTTCATTATCCAACCATCTTTTGTGGTGGACATACTGTTTATTATATCAGCATTTGATAAATGAGGACATCTGAAATCAACCAAAGACTTTTCTCCGGTCCATTCTGTTCCATAATGTGTATCACCCTTTTGAATATTAACATTTCCATAAGCAATATTTATCATATTTCCGGAGGAAGACGACATGTGACCTGTTTGTCCGTACTCAATCAGATGAATAAACTTCTCTATTCCCTCAAAATTAGGAATTCTTTGTGAAATACAAAAACAAATTTCCCGTAAAACCCTCCGTTTTAATGACAAACTTAAGGACAAAAATTGTTTTATCGGGAAAGTATATCGTTCCGCTTCGGCAGTCACCTTTTCTTTTATAAATTTTTTCGCCAGCTCTTGAAGAAATAAATCATCCTCTCGCAAAATATCTCCCATTCTCAAAACAGATTTTTCCACGCCCGGATTATATTGCTTTAGAGCGGGTATCAGTTCCAATCGAATTTTATTTCGCATCGCATCAGTAACATCATTGGTTTCGTCATGACATGCTTTATAGGGAAATACTTTTAAAAATTCCAAAATTTCCTGTTTGGTTACAGCTAAAAACGGGCGTATTAAATCGCCATACTTTGCTTTCATTCCCGAAAGCCCCAGTAATCCGCTTCCTTTAATCATGTGATATAGAATTGTTTCTACCTGGTCATTTCCGTGGTGTGCGATGGCAATTTTATCATACCTGCCCAAACTTCTAACCTCTCGGAGTGCTTTATACCTCAATTCTCTCGCGACCGTTTCAACAGATCCTCCATGCTCAACGCTTTTAAGTACATCAATATCTTTCAAAAAGAAATCTATGTTTAAATCGCTACATACTCCTTGAACAAACTTGGCTTCTTCAACTGCTATATCCCGTAAGTGATGATTTACACAACAGCACCCTAAAGTGATTTCTGCTTTTGGTGCAATTTGATGCATGGCAAGCAAAAGCGCCAGCGAATCAGGTCCGCCGGACACAGCAACAAGTATTTTTTCTCCGCTTTTCCAAAGTTCGTTCCGCATTGCATAAGCAGTGACTTTTTCAATAAACAATTCCTGATTTGTCATTTCAATCAACTAATCTTTAGGCATAACAATATCTGCATCAAGCAAACCTTCACTTAAATCCCTGTCGCTTACACGAATTTCAGGAATAGCAAAATATTCCATAAGTGCATCTAAAATCACAACTCCGGCAACAATAATATCAGCCCGTTCCGGCCTCAATCCCGGCAGATGACATCTTTCATCATACGTCATATGACATAGCCGTTCCAAAAGACCTGTTACCGTGTCTTGATTCATAATGTATCCTTGAACCTTTGATGAATCATATATCTCCAGTTCTTGTAGGATTGCTGCCATTGATGTCGCCGTTCCGCCAACAGCTATCCAATTTTTCACGGCATTCGCTTCATTGATCAAATCTGTACGGCGAAACATATCAAAACAGTATTTTTTTATTTCCCCCAATCCGCGAGGCGAGGTAGAGTCAAACAAATGCGAGCATCTGACAGCCCCGAGATGGAAACTGTATCGCATCCCTATATCATTACCGAAGCCAAGGCATATCTCCGTAGATCCTCCGCCAATATCCACAACGGAAGTGATAACACCAGAATTTCCGGCGGCTCCCATATAACTATAAAAAGCTTCTTCCCTGCCGGACAAAATCCTGACGGGAATACCCGTTGAGGAATAAATCTCGTCAGCAAACTCGGCACCATTAACCGCATCCCGCATGATAGATGTACCATACCCTTTGATATCCGCATATCCGTCAAGCTTTGCCATATCTGAAAATTCTCGGATTGCTTTCAAAGTTCTTTCTTTTGCCGCCTCTAAAATTTTGCTGCTGTCACTCATTCCCTCACCTAGGCGGGTACTGTTTATTTCTTTTTTGCAAATTATCCAGTCTTCACTTTCATTTCTTTCCGCCTCAAGCAAACGAACTGAGTTTGTACCTATATCGATAATAGCTCTTTTCATACAATCCTCCTGCATTTCTGCTATTTATCATTTCGCCATGATTTCTTATATTGCATTTTATCACAAAATAAAACCGCTTTTCATTAAATGAACAGCGGCCAGCTTTTCCTATGTAATTCAACGGCTAATCAGATCGTTTAGCTCCTCGTCCACCACGTTTGGATTCTACATTCCTTTTTAAATCAAGCAGTCTTTCATCGCTGTCTTTCAAAAAACGGCTAAGCTTATCTTCAAAAGAGGTGGTATTTGATTTGTTCACACTTCGGAATCCTGTATTTTTAGACGAGTAAAAGTGTTTACTGTCCTTTTCTCCAAAAGAATCGTGATTATTATCATTTCGCCCGAAATTATTATCGGTATAATGATCCTTCTTAAAATGTTCCCTCTTTTTTTCCTGAAGATCACCGGATGGCACCTGTTTAATTGATAAAGCTATTTTTCCCTTATCATCAACAGACAATATTTTAACTTTAACCTTATCGTTAATTTTCAGATAATCATTGACATCACTTACATATTCACTTGCCACTTCTGAAATATGTACAAGCCCTACTTTTTTATCACCAAGTTCAACAAACACACCAAATTTGGCTAAACCGGTAACCTTCCCCTCAACAATATTTCCGACCTCTAAAGCCATGTATAAATAAAGCCCTCCCTAAAACTGCAAATATATATACGTCATTATACGAAACTTCCTATTAAAGTGCAATATTCTTTTTTAGGAAAAAGAAGAAATTAAATACCATAAACAAGCATGTCTTTTCCGGTTACTGAGTTATTTATTTGACATAAGGAACTTCGTTCTCTTTCACCAAACCTAAATCTTCTCTGGCTTTCTTTTCTATCACCTTGGGATCTCTGAGACTATCCGCTTTCTCCTTGAGTTGTTCTTTCTCTTCAAGAAGTCGTTCCCGTTCTTCCAGCAATTGTGTTTCCTGTCTATGAATTTGATAAATATTGTATAAATTACGGCATAAAATAAGAATAACAATAAGCACAGAAACAGCAAGAGCTCGCCGGAAAAATGAGTTCTTCCGAAAAATCCGTGTCAATATACCCGCATTCTTACTTTTCCGCATTTAGGCTCCTTTCCTAACATCTGATTTACAAATTTATAAACCGGAGATTCCTCATCAAGCTTTCTTTCATAATCTTCCCATGCCTGTACTGCATTAAAGCCGTAATCAAGCCATTTAGGTACATCTTGCCAACGGTATGGGTCATTATAAACAGCCACAATTATAAGTTGTCCGTTTCTTTCTGCCGAAGCCACCAGACAATCTCCTGCTGCTTCTGTCATCCCCGTTTTAATACCATTGACACCCGCATATCCGCTATCAAGTAATTCATTTCTGTTTTCTATATTCCGGAAAATACCATTTTTATATTTCATAGAATATTGCTTTTCTTTGACAATTTTTCTGAACTCCCGGTTTTTCATTGCATACTGTGCAATTTTTACCATGTCATTAGACGTAGTATAGTGGTTTACATCAGTAAGCCCGTTAGGATTTGAAAAGTGAGAATTAACAGCCCCAATCATTTCAGCCTTCTCATTCATCATTTTTATAAAATTATCATAAGACCCGCCTACGGTCTCTGCCACCGAAACAGCCGCATCATTTCCCGAAACCAGCATCATTCCATACAGCAATTCATGAAGAGAAATCGGCATGTCGGGACGTAACCCTATATTTGTTCCGTCTTGTGCCATGGCCCGCTGAGAAACAACCGCGTTTTCCCCCAGTTTGCTTTCCCCTTCTTCCAATGCAATGATTGCTGTCAGTATTTTAGTCGTACTCGCCGGATAAATTTTTAACGTTCCTTCTTTTTCTGCAATCAGATCTCCCCTGTTTCCATCCAGCAAAGAGGCTGCAACTCCATGCATTTCAGGTGGTACCGGAAGAACCGGTGGCTCGGGCGGTGGCGGAGTAACATATATTAGTATGCCTAAAATAAGTGTAACAAAAAGGCTTGCCCCAAAAATACCGGTAATAAAAAATCTGAAACAACCGCTGCTCTTTTTTCTTTTGTGGATTACATCCCGTTTCATTTCCGTCTGACTCTACTCTCCGATTCGATATTTTTTCTTGATTAAGCATACAATGTGTGTCTGTTAAAATTCTTTTCTTTACAATAAAGAGTTTTACTCATTTATATTAACATCTTTCCCCTCATTCATGAAATAATTATTTATTCTTATTACAACTCTTTTATATTCTTTTTCGACTTGTATCGATATGCTACAATAATTATACAAATAAAAGCTAAAGGAGTATATCATGACCATCGATAATCTGACGTTTTCTCTTGAAATAGATTTCATTCCTGATATAGAAGACGGCCGGAAAAACTTTGAAAAAAGAATGGAAGATGTAGCAAAAAGGGTAGATGCTTCTTTCCATCTTGATTCAAAGTCAAGACCTGTTATTTCGGAACTTGCAAAAGAAAATATAGAAAAAACATTAAACGAGCTGGGGCTTCTTGCTTTCGGTATGTGGCCGTCCTGCATTCTAACCTGTACCATTGCAACCGCTCTGCCTATCCGTGCAGTAGGCATGTCCGATGGATGGGATGTTTATACCGGCACAAAAACATTTTTTGCTTTTGCCCAATTTCCTGCCGATGTTATCACTATTATGGTCAAAGCCTGCACTTTCTATTTAGAAAATTCCGACAATCAATCCTTTGATGAATTTATTGCATCAACCGGCTATGAATCCTTTCGCGATCATGTTTTAGGAAATACTTTGCCCGGTGGTTTTAATACTACAAACGATGAATATAATTCCTCACAGAATAATTCTGATCTTCCTCCCTTGTCTGAAGGAGACTTTATTCGTCCCGAACATAATGTCATGCAAATTATAGACGTATATCCGGAAATGGGTGAATTTCTTATGGAGTATGGAATGTCCTGTGTAGGGTGCTTTGTTTCTTATGACGAAAATCTTTGGCAAGCTTCCCAGGCACATGGCATGGACGTATTTGAAATTCTTGGCGAAATGAATGAATACATTGCCGACAAGTACAATAAATCTCTTCTTACTAAAGAAACACCTATGGAGGATATATTGACTTTATATCCTCAACTTCTTACTGTTTTCCAACATGCAGGTATTCAAATGCCTAAAGAAATAAAAACTCCGATTAGATTATTATGCCAAGAAGCCGGTGTTGATTTTGATAAATTTATAGAGACATGTAATTCACGCCTCCGGGGTGAAGAAAATTAATTTCAAATAACAAAAAACGGACTATCCCGTTACAGCGATAGTCCGTTTTTTGTTATTTATTTTATTTTCCATCCTGATTTTTTCAACATAAGCACAATCGGTGTGATGATAATACCTGATACAATAGCTTCCGGAATACCATTCATTGTCACAATCCCCATCAATAAATAGGCAAATCCCGAAACTGACATCTCGTGAGCTTCAGCATAAGGTATGCCGACCAAAATAAAAATAGATCCCAAAAATAAAATCGTATTTGACAAAGATCCCAGAACAGCAGCAAAAGCGACTTTTAAGAAATCTTTAGCCGGCGTATATTTATATACAAAATAAGCTATTAATCCAACGCTGATTCTTGGAACAATACAAATAAATGCATCATAGAGAATACTGTATTGAAGAATAAACTGCATCAGAAGACTCGGTCCGCGTAATGTTTGTATAAAAGAAAAGAGTCCAAACAAAAATCCTACAACCATTCCGACCTTCGGTCCTGCTACAACAGCACCTATAATCGTCGGAATATGCAAAATGGTCGCATGCATAAAGAGCAGAGGGATAAATCCATATCCGGTAAGACCTAAAAATATGGTAATACCGGCTAAAAGACCGGATACTGTCAGCTCCCTGATGGTCATAAATCCCTTCTTTTTGTAATCCGCTGCGGATTTTTCTTTTATATTTCGTTTTTTCTCAAGTGAAACTTTTTCCTTTTGTTCTTCTCTTACGTTGTTTTCCATAATGAACCTCCGTTCTCATTCCATAAGGATACAAGGCGAATCAGACAACATTAACAAAAGTCCGGTTCATACTGATACCGGCTGTGACAGATAAAAACCTGCCAATCACATTGTATTATAACTTACTTAATATGTCTGTCAATCTTTTTTATTTGCAAATATACGCTGACAATAAAAAATACAGGTATGCAAATTTACATTCCTGTATTTTGTAATAAAAAAATTAATTATTTTCTCTTCCCTGAACTTTCTTTAGCTTTCTTTCTTTTTTGGCGCATATTAATTCCTTTATGTCCGAGTGCTTTATGTTCTTTCTTCTTCGTCGGTTTATACATGCCCGGGACCACAACTTTCTTGTTCGGTTTTTTATTTTTAATATGGCGGATATTTCCTTTTTCATCATATTTCGTGATGGTTTCACGAATTGATTTTTCAAGCCGCCTCAAAAGCGAACCGTCTTCAGGTGTCGCATAAGTGATAGAAATACCATTTGTACCGGCTCGCCCTGTTCTCCCTATACGATGTATATAATATTCTAGATTCCGGGGAATATCATAGTTAAAAACATGGGTGACACCCTCTACATCGATTCCGCGGGCTGCAATATCAGAAGCTACCAGAATCTGGATTTTTGCTTTTGCAAATTCTCTGATTACCTGATTTCTCTGCCCCTGCGTCATGTCTCCATGAATTTCATCTACAACAAAATCTGTATTCACTTGTAATTTCGCGGCTAATTCATGAGCTCCTTCACGGGTATTACAAAATACAAGCGCCATATAAGGATTCATACTATTGAGATGTTGAATGAGCAGTGCAAGCTTTCTCGTCTTCGTCGTTTCATATACCCGTTGCTCGACAGTAGACGCTACTGCTTTTTCCGATACATCAATTGTAAATGCCGATTTCATATATTTATGAGATAATTTCTTGGCTTCTTCTGTCATAGTTGCACTAAATAAAAGAACCTGTCTCTTTTTAGGCATTACATCAATTAACGCATCAATATCTTCTCTAAATCCGGCAGCCAACATTTGATCCGCCTCGTCAAGCACCACTACCCCGGCATTAGATATATCAAGAGTACGGCGTTTTAAATGATCCAATAAACGGCCGGGGGTACCTATCACGATATGAGGGTCCCGTTTTAACTTTTGTATCTGATTTTCAATCGTACGTCCCCCGATCACATCCGTCACGTCGATATTCATATCTTTTGCAAATGTCCCTGCCACTTGAAACACCTGCTTCGCCAATTCTCTTGTCGGTGTCATGATAAGGACCTGTGTATTTTCCGTATCTGTACGAATCCTCTGCATAACAGGCAACAGGTAAGCCAGGGTTTTTCCTGTTCCTGTTTCCGAGCGCCCCACAATATCTCTTCCTTTAAAAATTGCAGGAATGGCCGCCCGCTGAATCTCTGTCGGTGTTTTTATTCCATTCTTATAAAGAAGTCTTGTTAATGTATCTGTTATGCCCAGTTGCATAAATTCGTTCATGATTCCTCCTACAAGCAGTAATTATCATTTTTTTCATTATATCACAAAGCTTTTTTCTGACTGCATAAGTGATTTTTCCATTTCCATACCAAAAAAGCTGACTCCGTTGAAATGACGGAATCAGCCCTGTAAAGCTCCTTACAAAAGATATGCAATCATGGTATTTAATTAGAGTTTATTTTGCTTTTTCAGGATATTTTCAGCAGCTCCCATGACCGCCAAAAGTGCATGTTCAAAAACCAGACCGCCCTGGAAATACATGATATAGGGAGGACGAACCGGTCCGTCTGCCGACATTTCAATCGTCGACCCCTGTACGAATGTCCCTGCAGCCATGATGATAGGGTCCTCATATCCGGGCATTGGCCCCGGTACCGGCGTTGCATATGCATCCACAGGCGACCAGTTTTGTATAGCTTCCGCAAAAGAACACATATTTTCTTCGGTATCCAATGTAATTGCTGTAATTAAATCTGTTCTCAGATGACCGGGGGCGGGCGTTACTTGAAATCCCAAAATTTTAAATACGGCTGCACAAAATTCTGCACTCATCATTGCCTGTCTGGTTACGTGAGGTGCCATGAACAGCCCTTCAAAAAACGGGCGATAACTTGCCGCATAAGATCCCATTTCAGCCCCCAATCCGGGAGCTGTCCATGTATGAGAACAAAGTTCTACCAAATCTGCTCTTCCGCAGATATATCCTCCTGTAGGTGCCAATCCTCCACCCGCATTTTTTATTAAAGATCCTGCTATAATATCTGCGCCCAACTCCAAAGGCTCTTCTCTACAAGTAAACTCGCCGTAACAGTTGTCTACAAAGCAAATGGCATCGGGATTTTTTGTTTTGACTGCATCAATAATCTTTTTGATGTCTTCGGGGAATAAAGAGTCTCTTAGCATATATCCGCGGGAGCGCTGTATTTCAACAAGCTTAGTGTTTTTATCAACTGACGCCGCAATAGCATCAATATCGTAAGTTTGTCCCTTCAGAGGAACTTCTTTATAGTGGACACCTCGTTCCAGCAGATTTCCCGGAGCATGTCCTGAAATGCCGATAACACTTTGCATCGTATCATACGGTGCCCCTACGGCTGAAACCATGGTGTCGCCAGGTTGTAAAAGTGCTAAAAGAACAGTCGCTAAAGCATGTGTTCCCGATACAAACTGGGGTCTTACCAAAGCAGCTTCGGCATGAAATATATCACACCAAATCTCTTCCAGTTTTTCTCTCCCCGGATCTCCATAACCATATCCGTTTGAAGGAGAAAAATGGTAAGATGACAACTGGTGCTTACGAAAAGCACTCAATACCTTTTCCATATTGAAAAAAGATATTTCTTCCATCTCATGAAAAACAGGTGCACAGACGGCAAGAGCTTTCTGCTGCACCTTTTTTAATTTATCATCCATTATAATCATCAGATCCTTTGAATTGTCGATATTGCATGTTTATAAATCAGCTGTGACCTGTTTTCACTGACTAAAAGAACAGTGAAACTGTCAAAGGATTTCACTTTTCCTTTAAGCTGCACACCGCTTAATAAAAATATACTGACCGGAACATTTTCTTTTCTGGCTTCATTTAAAAATGTATCCTGAAGGTTCATTTTTCCTTCCATAGTTATTCTCCTCTAAACCATGAATTGACATAAGCTTCTATTTCCCTGAACCAGATGTCTTTATTCGATTGGCGTTCAATCCAGTGAATATACGGCATGCGTTTGTACCATGTAATTTGGCGTTTTGCAAAGTGTCGTGTATTTTTTGAAATAAGAATTTCGGCTTCCTCAATCGTCATTTTTCCTTGAATAACGGAAACCATCTCTTTATATCCAATCCCTTTCAAAGCTTGTGCTTTTTCAGAAATTCCTCTTTCTAAAATAGCTTCCACTTCTTTTTTCAGCCCTTGCCGTATCATGTTGTGAACCCGCGTATTTATTCTATCATATAAAACCATTCTGTCCATAGTAATACCGATGACAGGTCCATCATACAAAAGCTCCCCGGATTTACCGCTTTCTAAACTATACCCCTCTTCAATCAGACCTAATTGTCTGATCATTCTTTGCGGATCCTGCGGTATCTTTTCCGCAGCCACTTTGCCGGACAATTGCTCAAGCAGGGCCTCCTTCCCCTTTTCTTGATACAGAGAGTGCCACTTTCCTGATTTTTTTACCTCCGGCAAAAATGTATATCCTTCCAACAATCCCTGAATATAAAGGCCTGTTCCTCCTACAAGAATAGGAATTTTACCCTTTTTGTTTTCTTCTGTAATATAAGACTTTGCTTTTTCCTGGAAAATAGCAGCCGAATACGGCTCTGTAGCATCCAAAGCGTCCACTAAATAATGTGTCACACCTTGTGCTTCTTCGGGAGTTACTTTCGCCGTTCCTATGTCCATTCCTTTATAAACTTGGAAGGCATCTCCTGAAATAACAGAACTTCCCAACTTTTTTGCTAAATAAACCCCCAGTTCTGTTTTACCTGATGCAGTAGGCCCCAATATCGTTATTAGCTTTTCTTTTTTCATACATCGATTACCCCATAGGCTGTCGACTGCCCTTTTTTATTGTATATTTTTGTAAATATTCCCAGTTTAAATATTTGGGAAAACGGTCTTTCTTTAACAATCACTCTTTTTCTTGCCACATGTACAGCTTTCATAAGTATATGTTCTGTCAATTCATCATAACAGGCCGCGCCACGGAATCCTTCCGTCTTATTTTCCAACCTTTTTACGGGATGCTTAAACATGGTGTCAAAATAAACAACATCAAATTGTTTATTTCTTTTCTCTTCGGAAAGATAGCTCCGAAAATCGGCATGCACCAATTCGATTCTTCTCAATGCAGCCGTAATTTTTTCATCTTTATCGATAAATTTTTCAAGTCCATATTTCCCTATCTCATAAAGCGGCAAACTTTTTTCCAGCGAAACAATCTTTCCCCGATTACCTAAATAAAAAGAGAATACTGTAGAATCTCCTCCATGCCCAAAAGTACAATCCAGTACATCCGTGCAATTAGGTGGAAAAAGATCACAAAGTCTGTCCTTTTTCCCCGCCTGTATTTGTCTGATACGCAAAACTGAGGTACCTAAATGAAATTTGTATATATTTTCTTTCACCCAAAAGGAAGGGGGCTGATGTCCGTAGATAAGAAATCCCTCTCTGTCATTTTTACCTGCCATTTCTAAAAGCAGTCCTTCCCGTTCAAAATAGGGGATTTTCCATTTCTCCGATTTTGTTTTGGCTAAAGATATTACATAATCATCCGGTTTTCGTACAGTAGTAATTCCTAATCTCATGTTCGGTCAAAAAGCCGTCCCAGTTCTTCAGGTGTAAATTTCACAATTGTCGGCCGTCCGTGGGGACATACAAAGGGTCTTGTGGTATGGAACAAATCGGAAACCAACTCTTTCATTTGCCTTACATTCAGAGGATCTCCTCTTTTTATCGCACCGCGGCAAGCAGCATATGCCATCATTCTGTGACGCATTGTTGCCGGTGACGGTACATCACTTTCATGAAAAGCAATCAGAATATCTTTAATAACTTGTTCCATTTCACTTTCCAGAAAATCTTCAGGGGCACCCGTGATACGAATTACATCCGGTCCCGCTTGTTCAAACGTGATTCCAATACGTTTGACTTCTTCTGTTTTTTCTATTAACAAATCCAAATCGGCAGGGTCAACATGAATGAGATAAGGTATTAATATGGCCTGTACCGGAATCCCTTCTGCCTTAGCAGCCAACCGGTCATAGCGGATTCGTTCATGCGCAGCATGCTGATCAATAATAAATAAGTCTTTCCCATGCTCACATAAAATAAAACAATCCGCTATCTGTCCTAAAGGTATTACAGGAATAACATCTTCCGATTGCTTTTCAAAGAGAAGGTCCTCTTTCTCCGGTATCGTTTCTGTTTCATTTATAAAAACCGTTTGTTTAGATAATATTTCTGCTGTTTCCAGGCCGGATTCAAAACTCTCTCTTTGCGTCCTGTCTTTAGATACAGACTGCCGGTTTTCATCAGATTTCTTAAATAAATTTGTGGGAGATGCCTTGTAGGAATCAGCTACTTCCCGCCACGATTGTTTTCCCGTCTGTTCACTATTCTTGAAATCAGAATGATACAACCCGATATCATTTTTACCGGGTGACTGATCTTCTATAGTAATTTGTGACAAACTGCTGTTTTCTACCATCTGTGAGTGTCCCGGATTCTTAATCATCTCTTTGACAATGGAATCAGGTGCAGTCTGGGTAGTTAAAGTTTGTAAAATCGAGTGATAAACCAGCCGGAATATTTTTTGCTCATCATCAAATTTAATCTCCCTTTTTTGCGGATGCACATTCACATCCAGTCCTTCCGGCGGAAGAGTAAGTGACAAAACCATAATAGGATATCCATTTTTCGGCAGCAAAGAATGATAGGCATTATCTGCTGCTTTTGTAATAATCGGACTTTCTACAACACGGCGGTTGATGATAAGTGTCTGATATTGCCTATTACTCTTAAGCAATGATGGCTTTGATATCAGGCCGGAAACCGATACGTCGTCTCTTTCCCCCTCTACTTCCAACATCTCACCGGTTGTTTTGATTCCATAAAGTGAAGAAATTACATCCGCAAGACGTCCGTTCCCCGGAGTTTCAATCACGACTCGCCCATTATTAATTAAACGGAATGCTATATCAGGATTTGCCAAGGCTATTTTACCGACCATGGAATTAATCCGGCTGCTTTCTGTACGTTCAGATTTTAAAAATTTTTTTCTTGCCGGCACGTTATAAAACAGTTCCCGTACCTCCACTGTAGTTCCTTCAGGAGCACCAACGCTTTTCGGTTCATGTACTTCTCCGCCGACAACATCAATAGCTGTTCCGTTAATATCCTCTGCCCTTCTCGTTGTAATTGTTGAACGGGATACCGACATGATGCTTGGAAGTGCTTCTCCACGAAATCCAAGCGATGATATGTGATATATATTTTCCACACTGGATATTTTGCTGGTAGCATGGCGGATAACGGATAGCTTTACATCCTCCGGCGACATTCCGCTCCCATCATCTGTCACACGGATATAGCTCATTCCTCCATCTGCAATTTCCACTTCAATTTCATGAGCTCCTGCATCAATGGAATTTTCCACCAATTCTTTTACGGCATTGACAGGCCTTTCAACCACTTCTCCCGCTGCAATCTGATTAGAAGTCACTTCATCAAGAATATGAATAAAAGACATTAACTCCCCTCCTTTGCCTCTTTACTGAGTCTGAATAAAATTTCCATAGCTTCAATAGGTGTTTTACTCATAACATCCAATTCTGCTAATTCCGAGATAATAGGTGAAGTAAACAATCCTAAAGAAGCCGGCTCTTCTTCTTTTTTATATACAGGTATTCCTCCTGCTTTTTCTATTTCAAGTCCTTCTAAAATTTCATCTGCCCTCTTCAATAAAGATTCCGGCAATCCGGCTAATCTGGCCACATGGATTCCGTAGCTTCTATCCGCACTTCCCGGAACAATTCTTCTAAGAAAAGTTATATCCTTCCCTCTTTCTTTTACCGTAACTGTATAGTTCTTTATTTTGGAACTGTAATCAGCCATATCTGCCAGTTCATGATAATGTGTGGCAAACAGTGTATATGCATGAATTTTAGTATCCAAATACTCCACTACCGCACGGGCTATACTCATGCCGTCATACGTGCTTGTTCCCCGCCCGATTTCATCCAGTAGTATCAGACTGTTTGCTGTTGCATTTTTTAAAATATGTGAGACTTCTTTCATCTCCACCATAAAAGTACTTTGTCCGGTAGAAATATCATCAGCAGCACCTACTCTGGTAAATATACGGTCTACCGGTGACAAAGATGCTTTTTTTGCCGGAATAAAAGATCCGGTTTGCGCCATAATAGTAAGTACCGCGACCTGCCTCATGTATGTGGATTTCCCTGCCATATTAGGGCCGGTAATGATTAACGTTTCCTTATCTCTATGATTCAGTTCCGTATCGTTGGGTACAAACATTTCTCTTTTTAACGCATGCTCCACCATAGGATGACGCCCGTTATGGATAGAAATATAGCTTTCTTTTCCACTTGTAATTTCCGGTTTAATATAACGGTCTGTCAACGCTGCCCTTGCTAAGCTGGCTAAGCAATCTAATGAAGCCAAAGACCGTGCTGTTTTTTGCATATCTGCAATGAACGGACGGATTTGGGCTTTGACTTCTTGATATATTTTTAACTCCAGCTCTTCTGTTTTTTCCTTAGCAGACAATGCTTTCGCTTCAAACTCTTTCAGTTCCGGTGTAATGTATCTTTCGGCATTAACCAAGGTCTGCTTTCTCATATAATAAGATGGAATAGGAATTTTATTGGCATTTGTAATTTCAAAATAATAGCCAAATACATTATTGAATCCGATTTTAAGTTTAATTCCGGTTTTTTCTTTTTCCCGTTCTTCTAAATCGGCAATCCATTTTCTGCTGTTTTCTGCCAGAGACCTGACTTCATCCAATTCTGAAGAATACCCCTCACGGATATATTTACCATCCCTGATATTTCCTGTTCCGTTTTCGTTCATAGAACGGTTTAATAAATCATAGACATCCGTGTGGCAGGCCACCTGAGCATTCAGTTTCTTTAGAATGACAGAAGATGCTCCGGTAAGTAATTCCCTAATGTGTGGAATAACCCCCAAAGACATCTTCAACGCCAGTAAATCTTTAGGCGATGTTGTATTCGCTTCTATACGGGATAGAATTCTTTCAAAGTCAAAAATACGGGACAGGTAGTCCTCAAGCCTAGCCAATTCTGTCATATGAGCAGTCAGCTCTTCTATGCCGTTTTGACGAAGCAAGATTCTGTTTACATCAGATAACGGCCGTTCAAGCCATTTTCGTAAAAGGCGTGCACCCATTGCGGTATGCGTATGGTCTAAAATTTCAAGAAGCGTTCCCCGTCTTCCCCCATCTCTCATATTTTTCGTAATTTCTAAATTCCGTAGACAATCTTCTCCCAACAAAAGGGAATTTTCTTCCCTGATCGGTAACACGGAATGAAATTCCGGTATGTCAGTTTTCATGACCTCTTTCAAATACATTTTCAGCCAGGACAAAACTTTTTCAATATCCGGATCCTCTATATCGGCTGCAATAGTCGGAATATCTGAGACCTCTGTCTCTTTTTGACAGCGACTTAAAAGACAACCGTCCAGACGCGCCCGGCAATATGTTTCTATCTGATTATACATATTGTCACTGACGCGACAGACCGCTTCTGCAGGGGCATAAATTGACAGCATGTCGAAAAAGGCATCTGTCTCTTTTTTCTTGTCCCAAATCCCCCACCAGCATTCGCCTGTAGATACATCGGCTACGACTGCATTTATTTTCTTTTCCGCCTCATAAATATATACGAGATAATTATTTGACTGGTCGGCAATAGCATTCTCAAATAAAATAGTTCCCGGTGTAATAACACGTATCACATCACGTTTCACCAGTCCCTTAGCTTTTTTGGGGTCCTCCATCTGCTCACAAATTGCTACTTTATAACCTTTTTGAATGAGCCTGTATATATATGTCTCTGCCGCATGATAAGGAACCCCGCACATAGGAACCCTTCCTTCCGGTCCCGCATTTTTACCTGTCAGCGTCAGTTCTAATTCATGAGAAACTGTTTTTGCATCATCATAAAAAAGTTCATAAAAATCACCAAGCCGATAAAATAGAAGTGCATCTTTATATTCATTTTTTACAGATTTATACTGCTCCATAAGCGGTGATTTAGCTGCCATTTATCTCACTCCGTAATTGTTCCTTTAAGAATCCATGTCTGACCGACATCCACTTTTACATTCACCGTATCGCCCACTGATATATTTTCAGGTTTGGGGAAAATAATCATTTTGTTTCCGGAAGTACGGCCAAACCAATTTTCAGCATTTTGTTTTGTCGGTCCCTCTGCAATGACCTTATACGTTTTTCCTGCCATTTGTTGATTAAGTTCTAAACTGATTTCATTTTGTATATCCATCAATTCCTGCAATCGTCTATGTTTGGTCTCATCATCTATCTGATTTTCCATCCTTGCCGCCGGTGTTCCTCTTCTGGGCGAATAAATAAAAGTATAGGCCGAATCAAAACGCACCTCTTTTAATAACGCCAACGTTTCCCGGTGCATATCTTCCGTTTCCCCGGGAAATCCTGTAATCAAATCTGTAGTCACTACCACATCATTTATTTTCTCTCTTACATAGGCCAACAATTCTTTAAAATGCTCTACCGTATATCCCCTGTTCATTTGCCTAAGCATTTCATTAGAGCCATGCTGTACGGGAAGATGCATATGATGAACCACTTTAGGTGATTCTGCCATAGCATCTACCATAGAAAATGACATGTCTCTCGGATGTGAAGTCATATAACGGACTCTGTCAATCCCATCAATTTTATCAATCGCTCGGATTAAATCCCCAAAATCCGTTCCATTACGGAAATCAAGGCCATAAGAGTTTACATTTTGTCCAAGTAATGTGATTTCCTTATACCCTTCCCCGGCAAGCTCTTGCACTTCCCTGCAAATATCTTCAATAGTACGGCTTGTTTCTCTGCCACGAACATAAGGAACTATGCAATACGTACAGAATTTATTACATCCCTGCATAATAGGTACCCACGCAAAAATCTTGCTTTTTCTCACGGAATGAAGCTCACTATAGTCATTCACGCGCTGAGGATTCATTTGTGTCATAACCACATGAGAACCCTCTGCATCCTCACGGGAAAGAATATCTTTTAAATCATGAATATGGTAAGGGCCGATAACGAAATCAATTACCGGCATACGGGAAATTAATTTTCCTTTGCTTTCCTGTGCCATACAGCCGGCAATGCCAAGAAGAACACCGGGCTTAGATTCTTTGAGCTTTTTAACTTCACCGATTTTCCCATATACTTTTTCTTCTGCATTTTGCCTGATGCTGCAGGTATTTAAGATAACAACATCTGCCTCTTTTAAATCTTTTGCAGGTCTGTATCCCATCTCTTCCAATTGTCCACTGATACGTTCTGTATCGCTTTCATTCATCTGGCAGCCATAGGTTTCAACAAAATATTTTTTATCCGCTCGTTCCAGTCCCACGACAATCCCCCTTAAACTTTTTCTGCTTGATATTTAATTATACCATAGTACATTCGAAAAAGAGGGCAACCTGAAAAGCGCTCTGCTCTCATAAATTGTCCTCATGATTATAGTCAACAGATTCTTCGAAAATTCTGATACAAAAATAAATCCGGACTCCCTTTTCTGCAGAATCCTGCCAGATAAAGAGTCCGGATAAAAATACTCTGGTGGATCATCAGGGGTTCGAACCCCGGACACCCTGATTAAGAGTCAGGTGCTCTGCCAACTGAGCTAATGATCCATTCAACGAAAAACATTATATCATCGAGATTATGTATTGTCAAACACTTTTTAGTCGGGCAATCTAAAAATAAATCTGTATTTTCTCCCCCTTAATAATGAATACCGTATTTGGATTTTAATCCATTGATGTCATCCCGCATTTCCTCATTACATCTGTCTATCGCAGCTTTTAAATTGGGCGTTTTTCTTTCTGTCAAAAGTTTCTTTTTTGCACTGGCCAATTTATAAATCCGAGCTAATTCTTTTTTATAATTACCCATCAACGCTTCCAAATCTTGTTCGGTAAAATCGTCTGTTTCCAAACTCTCCGGTTGATTCTTTTTTACTTCTTTCATGTCTCCTCCTGTATGCTTGTATCACTGCAATTATAAAGTATTCGGGTAATTGAGTATCCGGGTGTGATATGCTATAATATTTTCCGTTAGGCGCCTATAGCTCAGGGGATAGAGCACCAGTCTCCGGAACTGGGAGCGAGAGTTCGAATCTCTCTAGGCGCTCCATTTATATTTATACAAACGGGTAATGGTAAATTTTCACCATTATCCGTTTTTTCGTGGAAACTATTTGTCAAAAAGAAATTGTTCAAATACATAATTCCCTAACGCCGTACCTTTATAAGTCATAAAAATATGCTCCTCTGTTTCTTCAAGCAGTTTCTTTTCTATTAATTTCTTTATAGTTTCATCATATATATCGTGTATATTCTTTTCATATCTCCTTTTGAATGCATTTTTATTTATCCCTTTTTTCATACGCAGTCCCAAGAAACAAAATTCTTCCATTTCTTCTTTTTCTGAAAGCACCGTTATCTCTTGCGGCACCTGATGATTAACGGTAAGTTCCTTTTCGTAAAAATGCACACCCGGCAGATTTTCAATCCTTTTCTTGCCAATCCGTGAGCAGGCGGACGGACCGAAGCCTAAATAATCATCAAGCTTCCAATATTTCCGGTTATGCCTGGATTCGTATTTTTTCCTTGCAAAGCTGGATATTTCATATCTTTCAAAGCCATAATGTGGCAGTATGCGACACATATCCTGATACATTTCCCAGCTTTCATTTTCTGTCGGGCGTTGAAGTATTCCTTTTTCCGCCAACTGGGCGAATCTGGTTTTGGGTTCAATAATCAGACTATAAATAGACATGTGCACAATAGGAAGATGTACTGCCCATTTTAAAGTATTCTCAAAGCTTCTTACACTTTGCCCCGGCAGCTCACTCATCAGGTCTATACTGATGTTTCTGTAGCCTTTGCGAAATGCCCGCTTAACAGCACGCTCCGCTCCTGCAGCGGAATGATTTCTTCCTATCTGCTTTAATAGCCGGTCATGATTATTCTGTACCCCCACTGAGATTCTGTTTATTCCCATCTCTAATGTTTTTTCTATATATTCGTCATCCATATCTGATGGATTCATTTCCATCGTAATTTCCGCATCTTCAGAAATATCAAAAGATTCTTTTATCGCCTGTACAATATTTTTCAACCGGTTTACCGATAAAGAAGACGGAGTCCCGCCCCCAAAATAGAGGGTATCACATTTCCGTTCTTTGAAACCTCGGCTTTTGATTTCTATTTCTTTTATCAGTGCCGATATAAACCGGTCATTTGGGATTTGTGCTACAGAATAAAAGCCGCAATAATTACAGCGGCTTTTGCAAAACGGTATATGTACATACAGACCGAGATTTTTGTTACTATCCATCTTTTAATACCGCCATAAATGCTTCTTGGGGAATTTCAACACTACCTACCTGTTTCATCCGCTTTTTCCCTTCTTTTTGTTTTTCAAGAAGCTTCTTTTTGCGGCTGACATCTCCGCCGTAACATTTGGCTAATACGTCCTTTTTATAGGCTTTAATCGTTTCTCTTGCAATAATCTTACTTCCTACGGCAGCCTGAATAGGTACTTCAAACTGTTGTCTCGGAATGATTTCTTTTAACCGGAGTGCCAAAGTTCTCCCTCTGGATGCGGCATTACTTTTATGAACAATCACAGAAAGAGCATCAATTAAGTCACCGTTCATCAAAATATCCAGCTTGACTGCCTCTGTCTTCTGATATCCGCTCAATTGATAATCTAAAGAGGCATACCCCTTGGTAGCAGACTTTAATTTATCAAAAAAGTCAAAAATAATTTCTGCCAACGGCACTTTATAGGATAAGTCAACTCTTGTTTCATCCAAATAAGTCATCGTTTGGAATTCGCCACGGCGATTCTGTACAAGCTCCATGACATTTCCGACCATATCGGAGGGAACCAGGATTTCTACTTTTGCAACAGGTTCTTCGATATGTTCAATTTTTGTCATAGGTGGTAATTTCGCGGGATTATCTACAGTAATCATTTCTCCGTCCGTCTGGTATACATGATAGATAACAGACGGTGCTGTGGTAATCAATTTTAAATTGTACTCTCTTTCCAAGCGCTCCTGTATGACATCCATATGAAGTAACCCTAAAAAGCCACAACGAAAACCAAATCCTAATGCTTGCGATGTTTCCGGCATGTATTCCAAAGCCGCATCATTCAATTGCAACTTTTCAAGAGCTGTTTTAAGTTGATCATAATCTTTACTTTCAATCGGATACAGTCCGCAAAATACCATTGGTAAAGCTTTTCTGTATCCCGGTAATGCTTTCTCTGCACTGTTTTCTGCTGATGTAATCGTATCTCCGACTGCACAGTCACCTACTGTCTTTATGCTGGCTGCTATATATCCGACCGAACCGCAGGGCAAGACATCACAAGTTTTCGGAAGCGGAGTAAAATATCCCACCTCTGTCACAGTGTAAACTTTGCCGGTTGACATCATTTTTATATTCATGCCCGTTTTTACTTCCCCATCCATAACACGGACATAGGCAATAGCCCCTTTATAAGAATCGAAAATCGAATCAAAAATAAGGCACCGTAAAGGAGAATCTGAATGATCTTCCGGAGGAGGCACCATCTCTACAATCTTTTTTAGTACTTCCTCCACATTTTCTCCTGTTTTTGCACTGACGGGAACTGCTTCAGACATATCCAGTCCGATTACATTTTCCACTTCAGTTTTTACTCTATCAATATCGGCACTCGGTAAATCAATTTTGTTAATTACCGGGATAATTTCCAAATTATTGTCTATTGCCAGATAAACATTCGCCAGAGTTTGTGCCTGCACCCCTTGCGTAGCATCTACAATTAATATGGCACCTTCGCAGGCCGAAAGACTCCGTGACACTTCATAATTAAAGTCCACGTGCCCCGGGGTATCTATCAAATTTAATTCATAAACTTCTCCCTCATAAGTATACATCAAACGGGCAGACTGTTCCTTAATAGTAATTCCTCTTTCTCGTTCCAATTCCATGGTGTCGAGAATCTGTGCTTCCATATCTCTTTTCTGGACAGTTCCCGTCATCTCAATTAGCCGGTCTGCCAGTGTAGATTTCCCATGATCGATATGGGCTATAATAGAAAAGTTTCTAATATGCTTCGTGTCCATTAAAGTCTCCTGGTCTCATAGTTTATCGCACTTAAGTTTATATAATTAACCTTATATACTGTTTGCATTATATCAGAAAACAAGCAGATAACGAAAACAAAACGTTTTCTCCTTATTTTTCTTTAAAACAGGCAGGTATCACTATTGCCGAAATGACTAGAAATATACCGCCCATTTCCACAATTCCGAAAGTCGTTCCAAAAATAAAATAAGAAGCAATAACAGAAATTGCCGGCTCTACAGCGGCAGTCACGGATGCCTGGGACTCGCTAAGCCAAGCCAATCCGGCATTATAGCAAATAAATGCAATCACCGTTCCACATATAATAATCATAAACAAATCAAAAATTACGTCTTTTTCAAAAAAGGCGGAAATATCTGTTACAGGATCAATAATATACCCTGAAATCCCACCCAAAAGCATAGCAAACATAAGCAAGAAAGAATTATTCAGCGTAACCATAAGTCTTTTCGGGTATATGGCACAGAATGCAAAAAATGTAGCAGAAATCAAGCTGTAACAGACACATTTAGCCGGCACGGAAAGACGGTTGATATTTCCTCCCGATACTAATAAATACACCCCTGTAATGGCCAATACTACCGATAAACAATCACCTTTCCCGGGGATTCTTTTATTTCGGAAGGACAGCCAACAAATAACAAGGGCCGGGCAAATGTATTGCATCACTGTTGCCGCCGCTGCATTTCCTGCTCTAATCCCCATAAAATAGGCATGTTGCATAATCATAATTCCCAATCCGTAGAAAAAGACCCCTCTCCATAGCTTTGGGTTTCTATACAAAAGCAATATATCGCTTTTTAAAGATCCCCGCATAGCCAGTCCGACAGCTATAACTCCCGCTGTCGCAAGCATACGAAAAACAGTCAAATCCATGGCGGTATGCGGATTATGCATTAAAAAATGTTCCGCAGCCAATCCGCTGCCTGCCCACATGGCTCCTGCAATGACAACAAAACCGATAGCAAATAAATTCACGATAAACCTCTTAATCTTGAATTGTATTTTAATAGAATAACCCTTTTGCAATTTCACTAAAGATAAAAACTGCTTCTACGGAAGCAGTTTTGGTCTGGTGGGGCTAAACGGATTCGAACCATTGACCTCTTCGATGTCAACGATAATATCATTTTCACTTTAGGTATGGTGCTATGTAATAGATACGTTCATATCCCCTATTTACTGCTTTTATGATGTAGTTTTATTTGTGTTTCTTATGTATCAGTCTTAAGAAATTGAAATAAGATTGCGTCTAATAGTATAACAAAATGAAATAAAGCGGAAGAGAGAAGATTAAATTAAAATAGATATGTCGTATTGGGTTTTCATGGCTTATCAATGATACATTATCGTTTAAGCTATACACCCCTCTTAAAAACGATTTAAACACCGTTTTTGAACATTCTCATTTAAAATAGATTAATTGATAACGTAAAGCCCCCTGACGGGCTACATCATCAGAGGGCTATAAAAGGAGAACAGGGGTTATGGCTTTTCTCTAATTATTATAACAGAACATATGTACTGGTACAAGAGTTTTGTGTGTGCATGTGTCACTATGTGTGTACATGTGTCACTTTGTATGTACTTGTGTCACTATGTGTGCGTATGTGTCACTTTGTATGTACTTATGTCACTATGTGTGCATATGTGTCAGTATGTGTGCGTATGTATCACTATGTATTTACATATATCACTTTGTATATACTTGTGTCACTTTGTATGTACATGTGTCAGTATGTGTGTATATGTGTAACACTGTGTATACATACCACCCTTTTTATTATTATTAATACCTATGGGGGTATATGTATATTTGTCTCCCCTTTTCTAAAAACATCTGTAAAATTTTGTGAACGCTTATTTAATATATTTTATTGTTCTGTTTTCCCCGTGTCCCCTCTTTATTGGGGGTCTTTATTTTATTGGCAATGAACAATGTTTTTATGATTCGTTCTGTATTCCGTGTAAGCATTAGCTATGAAAGTATGAGTAAAGCCCTACGGGGTTAGAGCATAAAGCTATGTCACACAGGGGGTTATTGAGACAGATATATATGTCATGGGTTATTGAGACACTCAAGCGATAGAAAGACATGGTATTTTTCCTTATTCCCTATTCATTATTCATTATTTGAAAGGAGACACAGCTATTATGGGTAATCGTAAACATTGGGCTACTTGTCTATTACTACCCTTTTCACATGGGGTCATTGTGAGGGGTAAAACATGGGAAAAAGACAAAGGGGGTAACAACATCAATAAATCACCACCACTAACACCGTTAGAGCAGACACAGCATGAGTACAGATATAAACGGTGGACTGCTGAAAGAAAAAGAGATAAGAAAATGGCTTATAAAGAGGCTTTGAAGTTAGAAAAGATTGGAGATGTAGACAGAGTGAGAGAATACTGTACACGGAACAATGCAGGTATTAGACATATTGCTACGTTTTATAACCTCGCTAAATATGGAGAAGACAATGGTAAATGTGTTTGTATCTGTTCTTTTGTAAAGCGAATATCACTGTTTGAAGTTAAAAAAGAATGGTCAACTATTTCTAAATGGTGCGGTAAAAACATTAATGATGAGAGCGTGTGTGCTTTGTCTATTGGTGCAGGGTCTAACGGTTGGTATGGTATAAGGTTTATATGTGTGGGTGAACAAGAGCAGGTATTTAATAGGTTATGTAAGGTTTGGGGTTACTTGATTAGAAAAAGACAATGGAAAAGTAAGGCGGTACATATGACCGATGAGACAGTACCTATGCTTGACCATTATTTAGGTGGTAATGATTGGGCTGATTGGTGGGAAAAGATGATACCCGAAGTGTGGGCTTTGTATAAGGCGTCTTTGTTATTTGGTCATAGGACTTTTAAGAGTGAGGGTGCTAAAACTATATTAGAACAGAGGGCTAAGAGAGTTACTGCTACTGCTTCATCTTGTGTCTATGATACTCAATGTTATAAGGGGGCTACAGCAGGTAATGCTTTATGTGAGGTTGGTATGCATGGTGATTATGTAAATGAGGCTTGTCCTTTACTTGATGAGGGGGCAGACAATGAGGGTGAATTTTATTCTGATGATGATGAAGAGTTTTAATGTTTCATGAGTATTGTTTCACGGTAAGCCCTGCGGGTTTTAGTTCCCGTATTTTATCACTTTTTTATCATTAGAAAATGTCAATCTATAACCTTTAAATTTGTTAGTGTTTATGCGGGGTTTGGAGAAAAAAGGGGCAAATAGCGTATGGATATTTTTTATACATAGAATTTTTACCCCCGTTTAAATCAAAATTGACGATATAAAAATTATCAATAACTAAATATTTTTGAGTATGTTTCACGATAAGTCTCTCTAATTTGAGGGGCTTTTTTCTTTACTTTTTTATCAGTGCTATGTATTATGTGCGTATGAACGTAACTATTACATAGCACTTTTTTCATTTATGAGGAAAGGCTACAACATGAGTAATAGTAATAACGTTATCTTATTTGACAACTACATACATACACCATTAACACAGGCACAGGCTGATTTAGAGGCTAAAACTGTATCACAGCTTGTATCAACGGTAATAGAGAAAGACAAACAATTAGCAGAGAAAGACAAACAGATAGCAGAGAAAGAGAAACAGATACAGGCACTACAGCAAGAGAAGATACGGACACCCCACCCCTTTATAGCTGAATTAAGACAATGGCTTAAGAGAAAAAAGGCAACAAAAGAAATTAGAGTAACGTCATATGATAAGTGCATGACAATTATAAGAGTGCATATTGCCCCGTTCTTTAATGCAAGAGACAAAGAGTTAGATACAGCTGATGTTACCTATAAAATGCTACAGGAATTTATAGCCGTTGTGAGAGAAAAGGGAAAAGACGCTACCATTAGAGAAGCAATAAGAACAATTATAAAACCGTTTCTAAATGAGATGTACTCACAGCAACTTATTCCCCGTAATGTGGCAAGCGGTATAAAGCTACGGAACTTGAAGAAAGCAGACAAAAGGGCTATCACGTTTGAGGAGATAGAGAAATTAAGCCCTGTAGCTAAAGAAATGACACCGTATCAATGGATAGCTATTCCCCTACTCACTTATACAGGTATGAGAAAAGAGGAATTATTAGCCTTGACATGGGACGATATAGACATGGATAAAAAGGTTCTCTATATCCATAAGACTAATACTACGTCAAGTGCAAAGAGAATATCTATTGAAGAACGGACAAAGACAGAGAGCGGGAAACGACAACTCACAATATCTGACCCCTTATATGATGCCTTAAAATTACACCGTGACACACTACAGATAAAGGGTAGTCATTGGATTATTAGACAGCTAAGAAATGATAAACCGATGAATACAAATAACTTTAGCCGTACTTTTAGGGATTGGAGAGAACGGGCAGGGATAAAACCTGATGTATCGTGTCACTCTTTTAGGCATTTATACGCTACTACATTAGCTGAACTGGAGACAGGGACTAATACTGCTATGATTTTGTTAGGACACAGCGACCCTCGCATGTATACTAAAGTCTATGCAGACAAAGAATTATTAGCAAAGACACAGGGTTTAAAAGATATTCAGAACCTTGTGGCTAAAAAAGTAGCAGGCTAAATGTAAATGAAAAAGTCGCTCCCCCTACAAGAGCGACCATTTCACAGCTATAACATAGCTAATAGTAATAACGGTGGTATTACACCACTGGTGGGGCTAAACGGATTCGAACCATTGACCTCTTCGATGTCAACGAAGCACTCTAACCAACTGAGCTATAGCCCCATATGTGAGATTATTATACATGACCCGTTTTCAAAAATCAATTTCTTCACAACCTCGAAAATACGGAACATTACCCATGGTTTATTTCTGAAATAAATCTCTCTTTTTAATTTTTTGCCTTCTTACTTTTTATAAAATAAAAATCTCTCATTTGAGAGACTTTTATTTGGCTACAACAGTTGTAACATTCAATTTTATTGTTTCTAACGACATTCCTGTTGTGTATTCAATTTCTTTCTGTATTTTATCCCGCATCATATGAATGAGTCTTTTTATTTCCTGAGGTGTCCCTTGCCTTATCTTCAAATCTATATATAATATGATACCATTTGTCTGACTTCTGCTTCTTTCGCTGGATATATCATAAATCTTGATTTTTTTCATATCTTTTACTGCATAGCGGACAAGGGTTTCTATAACACGGTTAGAAAATGTCAATTTTCCATAGTAGCTGAACACAGGGCGAACAACAGAACGTTCTTCACTACCTTTTTGCTTTATCGTATCCCTTTTTTTATTTCTGAAAAAGCGGAGTGAATCTACCAAATATCCTTTGAAATAGGGCCGGAGTTCCATTGTCGGGACCGGAATTACATGCTTTCCCTCTTTATGCCGTGCTTCTCTTGCCTGTTTTATTTCTTCCGGTTTCGCTACATCTTCTATGTGGATAAATCTGGACGGTTCCGGCAGTTTCAACCTGTCGGCAATGCGCTGTGCCATTTTATCAGATGTCCCGAGAATCAAAATTTTTGCGGGATTTATTTTTATAATTTTTCTCCGCACATCTTCAGCATGAGTATCATCCCAAAACAAGGCTCTACGAACTGCCCCTAAATAGCTGGGTTCTTTTTTTGCTGATACTCCCGCAGCTATCCTGTTATGGTAAATCAATATTCCGTCATCAATAATGCAGGACGCCCCATTTTCATATGCAATAACCAGTGCCCTGTCACTTTTCCCGGAGCCCGGCGGGCCTGTAAATGCAATGGTTTCCATAATTACTCCTTATTTATTCTTCGCCTATCATTTGTACTTCTGTTTTTAATTCAACTCCATAGGCTGCTTTTACGCGGTTTTGCACTTCCCGAATCAATGTAATCATATCATTAAAAGAAGCATTCCCGTTGTTAATTAAAAACCCCGCATGCTTAGTGCTTACCTGTGCATCTCCTACAGAAAAGCCTTTCATTTGAAGTTCTTCAATCATTTGACCCACAAAATGCCCTTCCGGTCTTTTAAATGTACTTCCTGCACTTTTTTTATCTAAAGGCTGTTTTTCCCTGCGACGTGCATTAAAATCATTCATGAGATTTTGAATGGCAAGTCTGTCTCCGGGGACGAGTTCTAAGGTAATTTCACTTATAATCTCTTTGTTCCGCATAAACAAACTGTTCCGATAACTATACCCGATTTCGTCTTTGCCGCGAACCGCCATATCGCCTTTTCCGTCATAAGAAATGACGGATGTAACGACTTGCGACATCTCTCCTATATACGCTCCGGCATTCATATATACCGCACCGCCTATACTTCCCGGAATTCCTCCGGCAAACTCCAATCCGGAGAGTCCGTATTGAGCAGCTGCTTCTGCAACCCGAATTGTCGGTACTCCTGCAGTGACATGGAGTAAATTCCCCTCTTTTTCTATTTTCTGTAACCGCCCCGTGTAAACGACGAGTCCCCGTATTCCCTTATCCCGAACCAAGAGATTTGCTCCGCCGCCAAGAATAAACAAAGGTATCTCCTCTTTAGAAGCCTCCTTAATAATTCTCTGCATTTCTTCCGTAGTTTCAGGTATAAGAAAACAGTCGGCCGGTCCCCCGATACCGAAAGTTGTATGTCGCTTCATCGGTTCATTGATTTTTATTTGATTTTCTTTTAAAAAAGAAGAAAAAATTTTTACATAGTCAGTCATATATATTTCCTTCATAAACATGCAAACTTATTCTTCTTATTATAGGGATGAACTATACAATCGTCAATTCATCGCTCTTTTCTCAATCTATACCTGTGCAAACTGAAAAAATGCCTGTATCCGTAGAGATACAAGCATTTTTCCAGTTTATCTTATCTGTCTACATTTGTCATATCTTTGGCTACAACAAATTGATCATATTCTTTTTCCGTCACATATCCGAGTGCCATTGCCGCTTCTTTCAGAGAGCTGTTGTCAGCAAACGCTTTTTTTGCAATTTCTGCAGATTTTTCATAACCTATATGGGGCGATAAAGCGGTAACAAGCATCAGCGATTTTTCTACCAATTCTCCCATTTTATCTTCATTGGCAACCATCCCCTGTGCACAATGAATATTAAAAGAATGGATAGAGTCTCCCAAGAGAATAACAGACTCCAAATAGTCCTGTGCCATGACAGGGGCAAACACATTTAATTCAAAATGCCCCTGAGAAGCGGCCAAAGATATCGCTGCCTGATGTCCGTGAACACTGCATGCCACCATCGTCAGAGCTTCACACTGGGTAGGATTTACCTTGCCCGGCATAATAGATGAGCCCGGTTCATTGGCGGGAATGGTAATCTCCCCTAACCCCGCACGCGGACCGCATGCTAAAAATCGTATATCATCAACTATTTTCATGCAATCCATAGCCAAAGCCTCCAGAGCTCCGTGAGAAAATACAAAATCATCACGCCCTGTCAATGCATAAAACTTATTCGGTTCCGACACAAAAGGCAGTCCTGTTTCTTTTGCAATTGCTGCTGCCACTTTTTCACCGAAACCTTTCGGACTGTTCAGCCCCGTCCCGACGGCTGTACCGCCGATAGCAAGTCCCAATAAATACTTTTCACTGTCTTTAATCATATCTCTGCTTTTTTGAAGCATGACGAGCCATCCTGAAATTTCCTGCCCAAAGGTAAGCGGAACTGCATCCTGCAAATGGGTTCTTCCAATTTTTACAAGATGCATGTACTCCTCACTTTTCTGTGCAAATGTTTTAATTAAATCATCAAGAGGACCATATAATCTTTTATGCAATGTTTCTACGGCAGCTACATGCATGGCTGTCGGGAATGTATCATTTGAAGACTGGGACATATTTACATCATCATTGGGATGTACTCTCGTTTCACTTTTGGCTTCTTCCAATTTCTTATTTGCAATATGAGCAATAACTTCATTCATGTTCATATTACTCTGCGTCCCCGAACCGGTCTGATAAATAGCCAATGGAAATTCCGATTCCCACTGCCCTTTTATAATTTCGTCACAGGCCTCGGATATTACTTTTTCTTTTTCCGCCGATAAGGATCCCGCCTCTAAATTAACAGCAGCCGCACACTTTTTTAAAATGGCAAATGCACGTATAATCTGGACAGGCATACGGTTAATCCCGATTTTAAAATTTTCGAATGACCTTTGTGTCTGTGCTCCCCACATGTGATTTGCCGGCACCTTAACTTCACCTAACGTGTCATGCTCAATGCGATATTCCATACTTCTCGTGCCTCCTTGCATCTTAATTACACAAATAAAAAAAGCTTTATTTTTATTTTACCATTTCACTAAAAAAACTTCTCCTATTAAGTTTAGAGAATCAAATTTTTAATTATAATGTAAAATTTATCTCTTTGTTTTTAAGTCATGAGTTTTGCAAATTCCTATTCATATAGTATAATAATTACCACATGGCTTTGTAATTTTGATTTGTGACAGTCTTCGGGTCCCGTGCAATGGAATCCCATGAATCCTGTCAGGTCCGAGAGGAAGCAGCAGTAAGTGGTCCTTTCCATGTGCCACGGTGTATCCTGAAGGCTGTCATAAATGAGAATTGCAAGGTCTTTTTTAGTATAATAAACATATCAGATAAAAAAAGTTGCTGTATGGAGGTCCTAATGGCATATCTGGCACTATATCGTAAGTGGCGGCCCCGTACGTTTGACGAGGTTGTCGGGCAAAAGCATATTTCTATTCCTATCCTGAGAGCATTGGAGCAAGGACGCCTGGCCCACGCTTATCTGTTTTCAGGTCCGCGGGGCACAGGGAAAACAAGCATGGCCAGAATTCTTGCAAAAGCTGTAAATTGTTCAAATCCCATGCAGGGAAATCCCTGTAATACTTGCCCAAGCTGTACAGAAATTAATAACGGATCCAGCATGGATGTCTACGAGATAGACGGAGCTTCTGCACGCGGAGTAGATGAAATTATTAAAATTCGCAAGTCTATTCCCACACTCCCGGTATCAGGAAATAAAAAAGTCTATATCATCGATGAAGTCCACATGCTGACGAGAGAAGCATTTAATGCTCTTTTGAAAACACTGGAAGAGCCTCCCGAACATGTACTTTTTATTCTTGCAACAACCGAACCGGAAAAAATCCCCCTCACTATTTTATCCCGCTGCCAGCGGTATGAATTTCACCGGATTTCCGTAAGGGATATAAAAGAACATTTATTATATGTTTCCGAGCAAGCTTCTATCCATCTCAGCCCGGAGGCTGCCGATTTGATTGCGGTCCGATCAGAAGGCGGTCTGCGTGATGCTCTTTCCTTGCTTGACCAATGCTCCAACGTATCGGATAACAAAGAGCTTTCTGCTGAAATTGTTTATAATCTTTTGGGGCTGACAGAAAAAGATACCATTATAAATTTATCCCACCATATTTTTTCTTCTGAAAGCGGTAAGGCCCTTCAGCTTTTTTATGAAATTTTACAAAACGGCAAAGAGCCGGGAGCCATTCTCCGTGATTTACTGGAACATTTCAGAAATATCATGATTTGCAAGATAGATACTAACGCTCCTGAACTCATATCTTACGGAAGCGCACTGGATATCTTGAAATCTGACTCCCAAAAATTGAGCGAGCCTTATCTGGATGCCTTATTTGCCTCACTTCATAAAACGATGGCTGACGTAAAAAGAAGCTCTTCCCCGCGCATGAATGCAGAAATGGGATTGCTCCGCTTATGCCGCATAAAAGGCTCTGCAGAACTGGACAGCCTGGCTGAACGGGTAGAGAACCTGGAAAATAAAGTTTTCAGCCCCTTGGAGAACAATTCTCTATCTTTTGTATCACCATTACCTAAGCCAAAAAAATCCCCTTCTCCTGTAGTTTCAAAACCCGATAACACCGACAAGGCTCCTTCCGGCGAAAAATCTGACAAGGTTACCCCCTCTGACGGAATTTCAAATCCTGAGCCGGAAAAAAGTAAAAATCCGGAACCGCAAGTTCCAAAATCACAATTTATTGATCCTGTCGGCTATCCGTCTTTATGGAATCAGTTTACGTCTTACTTACAACAAATTCATCGTATTGATATTTGGAGTTGTGTACAAAAAGGAACCTTGATTCTTATTAATAATCACAGAGTAATTGCTTCTCTCCCTCAGCAATTTTTGGTTTTAGGTGCTAATAATCCGGGGTATCAATCTGTCATTTCTGATGCCTTTGCCCATATTACGGGACAAAGCCTGGAATTCCATGCCGTGCTGAAAGGTTCTATAGAAGAAAGTTCTGCATTGGAAGAAGCTAAGAATTACTCTCCCATAAATAAAACCGCAAACCTTGCGGATAACGGTTCTCCTGATGAACATACCGATGACTATCAATTGCTCTCTCCGGAAGAACTTGATCAAAATAAAGAAAAAGAGCCTGTTTTATCAGAGGCCCTCAAAATTATTCCCCATTGCGATATTTATAAAAAAGGTGAGTAACTTACATTTTATTAAATACCCTTATCACAACGAGAAAAATACTATATAATAATTTAAAGAATAACCCTTAAGGAGGAAGAAAAATGTTTGGTAATAAGGCACAAATGCAAAATATGCTTAAAAAAGCTCGTAAAATGCAGGAAGATATGCAAAAAATGCAGGAGGAATTAAAACAGCAGACCGTTGATGTTTCTGTCGGCGGTGGTGCGGTAGCTATCGTAATGAATGGAGAAAAACAAATTGTTTCTTTAAAAATCAATAAAGATGCTATTGATCCCGAAGACCCGGAGATGTTGGAAGATCTCATTACCACCGCCGTAAATGAAGCCGGCAAAAAAGCTGACGATATGGTTCAAAAAGGTATGAGCAAGGTTACAGGAGGCCTCGGACTTCCCGGCGGCATGTTTTAATGAATAATGATTTAGAACTGGTAGCAGAACAATTTCGTAAACTTCCCGGAATCGGTGTAAAAACAGCAAGAAGACTTGCTTATTTTATGCTGGAAAGACCGCAATCGGATGTAGATGCATTCATTCAAACAATCCGGGACGCAAGAAGCAAGGTTTGTTACTGTTCCGCTTGCTATAACCTTTCCACCTCGGATCCTTGTGAAATTTGCAATGATGATCGCAGGGATCATTCTCTTATCTGCGTAGTGGAACAACCGCAAGATGTACAGGCCTTGGAACAAAGTCATGAATATCATGGTCTATATCATGTACTTCATGGTGCTTTATCGCCTCTTGACGGCATCGGACCTGACCAGTTAAAAATCAAAGAGCTTCTAAACCGTATTTCCAATCATCAGGTGCAAGAAATCATTTTAGCTACCGATCCGGATACGGAAGGAGAAGCTACGGCTTATTATATTGCACGCCTGATTAAGCCGCTTGGCATTAAGGTGACACGAATCGCAAGAGGCTTACCTGCCGGTGGAGATATCGGATATGCTGACAGCATGACATTGGCCGGCGCCGTAGAAAATCGGAAAGAGCTGTAAATATATTCACCCCTTTTGATTTGCCTAAGTACTTTCCTATCCATACCAAAATAGCAGATTTGATATATACAATGTGATTCCCCGCAGATTGTGTTATAATGAGAAAGCAAGGACTTTCAGCTTTTAAAAGTCTTAATTCAAATAAATTGTTCAGGAGGTTTATCATGGAAATTATGAGTACAGGCATTGTCGGTATCATTACCGCCGTAATTTGTGTATTTATTTTCAGTAAGTTTTTAAGTCTTGCCGTATTCCCGCTTATCGGAAATATCATTGCCGGCGGCATTTTATATTACATTTTGGATGCTTTCAGCATTATCCAAATGCACTGGAGCATATTCGATGCAATCGTCATCGCCATCTTTGGTGTTCCCGGTACTATTTTCATCGCTTTATTGCGTTTATTTTTCTAAGAAACAAATTTTTTCGCTAAAAAAGAGGTTCAATCTCCAAAGACATTGAACCTCTTTTTTCATGTCTGAAATGATCAACATTTCTTTATTTTATCAATGATTTTATCCAACCAAGAGCCTTTCCCTTTATACCGGGTTAAGTCTTCCCCGGATAAATTTGCATAATTAAGTAACGCCTCTTTTTGGTCTTCTTTCAGCTTCTTTGGTACTGCCACATTGATTTCTACATAAAGATTTCCTTTACGGTTTCCTTGCAAATGCGGCATCCCTTCACCGGCAATACGGAAGCGGGTTCCGCTTTGTGTGCCTGCAGGAATTTTTAATTCCACTTCTTTTTCTAAGGTTTTTACATGGATAACACTCCCCAAAGCAGCCGTGGGGAAAGAAATGCTTTTCCTGCAATACAAATCATCACCTGCACGCTCAAAGTCAGGATCTTCTTTGACATAAATATAAACGTACAAATCACCCTTAGGGCCGCCCCTTTTCCCGGGTTCGCCTTCTCCTGATACACGCATTCTTACGCCGGAATCAGCACCGGCAGGAATATTGACCTCTATTGTCTTTTGCTTCCGTTCTGTTCCTGCCCCGTGGCAATTATGACATTTATTTTTAATAATTTTCCCCGTGCCGTCGCAATCCGGACAAGTTACTACATTAATCATTTGTCCAAACGGACTGTTTCTGACTACACGCTGTTGCCCCGTACCATGACAAGTTTGGCAGGTTTCGACAGATGATCCGGGCTCTGCTCCATTACCATGACAATGACTGCAAGTTTCATTTTTTACAACAGAAAACTTTTTACGAACACCTTTGGCCGCTTCCCGTAAAGTTATTTCCATGTCATACCGCAAATCAGCTCCTTGCTCAGGGCCATTGCTGTTCCTACGACGACCTCCGGTAAACATATCAAATATGTCACCCATATCAAAGCCGCCCTGACCGCCGAAGTTGTTGAAATCAAATCCGCCAAATCCGCCACCGAAACCTCCCGGACCGGGACCGCCTCCCTGTGATGCCTGCCTGAACGCGTCATGACCTAATTGGTCATACTGTGCCCGTTTATCGGCATCAGAAAGGACATGGTATGCTTCATTGACTTCTTTAAATTTATTTTCTGCCTCTTTCAGATTATCTTTATTTAAGTCCGGATGATATTTCCGTGCCAGTTTTCTATATGCTCTTTTGATATCTGCATCGGTGGCATTCTTTTCAACACCGAGCACTTCATAATAATCCCGATTCGCCATTAGGGAAACACAATCCTTTTATTAGTAATAAATAGCTTTGAGCTGTGCTCTTCAGCTCCATCCCCTACTTATCGGAGAATTTTTGGAAAAAGACACAGCCCGCTGCTGATTATTTAACTACAATTCATTAATATCCATCATGCACTTATTTTTTATCATCATCAACCACTTTGTAATCTGCATCGACTACATTATCATCTGGTTTCTGGTCCTGCTGCGGGTTCCCTTGTCCGGCTGCTCCGGTCTGATCTCCACCTGCAGCCTGCTGAGCCTGCTGTGCTTGCTGGTACATCTGACTTGTCATTTCATAAAGGGGTTTTGTCAAAGCTTCTGCATCAGCCTTCATTTTTTCCACATCTTCCCCTTGCAATGATTCACGAAGCTTAGCTATAGCTTCATTAATTTCTTTAACCTTACCGGAATCTGCTTTATCACCCAAATCCTTAATTGTTTTTTCTGCCTGGTAAATTAAGGACTCGCCCTGATTCCTCTGCTCAATTATTTCTTTACGCTTTTTATCTTCTTCTTCATGCGCTTTAGCATCTTGTTGCATTTTTTCAATTTCTTCATCAGAGAGACCGGAAGAAGATTTGATATCTATCTTCTGTTCCTTACCTGTTCCCAAGTCTTTTGCAGATACATGGACAATACCATTGGCATCAATATCAAAAGTTACCTGAATCTGAGGAACACCTCTCGGAGCCGGAGGAATATCGGCCAATTCAAAGCGGCCTAACGTTTTATTGTTGGCTGCCATCGGACGTTCCCCCTGCAATACATGTATATCAACAGAAGGCTGGTTATCACTGGCCGTCGAAAACACTTGGCTCTTAGATGTCGGGATTGTTGTATTTCTTTTAATCATAGTGGTAAATACGCCACCTAAGGTTTCAATGCCCAAAGACAATGGTGTCACATCCAAAAGAAGTACATCTTTTACTTCACCCTTCAATACACCGGCCTGAATCGCTGCACCAACTGCAACAGATTCGTCAGGGTTTACGCTCTTGCTCGGTTCTTTTCCAAATTTATTCTTGATTAATGCCTGTACCGCCGGAATGCGGGAAGATCCGCCTACGAGGAGTACTTTATCAATATCATTTACCGTCAGACCCGCATCCTTAAGCGCAATATCAATCGGTTCCACCGTATCCTGAACCAGATCTTCGGTAATCTTTTCAAACATTGCACGGGTTAAAGACGCATCAAAATGCACGGGCTGTCCGTTCATATCCATAGTAAGGAATGGCAGATTTACATCTGTAGTCATCACATTGGAAAGCTCAATTTTTGCTTTTTCTGCTGCTTCTTTTAATCTCTTGTTTGTCATCGGATCACGACGGAGTTCGAATCCGTTCTGTGCCTTAAATGTGGTGGCAATCCAATCCATGATGCGGGCATCAAAATCATCGCCGCCGAGATGTCCGTTCCCGTGGGATGCTTCTACTTCAAATACACCATCTGCCAGATTTAAGATAGATACATCAAATGTACCGCCCCCTAAATCGTAAACAAGGAATCTGTGTTCTTTCCCATCGCTGACTTTATCAAGACCGTATGCTAAGGAAGATGCAGTCGGTTCGTTAATGATACGAAGTACATTCAATCCTGCTATAGCACCTGCATCTTTGGTTGCCTGTCTCTGACTGTCAGTAAAATAGGCGGGGCAAGTAATAACGGCATCCGTTACGCTTTCTCCCAAATAGGCCTCTGCATCGGCTTTCAGCTTCTGAAGAATCATCGCAGATACTTCCTGCGGTGTATAAGATTTATCTCCTATTTTCACTTTATAATCAGATTCACCCATGTGACGTTTGATAGATACAATAGTTCTATCCGGGTTTGAAACCGCCTGGTTTTTAGCAAGCTGTCCTACAAGACGCTCCCCTGTTTTAGAAAATCCCACTACCGAAGGAGTCAGACGAGAACCTTCCGCATTAGGAATGACAACAGGTTCTCCCCCTTCCATAACTGCTACAACAGAGTTAGTTGTTCCTAAATCAATACCAATTACTTTTGACATTTAAAATGTCCCCTTTCTTTTTTATCTATATCAATCAAGTTTTAACTTTATTATTTTATGGCTTATGAGACACCTGTACAGATGCAGGCCGCAGAACCGTATCTTTATACATATAGCCCTTCTTTAATACCACAGCTACTGTATCATCTTCCAAATCCTCAGATGCAATTTGCATAACCGCCTCATGGAAATATGGATCAAACGGCTTTCCTTGGGCCTCTATTTCTGTTACACCAAAGTCATTTAATGTTTTTACGAATTGTTTCACCAACATTTCAACCCCTTGGATAAAAACATCTCCGGGATCACTCTTCTTTATTTGCACCAAAGCCATTTCAAAGTTATCAATTACAGGCAAAAAGGCTTTTAATGTATCTGCCCGTACAATATCTGTCATCTTGCTCTCATTTTCCCGGGTACGTCGGCGAAAATTATCAAAGTCTGCCTGAAGCCTTATATACTGGGAAAGTGAAGTTGCCAGTTTTGATTCTGCTTCTTCTTTCTTATCCCTCAGTTCTCTCATGGCTTTCTCGGCCTTTTCAACCTCTTCTTTTAAAGAGACCGCTTCTTTCTCCAATCCTTCGGAGTGCTTTGATTCCGAGGTCTGTATATTTTCTTCTCCGGGACTTTCACTCACATGAATTTCATTTTTTTCTTTATTTTCCGTCATCAGCGGAACCTCCTAAATTTAATTATTATTTTTGTCGGATAATAATCTGTTATTATTCCTCTTCCTTCAAAAGCGTATTCAATCTTTGTTGCATAAAATACATCATCCCGATAATCTTGCTGTACTGCATTCGTGTGGGTCCTAAAACTGCTACAGATCCTATTACCCGTCCCTGGGAAGTAAACTGTGCTCTGACAACCGACAAATCTGAAAAGGATTTAAATAAATTTTCAGATCCGATATGAACAGCAATCGGTTTATCCATTGAAGACAAAAGCATACTTTCCAAAATATCTCTTTCTTCCAAAAGATTTAAGATATCCTGTACCCTTTCCACATTTTGAAATTCCGGCTGTTCAATCAACTGGGAGGCCCCACCGGAATACACTTTATTTTTTGGCGCCAATGCTTCATTCATGGCATTGAAAATGGGGATATAAGATGATAAATCCTTTTCTACAGCTTTTTGGAAAGACATAATCAATGACTCATTCACTCCGTCAATATTCTTACCATGAAGAAAACGGTTGAGCTTATCTGCTATCAGCTGCATTTCATCAAATGATGAATTTTCCGGAATATTCACAATGGCATCAGATACAGTGCCATCATCAGTTACTACAAGAAGAATCGCCCGTTTATTGTCCAGAGGAAGAAATCTTACATAATTAAAGATGCTTGATTCTCCTGAAGATGCGGAAACCGAAAGGGAATGTGTGAGCATGGCTACCACCTTGGCCATGTTTCTAAATATTTCATCCACCTTTGTGGCATGCTTTGTCAACATTTGCTCAAGTGCCAATTCCTCTTCCGTTGTCACAGTAGACGGCTGCATTAACCAATCTACGTAGTACCGGTATCCTTTTATAGACGGGACTCTACCTGCCGATGCATGCGGCTGTTCCAAATATCCCTCATCCTCCAGGTCCTGCATTTCATTTCTTATGGTCGCACTGCTTACACCCAGATTATATTTTTTTTCTATCGTTCTTGAACCTACCGGTTCTGCCGTCGATGAATAATCCTGGACTATCGCCCACAATACCTTTCTTTTTCTCTCATTTAATTCATTCATCCCATTTAGAGCATCATCCATTCTTCGTTTTTCCATTTTAGTCACCTTTTATTAGCACTCACTAAGAATGAGTGCTAAACTACATTATTAGTATATGCCGTGTATCCAAGAATGTCAATACTTTTAACACAAACACGTCGCTATTATGCAGCATTTTTTTGGAAAATCATGGAATTATTTATCATTGTCTTCATCAGGTTACAGGCACTAAAAAAGCTGCCTGACTACATTTTTTATCGTCAGACAGCTTTTTGTTTTATAAATCAACAGATTCTCCGGGATTCACAACTTTTACTGAAACATTGTACTCGGCAGCCAATTTTTTTAAGCCGTCCGGATTCTGTGAAATAACGGGCCAGGTATTGTAATGTACAGGAATTATTGTTTTTGCTTTTAAGAACCGGGCAGCTTTTACTGCATCTTCCGGTCCCATAGTGTAATTATCACCGATGGGCAATACGGCATAATCAATGTCAAAAAGCTCACCAAATAATTTCATATCGCCAAATAATGCGGTATCTCCTGAATAATATACGGTAATACCTTCATTGAATTTGATAATGAATCCTGCCGCAATACCGCCCGGAACGCCGGAACTATGCATTGCGGTTACCATTTTTAAAGAACCGAAGGGTGCTTTATAAATACCGCCCAGATTCATCGGTTGGAAATTGGTAACGGTTTCGGGGAACTGGCCAATAATTTCAGGAATGGCAATAACCTTTGCACCCGTTCGTTCTGCAATTTGCGGAGCATCCCCCAAGTGGTCCGCATGAGCATGGGACAACAGAATATAATCACTTTCTACTTGATTTGCTTTTATTGCTGCCAAATCATTCCCCGATAAAAACGGATCGAAAAGCAGTTTTTCTTTTTCCGTATCCAACAGGAAACATGCATGTCCATAAAATGTAAATTTCATTTTTGCTCTCCTTTCAAATAACACATTATCGGTTTTGTTTCTTCATAATCTCCTTTATCATGCGTTGCGCCACTTCGGAAAGTGCCAGTCCCCGTTTCATACTTACTTCCTGCATCTTATGGTGCGCCTCTTTTTCCGTCATCTCATAATGTTCCATCAGTAAACTTTTAGCTCTGTCTATAATTTTACGGGATGCCAATTCCCGTTCCATATTTTTTATGCGACCGGCTATTTCCATTTTATTCCTGAACTGGCTGACTGCTATCTGGATGGCCGGAAAAAGAGTTTTTTCTTCCACCGGCTTTATAACATATCCGAAAACATTGGATTTTTTCGCTTTTTCAATAATCTCCGCATCACCAAATGCAGTCAGTAATACAACCGGTGCCATATTTTCGTGGGCAATCATTTTAGCAGCTTGCAAACCGTCAAGCTTCGGCATTTTGACATCCAAAATAGCTAAATCCGGTTTTTTTTGCTTAACAAGCTCCAATGCAAGAAGTCCGTCACCGGCAATGCCCACCACCTGATGACCCGCTTCTTCCAATATCTCTTTCAGATCCATACACAAGATCGCTTCATCATCGGCTATAACGATTCTGTATTGTTCACCCATCAGATCCCTCCAGCATAGATACAGGGCACCGTATATGAGCAGCTACCCGCCCATTTTCATTTTTCAATTCAAAAGTTCCATTCAGCTCAATTTCTACCAGTGTACGAACAATTTGCAGTCCCAAATCGAATGTCTTTTGATTGAAAGACGGGGGTAAAGGAATTCCATCATTTTTTATATACACATGAATTTCATTATTTTCTATTTTTGTCCCTACCGCCAATTGCCCTTTTTCGAGTCCGTTAAATCCGTGGTCTATAGCATTATGGATTAATTCATTACTTGCAATTGCCAAGGGTAATGCTTTTTCCGACAAAACAATACATGGCTTTTCTGTCCTTTCTCTTATGAGCTCAACCCGGCAAGTTGCCAGACTGTCCAAAGAAAGCTTACACATCTTATCCAAAAGTATATTCCAGTCAATCCGGTCTCCGCTTTGAACAGCAAGAATATCGTGAATCTGGGCTATTCCCATTATACGATTTACCGCTATTTTCAAAGCGGTTTTTGTTTCTTCATTATCGGAACGGCGGGCTTGGAGACGGAGCATTCCTGCAATCGTATTTAACGAGTTTTTAACACGATGGTGAATTTCCCGTATAACAGAATCCTTGACCAGAATTTGTTTCTCTTTTTCCCGCACAGCTGTCACGTCACTGATAAGCAAAACAGTGCGGGAAACTCTCCCTCCGGAAAGAATCGGCATTCCCCATGCTGAAAGTGTCATTTCTCCGGATATTTTTTCACCATAAGCCGGCTTTTTCGTTTCCATAATGGTATCTATCAGAGGAAAATGAACCACTGTATGACCTGATATTTCTTTTTTATCTGCAGTTTCTTTATCCAAGACGAAATATAAATCTTCTGCCATATCATTGGCATAAATAATTCGCCCTACCGAATCAAGAATCATCATTCCGTCCTGAGGCCGGAGATTTTGGTATTCTCCATTTTCCAAGGGGACCTGCAACAGCATATACGCCGTATCCGTTAATACCTGCTGTTGTTTTTGAGAATTTGACATAAAAGCAACTACCGCAAATGGAATTCCCGCATTGTCGACAACCGGATAAGCTGTCAATGCTACCATGCGCCCGAAATCCAATTCTTTGCGTCCTACAACCTTGTGACCTGTGGCAAATACATTCTCCACAAGAGCAAATTCTTCGTCAAAATAAGCATCCCCCGGACGAAAATAGGTATTTCCCATCGTATAAGAAGGCTTTTCCGCCAATAAAACGACAGATACCCTTTTATTATTTCCCTTGGCACAAATATAAATCTGGCTTTTTGCGATATCTGCAGCAAAAGGCAATGCTTTTCCGATATGATCCAGAATTTTTATTTGTACATCCGTTAAACCCGTCATTTCCCGGGCCAAAGAATAAAGCTGACTCATAATTTCCTCTGTCAATCATCTTTTTAATTCCCTAAAAAGGGAAGCCTCGGATTTGCATTCAAAGTCATTTCTGCATAGTCACCCGCTTGTGCCATATAATAAGCACGGCATCCGATCATGGCGGCATTATCAGTGCATAAAACCAAATCCGGACGACACATACGGATATTTCTAAGGTTACATTCTTTTTCTAATGCCCCACGGAGTCCGCTATTGGCTGCCACTCCTCCTGCAAGAGCAACGGTCGATAATCCTGTTTTTTCAACAGCTGCCATTGTTTTTGAAACAAGAACATCGACAACCGCTTTTTGAAAAGATGCCGCCACATCCTCAAAAGAAACTTCCTCTTTTTTCATTTCTTTCGTGTGTAGATAATTAATTACAGAAGACTTCAATCCGCTAAAGGAAAAATCAAAGCTGTGTTCCTTCCTGAGAGCAAGCGGAAAATGCATCGCCTCAGGGTTCCCCGATTGGGCAAGCCTGTCAATATGCGGTCCGCCCGGATAAGGATATCCCATAATCCTTGCTATTTTATCAAAAGCCTCCCCTGCCGCATCATCTCTTGTCTGCCCCAAAAGTTCAAAAGTATTATAATCCTTCACAACTACAAGCATCGTATGGCCGCCTGAAACTACAAGAGATAAAAACGGAGGCTCTAAATCAGGATATTGAAGAAGATTTGCAAAAATATGTCCTTCCATATGATTTACGGCTATCAGCGGTTTATCCAATGCCCACGCTGCCGTTTTAGCTGCTGCTACTCCTACCAGTAAGGCCCCGACAAGTCCCGGTCCCTGCGTAACGGCAATAGCATCTAAATCTTCCCATGTACATTGAGCTTGTTCCAATGCTTCTATGGCAACAGGTAATACATCTTCTATATGATGCCGGGATGCAATTTCAGGCACTACTCCTCCAAATTTTTTATGGATGGGAACCTGGGTGGAAATAATATTTGAAAGCACTTGCCTGCCATTTTCTACAACAGCACAGGATGTTTCATCACAGCTTGTTTCAAATGCTAAAATTTTCATTCTGACTCCTTATAACGGTCGGGACATGATATATCCGTTTTCCTTAGGTAATTCATATACATCTTTTCTTACACTGACTACTTTAAAATTATATTTCCAATACAGTTTTTGTGCTGCCAAATTACTGACACGAACCTCCAAAAACATCGTCTGCATGTGACGGCTTACCGCTTCCAAAATCCCTCTTTTTATAATTTCCTCGGCTATACCTATTCTACGAAACGAGGGATAAACTCCGATATTTACCAATTGCGCTTCATCAGCCACAAACCAGAAGCACCCGTAGCCCACTATTTTCCCATTTATTTTCGCAACTAAATATTGACTGTGTGCACCGGCTAAATCATTCTTTATTGTTTCTTCCCGCCATGCATCCGGGAAACATTGGCATCCTATTTCATAAATACTTCTTGAGTCTTCCGGTGTTGCTTCCTCTATTACAATATGATACCGTGTTTTTTCTCCCATAAGACCTCTGCCTCACTTCTGCGGATATAGTTGGGAAGCAACGTCAAAGGATCATCGGTTTCCCCTTTTTTCATATGATACCAGCCTGCCATAGCAACTGATGATGCACGACAGCATCTGTTTTGTGGCGGTGCTATCTGGATACCTGCGGAAAAGATCTCTTTTTTATAGGTATCTGCACTTTCTCCGACCGCTATAACAGGTCCCCCATGACGTACAGCAGCTTCAAGTACCTCTTCCAAAGGAGCCGCCTCTGCCGGTGCTTCTTCCCATATTTCATCAAATGCACCGTAAAGAGCAGCATACACATTCCCCCGCTGCGCATCTTCTAAAGGTAAAATAAATGCCTGTGCACCTGCCATATTATAAGCAAGAGCTTCCAATGTATTCACACCGATTAATGGTACTTTCCATAAATAAGAGGCCGTTTTGGCAGTCGCCAGACCGATACGGAGACCTGTAAAAGACCCCGGTCCTTTTGCCACGGCAATAGCGGTAATATCTTTTTTCTCAACGCCTGCCTCTTTTAACATGGCATCCATGTGCGGCACCAATTGCTCAGAATGTGTAAGTTTTCTCTGCACAGTCCATTCTGATACGAGTTTATCTTCCTCTGCAAGAGCACAGCTTAAGACAAACGAAGATGTATCAATTGCCAGAAGCATATTTTAAAATCTCCTTTGCCACAGAAAGGGGCGCTTTTTCTCCCCAGGAAATATGAAATTCCCTTTCTGTTTCATTAATATATTTTATTGCTATAAAAATACTTTCCTCCGGAATCATCCGTGGAAACAAATCTGCCCATTCGGCTACCGTTACGCCGCCTACACTATATTCTTCCCAGCCTATATTATACAAATCATCTTCTCTGTCCAGCCGGTAGAAATCAAAATGCTTAAGCGGTAATGGTCCGTCATAACAGTTCAAAATCGTAAACGTAGGGCTTGTGACAATTTCATCAATGCCCATTCCTTTGGCGAGTCCCTGGACAAAATGAGTTTTACCTGCCCCCAAATCTCCGGAAAGCGCAATAAATAAGTGATTCACCGCACGTTGCCCCAACCATTCGCCAAATGCCACTGTTTCCTGCTCTGAAAAGGTTTTTATTACCACTTCATTCATACAGCCACCCCATCAATTCATCAAAACGTTCCATTCCTATACGGTATCCCTCATTATGAAGCTGCAGAAGTTTATCAGAATCGGTTTCTGCCCTTTTCACGGAAACCGGCCCTTGGGGTCGTATAATAAATATTTCCCCTTTTTCTTCCAAACGCAACAGCATTTCCATTTTTTGATTATATACGGAAGGAACCCGGTACAAGGCACTCAGTACCGCCGGATATTTATTTCCTGCCATAAAACCTATAAAAGGTTTACATATGCCGGGTATTTCTTTTTTTCGGTAAGAATCATCTCTGGTCAATATATACACCGGTTTGGCCGTTGGGAAAGGCAGTTCTTCCGGGAGCGGAGCCAAAGGCATAGCAACTCCTCCATCCGCATAAAGCACATCACCGATATTAACAGGTGGCGACAGCAAAGGAATTGACGCACTTGCTTTTATGACATTCATATACTCGTCAACCGGATAGTCTTTATTTGAAATATATTCGGCCTGCCCATTGAAACAATTAGTTACCACAACCCGTAAATCGGATTTTGTATTTTCCAATGCTTCTATATCAATCGGATCCAGCTTATAAGTCAATTGCCCGAACATAAAATCAAAATTGAAGTAATTCCTCTTTTTAAGTAAATGTCTGAACCCCATATACCGTTTATCGTTGCAATATTTAGCATTAATCCGTATATTCCGTCCTTTTTGCTCCGATAAATAGCAGATAGCCTGCATGGCACCCGCAGAAGTCCCTACTACTTTGAGAAAACGAAGACCTTTTTCAAGAAAAGCGTCCAAAACTCCTGCCTCAAAAACGCCCCTCATGGCTCCGCCTTCCAAAATCAAAGCGGCTCCGTCGGGTGCATAAAACATAGAGTTCATTTCTATTAATGCTCCTCTTCCATACCTTATCTGTTACTCCAAAACTATTTAGAACGGGCAGACTGTTTTTTCACTGCATCAATTTTTGCTTGAACAGCTTCCTGATCGCCCAAATAAGAAACATCCCGTACTGTAAAATCTTCATTTAAATGATATACCAACGGTACTCCTGTGGGAATATTCATTCCTGCAATTTCCTTATCGGAAATTCCTTCCAGATGCTTTCTCAATGCCCGTATGGAATTACCGTGGGCTACAATTAAAAGCTTTTTCCCTGCGACAATCTGCGGTTTAATTTCTTCCTCAAAATAGGGAGCCACCCGCGCCACTGTATCTTTCAAGCATTCTGTCAGCGGTAATTCCACTTCACCCTTAATTTTTTGATAAGGCGCCTGCTTTTTCGGATTTCTCGGATCGTCTTTATCCAATGACGGCGGCTGCACATCATAAGAACGTCTCCAGAGGTGCACCTGTTCTTCCCCATATTTTTCTGTCGTTTCTGACTTATTTAAGCCCTGCAATGCCCCATAATGACGTTCATTCAAACGGTAATCCTTAATCATGGGAATCCAGGCCAAATCCAGCTCATCCAAAACGGTATAAGCGGTATGGATAGCTCTCTTTAAAACAGATGTATAGCAGATATCAAACCGGTATCCGCCTTCTTTTAAGAGACTTCCGGCCTGTTTAGCTTCTGCATATCCGGTTTCCGTCAGATCTACATCTGTCCAGCCGCAAAAAAAATTTAATTTATTCCATTCACTTTCTCCATGTCTGATTACTACCAATGTGTACATTGCTATTCCTCCTTATGTACGAAAATGATCATACCCCTTGGGAATCATCAATACCTTTTCGTTTTTACTCTTTACAAAAACCTGTCCCGCACCTTTGTCACAGACAATACCAATCTTTGTTACCGGGTGGCTTCCTTTTATTTTTTCCCAGTTTTTCGGGCTTATCGTTCCTGCTAGCTCATAATCTTCTCCACCGGTGAATGCCCAGTTCAAAGAATCTGTACCAAGACGTTTACCCAACCGGATTGTTTCTTCCGACAAAGGAATTTTATCTTTGTCCAAATTTATAATAACCCGGCTGGCTGCCGCTATTTCATTCAACTCCTGAGAAAGCCCGTCTGAAATATCATTAAGTGAAGTGGCTCCTGCTTCACGAAGTATTTTCCCTAATTGAATCTGTGCTTCAGGTCTTCTGTGCCGCTTGGTGAGACCTGGAAAGTCCGTATCGCATTGATGCAAGATGGCTGCAAGCCCTGCTGCAGAATCTCCTACCGTTTCTGTAACAAAAACCACATCTCCCACCTGTGCCCCGCTCCGTTTCACCGCCCGGTCTGACGCCACTATACCCACAACAGTTCCTGTCAATATCACACCACCCAAAGATGCAGTCATGTCACCTCCGAGTAAATTGACACTGTATTTCCTGCAGCATTCACGAATACCGTGATAGCAATTCTCTAAATCCTCAAGTGGTAAATCTTTGGGCAGTGCAAGCGACAACACAAGGGCTACCGGTTCTGCTCCCATTGCCGCCATGTCACTGAAATTAACAGCACAGATACGATATCCTACATCTGAAAAACTCATCGTTTCTTTGGTAAAATGAATTCCCTCGACCATAGTATCTGTGGATATCACCTGATCGTATCCGGGAGGTGTCACATAAACTGCCCCGTCGTCACCGGCCCCGAGTTTTACTGATTCAGGCCGGTAAATAAAGTCCTTCAATATATGGCGTATACAACCAAATTCTCCGATGTCTGTTACAGTTTTTTCTTTCATTCTTTTAGAATTTTTACTCCTGCCTTTTTTAACTCCTCCAATGTTTTTATATGGTCTTCCCTTTTAACATAACCTACTCCCTTTTCAAGAAGAGATACTGTATGTCCTGCTTTCAATAAATCCAAGATCGTTTCTTTCACACAATATTCTGAAGCTATGCCTCCCACATATACGTGACGGGACAAAACATCTTTTAATACCTCTCCCTGTTCATTCTCACCATAAAATGCGGAATATTCTTCTATTTCATCATTTTTACCTTTAAGGAAAATATTCCCTTCAAAAGGCTTATTATCCTTTTTTATAACCTTGTCAGAAAAATCATGGTCGATAGTGGCTCCTTTTTCTCCGGCCACACAATGCACGGGCCATATTCCTCCATTCACCTGAAAGGACCGGTTAGAGGGACTGTGCCAGTCTCCTGTATAGAACGCTTTCACGTCATGGGTATTGATGAATTGTATTAAATATGAAACGGCCTCTCTGCTGTGCAGGCAGGCTAAAGTCCCCTCAATAAAATCATATTGGCAATCTACTATAACAAGAGAATCCATTTTACCTCACCTTTCTTTATTTTCAATCTGTATTTCTTATTATTTTAACAGCTTTTATAGAGAGTGTAAAAGTCCGGAAAAGCTTTATCTTTTTCAGAGCCCTATCTCAAAAGTTGTTATTTTCCAAATCAGATGTGTACAACACCGGTAATAAATGCATTTGCCCAGATTTTTTTATTTATCAGCTTGCACCAACCTCATTTTATAGGTATACTTTGGAAGTACATATAACCCAATTATTGATTAAGGAGATGTCGGTTTTGGACTTTGTTACCACCCTCGTTTATTTTCTGAATATCGGTTTATTCAGTGCACTTGTTGCCCGCTTTACCGGTGCTGTTTTATCGGTTCTTGTTTTTTGCTCTCTTCTTTATATGGGTGCCACTCCTATAGAAACAATCGGTATGATGCTTACTTATCTTGTTTTTATGCGTCTTACCATTTACACCCAGAGAAATCGCGTCAACTTTAAAAAGATGCAAGTTTTTACGGGTATGAAAATCGTACCTGCCATTGCTCTTATTCTGATTTTCTTGTTTCTCTACCCGTTTGCCGGATTAGCTGTATTTTTACTTGTGTTCATGGCCGAAGTATTATCAAAAATGCGGAGCCGGATGCTTCCCGAAAAGAAAATGAGCTGCAAGGAACTTACGCCTTACATCATAGCAGGTTCTGTATTAATGACATTTTCTATGCTCCTTGTTGAATTTATCCCAGAGTCCTTTTACTATATCCTGGGCGGACTCATGATTGTTGCCCTTTGTGCTTTTTTCTGGTGGGTAGGAGATAATAGAGACCGTCTTTCTTCTTCATGGGATAAAGTTATCATTGCTTCTTTTATTCCTGCCGGACTTTTTGGTTTTGATATGGCCGACTGGATTGACGATTTAAAAAGAAATGTAAATCCTACACGGTTAGCCTTTAATCTTCCATTTATATTCTTACCGGTCTTTTTTATAACTTTCGTTATGGCTAATATATTATTCGGTATATTTTCTCTTTCAGGCATGGTTGTTGTCTTCTGCTCTGCCATCGGACTTCGCCTCTTCGGATATTATGAAATGAGCGGAAAAGGAAAAATGAACCGCATTGCCTTGGGGATAACTCTTCTCGCAGCCTTTTTACTTTTCCTGACAGCACCCGCCCCTATTGGTGTCACCCAATCAATTGATGCCTTTCTCAATCAAAACCATTACGGATTCAATGGAATCTTGAATATGTTCTGACAAAAAAAGCGGTTCACTACGGTGAGCCGCTTTTTTGATGCCATAATTATTTTTTATTTATTATTTTCCGCACGTACGGTACAGGAAGGACAAATATCTTCCAAGAAACACGTTTCACAGCTTGGATTTCTGGCACGGCATACTTTTCTTCCGTGCCAAATCAGCCAATGATGTGCCGCGGACCAATCTTTCATGGGAATCGCCTTTTTCAATCCTTCTTCCACCTTTTCAGGAGTATCCCCTATCGATAATTTTAAGCGGTTAGATACCCGAAATACGTGAGTATCCACAGCAATCGCAGGGTATCCGAAAGCAACACTCCGTACCACATTAGCCGTCTTTCTACCTACCCCCGGTAATTTAACCAAGTCATCAAAGCTTTCAGGAACTTCACCGCCGAAATCTTCTAAAATCATCCGGGATAATCCCAAAAGATTTTTTGCTTTTGCTTTATATAAACCGCAATCGTGGATTTCCTTCTCCATTTCATCCTGTGTAAGTTTTACCATTTTTGCCGGTGTATCCAGCCGGGGAAACATACGGTTTGTAATGATATTAACCCTTTTATCTGTGCATTGCGCCGATAAAACAACCGCTACAAGCAATGTAAAAGGACTCGAAAAATGGAGCATGGTTCCTTCATCCTTGTAGTGCTCCGATAAACGGCGCAGCTGTTCGGCTTTTATTGCCTTAGTAACTCTCATTATTCACGCCTCAGTAAATAATCATGGGCTGCCAATGCTGCCGCTGCCCCTTCTCCTGCTGCTATAATAATCTGTTTGTTTTTGCAATCAGTCAGATCTCCTGCTGCAAAAAGGCCCTCTATATTAGTCCGACCTTCTTTATCCGTAATGATTTCCCCTTGGTCATTTTTCTCTATGTTTTCAGGCAAAAAAGTGTTATTCGGCACCCCGCCAGCCTCCACAAAAAAGCCGTCCACCGGCAGTTCACTTTCTTTGCCGTCTTTCTTATTTTGGATACGCACAGATGTTATTTTCTTATCCCCTTTAACTGCCAGTGGGATATATTCCATAAGCACTTCTATATTTTCTTTTTCATTCATTCTTTTTACTATAATCTCCGATGCACGAATGCGGCTTCTTACAAGGAGATATACTTTTTCGGCAATAACAGAAAGTTCTATAGCCGCCTGAACGGCACTATCTCCACCACCTACGATTGCCACCGTCTTATTTCTATAAAAAGGACCGTCACATGTTGCACAATAACTGACCCCCCGGCCCGTATATTCCATTTCTCCCGGAATATCTAAAGTTCTGCTTCTCTTTCCTGCAGTAACGATGCAAGTCTTCCCTGCAAGAGTTTTTCCATCGTCTAAATGCGCCACAAAATAACCGTTCTCTTCTTTTACTAAAGATTTTACATGAGCAGTTACAAACTTTACCGGGTATTGCCTGACATGATCATTCATTTTGTCCGTCAGTTCAAACCCGGATATCGAAGAAAACCCGAGATAATTTTCAATTTCATTCGTTAAAAGCATCTGCCCGCCCACATCTGTACTGACCACTGTTGTTGTCAGCTCTTTCCTCACTGCATATAAAGCTGCATTAAGGCCTGCAGGACCTCCTCCGATAATCATCACATCACATATTTCCATCTTCGTTCCTCCCGTTTATAATTGACTCTATTATATCGTATATTTTCGATATAATCAATTTCCTTACCGGCCTATACGTTGCCGTGTCCCACAAATTCTCTTAAAAGTGAATTGTTCGGAACCAAGGATGTATTCAACTCACAGAACGGCTCTAAAAAGTGAAGTAAGCGCTGAGCCTCAGGGTATACGGAACTGCCTTTACTTACTGTTTGAAGCAAAGGTTTTGCCAGCTTTTTCAAGACCGGTAATTCATAAATCAAGGCAGAGTTAAAAATAAAATCAGCTTTGTTTTGGAAAGAAAAAATATTTCTTTCTTCTCCCTGACGGACAGAATCCCAATGAGCAAGTGTAGTTTCTACATCATGTCCTCTCCCTCTTGCATCTCTTACCATGCGTCGCAAAAGCCGGGTATCCGAGGTAGAAATTCTATTGTGATTATTAATTGTAATTTGTGTTAACGCCGACAGATATACGTGAACACATTGATAGCCCGGCACAAAGTATGATAATGCCGGATTTAATCCGTGAAGTCCCTCCACGAGAATCGGCTGCCCTTCCCCGAGTCTTGTGGCCTTCTCATCCCATTCTTTTTTTCCGGTGATGAAATTGAAACGGGGTAGCCGTACTTCTTTTCCTTCTAAGAGTTTCACTACTGTCTCTTCAAATAAAGGGAGGTCAAGTGCTTCAAGATCTTCCCAAACAGACTTATCCATTTCATCTCTGTTCCTGAAGTAGTCATCCAGCGACAGCATGACCGGCTTGACTCCGTTCACCCATAAATGAATAATCAGGCGTTTCATAAACGTTGTTTTTCCGGAGGAAGAAGGTCCGGCAATACAAACTAAACGGACTTCCGGTTTTTGACCACAAATTTTATCAGCCAGCTCCGCTATCTTCTTTTCGTGAAGCGCTTCTGCCATCAAAATTAAATCTCCCACCGTATGATTTTCTATGGCTTTATTTAAATCAATCAGTGAGTTACATCCGATTAATTCACTCCAATTTTGTGTTTCCAGAAATACTCTTGAAAACAAGGGAGCTTCTTCCACTTTTTGTAATTCCATGCTTCCTCGAGGAGGCATCTGCAGTAAAAATCCCGGTGCATATGATTTCAAATCAAAAACCTTTGCATAACTCATATCCGGAAGCATCGGTCCAAAAAAATAATCGACATAATTACCGCATTGGCTCACATTAATTTTATCGGTATTGATTTGTGATAACAGCTCTGCATCTTTGATTCTCCTATTTTTTATCAGAAAATCTTCTGCCCGCTTTTTCGTCACGGTCATCAGACTGATGTCCCGTCCTTCCTGAACGATGGCCTTCATTCGCTTGTACAGAAGATCCAATTCCTTTTGGAACGGCACATGTGAATCACTAAACTCACAATATAAAGAAGAGCCAAGCGTATGCTTAACTTTTACATCTGCCTCCTCACCATATATTTCTTTGACGGCAATCACCAGAAGCATAATCAACGACCGCTGGTACGCCCGGTATGCGGCCGGCGTATTCATCGGAATCCATTTAACCATCGTATCACCCGGAAATGGCGTCTGGAAATCAATAATGTCCCCTTCACAATCTGCAAGAACGGCATCTTCCCATGAACGATTGCCCCGTACCATATCCCACAAATCCTGCGGCGTTGCCGTATTTTTTAATTCATACACCTGACCTTCACAACTGATTTGCATCAAATCCGCCCTCCGTTATTCAAAATTTGTTGTTTTTAAGATACCACAGATTGACTGATGATTCATTTAATTTTCAAAAAACCGGATATGTAAATCCGGCCCTTTCATCCCAACTCTCCTTTTTTGACATATTTGCAATAAAGCATTATCCCTACAATTACTTGCACCATCCCTGCAAATGCATAGACGTGCCAAAGTGCAGTATACATAATGCATGCTGCAATAAGCGGTCCTGCCATATTTCCAAATTGTTGTGCCGCCGTCGCCAATCCAAAAACGCGTCCGTGAAAAAATTCCGGCGTATATTTTACTAATGCTGCATTCAAGGAAGGATTTACCCCCACCAAAAAACACCCGACTAAAAACTGACACGCCGCAAATCCCCATATCTCTCTCGGAATCGCTTGTATAAGCGTCAACGTGCCGGCACTTATCATAGTGATCATCATTGTAAAATAATAACCGTGACTTTGTCCGAATTTTCCCCAAAGAGCTGTTGTCAGTGCTCCTGCAATTCCGCCGGCACTCATAATAAATCCCGAAACAACTTCCACTTTTTCCATGCTTCCCAAAAGTTCACCTACATATAAAGAAGTTACCGGTTGGATCATAAAAATGGTAGATTGGATCAAGAATGAAACAATTAAAAGGTCTCTGAGACGGACATTATGGTATGCATACTTCAGGTCTTCCGCCATAGATGTCTTCTCCGCTATGTCTTTCCTGTCATTTTTCGTGGCAGGTTCCGTAATAAAGAAAATGACGGCTACACTGACAAGCCATAATAAAAGAGCAGAAATAAAAAAAGAGTTTCTCATTCCTGCCACATGTGAAATTACTCCTCCTATGAGCGGACCGCAAATTCCTCCTACAATCAGTGCTGTCTGGGCAAATCCTAAGGTAACTCCTATTTTCTTCGGATCGGCACTGGCAGAAATAATTGTCATCGCTGCCGCCACATAACCGTTCGCCACCCCTTGAAATGCCCGGGCTGCAAACAGTTGGTATTCGTTTTGACTTATACCGCAAAAAAGATACGATGCCCCAAGAAGCACGGACGCGCGGATTGCCATTTTCTTTTTACCGCCCGAATCCGCAAGTTTTCCCCAAAAAGGACTCATAATTCCTGCCACAAGAAAGCATATGGAAAAAATAAGTCCCGACCAAATGCCTATCTCTTCAGAAGGAACGCCCAAATCCATTAGGTACAGAGGCAAAAAAGGAATGACCATTGTGTATCCTGAGGATACCAAAAACATACTGGCTATTAAGACCACTATATTTCTTTGATTCACGCAATGACCTCCTTTCTTACGGTAATATACGTTTTATTTACGTTTCCCTCATCCAACTCACCGCCTCATCCATCATATTCGTCGTCACAAAATGGCCGAGTCCGGGATAAGTGATTTTATTTACGTCTACGCCTTCATCTTTCATTACACTATAAAAATGAGTTTGTGCTCGAGGATCTACCGATGAATCATTTTCTCCATTAAGAAGCAGGAGACGTACACTTTTCAAACGTTCCTTATAATACAAAGGGGAACGTTTTTTCACCTCCTCATATAGTTTCCATTTTTCTCCAAACGATATCCCGAATCTTGCTTGCATAAATAAATGTGACAATTCCCAGTCACCCGATCCGTTAAAAGACACCGCGCCTGCTATTTGCTCTCCATATGCGGCAGCAATACCGAGTACCGAGAAGCCTCCCATCGAATGTCCGAGAACTATCGGTTTTTTATAACCTTTTTGATCCAGAAACTTGCGAATGAAAGAAAACTCATCTGTATTTTGAAAAATAGTTTTCCAAAACAAATCATAACCTTCCAGTGTATAGTAATCAGAAAGCGGTTCTCTTTTCCCATGATGAACCGCATCGGGAACGCAGACCGTATATCCTTCAAGTGCCAGTAACGCAGCCCTTGTCACTTGTAACTTCCCCCGGCTGCTCCATCCATGATAAAAAACAGCGGATTTTCCCGTTTCTTTTATCGGATAAATCATATAACAAGGAATATTTCCGACTTTTTCCTTCTCTATAACCAGCTGCATTATTTGATCTCCTTTAACTCGGGATGCAAACGGTCCGTCCATTTCCAACGGTTATGCATCCAGAACCATTCCTCCGGATAGGTACGTACCCATGTCTCCAACTTTTTATTAAGCGTATCCGTTATTTTTTGTACTGCTTCCTTTTTTCCCAGTCCGATATCTGCTAAAATCGGATCACCTACGATGATTTCATATTTAAAAGTATCTGTTTGGTGAATAAAAAGAGTAACAACAGGCAAGCCTGTCATCACGGAAAAATGAGCAGGCCCCGTCGGTGTCAAAGTCTTTTGCTCAAATAATTCGGAAAGTATTCCCGTATGACCAGGGTCCTGATCACACAGAAGAGCAACGAAATATCCTTCTTTCAGGCGACGAAACATGTCTCTCACGCCGGTCTTATATTCTATCGTCTGGCCTGTCAGCGCGCGATATTCACAAATAAACTTATCAAAACCCTCATTGGATTGCTTCATTCCCACCGACAACAAGGGATATCCGTACAAAGCCAATGCAGCGCCTTCCATTTCCCAATTTCCGCAATGATTAGCCGCCAAAATACATCCTTTTTTGTCTTTAAGAATATTATCCAGATGTTCTTTATTTCGTATTATTACATAATTAGAAATATTTTCTTTGGTTAATAGTGGAAATCTGAGCATGGACACGCCAAGAGAGCCGAAACGGCGTGCTGCATTTTTAGATATTTCCTCTGCTTTTGCCCTGTCTTTTGTAATCCCCGCCCTCAGTATGTTTTCCCGTGATATCTTTTTCCTTTTCGGCGGAACAAGGAGCCAAAAAAAATTCCCCAGGATTTTTCCCATTTTCTCTGCCCCGGACTCAGATAAAATGCAGGCAAAACGGCTTAAAACTTTTAAAAAGGTATAAGTTATATTCATATTGACTCCAAAACTTCATTTTTAAACACGGTAATAAAAAAAGATGCAGCTGCACCTTTTTTAGAAACAGCAGACACAAAATAATCCCCTGTTATTTCATTATTTCTTATCGTCTTTTTCAGCAAGTAATTTTTCTAAATGCTTTACCCTTTTCATCAAGTCCGGCAGACGGGTAACCATGACCTGTTCTCTTCCCCAAACACTATGCGGCCTGCTTGGATAACCGACATATACCCCGGGCTTGTCAATATCCCCAAGAACACCGGTTTTCCCTCCGAGTGTTACATTATCCGTGATATGAATATGTCCCGTAATTCCTGTCTGCCCTGCAAGTGTGCAGGAATTTCCTATTTTGGTACTTCCCGCAATACCTACCTGGGCAATAATAAAACAATCTTCCCCGACTTCCACATTATGGCCCAGATGAACTAAATTATCTATTTTTGTACCTCTTCCGATAACTGTGTCATTCATTGCTCCATTATCAACCGCACTTGAAGCTCCGACTTCCACATCATCTTTCAATACAGCTTTCCCCAACTGGCGGATGTGCGTGTGATGGCCTTGCTCATCCGTTGAGAATCCGAATCCCTGTCCGCCGATAACTGCATGGGAACGCAAAACAACCCGGTCCCCGAGAATGCTGTTTTCATGAATCACTGCGCCGGGATTTAACTCACAACCTACTCCCACACGGACATTTTTCCCTATATAGACATAAGGAAAAATCACTGTATTATCACCGATTACTGCCCCATCATCTATAACGACATACGGCATAACAGTTACATTATGCCCTACCACTGCCGTATCACTTATGATGGCTGTAGGATGTATTTCTCCTGTGTATTTTGGCTCAGGATGATATAAATCGATTAATTCGCCAAATGAACGGCGGCAATCCTTTACAACAATCAGGTTTTTGGTAAATTTCGCCGGCAGTTCATCAACTAAAATAACCCCTGCCTGCATCTCCTCTATATGCTCTGCATAGATTCCTCTTGCAAAAGTTGCATCCCCGGGACCTGCGCTTTCTGCACTTTTTACATCACGGATAATCACAGATCCGTCACCGTAGAATTTTCCTCCGACAAATGCTGCTATCTCCGATACAGTTTTCTCCATACCGTCCTCATTTCTTATTTCCGGAAGATGCAGTCCCGTTCATTTTTGCGAGCACTTCCACAGTAATATCTACCGCACCTGCAGGAACTACTTTTTGGTGCATAACAATACCAATATTTTTTTCCTTAGCTACAACGGCACATTGGGATTCTACAAGAGATTTTATCTGATTCTGTTTGCTCTGCATGAAAATCATTCTTTCCTGCTGTGCATCTTGTAGCTTTTTCTGCATTTCTTCATCTGCTATACCCGCTTGGGCATCAGCATCAATACGCTTCTGTATCTCTATATTTTTATCAGTAATTTCTTTTTGTATCGCCTGTATTTGTACGGATTCCTGCTGTAATTTTTGTACATCTACCACTGCTACTTTTTCCTTGTTTCCACAACCTGAAATTAAGGATGCAACAGAAATGAATCCTATACAAGCTAATTTTTTCCATGAAATATCAGCCATTCCATTTCCTCCTATCGGCTTATATTTATAACCCGCCCGGCCACATCAGACGTTACATCGACAGCACTTACATTGGCACGATATTTGGTAAAAATCATTTTAAGATTTTTTTCCGTGGCAACCCGTCCTGCTTCCCTTCGGATATCTTCCATGATACTTTCTTTTAAAGCTGCCATCTCTTTTTGTTTGGCTTCCAATTGTGCCTGCCACCGACCATTAAACTGCTCGGCCCCCGGGTAAATCAGATTTTTTTCTCTGTTCTGTGCCGCTTCTTGTCTTTCTTTTTCTAAACGTATTTTGATTTCTTCCGCCTGTGCCTCGGCATAGGCCTCCAGTTCAGCCTTCCCTTTCTCTTTAGCGGCAGTCATTACCTTTATCTCAGCTTCGCTCCACCCCTTCATTGCAAAAGAAGGAAAGCTGCGGGCATTCAAAAACTCATGTAATTCTTTTTTTACTTTATCTTTTTCTTCTCCAGTGACCCCCAGCACAGTTAATTTCATCTGGAGATTTGCCATATGTGCCCGTTCCTCGGGAGTCAGGCTTTCTAAATTGCAGTTTCCGGTGCTCCCGTGATGCTTAGCTTCTATTTCTGTATATAAATCAGCCAACTTTTTATTAAGTTCTTCTTCTTTTTCTCGGATACGAAACTTTAATTCATTTTCTGCCGTTAAACGTAAGTTCTGATCTTCTACTGATTCTCTGATACTTGCTTGTCGGGAAGATGCCTCAATCAGTCTCTTCTGTTCATTTTTATATTGTATGAGCAAGTGATTATATTCTGTTTCCTGCTTGAAGTATTCACTGTACTTGGGGTGTGATTTTACTAAAGTTTCTAAATCAGCCACACCGTATGGCTGATGTATCTGAGACTCCTTTTTGGAGACTCCGCACATTCCGCATCCGGTGAGTCCCAAACTGCCGATAAGCAATAGGGACACCAACGTAGTCGACAAACAATTCCCGATACTCATAGCTGTTCACTATTTGCTTTCAGATTTCTTATCAGCCGATGTTTCCGTTTTTGCTGTTGACTGTGCCAAGGAATCACTCACGTCTTTCGTTATATCTGTACCGCCATAAATAACAGCAGCCTTATCTACGACAAGAGACAGTCCTCTTTTGGAAGCTACCGACTTAACGGCATTTGTCACCGTATCTTCGGTCTCTTTTTCGACAGCCATCCGTTTTTGATTAAACTGCTGCTGCATATCAGCGAAAAGTTTTTCTTTTTCCTCATCACTCATCCCGGCAGATTTTGTATCAAAATCCTTCTGCATTTCATCTGCCAAAGTTTTTATTTTCTTCTGATAATCTAAAGCCAATGTTCCGTTATTGGAAATAACCTGCCTCTGGTCTACCACTCCGATGTCCGAAGTGGGTGCGGCATTAGCAATATCTCCCATGGATACTACAGCCATCCCTGCTACAGAAGCAATAAATATCCCTGCGAGAGCAAAGGAAAAAATCTTCACATTTTTCTTGTTTCCAAGAGTTGTCATCATAATAGGTATCACTCCTTTTATAAATTAGCAATCAGCCTGAGCCAATTCCCTTCTTCACTATTATACACATATTCTGCAGTTATGTAATTATGCACCTTATAGGAAAGTCCAATTTCATTTTCTCTGTCGGAAAAATTGTAATCATACCGGGCAGTGATTCTATCATTGATTGGTACAACTGCAAACACATGATTGTCGTGGTCTGCAAAGTCATATTTATATCCTGTTTCTACCCCGTCACCGAATTTATGACTGAATCCGCTGTACACATTCCATTCCATAGGCCCTGGGTACATACAGACTTCCCCAAAAATAAGATCCCGTTCCCCTATGTAATGTCCCAATTTACCGAAGAATGCATAACTCCTGGCTTCACGCCCGACATCTAACCAAACCTTTGTTTGAATATTCCAATGATCTGTCAATGCATCTACTTTTAATACGGTTGTCTCTCCAGGTACCAACTCGGTCATAATATTGATACCATATTTTTTTACAAAATAATCCGACAAAAGACCTTCTTTCATCCGATTTTTAATTTCTTCTCTATGCCTGTCCACAAAGTGAACGGGTAATCCTTCCAGATTTCTCACTTCCGCTTCTGTTTTCATCGCAGCACGTATCATGAAAATCTTTGGAACCGTTGTTTTACGATACGAAAGTATACCTGAACGAACTATGTTGCCTTTGGGTATCAAAAAAATGTGTACTTTGGTAGTCTTTCCTGATTCTATTTCAAACTTGGCATCAAACTCAGGTAAAATTTGCTCCACCAAATCTTTTCCGGCCGTTCGGGAAACACTTTCCGCCCATCCGACGGAATCAACAGGAAGTCCCGTCAATAAGTCGGACATCAATACAGGAATAGTCTCTGTATCTTTCTTTACGTAATCTGCCGCTTCAGGTGTCAGGTTACCATAATCAACCGTAGTCTCTACTGCTTCAACAACTTCGCCTACCGGTTCTAAAGATACTTTTACCGTAGTATGAACTCCGTAATCAACCTCTATATTCTCCACCATGTAACCGATAACAACACGGTTTATAATATCGGCCAGCACTTTATTATACTGCCCGCTGTTTTTCCGGAGAATATTTTCTTCTTTCCCGATAAATACATTATTCCCAATAGAAGAAATACTGGCTTCAATACGTTTTTTTACAGAACCGGGAATATCTTCTCTAACCGCACATACCGAAACCTCTACATTTTTGACAGGAGCTGCATCTGTTGTAACAGGAAAAGAAACAAAGCCTGCGAGCAAAACAAAAATTGCTCGCAAGACTTGTTTCTGCATCAAAGAAGGCTGCATCGCCCCCTCCTTATCTTTAGAATTGTGTGCCGAAGCTGAAGTGGAACTTGTTGCGATCACCGTGACCATAATCTAAACGAATCGGTCCGATCGGTGTCTGTAACCGGAGCCCGACACCTGCTGAAAAATGAATGGATGTATCATCTTCATACCATGGAATTTGTCCATTATCAATGCCCCATGTTGAACCCATATCGGTAAATACAACCCCCTGTACCTTCTTGGCTATGGGGAAACGATATTCCAACGTTGCTGCATACATCTTGTTCCCCTTAAACTGTTCATCCTCATATCCACGGAGTGTATTAGCACCGCCGAGATCAAACAGATTGCCATAGGCAACATCACCATTAATATAACCGCCCATAAGCCGGAGTGCCAAAATATGTCCGTTGCTGAGTGATTTATAGAAACGTCCCTCTGCAGTCACTTTATAGAAATCATACTTTCCTCCGAGTCCGTGCCCACCCCACTGGAGTGAATACGAAAGTCTTCTGCCGCGACTTGCATTAAAGTAATTATCCCGGTTATCAAAAACATGTGTGAAAGTTAAGCTGTTCGTTCTTCCGAAATTATTCTGGATTTTATTATACCAATCTTGTTCCATGGCTTGCGGTGTAGTAAAGCCTTTCTTTGCATAATCCTTTGAAAAAGCTTCTCTCGCCACACCACCCCACTGGAATCCGTCTTTGCTGTCATAAGACTCTTTTACCGACTCAAAATTCAGGTAATTAGTACGGTACTCGTCACTGACTCTTCCCCAAGTCAGATTCCAGCCCTGTCTCCGTTTATCATATTCTGCAATAGTTTCGCCCTTAGCATTATAGTCATCATACTGATACACCCGGTTGAATACAGATGCACCTAAAGAATCTCCATTGGAATTAATCCATGGTCTGGTATAAGACAATTGGTAGTTTCTTCCACGTCCCGATCCGCCAAATTCCCAATGGACATTGACCTTATCCCCGGTTCCTCGGAAGTTGGTATCGCCTACTTCTAAAACACCAACCATTCCGTCAGACTCAGAATAGCCGGCACCAACTGTTATGATTCCGGTTTTCTGTTCAACCACATCAATTTCAACAATTACATTATGATCCCCGTATTTGCCGGGCAATAATTTCATGTTGACATCTTCAAAGTAGCCGAGATTATAAAGACGTTCCATACTCCGGCTTGCTAAGAACTTATTAAATGGCTGCCCCTTTTTAAATCTTAATTCACGAAGAATTACCTTGTCTTTTGTTTTTTCGTTTCCAACCAATGAGATATCTTCAATGCGCCCTTCTTCAATAGCGATATTTAAGATGCCATCAGGCGTAACCTGCACAGTTGGTACAGACACAAGGATATACCCCTGCTGCAGATACAAGTTCTCAATTTGACGGATTTTCTGATTGACCAGGACAAAATTTAATACGCTGTCCTGCGGAACATCCATGACACTTTGCAAGTATTTATCGGTAAAAATTGTATTCCCCGAAAACTTCACTTGATGAACAACCGGATTAGAAACCAGCTTATAATCTATTTTTATTCCTTCCGGTACAGAAGAAAACTCAGGAGAAATTTGGGAAAATACGCCTGTACTTCCCAAAGAAGCGACATCATTTCTAATTAATTCTGTAGTAGCGATACTCCCGGGTTTGCTCTGTAATAAGGGAAACAATTTGTGTTTAACTTCTTCCGGGATCCCTTTAAAGTCAACTTTTGTAATTGTTTTACCCTCTTGTGCCGCAATCGCCGTATCATCTTCCTGTGAAAGATATAAAGACGCATCGCCGACAGCTACGGTCTGCTGGGATTGCTCTACTGCCACTGAGTCCGTACCCGGTGTTATATCTGCGGGTTTTACGGGGTTAACCGCTTTCCCGCTTTTTACATTAACCATAGCACTCTGTGACATTCCACTTCCGCTTCCTGCTATTTCAGGAGATATTGCCGCCCCTGCTGTAAAGCCCGATAAAGAAATCATAACGGCTGATGCGAGCAGAATCTTTTTTTTGTTTAACATAATCGTATAATCCTCCCTAATATTTACTTTTTATATTATACACAATCAGGACTGTCCGCGTAATGCCCGTCCTGCTTTACCCACTACACTTTGTATTTCTTGCTGGGACATCACCGGCGGAGCCGGGTCTGAAGGTACATTTTGTATGACCGTCTCTTTTACTGTATTGACAATAACCGGAGTCTCTGTTTTTTTATTTTCCTGCACTATATCCTCTTTGGATATTTCTCGTAGAGCATTCACTTCCCCGGTTTCTTTGGCAACAATTTCTTGTTCTGCTGTGTTTTCTTTTTTTTGAGGAAGTATGGTCGGTCCCGGACTTTGCCTAAATGTCAGTACTGTATTTATCCCAAACATTATACCGACCGCTAAAGCAAAAGCTCCCACACGGATACTCCATTTTTTCACCTGTTTATGGGGATAGTTCTCTTTTAACCTTTGCATTTCCGCTTGTGCCATAATCAGATTGATTTCGCCGGAGATTTCCTTATCACGGGAATAAGATTGTTCGGCCTTATCAAGCCATTTTCTTACTGATTTGACACGATTCAATTTATCACCAGCCATGACATCCCTCCTTTCGCTTATAAATATATAATCGGTTATTTATATACATTTACGAACGGCGAATACTGCTATATACGCTCTATTTTCTTTGACTTTCTTATGATTACTAAAAAAATCTCTATAAATGATTATTATTTCCTATCATGCATGACCCTTGAGAGCATTCCTCTCAACCGGCGTATACCTCTCTTTTGCAAACGATATACATAGGCCGTACTTACCGATAAATTATCGGCGGGTTCCCAAACAGGCTTTTCTTTCAAAAACTTTATGCA
>UQJW01000008.1 GCA_900541485.1 uncultured Dialister sp.
TTTCTTTCTTCCTTAGCGTTCGCTTCCCCCGAACACGGAGGGAAGTGCCGAGCCTTGCGAGGCGATAGGGGCAAGTTGGTGTACACAGGTCAGAATATCATAGAAAAACCCAAGCACCCCTGCCGTCATTCTTGAGCGGTGGGCAGAATCGGAACGATGATAGAAGAAAAAACATAATTTAACTCTTAGCGAAGAATCCGGCATGGGTTATCGTCAAAAGCGTATTTAAATAATAAAAACTATAATTTCTTTCTTCCTTAGCGTTCGCTTCCCCCGAACTCGGAGGGAAGTGCCGAGCCTTGCGAGGCGATAGAGGCAAGGATGCGTACACAGGTCAGAATATTTAAATCTTGCAACCTCTGCCCAGATTCTTACCGCTCCCGTTGGTCGGGTATGGCGTTTCACTCATTTTTACAGCGTCGCTCCGCTCCTCGAAAAATGGTTCACTTGCCATCACTCAGCGGCAATTCTATTTATTCCGTTAAAGTCAAATCAGTTTTTTACGACCGTTCAAGAATGACCGGCAGGTATATAATACCGTTTTGTAAGAACCCTTTTACGTTTTTGCTTATACTTATTTCTTTCCATGTAAAAAGCCCCTTGCGGGGCTCTGTTTTTATGTTTTATTTTACAATTTTCAGTTCTTCTTTTTCTTTCGGGAAGATAAGGTTCAGCAGAATGGCTACGATGAATACGACGGCTACGCAGTTTTCTGCAAAGACACTTCTGAAAAGATCGGGGAAGAGACGGAATATTTGCGGAGTTTGTGTGAATCCCAGACCTATGGAAAGGGAAAGTGCGGCGATGCTCATGTTTCTTTGGGAGTATCCGCACTGGCTAATCATTCTTACGCCGCTGACTACGATAGAACCGAACATCATGAGTGTACAACCGCCGAGGACGGCATCGGGCAGTGAAGCTAAAATGACTCCCAAGGCGGGAACGAATCCGGCAAGAATCATAATGGCCGCTCCGCAGGCAATGGCTTTTCTGTTCACTACTCTTGTCATGGCAATGAGGCCTACGTTCTGGCTGAATGAGGTAATCGGCATACATCCGAAGAGGGCGGAAAGACTGCTGACGAATCCGTCAACGGTGATGGCCCCTGATATTTCTTTGTCTTTGGCTTCTCTGCCGAATCCCATGGCAGCCAAGGCAGAGGTGTCTCCCAAGGTTTCCGTGGCGGAGACTAAAAAGATAAGAAATACGGAAAATATGGCGTCAGCGTGAAATTCAAGTTCATAAGGCATGAGTGCGGGAAGTGACAGAACGGAAACGGCTGTCATGCGTGTCAAATCGACCATGCCGAAAAAGAACGCTGCTATATATCCTACGACAAGTCCGAAAAGTACGGAGAGTTGTTTGTAGAATGATTTTGCTTTGATATTAAAAATGAGACAGGATATGAGGGTAATCGTGCCGACGGTCAGGTATTTCCAGTCGCCGAATTCAGGATTTCCGAAACCGCCGCCGAAGGAATTGGCTCCGATGGGAAGAAGGGAAAATCCGATAGCGGTAACGACACTGGCAGATACGATAGACGGGACGAATTTCCGCCACCAGGCGGCACCGAGTCCCAAGATTCCTTCAAGAATCCCGCCTACAAGAGCCGCTCCGAGAACGGCACCGTAGCCGTATTTCGTTCCGATGACGCAGAAGATGGAAACAAAGGTGAAGCTGATTCCCATGATGATGGGCAGTCCGCTTCCTATCCGCCAGAAGGGAAACAGTTGGAGCATGGAGCCGACGCCGGCGATAATCATGGCTGCCTGTACGAGCGAGGCCGCTTCTGCCGCAGGCATTTTCACCACACCGGTCACGATGAGTATCGGTGCAATATTGGACACAAACATGGCAAGTACATGCTGAAGTCCGAAAGGAACAGCTTTTTTTATGGAAATATCTCCGTGAAATTCATAAATAGGGTCCTTGTTTTCCATGGTGTCTCCTTAGCGGAATGTAATGGTACCTGTAACGGCATCCATTTTTTCTATAATGGCAAGAGATTTGAGGTCGTAGCCTTTTTGACGGAGACGGTCGCCGCCTTCTTGGAATCCTTTTTCAATGCAGATGCCCACACCTTCTACGATGCCGCCGGCCTGTTTCACCAGTTCTATCAGTCCTTCTACGGCACAGCCGTTGGCAAGGAAATCGTCCATGATGAGGATATGCTCTCCGCGGCTGAGATATTTCTTTGAGGCTACTACATGGTTTGTTTTGTTGTGCGTGTAGGAGTGGACTTCCGTTTCGTACATGTCTTTATCCATATTGCTCCCTGCCGATTTTTTGGCAAAGAGAACAGGCACTCCGAAATAAATGGCGGTGAGACAGGCAATGCTGATCCCTGATGCTTCGATGGTAAGTATCTTGTCTACTTTTTTACCGGCAAAGAGGGTTTTAAATTCTTTTCCCAATTCACTGATAAAGGGAACGTCGATTTGGTGATTCAAAAAACTGTCCACTTTCAAAACGTTCCCCGGCTTAATAACACCCTCTTTAATTATTTTTTCCTGAAGTAAATTCATTTCCGCCACCACAGCCTCTCTATAAATGTATCTGTTTATTTCATGTATTATAATATATCGGCACTAAAAAAAACAGATAAAAATGATGCTTTTTCTCCGATAATTGCACATTTCTTTTGTTTTTTATATAATAAAAGTATCTTTTTTTCTGCTGCGGTCTGCTTTTATGCAGTGTAGCCATAGAAAAATTTTTATTCACTCTGTTTTTAAAGGAAGGGAACGGTTATGACACAAGAAGAACAAAAAAGGGAGTCCCTGTCTAAGCTTCCTAAGGTCGGCGTGAAGGGCATGATTGCTCTTATCTGTGCGATTTTATTTTTCGCCGGCGTTATGGCGTCCGTCCAGGGCGCCGAATGGCTGAAAGCCTTCGATTTCGGGACATTAATCGGTAAATTCGGGACGATGAAGGACCCTGCAAAAAATACCTTCGTCGGTGCCGGCGGTATCAGTGCAAGAGGCGGTTTCCTCTTTGCCCTCTCTCTCATTCCGTCCGTCATGCTGGCACTGGGATGCATTGAAGTTTTTGCCCACTACGGAGCACTGTCGGCGGCCCACAAATTGATTACCCCGCTTTTAAAGCCGCTCATGGACGTACCGGGCCTGACAGGTCTGGCACTCATTACGGACATGCAAAGCACCGATGCAGGTGCAGTTCTCACAAAAGAACTGTACGACCAGAATCTCATCGATAAACGGGAAAAGACAATCATTGCGGCATGGCAGTATTCCGGTGCCGGGGCGATTAATAACTACTTCGCCATTGTCGGCGCATTATTCGGATTTATGATTTGCCCGATTATCATTCCCCTGGTTGTTATCACCATCATGAAATTCGTAGGCGCTATCATTTGCCGCTTTATACTGGATAAATTTTACAAAGAGGACTTTACTTATGACAACTGAAACGAAACAAACAAAAGCAGCGAGTGAAAATATTTTTGATATCTTCGTCAACGGCTGCCGCAAAGGCTGGAACCTGGCCACCCAGAATCTGGTTCCCAATATTCTCATGGCCTATGTTATTGCTTATATTTTAAATATTCTGGGCGTTATGAATTTCCTGAACCAGTGGCTCGGACCGGTAATGAATCTTTTCGGCCTTCCCGGCGAATCGATTCTCGTCCTTCTCACCACCTGGCTCTCCTGCTCCGCCGGTGTCGGCGTGGCGGCTTCCTTATACAGCACCGGCCTTTTGAACGGCGAACACATCACGATTCTTGCTCCCGCCCTCGTTCTTATGGCCTCACAGGTACAGTATATGGGCCGTCTTTTGGGCGTAGCGGATGTTCCGAAGAAATATTGGCCGTTCCTCATGGTAATCAGTATTTTCAATGCCGTTGTCGGTATGATTGCCATGAAATTAATTATTCCTTTCTTTAATTAACTTTTTGAAAGAAGGTTTTTGTATGAGTAATGTAATGAAACACTTCAACTATCTCCATTCCATTCCGGAAATCGGAATGCAGGAGGTAAAAACGTCCGCTTATGTGGCAGACGTCTTGAAAAAACTCGGCTATGACGTGGAAACAGGCGTCGGCGGCGGTACAGGTGTCGTCGGTGTCTTAGACAGCGGCAAGCCCGGTCCCGTACTGGGCCTCCGTGCAGACATGGATGCTCTCGCCACCAAAGACGGCGGTGCCGCTCATCTCTGCGGCCACGACGGCCACATGTCCATGCTTCTTGCTGCCGCTGAAGAAATTATGAAAGAAAAACTTGTCAAAAAAGGAAAACTGAAACTCGTTTTCCAGCCGGCAGAAGAAACAACGGAAGGCGCTTTCTCCATGCTGAAAGGCGGCATTATCGATGATATAGATATTCTCATCGGTATGCACGGCCGTCCCATACAGGAATGCCGCACGGGAGAAGCTGCGCCTGCCCTTTACTACAGTGCCGCTTCCCACCTGAAAGTGGACATCAAAGGCGCACAGAGCCACGGTGCCCGCCCCTATTTGGGAATCAGTGCCTTAGATGCAGCCTGCCTCGTTGTGCAGTCCGTCAATGCTCTGCGTTTCAACTCGAATGTAGTCTATAATATCAAGGCTACACAAATTCATTCCGACTGCGGCGTTTCCAACGCTGTTCCGGGAGAAGCAACCATCACCTTCGACCTGAGAAGCCAGGACAATGATGTCATGGAACTGATGATTGAAAAAGTCAAAACCGCAGCTGCCCACGCTGCCGCATCTATCGGCGCAAAAGCGGAAACCACCGTGATGAATCAGGTTCCTGCCTCCATTCTCACCCCGGAAATCACCGATATGCTTGCCGAAGTCATTAAAGAAGAACTCGGTGAAAAAGCATGCATACCGCCGATCACCACAGCAGGCGGAGAAGACTTCTTCTGGTATCCGAAAGAACGGCCGAATCTGAAAACAGGCTTCGTTGCACTGGGTGAAGATGCACAACCCGGACTTCATGACCCGGCAATGCACTTCAATACCGATGCCCTGCCGAACGGTGTAAAAATCCATAAAGGAATCGTCAAAAAAATTCTCGGCTGATTTCTTCACAAAGGCAGCTCCTGCGGGGGCTGCTTTTTCTTTTCCCTTCAGGAAATTCCGGCACGGTTTTGCGATTTCCTCTCTTAAAACAAGCAATAAAAAAGCACATGCCTTTCGACATGTGCCGTTTTTTATACATTATACAGCTTTCGTGCTGTATTTTCCGTCCGTGAGCAAACCTGTCCACGCACCTGCTTTCATTTCTGCCACCATGGCATTCATGAAATTATATTCCCCTTCCAGACGGAGCAGATCCTCCAATCTTCTCGTATGGAGCAGGCGGGAATAAATACGGCCCGCTTCATCATAGACCATAATAGCCGGATGTACAGAGTTGTCATCGGTATAATCAATGCCGTTCTCTCTCATATAATCCGATACATCTCCAATCAGACGTTCATACGACTCCAGTAATTGTTCCATTTTCATAACTGCATCATACATGTGGTTCATGGCGATTCTCCCTTCTATAAAATTATTTCCAGTGAAATCCTTTATATATGTGACCGGTCTGAATTCAGGTTTCCCTTCCTTCTGATTTGATTATATGACTATTTTCCCCCAATTTCCAGTGTTTTATACAAGTTATTCCCATTTGTTATATCTCGCTCGTTTTTTCTACCTTTTAGTCCGTTTTTGAATGAACTTTGAGGAAATAAAGACATATTTTCCGGTTTTCAGAAAAGAAAAATCAGAAAACAGGGAAATGACTCACACAAAAAAGCTGTACTTGCTGATTTAAATCAAAGAGAAAAAAACACGAACGTAAGCCGTCCCCGCTTGTCGGGGAAGGTGGCAACCGTCAGGTTGACGGAAGGGGCAAGTTGGAGCAGAAACGTAAGAAAGTTTCTTACAGAACGGTATTAAGTACCTGCCTGTCATTCTTGAACGACGTGATGGCAAGTGAACCACTTTTCGAGGAGCGGAGCGACGCTGTAAAATGAGTGAAACGCCATACCCGACCAACGGGAGCAGTAAGAATCTCGGCAAAGGATACGGGTATTAAATATTCTGACCGGTGTACGCACACTTGCCCCTATCGCCTCGCAAGGCTCGGCACTTCCCCCGAGTTCGGGGGAAGCGAACGACCAAGGAAGAAAAAATTCATATTTTATATGGGCAAAATCAAAAAACAGGGAAACGACTCACACAAAAAAGCCGTACTTGCCGGTTTGAAAAAATAAAACGGGCATAAAAAAAGCGGATATCCCCGGAAAAATTAGATTTTTCTCTGATTTCCTAGGCCCGCTTGAACATTTTCTTTGTATTGCACTTGGAGAAAACGAATTTGTCTTCCCTGATCTGGTACTCGAGCGACCAGATTTCTCCATAACTCACTTCTACCCGCATATTTCTCGGTCCCACGTTGTATTCCTTAAACCGCTGGCCGCGGATATGACGGGACCAGGAGGCCTTCACTTCGATGACATGCTCGCCCGGTGCCAGGTATACCGCCGGAACGCCGACACAGTAGAGAAACGGCTCTGCTTTAAGGCCGTCAATTCTTGTGATTTCATTGATACTCGCATAGTTTGTATTTCCTGCATGTCTTTTATAGAGAAGAACGATGGCGGAATGGCGGTTCGATGTATTCAGGCGGGTAATCTTTTTCTTTTGCATTTGAAAAATAAAGAAAATAACAGCCATAGAGGCAATAATTCCGAGCACACGCCATATGTAGAGTGTCGTTTCGTCTATCATGCCCGTCATGCGTTTTCCCCCTTCCTTTTCTTTTATTGTAGCTTATATTCTATGAAATAATAAAATTCCTTTAATTTATATATAATATTCTTTCCGGTTATATTTCTTTTTCTCTTATTAAAAAACGCCCTCTTATCGGGAGGGCGCCGGAAATAAGGATTATATATTCCAGTATTTGGGAACGTATTTCGATGTAAATAAATTGATGGCAAAGTTGTCGGTAAGACCGCTGATGTAGTCTTTGGCGGCAAGGGAAATATTTCCGCCTGCCAGTTTTTTCTGTTTTTCCGGAAGTTCATCAGGGTGTTTCATGTACCATTCGTAGAGCATGACGACTACATCGTGCCCTCTTTTTCTGTCGGGAATGAGGGCCTCTGACATGTAGACCTGGGAAAACATAAATTCCCGGAATTCGAGGAGCGTTTCATCTCCTTCACGGCTCATGTGTATGCTGTCCTGATCCGCCGAATTCGCAACGAGATCTTCTACCATCGCGGTAATCATGGAGGAGTGGGTCGTTCCGAGAACTCTCCGTACTCTTTCGGGGAGCTTGTCCGCCGAGATGAGGCCCATGCTTTCCGCATCGTCATAGTCGTGGCAAAGATAGGCAATACGGTCGGCGTATTTGATTAAACTGCCTTCCAATGTACGGGCTTTCAAATTTCCCGAGTGATTTAAAATACCGTCTTTCACTTCTTTGGTCAGGTTCAGTCCTTTTCCGTCATTTTCCAGTGCATCGACAATCCGCAAACTTTGCTCGTTATGCTCGAAATGTCCGCACGCATCACGGAGGGCCTGCTCGCCTACATGGCCGAATGGGGTATGTCCCAGGTCATGGCCCATCGCAATGGCTTCGACAAGGTCTTCGTTCAGCCGGAGTGCTCTTGCCATGGTCCGCCCGATTTGTGCCACTTCCAGCGTATGGGTCATACGGGTGCGGTAGTGGTCGCCTTTGGGGGCAATGTATACCTGCGTTTTGTGTTTGAGCCGCCGGAATGAATTGCTGTGAAGAATTCTGTCTCTGTCTCTCTGGAAAGCCGTTCTGATCGGGTCTTCCGTTTCCTTTCTTCCCCGCTCCGCTTCGTCTGCAAAAGCCGCCCGGGGGCTTAATATATTTCTTTCTGTCTGTTCTGTCCGTTCACGAATGAGCATGATCTCACTCCTTTCTGTATGTATTGTAACATGAGAATCAAACTCATTTCCTTTTTCTTGTATCGGGAATTGTTTCTTCGCAAAAAAAGACGGAATGTCCGCCTTTTTAAAGAAATATCAGCAACGATTTCCCCGCAGATTGAACCAAATGACCAGACCGGCCACCATGAAAGCGGCGGCAGTCAGCCAGAATACCGAGCTGTAACCGAAAGTCATGGCAATTGCTCCGCTGCACACGGGACCTGCCACATTCCCCATAATGGTGACACTGGAAACGATACCGAATACGATGCTTCTTTTTTCCGGAGACACCGACTCGGCGATATACGTATTGGCAATCGGCATGATGAATCCCATACCGAAGCCTGTCGCAGCCCTGAAGAATCCGAGACCCCATATATTAGGCATCAGATACTGCATGATAAAGGTAAGTCCCGCAAAAAATGTAGATGCGAGAAGCACTTTTTTCATCGGTATCCGCGCCGTTACATTGCCTACGGAAAGTGAGCAGGCCGCACTGACACCGCCGGCAAGAAAAATGATAATTCCCACCGTCGTTGCAATCAAATCCGCATCGCCGCCCATCATTTCCTTGATATAAAGAGGAAGAATGGGCCCGATACCGGTAATTCCGAAATTACAGAGAAACTGCATGCCCACCATGATACGGACAAGCGGAATTTTTATGAAATATTTCAATTCTTTCCACGTCGATGTCTTTTTCTCCGCCGGTTTTTCCCGTATATCAGGCATGAAGACATGCAAACTGATCAGACAGAGTATCGCCAGGACGGCGAAAAAAATAAACGGCATGCGGTACCCGAACGTATCCGCCACCAGTCCGCCTGCCAGAGGGCCGAACATAATGCCCATGACCATAGACGCCTGGAAATAACCGAGGAATCTTGACGTTTCTTCTTCCGGAGTCACCATAGTCACCACAGAAAGACCAATCGGCACAAATCCGCCTGCCAATCCCTGCACCGTACGCAGCACGAGTACCTGCCACGGAGCTGTCGCTACCGCACAAAGAAGAGCCGTTACAATCGCTGCCGCTAAAACTATCGACATGACCAGCTTCGGTCCCCGCCGTGATGCCTCGAGTGACCAAAACGGCGCACTCAGAGCAATCATAAAAGGAGTCACTCCCGATATAAGCCCTGCCCAAAAGGCCGCCTCTCCCGGATCATTGACCCCAAGCTCCCCCAAAAAAAGAGGTAAGAATGCCATGACACCGATCATCGCAATTCCTGCTCCCACTTGGATACCGCACATCAGATAGGCTATCCGTTTCCAATTTTCATTTTGTGTCATCGCTTTCACCTCCCGTTCCAAAGTTTACAATTAAATATTTTTACCATTTCATGGTATAACCTCATCAAGCGGTAAGTCAAGTATTTCCCGCTTTTTATCATGTATTTTCCCTTTTTTTCTCCTCTTTATTCCAATATTTGTTATAATACAATATATGAAATATTAATGTATTAAGAGGAGGATATGATGAAATTCACAGAAATCGCCCCTGAAGAATCAGGCTTTAACCCCTTTACCGACTGGAGTAAATATATCCTTGTCACGGCAGGGCAAAAAGAAAAGTGTAATACGCTCCTTGTCACATGGGGCACATTCGGCCAGATATGGAGAAAAAAAATCGCTACCGTTTATATCCGGCAGAGCCGTTTCACCAAAACATTCTTAGACAGTCAGGACTATTTCACCCTGTCCTGCCTTTCCGAAGACTATAAGCCGCAAATGAGCTACATGGGCCGCCACTCCGGCAGAGATGAAGACAAATACAAAAATTCCGGTCTGCACCCCATAGATTTAGACGGTGCCGCCGCCATAGAAGAAGCGGACCTCGTCTTTGTCTGCAAAAAAATCTACACCGACGAACTGACGGAGGACCACTACACCAACAAGGAAATCTACATGAAACACAACAGCGGCAGTCACAGCAATGACAACCACAGCGTGTACATGGGAGAAATCGTCAAAGTCTACAAAAAAGTATAATTCAGACAAGGGAAATAAAGGAAAACAAAAGAGCAGAAAGAGGCATAAACACCCTGCTGCTCTTTTTGCATGAGCAAAACCAGAAAATAAGGAAATGCCTCACACAAAAAAGACGTCATGACCGTCACAAAAACAAAAACCGACATTCCGAAAGCCGTCCCCGCTTGTCGGGAAGCAAGCGAACCGCTTTTCGAGGAGCGGAGCGACGCTGTAAAAGTGTGTGAGACGCCATACCCGACCAACGGGAGCGGTAAGAATCCGGCAAAGAATACAGGTATTAAATGTTCTGACCTATGTACGCACCCTTGCCCCTTTCGCCTCGCTTTGCCCGGCACTTCCCTCCGTGTTCGGGGGAAGCAAACGACTAAGGAAGAAAGAGTTCATAGTTTTTTATATGAGTAAAAACAAAAAATAAGGAAATGGATCATACAATAAGTTACTCCCGTCGTTTGCTTATGAAAGGAAAATTGCAAACTTCAAGCCGTCCCCGCTTGTCGGGGAAGGTGGCGGCGTCAGCCGTCGAAAGGGGCAAGTTGGAGCAGACACGGCAGAAAGTTTCTTACAGAACAGTATTAAATACCTGCCTGTCATTCTTGAACGAAGTGAAGAATCTGGCAAAGGATACGGGTATTAAATGTTCTGACCTATGTACGCACCCTTGCCCCTTTCGCCTCGCTTTGCTCGGCACTTCCCTCCGCATTCGGGGGAAGCGAACACTAAGGAAGAAAGAATTCATAGTTTTTATTTTTTATATAAGAAAACCGAAAACCGCCACCCTGTCTTTTGAGTGGCGGTCTCTTATTTCCGGAAATTGACCTTTCCGATTACTTTACGTTATAAAGTCCTGTCGTTCCTTCTTTCAGGTTGATCATGATATTCTTTGTCTGGCTGTAATGTTCCAGCATGACCTTGTGAGTTTCACGGCCGATACCGGACTGCTTGTAGCCGCCGAACGGAGCCCCTGCAGGAATGGCATTGTATGTATTCACCCATACACGGCCGGTCTGCACACTGCGGCTTACCTTCATAGCCGTATTCAAATTGCTTGTGAATACACCGCCGCCAAGACCGTATACGCTGTCATTGGCCAGTTCGATAACTTCTTCTACTGTCTTGAACTTCTGCACAACCACAACCGGTCCGAAGATTTCTTCCTGGCAAACACGGGCTGCATTATTTTTAGCAATCATGATTGTCGGTTTCAGAAAGAATCCTTTATCACAGCCGTTATCGGTGTATCTTTCACCGCCGGTCACCAGAGTTGCACCCTCGTCCAGACCGAGTTTGATATAGCTCAGCACTTTTTCCTGCTGTTTCTTGTAAATCTGTGCCCCCAGCTGGGTCTGCGGATCGGTCGGATCGCCTACCTTGACACCTTCGAAAGTAGCTTTCAATTTTGCCAGGAATTCATCAAAAATACCTTCCTGGATAAATACGCGGGAGCCGGCACAGCAAACCTGTCCCTGATTGAAGAGAATCCCTGTAGCTACCCCTTCTACTGCCTGATCGATATCGCAGTCGTCAAAAATCATATTTGCCGACTTGCCGCCAAGTTCGAGTGTTACGGGAATCAGCTTATCTGCTGCTGCTCTATATACATTGGCACCCACTTCCGTAGAACCGGTAAACGCCAGTTTGTCGATATCCGGATGGTCGAGAATCCACTGTCCCGATTTAGAACCTGCACCGGTAATGACATTCAAAACGCCCTTCGGAAGAACATCGGCAATCAGTCTTACAAATTCAAGCATGGAAAGAGAAGTATGGGAAGACGGTTTGATAACAATCGTGTCCCCTGCGGCAAGAGCAGGCGCTAATTTCCATGCTGCCATGAGGAACGGAAAGTTCCAAGGAATGACCTGTCCCACAACACCGATAGGTTCATGAATCACAAGAGACATGGTATTGTCATCAAGCATCGTTGCCGTCCCTTCCTGGGCACGGATACAACCTGCAAAATAACGGAAATGATCGGATCCCATCGGGATATCTACCGCACTCGTTTCACGAATCGGTTTCCCGTTGTCCAAAGTTTCCACCAAAGCGAGATGCTCTGCATTCTCGTCAATAATATCGGCAATTTTCAAAAGATAATTCTGTCTTTCGATCGGAGAAGTATGACGCCAGGAAGCCAATGCACGGCGGGCTGCCGCTACTGCCTTATCTACGTCTTCCTTAGTTGCTTCTGCACAAGCAGCCAAAACCTCGCCATTGGCAGGATTATGTGCCTCAAACGTGCCGCCGTCAGATGCGGGAACAAACTCACCATCAATAAAAAGACCGTACTGTTTTTGAAGATTTGCGTTGATCATAAAATAAACCGCCTTTCAAAAAATAAGGAATGTAATGCCGGGAACAAATCCCGAACCTTTCACCAAACGATGAAAGAGATTCCGTCGGAGTTTTTACGATTGACCGGAAGTCCGAAAGAATATACACAAATCATTATTATGAAGGAAATAGCCTGTCATATATTCACACAGTAGTCCCTCATTCATTCAAATTTGATGAGTATAGTATATCAGATATCCATAAAATATTCAAGCCTATCGATTTACTATTAAATATTTAGATGTATGGTTTCATGTATGCAAAAAACAGATAACGCCTTCGAGAAATAAACCGTACGCCACCCGTTTAAAAGATCTTTCTTACCTGTCTACTCATACTTGCCCTTTCCGCCATTCGGGGACGGCTTGCATTCCTTATTCTTTCTTTTGACACAACAGACAAAGAATAAGGAATCGCAATTCACCCCTGCCGTCATTCTTGAGCAGCGGGCAGAATCGAAATGATGACAAAGGAAAAAACATAATGTGACTCTTAGCGAAGAATCCGGCATAGGATAATCGCAAAAAGCGTATTTAACACCCGTATTCTTTGCCTAGATTCTTCACTATGAGTCAATTCCCTTTTATTACATTACAGCCATACGGATTTTTACCGCCGTTCAAGAATGACAGGCAGGTATTTAATACCATTCTGTAAAAATATTTCTTTCGTTTTTGCTCACACTTATCCCTTTCGTCAGCTAACGCTGACACTTTCCCTGACAAGCGGGGACAGCTTGCATCTTGTATTCTTTGGTTTGGGATAAATCAGCAATAACGTCTTTCAATTTATATAAAAATCATGAATTCTTTCTTCTTTAGTCGTTCGCTTCCCCCGAATACGGAGGGAAGTGCCGAGCCTGCGAGGCGATAGGGGCAAGTGTGCGTACACAGTGAAAATGCATTTAATCCTTTCATTCTTTGCTTTTCTTTAAATAAGCAGAAACCGGCTTTGATTTTACACATCAAAAAAGACCTCCCGAAAGAGGTCTCTTTGATTGGAAGCAGTGATTCTCAAATTAGAACTTGTAGTTCAGGGATACTGCCCAAGCATCATCTTCGTCTTTAACGTCTTTTGCGTCTACATCAAATGCATATTCACCCTGGAGATAAACGTTCTTCATAAGTGCTACCTTTGCAACAGCATTCCAGAAAGTAACATTGTCTGCATCTTTAAGGTAGTCCAATGCATTGGTTCCCAAACCGGTACCGCCGAAGTAAACATTTTGATCCACATCATTATAAGCTACATCAATGCTGAAAGTACCCGGTTTTTTCAGGTTCATCTTGCCATAGCCGATACCTGCGTTCCATGCTTTATCATTTTCATCTGCTGTGGTATTCTTCCAGTATTCGCCGAATACACGGAAATCTTCAACAGGAACTACAAGGCCGGCACCCATGATTTCAGCTCTTTCATCCTTCGCAGAATCTTTGTCAGCCACATAGTTCAAATCCAGTTTAGCAACGCCGAAGTCAGCCATGCCTTTTGCATAGAGTACATCTGCATCCTTAGCTGCACCGGCATTGAACTGGCCATAGCCTACGGTTGCACCGAATTTGCCGAGACCGAACTGTACCTGTGCACCGTCAAATCCTGCACCGGATCCGTAGAGCCAGCCGCCCTGGTTACCGAAGTTATTGCCATAACGACCAATAGTAACAGCTGCTGTATCACCGAATTGATGTCTTACATTGAGAACATCCATCTGTACATTGCCATCATCATCTTTTGCATCTTTGAAATACATATTGGTAGAAATACGACCGTTTACAGTGGTGCTTTCATTGACATCAGCCTTTACATTGATTCTCATACGGCCGTCCCAATTATCATCTTTACCGTCTGTTTTATTCTGGTAACGCATACGAGCATCGCCGGACCAGTAGAGGTTTCCGACTTTCTTTTCCAACTTGGATACACGGACTCCGAGGTTTGCCAGTTCGTCAGCATATTCGCCTGCCAGTTTTTCCAAAGTTGCTTTCTGTTCTGCGTTCAGCTGGTCTTCACGGGCCATCATGCGGGCAACAATCTGTGCCAATTCATAACGGGTGATGTTTCTTTCTCCTCTGAATGTGCCGTCCGGGTAGCCGATAACAACGCCCTGATCGGAAAGATCGGCTACTGCCTGGTAAGCCCAGTCACTGGTGGATACATCAGAGAACGGATTTGCAGCGTATGCGGATACGCCGGTTGTGAGTGCTGCTGCAGCGATTGCGAGGATTTTTTTCATATTCATCGCTCCTTCTAAAAAAATTTTTATCCTTGACAGATATGGATTTTCAGAAGAAGTTCCCTGAGTGACCGTGTTTCCTCCGTGATTTCTTCTTTTTCCATAAGCAATAAGATAAGGATATCCTTACCGCTATTTGCAATGTAGCATACCTTTTATAAATTTGCAACAATCTCAAGGTACGCTTTTCCCTTATATTGTCGCCTTTCTTCGGGATTTTTTGTTTTTTTATTTTAATAATTCCTTTTTGTTTTTATAATTACTTTTAATAAAAAATCCTTTCAACCGATGAATGCTGATTTTTCTAAAGTTCCTTTTTCCCAAAAATATCTGTTCCCGTTTTAATTTTTTCTAATCTTTTTGAATCACAGTCGGCTATAGATTTTTCCTTTTGCCTGTTAGTTATATTTTTTATATGCTCTCGGAATATCTTTGAGTTATTACTTTTCTCTCAGGGGCAGCCACTCTCTCGAATACGAAGGAAAATATTTAAACCGTTCTGTACAAACCGCTTATCCGTGTCTGCTCAAACTTGCCCCTTTCGTCAACCTGTCGGTTGACACTTTCCCCGACAAGCGGGGACAGCTTTCTTATACGAGCCATTTCTATATTTTTGTTCTTACCCCTTCCGACGGCTTTTCTGTGCGAGTCATTTAGCGTCTCACTCACTTTTACAGCGTCGCTTTGCTCCTCGAAAAGTGGTTCGCTTGCTTCCCGACATCCGGGGACGGCTTGCGGTTTCTATTCTTATCTTCATTTTTAACCATACGGGACGACTTTTTTGTGTTTTTTCGGATAGAATTTTTTTATTTCACGCAACAAAAAAGACCCCTTGCGAGGTCTTTTTTGTTATTTGTGAATCCGATTCATTAGAATGCGTAGTTCAGTTCAACGCCCCAAGCATCTTTCGGATCTTCATTTATTCCCTTTACATCAGCAGCAAAGCTGTAGTAGGCATCGAGTTCGAGGTTCTTCTGAAGTGCAACGCCTGCTTTAGCCTGCCAGAAAGTTACATCAGCAAGTGATGCGAACTGAAGGTGATCTGTCAGATCAAGAGCGGAGTTACCAAACCAGATAGAACCGGCTTTTGCATCCACATAGTGTGCGCCGATGCTGAAAGAACCAGGTTTATCGAGATCTACTTCACCGAAAGTGACACCGGCCGTCCAAAGTTTAGCCTTTTCTTTTTCTCCGTTCAATTTTCCACGGGTTTCTACATAGTCACCGTCAACGGTTACAGGACCGAGTCCGAAGTTAGCACCGACACCCCAGACTTTTGTATCACGCAATGAATCATTTTCGTGTGTAAAGTCTTCCTTGTTTTCCAAATAGAAACCAGAGAGTCCTACAGGACCTGCATTGCCGGAAATTTTACCATACCATGCTTCAGCAGCAGAAAATTCAGGGAGATTTTCATCCAAGTCTCTCAAGTGATACGCCATTGCGTCCTGGAAACGACCATAGCCGAACTCGAGACCGATTTTGCCGGTGTCATAGCCTGCTACGACACCATCGAAACGGCCGTCTTCATCCCAGAATACGCCGGTCTTGTCGAGAGCTACGCCCTGACGACCGATGTCGATATATGCTGCTTCACTCGGAGCATAACGGACATGGATACGGTCCATCTCTGTATTGGAACCTGCTCCGTCCTGGAAATCAAATTCGTTGACAAAACGGCCGGAAACGGTGACCTTGTCATTCACTTCCGCATCCGCATTAATTCTGATACGGCCGTTCCATGTATCTGCATGGTCTCTCAGACCGTCCAGGTTGCGCTGGTATTGCATACGAGCATCGCCGGACCAGTAGAGGTTACCGACTTTCTTTTCCAACTTGGATACACGGACTCCGAGGTTTGCCAATTCGTCAGCATATTCGTTTGCCAGTTTTTCCAGAGTTGCTCTCTGTTCTGCATTCAGCTGGTCTTCACGGGCCATCATGCGGGCAACAATCTGTGCCAATTCATAACGGGTGATGTTTCTTTCTCCTCTGAATGTGCCGTCCGGGTAGCCGATAACAACGCCCTGATCGGAAAGATCGGCTACTGCCTGGTAAGCCCAGTCACTGGTGGATACATCAGAGAACGGATTTGCAGCGTATGCGGATACGCCGGTTGTGAGTGCTGCTGCTGCAGCGATTGCGAGAATCTTCTTCATAGATTTTCTCCTCCTACTAAAAAACGGACTCTGTACATACTCGTCATGCAGAAGGAAGGTCTTGCCGAGTGACCGTGTTTCCTCTGCTTTTTTCTTCCTTTTCCATGATTGCGGAACTCAGAGTCAAATTCCACTTCTTAATTATAACTTATCTGTCAATATTTTACAAATAAGTGCTTAGTCTTTTGGAATACAGAATCCTTTTTATCCTTACAAAACTATAATTCTTTTCCTTAAATGTCGGCTTCTCCCGTTCTCGCAGACAAGCGATTATTGCCGCTTTGTAAGAAACTGTTTTTCGTGTCTGCTCCAACTTGCCCCTTCCGTCAACCTGTCGGTTGACACCTTCCCCGTGTCCGGGGACAGCTTACACCTTTCATTCTTTCCTTTCGTAACAACTCCCATTTAATACCATTTACAAAACGTACTTCACTTCTGCCGTCATTCTTGAGCGGTGGAAGTATGCAAATGAATAGAACCGAATAGTAGAGTAATGCGTGTTCGCGAAGAATCCGGCATCGCATACAGGAAAGCACATTTAATACTTGCAACCTTTGCCCGGATTCTTCACTCTTTCCCATACTTTTTTATAACACTATTCCCGACCGCTTTTTACGACCGTTCAAGAATGACAGGCAAGAATATAATACCGTTCTATAAGAAATTCTTATTAAATGATATAATTATTCTGATTTCACGAGAGCTTTTATATGGGGAGAAATAGAGTGGAATATTATGTATATATTCTCACAACAAAAAGGAAGCATGCTTTATATGTCGGAGTGACTAATAATTTAAAAAGACGATTATATGAACATAAGAATGGTATACACCCCGGCTTTACAAAAAGATATCATTTTTGCCTATTGGTTTATTTTGAAAGATTTAGTGACGTAAAGTATGCCATTCACCGAGAAAAGGTATTAAAGGGCTGGTGTCATTATAAAAAGCTAGAACTGATTAACAGCGTAAATCCTGCATGGAATGATTTATCTGAAAATTGGTCTGATTCACATTAGCATTTAATACCTGTAACCTATGCCAGATTCTTACCGCTCCCGTTGGTCGGGTATGGCGTTTCACTCATTTTTACAGCGTCGCTCCGCTCCTCGAAAAATGGTTCACTTGCCATCACTTCGTTCAAGAATGACAGGCAAGCAGTTAATACTGTTCTGTAGGAAAATTTCTTACCTTTTTACTCCAACTTGCCCCTTCCGTCAGCTCCGCTGACACCTTCCCCGTGTCTGGGGACAGCTTACGATTGATATTCTTTCCTTTTTGTGACACCTCCCATTTAATTCCATTTATAAAACGCATTTCACTTTTGCCGTCACAGGGCGGTCCTTTTTCTATTTCCTGTCTTGTTTGTCTTCATTCTTTCCATTTTAAAATCCCGCTTTTATTTGGCGGGATTTTCTCTTTATTCTGCTACTACGGAGATATGCACTTCGCTTGTTACGTTTTGGTGTATCCATACTTCTACGTCATATTCTCCCGTGGTTTTTATCGGATTTTTCAGTTTGATATTTTTCTTATCCAGTTTAAATTTGTACTGCTTTTCGATGGCATCACAGATGTCTTTGGCGGTGACGCTTCCAAATATGCGTCCGTCTTCTCCTGTCTGGACGGGAATGACGACTTTGACGGCTTTGAGCTGGGAAGCCATAATGACGGCTTCGTCGGCAGCTACTTGGGATTTGAATTCTTTTGCTTCCTGCCGCTGGTTGGCTGTGTTGATGTTTGCTTTATTTCCTTCTACACCGAGACCGCGGCGGATCAGTACATTTCTTCCGTATCCGTCGGCAACTTCTACGATATCTCCCCGTTTCCCTAATTTTTTTACGTCTTGTAACAGTACTACTTTCATTCTTTTTCCTCCTCTATTTGTTTACGGACCAGGGCGATAATCTCGCCGGTCAATGTTTTTATATTTCCTTCTTCTCCGAATTGGGCCCCTGCCACGGTCTGGTGTCCTCCTCCGCCAAGGGCTTCCATGATGACTTGGACGTTAATGCTCCCGTTGGAGCGGGCAGAGAGGCAGAGTCCTTTTTCTGTGTGGTAGAAGAGGAAGCTGCACCGGACTTCTTGTACTTTAACAAGGAAGTCGGAGATTTGTCCTGCAATAATCTGGGAGTCCGCCGTGCCTTCCGGACATTCGGCAAAGACCATAAATCCGTCTACGACTTGCATGCGGGCAAGAACGGCTGCTTTGACTTTGATGAAATCCATGTCGACGGCAAATAGCCTGTTTACAAGGTCCGTGTCAGCTCCGCAGCGGCGGAGGTAGCTGGCAGCATCAAAGGTGCGTACGCTTGTCTGGACGGCAAAGCTCTTCGTGTCAACGACCATGCCTGCATAGAGGCAGGATGCTTCGAGAACGTTCATTTCTTCTTCACCGCCGTAGTACTGGATGAGTTCGGTGACCAGTTCGGAGGCCGATGAGGAAGACGGTTCCATATAGGTGAGCAGAGGACTTGCAATCATGGTTTTTGCTCTGCGGTGATGGTCGATGACGACTTTCTTTTCTACTTTTTTGAGAATTTCCGGAGCGGCCACGAGTTCGGGGATATGGGTATCCACGATAATCAGAATGGTTTTTTCCGTAACGAGATTTTTTGCTTTGTTTTCGTCAATGAGAAGTCCTTCGGCAAGTCCGCTGTTTTTGATGGCTTCTATCATCTTTTTCGAGGTGTCGTCCTGTTTCGAAAGTACGATATGGGCTTCTTTTCCGGACGCTCTGGCAAGGTGGGAAACGCCTACGGCGGCACCGAGGGCATCGAAATCTTCGTGGGCATGTCCCATGATAAGAACGAGATCGGATTCATTAATCAGTTCTCTCAATGCCTGTGCGACGACACGGACACGGACACGGGTATTGCTGACCGCAGTCGGTGCTTTTCCACCGAAGGCTTTCACGTCTTTTCCTATACGGACAATCGCCTGGTCACCGCCGCGGCCCAGGGCAAGGTCGAGAGAAACTTGGGCTTCTTCGTACTGCTTGGCAAAAGATTCCCCGCTTTTTACGATACCGATAGAGAGGGTGACGGGAATTCTGTTTACTGTATGTATTTCCCGTACCCGGTCCAGAATATCGAAGTTTTCGTTCATCATTTTTTGAAGGGCTTCTGCGGAAATACAGGCGACGAAATCCGACGAGCTGTATTGTTTGATGAATCCTTCTTCCTTGCTGAAGGCGTTCAGTACCATTTCCGTCACGTCCGCCATAAGAGAAGAGCGGTCCGCATCGGTCATTTCCGCCGTCACTTCCTGGGCGTTGTCGATACGAATGAGGCAGAATACGGGTCTTGATTTTTCCGCATCTTTTATCGCCTCGTCGGCATCGGTCCTGTCCATGAAATAGAACACCATGTAAGGTTCGTCGGTTTCGTCTTCAACGGGAAGGAATTTATAAAATATACGGTAAAATTTTCCTTCGGCGTAGCCGTCAAGCCAGCCTGTTTTTTCCCAAAGGCGGGACATTTTCTGTCCCTGTAAAATTTCCCGGAAAGGCATGCCTTCTTCGGCACGGGTCATCCATGCACGGAATACACTGTTTGCCCAGACGAGTTTCTTCTTCTCGTCCATAACGGCAATCCCGAGAGGAAGATTTCTGACGGCATAGGAAGTCCCGGCACTGACCCCGGCGGACAAATTGTCCAGATAGAGCATGAGCTTTTTTTCCTGCATCATATCGCACCGTTTCATCCAGACAATGCAGGCGGCAACGATGATGAAAAGGAGCATGCCGAGCTGCCAATTCTGCGTAGCCAAAACAACGACAGCAAGAAGCAGCAGGATAATCATCACTTTTGATGTTTTTTTGTATACCCAAATATCACTGAGCATAATGTCCTCTCTTACTCAAAGAGCTTTGCTAAGGGCAGTTTCCATAAAAAGAAACGGCCGTATACGGAAATATTATTCATAATTTCTTTTTCTTCTGTAGGACAGAACCATGTCGGTAAGTCCCATGAGAACCAGAAACATTTGTATGAATCCCATGAAAGCGGATAAAACAATCACAATCCAGCGGATGGGTCTGATCATCGGGTATTTATGAGGCAGCCACCAAAGGGTCGCCACGCCTTGAAGCCAAAATACAAAAATACAGGCCAGCCCGATATTATATTGGATGACAGAAAACGTGGGATCGTCTTTCAGGAAAAACTGCATAGCCACGGAGACGGCGTAAAGTACGACAAAAAACCGGGGGAATTCCCACCGTTCCAATTTGGGAAGTACGGGAATATCCTTGATTCCCATACGGCCGAAAATCATTTTCCCCAGTGTCATCGATGCCCAGGCGTAAAAGAAAGAGGCTCCAACCGTAGCAAAAGGAAGCGATTTTCTGATGACGTCCATCATTTGTTTCACATTGTCCTGTGCCTGGACGAGAAGTTCGCCTGTGTAAAAACCGCTCATCTGGTCCATCATTTCCTGTTCCATCTGGTCCATGGCGGTGCCGCCGAAAATCACGGCCGGCACATCAAGGATATACATCGCCGCCAGTGCTTCGCCGATGATAGCGGCCAAAACGACGACAGCGCCTGCAATGAGAGTCATGGAAGCGGATATTTTATTTTTATAACAAATTCCCATGACAATACCGAGAACGCCGAAAATGGCACAGAGAAAGGCGGCGGAAATGATACCGAAAAAGACGGAGTCGAGAATCATGACCCCTGCCGTGACAATCACTGACCAGTGGACGCCCTCTTTCATGCCCAAATAGGCAATGGGAAGAGGAATGAGGAGAAATACGACGCTTGACACAAGAGGCATATAAAAGCCGATAACCGACAGCACCACGGCAAGAGCGGTGCACATGCCGGCAAGCACGACAGCATTCGTATCTCCCGATCTGTATTCGTTCATAAATGCTCCTTATTTTTTATGTAAAGAAGTTTTCTTAACAGAAAAGGATAACAACTTTATTTTATCATATATTCCGCCTTTAGTGTCATTTGTCCACGCGCCAAGAAATAAAGCCGTATTCTTTCATTTTTAACCGGCAAAAGACCGGGAAATACGGAGTACAAATACATCATTCTTTTGTTTCTGCTCACACTTGCCCCTTTCGTCAACCTGACGGTTGACACTTTCCCCGACAAGCGGGGACAGCTTACGCTCCCTATTCTGTTCATTGCGTACTCATTTGACAGTTAATATATTTATAAAACTATAATTTCTTTTTCCTTAGTGTCAGCTTCCCCCGAACTCGGAGGGAAGTGCCGAGCCTGCGAGGCGATAGGGGCAAGCTTGCGTACACAGGTTAAAACACTTAATATCCGTATCCTTTGCCCGGATTCTTCACTCTGATTCGATGTCCTTTCATTACATTACAGTCATAGCGGTTTTTACCCCCGTTCAAGAATGACGGGCAGGTATTTATACTTTTTTGTAAGAAACCTTTTTACGTGTCTGCTCGCAATAAAAAATAATCTTTTTTCTTTTCATGTCAGAAATGCATAAAAAAACCGCCTCCCTCTGATGAGGAAAGCGGCTTTCCGTTTTATCTGATTTCCTGGATAATCGGAAGAATCATCGGTCTTCTCTTTGTTTTTTCAAAGAAATAGCGTCCCAGGGATTCTCTGATTTGTGTCTTGATGAAATTCCATTCCGTCACATTGCCTGTGTTGCACCGTTCCAAAACGGCCTCCACTTTTTCTTTTGCGCCGTTCATGAGGCCTTCGCTGTCTCTCACATAGACGAAACCGCGGGAAACGATGTCCGGTCCTGCAGCGACGCGGTTGGTGCCCTTTTCAAGGGCAATTACGACAATGAATACCCCGTCTTCAGCCAGCTGCTGACGGTCACGAATGACGATATTTCCTACGTCACCTACGCCGAGACCGTCGACAAATACGGCTCCTGCCTGCACTTTGCCGACAATTTTTCCGCTCCGGTTCGTAAATTCAAAGACCGAACCGTTTTCGCCGATAAGGATATTTTGCTTTTTCACGCCTAAGCTTTCTGCCAGTTCCGCATGGGCACAAAGCATACGGTATTCTCCGTGTACGGGAACGAAAAATTTCGGACGGACAAGGGCAAGCATGGTTTTCAAATCTTCCTGTGAACCGTGTCCCGATACGTGAACGCGGCTGGAATGGGAAGTGACTACTTTTGCCCCGAGCTGCATAAGACGATCGATGGTCCGTCCCACACTCATTTCATTACCGGGAATCGGTGAGGCGGAAATAATGACCGTATCTCCTGCATGAATCTGCACCTGCCGGTGACTGCCGTCTGCCATACGGGACAGTCCCGCCATCGGTTCGCCCTGGCTTCCTGTCGTAAGAATACAGATTTTATCATCTCTGTAACGATTCAGTTCTTCCGGCTCGATAAAGGTTCCCTCCGGTGCTTTGAGATAGCCCATTTCCAAGGCAATCCCCACGACATTCACCATGGAACGGCCGAAGACGCAAACTTTTCTCTTATATGCCACAGCGGCATCTACCGCCATTTGGATACGGGATACGTTAGAGGCAAACGTTGCCAGAATGACACGTCCTTTTGCCTCGCCATAAGCTTCCTTCAGCGACTTGGAAACAACAGCTTCTGACAAAGTATATCCCGGATTTTGTGCATTCGTCGAATCGGCACAAAGAATGAGAACGCCCCGGTGGCCCAGCTCGGACAATTTATACATATCCGTCTGCTCGCCGTCCATCGGTGAGTGGTCAAATTTGAAATCGCCAGTATGCACTACCGTTCCTACAGGGGTACGTAAATAAATTCCGCAGGAATCGGGAATGGAATGGCAGACATGGAAGAAACCGAACTTGAAAGAGCCGGCTTTCATTTCTTCTTTCGTCGTCACCACATTCAGGCTGTACCGACCGATTTTATGTTCTTTCAATTTCCCTTCGATAAGACCGCAGGTCAGGCGTGTCGCATAGACCGGTGCCGAAATATCGCGGAGAAGATAGGCCAGAGAGCCGATATGGTCCTCATGACCGTGAGTAATAAGTATCGCTTTCACCTTATCTCTGTTTTCAATGAGATAGCTGAAATCAGGGATCACAATATCGATCCCCGGCATTGTTTCATCAGGAAAGGCCATGCCTGCATCTATTACGATAATTTCGTCGCCATAACGGAAAGCAGTCATGTTCTTCCCTATTTCCCCCAGACCTCCCAGGGGAATAATTTGTAATCTGGATTTTGCCAAGATTAACCTCCTATTCAGTTGTATTCGTACATTTTATAAAAAAATAATTATCCGTACCATAGTCGCTTTACTCATTATAACACGGATTAGAAAGACCCGTGCAAAGAAAAATAAATTTCACCGGCTTCTATTTTCTCTCGGAAGAAATATTTTTTGAACGCCTTATATATTTTGAACGCCTATATATAAAGAAAAATATAACCGCCGGTTTTATCAGACAGACACGATTTTTGTGCGGGTCATTTCACTGTTTTTGATTCGTCTCATACTTGTTATTCTTTATTCCATGAAAAAACCGCTATCCCCGGGTATGGAGGATAACGGTTTTCTTATTTCTGTTTTACCGCACTTCCGGCTTACGGGAAGAACGGCCATACAATCGGAATTACGATAATGGATACAATCATGGACACTATAACCAGACCGGATCCGCATTTTACGTAATCCATGAAAGAGTATTTCCCGGGTCCCAAGACGAGGGTGTTCGGCGGTGTGCCTACAGGGCTAGCAAATGCGCAGGAGGAAGCAATGAGAATCGCCATAAGTACGGCTCTCGGTGATGCGCCTACCTGTGCGGCCAGGGCAATGCCGACCGGGCAAAGAAGTGCTTTAGATGCTGTATTACTCATGAACTGGGTGAGTACAACGGCAAGAGCAAAGAGTACTGCCGTAATGAGGTACGGTGACGGATCGCCGCCCATAGCTGCTACGGTGTATTCGGCAATCAATTTGCCTGCGCCGGAGGTGTTCATGGCAGTAGCCACCGGAATCATACCGGCAAAGAGGAAAATAGTGACCCAGTCGATAGAGTCATAAGCCTGTCTTTCCGTAAGGCAGCCTGTAACGACACAAAGAAGTGCGCCGATGACAGCGGCAATTTCAAGAGGTACAATGCTTGTCGCCATGGTGATGATAACGCCGAGCATAATAATGCCGCAGATGATTTTCTTAGATTTTGTGGTTTCATTGGCTTCGATTTCCTGTTTCACTTCAGAAGCATCGAAATCATTGGCTTCCGTTTTCGGAAGAAGGAAACGGCCGATGAAAAGCATATAAAGAATACCTGCTACAGTAATCGGAATACCAATCCAGGCGTATTCAAAAAATCCGAACTGGAGCTCTGGCATACCTGCGGTTTTGAGTGCCACGTTGGCAATGATGTTAGGCGGCGTACCGATTAATGTACATGTGCCGCCGAGACCGGCTGCAAAAGCAAGTGGCATCATCTGGCGGGATACGGGCAGATGCGCTTCCTTACAAATACCGATAACAACCGGAATCAGGCAGGCTGTCGTTCCCGTATTGGAAAGGAAAGCCGACATGGCAGCTGCAATGACCATGATACCAATCATCAGTTTGATTTCTCCGGTACCGAAGAGTTTAACGACCTGGGAACCGATGTCCTGGGCCAGACCGGTGTAGAACATGGCTGCACCGACGATAAACATACCGCCGAAAAGAACAACCGTGGAGTCGGCGAGTCCTAAAAATACCTGTTCAATCGGTACGAGTCCCAGTATCCAGCAAGCAATAGCTGCAAATACGGACGTTACTGCGAGCGGTAATTTTTCTGTAACAAAGAGAATGGCTACAACGAGCAGGAGGCATAAGCATTTCACTGCCGGATCCATCATAAGCAAGGTTTCCATAAATTACATAATCCCCCAATTTCATGAATTAAAATAAATTGTATAAATAATAAATATGAGTGCATGAATCTTTATACTTCGTTCTTATTCGGACTTCTGTATATCGGGAAGCGTCCGGCCCGGATCTCTGTCTGTATCAATGACCTCACCGGATATGGCTTTACGCACTTTTATATCCGGCCGGTAGTAGTCTTTATCTACTTTTTTTAAATATTCACGAATCCGTTTTTCTTCTTCTTCACTGTTCCCCATGTGTTCACCTCCTCCCTGAAACGGGACAGACACTCAACTGCATAAAAGATTAACATTTATTCCAATAAATTAAAAATACATTATCAGAATATTTGTGTATATATAGTTGTTCATTATTCCAAATTTTCCGAACCCCTATATCTTTAAGGAATGACGGTTTTTTCTAAAAAAGAAACAGACAAACAAAAAAAGGCCCCTGAAACGAGCCTTTTCTTCTTTATCTTTTATTTTTAGAGCTGTATGCCCTGTCGTTCTTTAAAATTGATTCTTCCGGTTCTGCTCACACTTACCCCTTCCGTCAACCTGTCGGTTGACACCTTCCCCGACAAGCGGGGACGGCTTCTCTGTATGAGCCAATTCATTATTTTTTGTTTTGCTTATACAAAATAACATTTAACTCCTGCATTTTCTGCCTAGATTCTTCACTTCGTTCGAGAATGACAAGGCAAGTATTTAATGCCGTTGAAAAACGAAATTCACCCCTGCCGTCATTCTTGAGCGGTGAATAGAATCGGAATGATGACAGGAGAAAAAACATCATGTGCCTCTTAGCGAAGAATCCGGCATAGATTATCGTCAAAAGCGTATTTAAATAATAAAAACTATGAATTCTTTCTTCTTTAGTGTCAGCTTCCCCCGAACACGGAGGGAAGTGCCGAGCCTTGCGAGGCGATAGGGGCAAGGGTGCATACACAGGTAAAAACATTTAAATCTTACAACCTCTGCCCAGATTCTTACCGCTCTCGTTGGTCGGGTATGGCGTTTCACTCATTTTTACAGCGTCGCTTTGCTCTTCGAAAAGCGGTTCGCTTGCTTCCCATCATCCGGGGACGGCTTTTCTATGTAAGTCATTTCGTTATTTTTTGTTTTTGCTCACACTTATTTTTTTTATTCTTCCCTTTCCCTTGCTCTCTCTGCCTTTGCGTAAGCGTTCGGGTGGTGTTGCAAAAAACGCTGGAGCCTTCTTGCCATGGGATAGAAGGTCAGGTATGTGAGACTTCCCGAAACTGCACCGCCTACGAAGGGAACGGATTTGGAAATCCATCCGGCCAGTGCCTTTTCCGTCACCTTTGCCCCGGTCATTTCCGCGCCTTTTTTCAGTACGGGAATTCCGTTTTTCAAAGTGTGGCGAATCATCTGATCGCTTATTTTTTCTGCATATTTCTTCGAATAATAGGTCACTGCCTGGCCTGCCAATTTATCTCCGCACATGATGCGGTAAAATAATCTGATTTTATCTTTGATTTCCTCCTCCATACCGCGGCCGCCTTTTTCAAGCGCCGGCCAACCGTAAAGGTACAGCAGTTTCTGCATAACCAAAATGACGTGTCGGTTGAACTGGCGGGCATCATAGACTGTCGCAACGACGGCGGCAATACCTCCGGGAATCCCTGCCGCAGCCGAACGGATAGCTGCTTTTTTCGTTTCCCGGCGGATACATATATCTGCCAGACGGTCGATGACGTCAGGCGGTATTTCTGCCTGTGCCGGCGAGAATGCAATCGCTTTTTCAACCTGCTCCGCCGGATAATACGGTCCGAGACAATCCCACAAAAAAGCGGCACGGTCCAGACGGTTTTCCTTACTTTCAAGTAATTTGGCGACTCCTTCGGGCGTGAAATCATTCCATATATCTTTCGCTACGGAATAACTGCCTGAAATATCGGCAAGCCGCCATATATTTTTCAACTTCATTCCCATTCCTCCTGAAATTTCCTGTATCTCATTTTTCTTTTTTATTTATCATACCATAATATGACTTTCGGTCAAAATCGTAATTTATGAAATCAATTGTTTACTGTAAAATTCCGCTTTACCGCGGAGCAAACGACCGCCGGGGACAAGAACACCGTTATTTTCATAATCGGGCAGGTAGAGAAGGTCCCACCGCATATCGGGATCACCGCTTCCGATTCCGTAGCCGTCTGTTTTGGCAATTTCCGCATGGGTATAAATATCACCGGCAGAAAGTCCCAGATAAAACAGGGCGTACCCGCAAAAAAGCGCCAGTGCCTCTATCTGTTCTTCCGACGGTGCTTCTCCCAAATCCACGCCCGAAGGAGCGTCATACCAGCAGCACGCCCCGCAGGCACAGGCCATCGCCACACCGAGAGAACGTCCGTTTCTCCGCCATGTATGGGACAGCACCCGGGTGAAGTCGGAATGCATGACATGGAAACAGCCCCCACGGTCAATGACCGCGTGATAGGCCATGAAATCCGTCATGCGGTACGGCGCTGCCGTCCAATGAGCGTAAATACGGTCTATTTCTCCTTTCGCCGACATCAAATGTTTTGTTATCTCTTCTATATTCTGAATCATAATCTCCAAAAGGGTTTCCCCTTATTTCTTTCCTTTCATCTGTTTTACCAATTCCGCCAACGCGCTTACGCCGGCGTCGTTTAAATTTTCTGCAATACTCACCATTTCCGACGCCGCCAGATAGGCGATGCAGAGCCCGGCAAATACGGGCTGTCTTCCTGCTGCAACCAGCATATGGTCCGCCAGTGCACTTCCCAAAGTCAGAAGAATATACACCGCCAGTTTACCGCAAAATCCGTATTTCATTTCCCTGCTTGAAATAATTCCTGCCCGGTGAGCCGCCGGAATGGCAAAAAGACAGGACAGGATATCCCGTTTCTTTTCCCCACGAAACTCCAGATATCCGTGAGCAAGAGCCAGCCACTTCGTCAGAAGATCAATCATCACCACCGCCGCAAAAAGAGACGCCAGCTCTACATGGAAGAGGCCCTCTGCCAGAAAACCTGTCGCGATTCCCTTCAGCGGCCAGTCCTCAAAAAGACGATGCAGACTGTCCCGCAAAAAATGGTCCTGCCAAAACTCCATCCTCTCCTCCTTTCTTAAAACCAATACTCCGGATCTTTTTCCTTATCGAAGAAATATACGCCCAGTTCCTCCGGTGAAATCTGCAAAATTCTCATGGACTTGTAAATGTCCCGCTGGGAAAAATGAATCTGGTTATTCAGCCGCAATGACAACGACGTTTTACTGATTCCCAAGCGTTTTGCAAATACTGTATCTGAACGCATTTTCTCGCGGATTCGTCCGCGGAGCTTTTCATAATTGAAATTCATCCTCTTCCTCACTTTCAAAACTATTCCCAAGGAATTTCAACTTTATTATAGAACATATGTTCTATTTATAAGTAAGAATACCCCTTGCACAGAAGGCTGTCAACACCCCCGGTTTCCCCTGTTTATAAAGAAAAACCCGGGCATCCGATACGCCCGGGCATTTCTTATGTTCCCTCTTAACCCTTATGGGTCAGAACGGATACTTCAGAACGGCGGACTGACTCCACCGGCATCTCTTGTAAATCACCGATTGCATTTCCCGCTTCAAAAAGCGCTTCATCGGGAGCACTTTCTTTGATACTGTTGAAAGTCATATTTTTATAAGTCCCTTCGCCCGCTTCCACACGGACAATCAGCTTCGTCTTTTCAACGGTTTTAGCTACTGCCATACATACCCTCCTTTCTTATACGAATCATAAAAAATATTGAATCTGTTAACGGATTTCCGTTTCAGTTGTGGTCACAATGACCGCCTTGGAAAAAGAAGCCGCCTCAAGTCCTGCATGGTTTGCCAGAACAGGACGGATTTTTTCTGCTGCCGTTTGTACCTTTGCCAAATCCAAGTTGTCTTTCGGATTATTGATACGGACAGTCATCACCGTATCGGCAGCGGTCATAAATTTCAATTCCAGTCTTTTATTCATGAACACTCTCCTTTCCTTCGTTTCCGCCCCGGGGAGGAAACAAATATCTCAGCGCTGGAAGTATCATAAATCATTGCTGTTTAAATCGGATTAAACAAAGAAAAATTTTGTGAAATATAACAGAACCTTTTTCTTTCTTTCTAAAGAAATACAGATACCACCGGCTTTTTCCTTTTATTTTCATGTCCCGTTGTCTCTATTCATGTATTCTAATTTATGAATATGAACTTTTATGTCATTTTATGTATGTATCGCGGGAACGATTTTGTTTTTCATCTATGTCTTTTTACTTATGATTTATTTTTCAATTATATTTTAATGTTTATATATAAATGTATTAGACTATTTTAAAGAAAAGGGGTATCTTATAAACATAAGAACAATAACAATGCTTCACAAGGGGGAGACCGCCACTATTTTCTTTGTTGCGGCAGTCAAAGCAAACTCAAAAACGGCATGCACTTTTGGTATTGCAGTGCTATCCCGGAAGGGATAAAAAGCAAGTACAATCAAAACGTTTGTCTCGGACAGACGTCTTTTTTTTGCAAGAATTTTGTATCTGCTCCAACTTGCCCCTTTCGTCAGCTCCGCTGCCACCTTCCCCGTGTCCGGGGACGGCTTGCGGTTTGTCTTCTTTCTTTTTATAAGCAAAAAGTCATTTAATATCACACCGAAACGCAATTCACTTCTGCCGTCATTCTAGAGCGGTGGCAAGCATACATAAAGAAATGAATTATAAAAAACAGGTTATTATGAGCAGCGAAGAATCCGGCAGCGGATATCGTCAAAAGCGTGTTTAAATAATAAAAACTATAATTTCTTTCTTCCTTAGTGTCAGCTGTCCCCGACTTCGGAGGCAAGCGAATTGTGTTTTTAGGAGCATAGCGACGCGAAAACACAATGAGACACTTTGCCTTTGGCTGAAAGTGCCGAGCCTTGCGAGGCGATAGGGGCATGCTTGCGTACACAGGTCAGAATATTTAAATCTTTCAACCTCTGCCTAGATTCTTCACTCTGAGTCGATTTCCTTTTATTACATTACGGTCATAGCGGTTTTTACCATCGTTCAAGAATGACAGGCAGGTATTTACTGCCGTTTTGTGAGAAATTTTCTTACGTATCTGCTCACACTTGCCCCTTCCGACGGCTGACGCCGCCACCTTCCCCGTGTCCGGGGACGGCTTACGGGTTTCATTCTTTCCTTATTTCCCATCACGTAGGGACAGCTTGCATTTCCTATTCTTTCCTTACTTCCCGTCATGTGGGGATGGCTTGCGGTTTGTATTCTTTCCTTTCACAAGCAAATAACGGGAACGGATTTTTTATGTCCGTCATTTCTTTATTTTCCGGTTTGGCTCTCTTATATTTTTTGATTTTTCCCGTCCGAAAAGCCGGATCTGTTCCTTTCCTGTGGATATTTCTTTTCTTTCGGTCCATAATAAAGAAAAGATTATTATGTTTTAAAGGAGTATTTTATGAAAACATATACGATACGGGATATGGATGAGGACGGGCTTTCTTCACTGATTGTGGATATGGTACACCGCACGGCGGTACATCATACGCTTTGGTTCCGTGAGGTGGAGCATCAACTCGGGTTTGAGAAGGCTTTGGAAGTCATGGATGCCACGTGGGAGAAGACGAAGAAAATTTTTGTCCGCCGTTTGTCGGAGGTGCTTTCTTTCCGGGAACATGACGGGATTCCCGATTTCATCGGCCACCTTCCCCGGGAAAAGAAGTTATCTCTTTTGGATGCAGTGGCTAAAAATTGGCTGGCCCAGGACGGTATCTGGTTTCAGAGCGTGGAGTTTGCATACGGTATGAATGATGCGAAACGGTGTAATGATTCCACGTGGACCCGTTTTTCTCCTTTTGAGGCGCATTGCGTGAAAAAACTTCTTCACTTGGGCGAACATCCCGGTCTCGAGGGACTTGAACAAGCGCTCGGGTTTCGTATGTACAGCCGTATCAATGTCCAGTCGTCCCGTTGGGAGAACGGGGCTTTGATTTTCCAAATGGATGACTGCCGTGTCCAGTCAGCGCGGCGGAGGAAAAATTTGCCCGATTATCCCTGCCGGAGTGCCGGGCTTGTGGAGTATGCCCGTTTTGCTTCCGCCATCGATTCACGGATCAGGACGGAGTGCCTTTCTTGTCCGCCCGAAGTTTCTTCTCCCTATTCTTTCTGTGCCTGGAAATTTACTTTGGACGAATAATTTTCCGCATAAAAAAACGGCTCCCCGTCATGAGAGCCGTTTCTTGTCATTCCTGTTATGCCGCTATATCTTCGCCCTGTTTTTTTGTTCTTTTATAGAGATACCAGCTGCCGCCTGCAAGAACCGCAAAGCCGATGAGGTATCCGATATAGGCAAGAACCGGTGTTTTTTTGGTGAACTGGAAATAAATTTCCTGTCCTTCCTGATAGGTCACCGTATTTCCTTCCAGAGTACCGCCACCGATGGTGTCTTTGGAAATATCGGCATCCAAGGTGATTTTTGTAATGCCCGGTGACCGTCCCAAGCTGAATTTATAGACTTTGTCATTGTCCGGAAGAGGCGTAATGACGTCCCGTATATCCCGTCCGCCCACCGTTCCGAGGGCATGGCCGAGTTTTGCCAGTTCCTGGCTGTTTTTGAAATCCGCTTCAATCTGCCAGTTCGGGAAAGCGCCTTTTGCTTCTTTGTCTTTAATCACTTTTCCTTCATTGTTGATGGGATATACGGTATACCCGGTGAGTCCGGTTTTCCTGATTTCCTGCTCCACATCGCCGCGGCTGAGCGGTCCCACCTGGGACTGTACGACAGCCTGCCATTTTCCGCTGAAATCGGAATTTACTTTGATGTCGGAATCAATTTTTACGCACCCCGACACAAGAATCATACAAAATGAACAGAGTAGAAATAAAAGTTTTCTCATTTACGGCTCCTCTCTTGATTCACATAGGAATTTTTCCTGTTTTCATATATAATTCCAGTATACCATTATCTATTGTTTTTTAATATCTCACTCGTATTTTCCGGTTCCGGGAAAGGAGGTCTTATGAAACCGTGGCGTATATTTCTATCCCTTTGGTTACTTCTTACGTTTTCGGTGGTTCTGCTTGACCGTATTTTTATCTTTTATGTATCATCGAAACAAAAATAAAAGCACCGTCTGTTTTTCGCAGGCGATGCTTTTTTTATTTCTTTATTCTCCCATTTCGGTCAAAACACGGCTGCAACGGCCGCAGACATGTTCATGCGCGGGATCGTGTCCTACATCGGGTGTCCGTTTCCAGCAGCGTTCGCACTTTTCGAGGGTGCAGACGGCAATGGAAACTTTGACGGCTCCGTCTTCGGAGGAAACTGCATTTTCAGGTGCATTTCCAAGTCCTTCCGTAACTTTTGTCTGGGAAACCAGGCAGAAGTCGGCCAGTTCTTTTTCCATGTCTTTCAGAACGGCAAGATTTTCTCCTTCCGCATAGACGGTGACTTCCGCATCCAGAGGATGACCGATGATTTTTGCCTGTCTCGATTCTTCAAGCGCTTTGGTAACGACACTTCTCAAAGCAAGACGTTTTTTCCACTTTTCATCCAGTTCTTTGTCCAGATAACGGTCATTTTCTTCCGGCATGTCCATCATGTGAACGGACCATTCCTTTTCGTCACGGACGGGCAGGGCCTGCCAGACTTCTTCGGCGGTAAAGCAGATGACGGGAGCGACGAGTTTCACAAGAGTGAGCAGGATTTCATACATCGCCGTCTGGGCGCTTCTCCGCAGGCGGGAATCGTCTTTTTCCGTATAAAGACGGTCTTTCAGGATATCCAGATATACCGAGGACAGGTCGACGGTGCAGAAATTATGAACCGCATGGTACATGACGTGGAATTCATAGTTTTCATAAGCCTTGAGAACGGTCCGTTTCACCTGTTCCATACGGAGCAATGCCCATTTATCCAGTTCTTCCATATCTTCATAAGCCACACTGTCTTTTGCCGGATCGAAATCGTAGAGATTGCCCAAAAGATAACGGAAGGTATTTCTGATTTTTCTGTATACATCGCTCATGGATTTCACGATTTTATCGGACAGACGAACGTCGCCCTGATAGTCGACGGAGGAAATCCAAAGACGCATGACGTCGGCGCCGTATTTATCGATAATATCCTGCGGTGCCACTACATTGCCTACCGACTTGGACATTTTACGGCCCTCGCCGTCCATGGTAAATCCGTGGGTGAGTACCGCTTTATACGGTGCTTTGCCGTTGACGGCCACACTGGTAAGAAGTGAACTCTGGAACCAGCCGCGGTGCTGGTCGGACCCTTCCAGATAGAGATCGCACGGATATTCCGCTCCGTCTTTTTTCCAATTTTCATGCGGATCTTTCAAGACGCCGTTCCATGTCGATCCCGAATCGAACCATACGTCCATGATGTCCGTTTCCTTGTGGAAATGCGTACCGCCGCAATGAGGGCATTTGAAATTTTCGGGCAGAAGTTTTTCCGCCGGATAACTCCACCATGCATCGGAGCCTTCTTTTTCCACAACGTCCTTCACTTTTCCGATGGTTTCGGGGGTAATTACATATTTTCCGCAATCATCACAGTAGAAAGCGGGAATCGACACACCCCAGGAACGCTGGCGGGAAATACACCAATCCTGACGGTCACGGACCATATTGTAAAGACGGTCATGACCCCAAGAGGGAATGAACGTTGTATTATCCACCGCTTCCAATGCTTTTTCACGGAAATCATTGATAGAAGCAAACCACTGCTCTGTCGCTCTGTAAATTACAGGGTTCTTACAACGCCAGCAGTGAGCGTACTGGTGATGAATGGATTTCTTTCCGAGAAGCATACCTGCATGAGCCAGTTCGGAAATACAAGGTCCTTCCGCTTCCCAAGTCGTTTTTCCTTCGATAAATTCGCCTGCTTCTTTTGTCATGCAGCCCTTATCATCGACAGGACAAATGACTTCCTGCTTCAGCTTGCCTGCATTTTCATATTTCTTGTAAACTTCAAAGTCATCGACGCCGTGGCCGGGAGCGGTATGAACGCAGCCTGTACCTGCATCGAGCGTGACGTGGCTTCCTTCAAGCACGTATACCGTGCGGTGATAGAATTCCCAAGGATGTCTGAATGTCGCCATATCCCATTCTTCGCCTGTCATTTCACGGCCGGCAAATTCGTAATTTTCAATCTTGCAGTCCGCCATAGCCGCCGGAGCAAGCTCCTTATTCATGAGATAATATTCGTCGGCATCGAGATTATGCACCCATACATAAGTAAATTTCGGATTGACGGAAATATACAGGTTTGCCGGAATGGTCCAAGGCGTAGTCGTCCAGATAACCGCAAAAAGTTTCGACGGATCGACCCCTTCAGGCCCGAGATTTTTAATATCCAGAGCAGGGAATTTTACATAAATGGACGGAGATTTTCTGTCCTTATATTCGATTTCCGCTTCTGCCAGCGCCGTTTCACAGTGAGGGCACCAGTAAACCGCTTTCTTGCCCTTGTAAATATAGCCCTTATTGGCCATTTCACCGAAAACTTCAATCTGCCGTGCTTCCAAATGGGGATCGAACGTGACATAACGGTTTTCAAAATCGCCGACAACACCCATGCGGATAAAATCGGTTTTCTGGATTTCAATCCATTTCTTTGCATACGCAAGGCACTTGCGGCGGAGTTCCAACGCCGTCATATTGGCCCGGTCCTCTCCCGAATCTTTCAGCACCGCATACTCGATCGGCAGTCCGTGGGTATCCCAGCCGGGTACATAATTGACCTTATACCCTGCCATATGGCGGTAACGGACGATGATATCTTTCAGCGTCTTATTCAAAGCGTGGCCGATATGAATTTTCCCGTTTGCATAAGGCGGTCCGTCATGAAGAACGAATTTTTTCGCCCCTTCATTTTCTCTCTTTGCAATTCTTTCTTTATACAGATTGCGGTTTTGCCACAATTCGACAAATTCCGGTTCCTTTTGCGGCAGATTTCCCCGCATCGGAAATTCCGTCTGCGGCAAATGCAATGTTTTGCTGTAATCCATTCCTGTTCCTCCTGCATTTCATAAAACAAAAAAATCCCGCCCGGCAAGGGGCGAGATTATATCCCGTGGTACCACCCTAATGACATAAAGCCACTCGGTACAAATAACGGTGTCCCGGCGAAGCCTTTCCTCTCCGCAGCTCAGAAGTGATTCATCCGCTTCTCCCGCTCCTCATTCCACCATACAGAGGCTCTCTGTGCCGGGTTCAAAACCGATCGTCTTCGTCAAAGCTTTTCTTATGCATTGTATTGTAACGGTATTTATCCTTATCGTCAAGGGAAGGAAGAAATATTTTCCCCGTGATTCATATCCGTCACACCAGCTTCTTACCTTTCTTCCCACACTTGCTCCTTCCGACGGCTCCGCCGCCACCTTCCCCGTAGTCGGGGACGGCTTTCGGTTCGTATTCTTTTCTTCTTAGGCAAAAAGTCATTTACTGCTTCTCGAAAACGCATTTCCCCCCTGCCGTCATTCTTGAGCGGCGGGTAAAATCGGAATGACGATAGAAGAAAAAACATCATGTAAGTCTTAGCGAAGAATCCGGCAGAGGATACACATAAATACGTATTTATAAATAAAAACTGTAATCTCTTTTTTCCTTAGTATCAGCTTCCCCCGAACACGGAGGGAAGTGCCGAGCAAAGCGAGGCGATAGGGGCATGCTTGCGTACACAGGTCAGAATATTTAAATCTTGTATCCTTTGCCCGGATTCTTCACTCTTTCCCGTACTTTTCTATAATGCTATTCCCGACCGCTTTTTCACTTCGTTCAAGAATGACAAGGCAGGTATTTAATACCATTCTGTAAAAATATTTCTTCCGTTTCTACTCCAACTTGCCCCTTTCGTCAACCTGACGGTTGACACTTTCCCCGACAAGCGGGGACAGCTTTTCTGCCAGAGTCATTTTTTATTTTTTTCTTTTTTATGATTTTCTTTTTTCTTTCAAATGCATTAAAATATAATTATTCTGATTATTCATAAATTAATGATAAAGCGAGGTTTCTATGAAAAAATTATTAATCGCACTTACTGCTGTTTTGGCTTTCGGTTCCGGCGTGGCTGATGCCGCTGTCCCCGAAGGCGGTTATTTCCTTGATAAGAACGGTGTGCCGCTGACGAAAGAACAGTGGACACCGCCGAAACTTAAAACACACCCTACGCCTCCGATGAGCCGGCTTGTGTATAACGCCGTGAAAGCGTTGCCCCATTCTTCTTCAACAATCATCCACCTTGCCGTCAATGAAGACGGTTTTCCCGTGGGACCTGCAGTGACGCAAAGTGCAGGCTCGGTCATTCTTGACGAATATGCCGTCAATTCCGTAAAAAACTGGACATTTGTTCCCGCAAAAATGGGTGACAAGGCTGTCAACAGTGAAGTGGAAGTCCCCGTCCGTTTCGTTTCCCTTATGGTTGCGATACCTTCCGCCATAAAGAGTCAACCGATGAAAACACCGTCTGCCGCCGTAAAAGAAGCGGCGGAAAGAAATCATCATCCTTTGATGCACGTATCCGTTCTTATCGAATCGGACGGTACGATACAGGAAAAGCCCGTTGCCCTGGAAAATGAGCAACTGAGTGAGGAAGATTTCAAATTGCTGGCCCGTTATGCGGAAAAATGTGTCCGTGACTGGACCTTTACTCCCGCTGTCAATCCTGACGGAGAAATTATCCCCGAAGATACGGTTCTTGCCGTACAACTTTGATTTTCTATACTGTCTGTTTCAAAATAAACTGAATTTTTGCAATAAAAAAGCGTTTTCTTGGAAATTTCCTTGAAAACGCTTTTTTTGTCAGTCCGTAATCGTGCCGATGCCTTCCTGATCCATTTTTTCCACTTTCACGGCTTCCAGATGATAGAAAGGCGCGGTGATGTGGTCGTTCAGGTGGACTTTGGCTTCTCTCAGTATTCCGTAGACACGAATCCATGTGGAGGCCGGTTCGTAGCCCGTGAAGTCCTGGTCGGAGGTAAATTCAAAGTCTACGTATCCGCCGGTACAGTAAGGACAGGTCGGGCCGTTTCTTCCTACAAAGTAGTGGCCGTTGATGGAAAGGTAGTAGCCTTCAATCATGACGGTTTTGTCTTTGTAATCAAGGAAGTTCATGAACCAGTCATTGATCTGGGTCATGTACTTTTTGTCGCCCACAACGATGTCTACGTTGTTGTAGTCGAAGTTTTGTCTGTCTTCTTCTATGTTATACGGATATTCAAAATAGGGATAATGTCTTTGCCCCGTTGCTGCTGCCGCATTTCCTTGCGAAGCGGGTTGCGGCTGGGGTATGGCACTTTGTTGCGGCGTTGCAGGCGTTTCCGTTTTTTCGGGCACCTTGTCTTTTTTCGCAGCGTCCTGCACGGTTTTCCGGGTGATGATTTGCCCTTCCTGCGGTGATTTAGTATCGTCTGTTCCAAATCCGCAGCCTGAAATCAGAAGGAGCGGAAGGAGAAGTAAACATATTTCCTTTTTCATTTAAAAGCCTTCTTTCCATTTACGTAAAAGGACGGCCCCGGCAAGGAGGAATATATCGCAGACGACGATACAGGCACCGGTCGGGACGGATCCCACGTAGGAAATCGTAATACCTGCCATGAAGGAAAGAACGGAGAGTACGGCAGAGAGCAGCACTGTCGTTTTGAAACGGGAGCAGAGCTGCATGGCCGTAAGGGACGGAAATATAATCAGGCTCGAAATGAGGAGCGCTCCCATCATACGCATGCCGAGCACGATGGTGACGGCAGTAAGGAGTGCAATAATCATATGGTAGAGTCTTGTTCTTGTCCCTGTGGCGGTGGCAAATGCTTCGTCAAAGGTGACGGCAAAGATGCGGTTATAAAAGAGAACGAAAAGTATAACGACAGCGATGCCGAGTATGACGGAAAGCCATACATCTCCTTTGCTCATGGCAAGAATGCTTCCAAACATGTAGTTACATACGTCGGTATTCATGCCGGTGGTAAGGGAAATCGTCATGACACCCGTGGCGAGTGCGCCGCTGCAGAGAAGTGCTACGGCGGAGTCGCCTTTGATGCGGGCGCTGTCTTTAATCTGGAGCAGGAGAAAAGCGGCGGCAATGCAGGCGGGAATCGCAACGGAAAGAGGCTGTGCATGAAAGGCGTAAGCGACGGCAAGCGCGGCAAAGCCTACATGGGAAAGACCGTTTCCGATCATGGAGTACCGTTTCAGAACGAGGCTCGTGCCTAAAAGAGAGGCACAAAGGGAAACAAGACAGCCCACGATAATGGCACGGACCATAAAGGGATATCCCAGCATTTCAGTCAAAAGATTCATATCGCACCGCCTCCCGTAAAGCGCTGGCGGAGCGGACTTTTCAAGTAGTCTTCTTTGCTCCCGTAAAAAAGCTGTCCGCCGTCGGCCAGATAGAGAATCCGGTTCGCTTCTCTGAGTGTCCCTTCCACATCGTGGGACACCATGACAATCGTGAGGCCGTATTTTTCAATGCAGTCTCTGAATATTTGATACAGGTCGCGGGTAACGGCAGGGTCAAGGCCTGTGACAGGCTCATCCAAGAAAAGCAATTTCCCTGCGGCACATAAGGCTCTGGCGAGAAGTACGCGTTGCTGCTGTCCCCCCGACAGGTCGCGGTAGCACCTGTTTTTCAAAGGGGTGATACCGAGAAGATCCATTTTTTCAAGGGCGTCCTCTTTATCCCGTTTCCTGTAAAAAGGATACATGCCGCACCGGTTCAGCCGTCCGGAAAGTACGACTTCCCATACACAGGCGGGAAAATCTTTCTGCACCGGTGTCTGTTGGGGAAGATACCCTATATCCCGGGGGGAAAGACCGGCGTCTGTTATCATTTCGCCGCCGGAAATTTTTTTCATACCCAAGAGTCCTTTGATGAGTGTACTTTTCCCTGCGCCGTTTTCTCCGATAATTCCCAGATAATCGCCAGTGTTGACGGAAAAATCGATACCCGACAAAACGGTGCGCCCTTCATAGGCCATGGAAACCTGACGGCATGTAAAAAGGCTCATTAATTGAGGGCCTCCTTTAATACACTGACGTTATGTTTCATCAGGTCAATGTAGGTAGTACCGTTTTTAAACTGTTCCGCCGTTACATTGTGGACCGCATTAAGCAGTTCGTTTTTGGCGCCTGTTGCCTCCGCAATGGACCGGCTCATCTGTTCATTCGACATTTCGATATGGAATACCACGGGAATACCGTCTTCTTTCACTTTATCAATAAGGAATGCTACGGTAGCCGGATTGGCTTCCGTTTCTTTGGCACAACCCGGGAAAGCGGCGTAGTATTTCAGGCCGAATTCCTTCACGAAATAAAGGAAGGGGAAACGATCGCCGACGATGATTTCTTTTCTCTTTGCATTGTCGATGACATCGCGGAATTCTTTATCAAGGGCTTCAAGCTTTGCCACATAGGCATCGGTATTCTTCTGGAATACGTCCTTATGGCTTTCATCAAGAGAGGAAATCGCCGTATTCAGTGCTTTTACGATGAGAACGGCATTGGCAGGGGACGTCCATACATGTTCGTCCATTTCAGGCTCTTCTTCCTCATCATGGTGATCATGGTCTTTGTCCTCATGATGGTCTTTGTCCTCATGATGGTCTTTATCCTCTTCTTTTCCGTCATGATGGTCGTGGTCATGGTCTTCTTCCTGCATACCTTCTGCCAGTTCTTCTTCATGAAGTGTGACAGCGTCCATCATCTTGAACGTTTTCAGATGACTTTTATCCATGGAATCGAGAATACCGTCGACCCATTCATCGGAGTCGCCGCCGACGTAAATGAAGAGATCGCTCTTCTGAATCATCTGTATATCCTTCGGGGACGGCTCATAACTGTGTGCCTCCGCACCCGGCTTGAGGAGCATGGTGACCGTTGCTTTGTCGCCTACGATTTGACGGACGAAATCATAAGCGGGGAAATTCGTACATACGATATGAAGTCCTTCCTTTTCGGAAGCGGCCTGCTTCTTTTCCGTCGAGCAAGCCGTAAGACCGTAAATGGCAAGAAAACATGCCATCAGACAAGCTATTATTTTTTTCATTACATACCTCCTGGAAATATAAATTCTGTCAAGACATTTCCTGCTTTATTTAATTGGAAAGCTTGACCCGGAGAGATACGAGCGTAGATGGAGCTATGAAAAAAACAATAAAGGGAAGTATCATGACTGGATAAGACGGTACCGCCCCGGAAAGAACGGGATCACCGCCCGTACCGTCAAGAAGAGAATGGTAGTGGGCGATCGTTTCGATGCACATTTCTATTTCCCCGCAAACGGGACATTGGTCACCTTCACAGTCATGACTTGCTTTTTCGGCGATACAAAGATAAGAAATAAAAATCGTGGCAGCCAAAGCAAGACTGATAAAAAGAGCTGTCCATTTTTTATATCCCACGGCTGCCTCCTCCTTTTGTATCCGTAAAATAAAGAAATAAAAAGCACTTTTCCCGACGGAAAGCGCTTGAAAAATCAATTATCTGCACTTTTTACACCATCCGTAGAGGGTTGTGCGGGAAGCGTCAATCGAAAAATCATCTGAAGAAATAACTTCTTTGTATAAAATATCAGAAACACGGGAATCCATATGTATCGTCTTACCGCACTTCAGACAAGTCAGATGCAGCTTGTTGTCGCAATGATTGTCCGAAACATAGCGGTACAAACTTTCCCTGCTCGTCCTGCCTGCACTGCGGATGAGAAGTCCCTCTTTTTCCATTTTATCCAGATTTCTGTAAACGGCACTCACGCTCACAGGCGTTCCGCCGCTTTCCTGCACGGCACGGACGATGTCCTTAGCCGACAGATTCACATCGGGCCGGGCGCGGAAAAAAGCAAACAATTTTTTTCTCTGCTCCGTCATGTACATAAAATCCCCGCCCTTTCCAAATTGCAACTTATTCGCAAATAATTATAGCATTTCTTTGTATGAAGTCAACTTCCACTTTGAAAAATGCACGTAAAAAACGTAAAAAAGGTACTGCGGAATCAATCTTTTTTCTTTTGGGAAATCAATATTTCAAGAGCCCGCCGTGCCACCTGTCTGAACCGTTTTTCCGCCAGCTCATAGACTTCACGGGGCGCTACCGATTCACTGTCCGTCCGTTTGGCAACGACACCGCAAACCGAGCCGCCTTTCAGTCCCAGCACCGACGTCAAGGTAAAAAGCGTAGCGTTTTCCATTTCATAATTGGTACAGCCGATATGGCGGTAATCCTCAAGTGCACCGCGCAATCTGTGGAGGACATATCCGCCGAAACTGTCGTACCGCTCCTGTCCCGGCCAGAAACTGTCGGTGCTTATGGAAATCCCCGTTTTAAAAGGAACTCCCAGTTCTTCCGCCGCCGTTTCCAAAGCCAGCGTCGTTTCCAAATCGGCAACGGCAGGATACGCGAGAGGTGCATACGAAAGAGAAGCACCGTCTTTTCTGACCGCTCCCTTATTAATGACAAGATCTCCCAAATCCAAATCTTCCTGTATCGACCCGGTCGTACCGACACGGATAAACGTCGTCACCCCGAGGCGCGCCAGCTCTTCCACCGCAAAAGATACGCACGGTCCGCCCATGCCTGTCGACATGACGACCACCGCCTCACCGTTCACGTGGGCAAGCCAGCTTGTGTAATCTCTGTGGGAAGCCAGGAAATACGCATTTTCATCCAGTGCCTTTGCAAGTCCTTCCACACGACCGGGATCGCCGGGAACAAGAGCATAAGAAGCACCGTCAATCTGATTTCCCGAAATTCCTATATGATACATCACTTCATCGGGGCGGGCGTAATTTTTCATGAGAACCTCCTTCAAAAAAATCCGTTCTGTCTGATCGGTTTTATTATAGCACCGGCGCGGTACAAAAACGGAACTCCCCTTTTCCCCGTATCCGCTATATAGGAAAAAATAAATTATGATACAATAAAAAGAAAAATGTCCGTAAAACGGGAGGACCGTATGTACGAAGAAACAACGATCGCAGCCATTGCGACAAGCCCCGGCGAAGGGGGCATAGGAATTGTAAGAATCAGCGGCATTCGTGCGGCCGACATAGGAAATACCCTTTTCCGCGCGAAAAAAATCAAAGATTTCAAAGACGCCGAACCGTACCGCATGTATTTCGGCCACGTCATGAAAGAAGACCGCCCCGTCGACGAAGGACTCGCCGTCTTTATGAAAGCGCCTCACTCCTACACCGGCGAAGACGTCGTGGAAATACAAATTCACGGCTCAACGGAAGCCTTGCGGGAAACATTGGAACTTGCCCTCAAAAGCGGAGCCGTTCCGGCGGCACGGGGAGAATTTACAAAACGCGCCTTTTTGAACGGCCGCATCGATCTCGCCCAAGCAGAAGCGGTGATGGACATCATTTCCGCCAAAGGACGGGCGGCCCTTTCGCAAGCGGAAAGTCATCTGGCAGGCGCACTCTCCCGTTTCGTCCGTGAATGTATGAACGAACTGAAAGACCTCATCACCAAACTGGAAGTCACCATCGACTATCCCGAAGAAGATTTGGAAGACCTGACAAGAGAAGAAATCGGCACCGCTCTTGAAAAAATAGACAATTCCCTGTCCGCCCTTTTACGCCGCTCCGAGCAGGGACGGATTATCAAAGAAGGTCTCCGCACCGTCATTGCAGGCAAACCGAATGCAGGGAAATCAAGCCTTTTGAACGCCCTTTTACAGGAAGAACGGGCCATCGTCACCGACGTGCCCGGTACGACAAGAGATACCATTGAAGAAACGATACGCATCGGCGGCGTCCCTCTCGTTCTCATGGATACGGCAGGCCTCCGGGAAACGGACAACAAAGTAGAAAAAATAGGCATAGAACGGACAAAAGCCTCCGTAGAAAAAGCGGACCTCGTTCTTGCCGTCATTGACAGCTCCGTTCCTCTTGACGATGCGGACAGGATATGGCTTTCTGCTCTGGCAGGACGAAAAGCCGTTATCATTCTGAATAAATACGATCTGCCTTCCGCCGTCAATGCAGAGGAAATCGGAAAACTTGCCGCTTCACCCGTTGTACCTCTCTCCGCCAGATACGGAAGCGGTATGGACGAACTGGAAGAAAAACTGGCAGAAATGACGGCTCATCAGGATATGGAAGCAGGGCGGGAACTCTTTCTCACCAACCTGCGCCATGTGGATTTAGTGCGGAAAGCGTTGGACGATGTACTCCGTGCCAGAGCGTCCGTCCGTGACGGCCTCATGGCAGACTTCATCGCCGTCGACCTCACCGAAGCCTGGCATACACTGGGAGAAATCACCGGCGAAACCGTCGATGACGAACTCATTCATTCCATTTTCAAAAATTTCTGCGTCGGCAAATAAAAAACGAAAAACAGTCCCGGAAGGGGCTGTTTTTTTATGCGTTTTTCACCGGATACATAAAAAATTCATAACCCGCAACACCTGACAGAGCGGAATATTTTTTCCTGCAAAATAAAAAAACAGAAGCCGTTTTTATTTGTAATTCAAATTTGAATTTGATATAATAATGAAACAGAAATAAAATGTGAAATCAAAAAGCGCGGGCAAAACGGAAATTTCCGGAATACGCGGTAAAAACAGACGGCGCAAACGGAAAAAACCGTTCTGCCCTCTATAAAAGTAAAATCATATGCAACTTCCTTATTTCCTCTTTCACAGAAAAGGAGTCTGTCATGGAATTTTTAGCAAAACACAAAAAAATCATAGCTCTTGCGGCAGTCGTTATTTTAGCGGCGGCAGGTTTTTATTTTTGGTACAGGGATCATCACAAAGAAACGGGACCTCTCGTCTTGTACGGCAACGTGGATATCCGCCAGGTGTCCGTTGCTTTTAACGGAAGCGAGCGGATTGAAGAAATGACGAAAAGGGAAGGCGACAGGGTGAAAAAAGGCGAGGTCCTGGCCCGTCTTGCCACGCGTCCTATCGAACTCGGAATTGCCCGTGCGAAAGCGGGAATTGCAGGACAAGAGGCTATCGTCGCCAAACTTCACAACGGTTCACGGCCGGAACAAGTCATTCAGGCAGAGTCGCAGGTCAATGCGATTGCGGCGGAAGAGGAAAATGCCCGTACCTATTATGAACGTATGTCCGCGCTTCTTGAGGAAGGTGCCGTGAGCCGCCAGAGTGCGGACACCGCAAAAGCGCAGTGGAAATCGGCGGAGGCAAAACTAAGAAATGCAGAGGCCGCACTTTCTCTGGCGGAAACAGGTCCGCGGGAGGAAGATATCCGTGCCGCCGAGGCAAAATTATCCGCTCTCAAAGCGGAACTTAAAGATTACGAATACCGCCTCAGTGAGTCTACTCTGACGGCGCCGCAGGACGGTGTCATCCGTTCACGCCTTGCCGAACCGGGTGATATGGCATCACCGCAGCGTCCTGTCTATCTCATGGGACTGGAAAGTCCGAAATGGATTCGCGTCTATGTCCCCGAAAGCCGTCTCGGCGATATTTCCGAGGGCATGAAAGCAAATATTTATACCGACAGTGATAAAAATACACCGCTTACGGGACAGGTCGGCTATATTTCCGACACCGCCGAATTTACGCCGAAATCGGTGCAAACGGAAGAACTTCGCACGTCTCTTGTCTATGAAGTGCGTATTTATGTAGACGATGAGGACAACCGTCTTCGCATGGGTATGCCGGTAACGGTGAAATTCTGAGCAGAAAGAAATAAAACGGACAGAAAGGAGAGCCATGGAACAAGAAAAATTTGCGGTCCGCGCGGAACATCTGACAAAAATTTTTCGTGATGAAGTCACAAAAGTCCCCGTGACCGCTTTGGAAAATCTGCATCTTTCCATACCCGCCGGAAAAATGACGGCTCTCACAGGTCCCGACGGTGCGGGAAAAACGACCTGTCTCCGTCTAATTTGCGGTCTTTTGTCACCCACCGAGGGCCGTGTCGAAGTGCTGGGAAGAGACGTGGAGGAAAAGCGGGACGAAGTGCAGTCCCTTCTCGGCTACATGCCTCAAAAATTCGGCCTTTATGAAGATCTTTCGTGTATGGAAAATATGAATCTTTATGCCGACCTTCACGGTATTTCCAAAGAAGAAAGAGAAAAACGGTATGACCGTCTGCTCACCATGACAGGACTTGCTCCTTTTACGGACCGCCGGGCAGGGCAGCTTTCGGGTGGTATGAAACAGAAGCTCGGTCTTGCCTGCACGCTCATAAGAACGCCGGCTCTCCTTCTTCTCGATGAACCGACCGCCGGTGTCGATCCTCTTTCACGGCGGGAGCTTTGGGAAATTTTGAAAGCGCTCGTCAAAGACGAAGATATTTCACTCCTCGTTTCGACAGCCTACATGGAAGAAGCGGAACTTTGCGACACTGTTTATATCCTTCATAAAGGTCATATCCTCGACAAAGGAACGCCGGAAGAGTTGCGGAAAAAATCGGAGGGGTTTGTCTACCACACGGACTGTCCCGACGGAATTCCGCCGCGGTTTCTGCAGGCCGCTCTTCTTGATGATACCGCCTGCATCGGCGATGCCGTACCCGAACGGGGCGGCGTGCGGTTTACCTTGAAAAAAGGAGCGTCTCTTGAAAATGTACGGGCCTTTTCCGTTTTTCCCGGTCCGTCTCCCCAAAAAGTGACGGCCCGGTTGGAAGACAGTTTCATGCAGGCTCTGGGACAGGCGGAAAAAAGACAGCCCGTTCTTGACGGATTTGATTTGGATTACCGGAAGAAACAAAATATTTCTTCCCACTCCCATATAAAAGTAAAAGAACTGGTGCGGCGTTTCGGTGACTTCACCGCCGTCGACCATACTTCTTTTGAAGTGTACAAAGGGGAAATTTTCGGACTTTTGGGGCCGAACGGAGCAGGCAAGTCGACGACGTTTAAAATGCTCTGCGGTCTTCTCCCCGCTACGTCGGGCGAACTTTCCGTAGCCGGCGTGGATCTCCGTACCGCCGCCGCGGCGGCAAGAGCCAATATCGGCTATGTGGCGCAAAAATTTTCCCTCTATACCATGTTGAGTGTCCGTGAAAATCTCGAATTTTTCGGCGGCGTTTACGGCCTTCCTTATAAAAAGCTGCAAAAACGGATTGACGAAGTGATCGGACAATTTCATTTGGAAGGAACGGAGCATAAAAATGCAGGCACGCTCCCTTTCGGCTACAAACAGCGCTTATCCATGGCCGCCGCTCTTCTCCACGAACCGGATATTTTATTTCTTGACGAACCGACGAGCGGCATCGATCCCGTTGCACGCCGTACATTTTGGCGCCAGATTACCGCTCTTGCCGCAAAAGGCACGACCATCATCATCACGACCCACTTCATGGAAGAAGCGGAATACTGCGACCGTATCATGATTCAGGACCGGGGAAAAATGCTCATTCTCGGCACGCCCGGCGAAGTACGGGGCAGGGCAGGAAAAGAGGCCGCCATGAACGAAGCCTTTATCGCTATTGTGGAAGAAAACAGGAGGAAGAACCATGCGTGATTTTTTCCGCCGTCTGAAAGCACTTACTTATAAAGAATATCTCCAACTGATTCGTGACCGGAGCAGTGTCGTCATCGGGATTTTTTTGCCGGCTCTTCTCATTGTTCTCGTCGGTTTCGGCTTGTCCCTCGACGTGAAACATGTGCCTGTCGCCGTCGTTATGGAAGACCGTTCCCCGGTAACCCGGGATATTCTGTCTTTTATGGACGGCTCGGAGTATATTTCCCCTGTTTACGTGACGTCCATGAAAGACGGCGAAACGCTGATGAACGAAAGAGAAGTGAACGTCATTTTGCGGATTCCGCCTGATTTCACGCGGCAACTCCAAAAAGGAGAAGCGAAAGTGCAAATTATTTTGTGGGGCGTTGATGCGGCAACTGCCAGAGTCGCGGGAAGTTATATCGAATCAGGAATCGCCGGCCGGGTTGCCGCCTATATGGAAAAACAGGGCGGCGTCGTACCGGCAAGCGGTTTTGTGGAAATCGTCCCCCGCCAGTGGTTTAATGATGCGAATACGAGTACCTGGTTCTTTATTCCCGGTCTTGTCGTTCTCATCATGACCCTTGTCGGCGTCTTTCTTACCACCATGGTCATGGCCAGAGAATGGGAACGGGGCACGCTGGAAGCCCTTTTCATCAGTCCCGTAAAACCTTTGGAAATACTGATTGCCAAAATCATTCCCTACTTCTGCACCGCCATGGTAGGATTCTCTCTTTGCCTCCTCGCCTCTTACTATATCTATCACGTGCCTCTCCGCGGATCTTTCCTCGTCATCCTTGCAAGCTCCGTGATTTACCTTTTTTCCGCCCTCGGCATCGGACTCACCGTTTCCACACTCATCAAAAACCAATTCGTCTCCTGCCAGGTCGCCCTTCTGGTCAGCATGCTCCCGACAATGATGCTGAGCGGTTTCATCTTCGACCTCAGGAGCGTTCCCGCTTTTATCAGCTTCATCGGTCATTTACTTCCCGCCACTTATTACATGGAACTTTTGAAATCCCTCTTTCTGGCGGGAAATGACTGGCCTCTCATCATTAAAAACACGACCATTTTATTACTCTATGCCCTCTTCTTTACGGGCCTGTCGTACAAAGTGACAAGAAAGAGATTGGAATAATGGAAGAAATACGACTCTATCTCCGGCGGATTCTTTTCATGATACAAAAAGAACTCATCGCCACCTTAAAAGACAAAAAAAGCCGCCTTGTCCTTCTCATGCCCGTCCTCGTACAGACGCTCGCTTTCGGCTATGTCGCCACCTATAATCTGGACAAAGTGGAATATGCCGTGCTCGACCAAAACCGCAGCCGTTACTCGGCGGAACTTCTTTCCAAAATTGACGGCAGTCCCGTATTTACAAGAGCCGCCACACTGGAAACGACACAAGGCATGGCAACGTGGATAGACAGCGGAAAAGTCTCGGCCGTTCTCGTCATACCGCCCGACTTCGACCGCCGTATCCTTTCCGGCTCGGCCGCACCGGTCCAAGTCATCACCGACGGTAGAAATACGATGATTTCGGGACTTGTCACCGCTTATATTTCAAAAATCGCCGCCACATATAATTACGAACTTCACGGCGGAAAACAAAGTATTTCCATCGAAACCGTCGCCTGGTACAATCCGAATCTGGACAGCCGTTGGGGATTTCTCGCCTCTCTCATACCCATGGTGAGCCTGACCCAGGTCCTCGCTCTGGCAGGCCTTTCCGTCGCAAGAGAACGGGAACAGGGTACTTTCGACCAACTCATGGTCACGCCACTCACACCGTCCCAGATTTTCATCGGCAAAACCGTACCGCCCGTTCTGATCGGCCTCGCCCAGTCCATGATTGTTCTTTCCATTTCCGTCTGGTGGTTCGGTGTCGCCCTGGCAGGCTCGATTTTCACCCTCATTCTTACGATGCTTTTCTTCCTCATGAGCATCGTCGGTATCGGACTTGCCACATCTGCCGTTTCAAGAGATATGCAGCAGGTCATGGTCTATAACTTTTTTGCCATTATGCCGATGATTCTTTTATCCGGCATGGTCACGCCGATAAAAAACATGCCCCCTGCCCTTCAGGTCTTCACTTACATCAACCCCATGCGCTTTGCCATCGATTCGGTCCGCCGGATTTATCTGGAAGGCGCAGGCCTCAGTCTCATATCCCACAACTATATCCCCCTCCTCCTCATTGCCGCCGTCGCCATGCCTCTCGCGGCGTGGATGTTCAGACACAAACTCGTCTGAACAGAGGAACAGAATCTGTAAATTATAAAAATAAAGATATTCACCGGACAAGGAGAGTTTTATGAAATTCAGACAAAGAATCCGTAGTGACGGAGAAGAAACGAAAAAGAAAATCATCACCTGTGCAGGCCGCCTTATGGCTGAAAAAGGCTTTGCCGCCGTGACAAGCAAAGAAATCTGCGAAAGTACAGGTGTAAATACTGCCGCCGTGAACTATCACTTCGGCAGCCGTGACGGACTTCACCTTGCCGTTCTTTCTTACGTGCAGAACTATATCATTTCCCTGGAAACACTGCGCAACCTTTATGAAGCCCCGTATACGGCGGAAAGAAAAATAGAAATCATCGTAGACTTTCTGGTCGACACCGCTTTCCACAAAAAAGACTGGCCCGTCACCGTTTGGATGCGGGAAATGATGAACCCGTCGAACATGTTGCGCCAAGTTTTACGTGAAACGGGACTTCCCAAATTTTCCATCATAACCCACCTCTTTGCCGAATATACGGGATACGCCATGGACGACCCCATGCTTTACAGCATCATGCTCACCCTCATGTCTCCCTTCGCTCTGGCACTCCTCGGAAGTTACCACGGCCTGCAAAAAGAATCGCCCCTGCAAATCCCGGGAGAAGTCATGGCGGAAAACCTGAAAAAATTAACCCTTGCCCATCTGCAACATCTGAAAAACATCGGATAAGAACATGTCACAAAAAAGTAAGGAGAACCCTATGGAAGAAAAAAATATGTACCGCTGTCCCATCCGCTACTACAGCATCGTCACCGTACCGAAAGACTTCATTTCCCAAGAGACCGTCATCCCGCCCGGGAAAGCGGAAATGACGGAAGAAGAAAAAGAAAACACATTCCGTGATATCGAAAACAGGGAGAAAGAAAAATCAACCTACGCCACCGTCGTAAACAGCCTCACTCCGTATGCGTTCGTACTCATCGAAACGGAAACGGGCGCTCCCTACTGGCAATACCTTGATTTGGCGGGATCACTCCAAAGAATCCGCTTCACCGACGAGCCGTCCTATGCGGAGGCCGAAAAAGTCATCTATCCCAGCGGCGCCTACATGTACCGCCTGGACTGTATTTATCTGCAAAGAAAATAAAAAATAAAAGCACCCTGTCAGGAGTGCTTTTTTATTGCAGAAAATCATGTGTCTGATAAAAGCGTGAGCAAAATATCCACATTTTCCGTATCATATTCGATTTGTTCCGACCAGCGCCGGATATTTTCGGAGAAATCACCGCAAAGGGCCGATTCCATAAGAATGAAATCCGTACTTTCCCGGGCGTAGCGGATCAGAATTTCCGGTCCGTACATTTCCGTTTTTTCCAAACTGCGGTACAGAATATATTCATACAGCCTCTGCAAGTGGGAAACGGGAACGGTTTCCTTATATGTTTCCGTCAATGCCGCTCCGCGGGATATCTCTTTTTCCAAAAAGGAAAGCCGCTTTGTCCACGCCTCGTCAATAGGCTCCGTACGCTCCAGACGGGAAAGCAAGCTTTTGTAATACGACATGTCCGTGCAAGGCGTAAAACGAAGTGACTCCTCCGTCATTTCCGTTCCCAGCGCATGAAAAATCTGCGGAAGCGTCCACGATTTCCCCGTTTCCTCTATGAAATACAGAGGCCCCGTATCCGCCAAAAGAAGCTCCACACTTTTTTCGCAGGCAAGACCGACCCCGGCGAGTTCGAAATCTCCTGCATAAACGAAAAAGCGGGGGTGCATGGTGCAAATATCGCAAAGATAATCTTCCCCTTTTTCAAGAATAATACGGCAAAGACCGTCTTCCCGGAAAAAAGGACAACCGCCGTCTTTTTTCATACGAAACGAAAACGTCCCGTCCTTGCAAACCATGGAACGGCGCAGCTCGTCCCCCAAAGGCCCGTCTATTGTCCTGTATATATCCGCCGTCACATCGTCAATATCAATATCCCAGTCTGACACACAGCAGGAATGGCGGCAATCGCCGGCCTTACAACGGAAACGGCGGTAGAAATAAGGATACAGAGTCGTCATTTCTCATGTACCAACCGTGAAAACAAAGCGGTGCAGCCTTTCTTTATGTCCCGGTAAGCCGTTTCATAATCACCGGTATACCAGGGATCGGCGACACCCCTGTTTTCCCCGCACCACGAAAGAAGAAGCGACACTTTTTTCTCCCTGTCATTTCCCGTATACCGCATCAAATCCCTTTCATTTGCCTCGTCCATAGCGATGATATAATCATTATTCTCATAATCGGCCGCCGTAAAAAGACGGGCCGCCCGGGGCGTGAAAGAAATATGCCTGGCAAGAAGCAATTTTTTCACCGGCGGATACATATCATTTCCCAGCTCATCGGTATGAGCAGCCGCACTGGAAACAGAGAAATCATCTTCCCTGCCTGCCTTTGCGATAATATCTTTCATCACAAATTCCGCCATAGGGGAGCGGCAAATATTTCCGTGACAAACAAATAAAATTTTTATCATAAATCCTCCGGGACAGCAAAAATAAAAACGGACATTCTTTACTTTTACTATATCACAGAGAAACCGTTTTTCGTTCCCGCCTTTGCGTTTCTACTCATACTTGCCCCTTCCGTCAGCTCCGCTGACACCTTAGCCAAGGCAAAGCGTCTCACACACTTTTACAGCGTCGCTCCGCTCCTCGAAAAGCGGTTCGCTTGCTTCCCGTCATCCGGGGACGGCTTGCGATTTGCATTCTTTCCTTTTTACACAACAGTAAAAAATTCTTTGGAAACGCAATTCACCCTTGCCGTCATTCTTGAGCAGTGGATAGAATCGGAATGATGACAGGAGAAAAAACATCATGTGACTCTTAGCGAAGAATCCGGCATAGGATATCGTTAAAAGCGTATATAAAATAATAAAACTATGAATTTTTTCTTCCTTAGCGTCAGCTGTCCCCGACTTCGGGGAAAGTACCGAGCAAAGCGAGGCGAAAGGGGCGAGCTTGCGTACACAGGTGAGAATATTTAAATCTTGCAACCGCTGCCCAGATTCTTACCGCCCCCGTTGGTCGGGTATGGCGTTTCACTCATTTTTACAGCGTCGCTTTGCTCCTCGAAAAATGGTTCACTTGCCATCACTTCGTTCAAGAATGACAGGCAGATATTTAATACCGCTCTGTAAGAAACCGCTTTTTCTTTTCTGAAAGCAATATAAAAACCCTACGGAGTACATTCCGCGGGGTTTTATATTTTATGGATACGCTTTGACCGTTTTATATTTTCGGTTCTTTACTCCATGCTTTTTATCATTGCTTTTCTATATTCAGCCGTATCTGCATGAACCATAGCAATAAAATCATTTTTGTTTTTTATGCTTATTGTCCCGGGAGATGACGGCTCCGGAATTTTTTCATTTCTTTCTTCTTTTTCCCACAACATTAGATTTAATGCGTCTGTTGCCATTTCTAACGCTTCAGAACGCGTTTCTCCCTGACTGTAACAACCGCTGATATCAGGAAAAGATACAGAAAAACCGCCTTTCTTTTCGTGACAAAATAAAGCAGGATACGTATATTTCATCATCAAACCCAACCTTTCTCTTTTATAATTCATTTTCGATGTATGCAAGCATTTCCGGACAAGCGGGAACTACTTTTTACAGTTCTGACATCAAATCTCTTTCAAGTCTTGCAATATTTCCTGTCATTTCCTTATTTCCCGACAGGGTTTGTAATATTTATTGCTCTCGTAATTGCTGTAATAACTTATTTATGAGCTTAAATTGTCCGATGGCTTCCTGTACTTCTTCTATTGTTTTCATACCCATCAGGTTGTGCAATGTTTCTTTTGTTTTGTCAAAAAGAATGACCATAGGCGTATTTTTTTCTTTTTCATCGTCCGGATCAATATGATGAGATTCAAAATAATTCAAAAAATCTGCAATTAATCCGAAGTAAGCTTCAAACATAATTTCTTTTTTTAATGCCCGGTCATAATTTGAGTTTTCCATAATTTACCTTCTTTTTTATTTCTTCTCCTCCGGTTGCGTTATTTTATTTTCTCTCTAATTCTTCCCACAGTTTTTCAATAGGTTCGCTTTTTTTATTATCTTTCAGATAGTCTTCGTAGGCTTCATTGGCCACTTTCACATCATATTCATCTTCAATGCGTTCCATAACAATGTTTCTTATGAATTCGGATACCGTGATTCCTTTCATTTCGGCACATTTTTTTAAAAATGTTTCATCTGCTTCACTCAATTCTAAAGATATCGTCATGATAAATTCTCCTCTCTTATATCATATACCGTATTCCGCTTTTGTTTTTGTGTCAATTTCTGTAAATAACCCTTATCCGAAAATGGTATCTGCACTTTTTATTTCGGCTCATTTTCTTCTTCGTTTGTTTCCGCAAAAGAAAGACGGAAAGACAGGTCATCGGTCCATTTTTTCATCTCTTCCCGTACCATGTAGGGCGGTGTCGTTTCAGTGCCGCCCACCGTATTCGGCAGGGTCTTGAAGTGTCCGCCCCGGCCGTCGATACGGGTGAGGAGAATTCTGTTGATTTCTTTGACTTCCTCAAGAGTGATATTTTCTTTTTCGTGTGCCCGCAGGTACATCATGAGTTCTTTGTAATTGACGACTTCATTCACTTCGGTGCGTTCCGTTACCGGTGTATCTCCTGTAAGAAGACGCTCCGTTTCTTCTTCTGTCAGTGTATTTCCCTCGATGGCGGTGCTGTGGTGTGCCATTCTCACCATGACGGATTGCCGGTAGGCTTTATTCATAATGCTTCCTTTATCCTTCCTCTTACCCGCTTCGTCATTCTTCTTCGGGCAGGTAATTTTTCCCTGTCTGTTTCATAATACTTTTGATTCTGCTCTTTGTCCGCGGGTGATCCAGCGAAAGAACGGACCACCACGGAGCATCGCCATAAAACTTGTACAGCCTGTACAGTCCCTGTGCCATTTCTTCTCCGAGTCCTACCTTGACGGCATAGGCATCGGCTTTGTATTCCACATGGCGGTTAAAAAACAGGTGAATCACTCGTGTCGGTAAGTAAATCAAAAAGGAATAGGCGGTCACGAAGAGGCTGATCAGTAAAGCAAATGCAAAGGTAACCAGTCCCAAAAGGGGAATGAATCGGAACAGATTCAAGATATACACGCAGGCTACTAATATTTTCAGGAAAAACAGGCTGAGCATCGTGATTCCCCGGGTTATATTCATGAAAATAACATCTTTATTTCTGTGATGTCCCATTTCATGAGCGATGATTCCCGCTATTTCATTGACGGGAAAGGCGGAGAGCAAACCGCTTGTGACGGTGATGTCTTTTACTCCCGATGCCAACGCATTCATTTCCGGTGTCCTTTGCACGAAATATCTATATTTCCCGGGATCCACCTTTGTTTTTTCCTTGATATACCGGAAAACTTCCTCCAGTTTTTCCTGTTCTTCCGCCACCGGTCTTTCCTGTCCCAAAGAAATTCTTTGCAACCGCCGTGTGACGGGGAAATAAGGAAATACAAAGCTCCAAAGGATACAAACTAAAAAAATCAGGGACGCCAGTTCTGCCGTGAAAACCGTGTCCTGATTCGCCGGTATATGAAAATAGGGAAGTACGGCTGTCCAAAAAGCATCCATCCGCGGAACGGGGTACAGTTCTCTCCCTATAGCAAATACAGGGAGAATCAGCACCATATTGACTATAAAATTCAGAATGCATTGAAGAAGAATCCACATTTGACGTTCTCCACGTATACAAATCAACCGCAATCATACAATTGGCAGGTATTTCGGTCGTTCATCAGTTCATAAATTTTATTGTAGCACAGAAAAAATCTTACGTTTCTGCTCATACTTGCCCCTTTCGTCAACCTATCGGTTGACACTTTCCCCGACAAGCGGGGACAGCTTTCGATTTGTATTCTTTTCTTTTTACACAACAGTAAAAAATTCTTTGGAAACGCAATTCACCCCTGCCGTCATTCTTGAGCGGTGTATAGAACCGGAATGATAACAGGAGAAAAAACATCATGTGACTCTTAGCGAAGAATCCGGCAAGGGATACACATAAATGCGTATACAAATATAAAACTATGAATTCTTTCTCTTTAGTGTCAGCTGCCCCCGCTTACGGGGGAAGTGCCGAGCCTTGCGAGGCGATAGGGGCAAGCTTGCGTACACAGGCAAGAATATTTACTTCTTGCAACCTCTGCCCGGATTCTTACCGCTCCCGTTGGTCGGGTATGGCGTCTCACACACTTTTACAGCGTCGCTCCGCCCCTCGAAAAGTGGTTCGCTTGCTTCCCGACAAGCGGGAACAGCTTTTTTTGCATGCGTCATTTTGATATTTTTTAAACCGGCGGTTCTTATTTTCTATTATTTACCTTTAGAAATTTTCTCTATGGCCCGTTTCTGGATTTTGACTTGGTCTATGGGGATTTCTCCTTTCGGCCCGAACAGTTCGTGCGTCAAAAACTCCGGTTCTGCGGCTTCTACGATACGGGCAGCCGCACTTGTTCTGAACGGGTTGTGGCGGTCGATGGAGGTAATGTGTTTCATAATCGTGTTTCCGTCAAGGTTCTCCGGCGGAGTGTCGGGACAGGATTTCCTGTATGCCCCGGAGAGGGAGCAGGAGAGATGCATGCCCCGGATCAGGGATTTCATGCTTCCCAGGCGGTGAATCATCCGGATAATATAGTCCGCTCCGTCGTCTTCCGTTTCAAGGTCGGGGTTCGTATTCATATAGTGTCCGGTGTCGAGTACGATGCCCGTATTATTTCCCGGTAAGAGTGAAAAGAAATAGTCTGTTTCTTCCGGAGAAAGTGTGCATAGGCCCGGCCAAAAAATATTTTCAAAGAGGATTTCCACGTTTTCCGGTATTTCTTTGTATACTTCTTTGTAAATTTCAGCCGTACAGGTGAGTACTTCTTTTGAGGTGTAGTGAAATTTCCTTGTCCACGTTTCTTCCACAAGGCAGTCCGCCACGTGCCATACAAGGTAGGACGGTTCTTCTGCCAGCGCGGCACGGATATTTTTTTTGATTTCTTCTATCCATTTTTCGGGAGTGTCTGCCCCGTAGCAGGCAATGAGTGATTGTTTATCCGGGTATTGTTTCTGGACCCGTTTTTTGTTACCCAAATAAAAGTCCATCCAGGTGGGCCAGAATTTCAGGTGGGCACCGACAGTCAGCCGTGTGAACGGCGAGGGTGACGGTGTCGTCCCGTATATCAGGTTTTCAATTCCGTCCAGTCCGAGGGAACGAATCAGTTCTGTCGTTTCCGTTTCCGATTCACCGGGCATGACGTAGTGGCTGACGCTTTCTAACATGGCATTCTCTTTTCTTTTTTAATTTATCAACAGGAAATCTGCGGGCTTGCCGTCCGGCTGATTTTACAGAAATACGTATTTCTTCTCTTTTGTGTTGACTCATACGGATTATGCATTCTTTCGTTTTTATTCATATTAAAAACAACATTTAATACCTGTATCCTCTGCCGGATTCTTCACTCAGAGGCAATTTCTATTTATCACGTTGTCGTCATACGGATTTTTACCGCCGTTCTAGAATGACAGGGCAGACAGGTAATACCGCTCTGTAAGAAACTTTTTTACGTTTCTGCTCACACTTTCCCCTTCCGGCGGCTCCGCCGCCACCTTCCCCGACAAGCGGGGACGGCTTTTTGGTACGAGTCATTTCGGTATTTTTTGTTTTTACTTATATAAAATAACATTTAACTCCTGCATTTTCTGCCTAGATTCTTACCGCTCCCGTTGGTCGGGTATGGCGTTTCACACACTTTTATAGCGTCGCTTCGCTCCTCGAAAAGTGGTTCACTTGCCATCACTTCGTTCGAGAATGACAATGCAAGTATTTAATGCCGTTGAAAAACGCAATTCACCCCTGCCGTCATTCTTGAGCGGTAGGCAGAATCGGAATGATGACGGGAGAAAAAACATCATGTGACTCTTAGCGAAGAATCCGGCATAGGATATCGTTAAAAGCGTATATAAAATAATAAAAACTATGAATTCTTTTTTCCTTAGTCGTTCGCTTCCCCCGAACTCGGAGGGAAGTGCCGAGCCTTGCGAGGCGATAGGGGCATGCTTGCGTACACAGGTAAGAACATTTACTTCTTGCAACCTCTGCCCGGATTCTTCACTCAGAGGCAACTATCTTTTATCACGTTATAGTCATACGGATTTTTACGACCGTTCAAGAATGACAGGCAGATATTTAATACCATTCTGCAAGAAACTCTTTTATGTTTCTGCTCACACTTGCCCCTTCCGACGGCTCCACCATCACCTTCCCCGTGTCCGGGGGACGGCTTTTATGTGTGAGTCAATTCGTTATTTTTCGTTTTCAGTATCCTTTGATTTGTTTTTCTTCTGTCATGTCAAAGAGGATGGGGCCGTAGGCGGCGTTGGCCATGGCTTTGATGGCGTAGACGCAGTTTTGTGAGGCGGCGTAGATGTAGCGGTCATCCAGGGTTTTTATGTTTTTGGCGGCTCTCATATTCTGAACCGCCGGATTTTGGAAGAATTCATTTCTGAATTTGCCGGCTCCCGTTTCGTCGGATTTCCTGTCGGAGGAGACGATGAAGAAGTCGGGGTCCGATTTTACGACGAGTTCCTGGGCGAGAAGCTGTCCGTTCGATACTCCCGCTTCGCCGATGGCGTTTCTGATTCTCGCTCTGGTGAGGAGTTCGTGGTACATCGAGCCGGGACCACCGTAGCGGCTCATCTGGGTGACGAGGAAGGCTTTCGGGATTTTGTCCGTTCTTTGTCCCAGTATGGCATCGATTTCTGCCAGTTGTCTGTCCATTTCGGCAATTACTTTTTCGCCCCGTTCTTTTTCTCCTGCCGCGGCGGCAATGATTTCGATGTCCTGCTTAACTTGGTCAAGGGATTTCGGGCCGTCGATTTGAATGACCGGGTAGCCGAGATTTCTCCACAGTTCCAGTTCCTTCGGTTTCGTGTACGACGAGGCGACAATGAGATCCGGGGCCGCTTGGGTAAGGATTTCCATGGAGAGGCCGTTCAGGGGCATGGTGAGGGAAATATTTTTTGTTTCTTCGGAAATATAGGAAATCGCCGGGTCTTTGTCGGCTGTAAAGCAGGCGACAAGACGGTCCGGTTCTACGACACCGAGGAGCATGGTGTCGATGGATGAAGAGGTTCCCAATATGCGCCGCGGTTTGTGGGGCAGTGTGACGGTATGTCCGAATGCGTCAGTCACCTGATAGGCGGAAGAGTCGGCAGGCGTTTCCGTTTTTTTCATGGAGCAGCCTGTAAAAAGAAGTACCGCTAAAAGAAACAGTATGGTACAAATGACGGACCTCTTTGCTGTATTTTCCATTTTATATTTCCTTTCTCATGCAAATTTAAGTTCTTTATAATTAGTTTAGCGGCGCCGCGGGGAATCGTCAAACCTGTTTTTTATTTTTTTCTCCGTTTTTTGAAAAGGGTTCTTGCTTTTACGGCGTGAAAAGTATAAAATAGGTGAGATAAATTATTGGTCACAGGAAAGGGGGGATCGCATCAATGGCGGTCTTCCCTTTTTTGCGGATTAGGTTAAGGGAGATAGTATGGAAAAAAGAATTATTGATGTAGAAGAAAAGTTACCTCTGCTGCCTACGATTCCACTGAGTCTGCAGCACTTGTTCGCCATGTTCGGCTCGACGGTTCTCGTTCCGTTCCTTTTAAATGTCGATCCGGCGACTTGTCTTTTCATGAACGGGATCGGTACGCTTTTGTATCTGACAATTTGTAAGTGGAGATTGCCCGCTTATCTGGGCTCGAGTTTTGCTTTCATTTCTCCTGTACTGGCGGTCACGTCCACGGCAGGTATGTCCTATGCGGATGCCCAGGGAGGGTTCATCTGTTTCGGTCTGTCTTTCATCGTTCTTGCGTTCCTGGTCAATAAAATCGGGACGTCCTGGATTGATGTTCTTTTCCCGCCGGCAGCAATGGGCGCCATTGTCGCCATCATCGGTTTGGAGCTTGCGCCTCTTGCCATGAGTATGTCGGGTTTCATCGGTGAAACGCAGGGTATGCCGAATGAAACGGCTATTATTATTTCCATGTTCACCCTGGTGGTCACGATTCTTGCCACCGTGCTGGGCCGCGGATTTATTTCCATCATTCCGATTCTTATCGGTGTCATTTCCGGCTATATCCTCTCGATTTTCATGGGTGTCGTAGATTTCACCAAAGTAAAGGAAATCGCCTGGTTCGCCGTGCCGACACTCTATGCACCACATTTCAATTTCAGTGCGATTATGATGATTATGCCCGCTCTCTTCGTCGTATTTGCCGAGCATTTGGGTCATCTTTTCGTCACCAGTGATATCGTGGGCCGCGACCTCATTAAGGAACCGGGCCTTCACCGTTCTCTTTTTGCCGACGGTCTTTCCAATGTCATTTCCGGCTGTGTCGGCTCGACGCCAAATACAACGTACGGGGAAAATATGGGTGTCATGGCGATGACCGGCGTATACAGTACCTGGGTCATCGGCGGTGCTGCCGTTTTTGCTATCGTTTTCTCCTTCGTCGGAAAAATTGCGGCTCTCATTCATGCCATTCCTTCGCCTGTCATGGGCGGTGTCTGCATTCTCCTCTTCGGCTTCATTGCCGCTTCGGGGATTCGTATGCTTATCGAGAAAAAAGTCAATTACACGAAATCAAGAAATCTGATTCTCACCGCCGTCACCATGATTTCCGGTCTTTCCGGAGCGACTATTGTCCTCGGACCGGTCCAGCTGAAAGGCATGGGACTTGCTACGGTCGTTGCCATTCTTTTATCTCTTTCATTCCTTATTTTTGATAAACTCCACATGTCGAATGACGAAAAAGAATAGGAGGTCTTATGGACACATTAACGAATGAAGAAATTTCTCTTTTAAACAGTCTGACGGAACAGCAGAAAACGCAGGCGCTCAATCTCTATGCATCACGGGAAAAGAAAACTTCCACGGCTTATATTTTCTGGATTCTTTTTTCCTGCCATTACTTCTATCTCGGCAAGCCTGTCAGAAATATTATTCTCTGGCTTCTCATGTGCTGCTTTATCGGGGAAATATGGTGGCTCATCGATGCTTTCCGCATGAGCGGTCTGGTGGAAAAGAAAAATCTGGAAATTCTGAAAGAATGTATCCGCGAAGCCAAAGCACTCTATCCGGGCGTATAATTTCATAAAAAAAGCACGGTACCCGTTCAAAAGGTACCGTGCTTTTCATTTGCCCGTTTCATTAAAAACGGCGGGACAGGCGCTTGGCCATCCACCGTGCAAAGGCTTCTTTGGCCTCCTCCGGTGCGTCTGCGGACAGTTCGATTTCCCCTCTTGCCCGTTTCGCAATATCCTTCGTCAGTATATACGGCTCAAAAGTTTTATACCACTCCATTTTCTGTATATCTTCGGCTAAGCTCATTTTCTCCTCCTTCACGGGCTTAAAAAATCCCTTCTATAATTGCATGGAATCCCGGCCCTCCCCGGGGTCGTACATATCTTCCATGCCTGCCGGTATGTGAAACAACGGAATCTCTGCCGTTTTATTTATCTTTATATTGTAACAGCAACGCCGCATTTATTACAACAAAAACAGATCCGAAATTGTGCCACAATGCACCGGTGACAGGATTTAAAATTCCCGCCGAAGAAAGAATCACCGCCGTGATATTGATAATCATACCGGCTACAATATTTACATTCACCTTATGCATCACTTTTTTGGTCAACATAAAAAGATACGGGATTCTTTTGATTTCATCACCCACCAGGACAGCATCTGCCGACTCGATGGCAATATCACTTCCGATTCCGCCCATAGCAATTCCTGCGTCCGCACGGGTCAGCGCCGGAGCATCATTGACACCGTCACCAATCATACACACTGCCCCGCCGCTTTTGCTGATATCTTCTATGATTCTCATTTTTTCTTCCGGCAAAAGCCCGGACTTCACCTCGCTGATACCAACCTGCCCGGCTATATATCCTGCCGCCGCCTCATTATCCCCGGTGAGAAGCAGGGGAACGACACCGCTTTTTTTCAAACGGGAAATCGTTTGCGCCGCATCACTCCGTATCGTATCAGAAAGCACGAAAAACCCTCTGCAGGTTCCGTCAACCGCTGCATAAATTAAAGTCGCTCCCGTTTCCTCTGCTTTTTGGGCCTGTTTCTCAAATGAGGACACAGAAATATTTTGTTCTTCCAGCCATTTCCCTTTCCCGGCAAGCAACTTTTTCCCTGCCACAACAGCGGAAATCCCCTGTCCCGCCTGCATTTGGAAATCCCAGACACTCTCCGTATTTCCTTTATAGCTATCTGCAACCGCTTTCCCGAGAGGATGCTCCGAATAACTTTCAGCAGCAGCGAAAAGACGTAATAATTCATTTTTATCACAGCCGTCAGTCACGATATCCGCCACCTCCGGCTTTCCGCATGTAAGCGTTCCCGTTTTATCGAAAGCTGCTTTTTTTATTTTTGATAATTTTTCCAATGCAGAACCGGAACGGATAATAATTCCATATTTGGCAGCATTTCCTATCCCCGCTAAAACAGCCGTAGGAGTGGCAAGAATAAATGCACAAGGGCAAAAAACCACAAGCACTGTAACGGCCCGCATAAATTCTCCTGTAATCATCCATGTACCGCCCGCCCAGGCAAGAGCACCGAATACAAGCCACGTCGCCCATTTATCTGCCAGCGAAACGATAGGTGCTTTATTTTCTTCCGCCTCCTTGGTCAAACGGATCATTCTCTGCAATGAAGAATCTTCACTCCTTTTTTCCACCCTCATCGTAAAAGTGCCGAACCGGTTGATTGTCCCGGACCTGACGGTATCCCCTGTTTTTTTATCTACAGGAATACTTTCGCCGGTCATGACGGATTGGTCAATCGTCGTCTCTCCGTCAAGTATTTTCCCGTCTACAGGAACCGTTTCTCCTGCCAGCACACGGACCGTATCGCCTGCCTGCAACTCTGACGGGGATACTTCAAAGACTTTCCCCTCCCGCACCACATGTGCCTTTTGCGGGGAAAGACGGATCAATTTCCCAATACTCTCATTTGCCTTTTCTGACGTATAGTCCTCCAAAAGCGACCCGATTTGCATAATTAGCGCCACTTCACCGGCAGCAAAATATTCCTCTGCCGTCACCGATGCCACAAGTGCCATAGCTACAAGAACATCCGCCTTTACATCATGCTCCCAAATAAGCCCTTTCACCGCTCCTGTCAAAATAGGAACTCCGCAAAGAATAATCGCCGCCCAGGCAATATCAAAAGGCAGAACCGTTCTTCCCGGAAATCCCGAAAGACTGAGTACAAGGGAAATAATAGAAATTCCGGCAAAAACAGCCGTTATTTTCGCTTCATTTTCCAGCCACCGGTTTAACATAAGCTTCTCCTTTATAAAAATGATAAAGTTTCTTTTTTATCTTATAAAAAAATAAAGCCTGATTGTATCGCCAAAAAAGTACATCTGTTCAATAAAATACAAATTATGCAAACTGCTCTTTTTTGCTATAGGGAAAACGGAATTTAAGAGTTTTTCCAAAACATCAGATTTCCCGGAAGTACAGGATTCCAATAAAAAAACTCCTTCTCTTATTTCTAAAAGACGGAGTTGATAAAAATACACCAACAGTTTTTATATTCTTCTTACTTTACACCCGTCAGGGCTTTGATTGCACTGCTTGCCCCGATACGGTCAACGCCGAGAGCCAGGTAGGCCTCCATTTCCTCTTTCGTATGAATCCCGCCGGACGCTTTAATTTTTACGGCCGGTCCGATGTACTTTTTAAAAAGCACCACATCGTCCAAAGTCGCTCCGCCCGTTCCGAAACCCGTTGACGTCTTGATATAGTCCGCTCCGCCGCGGGTGACACAGCGGCAGGCCTCTATCTTTTCCTCTTCCGTAAGATAGCAGGTTTCCACGATGACTTTGAGTATTTTATCGCCTACCATTTCTTTCATGCGCCGTATTTCACGGGTCACATAGTCACTGTCCCCGTCTTTCAGGGCTGCAACGGCCATTACCATATCTATTTCATCCGCCCCACCGGAAAGCGCCGCTCTGGCCTCTTCCAATTTCGATTCCGTATTTCCGTTTCCTAAAGGAAATCCGACAACCGTGCAGATATTGAGCGAAGGAAAAGCCTCCCGCATCTGTTTTACATAGGACGAAGGAATGCAAACCGACGCCGTATGATACATCACTGCTTCCTCACAAAGTTTTTTTATGTCCGCCCGGCTTGCCGTCGCCTTCAAAAGCGTATGATCCACATGGCGGAGTATCTCTTCATTATTCATCATTTTCTCCTTTTTTCCTTATTATACCAATTTCATCACAGAAAAACCGCCTGTCTTTTCAAAGATTTTACAAACCCGTGGTATGATACAGAAAAGAAATTCTTTTTGGAAAGGAGTCATTATGCTGAAACTGCTTTTCATCGCCCACAGCGGCTCCTGCCGTCCCCCGATGGCAGAATTTATCATGAAATCCCTCATCGCCCGGTCCAGGCAGGACGATAAAATTTACGCAAGCTCTGCCCACCTGCAAAAAAAGAAAGGCGAACCGCTCGGACAAAAAGAAAGAGAGCTCCTTACAAAAAAGGAAATCCCGTACACGGAAAAAATCTGTCCGTCTCTCACCTGGTCCGATTATGACAGATACGACTACATTTTCCTCACGGACGACGAAGAAAAATGGCCTTTCCTGAAAATTATAGGCGGCGACCCGAAAGAAAAAGTCCGCCTCTTGGGAGAATATGCAGGCATTACAGGAAATATCGTAAATCCCGAAAAGACGGGCCAATATGAAGAAGCCTGTACCGCCTCTCTTGCGGCCTGCCAAGGTCTCTTTGAAAAGCTCCTCGACTGGGTAGCCGTAAAACCGGAACAGTCATGATTTTTATTCCTAAAATAAGTTATTTCCCTGTTTTCATTGCAAAAAGCTGCTCCCCGTAAAAAGGAGCAGCTTTTTGTATGAGTCATTTCATTATTTTTTGTTTTCGCCGGGACAAAACAAAATTTCTTTTATGCAACGAAGAATTTAACCAGCGTTGCCACGAAAACGAGAAGGAGAAGAGATGCCAGGAAGGCGGCGCAGAAGGGACGGATTCCCCGGCTGGCTATGACCCCGAAATTCACGTTGATACCCAGTGCCGCCATGGCCATACCGAGAAGAAGATAGGCGGCAAATACTAGTGTATCTGTCAGTTCTTTGGATATTCCCATATACGAACCTACGGCGCTGGCCAATATGAAACCGCCCATGAAATAGGGGATCGGAATCGATACCGGGCCTTCATCATTTTTATTTCTTCTGTATTCTACATATCCGATGATAAGAGCGACCGGTGCAAGAAGCAGAACGCGGGAAAGTTTTGCAATAATGGCATGGTCCATACCGGCGGAACCGGCTGCACCGCCTGCGGCAACGGCATGGGCAATTTCATGAAGGCTGAGTCCCGCCATGGTGCCGAATTGGCCGTCATTGAATCCCAAAAACGGTTGAAGTCCTATTTCTATCAGGGTAAAGACCGTTCCCAAAATCGCAACGATGGCTACGGCAAGAACGGAATCATTGGCTTTGGCTTTCAACGGTGCGGATACGCCCATCACCGCTGCGGCACCGCAAATACTGCAGCCGCAGGCAGAAAGCATGGCCAGGCCGTGCTCTACTTTACAAAGCCGGGAAATTCCGTAGGTCACCGCCATCATGCCTGCCACAACGACAGCGGCAAATCCGAGACTTTGCAGTCCTTCGGAAAGCAGCACCGCCAGGTTCAATTTAAACCCGAGCAGGATAATTCCGAGACGCAGAAATTTATTGGCAATAAATCCCGTGCTTTCCCGTGCCGTTTGCGTAGGCCCCGAAAATATCTGAAACGCCATTCCCAAGAGTAAAGCCAGTACGAGATGACCTATGAGAGAAAAGCCGGGAAAGCCGCTGATCCACTTTCCCAAAAGAGAACAGGCCAGCGTGATTCCCACGGCCAGCCAAAATTTTGTTTTTGTAAATGCAGAAAAATTCATATTTCCCCCTGTTCTGTCCCCTCAAAAAGCAGTGAGACAAGAAATATTATAATTTTTCTTATAAATTAACGCAAGCTCTGAAAAATATCGTTTGCTTCATTTGATGTTACTGAACAAATATAGTAATATGTCTATATATTTCACTCTTATTTTTAATTCCAGGAAAAGATTTTTTTCATAATGACCGGTTACGATAAAAGGTATTTGCGGATTGCCATGCCTGCCGCTTTGGAGAGTCTTTTTATGATTCTTTTGGCATCGGCGGATCTGATCATGGTAGGGACACTCGGCGCGGTTTCTATTGCGGCGGTCAGTATTTTCCTGCAACCCCGTCTTGTAATTCTTTGTTTTTCCCGTTCTCTTTCTGCGGCGGTGACGCTTTTGGTGTCCCGTGAGGCAGGACGTGATGACCGGAGAGAAACGGCGGATATTTTGAAGAAATCGCTTTTCGCCGGAACGGCGGTTCTTATTTGTATTCACGCCTTATTTTACTTGTATCTGGAAGATATTTTTTATCTCATGGGAGCGAAGGAGGAGTATATCGCTCCTGCTTTGGTGTACGGAAATATTGCACTTTTCTCTGTTTTTGTCACGTCTCTGACTCTGATTTTCCAGGCGGTCCAGCTCGGATACGGACAGACGGCAGTCATCATGAAAACGAATGTGGCCGGAAATATCGTGAATGTGGTGATGAATGCACTCCTTATTTTCGGACTCGGACCGTTTCCTGCGATGGGTGTCGCCGGTGCAGCTGCCGGGACTGTGATAAGTACGGTATTCACTTTAGTCTGGACGCTCCGGATTATGCAAAAAGAGCGGCTTCTTTCGGGCGGCTCGTTTTTACCGGACCGCCGGTATTTCCGCCGGATTGCTCCCGTATTTCTTTCCGTATTCAGCGAGCAGGGATTCGAGCGGACGGGCATGGTTCTTTTCACACGCATGGCGGCAGGGCTCGGAACGGTTCCTTTTGCGGTTCACAGTATTTGCATGAATATTTGTGATATTTACTGGAATTACACAATCGGTATGGGCAAAGCGAGCATGGTCATGGCCGGCCAGTCGGTGGGAAAAGCGAGTGAAAAGGATTGGCGGATGTATAACAGGACGGGCATCAAATGGAGTCTCATTTTTTCTTCCGTCGCTTGTCTGGTCACTCTTATTTTTAAAGAAGAAATATTTTCTTTCTATTCTTCCGATCCCGCCGCACTTGCCATGAGCGGGTCCGTCATGATTCTTGTGGCACTGGTCAGTTTCCCCGAAGCACAGGCCATTGTTTGCGCCGGAATTCTCCGCGGAAGCGGAAGGACCGCAGCGGTGGCTGCGTATTCCTTTATAAGTGTCACACTGATCCGTCCCGCTATGACCGCATTTTTCCTCTATGGATTAGGACTCGGTCTTATGGGATGCTGGTGGGCACTTCTCCTTGACCAGTGTATCCGTGCCTCTTGTGCGACTTTTCTCGTCCGCCGTCTGAAACGGATGAGCTGGCAGGAATTACTGGCCGGTGCATGAAATATATTTTTTTCTGTATTTACAAATCCCGTATTATGGTCTACAGTAATAGAGAGAAGTTATTTTATTTTTGTACAGGAGGTATACCATGTTTGATAACGGATTGACAGATAAGATTAAAGGAACCATTAAGGAAACCGCAGGAGATATCACAAATGATACTTCTTTAAAAGCCGAAGGTCTTATGGACAAGGCAAAAGGCAAGACAAAAGAAGTCATTTCCGATGCCAAAGATGCCGCAGAAGATGTGGTTGAAAAGGTAAAAGATTCGACCAAATAATGATTTCTTACAAAGAAAACCGGACTCACATCACAGTGATTCCGGTTTTTTTGTTGCCTTTTTCGGTAAAGCTTTTTATGTTTTCAGAAATGTTTCAGCTGAGTGCCACGTCCAGAGTCATCATGACCATAAACCCGGCGGCAAAGGAAATTACGCCGATATCGGAGTGTTCTCCTGCCGACATTTCGGGAATCAGTTCTTCCACAACGACGAAAATCATGGCCCCTGCGGCAAAGCAAAGGAAATAGGGGAGAAAGGGAACGACCAGTTCGGTAAGAAGAATGGTAAGAATTGCACCGACAGGCTCGACTGCGCCGGATAAAACGCCGCCGGTAAAGGCTTTCATTTTTCCCATTCCGCCTGCTCTGAGGGGCATGGATATAATGGCGCCTTCAGGAAAGTTCTGTATGGCAATCCCCAAAGCGAGGGCCATAGCTCCTGCCGCGGTAATATCTCCGCTTCCTGCCAGATAGCCTGCGTAGACAACACCGACCGCCATACCTTCGGGAATATTATGGAGCGTCACCGCAAGAACGAGCATCGTTCCTTTTGCCAGGTGCGCCGCCGGTCCTTCCGCTTTTTCCGTATTCATATGAAGATGGGGGATAGCATGGTCAAGGAGCAAGAGAAAGGCCACACCGGCACCGAAACCGACGACAGCCGGTACAAAAGCCCACTGCCCCATATCTTCGGACATATCCAGAGCGGGGAGGATAAGACTGAAAAAGGACGCCGCCACCATGATGCCTGCAGCAAAGCCAGTAAGACAGCGCTGCGTACCCCGGTGAAGCGCTTCTTTCATAAAAAATACGCACGCCGCTCCCAAAGACGTGCCTATAAAGGGAACAGCCAGTCCCCAAAATACGTTACTCATCATATATTTTTGCTCCCTTTCTCATCATGGAAAACTTATCCTGCATTTTTCCTGCTTTCATTTATCCCGTTTTTGTAGCAACGGTAAAAATATGACCTGTTTTTTTATGAAAAAATAAAAGTTATTCAACATATTGTGGATAAACTGTGAATAAATTTATTTTTCTACCATTTATTCCTTTCAAATATCCGTCTGCAAGAAAAAAGACGGCAAAGCGGGGTCTGACAAAACAGAAAAAATCCCGCTGTACCGTCTTTTTACTGTATCGTAATATTCATATTATTATTCAGGTACTCCACTGCACCGGGAATACCGGCCATATAGGCCTGATAGAGATAGGAAATGGCCTGATTTTCATCCGCCTCTGTCCCCAGTCCCTCGTGATAGCAGACACCCAAATGATACTTCGAGACTGCCTCGCCTGCTTCCGCGCCTTTTCTGTACCATGAGAACGCTTCCGCCGGATTCGGCATGATTTCCGTTCCCACCAGATACATCGTGCCGATTTCATCAGCCGCTTCTCCGTGACCGAGCGCAAAGGCTTTTTTATACCAGTCTACCGCCTTCACCTTGTCTTCCTTCGTTCCTTTTCCGTAGCGGTAACATTTGGCAAGCGAGAAACAGCCGACGGAAAGTTCCTGTGACGCCGCTTTTTCAAAAAGACGGAATGCTTTTTCCGCATTTTGTTCGACCCCGGTACCGTGGAAATAACATTCGCCCAAAGACCAGATCGCAAGCGGAAAATTTCTTGCCGCCGCTTCTTCGAAATAGCCGGCTGCCCGTTTTTCATCCGTTTCCACAAAAACGCCTTCCAGATAGCACCTGCCGAGCATAAAAACGGCGTCCACGTCTCCCAAATCCGCCGCTTTCTCAAAATAGCGGTACGCTTTTTCTTCATTGACCCTGCCGAATCCGCCTGTGTATTCCATCAAACCCAGCGAAGTCATCGCTTCTCTCGAACCTGCCGCGGCAGAGCGTTCGTAATAAGCCTGTGCTTTCTTTTTATTTTCCTCTGTCTCCTCTTCGGAACAGTACATTTCACCCAAGGCATTCAGAGAACGCCAATATCCTTTTTCTGCGCTTTTTTCAAGCCAGGACCGTGCCTCGTCCCTGTTCTTATCCGTGCCGAAGCCGTACAGATACATATCGCCCAGCTCATCGGCGGCCATCAAATCGCCTGCTTCCGCCGCAGAAAGAACATGGGGGAAACAAGTCCGGCAAAGTTCCGTCATTTCCGGAGAAAACCGTTCATACATGTACGCCAAATTCAGGCGGCACAAATTTTCTCCAGCCGCCGCGCCCTTTTCATGCCAGTAGCGTGCCTCTTTTTCGTCCCTGTCACGGATACTGCCGAGACCGTGATTATAATATTCGCCTAAAAAATACATCGCTCTGGCCGACCCTTCGCCTGCCAGAGAAAGAAAGAGCGGAAACGCTTCGTCCAACTTACAGCGTATATATAAATCTTCCGCTTTTTTCAATAACTTTTCATCAAACATAACTACCTCGCAATTGATTGGTATGTTTATTGTATCACAAAATCTGTAAAAAACAGGATTCTTCACCGGCGGTCATTTCTTTTCCCGTAAATATCCCGCGCCATCGTAATAAACGCACCCGTCATGGGAGAACCGGCATTTTCCTTACGCACCGCAAAGGAAATATCATAAGACGGCGCACCGGCAAAATGAATGATCCGGAGCCGTTTGATTTCCTGTTCTGTCAAAAGTTTTCCCGCCAGATTCTCTACGCAGAAAAAAATGCCTTCCCCGGAAAGACAAAGTGCAAGGAGAGTCGCCATATTTTCCGACTCCACGGCTACACGCGGCTCGAAACCTGCATTTTTGTACAACCCCCGCACAAAAGACCCGATGATATCCCGCTGGCTGTTCAAAAGAACGGGACAACTGCGGAAAGGGGAAAGCCAGCCCTCTTTTCCTTCACAGGCGGCACGGATAATCCTGTCTTTTTCTTGCCCGAATCGTTTTTCCAAAAGCGTTTTTGCCCCCAAAAGTACAATCCGCTCTTTATAAAAAGGAGTCTGCACAAGTCCTGCCGCAGGCCCGGCAAAACGGGCAAGCACGAGATCGAGATGGCGGCTTTCCAATGCACGGACAAGCGACTCGTTGGCTCCTTCCGTAAGGCAAATCCGTACCTGGGGATACATTTTGCGGTAACTGTGAATGACTGCAGGCAAAAGAAGCTGTCCTCTTGCAGGAGCAACACCGATGCGGAGCGTTCCTGCCATTTCCCCATGCGCGGCAGAAAGCTCGCGCAAAAGCGCTTTTTCATTTTCCTCGAAAGCCAGGGCATAACGGTAAAACACTTCGCCCGCCCCCGTAAGCGATACAGGCACACGGCGGACAAATAAAGGCCCGCCCGTTTCTTTTTCCAATGCCGCGATATGGGCCGATAACGTCTGCTGGGTGATATACAGAGTTTCCGCCGCTCTCGTGAAATTCCCCTCCCGCGCGAGGGCAAGGAAATATTTGATACTTAAAAAATTCATAGCCATCTCCGATACAAGTATTTATCTGTAGTATAAACAAGAAATAACAGTTTTTCAACGATAGTTTTTTCATTATAATACAGATAGAGAGGACAGAAATATCCCCGGTGTAAGGCAAAAGGGCAGGGGGGGCCGCAGGTTAAAACCATTCCACGTTTCTGCTCCAACTTGCCCCTTCCGTCAGCTCCGCTGACACCTTCCCCGTGTTCGGGGACGGCTTACGGTTCGTATTCTTTCTCTTTGATTTAAATCAGCAAGAACAACTTTTTTGTATGAGTCATTTCAGTATTCTTTGGTTTGACTCCTATAAAAATAATAAAAACTACGATTTCTTTCTTCCTTAGTGTCAGCTTCCCCCGCTTACGGTGGCAAGCGAATTGTGTTTTTAGGAGCATAGCGACGCGAAAACGCAATGAGACGCTTCGCCTTTGGCCGGGAAGTGCCGAGCCTTGCGAGGCGATAGGGGCATGCTTGCGTACATAGGTCAGAATCATTTTTGCGGTATGACTCATTTTTATTTTTCTTTTTATCTAAGAAAGAGGCTGCATGATGTCTAAACATCTTTCTTTGCTTTCCGGTCCGCTGGCTTTTACGTCGGCGCTTCTTTTTTTACAGTCTGTTTTCACCTTTAAGGCGGCAGCTGCTTTGGCCACGGCTATCTGGATGGCGCTCTGGTGGATTTTCCGGCCCTGCTCGATTTATGTGACTTCCTTTGTGCCGATTGTGGTCAATTCTTTTTTTGACCTCATTCCGGGAACTCATGTACTCAGCCAGTATTTTTCGGAAATTGCGGTTCTTCTTTTGGGTTCCGACCTGATTTGCCAGACCTGGACGACCACAAAACTGGATCAACGGATTTCCGTCAAAGCGCTCTGCTTTATCGGAACGTCCATGAAAAACCAGGTCTTTGTCTGGTTTCTCGCTTCCACCGTACTTTCCGTCTTTCTTCCCAATGTGGTGGTGGCCTCCATTTTCTGCCCTATTGCGATTTCCATGCTGAAATTTGTGGGCGAGACGGACATCGAAAAAAGCAAAACCGCTATCCCTATCCTTCTTGCCATCGGTTGGGGGAGCGGTATCGGCGGCCTCGGTTCTCCTATCGGCAGTTCCGCGAATCTGGTGGCGATTTCTTATTTCGAAAAACTGTCGGGACAGGAATTTATGTACTATGACTGGGTAATCCGTTTTCTTCCCGTCCTTTCCGTTATCTTTGTGGTGAATCTTATTTTCCTCTGGCTTTTGCCTGTGCCTGTGAAATACCTGGCGGGAACGAAGGATTATTTTCTTTCCATGTATGCCTCATTTGGAAATATGAAGCGGGGAGAAAAAATCGGGCTTTTCCTTTTCGTTCTTTCCACGTCTCTCGCCTTTATCCGTCCGCTTTTTGCCGATCTGCTTCCTGCGATGAAACCGGCTTATATTTTCTTTTTCTGCGGACTTCTCATGTTCTTTTTGAAAGATGAAAACGGCAAGGTCATGCTGACATGGAAATATGCGGAAAGCCACGTCATGTGGGGCATGATTTTCCTTTTTGCCAGCGGTCTCGCTCTGGGCCGTCTTGTCATTGAAACGGAAGCGGTCAAGCAAATGGCGGCACTCATTTCCCACTATCCGCTCCATGACGGAATTTTCCTCATGGGCGCCTTCTGCCTCTTCTCCGTGTGCATGACCGAGCTTTCAAGTAATACAGCGGCCGTTTCCATCAGTATTCCCGTGACGCTCGGCATTACCGAAGCTCTCGGAATTTCTCCTTTTCCCTATCTGCTTGCCGCCGTCGTATCTTCCTGCTGTGCCTATGTGCTTCCCGTCAGCACGAGAGCCATTCCCGTCGGCTACGGCCTGAACGCGGCAGCTCAAATGCGGGAAGGACTGAAACTGACGGTTATCACCTGGTGTACCGTCACTTGTACCTGTTTCTTCTGTATGAAATTTTTCCCTCTTTTTAACGGTTGGTAATGAGGTTTCCTGCAAGCGCTCCTTTTCACGGGAGCGTTTTTTTATACGCAAAAAACCGCCGTCTTTTCAGACAGCGGCTGTTTCCGGGGATATTTTATGAATCAGTCTTCATATTCCTCATAGGATTTTCCTGTTTTCAAGTGATCCCTGTATTTCTTCGTTTCCCGGACACAAACCCCGGAGAGGAAGAGAAGGGCAATCAGGTTCGGAATCGCCATGAGGCCGTTTACGATATCTGCAAGAATCCAGATAGCTTCGAGCTTGAGGAATGCACCGCTTGCAATAAGAAGAATGAAAATCACACGGTAGGGAAGAACACCTTTCACGCCCATGAGATAGATAACGCAACGTTCGCCGTAGTAATTCCAACCGAGAATGGTGGTGAAAGCAAAGAGCACAAGTCCCACCATGAGCATGTATCCGCCAAATGCGGGGAATGCGGAAGTGAACGCCACATTCGTAAGAGCCGCACCGTTTTCCATACCGCACCATGCGCCTGTCACGACAAGAGTCAGCCCTGTGAGGGTACAAATGATAATCGTATCAATAAATGTGCCTGTCATGGAAATCAGCCCCTGTTCGGCCGGCCATTTCGTCTTTGCCGCAGCCGCTACGATCGGAGCGGATCCGAGACCCGATTCATTGGAGAATACACCTCTTGCCACACCGTTACGGATGGCCATCATGACCGTTGCACCCAAGAATCCGCCGGCAGCGGCTGTAGGAGTGAAGGCACTTTCAATAATCGTCATGACAGCTGCAGGCACCTGATCGGCAAATACGATGAGAACGCCGATGGTGGAAAGGAAATAAATCACTGCCATAGCCGGCACGATTTTGCTCGCTGCCGCTGCAATCGACTGAAGCCCGCCCAAGGTAATGGCTGCCACAAAAATCGTTAATACTGCCGCCGTCCACATAGGATCGACACCGATCGTCATTTTTGTAATATCCACAATTGCATTGACCTGTGCAAAAGTACCGATACCGAAATAAGCGACACCGACACCGAAAATAGCAAAGAGCGTACCCAGCCATTTATACTTTTCGCCCATACCGTTTTTGATGTAATACATCGGCCCGCCTGCGATTTCTCCCTTTTCATCGGTCTCACGATACTTGACTGCCAAAAGACCTTCCGCATACTTTGTCGCCATTCCGAAGAAAGCGGCCATCCACATCCAGAAAATCGCACCGGGACCGCCTGCATGGATAGCTGTCGCCACGCCGACGATATTTCCCGTTCCGACCGTTGCGGAAAGAGCGGTACAAAGAGCCTTGAAACTGTCAATATCGCCGTGTCCCGCATTTTTTGCCTTGAAAATAAGGCCCAATGCCTCGGGAAGGCGGAAAATCTGGAGAAGCTGCAAACGAATCGTCAGCCAGATACCCGTCCCGACAAGAAGAATCAAAAGGGGCGGTCCCCAGATGAAGCTATCAATCTCATTCAACAATGCCACAAAATCCATAAAAATCCTCCCTTAAAATCAGAAATAAAAAACCGGCTCACAAAGCCGAAACTCCGGAGTCGGAAATAGATAAAGGGATTCCATGAAATATAAAAAATCATGTTCTTTATGCTCTGTCCTTTTGCCTGAGAGATTGGGACTTACGTCCTTACACCTTCGGCGCCCGCCGGGAAAACCCGCGGGACTCTCCAGAGTGTGTCCGCATATGGTACCGTTCCGAAAGGAACACCTGAGAGTTTTACTCCTACGGTAAGCCCAAGGGCTTTCTCCTATACGCATCATCCACCGATATGAATTTATGGATTAAATTATACGACCCGGCAAGGAAATATGCAATAGGAAAAGAAATTTTAATTTTTTTCTAACCATGCAGGGTAAATATCCTGTTTACATAAACTATATTTTCTTTTTCCTTAGTGTCAGCTTCCCCCGAACTCGGAGGCAAGCGAATTGTGTTTTTAGGAGCATAGCGACGCGAAAACGCAATGAGACGCTTCGCCTTTAGCCGGGAAGTGCCGAGCTTGCGAGGCGATAGGGGCAAGTGTGCGTACAATTTGTGCTATTCTTTCATTTTCGATAAGCAGGGACATCTTCATATTTACTGATTTTTCTTATTCACCAACAATCGGAAACGACTTTTTTTGTGTGCATCATTTTCTTATTTCTGTTTTTTGATTTTCTCTTTTCTTGATTTTCACGTTAAAACCCTGTTCGGGAGAGCAGAGCTTTTTGTTTTTATAAGTAAGAGGAGAGTTCTTTATTTTTGATTAGCTTGGCGGGAATGAGGGCTGCCGCCGTTCCGGCTATTGTCATGGCAGGAATAATCAGGAGTCCTTCCCACAAGGGAGTTGTATCCATGACAATTGCTGTTTTTTGGGAGATGACTGAGGCCGTAAGACAAACCGCAGCCCAAGCACAAATCCAGCCTGACGCCGAGCCTGCCAGGAGAAGAAGTGCCTGCTCCCAGAGAATCATTTTCGTGATATCCCCTCCGCCTGCTCCCAGGGCTTTGAGAAGGGCAAATTCGCGAATTCTGCTTTTTCCGCTCCAATACATGATGAGGAGAGTCATGAGAAGAGAGAGTATGAGGAGAAAGGAAATAAGGATTTTCCAGAATTCTTTGCTTTGTCCTACGGTATGGTAGAGGGAAATCACAGGTTGGGAGGGAAAGAGAAGCTGTATTTCTTTATTTCTCTGATATGCTGCCAAGAGCTGCAGGGCTTCTTTATATCCTTCGGGTTGGATCAATACGGCAGTAACATCGCCTTTTTGTTCCCACGCCGGGATATGATGGGCTTCCCAGACGTCACGGATATCCGTAAATATGGCGGCATCGTAAGGACCGCCGCAGGGCGCCAGAATTCCTGCGACTTTATTTTCCTCTCCATGTTTTTTCCCTGCAGCCGCCATGCCGTGGATCGAATGGAAAGTGTCGCCTATGCGGAGACCGGAAAGCCGGGCGGCTTCGCTGCCGAGAACGACTTCCCTTTTTTCCGAAAAGCTTTTTCCTGTTTTTACGGTAAGCCAGGGATCTTTTTTCCGGTTCGGCTTGTATTGGAATATCTCTTTTTCTACGCCGATAATTGGAAATCCCCGGTAATTATCTCCGAAAGCAAGAGGATAGACGGCTTTCGCTTTTCCGCTTTTTCTAAGTTTGTCCACCGTTTCATAGGAAATATTTTCTAAAGGACGGTCCTTAAGAAATACCGTATTCAGCACGAGCTGATAGGCCGAGCCTTTCGCACCTGCAAGAATAGGAAAGGGCTCGACGGCTCGGTTAATTCCACGGTACAGCCCGCCTGTCATTTGGAGAAGAAAAACGGGGAGTGCCGTGGCAAGTGCAATAAGCACAAGAACAATGCCCTGGCGGAGAGGGCGGCGCCAGAGGGATAAAAAAGCAAGTTTCAGGTACATAAGGCATGCCCTCTTTCCAAGGGAAACTTGTGGGGGAATCGTTCCTGCACCGCCGGATCATGGCTGGCACAGAGAAGCATGCATGCCCTTGTTTCGTGGTAATCCAAAAGCAAATCCATAAGGATACGGCTATTTTCTTTATCAAGGGCGGCAGTCGGTTCGTCGGCCAGAATCAGGAGCGGTTCTTTGATAATTGCTCTGAGAAAGGAGACCCGCTGCTGTTCGCCGCCGGAAAGCCCGGCCGGTTTTCTGCCGCCATAGCCGGCAAGTCCCACTTTCCCGAGCCATGTATCTATTTCCTTTTTCTCTTTTTTCTTTCCTGCCATTTCTGCGGCAAGTGCAATATTTTCCGCAACGGTGAGGTAGGGAATTAAGAGTGCTTTCTGGAAAATATAACCCACACAAGCGGCACGCCAGGTCTGTTTTTCTTTCTCTGCCATGTCGTCCATATTTTTCCCGTCAACGGAGATTGTCCCCGATGTAGGCGACAAAAGAGCGGAAAGGCAATGGAGAAATGTCGTTTTTCCACTCCCTGACGGGCCTGTAAGCGCCGTTTTTTCACCTTTCCCAAGTGTAAACTCTTTGACCGCAAGAGCCTGCACCACATGACCGGGTGCATCAGAAAAAGTACGGATGAGATTTTTCACTTCAATCAAAGCATGCTCCTTTTTTCAGAGTGTAGAAATATCACGGGCACGGATTCTCAGCTGGCTTACAAATCCCGTTTCCTCGTCGGATTCGCTGCCGATTTCAAGAGGTCCCGTCACAGAAATAGGAGCGTCATAGGGAAGGGCCGTTACAGGATCGTCCACTTTGACGACGATAATATTATCCGGCCAGTCTGCGTCACTGCTGCAAAACGGGCATACCGACATAGGCACTTCGGTGAGTACAAAAAAACGAATCGTCGGTGTGAGCGGCGGTGCCATGTATCCTGTGACCGTCACGTCCTGCCCCTCCAAACTTTTCAGTTTATCTGAAAGAATAAGAGCCCCGCCGGACCAGCCCGAATACATTTCATCAAATCCGAGGCGCTCTGCAGCGAACACCGTGTCTGCCGGCATGAGGGATAAAATGATTCCCAAAAAGAGAATAAATTTTTTTACGAGGAAAATCATTTTCCGTTTTTATTTCCGTCAATCCCGAGTGCACGGAGTATACCGAAGAATACTTCCGTATTATCCATCATGCCGTGGAAATATTCGGATCCCGGGCCGCCTGCATTGAGGAGAATGTCATCGGCAGAATGAACTTCCTGGGGATCGGAAAGAGGAATATTGGCCAGTGCAAGTTCTTTTTTCCCGCCTGCAGGAATACGGACGGGGTTCGCTTCCGAGCTTGCTACCGAAACCTGATGATATTCCACCTTATCCCCGTTTCTGACTGCTTCTTCCTTTGTTTCCGTTACGGCAACAGCAGGCGGAGTCGGTACTTTCATGAAACGATAATTTTCATAATGGCTCGGATGGTTTGCATATTGGACAGCAAGAGTTACATCCGGATCGGGATTTTCAGGGAATCCGTCGCCATCGGCATCTTTAAAAGTCGGGAAGATGGAGTCTGCATAAATACGGACTGCCTCTGTTCCTTTTTTACCGTCTCTTTCATGGTAAGTTCCGCTGATGGAAACGCCGTGGGCGTGGTCGGCAAGAACAATGATGAGTGTATCATCGCCCCGTTTCAGGCTCCAATCGCGGGCATATTCAATGGCCTTATCAAATTCGATGGTATCATAAGCTGCTCTCTGCCAGTCCATGACATGAAGTTGTTTATCGATAGAAGCACCTTCAATCATGGCAAAGAATCCGTTTTTGTTTTTGGATAAAATATCCAACGTTTTTTTCGTCATGTCCACCAGATTCGGCTGATCCGGGAAATTTTTCAAAACCTTCGGATTTTTCAGCATTTCTCTGTCAATATATACATTCATCGTCGATGTATGGAAAAGACCGAGGAGCGGTTTATCTGACGGTGCTTTCGTAAGCTCGGCGCCGGTAGAAACAAAAGTATATCCTTTTTTCTTAAATTCCTCAATGACATTTATATTGTCCTTACGCTTTGAACCGGGAAGAGTTTTCGGGATATACCGGGAAGAACCGCCTCCGAGAATAACATCCGGGCGGTGATAATCTTCCAGATAATCTTTCGCCAGATAATCCTGGTTGGCACGGCGGCGGGTATGACCGGTCATGGCGGCCGGGGGGGGGTCCCGTGTTTCCCCCGTGGGTTATGGAGAAGC
>UQJW01000009.1 GCA_900541485.1 uncultured Dialister sp.
GAAGCAAGCGAACCACTTTTCGAGGAGCAAAGCGACGCTGTAAAAGTGAGTGAGAGGCTTTGCCTTTAGGCTAAGGTGGCGGCGAAGCCGTCGGAAGGGGTAAGTGTGAGCAGAAACGAAAAAACAGTTTTTTACAAAACGGTAGTAAATACTTGCCCGTCATTCTTGAACGAAGTGAAAAGCGGTCGTGAATAGCGTTATAAAAAAGTACGGGAAAGAGTGATGGCAAGTGAACCACTTTTCGAGGAGCGAAGCGACGCTGTAAAAGTGAGTGAAACGCCATACCCGACCAACGGGAGCGGTAAGAATCCGGGCAGAGGTTGCAGCTATCAAATGTGTTTTCCTGTACTCGCTGCCGGATTCTTCGCTAACACTCATTACTCTGCAGTGCCGTTTTACTCATTCGCATACTTCCGCCGCTCAAGAATGACGGCAGGAGTGCTTTTAGTTTTTTATGATATTCTGACCTGTGTACGCCGGTTTGCCCCCTATCGCCTCGCAAGGTCCCGGCACTTCCCTTTGGATTCGTGGAAAGCTTACCTCAAAAAGAATTTATATTTTACATACAATAATATTTGCCTGATTGCTACTCGGAAGTGAGAAGTACGGGACCGGGACAGCAGAAATGAAGAGGACTTGCAGAAATGTGTTTGTTTGCGTAGTATTAAATTAAAATATTACGGGAGGAAGCATGAGAAAATATTTCTTTTTTGATATAGACGGCACGTTGACTACTCCTTTGACGGCAGACTATCCGGACAGTACGAGAGAGACGATACGTCAATTGCAGGCACAGGGGCATTTTGTTTCTTTGGCTACGGGGCGGATACAGGCCGATGCGGCAGAGGTGGCAAGGGAGTTGGAGATTCCTGCGCTCGTTTCTGACGGCGGAAATGCCGTGACCGTAGAGGGGGAAATTCTTTATCATGAGGGGTTGCCGCTCCCGTTATGTTATCGTCTTTTGGCGGATACGGATCGGAAAAAACACCCTTGGGCGATAACGACGGAGAATAGGAAATACCGGATTGCAAGTACTGCGGAGTATCTGGAAAAAGTAAAGGACCGCTACTATGAAACGGATATCATTCCCGGTTATGATTATCGTAAGGCGGAGCAAATCTATAAGATATTCATCGCCTGTACGCGGAAGGAGTCGGAGGAAATACCGCTTCACGGTTTGCCTTCCGTATGGTTCAGGGAAGATACGTTGTTGATAGAGCCTGTGCATAAAGAGCGAGGCATTTTTGAAATTATGAAAAAGTATCATCTGAGGGATGATCAGATTGTCGTATTCGGTGACGGTATGAATGATTGCTCCATGTTCCGCAAGGAATGGATGACTGTTGCTATGGGAAACGGAAAGGCCCCGTTAAAGGAAAAAGCGAAGTATATTACCAAAAATGCAGATGAAGACGGGATTTATGAGGCATGCCGTCATTTCGGTTGGATTTAAGCGGAACAAAAAATGAGAGTAGAATGCGTAAGCAGGATACTCTTTTTTTGTATCCTGATTTCTTTGATTTCCTTATTGTCAAATTGTCAACGGAGTAAATACGGTAATCATTGACAAAACGCCGGTGCTTTTTTAAAATATAAATTGATTGCAGATTTGACCGCATTTGATGGTTTTGGTATGATAAATTATCACTGATATTTCTATGGAATCGAGGACGGAATGGAAAGTAACGGGAGTGATAAGGATATCCTTTTTGATATACGGAATGTATCCCACACGTTTGAAACGGAAGAGGGAAAGTCTTTTGAGGCTTTAAAAAATATTACGGCACAAATCAGAAAGGGCGGGTTTACGGCGATTATCGGGACGAACGGGAGCGGTAAATCGACTTTGGCGCGTCATCTGAATGCTCTTTTGATGCCTACGGAAGGCGAATTGCTGGTAGACGGTATGAATACGTCTGATGAGAGTGCGGTATGGAAAATCAGGCAAAAGGTGGGCATGGTATTTCAAAATCCCGACAACCAGCTTGTAGCGGCTATTGTTGAAGAAGATGTGGCTTTCGGTCCGGAAAATCTCGGCGTGCCTCCTGAGGAAATCAGGGAGCGTGTGGAGCAGGCTTTGGAGAAGGTGGGCATGACAGCCTACAGAGGACAAGCGCCGTCCATGCTTTCCGGCGGACAAAAGCAAAGAATTGCAATTGCCGGGGTGCTTGCCATGCAGCCCGATTGCATTGTGCTTGATGAGCCGACGGCGATGCTTGACCCGAAGGGAAGAGCCGAGGTCATGGCTACGATTCACGAGTTGAATGAAAAAGAGGGGATTACGATTGTTTTGATTACCCACTTTATGGAAGAAGCGGTGACGGCCGATCGCGTTATGGTGATTGACCGCGGTGTTTTGCAAATGGACGGTACGGCGCGGGAAGTTTTTTCCCAAGCGGATAAGCTGACGGAAATAGGACTGGACGTTCCCGTGGCTGCCGATTTATCCCGCCGTCTCCGCAAGGCGGGTATGGCTGTTTCTGAAAATTGTATGACCGATGAAGAGTTGGGAGAGGCATTATGTCCATTTGTGTCGAAAATGTAAGTTATATTTACGGGAAAGGGACACCTTTTGAAAAGGCGGCTCTTTCGAATGTGAGTCTGACAATTGAAAAGGGCGAGTTTATCGGAATCATCGGGCATACCGGAAGCGGTAAGTCAACGTTGATCCAGCATCTGAACGGTTTGCTTCATCCGACGGTAGGACGTGTCACTGTCGACGGCGTGGATTTGGCGGGAAAGTCAAAGGAAGCATTGGCAAAACGCCATTCTGTCGGCATGGTTTTCCAATATCCGGAGCATCAGCTTTTTGAGGAAACGGTAGCAAAGGATATTGCTTTCGGTCCGCATAATCAGGGTTATGATGAAGAGGAAATAAAGAAGCGTGTAAAAAGTGCCATGAAATTTGCGGGCATTGATTATGAAATGTTTGCGGAGCGTTCGCCGTTCCGTTTATCCGGGGGACAGCAGAGGCGGGTGGCGATTGCAGGTGTGATTGCCATGCATCCCGATTTCCTTATTTTAGATGAGCCGTCAGCAGGACTGGATCCTGTGGGACGGCGTGAAATATTCAGCCGTATCCGCAGTTGGTATGAAAAAGGGGTATTTTCCGTCATTCTTGTCTCTCACAATATGGACGATATCGCCCGTCTGGCGACCCGTCTGCTTGTCATGCATGAGGGCCGTATCATTCTTGACGGAAATCCGATGGATATTTTCCTCCATCACAGGAAAGAATTGCAGGACTGCGGTGTCGATGCCCCGCCGCTGACACAAACTCTTTTGTATCTGAAGGAAAAGGGGATTCCTGTTCCCGAGGATGCCAAAACGGCCAAAGAGGCGGCAGAAAAAATGGTAACCATGTTGGGAGGTAACCGATAATGCTTACAGATATGACTCTCGGGCAATATTATCCGGGAAACTCGTTCCTCCACAAAATGGATCCGCGGGCGAAAATTTTATGTACCATGATTTTTATTTGTGCCATATTTTTGGCCAACAATCCGTGGTCATATTTGGTGGTAACGCTTTTTACCGCACTTTGTATTTCTCTGTCGGGTGTACCGTTCCGTCTCATCGTAAAAGCGGTAAAACCGCTGTGGGTCATCCTTGTTTTTACTCTGGTGATTCATTTATTGACGACGCCGGGAACGGAAATTTTCAGGCTCGGTCCGGTAAAAATCACGGAAGAAGGGGTCAGGAACGGTGTCTTTATGACACTCCGTCTTGTATTTCTGATTGCTTTTTCATCTCTTTTGACGTATACGACAAGTCCGATTGTACTTACTGACGGTATCGAAGCCCTTCTCATGCCGTTCCGCCGTTTCGGCGTACCTGCGCATGAACTGGCTATGATGATGACGATTGCACTTCGTTTTATTCCCACCCTTCTTGAGGAAACGGACCGCATTATGAAAGCCCAATCGTCAAGGGGAGCAGATTTTACGGCAGGAAATATTTGGCAAAAAGCTAAGTCCATGGTGCCGCTCCTTGTTCCTCTTTTCATTTCCGCATTCCGTCGGGCCGACGATTTGGCAACGGCGATGGAAGCACGCTGCTACCGCGGCGGTGAAGGCAGGACGAAAATGCACCGTCTTGTTTATACGGGAAATGACAGAATTGCTTTTGCCGCAGTTCTTGTCGTTGTGGCTGTTTTGGCAGGAATGTATTTTTATCTCAAGGCGTAAAACTAAAGGGTATTTTCTTTGCAGGAAATATCCTTTTTTATATGCAATGATTTAAATAAAAACAGAAAATTGACTTGAGCAACAAAACAGTCTCCGCACAAAAAGCTGTTCCCGCTCGTCGGCTAAAGTAGCAGCATTAGCTGATGAAAGGGGGCAAGTGTGAGCAGAAACAGGAAATGATTCTGACCTGTGTACGCCAGCTTGCCCCTATCACCTCGCAGGCTCGGCACTTCCCTCCGCGTTCGGGGGAAGCTTACATTAAGGAAGAAAGAATTCATAATTTTAAAAAGTATTACTTGATTGTTGCCGTAAAACGATAAAATGCAAACTGTAAGCCGTCCCCGCTTGTCGGGGAAGGTGGCGGCGAAGCCGTCGGAAGGGGTAAGTGTGAGCAGAAATATAAAAAGAAGCTTTTTACAAAACGGTATTACCTGCTTGCCTGTCATTCTTGAACGGTCGAAAAAATTCTAATGACTATAACGTAATAAAAAGAAGTTGACTCAGAGTGAAGAATCCGGGCAGAGGTTACAAGTATTGAATGCGTTTTCCTCTATCCTATGCCGGATTCTTCGCTAAGAGCCATATTCTGTTTTTCCTTCGCCATCATTCCGATTTTGCCCGCTGCTCAAGAATGACGGCAGGGGGAATTGCGTTTTTATATGATGGTTTGACCTGTGTACGCCAGCATGCCCCTTTCGCCTCGCAGGCTCGGCACTTCCCTCCGAAGTCGGGGGAAGCTTACATTAAGGAAGAAAGAATTCATATTTTTATATGAGGGAAAACAAAAAACAGTGAAAAGACTCATGCAAAAAAGCCGTTCCCGTTAGGAGCAGCTTTTATTTACAGGCAGGTATATTCTTTATACGTTCCAAGGGTAGTAAGGTTTGTGAACGGTCGTTTCGATATCTTCTTTTGTTACAGGACGGAAGTACACTTTCAGCAGGCAAAGACCGTGCGCCGGGGCGGTGATGCCCAGACGTCTTCTGTCCCGTGCTTCTAAAATGTCCGGGATGTCATCAGGATTTATTTTTCCCCGTCCTGCATCAACGAGAGCACCGGCTATATTTCTTACCATGTGGTAGAGAAATCCTTCGCCTGTGACGAATAAATGAAAGAGGCCGTCTTTTTTTATGAGCCGGATGTCTTGCAGGAGCCGGACAGGATTGGCGGGAACGGAATTATTTCCGCGAAATGAGGTAAAGTCGTGCCGGCCTTCCAAATAACCGGCAGCTTTTTTCATTTTTTCCATATCGAGGGATCTTCCTGCGGTCCAGACGTAGCGTTTCAAAAAGGGAGAGATATCCTTGTCTTCCGTGAAAAGATAGCCGTAGGTTTTTCCGTAATTGCTCTTTCGTACCGAAAAATCAGGAGCGACTTCCCTGCTTTGTATGACCCGGATATCATCGGGGAGAATTTGGTTCAAGGGGAAAATAAAGCGGTCACCGGGAATAGAGGAACCGGTGAAGAATGTACATTCCTGTCCGTAGGCGTGAACGCCTGCATCGGTGCGGGCTACAAAATAGAGGGTCGATTTTTCATTGGTCACTTTGTAAATCGCATCTTCTATGATTTCCTGTAAGGTGATATTATTTTCCTGTCTTTGAAATCCGCCGTAATTCGTTCCTTCGTAGGAAAGTGTGATACGGATATTTCTCATTCTTCACAAATCTCCTTATGATTCTGTCCGCTGCACCGCGTAAATGTGCGGTTTTTCGCCGGACAGGGTATTTATTTTGGCAGATTCTGCCATGATATGTGTAGTATATAATACGTATAGGGGATAATCAACGATGCAGGTAAATAAAACGGTCTTTTCCCGAATCATGAGAAAGACCGTTTTTTTGAATTATTTAATGATAATGACAGGGCATTTTGCATTGCTGAGTACGTCCCGTGATACAGAGCCCATGAGAAGACTTTTCCATGTGCTGCGTCCGCGGTTGCCCATGATGATGAGATCTGCTTTTGTTTGACCTGCCAGATACAGAATCATCGGAACAGGCTCGCCGATTTCAAAAAGTAAATCATGGTCAATGGAGTCGGGAATCAAGGATTTGGCTTCCGTCAAATCAACTTGGCCGGGGAATTCGTTTTTTTCACCCTTTTCTGAGTTTGAATTGGCGATGACACTGATTTCCAAAGGGGTCGCACTATTGGAAATGGTGGCTACGTAAATTTTTGGGTTTTCACAGCAACCGGCAACGGAAACTGCGGTGGCCAGGGCACGCCGGGATTGTTCGGAACCGTCATAGGGAACAAGAATGTTTTTAAAATCTAACATGGTTTTCACACTCCTCTGTATAGATGATCAGCCGTATGGCTATTGTCTATAGTATAAGGAAAAACAGAAAATTTAACAATTGATATTTGAAGACATTTTGAGTTTCGGACAAAAAACCGCCGGCACATAATAAGACCGGCGGCATTTCTTTATTTAATAATAAATATCGGGCATTCGGAGTGGGTCAGCATGTAATTGGAAACCGATCCGAGGAGCAGACTGTTCAAGGCGCCGAGACCGCGGCTGCCCATGACAATCAGGTCACAATTATTTTCTTTGGCCAGAGATTCCAGAAGCGGGCCTGCATCGCCCGTTTTCTTCAGGTATTCTGCCTTTACCGTTGCGGGAACTGTTTTTTTCGCTTCTTCCAAGTTTTTGTGTGCCGGAGAGTAGTTAACGGCTTTCAACTGCTCATTGATGTAAGCCCGTTCTAAATTATTCACGCTCAGAGCGGAAACGTCTTCATCAATGGAAGCTATATATAAAACAGTGTCTTTGGAAGACTCTGCCATAGCAATGGCTTGTTTTAAAGCTCTTTTTCCGTGTTCTGAACCGTCGTAGGGAACAAGGATTCTTTTAAAATCTAACATAAGTATCCCACCTTCCAGAAAAAATATTATATGGAAAAACTATTTAATAATACAAACCGGACAAGATGCATTGGCTACGATATGACTCGATACGGAGCCCATGAGAAAACTTTTCAGTGTGCCGCGGCCACGGCTGCCCATGACAACGAGGTCACAATTTTTTTCGACGGTCAAGTCCAGGAGAATATTGCCGGGATTTCCAATCCGGTAAAGAAGTTCATAACGGATGCCTTCGGGAATCGATGATTCCGCTTCTTCCAAAAGAATTTCACCGATGCTCTTTCCGTTTTCACCCTCTTCTTTTTCAAGCACATAGGCCTGTGTCAGGGCGATGTTTTCCGTGGCAGAGACCGGCGGGGAAACGGTGGCAATGAATAATTTGGCATTGTCGCAACATTGGTACATGGCGACGGCTTGGGCCAATGCTTTTTTTGCGTGATCGGAGCCGTCATAAGGAACGAGAATTCTTTTAAAATCTAACATAATCATCCCACCTCTCTTATGAATATTGACTGATCGGAAGAGAAACATTATCACCAATTTCTCTATTTATATTATAACACTAAGCTCATATAAATTAAAGAAAAGCATGTTTTATTTATGTAAAATTATCATTAAGAAATGGAGGTTATGAACAGAAGATATCCTAAAATCTTTTACGAAGTTTTTAAATATGTTATAATAAACTGTATTTCCTGTAACGAAAAATAACAGTATATTTTTGTGTTATAATAAGTAAATATATTTTTAGCTTTATGTAAGGAGAAGAAAGAAAGAAATGATTAGAGAAGATATTCGTAATATTGCGATCATCGCTCATGTCGACCACGGTAAAACGACCCTTGTCGATGCTATGCTCAAACAAAGCCATATTTTCAGGGAAAACCAGAAAGTGGCGGAAAGAGTTATGGATTCCAATCCGTTGGAGCGGGAACGGGGTATCACGATTCTTGCCAAGAATACATCGGTCATGCATGACGGGGTAAAGATTAATATCGTCGACACCCCGGGGCATGCTGATTTCGGCGGTGAAGTAGAACGTATATTAAATATGGTAGACGGCGTTCTTCTGCTTGTCGATTCCCATGAAGGACCGATGCCGCAGACGAAATATGTTCTCCGTAAAGCGTTGGAACATCACTTAAAGCCCATTGTTGTTATCAATAAAATTGACCGTCCCGACCAGCGTGTTTCTGATGTAGAGGGAGAAATTCTCGAACTTTTCATGGAACTCGATGCCGATGATGAACAACTCGATTTTCCGTTGGTATACGCATCTGCAAGAAGCGGAATTGCCAAGCTTCATATGAATGATGAGGGTGTCGATTTAACGCCTCTGTTTGATGTGATTTTGAAGAATATTCCCGCACCGGAAGGCGATCCTGACGGAGGACTCCAGATTATGACGACCACACTGGAAGCCGATGAGTATCTCGGAAAAGTGGCAATCGGACGTATTGCCCGCGGTACGGCAAAGCAGGGGATGACAGTTGCTATTACCGACGGTGAAAAGATAAGAACCGATCATATCGGACAGCTTTTCAACTGGCAGGGAATGAAGCGTACTCCCGTCGAAGAGGCAAGTGTGGGTGATATCGTGGCACTTTCGGGCTTTAAGGATATCAATATAGGGGAAACCATAGCAGATGCTGTCAATCCCGAAGCACTTCCGGCCATTCATATCGATGAGCCGACCCTGTCTATGGTGTTCCATGTCAATAAGAGTCCCTTTGCGGGCAGAGAGGGCGATTTTGTAACGTCCCGTCATATCCGTGCCCGTCTCATGAAAGAAATCGAAACGAACGTGGCACTCCGTGTAGAGGAAACAGATACATCGGATGCGTTCCTTGTTTCCGGCCGCGGCGAGCTTCATCTGTCCGTTCTTATCGAAACCATGAGAAGAGAAGGATTTGAATTGGAAGTATCGAAACCGCAGGTTATTTATAAAACAATCAACGGTAAAAAATGTGAACCGCTCGAACGTCTGACCATCGAGGTGCCGCAGGAATTTATGGGAGCCGTCATGGAAGGACTCGGACCGAGAAGAGCTGAAATGATTTCCATGGAAGAATTAGCAGGCTACATGAAAATGGATTTCTCGATTCCTGCCCGCGGTCTTCTCGGTTTCAGAAACGAACTTCTGACAACCACACGCGGTACAGGCATTATGTACCACGTATTCCAGGGCTATGCACCTTATAAAGGAGATATTCCCGAAAGAACGAGAGGCTCGCTTGTAGCCTTTGAAAACGGCGTTACCACTGCATACGGTCTGAATTCCGTTCTCGACAGAGGAGAATTATTCCTTCCTGCCGGTGTAGAGGTCTATGAAGGAATGATTGTGGGAGAAAATTCCCGTGAACAGGATATGGACGTCAATCCCTGCAAGAAGAAGCACCTGACAAATACCCGTGCTTCCGGCTCCGATGATGCCATCAAGCTGCCGCCGTGCCGCCAGTTCACTTTGGAATCGGCACTCGAATGGATTAATGATGACGAATTGGTGGAAGTGACACCGGACAATATCCGTATGCGGAAGATGATTATTTCCCGCCAGCTCCGTTATAAGAATTCAAATGCGAAGAAAAGCCAGAAATAACATTTGATGATATAATAAAATCAATGAAACCGAAAACCGGCTGTACAGCTTTGGAAGAAAAGGAGGTATAGAGGAATGGATGACATGCCTTATACCTTCTTTTTTTGCAAGTCATCTTGAAAGGAAACAGATACGCATGGAACCTAAAATAACAGATGCACCATTTATATATTTCATAAAAAGTTTCATCAAACGGTATATAGATGATGATATAGGCGCTCTTGCCTCGGAAGCATCCTATTGCTTTATTTTGGGACTTGTGCCGTTTCTCATATTTCTCGTCAACTGCATTCTTTTCTTTGCGGCACCCCAGCTGGACACGATTATGCATTTTCTCCAATACCTGCCCGAACAGTTTGCGGCGAGTATGGAGGCGAATGTGGCACGGATTGTCGAAGGAAGAAGTTCACTCTGGCTTTTCATTGGGCTTGCCGGTGCGGTATGGACAGCTTCCCAGGGTGCTTCCGTTCTCGTCCGCGGAATGGACCAGATATTTTTTGAAGACAGAAATATCCAGTCCTGGTTTAAAGTGAGTGCAAAAGCTTGTGTGTTTACCGTGCTTCTTGTATTTGCCATGATTTTTTCGTTACTTCTCATTGTTTTTGCCAATGCCGTCATGTTTTTTATACAGGAATATATTTTCCAGTTTCCCGATATTTTCTGGCTCATTTGGAAACCTGCCCGGTACGGGATTCCTTTTGTGGTGATGAGTCTTTCTCTGGCCGCCTTTTACCGCTATGCGCCGAGCCGTTACATCACGAAATGGACACGGATTGTGATGGCTTCTTTTGCCGTGACCGTGATACTTCTTCTGGTAACGGCGGGATACGGCTATTACATTTTGAATGTATCCCGTATGGGTATGACCTACGGCTCGCTGATCGGTCTGATTTTCCTCTTCCTCTGGCTGCATTTGGCAGTACAGGTCATTCTGGCCGGCGGCGCCATGATCATGGCATGGGGAGATATGAGGGAGCGAAAAGAAAAAAAGAGGATTCCCGTATAGCGTTTCGTCCGTTTATGGGAAATCCTTATCATTTTTCAATGGAAGAACTGGCATTTGTGTTCTTTATGCAGATTTTCAGTCCTATCAGTTCTTCGTTGCTGGCAGGCTATCTGACCACATAGGGAGTAAATTCATTCTTTTTATCTTTTTCCTGTTGATGCTGTGCGGCGTGCTTGTCACGGGATTGGAAGCAGTTTATGGCAAATTAGAGGACTTGCCATTTTTATTACGGGGCTTTTTGCGGCGCATACGGCAGAAACCAACTGGAAGGTGTACAGAAGGCGCCTGCCACATCTCTGTATCTTTTCTGCTATTACATGGGCGGGAAGCTTTTTTAGTGTGGTCGGGGGGGTCTATTGCCATATATGGAAATGGAATAGGATCGTCCTGCTGATTACACTTGCAGTACTGATCGGGCTGGCGGCCGCTGTCATGCTTTCATTGATTACGAAGAAAAAACAAGAAGACAGTCGCTGATGGTGGTAGGAGAATTTTTGTATTGCATGGATAAGATATTTGTGTTGCTTATGTATCCATCCTGTATTGTTTTATGGAGAAATACTATTAATATAGAAGATATAGGGATTAAAAAAGAGTTGCTACGGGAGAATGTTTTCGTAGTAACTCTTTTTTAATCCCTATATAGCCGTTTATTTAAAATTGATATTTTCAATTTGTATGAAATTATACGGGAATCATCACTAAGCCATGTTTTTCCATAGTGCGAATCCATTCACGGATCGGATCGCGCGAGAGCTGTTGATGAGTCGTGGTCAGATATGTTTTCCATCGTGGGGGTAAGGGATATCCTCGAAAAGGAATCTCAACTATACTTCCTTCTTGTAAATCCTTTTGAACTGTTGATCTAGTTAAAATCGTTGGATCTTCCCCGTTCTTCACTATAGAAAGAGCCAAATCTGCAGGGCCGACTGTGGCATGGAACCAACGGTTGTGTTGTGTAATATGGGAGATCCATTCTGTGAATTCGCCGCCCCAATTATGATAAATTAAATTTAAAGAATTTATTTCCTGTATGTCTATAAATGTTTTTTTTGCAAGTGGAGAGTTTTTAGAAACAACAAGTACGAAATCATCCTCTCTGCATATCCAAGATGTAAACCGTGGATTGGGAGAAAGTTGGTAGGTGAGGGCAATGTCTATTGATTCATCTGCTAGAGACATAAGGATGTTTGGTGAATGATTAACTATTGATTTTAGTGATATTTTAGGATTATTTTTTAGATAGTCGTTGTATACAGGGAAAAACAAATTGGGGAGTGTAGAATAAACGCATCCTATAGAAATCTGGTCGTCGAATAATGTAGTGGAGTTTAGCCGATTTATGCTGAAATTCCAGTTATTAACGATTTTTTTCGCATAGGGTAGGAAAAAGCGTCCACTTTCGGTCAGTTCGATTTTATGATGCTTTCTGTAGAAAAGTTTTTTTCCCAGTTCTTTTTCCAAATCATTTATTCGGGAACTGATTGTAGATTGTGTAACATGAAAAATTTCGGCGGTTTTTGAAAAACTGCCGGCTTTTACTAATATCATGAAGGTTTTAAGAGTTTCTATATTCATTGTGTTTACCCAACTCCTACTATTGATTTTTTCTATGTTATCGGATGATAACTTTTATTTTACAATTATATCATAGTTTGATTATAATTGTAATAAATAAAATTTAATTTAATTGTGATTATAAAGTGAGTTTATAAATAAAATAAGGGAATAAGATTTAAAGTTTTTGAGAATTCATCAATATGGAGTAGGGGCTTTTCAGTTTGTTTGAGGGAAAAGGGCTTTAATTTGTGCTGATTTCAGCACATTCGTAATGAGGAAATAATGGATATGGTTGTTTACTATATTGCAAATCATGCAATATAGTCATTTTCTTTTTTATTTATCTAATGCAGGAGGAGTCAGTTATGAACAAAAGGTTATGTGCAGCGGTAAGTGCAGTTTTATCAGTGGCGTTTCTTATCGGGGGCTGTGGAGAGCTGGCAGCACCTAAAGATGGGAAGGCTTCAAAAGATAAAAGTTCTGCGGTTATATATCTGGGAACCCGAAGTGAACCGAGAATGGGCTTTGATCCGTTGAAGGGTTATGCAAATGTAGATGGAATCAGTTTGTTTCAAAGTAATCTTCTTAAGTTGAACCAAGATCTAAGTTTTGAAAAAGAAATTGCTAAAGATTACCAGATTTCAGAAGATGGTTTGACTTATACTTTTCAACTTCGTGAAGTTAAATGTTCTGACGGGCAGCCATTTACTGCAGAGGATGTAAAATTTTCTTTTGAAGAAGCGGCTAAATGTCCATTAGTGGGGAATTTACAGGACATAAAGTCCATAGAGATAAAGAATCCGTATGAGGTCATATTTCATATGAAGCAGCCGAACTCTCTGTTTTTGTATACTGTTGCTCGACTTCCGCTTGTGCCTAAGCATGCATATAAAGAGGGCTATGGGCAGAATCCTGTTGGGACGGGGCCTTATAAGATGGTACAGTGGAATCAGGGGCAACAAATGATAGTTGAAGCAAATGAAAACTATTTTAAAGGTATTCCCCGGTTAAAAAAACTGACAGTCCTTTTTGTGAATGGAGAAACTGCACTACAGGCTGCGAAAGCAGGTGATATTGATGTATATGATGTTCCATATAACTATGCAGATGTAAAAATATCTGGCGCAAAAATGAAGGCATTTAAAAGTGCCGGCAAATATGTCCTTTCGTTACCAGTCGTAAAACCGGGAGCAGCAATAAATCCAGATAATAAACCGGTAGGAAATACAGTCACCTCTGACATTGCTATTAGAAAGGCATTGAATTATGGGATTGATCGTCAGTCAATCGTAGATAATCTAATGCATGGGTATGGTTCACCGGCCTATGAACTAGTGGATCCGGAAGTACCATATTATAATTCGGAAATCGCTTATAAGGATAATGATGTTGAGAAGGCAAAAGCTATTTTGGCAGAAGCGGGGTGGAAAGATACGGATGGAAATGGAATTGTAGAGAAAAACGGTCAAGAAGCTAATATTATCGTAATGGCAAATGCAGGAGATAAAATGCTTCAAAATGTGGCTATGCTTATTTCCGACCAGGCAAAGCGTATGGGAATCAATTTTATTCTTGAGCCGAAGAGTGCAGCAGAGATAAACGCCAGACAGCATCAGGATTGCTGGCTTATGAATTATGGGGCGCTTGATCCGATGAATATGTTCTATCTTTATTATGGCCCGAATGCAGGCAAAGGGTTTTACAATATAAGCTATTTCAACAATTTAAAGGTAAATGGATATATTGAATCTGCAATGAGTGCACCAAATGCTGAATTGGCTAATGAATTCTGGAAGAAAGCACAGTGGGATGGTGAAACAGGATTTTCTGTAAGGGGAGATCCATCTATGCTATGGATAGCCAATAAAAATTATATGTATCAGGTGAAAGAGGGATTCAGTATCGGGGAGCAGCAGTCCTTACAACCAGGAAGCATGGGATGGGCAATTACACGTAATATAGAAAGGTGGGGATGGGATGAATAAAAAAATAAAGTTTATCCTGAAAAGGATTATCCGTATGGGTGTTTTGATGGTATTACTTAGTATACTTTCATTTTCTATAGTGGTGAACTCACCGATAGATGCACTGCAGGAACATTTAGGAAGTGCGGTATCAACACTTAGCGTGGAGCAGCGGCAGCAGGTAATGGAAGAACTGGAACTGGACAAGCCGCCGATAGAAAGATACAGGAAGTGGGCGGGAAGGATTATTCATGGTGATTTTGGATATTCAACCATTTATAACCAACCAGTCAGTACTTTAATGAAATCTGGATTTAAAGAAACTTTCTTTCTGATGATTATTGCATGGGCTTTATCGGGTCTATTGGGAATATCATTGGGGATCATTGCAGCGGTGAGGGAAGGCAGTTGGATTGATCATGCAATCAAGATGTATTGCATGATGCTGGCATCCAGTCCGAAGTTTTGGCTTGGGCTTCTCTTTTTAATGTTTTTTGCGGGATATCTGAACTGGTTTCCTGTTGGGTTAACGGGGCCGATGGGGCAGGTTACAGAAAATATAAGTTTGGGTGACAGAATTCATCATATGATACTTCCGGCGATGACATTGAGTTTTGTCAGTCTTGCTGATATCACACTGCATACAAGAACCAAACTGATTGGAGTTTTGAAAAGTGACTTTATACTGTTTGCAAAAGCAAACAGAAAAAGTATGAAAGAAATTATTAAAAGCCATGCACTGCGTAATATTATGCTTCCCGCTATAACGATACAATTTATGTCTTTTAGTGAACTTTTTGGTGGAGCAGTGTTTATTGAACAGATTTTTTCCTATCCTGGTTTGGCCGGTCTTGTACAAGAATCTGCTATGAAAGGAGATGTTTCCCTACTGTTGGGGATTGTTTTAGTGAGTGCTGTGTGGATATTTATGGGAAATATGATTGCCGACCTTTTATATATGGTGATTGATCCCCGCATTAAGGAGGAGTGATGATGACTGTTTTTTTTAAAAGATGGAATAATCATAAACAAATGGCCATGTCAATGGGGAGTGCATTATTTATATTGGTAATTATTGTGATTTTTAGTCAAATAATACATATTGATGACATTAAAATGGATATGACGGCAATAAGTCATGCCCCGTCGATGAATCATGTGTTTGGTACTGATTGGATTGGTAGGGACATGTTTCTTAGAACAATGAAAGGGCTTAGCGGAAGTTTGGCTGTTGGTGTTATTTCTGCCGTTATTACACTGATTATGGCTACCATGCTGGCTATAATCAGTGCGGCAACCTGCAAACAATTAGATCATGTGGTAGGAATATTGATTGATACCTTTATGGGGGTACCTCATTTGGTAATCATGGTTTTAATTTCAGCTTCTCTGGGGGGAGGGAAAATAGGAGTCATTGTGGCTGTTGCTTTAACGCATTGGCCGTATTTGACACGAATCCTTCGGGCGGAAATACTTCAGTTGAGGGAAGCTCAGTTTATTTATACTTCAAGGCAGTTTGGGAAAAGTGAATGGTATATAGCGACCCGACACATGTTTTGGCATATTTTGCCACAAATTATGGTAAAATTTGTACTTTTATTTCCCCATGTTATTCTCCATGAAGCAGGACTTACATTTCTTGGGTTTGGATTATCACCACTGCAGCCAGCTATTGGTATTATTTTAAGCGAGTCTATACAATATATCTCTACGGGGATGTGGTGGCTTGTTGCGTTTCCGGGGATGGCGCTTTTGGTAATGGTTATGTGCTTTGAGTCTATCGGAGACAGCCTTAATAAAATTTTAAATTCTGAAACATCGCGGCAGTAGGAGGGCATATGGATAATAGTATATTGAAAATAGAGGATCTATCTGTCGCATTCCAACAGTATGTCAGCTTTTTTGAATTTGGACAGACTGTACCTATAAAGAAAATGGACATGGAATTGAATCGTGGAGAAATTTTAGTTGTGGTGGGACAGAGTGGATCAGGAAAAAGTTTGGTTGCTCACGCCATTATGGATATACTTCCTGAAAATGCGGTAATTGGAGGACATATTTATTACAATGGAGAAGAATTAAAAAAAGAAAGAAGACAATCTTTACGTCAAGGGGAAATTGTTTTTATTCCGCAATCTATTTCTTATTTAGATCCTTTAATGACGATAGGTAAACAAATTGAAAGTCTTGTTCATGATGGGAATCCTCGTGATGTAATGCTAGAAATGCTTGAAAAATATGATTTAGAGCCAGAAGTGGAAAATATGTATCCATTTCAAATATCAGGAGGGATGGCAAGACGTATTTTAATTGCCTGTGCAATGGTACAAAATCCGGATTTGATTATTGCTGATGAGCCTACCCCAGGATTGGACATGGACTTGGTGGATGAAACGGTCAAACATCTTTTACAAATGAAAGCTGACGGATGTTCTCTGTTGGTGATTACACATGATCTTCATGTGGCTACTCGTTTGGCAGATCGGATCATATTTTTTAATGATGGACATACAGTTGCCGAGGTTAAAAGAGAAGAATTTATGGGGAATCCTGGCTTCGAGGGGATGAATACTTATGCACGCCAATTGTTTGCAGCACTTCCCGAGAATGAGTTTACGGAAATAAATCTTATGAAGGGGAGGCCGGATAAGGTTCATGAACTGAAAGCAGATCATGTTTCATTTTCTTATACAGGGAATAGAATGGTCTTTATGGATTTAAATTTTTCTGTGAAGTCAGGAGAAATTATTGGTTTGACTGGGCATAGCGGACGGGGAAAAACAACGCTTGCCAAGTTGCTTTCTGGATATCTAAAGCCTACGGCTGGCAAAATTTGTTTAGACGGGAAGTCTTTATATAAAGATGGGAAAAATCGTTATAATCCTGTACAGCTTATTTTGCAACATCCAGAAAATGCGGTAGATCCGAAATGGAAAATGTCGGAAATACTTGCCGAACCCGGTGTGGTGGAGAAGCAAGTACAAGAAGATTTTAATATCAAGGAGGATTGGCTTGACAGGTATCCCAAGGAATTATCCGGCGGGGAATTACAAAGGTTTTCTATAGTGAGGGTTTTAAATAAAGAGACATTGTTTCTTATAGCGGATGAAAGTACAACTATGTTTGATGCGTACACACAGGCACAAGTTTGGAAAATAATTGTGGAATATGTACGAAAAAACAATATTGGTATGATTCTTATAAGTCACGATATTCCTTTATTAGAAAGGCTATGTGATAAGATTATCCATTATTAATGTGATATAGTTCTATAGTTCAATTAAAGTGACAAAATATAGTCTAATATTATATATAGGTAGATATAGATGGGTTGAGATGGAGGAGATTTTTAAAAGATTATATGCCAATATTTCTTCCAATAAAAAACTCTGCTGGTTAACAGCAGAGTTTTTTATTGGAACAGTAAGATGCATCTATTCATAGAATGCAGATTAGAAATGATAATTCAGGCCGACGCCGAAGCCGTCCTGGTTTTCCACGTCGTCCCTGTCATAGTAGGTGTAATTGACGTCCAGATCGAAAGAGGTGGGAACCAGACCCAGCTGGAGGCCTACTTTATATTCCCTTTCCACGGAGGAAAGCTTCATTCCCGCATAGGCATCAAGAGGTCCGAGGACGTTGGTGCGTCCTTCGATCAACCCGTAGATTTTGGAATCTCTGTCATAATAGTTTCTGTTGCCGAGGCCCAAATATACACGGCCCAACTTATATTTCGCATAAATATCGGTTTCATTTCCGCCATGGTTCCAGTGCCTGTATTCCGCACCGACGACGATTTTTTGAATCGGGGCGATTTCTATGTGGGCGCTGTGGATGCCGTCTTTCGCCGTATTATAGCCATATCCGACTTCCGTTTCCATGATGGGAAGCCCGGGAACGAGGGCCTGCGCGGAATAAGCGCCGCCAAAGGCTGCCATGGCTACGGCCAGAATAATGATTTTTCTCATAATAAATCCTCCTTTCTTCAAGGATGTTCTTTCATTATTATAATCGGAAGTCGCGGAGAATTTCAGCTTCATAGAAAGAAAGCATAGATATATGACAAACGGATGGACAGGAATGCAAAAACAGGGGGCCTGCGCTGTTTTGCCCCCCCTGTTTTTATGAACATCTATCGGTTATTCGGAAACGATTTCCTTTTCTGTGAAGGATTCTTCCGTTTTTTCATCCTTGCCTGCGAAATAAGAGGCGAGCAGGGAGCCGCTGATGTTATGCCATACACTGAAAATAGCACCGGCAATCCCTCCGGCAGCGGTAAAGTACATAATGGCCAGTGTGGAAGCAAGTCCTGAATTCTGCATGCCCACTTCGATGGCCATGGCCCGGACCTGGGCTTCTTTCAAGTGGAACAGACGGCCTCCCGTATATCCTAAGAAAAGACCGAAAAGATTGTGAAGAATCACGACAAAGAGAATCAAAAGCCCACTGGTAAGAATGACAGCATGACTGAGAGATACTACGCAGGCTACGGTAAGAATGACAACCAAAGCGGAAAGCATGGGCATGATACTTGAAATCTTGGCGACCGGCTTAGGAAAGAAATAATTTAAAGCCACACCTGAAAGCAGAGGAAGAAGAACCATTTTTACAATGGACATCATCATGGCCGTTAAATCCATATCAATCCAGGCACCTGCAATCTGCCATACGAGGAAAGGCGTGACAAACGGGGATAGAATCGTATTCACCATAGTCATGGATACAGAAAGAGCCACGTCTGCTTTGGCGATATAGCTGATGACATTGGAAGCCGTACCTCCCGGACAACAGCCGACGAGAACAACACCGATGGCAACTTCCGGCGGAAGCGGGAAAATGTGAATCAAGAGAAGAGCCGCAAGGGGCATGATAATAAATTGAAAAGCACTGCCGAGCCAGATCAATTTAGGATAACGGAAAACCACTTTGAAATCCCCGACAGTGAGGCTCATTCCCATACCAAACATGATGATACCGAGCATCCAGGGAATTTTAGGGGCCAGCGGTGCAAAGAGTTGGGGCGTTACAACACCGAGGAGACCGGCTATGATAACACCCACTGTCATGTATTTCGTACAGAAACGGACGCATTTTTGGAGAAAAAGAGAAGTCATCCGATTTCCCTTTCTTTTTCCGCACCCCGTGTTTTGAGAGGACGATTTTTTTCATCCACCATAACTACTTTGGGAGTGAAATTTTTCGCCTCTTTTTCTTCCATTTGTGCATAAGCGATAATAATGACCGTGTCGCCGACGGCGGTAAGGCGGGCGGCAGCTCCGTTTAAGCAGATGACACCGCTTCCTCTCTTACCCGGAATGGTATACGTTTCAAGACGGGCACCGTTGTTATTATTGACGACCTGTACCCGCTCCCCGGGAAGAATGCCCGCAAGTTCGAGTAATTCCTCGTCGATGGTGATACTTCCCATATAATTCAGATTGGCTTCTGTTACCGTAGCTCTGTGAATTTTTCCATGAAAGATGGTATAAAACATTACTGTGCCTCCAAAATAATATTATCAATCAAACGTGTCGTTCCGAACCGTACGGCAAGAGCCAGTAAATTCCGCCCCTTCAGGGGAGAAGATACGGGGCGCAGGCCGGGAAGTTCGTACATTTCTATATAATCAATATCGGCAAGCGGTTCTTTTTTGATTTCTTCTTTTACTTTTTCGATAATCTTGCGGCTGTCCCGTTCCCCACCAAGGAAATACTCTTTTCCGTGAGCGAGACTTTGGGAAAGAACAAGAGCTGCTTTTCTTTCTGCAGGAGAAAGATAGACATTCCGTGAACTTTTGGCAAGTCCGTCTTTTTCTCTTACGATAGGAAGAATGCGAAGCTCCACATCAAAGAAAAGATCGATCACCATGCGGCGGAGTACTTCCGTCTGCTGTGCGTCTTTCAGTCCGAAATAAGCACGGTCGGGATGAGCCAGATGGAATAATTTCGTCACAACCGTTGTGACACCGCGGAAATGAATCGGTCTCGTTCTTCCGCAGAGAACTTTGGTTACATCGCCTGTTACTTCTACCCATGTCATATCGGGAGAGGGGTACATTTCGGAAGGAGAAGGAGCGAAAATAACGTCAGCACCTGCTTCCTCCGCTCTTTTGGCATCCTTTTCCAACTGACGGGGATACGCATCATAGTCTTCATTGGGGCCGAACTGTGTGGGGTTTACGAAAACGCTCACAATGACCACATCATTTTCTTTCGCCGCCGTTTCTATCAAAGAGGCATGTCCGTCGTGAAGAGCCCCCATGGTGGGGACAAGACCGATGCTTTTTCCTTCCTTTTTGCACCGGCGGGAGAATTCCCTGATCTCTGAAACAGTCTGGTAAATAGTCATACACGTCTTTCCTTTCTGTACAGGATGCAATGGAGCACAGCACAGCAAAAATAAAAACGCATTTCAAAACGAAATGCGTCCTTCAGGCAAAAAATAAGCATCCGTAAGGGATGCAAAATACCATACTGCATTCGTCTCGGTTATTGCAATCCAAGCGATATAAAATCGGTGTCATCGGCACGTCTCCCGTAACGGTTGTCTGGAGCTCACAAAGGATACCCCGATGAGAACATACCGCACCTGCGTCTGTCAATATACAAGGAAATACTGAAAATGTCAAGGACGGTTATTTTTTTATAGAAAGAAAAAAATAAAAGAGCAACTTTTGGGGTTGCTCTTTTCAAGTACTCATTTTTTAAAAGTGATAGTTCAGTCCTATGCCGTAGCCGTTTTCATTTTTTGTATTGTCCCTGTCGTAATAGGTGTAGTTCACGTCGAGATCGAAGTCGGTGGGGACAATATCCAGCTGGAGGCCGACTTTGTATTCTTTTTCTACGGAAGAAAGTTTTACGCCTGCATAACCATCGAGCGGTCCGAGTATATTTGCCCGTCCTTCAATCAGTCCGTATAATTTAGCATCCCGGTCGTAATAATTTCTGTTGCCGAGACCGAGATAAACATGATCCAGTTTGTACTTGGCGTAAATATCCGTTTCGTTTCCGCCGCGATTCCAGTGTCTGTACTCCGCTCCGAGAATTACTTTTTTGACAGGTGCAATTTCAATGTGGGCACTGTGGATACCGTCTTTGGCGGTGTTGTAGCCGTAGCCGGCTTCTGTTTCCAGGAAAGGTATACCGGGGACAAGAGCCTGTGCTGTGTAAAGACCGCTTCCGATAGCCAAACCGAGAGTTAAAAACCATATTTTTTTCATCTCATAATCCCCTTTCGTAAGAATTTTATGTATATATCTATTATATGACGGACAGTTGTTTTTTTCTACAGAACAAAAAATTAAAAATGATAAAAATAAAAAAGACGGCGTTTGAACCGTCTTTTATTTTTGAAAATTACAGTGTCAGAGCCCGGGTAAAATGTTCTTTGAGGATACGGACAGAAGCATGGAATTCTTTCATTTCTTCTTCGGTCAGCCGGATTTCGATAATGTCTTCCACACCGTCTTTGCCTATTTTCACGGGTACGGAAGCGAAACTGTCTTTAATTCCGTAGGGGCCGTCGAGGTAGACAGAGCAGGGGAGAATTTTATGCTCATTGTGATAGATGGCACGGACCAGTTCTGCCGTAGCGGAGGTGACGCCAAATTCCGTGCAGCCCTTGGTCGTATTTTCTATATAACCTTCTTTATGGACTTTTTCTAAAATAGTGGCCTTGTCGTCCATGCGGTAGAGCTCCGGCTTTTCTGCGAGAAGTTGGTCTATCGGCTTTCCCGCTACCAGGACATGACTCCAGGGAATCATCGAGCTGTCGCCATGCTCGCCGAGGAGATAGGCCGTGAGAGAGCGGCGGTTGATTTTCAGCTGGGTAGAAAGTTGCATTTGCAGGCGGGCAGAGTCGAGAGCCGTGCCTGAACCGATGACTTTTTCTTTCGGCCAATCCAATTTATATTGAAGGTATTCGGCGATAATATCGCAGGGGTTGGAAATAGAAATAATAATTCCGTCAAATCCGGAATTCTGAATGAGGGGGATCAATTCTTTTGTGGTTTCGATAGCACCGTCCATCATGTCCAGTCTTGTCTGCCCGGGAAGACGGGGTTTTCCGGAGGCATTAATCATAATATCCGCATCTTTCATATCCGCTATTGTTCCCGCATAGGCTTCGAAGTGATGGGGCTGATAGCTGACAGCATCAGATAAATCTAAAGCTTCACCCATAGCCTTGTCGTGGTTGATATCGTAGAAAACAACTTCATCTGCCAGACCTTGTATGGCAAATTGCAGTGCTAGGTGAGAGCCGACATTTCCTGCACCGATAATTCCGATTTTTCTTGTTTTGATAGCCATTTTATGACCTCCGTATTTTAATGGGAAAATAAATTCAACAAAGAAATGAAAATCATGTTTGGAATGATTGCTCCCATTATACTACTCCTGCGGTAAACAAGCTATCCGCTGCAAATCCGAAAAAGATGAATCATAGAGAATGTACTACATATAGTATGGGCGAAATCTATTGACACAATATATAAGATGGTTTATTCTGTTATATAGAAAATATTCGGTACAGATACCGTAAGATAAGAGAGGTTATTTCCATGAAAAAGTGGTATGAAAATGAAGTCAGCCAAGGTATTTTGAAGGAGAAATATTATCATCAGGGAGAAACATCGCCCGAGCAGTTTATGGACCGGGTCAGCTCCGTTTTCAGTGATACGTCATTCCGCAGTCGTATGCGGAGTTATTTGGAGAGTGCCGAATTTTGTCCTGCCGGAAGAACTTTGTATGCTGCCGGTGCGAAGGGGAAGTTCAAGGTATCCATGTCCAATTGCTATATACTTCCTTCTCCCGAGGATAATCTGGAATCTATTTTCCGTTCCAATGGAGAGATTGCGCGGATTTTCTCTTATGGAGGGGGTATCGGTATTAATATTTCCAATCTCCGTCCCAAAGGAAGTGAAGTGAAGAATGTGGCCCGTACGTCGACCGGTGCGGTTTCCTTTATGAAGATTTTTAATGTAACGGGTGAAGTCATCAGTCAGAACGGCCGCCGCGGTGCTATGATGGTAGGGCTTAACTGCAGCCATCCCGATATTTATGAATTTCTCCATATCAAGCAGGCGGAAGAAAAATTGTCCAGTATGAATATCAGTATTTTATTTACTGATGAATTTATGAAAGCCGTGAAGAAAGATAAGGAATATACGCTGAAATTCCATGTAAAATCAACGGGCGAGGATATAGAAAGAACAATCCGTGCGGCCGACTTTTTCCGTGAATATTGTGAAACCCAGTGGGATTGGGGCGATCCGGGAGCGTTATTTTCCGACCGCCTCAATGACTACCATCTCTTGGCAGGGTATCCGGAGTACAAGATTGAAATCACGAATCCCTGCGGAGAGTTTGGCGGAAATGCTTATAATGCCTGCAATTTGGGGAGTATCAATTTGTATGCCATGATTGACCGTAAATTTGAAGATAATCCGGCTTTGAATGAAGAGAAATTTAAACAAGCCGTTTATGACGGAATCAGGGCGTTGGATGAAATCGTAGAGTATGGATATGAAACGCAGCCGCTTGACGAAAACAGGATCTGCATTGATGACTGGCGTTCATTGGGACTCGGTCTCTTCGGGGTGTCCGACGCACTGATTGCCATGAAAATGACTTATGGCAGTGACGAGGCCAATGCATTTATAGGGCGGGTCATGAAAATGATGTTGCTTTCTGCAATCCGCTCGTCCTGTGATCTTGCGAAAAAGAAAGGGACTTTCGGTCATTACCGCTGGGAAGCGACGGAAAAATCGCCTGTCATGGCTCTTGTAAAAGAATCGGACCCCGCACTTTATGAAGATGTGCGTGCTCACGGTCTGCGGAACGGCACGCTTCTTGCCATCGCACCGACAGGAACGATTTCACTTCTCATGGGAAGTTATTCCGGCGGCTGTGAACCGCTTTATAAAATTTCCTATGAACGGACGTCCCATAAAATGGAGGAGGTTCACGGACATTTTCGCGTTTATGCCCACAGCATTAAAGATTTGCTGGAGTATCATCATCTGCCGCTCACTCTTTCCGATGAAGAAATCAGGAAAAAATTCCCCTGGGTTATCGAAAGCCATGATGTACCGTTTATGAACCGTGTAAAAATGCAGGCGGTCATGCAAAAATACGTGGATAATTCGATTTCCAGTACCGTCAATTTAAAAAATGAAGCGACATCGGAGGATATCCGTCAGATTTATATGGCGGCCTGGGAAAACGGGTGCAAAGGTATTACCGTATTCAGAGACGGATGCCGCCGCGGAAATATTTTGGGTGTCACGGTTTCGGAAGAAAAAGCAGGAAAAGAGAAGAAAGAGAGCAGTCCCGGACAAACGGGTTGTCCTGCCTGCGGATCGTCCGAGGTTCATGTAGAGGGACACTGTGCCACTTGTCAGGATTGCGGCTGGTCAGCTTGCAGTGTGATATAAAAACGACATAGAAAAAAGACCTTGATTGTGCTGTATGCATGATAAGGTCTTTTTTCTGTATATTTTACAGAGGTATATCAAATTATAGTGTGCATTTTAGTGAATTGAAGAGTACTTTCCTTGAACAGAACCGGATTTAAATATATAATATTTATAACAAGTGAGGCATATATTTCAGATGACTCATGATAAGATGACGGCAGATTTACAGGCCGTAATTACTTTCTTAAAGGAGGAACGTTCATGAAAGGTTATGCAATGCTTAGAATCGGTCAAGTAGGCTGGGTAGAAAAAGACAGACCTGCTTGCGGTCCCATGGATGCTATCTGTAAACCGCTGGCGATTGCGATTTGTACATCTGATGTCCATACCGTATGGGAAGGCGCAGTCGGCGAAAGAGAGGATATGATTCTCGGACATGAATGCTGTGCGGAAGTCGTAGAAGTCGGCGAACTCGTCAAAGATTTCAAACCGGGTGACAGAGTCCTTGTTCCGGCAATTACACCGGACTGGAATTCTCTGGAAGCACAGGCAGGATATGCTATGCACTCCGGCGGTATGCTGGCAGGCTGGAAATTCTCCAATTTCAAAGATGGCGTATTTGCCGAATTTTTCCATGTCAATGATGCAGACGGTAACCTGGCTCATTTGCCGAAGGACATGGATATCGTTGATGCATGCATGCTTTCTGATATGGTACCGACGGGATTCCACGGCGTTGAACTGGCAGATGTACAGTTCGGCGACACCGTTCTTGTTATCGGTATCGGCCCTGTAGGACTGATGTCCGTAGCAGGTGCAAATCTGAGAGGGGCAGCACGTATCATTGCCGTAGGAAGCCGTCCTGTCTGTGTAGAAGCGGCTAAGAAATACGGTGCTACCGATTTCATCAATTATAAAAACGGTCCGATTGAAGAACAGGTCCTGAAAATGACAGACGGTAAAGGTGTGGATAAAGTCGTCATTGCAGGCGGTACGGTCGATACCTTCGGTTCTGCCGTGAAATGTCTGAAACCGGGCGGAAAAATCGGCTCTGTCAACTACTTGGGCAGCGGTGACACCATTAATATTCCCCGTATAGAATGGGGTGTAGGCATGGGCCACAAAGCCATCTGCGGCGGCCTGATGCCCGGCGGAAGACTCCGTATGGAAAAACTCGGTGCCCTCGTATCATCCGGAAAACTTGATGTAAGTCCTCTTGCTACCCATGTTTTCGAAGGATGGGACAGCATTCCCGAAGCACTGCAAATCATGAAAGAAAAACCGGCAGACGTTATCAAACCGGTTGTCGTTCTTGAAAAATAATCATCTAAAAAAACGGTACAGTTCTGTAAAAAGGCTGTACCGTTTTTGTTTATCCTATTTTTATAATTTTTTACAATTATAATAATTTACAGAAGGCTTGCGAATTTCTTGAATATATAATAAAGTAATCATGGATAGAAACGGCAAGTCTTTATTTTTTTATGCTGTTTTAAGATTTACCCGAAATAAAAGATACGGAGAAAAACAAATTGGAAAAGCTGAGAGCCTATATAGATGACCAAATTCAGGTGACAAAAAATACATGCAGGGATCCTGTGATTGCTGCGGTCATTCTGATGATGATTATATTATTATTTACCTTTGCCGTATGGCCGCTTTTGGAAATTGTAAAGCAGAGTCTGGTGGATACGCGGGGGAACTTCAGTTTCCAGGCTTATATCAATGTATTTACCATGGCAGAGATGTATAAGGCTTTTTGTAATACGTTAATGCTTGCCGTGATTGTCGGCGTGCTGGCTACGGTAATCGGCTTTTTATTTGCTTACTGTACGTCCCATTTGGCGATTAAAGGGAAAAAGTTATTTAATATGATGGCAATGATGCCTATGGTATCACCGCCGTTTTCCGTGGCACTTTCCATTATTATGCTTTTCGGAAGCCGCGGATTGATTACATATAATCTTTTAGGCTGGACAAACACAAATATTTACGGCCTGAAAGGTTTAATTTTTGTGCAGACGATTTCCTTTTTCCCGATTGCGTTTTTGCTTCTTGCCGGCATGCTCCGTTCCATAGATGCATCGATTGAAGATGCTGCCAGGGATTTGGGCTCTTCCAAATGGAGAACGTTCCGGACAATTACGGTTCCGCTGGTACGACCGGGTATAGCGAATGCTTTCCTTCTTGTTTTTATCAAGTCGGTTGCGGATTTTGCAAACCCCATGGCCATCGGCGGCAATTTCTCGACATTGGCAACGCAGGTATATTTACAGGCTATCGGCAGTTATGATATACAGGGCGGTGCGGCTATTGCCGTGATACTCCTTGATATTGCCATGATTCTTTTTGTAATTTCCAAGTACTGGGTGGAAAAAAAGACGTATATTACGGTATTGGGAAAATCGTCGCGGGAACGGACTATGATCAAAGACCCGGGAATCGTGATTCCCGTAGCGGGATTCTGTTTCCTTATTACGGCGATTGTTATTTCCATTTATGTATTGATTCCCATAGCGTCCTTTATCAAAATGTGGGGCGTTGATTATTCGTGGACATTGGAGCATTACAGGTATGCTTTATCGGTAGGGAATAATGCTATCAAGGACACCACTCTTCTCGCTATCATTGCTACACCGATTTCCGGTATTTTGGGAATGATTGTAGCGTATCTGGTGGTCCGTAAAAAGTTTATCGGCCGCGGGTTTATCAATTTTGCCTCTCTTTTAAGTATTGCTGTGCCGGGGACGGTTATCGGTATCGGTTATATTCTGACCTTTAATGAATATCCTCTCCAGCTTACAGGGACGGCCATGATTCTTATAGCGGCGTTCATTATCCGTTCTCTTCCTATAGGAATCAGGGCGGGGGTATCCAGTCTGCAGCAGATTGATCCCGGCATCGAAGAGGCGGCTGCCGACCTGGGATCCGGAGCCGGCCGTGTTTTTACAACAGTGACATTACCGCTCATCAAGGATGCGTTCTTCGGCGGATTGGTATATTCCTTTATAAGAAGTATGACAAGTATCAGTGCTGTTATATTTCTTGTGTCGGCGAAATACAGTCTTTTGACCGTGCTGGTCCTTGATCAGGTAGAAGACAACAGATTCGGCGTCGCTTCTGCTTTTTCAACAATACTTATTGTTATCGTATATGCTGCCATTTTCATTATTCAAAGATTGATTGGCAAATTCGGTTCTCCAAAGGTTTAAATAGAGGTGTGCAATGGCAAAACAGGCAAGTATCCAATTAAAGAATTTAACGAAAGAGTATGTATCACCGGGAGGAACAACGAAGTTCCTTGCTGTCGATCATATCAATGTAAATATTAAAAGCGGTGACTTTGTGACACTTCTCGGGCCTTCAGGGTGTGGGAAGACGACGACATTGCGAATGATTGCAGGCTTTGAGTCGATTTCCGACGGAGAAATTCTGCTTGACGGTGTGTGCATTAACAATATGACGCCGGATAAAAGAGATTCCGCCATGGTTTTCCAGAGCTATGCCTTATTTCCTCATTATGATGTGTTTGATAATGTAGCTTATGGCTTAGTTAATAAAAAAATGGATAAAAAAACAATTCATGACAAGGTCATGGAAATGGTGGAGCTTGTAGGACTTCAGGGAATGGAACACCGCATGCCGAACCAGCTGTCAGGGGGACAGCAGCAGCGTGTAGCCTTGGCCCGTGCACTTGTTATGGAACCGGCGGTCTTGCTGTTTGATGAACCTCTTTCCAATCTGGATGCAAAGCTCCGTGTCTATATGCGTAAGGAAATCCGTAAAATACAGAGAAGAATCGGTCTGACGAGTATTTATGTCACTCATGACCAGACAGAGGCAATGAGCCTTTCCGATCAGATTATCATTATGAATAAAGGACATATCGAGCAGGTGGGGACACCTCATGAAATATACCGTCATCCCCGGTCCCGGTTTGTTGCCGATTTTATAGGGAATGCCAATTTCTTGGAAGCAGAGGTCTGCGAAGTTCCGGCGGACAGTGAATCCATTAAAGTACGTCTTGTGGAAGAAGTTTTTGAAGTCCGTTATGACGGCGAACCGGTCCGTCCGGGCGACAAGGTACAGGTTGTGCTTCGTCCCGAATCTATCCGTGTAGGCGATGAGGGGGATATAGAAGCAGAGGTTGTGAACTCTACGTATATGGGGAATGTACAGGAGTATGTTGTCCGCGTAAGAGATCACGAGCTGGATACGGAGGAATATAATCCGGCAGGAAAACGGATATACGAACCGGGCGAAAAGGTATGGCTGAAATTACAAAAGAATTCTCTCCAGGCTGTTAAAAGCTGATTATACCGGAAGGAACTTAAATGTCGGTAAGGCACGTACATTTGAGAATATATTTTATTTTTTGTGAGTTAAGGAGGACAACATGAAGAGTTTTCTGAAAAAGGCGGCAATAGCAGCCGTTGCGGGGGCAATGGTATTCGGTCTTGCCGGCTGCGGTGGAGAAAAGAAAGAAGCTGCAGGCAGTAAAAATCCGAAAGAAGTTACCATTTATATGGGCGTTGTCGAACAGTCGGCCAAAGTGATTGCCAGCGAATTTGAAAAAGATACGGGCATTAAAGTAAATTTCGTCCGTATGAGCGGCGGGGAAACTCTCAGCCGTATCCGGGCAGAAAAAAATAATCCCCAAGCCAGCGTATGGTATGGCGGCAGTGCCGATTCTTTTATTATGGCCCAGAAAGAGGGACTTCTGGAAAGCTATAAATCACCGAATGCAGAAAAAATCAAACCGGAATTCAAGGATAAAGACGGATATTGGACAGGCATCTATCAGGGTTACTTGGGATTCATTTTGGACGGCCGTTACTTTGATGAACACCACCTGCAGGTACCGAAGTCATGGGATGATTTGTTAAAGCCTGAATTTACGGGACAAATCGTTATGGGCAACCCGGGAACCGCTTCTACGGGGTACGTGGTTGTTTCTGCTATTACCCAGAGCAGAGGCGAAGAAAAAGGTATGGAATATCTGGCAAAATTAAATAAACAGATTAAGCAGTATACAAAAGCAGGTGCAGCTCCTGCCCGCAGTGCGGCACTGGGAGAAGCAGCCATCGGAATCACTTATCTCCATAACGGTATCCGTCTGATTAAAGAAGGAAACACCAATGTAAGGCTGTCTTTACCGGAAGAAGGAACCGCTTTTGAATTAGGAGCTGTAGCAATTATTAAAAATGCACCTGAAATGGAAGCAGCCAAGAAATTTGTGGATTGGTGCCTGACGAAGAAAGCACAGGAAATCGGACAACACAATAATTCTTACCAGTTCCTGACAAACCCTGAGGCAAATCCGCCGCAAGAAGCGATGGCATTTAAAGATGCAAAACTGATTCCTTATGATTTCGAATGGTCAGGTGCAAACCGGGCACGTCTTTTGGAAGCATGGAATAAAGCTGTCAAAGAATAATGGGAGTAACTATGGAAAATTCTGATATCGGATTGATCGGTTTGGCGGTCATGGGGGCAAATTTGGCGAGAAATTTGGCATCAAAGGGCATCCGTACCGTTGTATATAACCGGACCGGCGAAAAAACAAAAAAGTTTATAAATGAATTTGGTCACGGGGCCTGTTTATCCGGTGCCATGAATTTAGAAGAATTTGTTTCTGCGCTGAAAAAACCGAGGAAAATTATTTTGATGATCCGCGCAGGAGAATCTGTGGATTATATGCTGGGACAGTTGACTCCTTTGCTTGAAAAAGGAGACATCGTCATTGACGGAGGCAATTCGTATTTTGAAGATACCCGCCGTCGCAGCAAAGATATGGAAAAACTCGGTCTTCATTATGTGGGCATGGGCGTATCCGGCGGAGAGGAGGGGGCTTTACACGGCCCCAGCCTGATGCCGGGAGGAAGCCCTGAGTCTTATAAGGAACTCCGCCCCATACTCGAGGCTATCGCCGCTAAGGCGGAGGGGGAACCTTGTGTAGATTATATCGGTCCTGACGGAGCAGGCCATTACGTCAAAACGGTTCATAACGGCATCGAATATGCAGATATGCAGATGATCAGCGACGTTTATATGGTGATGAAACATCTTTTGAAAATGGCTCCCTCTGAAATGGCAGAGGTTTGGGATTCATGGAACAAAAGAGAGCTGTCGTCCTATCTCGTTGAAATTACGGCAAATGTACTGCGTAAGAAAGAAGAAAACGGCGGTGCACTGATAGACTGCATTCTCGATGTGGCACGTCAAAAAGGCACGGGAAAGTGGACAAGCTTGAGTGCTCTGGATCTCGGTGTTCCCGTTCCGACCATTACGGAAGCGGTATTTGCAAGACATATGTCATGTTGTAAAAAAGAACGGCTGTCTCTGGCGGAAAAATATAAAGATTTGAAGCTTGAAAATCCGGTCAAGGATAGAGAAGCCTTTTTGGAAGATTTATATGCCGCTTTATATGGTGCTAAAATTTGTGCCTATGCCCAGGGATTTAATCTTCTTGCTGCGGCAGGAAATCATTTTAACTGGGATTTACATATGGGCCGTATTGCAAAGATATGGAGAAACGGTTGCATTATCAGGGCAGAATTTTTGGACCGTGTCACGGAAAGCTTTGACAGCAACCGGGACATGACAAATTTGCTGGAAAGCCCGTATTTTGCGGAAATACTGATTCGTTCCAGAAAAGGTTGGGGGCATGTGGTTTCTCTGGCGGTAGAAAACGGCATTGCCGTTCCTGCTTTAAGTTCGGCACTTGCTTATTTTGATTCCTATCGTACTGCCGTGAGCGGGGCAAATTTGCTTCAAGGCCAGCGAGATTATTTCGGCGCCCATACTTATGAAAGAGTGGATAAGCCGGGAACTTTCCATACAGACTGGACTTTGAAATAAAAAATCATCGGTTATGACATAAAAAACGGTACTCCTCATAAAAGGGAGTACCGTTTTTTCAGTTGCCTTCCAACCGTGAGACGCCCAGTGGGGGTGACTCGAGGAATTTGACATTTTGATTTCGTTCGGCCAGCCAGCCGGCCTGCCAGCTGTTGGGGAGAAGGTAGACGGGCCGTTCTCTCCGGTCATACACGACCATCGCATTATCGATGCCTGTAAGTTCTTCCGGCGGAATATCGCCTTCCGTCCAGCGGGCACAGGTGTAGTTAATTGTTTCAACATTGATGGTGACGTTGTATTCATTTTCCAGTCTGTATTTCATGACTTCCAGCTGTAATTGTCCGACCGCACCGATGATAAATGATTCCATGCGGTAGGGCTGTTTGTAGACCTGAATCGCTCCTTCTTGTGCCAGTTGGGCGACGCCGTTCAGAAACTGTTTCCGTTTCATGCTGCTGTCAGGAGAAATACGGGCAAATATTTCCGGCGGAAATACGGGGAAATCAATAAAGGTGACAGGATTTTTCTTTTCACAGACCGTGTCTCCCACACCAAGTTCACCGGTATCGAAAATTCCGATAATATCTCCGGGGTAAGCTTTTTCCACAGTCTGCCGTTCTGTAGCCAGAAATTGCTGGGGTTGTGAAAGACGGAGCATTTTTCCGCTTTGTCTGTGGAGAACAGACGCACCTTTTTCAAACAGGCCGGAACAGATACGGAGAAATGCAATGCGGTCGTGGTGCTTGGGATCCATATTGGCCTGGATTTTAAATACGAAAGCGGAAAAATAGGGAGACTCGGGAGCGACTTTTCCTTCCAGCGTATCTCTTTCTTCCGGCGGAGGTGCCAGTTCCAGATATTTTTCAAGGAAAGTCTGGACACCGAAATTTGTCATTGCCGAGCCGAAAAACAGGGGAGTCAGTTCTCCTTTTTCTACTTTTTCTTTATCAAAAGGATCGCCTGCTTCTTCAAGGAGTTCCAAATCATCTTTGAGGGACTGTATAATTTCCGGTGATAATCTGGAAACAATGGCGGGGTCATCCGGTTTTCCTGAAATGACTTCCAGCTTTTTTACACCATGGGCATTATCTTTGATAAAAATATGACAGATATCTTTTTCACGATCGTAAATGCCGGTATAGTCACCGTTGATTCCGATAGGCCAGTTCATCGGGCAAGAGCGGATACCCAGAACGTCTTCAATATCCGCCATTAAGTCAAAGGGATTCTTGCCGAAGTGGTCGATTTTATTGATGAAAGTGAAAATAGGAATGCCCCGGTCAGAGCAAACTTTGAACAGTTTCTGTGTTTGCGCTTCCACGCCTTTGGCAACGTCAATGACCATGACAGCACTGTCGACCGCCATGAGTGTTCTGTACGTATCTTCCGAGAAATCGGCGTGGCCCGGCGTATCCAGAATATTGATACGGCACCCGTTGTAATCAAACTGGAGCACCGAACTTGTGACGGAAATGCCGCGCTGTTTTTCTATTTCCATCCAGTCGGAAACAGCATAGCGTGATGTTTTTCTCGCTTTTACAGAGCCTGCCAGGTGAATAGCACCCCCGTAAAGCAGAAGTTTTTCCGTCAGTGTGGTTTTTCCCGCATCAGGGTGGGAAATAATGGCGAAAGTACGCCGTCTTTGTATTTCTTCTAAATCAGTCATTATACACCTCAATTATTAAATCTCATTTATTATACAGGAAAACGAGATACGGTGCTATGGAAAAATCAGCCGGACCTGTGATTTCTTATAAATTTTCTCACCAAGGGAATAAGTCCGTCATCGGAAAGGAGATAATCAATCTCTTCGGGTGTGGAGAGACGGCCTTCGCAGGTATTAAGATAAGATAAAAAATGCCGTTGCAGGAGTCCGGCTTTTTTTGAAATCGGCGGGAGCGAAAAAGGACGGGCCGTGCCTTTTTCCATCAGAAATTTCATAATGACGGGACGGAAAAAATATTCGGCGAAACAGCTTTCTATCCAGTAGAAGCATTTTGTTTTTTTCAGATGAGCGGTGCGGGGGAGCAGTTTTTCGTATAGCGAAAGGCCGTCAAAATAACCGCCCCAAAAATCAAAAAAGGCGATGTCGAAAAGGCCGTCTTTCTGGCTTTTTGCAAAAGTTAAAGCATCTGCTTCGATGATACGTATTTTTTCTTTGTGCGGAAATTGGGGGAGAATATGCTCTTTAAAAAGGGAAATGACAGCCGGGTTCATTTCCACTACCGTCACGGTTTCCACTTCCGCTTTTTCAGCAGCCATAAATGCATAGTAACCGAGTCCCAGTCCGTAGGTAATGACATGACCGTGTGCTTTTTCTACAGGGACAGTCATGGATTCCGTTTCACTGACGACGATACTCATCCAGACTTCGTTATTTTCCAAAATCACGGGAAAAGAAACGGGCTCGGTGAAAAAACCGGCGCCGGCATAGAGGAAAGGATTTTTCTTTTGGAAGGTATGATAAGTCTGAAAAAATTCATAAGGAAGTGTATCCGTATATTTTAATTCAATGCCGTTCCGGGAACCCGAGCTGAATGAAACAGTCCGGCAGTAAGGGTTATCGGTAATGACAGTACGGTCGTACCATTGTAATTGACCGGCTATGCTTTTTAAGATATGGTCGTACAAACCGGGTGCATCGTAAAATTGAGCCAGCTCCGAGTAGGGATACCAACTTTTTTTGTCTGAAAAAAGGGCGGACACGATTTCTTCCGTTCTGTCGCCGAAAGCAAGAGCGGCGATGCCGTCTGAAAATGTGGGACTGTTTTTTTCTCCCGGGACGGATACATTTTCCAGATAGAGCCTGTCCCTGATTTCTTCCATGAGAATATCATTTACAATTTCTGCCGCCAGATATTTTTTCCAAAGGAAAGAAATTAATTTGTGCATTTCTTGGGTTTGTACAATTTCCATAAGAACTCCTTGTTGTTTTTTATTATTATAACGGAAATGAAGGCAGCGGTAAAAACAGAAATTGACGACCCTGTATTTTTCCGTTTCGGGAGATATGATTTTAAAAACAAATGTAAAATGCTATAATATTTTCAAAAGTTTTTGTACCGATCTTAGGATAAGGGGGAGACATGGCACGGATAAAAGGAGCTAAGCGTTGGAACGTCATTCCTGTGCAGGGCTGGTTATCTTTATTTGCCATGCCCCAGGTTATGTCGGATCTGATGATGCAGATTATCGAAGTGCTGTACCATTCTCCCCGCTTTACCGATAATGCCAAGCATATAGCAGATGTACTCGGTATGGAGTACCGGGCATTGAATGCTGCCGTCGGCTGGGCGGGAAATAAAATTAAAGATCTTTATGAAGACGGACAATTGGAAACGCAGGGGGAAAAAGATTCGCCTCGGAAAGAGAAAAAGGAAACAGAAGAAAACGAGGCGATGTCTCCCTGGCAATACGTTTTTGACGGGGAAGAAGATGAGCAGGGGGCTTATCTTTGGATTCTCAAGCCTGAAATGGTGACGGCATTCCGTGAATTGGAAGAGGCGGATACGTCGGGGAAAAACTTAATCCGTGAGGTTCTGTCGGAAGATATTTCCGCCTTCGGTGCGGAAGGAAATTTATTTTCCGCTACTCCCGATGAAACGGTAAGAAAGATACGGGATACGCTTTTGGAAAAGGATTGTTTTTTTAGAAAATCTCTGCAGGACGCCTCCCAATGTTGTGTTTGCGGAATCCGCCGGATTTCCCTTTTGTCAGCCGTGCCTTATGGAGAGGCAGGAATGAAACAAAAAGGGCTCATCTTATGCCCGACTCATGCCTCACTTTTTGCGGCTCATCTCATTTCATTCAGCGACAGAGGGAAACTCCTTATATCACCGGTACTGACGGAAGAAGAAAAAGAGCAGGCCGGGCTACGGAAAGGGCAGAATGCAATGTATAGTTTCAGCAGGCGGCGCATGGCGCAGCACCGGAAAATTTTTAATGAAGAAGGGCGGAAAGAAAAATGATTTTATCCGGTAGAGAAATAGAACGTCATATGGGAAAAGAAATTGTGATTACTCCGTTTCACAAGGAGCAGCTGAATCCCAACAGCTATAATTTGACACTGTCTGATGACCTTATGATTTATGATCACCATGAACTGGATATGAAGAAAGAAAATACAGGGCATCTCATCAAAATCCCGGAAGAAGGATATCTTTTAGAACCGGATAAATTATATTTGGGAAGAACGGCAGAGCATACGAAAACCACCTGCTTTGTTCCCATGCTGGAGGGACGGTCCTCGGTGGGACGGCTCGGACTTTTTATTCACGTGACGGCAGGGTTCGGGGATATCGGATTTTCGGGTTACTGGACACTGGAAATGTTCTGCGTACAACCAATTCGCATTTATGCGGGCGTGCAAATCTGCCAGATTTATTTCCATACCATTTTAGGTGAGGCAGACCCCTATACGAGCGGAAAATATCAAAATAATAGCGGTATACAGCCCAGCCTACTTTACAAGGATTTTGAAAAGTAGTATAGTTAAGATAAGTTCATAGCATTTTGAGCAAAGAAGCTTGCAGCGGATATGTCCCACGTATCCGGCTGCTTTTTTATTTTCTGTTATAAAAGCAGATACATGTAAAAAGCCGTAAGCTGCAAAGCGGTCTGTATCAAAATCAATGGTTGGTTTACACAATAGGAGAGTATTTCGGGAGGTAATTATCATGAAAAAAATGATGAAAAAAATGCTTATGGCAGGTGTAGTTTGTATGGCAGGTGCAGGATTGCTCGCAGGCTGTGGCGGAGACAGCGGCAAAAGCGGCGGTAAACAGTTTTTGAATATAGCAACCGGCGGTACTGCAGGAACATATTATCCTTTAGGCGGAGCTTTGGCGGAACTTCTGAATTCCAATATAAAGGGAATGAATGCGTCTGCCCAGTCGACAGGGGCTTCTGTGGCTAATGTGAATATGCTGAAAGACGGATCTGTAGACATTGCATTTATCCAGAATGATATTTCCTACTATGCAACAACGGGAACAGAAATGTTTAAGGATAATAAAATGGAAGGTCTTCGTGGTATTGCCGCTTTATATCCTGAAACCGTACAGTTCGTTACCACTGCAGACAAAGGAATCAAATCCATTGCGGACCTGAAAGGGAAAAAGGTGGCAGTCGGCGCTGCCGGCTCCGGTGCAGAAGCCAATGCCCGCCAGATTTTGGCCGCTTACGGGCTTACTTATGATGATATTGACGAACAGTTCTTATCCTTTGGCGAAGCTGCCGATGCATTGAAAGACGGAAATGTCGATGCCGGCGTAGTTGTTGCAGGATTCCCGACAGCAGCCATTCAGGATTTGGCAGCCAATAAATCGGCACAAATCATTCATATCGAAGGCGATAAGGTAGACAGTCTGATTGAAAAATATCCTTATTACACAAAAGTTGTGATTCCGAAAGGCACATACCCGGGACAGGATGAGGACGTAAGCTCTGTTGCTGTTAAATGTATCATTGCCGCTACAGATAAGATGAGCGATGAAATGGGTGAACAGATTGCAAGAGCCGTGTATGAACATCTTGACCGTATGAAAGCGGCTCATGCGGTAGGAAAATATATCACCAAGGATACAGCACTCGACGGTATGTCTATTCCGATGAACCCGGGCGCAGAAAAGTATCTGAAATCGAAATAAAAAGTCAGAATATCCATAGAGCCGGAAGAGGAGTGGAGTCTGAACTGCACTCCTTTCTGTGCTTTACAGAAAATTTTTCGGGAAGGACGAAGGACTGGTAAAGTCTGTTTTTGAAATGATAAAGAAAAGAAAGCATGGTAAGCTGGAAAGCCTGATTGCTTATGCAGGTATTGTAATTACTATAGGAATTGCCGCTTTCGGTTACTATATACGTACGCCTTACCTGTACGGGCAGACGGAAGACGGATTTATTATCCGCCAGGAAGTGGAGGCGGGGACGCCGGTGACATTGGCATACCGCCATTCTGTCCAAAAGACTATGATTTATGAATATCTGGTCGTCAATGATATGGAAGACGGACTGGTACTGAAATCCACTAAATACCAATCTATGGGTGTGGGACTTCCTTTTTCCAAAGAGGACGGCGAATTCCGGCAAGAGGGAGACTGGTTTATTTTAGACAAGATAGACAGAAAATATCCGGACCTGTCGATTCGTAACGGCGTCACCAATGATGAACGTGTCATCGTAGACGGTCATGAATATGTGCTTTCGGACCTGATGCCCCTCGGAAAAGAATTACATATATATGTAGCCCCGCTTTGGAAAGGCTATTGGATGAAAAAAGAGATTAGGAGTTGATTCCTTTGGATGATTTAGAAAAAAAAGAACATCTGCCGATAACAGACCGGGCAGAAGAAAATAAGCAGGCGGAGGGTCATCTCCAAAAGAAATTAAAAGAACTGGATAAGGAATCGAATACGGCAGAATATTCGGGGCTGTGGGCAAAGCTGATTGCCGTTATTTGCATTTGCTTTTCCCTGTTCCAGATTTATACCGGATTTTTCGGCGCCTTAGATGCGATGATTCAGCGGTGCATCCATTTGTCTTTCGGTATTTCTTTGGTCTATCTTCTTTGCCCGACAAAGCGTTCGTGGGTAAAAAACGGAAATGTACACCCCGTTGATTTGTCGCTCGCTGTTATTGCAACGATTCCCCCTATATATATTTTATTGAATTACCACCAGCTGATTTTAAGAGCAGGCACGGTGACTCCTGCCGATGCCTTTATGGGCGTTTTGGGGATTGTCATGGTCATTGAGGCGGCCCGCAGAATTGTAGGACTGCCTATCGTTATCGTTGTTCTCGCTTTTTTGGCCTATGGGTTTTTCGGCCGTTATATGCCGGGGCCGCTTGCTCACAGAGGACTGACAATCAATCAGATGGTAGGTCATCTTTTCTTCACAACCGAAGGTGTTTTCGGCATTCCCATGGGCGTTTCATCGACATTTATTTTCCTGTTTATCCTGTTTGGCGCTTATTTGGAAAAAACGGGATTGGGCAAATTCTTTATCGATATTGCCAATGCCTTGGCAGGCTGGGCGTCCGGTGGTCCTGCAAAAGTGGCGGTTATTTCCTCGGCACTGCAGGGAACGATTTCCGGATCTTCCGTAGCGAATGTGGTCGGATCAGGCTCCTTTACCATTCCGATGATGAAAAAGTTGGGCTATCATAAAAACTTTGCCGGTGCCGTAGAAGCGGCCGCCTCTACAGGGGGGCAACTTATGCCGCCGATTATGGGTGCCGCTGCATTTCTAATGGCGGAATTTGTAAATATTCCTTACATGGAGGTTGTGAAAGCAGCTATCGTACCGGCCGTCTTATACTTCATCGGCGTGTTCCTCGGAGTTCATTTCGAGGCGAAGAAAGATAATCTTCAGGGCACACCGAGAAGTGAACTTCCGCCGTGGGGAAAAATTATGAAAGAAGAAGGACATCTGGCTATACCGCTTGTTGCAATCATCGGACTTCTCGCTTCAGGCTATACCCCGATGAAAGCCGCACTGGCAGGTATAATTGTTTCTATTGCTACCGCTATGCTCCGGGCAAATACACGCATGACGTTCAATGATGTGGTGGACGGCCTTATCAAAGGGGCACGGGGTGCACTGGGCGTTCTTATTGCCTGCGCTTCTGCAGGAATGATTATCGGCATTGTGACAAAAACAGGTGTCGGTCTTAAATTGGCATCCACACTGGTCGATTTGGCATCGGGAAATTTCCTTCTTCTCCTGTTTTGCACCATGCTGACGTCCCTGATTCTGGGGATGGGTGTACCGACAACGGCCAACTACGTCATTACATCGACCATTGCGGCGCCTGCGCTGCTCCAGCTGGGTGTACCGATTCTGGCGGCTCACATGTTCGTATTCTATTTCGGCATTATTGCGGATATTACACCGCCTGTTGCACTGGCCGCTTATGCAGGAAGTGCTATTTCGGGAGGCGATCCTCTTAAAACGGGGGTAAATGCTTCCAAACTCGGTATTGCCGCCTTTATCATTCCCTATGTGTTTGTGCTTTCCCCGCAAATTCTCGGGATTGATGCGTCAATGACCAGCATAGTGATAACGACCTGTACGGCACTTATCGGAATGACCGGCGTTTCTGCAGGAATGATCGGTTATATGACAGACAAAACAAATCTTCTCGAAAGGCTGCTTCTCCTGGCAGGCGGTCTGCTTCTGATAGATCCGCGGCTTACCACTGATGCGGTAGGCATAGGCATACTAGCTTTTGTCCTCTTCCTCCAGCTCATGAGAAAGAAAAAGAACGCAAAAAGTATATAAGCAAATTAAAAGTGCAGTCCGTAAAAGAGCTGCACTTTTTTTATTTTTCTATTAAAAATTATTTTTCCTCATTTTGTTTTCGTATGCCCAGAGGAAATTTCAGCTTAGGCGGCACGCTTTCCAAAAGGTGGGGGAGCAGTGTATTTTCCTCGTCATCTTTGTGGGGGATGAAAACAGGAAGACGGTTCGGCAAAATTTCCAAATCAATAGGGAAACAAGGCCCTTTATCGCCGTCCACATTCGTATAAAGTTTCATATTGTCTTGTATAGAAATACGGGCTTTCTTTACAGCAATAACCGTGAGAATTTCCGGTCCCGGTTGCAGTCCTGCGAGAAGTTTCGGCGCTTCCCTGATGGTGCGCAGCCATTGGAAATCATGAAAAAGAGCAAGCTTAATAACGCCCTTATTTCGTTCTTCCGGCGGTACGAGATTCCGGAAACTGCCTGCCGAATCGGTGAGCATGGCGGCAATCAAAGGCGATGAAACCTGTATCACCGTACCGTTTGCCTCCGTAATTGTAAATTGGTAAGATTGCTGCTTGGCAAAAACCTGGAACCCTTTCATGAAATAAGCGAGAGAACCGAATAAAGTTTTCTCCTTGATGGTAACCTGACTTACCGCTTCGGGAAGAAGACCGGCCGCCACGATATTTATGAAATAACGGTCATTGATTTTACCGACATCAATGAAACTTTTTTTTGCACGACGAAACATATCAATGACCTTTTTCGGAGAACGGGGCATATGGAGTGCCCGGGATAAATCATTCACTGTGCCGAACGGAACAAAACCGAAACAAGATTCACTTTGCACGGAAACCATTCCGTTGATGACTTCATTGATGGTACCGTCACCGCCCATACAGAAAACATCCTTATTTTTTTCTGCCGCATAACGGGCAAAATCCTTGGCATCCCCGGCTTTTTGCGTCAGCTTAATCGTAACATCCTCGTATTTCTCCGATAAAACCGAGGTCATATAAGGAATATAGCGGGGCGCCTTTTCCCGGCCTGACGTGGGATTGACGATAATAACACATCGCGTTGACGGTTTCAAAACAAAATCCTCCTTTCCCGTATACTGAATCGCTGACTTTATTATATCAAATCTGTGAAAATAGAAAATCAATATTTTACAGAACAAATATAAAAAGTACGGAGAAAGAAGGAATATTTTGTCAAATTTGACAATAAAAAGGCGGTACCGCCCGCATTATGGACAATACCGCCTTTTAGTATAAATAATAATTATCTTTCAGACAGGCAATGATCAAACATGTAGAGAAGAGCTTCACATTCCTGAGCCTTCTTGAAACCGTCCACGTTATCGCGGGCATTTACTTCTTCTTCTACCTGTTCAGTGATGTACCACTGGAGGAAAATCTCGGTTTCCAAATCCCCTTCCTTGCGGGCAAGGTTGAAAATATTACGGATAGAAGCGGAAACAGCTTCTTCATGAGCCAGAGAAGCTTTGGCAACATCCAAAGGATTGGTGTAATGTTTCTTTATGCCTGCAATCGGTAAGAAATCGACAACGCCGTCTCTGTCTTCAATGTAAGAAACAATTTTCAAAGCATGTTCTCTTTCTTCTTCATACTGCTTATCCAGCCATTTTGCATAGCCGTTCAGAGCGATGTTTTTCATATCATGGGACATCGAACGATACAGATAAGCAGATTCGAATTCCATTTTAACTTGTGCAACCAGTGCTTTTAAAATCTTGTCAGATAATTTCATAGTAATATCTCCTTTTGTAAAAATTTATATTGAATTCTTGTGTATTGATTATAACATAGATAAATCTCGATGTAAAGAAATTTCATAAAAAATTAAATGCAATATTCATAGTGAAAATGCGTTATTTTTACAGTAAAATTATGGGTTTATTCGGGTTTATTTTCTTATGGAATATAATAAATAAATAATAAATATAACAGGGATAGGGGTGAAATATATTTGCCATATAAATGATTTGCGAAAGGTACAACCGTGAAAAAATAGAATGGTATAATAAATATATACATTGATATAATTACACCTTGAAAAATCCACATGCCCGTGAAACAAGCGAAAAATTTTATGGTAGCAGGATGGAATTTTATTTGGGATATTCCCGAAAAAAGAGAGGTAGCAATTTATAAATCAATATTAAAGAATAATAACGTAATTCAAGAGCTTATATCCTTAGAACTAGGGGGAAAAAATAGTGGATAACATAAAACCGGATTTACCTGATATTGAATCAGTACTTATCGATGGTCGACTCACTTTAGATATTAATGAACTTCCTCCTTTCAAATGGAAAGAAGCAATAAACCTGGTTGAAAGATTAGGACGACCATTGACGGATGAAGAGGCGAAAAAATTCGAACTTGCAAGATAAAAGTGGGAATATCCGCATAAAAGCATGTTGGAGAATAGGGATTTAGAAGAGTTATATAAGCGGAAGTATTTTTATATGATGAACAGAAATGCAAATAAGCCAAAAGAATATAATGATACATGACCGTCAACCGTACATTCACCGAGGGAAGTAATTCGCAAGGCAAGATAATTAGAACGCCTTTGTGAAGAAGCGGAAAGTCTTTTTTCTTCGAAAGAATGAGAGTGTTTAAATGCCGAATGCAGGAAAAAAATAAATATTTCGTGGTAAAAATGGAAGTAGAATAGCTTCAGTTTGTGGCCAATTTTTTCTATCCGCCCTTCTAGAGCCGATAACATCTGCAGGGGCATTTTTAATGGTCTTCATAATTTTATTCTTCATCCGGGGAAAAAAAGAGAAATAAATATTGCTAAAAACGATTTTACTGAGATTGCCAGTATTATTCCTTTGTATCTTAAATGTGATTGTTAATATACAATTGTTCCCTGTTTATCTACAACATAGCATTTGTTTATTTAGTATAATGGGATTAATGAATAGTTAATAAAGGAGATTGTAATGGAAAACGGCCTGACTATCTATAAACTGATCGGGGCTAAGGTTGCATACTATCGTAAGCTTAACTGCTATTCTCAATATCAGTTAGCTGAGAAAATTTCTGTTAACCGCTCAGTTATCGCCAAGATTGAATCGGGAAAGTATAACGATAATATCCAATTGAATATGTTGTTTTCTTTAGCGAAGGCTCTTCATGTGGATGCTTGCAAATTCATTACATTTGACAATGATGACAAGTATTTTTTATTGTAGAAGAGCAAGATGAGTGTCGTGAATTGTAACTCTATATATTTATAGTCTTTCTAGTTATAACCGGAGGAAAAGTTATGATTAAATCATATAGCGTTAAATTTCAATCAGAAACCCGTGGTTCATGTGTACAACAAACAACCGTGAAAGCTAGTAGCCGTCAAGATGCTAAACAACAAGTATTAAGTCGTCATTCATTTCACAAAATTAGAATTATTTCTGTTACTGAATGTTAATCTGTATTCCTGATATATAATCAAATTTGCCACAATCTTGACGATAACTGAACAGCTAAAAACTTAAAGATGGAGATTCTATGTCAAAGAAAAAGATTTATGCGAGAGATATGAAATGTGGATGTTGTGCATTGTGCAAATTTTGGTATAATCCTACAAATTCAGCAATTATGCCACTTTCTGGAAACTGGTGGGAATATGATACAGAAATGAAAGCCCGGTGCATGAAGACGTTTTCATTGACAATGAAAGGTGGGAACTCCTGTGGAAAATTTAAGTCGAAAGTGTAAAACATACTGCTTGATAGTAAAAAAACAGATTGGTTAATTTTCTAGTTGCTCATGTTATAAATTTTGAAGCTATACTTATAAGTCTGGAGGTAAAAATGATTGAACAGATAATTACAAAAGAGCTTATCGAACGTGGAATCAAGCAACTTGGTAACCTGGCAAATACCACATTAGATGTTTTGATGCAGAAGATGGGTAACTTCATTGAGGAAATCAAAACAGGAATCCCCAAAAAAGAACTGACACTTAATGATTTAGCAGAAATTTATTCGAAACCTTTGGACTTGGTTATGCAAAAAGCTCAAAATGAAGGTTATAGATGCGTCGGTGGCGAATTTATTATTCATTACATAGATGATAGAAACTTCAATATTTCTTACGACTTGTATATGCAAAATACTGAAAATAAATGGGTAAAACGAAGCAGTTCTAGTAAAAACCAAAGTAACCAATGCCTTACAGAGGATTCATGTAAAAAACTCAAGGAAAAGCGTAAAGTTGTTTATGAAATTTATCCAGCAGAGCTAAATAAATTTTAAATAATATTTAATAGGAGGAAAACTAATTATGCCGATTCCATTTTTAGTATGGGCATTAGGATCTGCGGTGGCAGCGCTTATTGGAGTTAGTGCAGTTCTAGAATATTGGAGCCAAATACTAGAATGGCTCTCTACTTTTGTTGCTAAATTGAAACAAGCTTTCGCTTCTGCGGCCAAATTTATTAAACATGCAGCTATTGTTATGGCCGCTAAAATTAAAGAAATTTACACCAAAATTATGCACAAATTATACTACAAAGAAAATGGGCAATGGGTAGAAGAAACTACAACTAGGATAATTTCCGAAGAAGAAGTTCCACCACAAATTTTAGCTAAACTCAAAAATACTGGACGTGAACAAGATATTACAGAAGAAATTCAAGAAGAACTGCAAATGACTATTTGATAATAAAAGGAGATTCTATGTTTTTACATAATGTGCCGGAAAATAGCAGAAAATCATTCATAGATTTAGCATATACTATCATGGGTATTGATAATATGTATGCTGATCAGGAAAAAATTGCATTGCGTTCTTGTCAAGAAGAACTGGAATTAACACAATATCAAGGTAAGATTATTGACTTAAATGATGTAAAAAATATGTTTTCAAATGATCGTTCTTTAAGAGGAGAAATATATTTTGAGTTACTTTGTATTGTCTTGGCAGACTCAGAATATTCTGATGAAGAAGTGCAAGCGATGAGGTTGATACGCGAAGCTTGGAACATTCCAGATGAACTTGACCAGACATTACAGGATATTGTACGGAATATTAATCGAAATTATGCTCGTGCATGTGTTTTATTAAGTCAGCTATGAGGAGGATTAATGCCAATACGAGAGGTAAAATCTTCGTTTTTTCAAGATAATTTAACAAATTACAACCAGGAAAAGACCCCCAAAAAAACCAATTCTACAGAAAGGGAAGAGGAAATATTTATTCCGGAAATCCCTAAATATACTTTTGATGACTTAATTTTAGCATCATCTGTAAAAGAAAATTTATTAGATATCGCTGATTACATAAAAAACAGTCATATTGTATTTGACACTTGGGGGTTTTCAAAAACTCATAGACAGCATAGAGGAATAGGGATTAATTTATACGGACCTCCGGGTACCGGGAAGACTATGGCAGCTCATGCATTAGCTGCTTACATGAAAAAAAAGATATTGGTAGTCAATTATGCAGACATTGAATCAAAATATGTTGGAGAAACACCAAAAAATATCCGATACGTCTTTGAAGTAGCAAAAAAGACTCATAGCATTATTTTTTTTGATGAAGCAGATGCTATTTTAAGCAAACGTGTAACCAATATGTCGAGTGCCACTGATGTCAGTGTAAACCAAACTCGCTCTGTCATGTTAATGCTGATGAATGACTACCAAGACTTTATACTATTTGCTACCAATTTTATTCAAAATTTTGACATAGCATTTATGCGGCGAATAGCAAAACATATTAGGTTTGAGCTTCCTGACCAAGAAGCTCGCAAAAGATTGTGGAATTTGTATATTCCAACGGAGATGCCTACAAATGCAGATGTTAATGAGTTGGCGGAAAAATATCAAGGAATCACCGGAAGTGATATTTCTACGGCAATATTAAATGCGGCATTTAAAGCAACACGTCAAAAAAAGCCTTTTGTCGCCAAAGAATATCTCTTTGAATCCATAGAAGATATTATAAAAAGCAAAGAAGCCAATCAAGGATATTCAGTGAAAACAAAATCGGTTTCTGAAAAATATGTAAAAAAACAATTGGGATATTTGCCTAGCGAATATCCCGCTAAAAAGTCATAGCAATAAATTAATCAAGCAGAAAGGAAAAACAATTGGGAGTTTTTAGCGTTGTTCGAAAATCATTTGTTTCTGTTGGAAAAATTTTCAATGGGATTTGGCGTTCTACTAAAAACATTTTAAATGCAGTTCAGCAAGCATTTAAAATGTTTTTGTATACCGCAAGAGAATTTCTAAAAAATGTTATTCAAAAAATCCAAGTAAAAATAGCGGGAACTTTAGTTGGAGCTGCTCACTTATTAAGAAAGATTGGAGATAAATTTATAGAAATTAGTCAAAATTTTTCTGTAGATACAGAACTTGGCACATGGAAAGTTACAACAGTAAAAAGAAACATAAGCGAAAAAGATTTACCTACACAAATTCTTGATAAACTCGCTCTTCAAGGTGAAGTAAACAACACTAAAGATTTAAATGAAGCATTAATATGTTGAGGTTGATAGGAACGTATTATGAAAAACAAAGAAAATATTAAATTATCTACTGCATGGCAGGAGTTTAAGGAAGCTTTACATTATGCAACTCAAGCTAAAATTGGAAAATTTTCCTTAGGTACATATATTAAACGTCTGAGTTATTCTATTGATGATTATATTCAAAAGATAGAAAAAGAAGAAGATTTACAATTCCAATCTGGATATATTGAGGTGTATTCGAATCAAACAAATATTAACTTCTCTATTCATCTAACTTTTATTGACAAAAATAAAATCATAACGGAAAAAATATTATGCAAATCGATAATGTCTGAGCAATTTACAAAAGAAACTTTACCTCAACTGCAAAACAATAAAAAAGTGTATATTATTGATCCTCCGGGAGGAGAATAAATGATGAATATAATTATAACTTTAATAGTTTTAGGAATTGTGATTGCTGTTTTAGTTTGGATTGCTGATCATATTAAGGGAATATTATTGGGGGGTGCCGGAATTGCATTTTTGGGCATCTGTTTTTGGTTGATTGAGGAGCATATGGAAGTATTTCAGTTTTTAGTTGCCGGAATTATTGTAATCATTTTCGGCTATTTTATATGGAAGGCCTCCGAGAAGGCCTTAGCTTCGAGCAAAAACTATATGAAGGTCAAAACCGAGAATCGTTTATTAAAAAGTGAAGAAAAATTGCTACAAAAGCTTACTGAGATAACCAGTAAAAATAAAATAGGATTTGTAACCATGCAGGACATAGAGAAAATGCTCTCTCGTTACTCAAATAAAAAGTACCCAATGGATATGACATTTTGTGCTATTGTTTCGGAGTATATTAATGATTCCGAAAAACAGAATTTTGTAAACAATAAAAAATGGGCAGAACCTTATGTTCAACATATCATTAGTATTGGTGTAAGGTCACTTTCACAGCTATTGGAGGAGGTAGATGGACCACTACGTCATTTCATGCATTTTACTCCAGATGAAACGTTACTTTATAGTGCTTTAGAGGAATATACAGTAAAAAAAGATATTGATACACCGGCTATCTTATCAAAAAACGAAATCAATGGAACTATAGTTTATCAACCTACAGAGTATGGTATTCGCCTATATAATGGTACATTATCGCATAGTGAATCTGAAGAAATAGATTTTGACAATTTGTAATAATGCTATTGAGAACTATTTACAAACCGGCTGAGTATAAATGACTATTAATAAACTGATATCGAAGTAATTTCTATTGTTCAACTACGGCTCGTATATGCATCATGTTTTTCTTTCTTTTAATCTCAGTTATTTCCCATTAGCTATAGAAATTTAATTTTTTACCTTTTATCATCTAAAAATATTCCCTTGTATATTATATGAATGAGCGGAAGAAATGCTTTTATATCAATCCGGGAACCACTTATGTGGTTCTCTTTTTATTTGATGCCGGGAAGGTGATTTATATGAATGGAAATAAAAAGAAATCAAATGATTTGATGAGAGCTAACTCTTCGGAGAAACCATAGACCTCTTGTCTAATTTGGAAGAAAGTCTGGACAGTTTGCTTGATGTGTTTGATGATTCACGGAATGAAATACGGAAAAGTCAGTGCAAATTTTCCGAATCCTTTCCCAAAATGTCGTCAAAGTGTCGTCAGAAATGTGTTGCAAAGAGATTTTAACTTGTATATTTACAAAATAAAAAAGCCTATCTTATTCGATAGGCTCTGTCTTCGTGGCGGAGAGAGGGGGATTCGAACCCCCGTGCCGGTATTCGCCGGCAACATGATTTCCAATCATGCACCTTAAACCGCTCGGACACCTCTCCATTTTTATCAGTTTACCCGCAGGTAGGAACTGACTGACTTATTTATTATATTGATTCGGTCTCTATCTGTCAAGAGAAATTTGCTCTTTTCCCGTTATGTTTCAAAATAGGACCGGATTTGTTCATTATCGTTTGTGATTCCCAAAGCGGCAGATAACAGCAGTCTGGCTTTGGAAGCAGAAAGTGTGCCGCCTGATATAATGCCCAGGTCTTTCATGGATTTGATACTTCCGTCGTAGCTGTATTCTTCCATAATGCTTCCTGTAGGTACACGGGTGGTGAGTACCACGGGAATACCGGTCTTCCTTAATTCCGCAATGGCTTTTTTACATTCCGGCGGTACATTTCCGCAGCCGAGACCGTCTATAATGACACCTTTGGCTTTTCCTTTTGCAGATTTTATAATTTCGCCGTCCATGCCTGACCAGGTCGGAATGATCCAGACTTGGGGCTCGATTCGCGAGGGATGGATTTTTTTATGCGCCACGGGAATTCGTCCGTACAGTACCGTATTTCCGGAGACCGTACCTAAAGGCCCGTAGTGAAGATCACGAAAGGTATCGGGATTTGTTGTATGTACTTTGGTGACTTCTCCGGCAGAGTAAATGCGGTCGCCCAGGCAGACGACAACGCCCATTTTTCCTGTCATGTCATCGGCGGCAATTCTGACGGCGGATAATATATTTTCAGGGCCGTCGGCACTGATTTCATGACTGCCCCGCATGGCACCTGTGACACATACGGGTTTTTCGGTTTGCAGAGTTATATACAGAAAGAAAGCGGTTTCTTCCAGTGTGTCGGTTCCGTGGGTGACTACAAATCCGTCGGCGGCATTTTCTGCAGCGAGTTTGTCGATTTCCCGGGAGAGGGCAAACATTTTTTCAACGGTCATCCAACCGCTCGGGATATTTGAAAATTCCCATACTTCTATATCTGCCGCGTGAGAAAGTCCGGGGATTGCAGAAACTAAGTCGGCTCCTGATACGGCGGGGACGAGGCCTCCCGTATTTTCGTCTTTTTTCATGGCGATTGTACCGCCGGTAGTGATAATGATGATTTTCTTTTTCATAAGCGATAGAACTCTCTTTTCTTATAAGGTCTAGGTACTGCTCTTTTATGAGCAAAGGTGGTGGATACGTCTGGGAAAAATTTTCTTCAAACTTGTTTTTCTTTTTCGTTTTCCATTTTTCGGGAAATAATATCTGTAAATTTCTGTATCAGTGAGGTTATATTTGCCTCTTTAATCACTACGGAAGGTACATTATAGGCTGCGGCAATATGGTCAAGAATCACTTGTGCCGCTTTTTTTGTATCTTCTTCCGTATCAAGGCCCCAGCGATAATGGTCGAGCAAAGTAGCATAGAGGGCTGTCCAGGTCACGGCATCACTTTCTTTGTCCGCCGGTTCCCACCATGTATGGAAATCACTGTCCGATAAAGTGCCGCCCTGTTTTTGATAAAGGTTATAAAGAAATTTCTCAGTGACTCCGTAACGTCTCATCCGTTCCCGTACACTGTACTGCATAGAAGAATCTAAATGATTTTGCCGTCTCAGTCCTTCTTTCACCGCTTCTTTTACGGCAAGACCAATAAGTTCACCCAGTTTATTGTGTTTTCCTGATGAACGGAAATAAATCGGACTGTCCGGATTGGCGACAATCAGCGTGGAATCGGTTCCCGAGCCTGTGGCAGGTTCATAGGAATACCGGCTTCCCGTCAGAAGTTCGCGAAGTGCTGCCGATTTTGCTTCTGTACAAGTGACCAGGGCACGTGTCAAAACTCCTTCCGGCATATCCGCTCCCAAAAAGAGCATAATGTTGATGGTGCCCGGTTTAAAATATTCCGGCTTGCTTTCTCCGCCATACGCAAAGGCCGGATCGCCGGCAGAACCTGCATTGGCTTCTATACCTGCTGTGACACAGGCCGTTACTTTTAAATTTTTATAGGTTTTCTCCACGACTACGGCATTTTCCATATCTGCCGCCGTGCCGAAACCGGTAGATACTTTCCAATCATTTCCGATACTTTCGGCTTTCTTTTTTATATCTTCTTCATACTCTTGAAAAGACATACAGGTGCCGCCTGTACGCTCTGCACATTTATAATTGAATACTTCTTTGATGTTGTCATGAAATCCTCCATTTACCGGAGAGGTGCTCACTACTTTTTTTGCCTGCTTAAATAAGACAAATACGGTTTTCCCTTCAAGGTTTCTTCGTATTTCATCGCCGCATTCAAAACGGTATAAGATTTCATCCGTATTGTGGTTTATCATAAACAATCTCCGTTTCTTCTGTATGATACCGTGGACAAAAACAGTTACAACAAAAAAGAGCTTTCGCTCCTTTTTGCTATGTATTAATTATTGTTATTTTCCTTTTCTTTCCTTATAACGTCATGAGCACCGCCTTCGACAATGGAGGTGGCGGATACGAGCGTCAGCTTTGCTTTTTCCTGCAATTCTGCAATGGAAAGGGCACCGCAGTTACACATGGTCGCCTTAATTTTGGCACAGGTTTTGGCTACGTTTTCTTTCAAAGGACCTGCATAAGGTACATAGGAGTCGACGCCTTCTTCAAAGAGAAGTTTCTTTTCTCCGCCGAGATCATAGCGGCCCCAGTTGCGGGCTCTGTTGGAACCTTCTCCCCAGTATTCTTTTACTACCGTACCGCTGACGGTCCGTTTTTGCGTAGGAGATTCGTCGAAACGGGCAAAGTAACGGCCGAGCATAACAAAGTCGGCACCCATGGCAAGGGCGAGGGTGATATGGTGATCGTAGACGATACCGCCGTCGGAGCAAATCGGAACATAGATACCTGTCTTTTTGTAATATTCATCTCTTGCACGGCAGACTTCAATAACGGCAGTTGCCTGGCCGCGGCCGATACCTTTTGTTTCTCTTGTGATGCAGATGGAACCTCCGCCGATTCCGACCTTTACAAAGTCGGCACCTGCTTCTGCGAGGAAAAGGAAACCGTCCCGGTCAACGACATTTCCCGCTCCTATTTTTACTTTATCGCCGTAACGTTCACGGACCCAGTCAATTGTGATTTTCTGCCATTCCGAATAGCCTTCGGAGGAATCAATGCAAAGGACATCGGCTCCCGCATCTACGAGAAGAGGTACGCGTTCTGCATAGTCTCTTGAGTTAATACCGGCACCGACAACAAATCTTTTTTTCGCATCGAGCATTTCATCAGGATTTTCACGGTGGGAGTCATAGTCCTTACGGAATACGAAACCGTACAGTCTTCCGTCTTCATAAAGAACGGGAAGGGAATTGATTTTATTGTCCCAGATGATGTCGTTCGCTTCAGAAAGAGTAATACCGAACTTGGCAGTGACAAGCTTTTCCAAAGGAGTCATGAAATCTGAAATTTTTTCCGAAGGATCCATGCGGCTGACACGATAGTCACGGCTGGAAACAATGCCTACCAGCTTGCCGTTGGCCGTACCGTCAACAGTGATGGCTACTGTAGAATGGCCCGTTTTTTCTTTTAAAGCTAAAATATCTGCCAGTGTATTTTCAGGAGACAGATTGGAGTCACTGGAAACAAAGCCTGCTTTTTTGGCTTTGACTCTTGCCACCATAGCAGCTTCTTCTTCCGGAGTCTGGGAACCGTAGATAAAAGAAATACCTCCGTTACGTGCAAGCTCGACAGCCAGTTTTTCACCGGAAACGGCTTGCATGATAGCAGAAACCATAGGAATGGACAGCTCGATATCCGGAGTTTCTCCCTTTTTAAATTTTACGAGAGGTGTTTTTAAGGAAACATTTGCGGGAATACATTCACAGGAAGAATATCCGGGAATCAGAAGATATTCATTAAAGGTATGTGCAGGTTCATTGATATAGGTTGCCATCATTTCCTCCTAACAAAAGACTTTAAAAGTATAAATTCTAATTATTATATCTAAAACACGGACCGAAAGGAAGAGAATTTGTGCAAAATATTCTCTTCAGTTTGTTTTATTTTATTACAAATAGAAAATATATTCCATAATTCTGCCCCATATAAAGGAAATAAATAAAGAAATTTTATAAATAATAAAGAAAGACACGGACAAACAAGTTTCAATTGGCAGTAAAGAAAAAATCCTGTCCTCCGGGAATGATATAATAAAAACAAAAGCAGTTAACGAAAGCAGGCAGGCTATGGATAAAAGAAAGACCGCCAATAAAATATTGGGAGCTGCATTCACCACTTGCCTGGTGACCGCTCCTTTTCAAGGAAATGGACTCTGGCAGGCCGGTTTATTTCATGTGGCTTTTGCGGCAACCGTCGGGGGAATTGCGGACTGGTTTGCCGTGACTTCTCTTTTTGAAAAACCGCTGGGAATTTCTTACAGGACGGATATTATTGCCAACCGCCGCGACAAAATTGTGGAAATGGCGAAAGAAATGGTCAGTGAGGAATTGCTTCCCCAAAGAAAGATGGAAGAGTTTTTTAAAGAGCATCTCCCTTCTGAAATTCTTTTGTCGTGGCTCAAAAATCACAGAGAAGCGGTCGGTCTGATTCTGGAGGAAGTTCTTCAGGCAGGGATTTCCGCTATAGATAAAGACCGGATTATAAACGTACTCATCGAAAAAGGAGAAGAGGCGGCAGCAGGAGAAGATTGGACAGAGCGGATTGCTTTTGTTCTTGAAACACTGAAAACATACGAGCAAAAATCTGTTTTGCAGGAAGCACTGGCAGGGGAAGTCAAGCATTTTTTGGAAAACAGATTTACCTTAGACGAAGTGCAGAGTCTTTACCGGGAGGCGTGGAGACGGTACAAAGAACAGGGATGGTTCCGGGGAGTTTTGCAGAAGGTCATGGAAGACAGAGATGAAGAGGCTGTCCGTATTCTCCGTGAAAATATTTTGCAGATAGCAGATACCGTTAAAGACCCGGAAAGTGAAATCTGCCGTACTTTGGAAAATGCTTATGACCGGTTGATTTTCCGTTTGCGTAACGATGAATCATTCAAAAGTACATGGAACGGATATATTGCAAATGCTTTGTCAGCATGGATGAAAAAACATGGAACGGAACGGGCAAAAACGGTATGGCAGGAGCAGGAAAATAATGTGGTGAGAAGTCTGTCGGAAATTTTATTAAAAATGGCGGAAGACAGACTTTCAAATCCGCAGAAAAAAGAAGAATTTGATGATTTTCTCTTGAAAGTATGTATTCCCCGGTTACCGTGGATACATAAAAAAATCAAGGAATCCGTGGAATATGCATTATCCGGCTATGACGGAAGAAAAATGGCAAAAATTGCAAAAGACGGAGTTTATCAGGATATACAAACGATACGGATTAACGGTTCACTTTGCGGCGGGGTGCTAGGGGGACTGTTTTATCTGATTTCTATTCTGGGAGGGCTGTTTTAATGAAACGATACAGAATGGCCAATCTTATTTTTGCAGGAGCTTTTTTTCTTTTCTGTTTTGCTGCAGTTTTGCATGTCTGCCGGAAAAATGAGGGGACGGCCTTATTTTATTTCCTTGCCCAGTCCTGCTTTATCGGCTGCGTGGCTGATTGGTTTGCCGTGGAAGCCATTTTCAGAAACAGTCTGCATCTTCCCCGCTTCAGACCTTTAATTCCGAAAAATAAAGAGAGAATTGTCCGTCAAATTCATGAAACAGTGAATAGGGATTTAATTAAAAGCGAAATGTTTGCGGCAATGATTCAGAAATTCTCGCTGACCGCATTTTTAGAAAACGAATACCGCAGCGGAAACGGAGCAGTACGACAATTTGAAAAAACGGCTGCTTTTTATACGGGCCGGTTCCTTGCCGATTTTGCAGCAGATCACCGCAAAGAAGCGGGACTTTGGGCAAGACAGGGGGGACGCACCTTTGTAAACCGCTTTGTCCGTTATCTGGAAGATAAGGCACTGAGTGATGATAAAAAAGAGCAAATACTTTTTCAAATACTTGCAGCAGCGGAAGAAAAAATTAAAGATCCGTCCTTGCAAACGAAACTGGCCCGCTATTTGAGAACCTGGGGAGACAAGCAGGATAAAGGTTTTTGGGGAAATATGCTGTATCCGCTTGCCGGCTACATGGGCATCATCGATTATGAAGATATGGCGGCAGCGGTTCTCAAAGCGACGGAAGAAAAAATACAAAGCTGGAAAGAAAAGGATAATCCTTTCGGACAGACACTGCTTGCAGAATGGAGTCATGCGGTAGAGACGTTTATGGAAACTCCGGCGGTAAAAAAAGCACTTCGTGATTTTGCTTTTTATTTATACGAATCCTTTCCCGTGGAAGAAAAAGCGGATGCGGTCTTTGAACGGTTATGGGAAGAGTGGGCGGATGGCGATGCTTTCGAAAATCATCTGCTTCCCCGTATAGAGCAGGCTTTTCACCGGGCACTCCGCAGTGTGGCAGATAATGAAAAAATACGGAGACAGATGGATTGGGGAGCCAAAAACCTGCTGATGGAAATTCTCCGCTTTGAGCGAAATCATATATCGGAAGCGATTGTCCGTATACTGGAAAATTACCGGATCGAAGAGCTTAATGAATTTATCGAATCCAAGGTACATAAAGAGCTTGAAGGTATCCGTATCAACGGAGCAGCGGTAGGTCTTGCGGCAGGTGCTGTTTTATATATTTTTATACAATTTATATATTTGCCGGCCGTAACATTTCTGTTTAGGTTATAAAGGAAATCTGTAGGCTCTTATAAGCCGGACGGTATAGAAAAGACGGGCCTCTTTTTGCTATAATGGGCACAGAGGTGATGAATATGGAATATTTAACAGTAGACAGAATGGTTGTAGACGGTGTGGACAAATATCGGATTTCCGAATTAAAACGTGTATATGGCAGTGTCGTATACGACGGAGAAGAATTTGTATTCCTCTATGAACCGGAATCAGAAGATACGACCCGTGCATACCGTCCGGAAAGTTATGTCATGGCCGTTATGCTTGATGATGAGATTTTTGATGGGAAAACCCTTCAGTATTGCATCACGCTGACCTATGACGGGCACGTAAAGTCTGTTGACTATCTCGGACTGGACGATGCCGGACGTCCCGATACGGTAGATATCGAATAAGATGAAAAAAGCAGAGCTTCTTTACAGAGGCTTTGCTTTTTTTATGCATGACTTCCGCAAACTGCAAGAAACTTAAATTTTTCCTGTGCAGTTCATATATTAATTTCATTATGAAAAACTGAATCATTCATAGATAATTTATATGTTTCATATGAGAAATCATGCTATAATATAAAAAATACAATCGGAAAGTGAGGCGCATTATGACAATTACTTATATACTCCAAATTTTGGATGATATCGAAAAAGGAGATTCCAAGAAATACGGTGTTATTACGGATATGAACGGCGAATTGCAAAAAGCAGTGCGGCGTGCCAGACGGCGTATTACCCGTCTCCGCTTCCGTGCCCAGTATGAATTGGGAGAAATGGATAAAGCCAAGGTTGCGGCAGCCAACGATCATATGCCCCGCTTCATCAGAGTACTTGATAAGATTCGCAATTTAAATTTGGAAGACTGCCGCGGACTGCAGGGAATAGAAGACTTTCTCGATGATGAAAACCGTGTACATGAAGTTGTCGAAATGGCACAAAAAATAGGACAGCTCTCTGTCATAAGCTCCTCTGCTTATACGCCGATGGCACTCGGTTTCGGACTGCTTGAAACCCACACTTCGCTGGATGATATAGAAATAGATAATGCGAAATTCAAAACAATGAATCCCGCCTATGCAAAGACAGTTAAAGAAGAAATACTCGCATTCCGGGAACGGGTGCGCAGTATCTGCCACTATCTTGAAGATATTGCACAATGTGCGAAAGAAAAAGCCGATGCCATCAATGACCTTGCCGATTACTTTGCCGACGGAGTGGAAAGTGCGGAACGGATACAAATGCAGGCAGGCGGCGATTGGGCGATGTATACCTTGGTACAGAAAATGCAAATCGGGAGAGCCATACAGGTGGCACAACTGATTACACTTCTCTTCCAAAGACTTCTTGACTCCGACGGACAGATATACGAAAGCAGTCGGGCTGCTATAAAAAAAGCACAAGATGAATTATTAAAACGTGATGCATAAAACCGCCGAATTATGACATATCAACCGATCCCCGGGAAAGTTTCAACTTATGGGGGTCGGTTTTTGTATAACCGGAAAGAATAGGAGAAATACATAAAAGGTATAAACAGAAGCGGGCGGACAAATAGAAAAGAATATAAAGTATGCTATAATTTAAAGAACAGATAACCATAAAAATAAGGAGGCGTCGGATGTCTATTTCATTTTTACTTCGCATGATATCAAAAATGGTGAGCGGAAATGGAGGAAATACCCCTTCCCAAAACATCAATGACGAAATTGAGCGGGCCAAAGGAAGAGCGACCAAAAGGATTTTCCGGGCAAAAATGCGTGCCCAGGAAGAATTGGGAGAGCTTGACCGCGTAAGAATCACCCTGATGTCGGGAGATATGAAAAAATTCACCAATGAATTTGCCCAGATCAAAAATGTAGATTTTCATGACTGTGATACTTTAACGGGGCTGGAACAATTCAATAAAGAAAGAAAAAGTTGGAAAGAACTGCAAGAACTGTCCACAAAAGCGATGGGACTCATCACCATATCCGGAGCGATGGATGCGATAGGATTCGGTGCCGGTGTACTCGACCAGTATGCGGTTGTCCCTGAGATTAACGGATTAGAAGACGTCTCAAAAGAAGATGTCGAAGCCTTAAAAGAAATAGGCGTCCACCTTGATGAATTCCAGAAAAAAGTAAAGAAAATGTGCCGCCGAATGCAGGAAATCAGAAGAGAAGCCCGTCAGGCGGAAGACGCACTCCTTGACCTTTCCGATTACCTGGAGGACGGAATTGCGGATATCAAAAATATCCGTTCTAAAGCAGGAAATAACTGGAAAAAATATACGGAATCCCAAAAGATTCTCATAGGCCGCACGGCCCAGGTAGCCCACCTGATCAGTATTCTTTCGGAAGTCCGTTTCCTCACTGACGAGGCAGATTTAAGAGAAGAAATCAAAGAGGCTCTCGGAGCTGCTTCCGAACTCTTAGACGAGCTTGGAGCCTGAAAAAATAAAAAGTCAGCATCTGTAAAAAGATGTTGGCTTTTTTATTTTCCGGATTTACGGAAATATTTAAGGATTTTCAAGTATAAAAAATATTGAAAAGATATACTACAATAAAATAATAGAAAAGATTAGAGAAAGCATTTTAAAAGTTTGGGAGAGGGGAATTTTTATGTTAATCGGACACAGCAGAACGGATGCCAGTGGAAATCGTACTTTTCAGTCTTTAAAAGAACATTCTACCCGTGTTGCCGAACTATGCAGTAGGATTTGCAACTATATTAATGCTCCTTGTATCGGATATCTGACAGGTCTTTTACATGACATGGGAAAAGCAAATGCGAGTGTACAAGCGATGCTTCGTGGTGAAAAACCAAAAGGAGGAAATCATTCCTCTGCAGGCGCCCGTTACATCTGGGAAATGTATGGAAATCACTCTGATCCTGCGGTACGATTGACAGCTAAAATGATAGCTTTATCCATTGTGTGTCACCATTCCGGCCGGTGTGATATATATTCGCCGGAGGGAAATGAAGAATGGCTGGATCGGATAATGACAGCTCAAATAGACCCATACTATGACCAAATCAAACAAGCCTTTTTTGATGAATGTGCAACAGAAAAAGAAATCGAAGATTTAATGCAAAAAGCAGCAAAAGAATTCGTTTCTTTGTTTCTTACAATCCGGGAAATAGGAAAACGTAAGAACAATGAGGGGGAACTTGTTTCTACGACAACTCCGGTTTCTTTTATGGTGGGACTGCTTCACCGGGTCATTTTCGGAGCACTTGTGGATGCAGATTGGACAGATACATCGTGTTTTATGGAAGGAAAACCTCTACCACAGGAAATGACAGATGAAAAGCGTCAAGAAATGTGGAATGAAATATCGGGCAGAACAGAAAAATTTCTGACCGGTCTGATACCTGATAAACCTATAGATTATCTTAGGGAAGAGATATCAAAAGAATGTTTTCTTGCATCTGCAGATAATCCGGGCATTTATCGTCTTTTTGTCCCTACCGGTGGAGGAAAAACCTACTCGGGATTACGTTTTTCCATAGAAACTGCAAAAAAACAAAATGCTTCAAAGGTCGTTTATTTTGCGCCTTATAAATCAATTTTGACTCAAAATGCAGAAAGCTTTAGGAAAGTCGTAGGAAAGAGCGCTTGGGTACTGGAGCATCATTCTGATGTTGTGATAGAAAAAGAAGAAGAGGAAGAAAATTGGGCGGGAGCCAGAGAACGGTGGCAGGGAGTTCCTGTTATCACAACTACGATGGTTCAGTTTCTGAATACGCTGTTTGCGGCACCCAGACAAAATATCAGGCGTTTGCCCGGCCTTGCCAAATCTATATTGTTTTTTGACGAAATACAATGCCTGCCGTTAGAAGATACATATATATTTAATTTATCAGTTAATTTTCTTGCAAAAGTATTGGGATGCACTATTGTACTTTGCACAGCTACACAGCCGGCTTTAGACCAAGTCGAATATCCTCTTTTATTTAATGAGAAAAAAGACATTGTAGAGAATTATGAGGAAAAATTCGAACAATTTAAAAGAACCCGGATTGTTTGGCAAAAAAGGCGGGGCGGGTACTCGAAAGAAGAATTGGCCTCGTTTATTGAAGAGAAACTTGAGGGAAACCAATCGGTCTTAGTTGTTTTAAATACAAAGTCGGCAGCCGAAAAGATTTATGATGCCCTAAAGGCACAAAAGCAAGAACAGGATGAAATATATTGTCTGACTACAAATTTATGCGTAGCTCACAGAAGAGATATTATAGAAAAAATTCACCGGTATGAAATAAAAAAAGAAAAAACAAACAAAAAGTTGATTTGTGTGAGTACACAGCTTATTGAGGCGGGTGTCGACTTAAGCTTTGACTGCGTAATACGAAGTATGGCGGGATTGACCAGCGTGGCACAAGCGGCAGGAAGATGTAACCGGCATGGGGAGAGTGAATGTAAAGATGTCTATTTGATCGAATGTGATACTACCCTGGAAGATTTACGATACCTTCCATCTATTGAAAAAGCAAAACAAGCCACACTCCTTGTACTTGAAAACAATCCGGAAATAGAAGATGATTTATTATCACCTAATGCTATGGAAAAATATTATCAAAAATATTATGATAATAAAAAAGAAATGAAGTATAGATTAGTTAAAAATAAAAGAGGTTCTTATACTCTGTTTGATTTACTGAGTACCAATGCAGCAGGCAAAAATGCTTTTACAGAACTGAGGGATAAAGAAATTCCCAAAACAGATTGGTGTTTTAATCAGGCTTTCGGCACAGCGGAAAGCGCATTTGAAGCAATTCCCGATGAGACTGTTCCCGTTCTTGTCCCTTATGGAGAATCCGGCAAAAGAATAATAGCTGATATTTTAGCAGAAAGGGGAAAACAGGTGCCTTATGACCTGATTCGCAAAAGTCAATCCTATACGGTTGCTCTCGGACACGGACAATGTAAATCCTTAGAGAAACAGGAAGGGATTCGGCCTTATTTTGATGGCAGATTATTGGTGTTACAAGACGATTTCTATGATGAGAATAAGGGGGTGCAGGTCAAAGGAAAAGAAGGCGACATTATTTTTGTTTGACAGGAGGTGTAAAATTTGAGATTTTCAAATGAAATTTCTTTCCGGCTATGGGGGAGATATGCATTATTCAGTGACCCGATTACGAGAGTGGGAGGGGAAAAAAGCAGTTATCCTGTTCCGACGTATCAGGCATTGAAAGGAATTGTGGAAAGTTGTTATTGGAAACCGACATTTATCTGGTATATCGATGCTGTAAGAATTATGAAACCCATTGAAACGGAATCGAAGGGTATCAGACCTATTAATTACAGCAACGGTAAAAATGATTTATCAATTTATATGTATCTTACTGATGTGGAATACCAGGTAAAAGCTCACTTTGAGTGGAATGAAAACAGAAGTGATTTAGCTAAAGACAGAAATGAAAACAAACATTTCTTTATGGCGAAACGAATGCTGGAGCGGGGAGGAAGAAGAGATATTTTCTTGGGGACAAGAGAATGCCAGGGGTACATAGAGCCATGTGTGTTCGGAGAGGGCAAGGGGGCTTATGATAATCTTCCGTCATTACCTCTGGGAGTCATGGTTCATGGAATTACCTATCCCGACGAAAGTAAAGACAGAAAAATGAGCGTCCGTCTTTGGCGACCGGTGATGAAAGAAAAAGGAATTATAGAATTTATCCGTCCGGAAGACTGCACGATGGTCAAGGAGATCAAGTCTTATGATTATAAAGTATTCAATATAGGAGAAAACATGCAAAGTGTAGAGGAGTTGGAAAGAGAGGTGAAATAGGTGAGTTGGATAGAGCGATGCTATGAAGTCTATGACAAAAATTCTCGTTTTATAGGGGATATGGATAGTGGAAATACGCCTCTTGTCCCTGTGGCACATACGACTCAGCAAGTTCATATAGAAGTACGGATTAACGGAAATGGAGAATTTAGAGGGGCCAGAGTTCTCGGCCCCGAAGAAATTACGACTATTATTCCCTGTACGGAAGAATCGTCGGCAAGAACATCAGGAGCGGTTCCCCATCCTTTAGTGGATAAATTACAATATTTGGCCGGTGACTATAAACTATTTGGTGGAGAAAAAGAAAGTTGCTGGAAACCTTATATAGAAGGTTTAAAAGCATGGTGCAAATCGTCTTACGGAACTCCCGAAATTAAAGCTGTATTGGCTTATTTGGTAAAAGGCGTTTTGATAGCAGATTTAGTGAATGAAAGAATACTTTTTACTGATGAGAAAAATCAATTAACAAAAAAATGGGAAGGAGATAAAGACGAAACACCGTCTATATTTAAAAGTGTAAAGGGGAAGGATGGCCCCTTTGAGTCATTTGTAAAATTTATAGTAGATGGCCGGGATATAAGCAAAGATCATAAGTTATGGGAATCATTTATTGCCTATTCTTCCACCAGGGGAAAAGCAAAGGGATATTGCTATGCCAGCGGGAAAGAAACAGAATTGACAACATTGAGCCCGTATAAAATACGGCATGCCGGTGATCGGGCAAAATTGATATCCAGTAATGACAGCACAAATTTCACATATCGTGGTCGTTTTTTACATCCGAAAGAAGCAGTTGGTATCGGTTTTGAAGTTAACCAGAAAGCACATAGTGCATTGCGCTGGTTAATTGCAAAGCAGGGGAAATTCGTATCAGGAGCTGCATTCTTAGCATGGGGAACAAAGAATGAAAAAATCCCACGGGTTTTAGGTGATAGCTTTGAGGTACTTCAACAGTGGGATAATGGAATATTTGATGAGTCTATAGGAGATGATGAGGAAAAAACTTCAGACACAAAGGAGGTTTTTGCCAAGGCTTTTAACAAAGCATTAGCAGGATATAGGACAGAACTAACTCCAACCGCACAAATCTCTGTTATCGTTTTAGATGCTGCTGTTCCGGGGCGTATGGGAATTCGATATTATAAAGAACTTTCCGGGTTCCGGCTGATGGAAAATCTGGAAAATTGGCATCATACATATAATTGGCAGATGTCATATCGGAAAATAAAAGGAAAGAATAAGAGCGGTAAAGATGATATAAGGATTACTTTTATCGGAGCACCGTCTCCGGAAGATATTGCAAAAGCTGCTTATGGAGAGCTTGTTGATGATAAGCTGAAACAGCAAACAGTAGAACGAATTATGCCCTGCATTATTGACGGGAAATTGCTACCAGGAGATATTTTGAGAGCGGCGGTAAACAGGGCGGTACATTCTATAGGTCTTGAGCGGTGGGAGGCCAATAAGACACAGCAAATTGCATGTGCACTTATTCGCGGTTATTATGAAAAACGATATAAGGAGGTATTTTCAATGGCAGTCGATGAATCTATTAAAGACAGAAGCTATGTGTTCGGTAGAATACTGGCTTGTGCGGAGCAAGTCGAAAGATATGCCCAAAATCTGGCAAGTCATGGTGCGGAAGATGCGGGGAGTAAACGGCCTACCAATGCGGAAAGATTGATGTTTGCCTATGCACTTCATCCGGTAAATACACTTACTGTGTTACAGGAGAAGTTACGTCCCTATATTGACCGTATTAAGACAAATACGGGAAGTGATCCGCAACGATATGTTGAAATGTTACGCCTTATCAGTGAATTGGGTGTACAAAATTATACAAATGATAAACTGGGAGATAAATTTTTGCTCGGATATGCCAGTCAAAAGATACAATTTATAGAAGATAACAAAAATAGTAAACGTGATGAATCTGCGATAAATGGTTAATTGAAAAGGAGAATAATCATGGAAACTTTACAAAACAAAATCGATTTTGCAGTAGTTATTGCGGTACAACATGCAAACCCAAACGGGGATCCGTTAAATGGTAACCGGCCGAGAGAAACTTATGATGGTTATGGAGAGATATCGGACGTATGTCTGAAGAGAAAAATCCGAAATCGCATGATGGATATGGGGAAGGCGGTTTTTGTACAGTCCGATGATAAAAATACAGATGGCTTTGCCAGCTTGAAAGAACGTGTGGAATCAATTGAGGAAATTAAAGAGGCAGAAAAGAAAAAAGATGATCAAAAATTTGCAGAAACAGCGTGCCGGACATGGATTGATGTAAGGAGTTTCGGTCAGGTATTTGCATTTAAAGGAGTTGATGTTTCAGTTGGAGTGCGGGGACCGGTTTCCATTCATCCGGCGTTTAGCGTCAGTCCCGTAGAGTTGACAAGTTTGCAAATAACTAAAAGCGTAAATAGCGTTCCCGGAGCAAAAAAATCGAGCGATACTATGGGAATGAAACACAGAGTAGATTTCGGTGTGTATGTAACTTATGGAAGCATCAATTGTCAGTTGGCAGAAAAAACAGGATTTACCGCAGAAGATGCAGAAGTAATAAAAGAATCTCTGAAAACTCTCTTTGAAAACGATGCTTCATCAGCAAGACCGGAAGGAAGTATGGCGGTCGTAAAACTGTACTGGTGGAAACATAATTCAAAAACGGGACAATATTCATCAGCGAAAGTACACAGAACACTTCATGTAGTTCCTGAAAAAGAAGTACCTAAAAGCATAGAAGACTATAAAATATATCATGATGAACTTCCGGGATTGACCCCTGAAATTTATGATGAATACTGAGGAAGATGACTATCTTCTCATGTCCGGAATCCAGCACTTTTCTTTTTGCCGCCGCCAATGGGCATTGGCATATATGGAGATGGAATGGCATGAAAATGTAAGGACAGCGGAAGGGAGGGTGGAACACTCACGTTGTCACGATGAAAAGGCGGTAGAAAAAAGAGGAAACCTTCTTATCCTCCGCGGTCTGCATGTTTCTTCAAAACGCTTGCACATGGCCGGTAATTGTGATGTGGTGGAGTTTCATCAAGATCCAAACGGGGTTGTGTTGGACGGTTATGAAGGGACATGGAAGGCTGTGCCTATTGAATACAAACATGGACACAGTAAATCAAACGATGCAGACCGCTTGCAACTGACGGCAGAGGCCATGGCTTTAGAGGAAATGCTGGTTTGTGATATTCCGTCAGGATATCTGTATTACATGGAAACTAAAAGAAGAGAAGAGGTGTTTTTCACAGAAGAACTTAGAGAAAAAACTACTTTAATGGCAAAAGAAATGAATGATTATTTTCATCGCCATCATACGCCAAAGGTTAAGACAGGAACTTTTTGTAATGCCTGTTCCCTTAAACCGCTATGCCTTCCAAAGCTTTGCAAGGCACTGAGTGTAGAAGATTATATCCGAAACTACATAGGAGACAAAGCATGAGACACCTGCTGAATACTCTATTCGTTTTGACTTCTGAAAGCTATTTGGGACTGGATGGAGAGAATATCGTTATCAAAAATAAAGAGGGAGAAGACAAAAGATTCCCCCTGCATATATTTGAAAATATTCTCTGCTTTTCCTATTCCGGAGCCAGCCCGGCATTGATGGGAGCTTGTGCAAAAAGAGGAGTCGGATTATCCTTTTTTACCCCGTGGGGTAAATTTTTAGCAAGGGTTATCGGAGAAGAAACAGGAAATGTATGGCTGAGGCAGGAACAGTATAGAATTTCTGATGACAAAGTCAAAAGTGCATCCTATGCAAGAAATTTTCTTTTAGGGAAAGTATATAATAGCCGTTGGATATTGGAACGTGCCACAAGAGACCACCCCCAGCGTGTGCCTGTGAAAAATCTGAAGAACCTGTCAAGTCAATTGGCAAATGCATTGCAGGATATACAAAATTGCAGTGATTCGGAAAGCCTTTTGGGGATAGAAGGGGCGGCGGCACAAACGTATTTTGCGGGATTTGACAGCCTGATACTTAGAAATAAAGAAGAATTTTTCTTTCATCAAAGATCACGCCGTCCACCTTTAGACAATGTAAATGCTATGCTCTCCTATGCGTATGTGCTACTTTCTTTAGACTGTGCATCTGCATTACAGAGCGTGGGACTTGACCCTTATGTAGGATTTATGCACAGGAGCAGACCGGGAAGAAGGAGTCTTGCCCTTGATTTGATGGAAGAATTAAGATCTGTTATTGTCGATCGGTTTGTTATTTCTTGTATCAACCAAAATGTAATAACTTCATCATTTTTCAGCAAACGACCTAATGGAGCAGTAGAGTTTTCAGAACAGGGACGCAGAATATTTCTTACCCAATGGCAAAAGAAAAAACAGGAAGAAATCAAGCATCCGTTTTTGGGAGAAAAAATCCCCTGGGGGCTGGTTCCTTATATACAATCATTACTTTTGGCAAGAACCATACGAGGCGATTTATCAGAGTATCCGCCATTCTTTTGGAAGTAGGGAGAAAACATGCTTATTCTTATTACCTATGATGTAAATACAGAATCCAAGGACGGTCAGAGAAGATTAAGAAAGGTAGCAAAGGCTTGTGTTAATCATGGGCAAAGAGTGCAAAATTCCGTTTTTGAGTGCTTACTCCAAGAAGATCAGTATGTACTTTTTAAACATGAATTAGAAAAATTAATAGATAAAAATGCAGACAGTATTCGATTTTACAGGCTGGGAAATCATTATAAAACCAAAGTAGAGCATTTAGGAAAACAACCGGAATTTTTGCAAGATGATATTTTGGTTATTTAGTGCGAACAGGATGGAATCATAAAAGCACAGATGCTTTCGCACCGTAAAAATACAGATTTATTTTAAAAAAGTAAGATATATTATAAAAAAAGAAAAAATAATAGTACTATATGAAAAGAAAAAAATACTATTATGTGCAAGAGTATTAATGAAAAATATATACTTTTGCTGTCGCACCTCACACGAGGTGCGTGGATTGAAATACCGATGAAACGAAACAATTCTGCGGAAAGATTCGTCGCACCTCACACGAGGTGCGTGGATTGAAATATGTAGAAATTCAGGAAGTGAGGGACGAAGAATGAGTCGCACCTCACACGAGGTGCGTGGATTGAAATAGTGGTAAAAGACTGAACGTCGCAAAAAGCAAAGGTCGCACCTCACACGAGGTGCGTGGATTGAAATAAGGCCTCCAACGGCAGATTGATTTCTTCCGTATGTCGCACCTCACACGAGGTGCGTGGATTGAAATGCGGTAATTGCCGTTCTGACAAGCTGCGACAGAGTAGTCGCACCTCACACGAGGTGCGTGGATTGAAATAGTCCCAGCTCGTTGAGTTCTCTGATAGACTTCGGTCGCACCTCACACGAGGTGCGTGGATTGAAATAGAAGTTGATACGCTGCTATTTCATCATCTGTGAGTCGCACCTCACACGAGGTGCGTGGATTGAAATAAATCTATTAAATATTCCACGCAAAACTTCTTCTGTCGCACCTCACACGAGGTGCGTGGATTGAAATTTTGAAGAAGATTTGAATTTTGCAGGAAATAGCGTCGCACCTCACACGAGGTGCGTGGATTGAAATACTAGCCATTCATTTCCGTTAAAGATAACTTGATGTCGCACCTCACACGAGGTGCGTGGATTGAAATATTTAATTTTCGCTTTGTCGTCGACACCGAAGAAGTCGCACCTCACACGAGGTGCGTGGATTGAAATATCGCAGGAATATGCGGCCATGTCGGAAAGAGACCGTCGCACCTCACACGAGGTGCGTGGATTGAAATATATGTCCAACGTATTGTATAGTTCATTTCGACGGGTCGCACCTCACACGAGGTGCGTGGATTGAAATAGGAAAAACGCTGCTCAAAACGGTCAGCGATTAGTCGCACCTCACACGAGGTGCGTGGATTGAAATCAGTTTATAGAGCGTATTGTGGATATCCCGGCCAGTCGCACCTCACACGAGGTGCGTGGATTGAAATAGAAACGAATTACAGAGTAAGCGTGATTATTTTTGTCGCACCTCACACGAGGTGCGTGGATTGAAATACTTTCGCGGCAATGTACTCTGCCCGGCAGCCTGTCGCACCTCACACGAGGTGCGTGGATTGAAATTTCAGAACGATAGTACCACTTACATAATGCAATTGTCGCACCTCACACGAGGTGCGTGGATTGAAATAAATAAGCCGTTCCGTTTGCTGGGTCTAAATAACGTCGCACCTCACACGAGGTGCGTGGATTGAAATA
>UQJW01000010.1 GCA_900541485.1 uncultured Dialister sp.
TCGCGGACGCGACCGCCGCATCGACAGCATTTCCGCCTGCTTTCAGCATGTCCAGTCCCGCCTGTGCCGCTAAATGGGACGCCGTACAAACCATGCCGCGTGATCCGTATACCAAACTCCGCCTTGAAGGATAGGAATATTTCTGTTTGTAAGAATGAAAATCAAACATAGCCCCTCCCGTTTTTTCTTTATTATACTAAACAAACCTACCTTATGAATATACTTTACGGCAATATAAAAGCTCTCCGGAGAGAGCTCTTTTTACATATTCGCTTTTTTCCAGTCATCTTTGAATTTCCTGATGCCCTGGTCCGTCAGAGGATGCTTCATCGCATCAAGAAGTACCTGATAAGGAACTGTCGCAATATCCGCCCCGGCTAATGCACACTCCACGATATGGCGGGGTTTCCTGATAGATGCGGCAATAATTTTTGTTTCTATTTCGTGTAATTTAAAAATTTTTGAAATTGTCGAAATCAATTCCACGCCGTCCCAGCCGATATCATCTATACGGCCTACAAAAGGACTTACATAAGACGCTCCCGCCCGGGCTGCCAGGAGTGCCTGATTGGCAGAAAATACAAGTGTCACATTGGTACGGATTCCCAGCTTTTTTAATCCTTTGACCGCTTTCATTCCCTCCGGCGTCATCGGAATTTTTACCACCACCCGCGGAGCAAGTGCTGCAAGAATTCTCCCTTCTTCAATCATGTCTTCCGCTTTATCGGACAAAACCTCGGCCGAAACAGGGCCGTCCACAATCCCTGCAATTTCCTGGATTACGGAATGAAAATCCTTTCCTTCCTTTGCAACCAGGGACGGATTTGTCGTAACGCCCGAGACAAAACCGAGCTCATTTGCTTCTTTGATGGCTTCTATATCTGCCGTATCTATAAAAAATTCCATAGTTCCTTCTTCCCTCATTTTATAAGAAATTTCAGTTTATTCGTTTCCACAGATTTCGTTGTACCATGAAACACGAAAAGTGTCAAACTTCTTCTCTTTTTCCCGAAACGGGCAGTATTTCTTTTATGTATGAAAATTTTATTTTAATCTGTTATTTTCATAAAATAAAACTTATTTAATCAATTTTATTTTCTTTTTCTCGTTTGTTTTCTATCAGTTTTTTTATTCATAGTTTTATATGCAAAACTTTTTTAATTATTGAATAATAATAGAGTGAAGAGTATAATTTATGCAATAACAAGTATTTACCTAAGGAGGATTTATGAGACTCACACTTCTCGCGCTGACGTACTTCCAAAAAACGGCGGAAATGCAGCATCTTACCCATGCCGCACAAGCACTTCATATATCGCAACCCTCTCTTTCCCATACCATAAAAATGTTGGAATTGGAATTGGGTGTCCCTCTTTTTCGCAGAGCAGGCAGAAATATCGTACTGACAAAATACGGTGAAATTTTGCTGAGCCATACCAACCGGATTATGCGGGAACTCAAGAGTGCTCAAAAGGAACTGGAAGATGCCAAAGAAGCCCAGGATATGACTGTGACGATTTCTATTTTTGCGGCGTCGATGATTATCCCTGCTTTTCTTACGGAATTTAAGAAAGAATATCCGCAAATCCGCTTTGAAATTATCCAACAGCGTGACCAGGCAGACCGTCGTCATCACGGACATGTCGATTTATATCTTTCGAGCAGTATCAATCCGATTGACAACGATCACTCGGCCACCCTTCTGCGGGAAGATATCATGCTTGCCATGCCCGACACCCATCCGCTGGCCGATAAAAAATCCGTAAACCTTGAAGACTTTGAAAAATCAGATTTTATTTCGCTCCAGCAAGGCGCGGTTCTCCGGAGCATCACCGACTTTTACTGCCAGATGGCGGGATTCACGCCCCATGTCATTTTGGAAAGTGACAACCCCGGCACAGTCCGCGAATTTATCAAAGCCGGTCTGGGCGTTTCTTTCGCCCCTAGCATTACCTGGCACGGTGTCGGCGGTGACAAGGTCTCACTCGTTCCCATTGCATCCCCGAATTGCCAGCGTTACATCGGTCTTACCTGGGAGAAAGGACACACTTTATCTGCCCCCGCCGAAAGCGTAAAACAGTATTTCATTAAAAATTTTGCCGGATTTGCAAAAAAGTTTGCTGCCGGTAAAAAATAAAACACTCCGCTCACTTACATAAAGGAAACCTCTATGAAAAAATTCCTGTCTCTTATTTTAGCCGTATTTCTTTCCTTCTTTCTCCTTACCGCATGCGGCACGAATCAGAAGCCTCACACAACGCCCTCAGCGGGTGCGGCTTATTCCTCCGAAAAAGAAGACGGCGGAATTACCGTCAAAAAAGACGGCACCTATACGGATAAAAATCATGTCGCCGCTTACATTCACAAATATAAAACGCTTCCTTCCAATTACATTACAAAAAAAGAAGCACGGAAACTGGGTTGGAAAGAAGAAGGCACCCTTGACCGCGTCGCCCCGGGAAAGAGTATCGGCGGTGACCGTTTCGGGAACTACGAAAAACTTCTCCCTGAAAAAAACGGCCGTACGTGGAAAGAATGTGATATTGACTATGTAAAAGGAAACAGAAATGCCAAACGTATCTGCTATTCCGATGACGGCCTGATTTACTACTCCCCGTCCCATTATAAAGACTTCGAACGATTATACTAAAAGAGGCTCCCATGGAAATCAAACTTGCTCTCCCTTATTTTAAAACAAAAGAAAAGGCTCATATTTACCTGAAGCAGGTTCTCCGTCTGCCTTCTTATTACGGAAATAATCTGGACGCTCTCTATGATTGCCTTACCGATATTCATGAGGAACAGACAATCATTATTCCGAAAGAAATCATGAATCCCCCGTATTTGGGAACTTACGGAAAACAAATGCTCCGGGTTTTCGAGGACGCGGCAAAAGAGAATCCGCATTTACAAATTCTTATCAAATAAACAGCAGACATTATATAAAGCAAATACCGGTCATCCGAAACGGAAAACCGGTATTTTATTTTGCCCGGTTCGGTGTCAGAAAATATATTCCTTATTATTTACCTGCGCATACCACTTTAGTTATATGGGGTTCCGCTACCGTGATATGATATCCCCGGCATTTATTTCTTATCTTTAAGCAAGTCTGATACTTTTATATAGCGTCCTTAACTTTCTTTTTCTGCATACTAAACAATTTCGGATTATTATGGTATTATCATCTTAGAGTAATATTTTTTGAATTATTTTTTTATTTTAATTTTTATTTCTTTAATAGGGTATTTATGAAAACACAGTCAAAATCAAATTTAATGGAAGCCTCGCTTTGGTTTACAATCATCTCGTTTTTACTGGTTGTAAGCATGATTGTTTCCGTCCGTTTCGGTTCCGTCTATATACCGGCAGCCGATTTGATTTCCGAAGTCATCTCCTTTGTACGGGACGGACATACGGCAGATACATCGTCATCTTTGATTCTCTGGCAAATCCGTATCCCCCGCACTATTTTTGCGGCACTTTGCGGAATGGGTCTTTCTCTTTGCGGTCTTGTTCTCCAGACAATGACAAGAAATGATCTGGCCGATCCTTATGTCCTCGGCGTATCTTCCGGTGCCAGTACAGGCGCCGTCATTGCCATCATCTGGGGCTGGTTTTCTTTCATGGGAGACTACAATATTTCTTCCGGCGCTTTTATCGGCGCTGCTGTTTCCACTCTGATAGTAACTGTTTGTGCAGGAAAAAGCTCAAGCCCTGTCCGGCTGATTCTTGTCGGGATGGGCGTTTCCGCTTTATTTTCTTCCCTCACAATGATGATTATTTACGGAGCAAAGCATGAAGCACAAGTGCGGAGTGCCATGTTCTGGCTTTTGGGAAGCCTTTCCGGTATGCAATGGGGCGATTTGTCTTCCATTACCATTCCGGTTTTTCTTATGGCCTTTTTTCTCTGGCTCATACGGAGCGATCTCGATTTGATGCTTCTCGGTGAAGGCGAAGCGGAATATCTGGGGCTCAATAGAAAACGACTTCAGCTTTTGGTTGTTATCATATCTTCCCTCGTCGTTGCTTTCCTTGTTTCGAAAGCGGGCATTATCGGATTTGCCGGATTGATTACCCCGCATCTCGCCAGAGCCGTGGCAGGTCCTACGCACGGTAAACTCGTTATCTTCTCCTCTCTTATAGGTGCCTTGGTCATGGTTTGGGCCGATGTCCTTTCCCGTGCAATGTTTGCACCCGAAGAAATTCCGATAGGCGTTCTTACCTCCATTGTCGGAGCTCCTATATTCCTTTGGATTGTCACCCATCGTTACGGAGAACAATCATGATTACTGTAGAAAATTTATCCTATCAAATCGGAGAAAAAGAAATTTTGAAAAACCTTTCTTTTTCTGTAGAAGAAGGCAGCATGACTTGCATTGTCGGTCCTAACGGCTGCGGAAAATCAACACTTCTTTCCCATATATCACGCCGTCTGCCCAGCAGAAATTCCGTTTTCTATAAAGGCAAGGCCGTCGAATATATTCCCCGCAGAGAATATGCAAAAGAAGTGGCTGTTATGGTCCAGCAGGGTTTCGGCATTGTCGGTGAACTGAAAGCCGAAGATGTCGTGCTTGCAGGACGCTATCCTTTTAAAAAACGTTTTGCCGATTACTCGGCGGAAGATCATGAAATCGTTGAAAAAGTCATGGAAGAAACGGGGGCTATGCCTCTTTACGGCCGGGAAATCAAGCATATGTCAGGCGGCGAAAAACAGCGTCTTCTCATTGCCAAGGCCTTTGCACAAAATCCCGAGCTTCTTCTCATGGATGAACCGACCAACCATTTGGATGTGAAATATAAACTGGCCCTTATGGAACATCTGAAACGGTTCCACGCACACGGAACGGTCATCATCGTACTCCATGATTTATCTCTGGCGGCCAGGTATTGTGATCATGCCATCATTATGAAAGCCGGTGAAATCATCGACCAAGGATTGACGGAAAATGTTCTCACTGCCGAAAAGATGAGCCGCCTTTTTGAAGTACCTTTTTACCATGCTGTCCATGAGGAAAAACGTTTCCTCTATTGTTAAATCATATGTGGGCAATATTTATGTCTAAAGGAGGACAAAATGAAAAAAAGTTTTAAACCCTTATTGACCGCACTTGTCATCACCATGACCTCAGGAATTATTTTATCCGGTTGCGGTACCGGCACGGCACCTAAGAAAGAAAATGCTTCTTCTGCTGTCAGCTGGGTAGAAACTCTGGATGGCAAAAAAGTAGACATGAAAGTCACACAGGCTCCTAAAAAAGCCGTATCCATGTCTTTTGCAACAACAGAAATGATGCTTGCTTTAGGACTCCAGGATCAAATGGCGGGAACCGCATTCAAAGAAGAAGATATTTACAAGCCTTTGGCTGAAGCATATTCAAAAGTTCCCGTTCTGGCTGAAAAATGGCCGTCTTATGAAAAACTGATGTCCGTACATCCTGATTTTGTAACCGGCTGGGAAGTACCGTTTACCAAAAGAGGCATTCCTGCCGAAAAAATTATAGCAGCAGGCATTCCTATTTTCGTCCCGGATTCCATGCAGGATACCAATGCTACCTTGGAAACCAACTTCAATGATATGTTGGAATACGGAAAAATCTTCCATAAAGAAGACAATGCTAAGAAATGGGTAGACGGCCAGAAGAAGAAACTGGAAGAAGTACAGTCCAAATTAAAGAATCTGCCGGAAGTAACCGCTTTCGTATTTGACTCTGAAGACGGCGATCCTTTCACCGTATTTGAAGGCTACACCACCAATATTCTCAAGCTTATCGGCGTAAAGAATGTAATGTCCGGCCAAAACGTAGACAAGACATGGGCAAAAACCAGCTGGGAATCCTTTGTTCAGGCTAATCCCGATTACATCATCATCGTTGATTACTCTGTCAGTGACCGGAGTGATGATGATTTTGCCAACAAGGTGACAAAGCTGAAAAACAACCCGCAGCTTGCCGGCGTAAAAGCTATCAAAGAAAATCATTTCATCCGTGTCCGTCTCTCTGAAATCACCCCGGGTGTCAGAACCGTCGATGCTCTCGAACGTCTTGCTAAAGAAATGCATCCCGACATGAAATAAAAGATAAAATATAACGATTCCGGTTTCACGTCGTGCCGTAAAGGAGCTCGATCATGAAAAATCATTTAAAGAAATCTATAACACTGTTTCTGGCTGCTGCAAGTCTCGGACTCGTACTTACAGGATGTAATCCTGCAACTAAGCCGACCGATAAAGCAAGCGGTACCACTTGGACAGAAACTATCGATGGCAAAAAAATAGACATGAAAGTATCCGCCCCGCCGAAACGGGCCGTCACCATGTCATTTGCACCCACCGAAATGCTTCTCACCATCGGAGCGGAGAAACAAATGGCAGGCACCTCATTCAAAGAAGAAGAACTCTATGAACCGATTGCCGAAGCCTACAAAAGAGTTCCCGTTCTGGCTGAAAAATGGCCGTCGTACGAAAAATTTATGTCCGTCAAGCCGGACTTTGTCATCGGTTGGGAAGTCGATTTCAGTAAACGTGCCATTCCCGCTGAAAAAATCATTTCCGCCGGTGTTCCCATTTTCATTCCCGACTCCATGCAGGATACCAATGCAACTTTGGAAACCAATTTCAATGATATGTTGGAACTCGGTAAAATATTCGGTTTGGAAGACAACGCTCGGAAATGGGTGGACAGCCAGAAGAAGAAACTGGGCACCATCCAGGACAAAATCAAAGATATCCCTCATGTCAGAGTTTTCGTCTTTGATTCTGAAGACGATGCTCCTTTCACCGTTTTTGAAGGATATACCACCAACGTTTTGAAACTCATCGGCGCCGACAATGTCATGGCCGGTCAGGGCGTTGACAAAACCTGGGCAAAAACAAGTTGGGAATCTTTCGTTCAAGCGAACCCGGACTACGTTATCATTGTCGACTACACTGCCAGCGACAGAACGGATGATGACTTTGCCAATAAAGTGGAAAGACTGAAAAATAATCCCCAGCTTTCCTCCGTAACAGCAATTAAAGAAAATCATTTCCTTCGTGTCCGTCTTGCAGAAATCACCCCCGGCGTGAGAACCGTGGACGCTTTGGAACGGCTTGTTAAAGAAATTCATCCGGATATGAAATAAAAAGTTCGACTTCGATAAAAACAGCTGCCTGTTAAAAGGGCGGCTGTTTTTGTGTCCCGGATTTCCGTAACGGCAATTCTTTATTTTTCAGACCTGTCATTTCTTATCCGAAGAATTTTTTGAAAAGCCCAAGAAAAACACTGTATAAAGTAAAAATTCATGATATGATTAACATAATATCATCGATAGGAGTTTATTATGTCTGAAGATCCGAATTTTGAAGAAACCTCGTTATTCGATTTTGTAAATCCGGAAGAAAAGAAAGAAACAAAGAAAAAAGCACCTCTTTCTGCCGCTCCGGTTAAAGAAAAAAAAGAAGTATCTGACACATCAAAAAACGAAGAACCGAAACAACCCGTACTGCCCGGCACTCCTTCCGGAAGGGATGTATCTGCGGATATAAAAGGCCCTTCCGGGTTGTGGAAAGAAAAATTCTGGGAGTATAATATCACGAAACCCTCGCAAGCCATCAAAGATGATATGAAAGAACAAATGCTTGCCGAAGGTTTTTCAAAAAGAGAAGCCAACCGTGTTTTCAAAGGACTGTTCTTTAAAGAAAAAGTATTCAACACCAAAGTACAGGCTGTCGAATTCTTAAAATCCCTTCCTACCACCTATGCAGTGAAGTACAAAATCGGAATCGAGCCGTCTCCGCAAATGATTTCTTTGCAAAAACGGCTTGCCGATAAAGAGCGGCTGCTTAAAGAGTATAAAGAGAAGCAGGAAACGAAACGATTCACCGCAGATTTCATTTCCTGCCCGCACTGCCACTCTAAAATCAACCGTACGTACATCACGCCGCCGGTTTGTCCCCTTTGCCAAGGCGATATGAGGCCGGAAACGGTCATCAAACGTCTGGCTTCATTGGAAAAAGCCGTTTCTGATTTGAAAACACGCTATGAGCGGACCGCAAGAAAATACAATTCAAAATTTACGGGCGGTGAAAAATGGATTATCCGCACCATAAATCCTTTTACTGCCGATGACAATTAAAAGAAGACAGTAGCAAATCCGATTTCTTTTGCTACTGTCTTTTTTCAGTTATAAATTCCGGAATTTGGCAGGAGGATCATAGAGTCCGCCGGACCAATCCACAAGGTCCTTCATATTTTTCGCGGCTAAAAGCTCTCTTGTTGCCCTGCCTTTATCAATTCCCAAGTCTTCAGGAAGCTTGACAATGCCCGCCTTTCTCAGCCTTCTTGTTTCTTCCGGATCTTCAAGTTTTCCGACTTCCGTATTTCCTGCTACCGCCCGGATGGCCTGCATCCGTTCTTCCATATTCGCACATTTATGGAGATAAGCAATCCCCACTTCCGATACGATATGTGTCAGGTCATCTGAATAAATCATGACCGGTTCTAAATCAAGACCTGCATTTTCCTTCAACCTGATGGCATCCAACTCCTCGACAAAACCGGGGAATCCTTTTTCTGAAACGGTCGTAATCACCTGGACAACTAATTTTTTCCCGCGATTGCACTCTCCCGTGAGTTCCATACGGTTCGACACTTCATTGCCGCACCGGAACCAAGCTTGCGTTACATGGCGGCGGCCTTTGGCATCACACCCCATATTCGGAGCACCGCCAAAACCGGCCACATTATTCTTTGTCGCTGTCGAAGAATTTCCGTAATGGTCAATTTGCATGGTTGAGCCGATAAATATATCTGCCGCATAATGACCGGCCGCTTGGGCAAAAGCACGGTTTGAACGCATCGTTCCGTCAGGGCCTATGGGGAAAATATCAGGCCTTGCTTTGATATAGTTTTCCATGCCGACTTCGGAGCCGAAAGGATACAAATTTTCCGCCCAACCCGTTTCAATCGCCGGTATCATGGTCGGATGGGGATTCAATACCCAGTGTTTGCAAATCTTTCCCTTCAGTCCCAACTCTTCCCCGTAAGTGGAAAGAATCAGTTCGATGGCACTCGTATCATAGCCGACACCGTGGTTCAGCACCTGCACTCCGTACTCTCCGTAAATTCCCTTAATAGCCATCATGGCTTTCAGTATTCTTTCGTCGCCGATTTTGGCGGGATCTCTTGTAAATAACGGGTTCAAAAGATAAGGTTTCGGACTTTCAATCACAAAATCAATCCAGCCGGACGGAATATCCACGCGGGACACCTTATCCACCAATTGATTCACCTGGACAATCACAATCCCCTGATTGAATTTTGTCGCTTCCGCAATAGCAGGCGTGTCTTCCGTAGAAAATCCTGTATAAATATTTCCTTCCCTGTCCGCCTCATCGGCTGCCAAAAGAGCCACGCGGGGCACCAAATCCACAAAATAACGACTGTACATTTCAAGATAAGTATGAATCGCTCCAAGCTCGATGCGTCCGTCCTGTACCATTTGGGCAAGCCGTTTGCCTTGACTTCCTGCATACGCAAAATCAAGTTTTTTTGCAATTCTCTTTTCAAAAACGTCCAAATGAGCCGGTATAGAAAGAGTGGATTGAATCATATGCAAATCATGCACCTTTGAGGGATTCACTTTGCAAAGTTCCTCTGCCAAAAAATCCGCCTGTTTCTGGTTATCCCCCTCTATATTGACCCTGTCGCCGGAACGAAGAACCGTTTCCAAAAGACGGACCGTATCTTCCACACGCACCACTTTGCCGTCCGCCAAGTGCGCCGCTTCTTTAAGGCGGGCCCGTGTATCCTCACCGCGGATATTCCAATTTTTACGATTCGGTTTTATTTCGAGCATTTACATTTCCTTTCTTTGGATCATGCTTTGTAATTTATATGTATTATACCCATTTATAAGCAGAATACAAAAAAGACGATAGCTTGGGCTATCCTCTTTATCGGCTGTTTATCAAATTTCGTAATATGAAATGAAACGGGGATTTACAGGACTGCCTTTTTCCATTTTCTGATTTTTGTTCGAAACGTGCCGAACGGGGCAACGGTATTCACATGGATAAACTTGTACACCTCCCAAACCGCTGTCTTTGTCGATTCATCGGCCCATTTTCTCATATGGGGTTTAAATAATTCTTCTTCACTTAGGGAGTCAATCATGGCATAAATCGCCTGTATATTTTCTCTTAATCTGTCTTGCAGCTCTTTGAGTGATAAATGCGCATAGGTATCTGTAAACCACTGATATAACCCGCCCAGCTGATTCCATTTGAATGTATCCGACGGAGTATGTACCGGAAGTCCATTTTTCTCGTCCTCTTCCCATTTAAGAACAAGCGTTGTCCAGCCGACCTGGTAAGCAAGATTTTCCGCCGGAGTCCGGTCTGCTCCCTCAATCCTCTTATCTTTCAACTCTTCCGGAATGCCGTCAAATTCCGAAATATATTTTTCAAAACTTTTGGCAATCTCCGCTTTCAGTTCCTCTTTATTTTGATATGTTCTCAAAAATGCCTCCTATAAAATATTTCAGACCGCTTTCCGAATGTATTCTCTAACCGTTTCGCCCCTGGGATTTAATTTTTCAAGAGATGTCAGTTGTGTCCTTGCCAAATTTCTAAGCCATGAAAAATAGAGCGGCAAATGCGCGATTAATTTCTTTCCATTTTCTCTCTGCATTCTTACATGTAATTATAAAGCTGACACCGATTGTAATCAATGTCAGCTCGTTATCCGGCTCTTATTCACCTATTCCATTCTGTTTTTTATCGACTGTAAATCTTTTATTCTCCCAGTACACTGACCACCGCTTCCTTGCAAAGTTTGACCGCCTTATCCAAATCCTTTCGTTCAATGGTCAGGGGCGGATTGAAATAAATAACGTCTCCCATGGGACGGAGTACGAGTCCCGCGTCCATAGCTTTGCGGAAAATATGCCAGCCTGCTCTCTTTTCCGAGGGGAAGGCTTTTTTTGTTTTTTTATCTTCTACAAGCTCTATCGCATTGATAAGTCCGATATGCCTGATTTCTCCTACATGTTTATGATTTCCCAAAGCTTTCATCAGTTCTTCATGGAGATAACGACCGTTTTCATTGACTTTTTCTAAAACATGGTCCCGTTTTAAAATTTTAAGTACTGTCAGTGCTACGGCACAGGCCATCGGATTTCCCGCATAGGTATGGCTGTGGACGAAGGCTTTGTGCGTTCCGAAGTCATCGTAAAAAGCTTTATAAATCGTATCCGTCGTCACCGTAAGCGACATCGGCATATAACCCCCGGTAAGTCCTTTAGAGGTACAGAGAATATCGGGGCTAATCCCTGCATGCTCGATAGCAAATAATTTTCCTGTCCGCCCGAATCCTGCCGCGATTTCATCGTCAATCATCAGCACGCCGTAGCGATTGCAAAGCTCGCGGAGTTTCCGCAAATATTCCGCCGGATATATCCGCATCCCCGCCGCCCCTTGGAGTACAGGCTCTACAATGACCGCCACTGTTTCTTTTCCGTATTTTTCAAAGGCTTCTTCCGCACTTTCAAAGCAATCGACGTCGCAAGTTTCTCTTGTTTTGTGATAAGGACAGCGATAGCAATCGAGTCCGTCAAAGTGGATATTATCCATCAGCATAGGGTGAAAAATTTTGGCATATAAATCCATAGAGCCTACGGAAAGCGCGCCGATGGTTTCTCCATGGTAGGACTCGGGAAGGCACATAAATCTTGTCCTTTCTTTATGTCCCGTCTGATAATGATACTGAAACGCCATTTTCATGGCCGCTTCCACGGCAGAGGAACCGTTGTCATGAAACGTGAATTTTGTAAGTCCCGGGGGCAATAATTTTCCCAGTTCCCGGGCAAGTTCGATGGCCGGTTTATGGGAAAAATTGGTAAAAATGACATGTTCCAGTTCATCCACTTGTTTTTTCAGTGCTTCATTAATTTCCGGATTGCAATGCCCAAGCAGATTGCACCACCAGGAGGAAATAATATCCAAATATTCTTTTCCGTCCGTCCCATACAAATAGACCCCTTTCCCATGGTCAATGACGACAGGCGGAAATACTTCATTATCTTTCATTTGCATGGCAGGGTGCCATATATATTTTTTATCTTCCGACTCCCAATTGATTGTTTCTCCCATTTGTATCTCCTTTATACTCCCTTTATACGCCTTGCTCTCTCTTTCCTCTCTTTTTATTCATAGAGTGAAATGATTTTTTCGGCGTCGATATCCAAAAGAGAATCACCGTCACGGATTTTTGCAAGCACTTTCACACCTGTGATTTCTTCTATCATTTTGACATTATCCTCTTCCATAATGCCGCCTTTCCAATGATTCAGAAGAATTCCTTTGACGGGAATATGCCTGTTTTTGATGTACTCACAGGTCGTCACCACATGATTGATTGTTCCGAGTCCCGCATTGGCAACCACAAGTACCGGCAAATGCAGCCACTGAATGATATCTTCCAGATAGTACACTGCCTTTTCATCATGCCTGATCGGACACATGATACCGCCGCTTCCTTCCATCGTGACATAGGGGTAAGCTTTCGTGACACGCTCCCAGGCTTTCAGAATCACTTCTTTTTCCACGGGATTTCCTTCTATCCGCGCTGCCAGATGAGGAGAAACTGCATTTTGATATAAATAAGAAAGTATCATATCCTCCGGTTCATTAATTCCGGCAAAACGATTGACAAAGCCGGCGTCACTTTCCGCAACCGTCGGCGCTCCGCTGATGGCCGCTTTATAGTAGCCTACATCAAATCCTGCCTTCCGGAGCGTTTTCACCAGCAATGCCGTGACATACGTTTTCCCTACATCTGTATCCGTCCCTGTAATAAATAATCCCTTTCCCATAACTATCCTTCTTTCTCAAAATTAAAGGCGTATACGGAATAATTTCCGTGCCAGAATCGCTGCTACTATGCAAAGAACCAAATCTCCCGGTACGGCCAGGAGGAAACAATATAAGACAAGCGGCCAAAGACCGATAGGTGTGTTTAAATAAAAATTGTTAATGAAATAAACGTAAATCATGCCGCAAAGATAGACCACCATAAGTCCTGCCAGGTTGGCAAAAAGAACACGGCCGAAAGATTTTACTTCTGCAGTTTCACAAATTTTTCCCGTCAACCACGCTCCGGCAATAAATCCCAAAAGATAGCCGAACGTCGGCTGGAAAATATACCCCGGTCCGCCTCCCTGGGTAAATACAGGCACACCGGTCAAGCCCAAAGCGACATAAACCGCTACGGAAGCGGCACCTTTTTTACTCCCCAGTATCAGTCCCGCCAAAGTGGTAAATAAAAGTTGCAGCGTAAACGGACACAGCGGCACAGGTACACGGATAAAAGCACCGATAGCCGTCAATGCGGTAAACAGCGAAAACAGAACCAGCTCTCTGGTCTTTCCTTGCGTATTTACTAATTTTTCTTCCCTTTCCATTTTCATAACCTCCCATTGTTTATTATTATTTAAATTACGGTTTACATAATAAATTTTATAACAACCTTTCTATAAATTCAACGTTTACAATTCATTCTTTGCATAATTTATGCCAATTTTAATATCGAAAAAAATAGATAGTATGCTTTAAACTCACTTCCTCTTTTTCGGCCGCCCTGTTATACTGAATCTGCTCATGTAATAATATATTTAAAACGGAGGTACCTATGATCAAAAAATGGCAAGCTGCAATTCTTTCTGCCTTGCTCGTTTCTTCTGCATCTGTCATGACGACGGTTCATGCAGAAAAAGGAGTAACCACGGCTACCCGCATACAGAGAAGCGAGTACAAAGAAACGAAATCTGTGACCACATGGCACCGGGAAGAGCGGACCTCGGACACATCGAAAGGTGTAACTGTTTCGGGCCCCGACATAAGCATTCTTATATTTCCTTCCATGGAAGGCTTTCCTTTCATTGATGACGATCGCCGGGCTCCCAAGCTCGCGTCTTATGACGGTCCCGTAAAAAAGAAAGACTTGGGATTTTACGAAAACGGCGTTCTGGCTATGGTAAAAAGCGGTAAAAACTGGGGCATTATCGGAAAAGACGGTACGGTTACCTTGTCCCCTTCCTATAAAATTCTCATTCCCAATCGGAACGGTATTTTTAAAGCGGGAAACAAGAAAAGAGAATTACAGTTCATCGACAAGCAGGGAAATTCTGCCCTGCCCCCCTCTTCCGACGGGAATCCGCTTTGGTACAAAGAAAAAGGACTGTACGGATTTAAAAACAGCGACGGCTCTGTTTTAATCTCGCCCCGCTATAAAGATGTACTTGCACCTTTCAGCGAAGGCATTGCCGTAGTAAAAACAACAAACGGTGAAAATGCGGGCATTGATGAAAACGGAAGAGTTTTATTTACGACACCTTTTGAAGATATCAGGCCCTTTCAATACGGCGTTGCCGAATACAGAAGAAATGTAAACCGTTTCAAGGGCAGCACTTTCTTGGGAATCGTTGCCGCCAATTCGGTCAACTCAAAGAAAATTGATGAATACGGAGCTTACAGCACCGTGTACCACGGTATCAAAAGAGGATTTATCGACCGGAACGGGGAAATTATAATTAACAGCAAGAACGATCTCGTCTATCCGATGACGCCCTACGGTGCTTTTGTGAAAAACGGTGGCCTCACTTCTTTTATTTCCCCAAAAGGAAAAGTCATCATTGCTCCCGGCCGGTATGACATAGAAGATGTCGATACGGAAAACGGCTATGCCGTATTGGAAGATGACGGACTCGATAAAGAAGGGCTCTTTGATTTGAAAACAGGGGCACAGCTCATGGGCTTTTACCATGATGAAATCACCCTTTTAGGTCACGGCAGAGCCGTTGTGGAAAAAGGAAAACAGCAATATCTCTTTGATATAGAAAACGGCAGAATTATCACTGCCCTTCCTGCCGGCGTTGACCTTATGCCTTTCAACGATGAATCTGTGACATGGATGTACAAAAAAGGAACCTATTACGGAATCATTGATGAAGACGGACATATTCTCTATGAAGACACAAAAGATCCGCTGACACGGGCAGGACAATTCAGACACGGCCTTGCACCTGCTAAAAAAGGCAAAAAGTGGGGCGTTATCCGTCCCGACGGGACATGGCTGGTAAAACCCGCTTACGACGACATCGGATTATTATAACAAAATAAAAAATGACGGTTTCGCACCGTCGTTTTTTTATTTATAACTTCTGTCATTTACCAAATAATCAGACATATTCCTATAAAAGAAATCACGATTCCCAAGGCCTGCCGCTTTGAAAGTTGTTCTTTATACAGTACGGCTCCCGTCAAAATCAGGCACAGCGTAATTAATGCATTCGTGACAATAAAAGAAATATTCATTGTCCATCCTGCTTTGTACATGTAAATTGTTCCGATTTCGATAAATGCAATAGATACACCCAGAATCAGTGCCGCCGGATTAAACGCTGTGATTTCCTTCCACCGCCGTCCTCTTTTTCCCGTACCTGCATAAATCAGAAAAGAGGCTGCCGATGCCACCAGATAGGTCAAGACCAACGCTGCCAAAGGATGCATGCCGCCCGAAATCTCTTTGGCACACACCTGGTATCCCACACCCGATACGACCACCAGCACCACGGGCCACCAAAATGAAAATTTCATACCTACCCCTTCACAATCAAAAACATACCTGCCGATGCTGTAAGAATTCCAAGGAAAGACAGGAAAGTAAGCGTTTCTCCATAAAAGAAAAATCCTACGGCTAAAAGTGCGAGGACAATCACGGCGGTATAAAAAATAAATCCGATATTCATTGCCCAACCGGCCTTATACATGGAAACACAGCCCACTTCAAGACCGGTCACCGATAAACCGATACCCACAGCAGGCCAAGGTACATGACCGAGCTCGGTAAGTAAATGATCTCCCCCCGAAAGTGTATACAGCAGAACACATACTCCGGCACTCACCAAATAGGTAATCCCCAACGCCGCCAAAGGGTCTGTATGGGTTGACATCTTCTTTGCACAAATCTGGTAAATTACATCAGAAAACACAATGCAAAGAACAGGCCACCACATGTGAAATATATTTTCCATAACTCTCCTGAAATCTAAAAAGCATTTGTTGCTTCATTTTTACCCGCCATTGTGCGGACGTAAAGTTTCATACGACAGCACAGTACGATGGTATTCATTACAGTGTATCACTTTTTGACTTCGCAGAATATCATTTCCCAAAATATCAGACCGACAGGAAATGTACTCTATAAATCCCTCTGCTTTTGCGGTATAGTATAAACAACAGTATATTACAGAGGAGGATTTCCCATGAAAACGATTCACACCAAACATGCACCGGCTGCTATCGGTCCCTATTCACAAGCCGTACGGACCGGCGGATTTGTATTTTTATCCGGCCAAATCGGAATTGTTCCCGAAAAAGGAACTCTCATTTCTTCTGATTTGAAAGAACAGGCCGAACAGGTTTGCCGGAATATCGAAGCCGTTTTAAAAAAGGCGGGGCTCTCCATGGAAAACGTAATCAAAACAACCTGCTTTTTAACAGATATGGACAATTTTTCTCTTTTCAATGAAGTTTATGCACAGCACTTCATTTCAAAGCCTGCCAGAAGTTGTGTCGCTGTAACGGCACTTCCTGCAGGCGCTCTTTGCGAAATTGAAGTGATTGCCGTTAAATAAGGAGGTTTTCATGGATTTCTCATCGCTTTGCAACGGCTGCCGTACGTACCGCCGGTTTAAACAGACGCCCATTCCCGAAAAAGATTTACAGGAAATCATGGAGAACGTGCGGATTGTAAGCAGTGCCATGAACGGACAGATTCTGCGGTATGTTCTTGTCAAAAATCCGGAGCTGGTCCGTTTGATTCAGCCGTATTTCCACTTTGCCGGAGCACTCCCGCCGGAGCTGGGCGAACCGAAAAAAGGAGAACAGCCGGTCGCATTCATCATCGTCTATCAGGAAGGCGTAAAGAATCCTTGGGCGGATATCGATACAGGTATCGCCGCAAGAAATATTACGCTTGATGCTTATTCGAGGGGAATCGGCAGTTGCATTATGGGACATGTACAATTTGCACAAATCAGGAAATTCCTGGACATTCCCGAAATATGGATTCCCAAAATTGCCATTGCTCTCGGTTATCCCGATCACACCAGCACAGTCGTCGATATGCCGGAAAGCGGTGATGTCCGCTATTATCTGGATGAAGAAAAGCAGTATTACGTACCGAAAAGAAAACTGGAAGATATTTTAATTATCCGCTGACTTGCAAATAAAAAGGACTCTTTCCTTACAATTGAGGAGAGGGTCCTTTTATTTTTTACATTTTTGACTAAAGTATGGACTCTTTATGTTCCAAAATCCATTTGGCAGCCGTACAGGCAGGGCAATCACACCATTTTTCACCCTTTGCCTTGATTTCTTTTGCATGAGCCAGGTACGTTTCCGCCGTTTCCCGTCCGAACATCTTCACACCTGCCTCAGTAGAAAGAAAACCGATAAACCGGTCAACCGGCATCAAATCGGCTTCCAGTTCCGCCACCAGTTTCTTACCCGTTTCTTTTTCACAATCCGTTCCTAACGAGTCCAACCACGCTTGCCCTGCTGCTTTAAGCTCTTTGCAGCAACTTTCTTCCTTAATCATCGCTCTTACACGGTCTGCCACTTCTTGTTTCATAATTTCCCTCCCTTAGAAAATCAAAACAGATACAAATTTTGAAACAAATTTTTTACAAAAACATTTCTTTTTGTATTTTGATGACCTGCCCTAAAAAAATCTGTCAATGAAAAAAGGGGATTATATCCCCTTTCTTTTTAAACGATTTCAAAAACAACGGTTACAAAGCTTTCCACTTTGGCATCTCCGCCTTCCATTGGCGTTGCCGCACTTTCTGCCATGTCGTTTCCTCCGGCCATTCTTGCATTCATCATGTAGTTGCGGGGACTTACACGCACACTGTTATCCGTCACGGAAATGATATTTGTTACCGTTTTTCCTAAAGAGGCGGCAATGATATCTGCCTTTCTTCTTGCGTCCTGAGCCGCTTCTCTCAAGGCATCGTCTTTGTATTTTCCCGGATTTCTGACGGTAAACATGATATTCTCAATGCGGTTCGCCCCTGCAGAAATCGCAGCGTCCATTACAGTTCCTGCTTTGGTCAGATCCTCTACAACCACCTTCATGCGGTTATTTACCTCATATTTTCTGGACTTTACTTTTCCCTTGTCATATTCATAAACAGGATACATGGTGTAGTTGTCTGTTTCGATTTTATCAGGAGCCGCTCCTGCACCGATGACCGCGTGTTTCACTTTTGTCATGATGTTTGCATTGTCCTGGGCCGCCTGCTTGGCATCGGAAGACATAGTTTCTACCGCCAAATACATGACCGCTCTGTTATTTTGGGCGATGACCACTCCGTTTCCTGTCGTTGTAATGCTCCGGCGGGAATCCTCCGCCTGTGCCGTCATGCACGAGCAAACAATAAGACCTGCCGCTAAAGCCACTGCTAATTTTTTCATAAAAAACGCCTCCGTTTCACTGATGAGTTCCATATATTACGGGAAATAAAATCTGATTTTTATTTTATTGACTGCAATTCAATTTTATCATATCTCTCTTTCACTGACAATCAATATCTCCGTTTTACCTTATTTTATGCCGCTTTCCCCATATCAATCATAATCCATCCTGCCGCATAAGGACCGATATCATATTGCTGGAAAATAAAATACAAATGATGATTCGTTCCTATGTAAAATTCCCCGGGAAATTCTGTGATTTTGTAATTATCAAATAAAATAATTCCCTTTTTCCTGCACTGTTTCTCCGTTTCTTCCCGCAGTTTTTCGGCAGTCAGACGGGGCATCCGTTTCTGCAATTCTTCCAAAGTTATCTCTCTTCCCGTATCGTCAAGGGTAATTCCTTTGACGTAATTAATCGGGTGAGCCGCCCCTTCATACATAACCGACTCCACCAGAATAATGCTGTTCCATTTTCCGTGGCTCCCCTCTTGCCAGTGAAGCCAACCTGCCACGTCTCTTTTTATCTTTCCTCCATGAAGTGCTAGAAGGTAATGGTTTCCTTCCTTTCTCATTTTTTCATTAAACCGTTCCTGAAAAACCGTATTCTTCCCTTTATAAACGGGAATTTTCGCCACGCTCGTCCGGAAACGAAGCTCCGTGCTCTCATAGAATTTACTTTTTTCTCCGGGAATCAGCGCAGGACCGGCCGTCCACGTTTCAGCCTGCACCTGTATCATGGAAAAAAAGAAGACTGCCAAAATAAGACCGAGTAGTTTTCCTATTTTCATAGTTCCTCCTGTATCCTTACTTTTAATTTTATATAGTATACCATAATAAGAAAAGACCGATTCCGTTCTTAATCAGTGAAGGACTGACGACAAAGAGAATCCTCTTTTCTCCCTTACTTTCTCCGAAAATTTTCTCCATATTTGTATAATTTAGTACCTTGCAATACAAAGTACCTTGTGATATATTATTTGTATCCCGGAGATGAGTTTGAAATAAGAGAAAGGAAGAACGATGAATGTTCAACTGAAAAAAGGAGTCATGGAAATTATAGTTCTGTCCATGCTCAGGAAAAAAGACTTTTACGGTTACGAACTGGTATCCGAAATTTCCAAATACATTGAAATGTCGGAAGGCACGATTTATCCGCTCTTGAACCGTTTCAAAAAAGACGGTCTTGTCGATACGTATCTGGCAGAATCCCACAACGGACCGCCACGGAAATATTACCGCATCACCGAAGCAGGCCATACCGAATACGATGAATCTGTGCGGGAATGGTCGGCCTTTACAAAAGCTGTCGATACACTTCTTACTGAAGGAGGAACTACTTATGAGTGAAAAAGAATTTTTGGATCTTCTCCGGTATTATTTCCGGAATGTCAAAACCGAAGATGTGGAAGAAATACTGAATGACTACCGTTCCCATTTTGCAGATGCAAAAGAAAGGGGAATGACGGAAGAAGAAATCACAAAGGAATTGGGACGGCCCGAAGACATTTACCTCTCCTACCGGACAGAGGGCGTGGTAAACGAAAAGGGCCATATGGAAAGACTGTCGGACCGGGCGGAAATTCTGGCAGACAAGACACAAAAGAAAGCAACAGAGGCATGGAATGAAATCAGTCCCCGTCTTCCCGAAGCTGCCGGTGCTACCGCTTCTGTACTGGTGAAAACTTTTTATTGGGCCTGTTTATTGATTTCCATCGTGATTTTCGGACTCACTGCCCTTATTGTTTATCTCCTCTCCGTTCATTTCACGCCGATTCCCGGAACGACACCCCTTCCCGGCCTCCACATAGTGACCCTTTGCGGTCTTGCCGGTACAGGAATTTTTACCGCTCTTTCTATTTATTTCACAGGCTTGCTGGGAAAAAATGCGTACAGAAACAAAGCCGGTTTCTTTTCTGCCCGGAAAGGCGGTGAATCATTATGAAAAAAATCATTATCTGTATGATATTGTCTCTTTTTTCCCTTCTCATCGCTTCCGGTTCTTTCTTAATCAACGATATTTCTGCCCACCACCGTTGGCTTGAAACGAACAGGGACAGTATTTCCGTTTATTTCCACGACAAAGATCACGATAAGGATCATAAAAAAAGAGATTTGAAAAAGCAGGACCGAGAAATATCTCATCCTGCAAATGCCCATAAAGAAAAAAATCCATTTTCAGATGCCACTGCGCCGGATAAAGCCGAAGAAAACAAAACTGCCAATCCGACGCAGGAAGAGCAGAAACCAACCGAACATAACGCACCGCATTCCGATGCACTGTAACCGGGTTTCCGTTTCTTCAAAATACATAAAATACGGTTCTTCCTCTTTGGGAAAGACCGTATTTTATTTTTATAAATACTACTTATAAAAACAAATGACCCGTCGTTTTCTTTGCCTATAAACAAGATGAGTCGTGATATAATAAAAACGCTAAGAATATTTTAAAGGAGCTTACTATGATTTCTATCGTCACCCCGGTCTACAATGAAGAAGACAATGTCGTTTTTTTTCATGAGGAAATTACAAAGGTCATGGAAACGACCGGTATGGACTATGAACTGATTTATGTCAATGACGGCTCAAAAGACAGGACGGATGAACTTATCCGTGAACTGGCTGAAAAAGATTCCCATGTGCGGGCTATCACCTTTGCCAGAAATTTCGGACACCAGACGGCTATCACCTGCGGTATGGACTTTGCCCGCGGCGATGCAGTCATCACCATGGACGGCGATATGCAGCACCCGCCGGAACTGATTCCTCTCCTTCTGGAAAAATGGAAAGACGGCTATGATATTGTCCAAACAATCCGCACGTCCACGGAAGATTCGGGATTCATCAAAAAAATCACCTCTGCCGGTTACTATAAAGTCATCAATTCCATATCAAAAACACCGGTCACACCCGGCGGCTCGGATTTCCGCCTGATGAACAGGAAATCGCTGGACGTTTTTCTCCGTTTCAGAGAACACGCCCGCTTTATCCGCGGTATTGTAGGAGGCCTCGGATTTAAACAGACAACCATAAAATTTGAAGCTCCGGCACGTCACGCCGGCGTCTCAAAATTTTCCATGAACAAAATGCTCCACTTTGCCATGGACGGAATTCTCACCAATTCCACGACTCCTTTGAGAGCCGCTTTTTATGCAGGCGCCGTTTCAGGCTTTATCGGTATTCTCCTTATTCTTCACGTTCTCTATTCCTATTTGGTGGGAAATACCGTCCCCGGCTGGGCAACCATGACGATACTGATTGCTTTTTTCGGATCTGCCAATTTGGTGGGTCTCGGCATTATCGGAGAATACATCGGACGCATTTACGAAGAATCCAAGAACAGACCGCTTTATTGGATTTCCAATGATACAAACGACCGTAAAAATAAATAAATTCTTTTTTCCTGAAGAGAAAGCAGGTTATATATGTCCCAATCCTTTTTTGAAAGTGAATTATTTAACGAACTGAGCAATGATTTGAAGCACTATTCCCGCTTCACCGCCACCTACCGCATCACCGCCGGAAGCTATGAAGAAGCGAAGAAAACCGCTTTCGGTATCGCTGTAGAACAAACGGTGGAATGTCCTTATGAACTCGTGGAAAATACATGGATCGGCGATACACTGGTCGGTCAAATCGAAGATATAAAAAAAGGTGCGCCCGGCACTTATGACGCTACGATTTCCTATGACCCCCAAGCCGTGGAATCGGAATTTACCGAACTTTTAAATATGTTTTTCGGAAATACGAGTCTCCAGCCCGGTATCCGCCTCATGTCATTTGAACTTCCTGACGTAATGTATAACGACTATCCCGGCCCCCGTTTCGGCCGCACCGGTATCCGTGAACTTTGCGGCGTGGAAAGCGGACCGGTTCTCATGTCCGCCATCAAACCGCTCGGAACACCGACCGCAGATTTTGCCCGTATGGTCTATGAACTCGCCCTCGGCGGCTGCCCTCTCATCAAAGACGATCACAGCCTTTTGAACCAGAAACCGGCTCCTTTTGAAGAAAGAGTGAAAGCTTGTGTCGATGCCGCAGAATCGGCCAATGCAAAAACAGGCGGGAAATCACAGTACATTGCCAACTGCACCGCCGACGGTCTCCAATTTTTGGAAAGAGCTTTCAAAGCAAAAGAGCTGGGTGCAGGCGGAATCATGGCGGCTCCCGGACTTCTGGGATTTTCCATGATCCGTGAACTTTCAAAAGACCCTGAATTCGGCCTGCCCATCTACCTCCACCCCTGTTTTTCCGGTTCCCTCGTTCTCAAAGATGACTGCGGAATTTCTCCTTTCTGCTACTACGGACAAATCAGCCGCCTTGCCGGGGCCGACGCCGTCATATTTACCAGTTTCGGCGGCCGTTTCCCCTTTTCACAGGAGGTTTGTCAAAATATCTGCAACGGCACGGAAACAAGAATGGCCGACCTTAAACCCATCTTCCCTGTACCGAGCGGCGGCATGAGGTGGCAACTTTTCCGGCGCATGTATGAAATATACGGTCCGGAGACTATTTTCCTCGTCGGCGGTGCTTTGCAGACCGAAGGCCCTGATTTGACAAGCAATATGAAACTTTATGCAGAAAAATTGCAGGAAGCCCAAGCGTAACAAAAAGAAATACGGAAAGTACTTTCTTTTCATACGGCGTATAAAAAATTGAATCTCTGTCAAAAAAAGTCTGCTTCTTCTACAGAACTCTGTAAAGCAGACTTTTAGCTTATCCAAAATATCTTCCATGCCTGATAAAATTTTACATTTCAAGGAATCCCACGATTGACCCGCTATAACTTCTATGCTATGATTCGCATGAGCGGATAATATTTCGTAGTGACGTTAATTATACCGACTGTGCATGAAATGCCCCCGTTACATCCGGGAAAAGATGGAAAGCCGCATCACCTGGGACGTATTTTTACGAAAGTCAGGTGATACTATGAAAATTGGTTTTATCGGAGCAGGAAAAGTTGGCTTCTCTCTCGGTAAATTTTTTACCGCAGAGGGGATTACGGTGACCGGCTATTTTAGCAGGCATCGAGAGTCCGCTGTGGAAGCTGCCGCATTCACAAACACAAAAAGCTATGAATCTTTAGCAACCATTCTAAAAGAAAGTGATGCGCTTTTTTTGACGGTTCCGGACGGGGAAATCACTTCAATCTATGAAAAACTGAGAACTTGCAGCATTTCAGGCAAACAAATCTGTCATACCTCCGGTGCTTTATCTGCCGGGGAAGCGTTCCCGCAGATTCAGGAGTACGGCGCCTACGGATATTCGATTCATCCGCTCTTTCCGGTCAGCAGTAAGAAAAAAAGCTGGCAGGAATTGGGGGATGCTTTTTTTTGCCTTGAAGGTGACGGGCCGCATCTTTCCGAATGGAAAAACAGGCTCACCCTTTTAGGCGTAAAGACCCACATTATCACCGGCAATGACAAGGTACGCTATCATGCAGCCTGTGCCATTGCCAGCAATTTGATGTGTGCCCTTGCCCAAGAAAGCGTAGAGCTCTTAGAGTCTTGCGGTTTTTCGGAAAAAAATGCCATTCAAGCTCTCGCACCGCTGATGAAAAGCAATCTCAGCCACATCATCAAAGACGGACCCGTAGCAGCTCTTACGGGAGCGGCGGAACGGTGCGATACGTCCACGGTAAAAAAACATCTGGACAATTTACAGAGCGATGAGGAAAAATCCGGCTATATCAGCCTCACCCTTAAGCTGGCAGAAATGGCGAAGAAAAAACACCCCGACAGAGATTATCGTGCATTGGAAGATCTTTTGCACAACTACCAAAGGAGGATTCGGACATGAGAATGACAGTTCCCAAATTATTGGAAATGAAACAAAACGGTGAAAAAATCACACAAGTCACCTGCTACGACTACAGCATGGCAAAACTTGTTGATGCGGCAGGTATCCACACCATTCTGGTAGGCGACAGCCTCGGTATGACCATGCAGGGATACCCGGATACGCTTCCCGTTACCGTGGACGAGATGATTGTCTACGGCCGCAGCGTTGTCCGCGGTGCTAAAAATCCCTTTATCATCATGGACATGCCCTTCATGAGCTATCAGGTATCAGTGGCACAGGCAACAGAAAACGCCGGCCGGCTCATCAAAGAAACCGGTGCCAACGCAGTGAAACTGGAAGGCGGTGCTTCCGTTACGGAACAAATCCGTGCCATCACCGCAGCAGGTATCCCCGTTTGCGCCCATATAGGAATGACACCCCAGTCATGGAATGCCTTCGGCGGATTCAAAGTGCAGGGAAAAGGCGAAGAAAAAGCACGGCAGATTCTTGAAGATGCCCGGGCCGTACAAAAAGCCGGTGCCTTCATGTGCGTACTCGAATGCGTTCCTCCCAAACTTGCCGGATTAATCACAAAACATACGGAAATGGTGACCATCGGAATCGGTGCAGGAAAAGACTGTGACGGTCAGGTCCTCGTCAGCCAGGACCTCTTGGGAATGAATATGGACTTCAATCCCAAATTCGTCCGCCGTTTCGGAGAAATCGGACAGGCCATGATTGACGCCTACAGCAGCTATCAGACGGCCGTGCAGGACGGCAGCTTTCCCGCCGTAGAAGAATCCTACGTAAAGAGCGACTGCTCCGTCGAATACTTGGCAGAACTGGACCGGGAATTCCAAGAAAAGAAATAACACCTCATGATGTCAAACAGGAAATAGATACACAAAAAGCATCAAATCCGTCTTTTCAGATTTGATGCTTTTTGTTTGGCATTTTGCCAGGGATAACGACATGCAGTTAATATCTTTTATAAAAAATATTTAAACGCCTTTCCGGTTCGATACATAAAGAACGGTTGCTATTACAAAAGCCAAAACCATCATTCCTGCAAATAAATCAAGGGTCAGTTCATAGCCGCCGGTCATTTCTTTCATCACTGCCAAAACCAAGGGTCCCGCTATACCGGCAATACCCCATGCGGTGAGAATAGTCCCGTGAATTGCTGCCAGATGGCGCACACCGAAGATGTCGGACAGATAAGCAGGCATGCAGGAAAATCCGCCACCATAGCAACTGATAACCAGAAGAACAATGATTTCAAAAAACAGCTTTTCTCCTGTGACGGACAAGCGGTAAAACGCAAATATTTCCATAGCAAAAAACATGATGTATGTAAATCCCCGCCCGATCCAGTCAGACACCGTCGACCATATGATACGGCCTGCCCCGTTGACGACTCCGATAATACCGACAAATGATGCCGCTTCTGCCGGTGTCATATGAATGACCTCTTGGGCCATCGGGGATACCAGCGCGAGAAGTCCGATGCCGCAGGTAATATTCGTAAAGAAAATCCACCAGAGAGCATACCATCTCCAGCTGTGCATCGCCTCTTTTCTCGTAAATGACTGTTTTTTATGCGGGGACGATTTTTTCAGAGCCATCTGTTTTTCCAGCACTTCCTCCAACGTTGGAGTCACTTCTCCTTTTTGGGGTGGTCTCAGGTAAGAAGCAGAAAGAACGATGACTGCAAAATAAATAATGCCCAAAATTAAGAAATTAGAAACCAGTCCCACCGTAGAAGTCAGGTACTGCATAGCCGGCCCCGCAATAAGAGCAGAGAAGCCGAATCCCATGATAGCAAGTCCTGTCGCAAAACCTCGGTGTTCAGGAAACCATTTCACCAGAACAGAGACAGGCGTAATATAACCGGTCCCCAGACCGATACCGCCCAGACAACCGTAAAACAAATACAGCAAAAAGGGCGATTTCAATGAAACAGCAAGTGCCGTTCCTATCATGCCTGTCCCGAAAAAGCAGGCAGAAATATAACCTGAATATTTCGGACCTATCCTCTCTACAAAACCGCCCAAAAATCCGGCAGACATACCTAAAAATAAAATCGCAATTGAAAAAGCCCATGTCACCCCTGAAAGAGACAGACCCATTTCTTCCATGACAGGTTTTGCCAAGACACTCCAGGCATAAACGCTTCCTATGCATAAGTGAATCCCTACTGCTGCCAAAGCCATAAGCCACCGGTTTTTCTTCATAATATCCCCCGTTTCCGAATGAAGGGAAACGACAAGCACAAAGCCGCCTGAGTAGGTTTCCCTGCCCAGACGGCCGGCTTACGCAAGGTATATAGTCCATGTGGTCATTTCCACCAGTCCGTCAGTCCTATATACCCTCTGAAATTATGTCCCTATCGTATCACGAAATTTTTTCACCGTCAATACAATATAATGTAGAAATATAAAAATAAATAAATTTCCGATACAACATATAGAAAAAAACGGCTCTCCCGTACGGAAAAGCCGTTTTTTATTTTACAAAACTTTAGAAAGAATACCGATAGGACAATGTCCAGTTAAATGGTAAATCCCAATTTTCACTTTTATTAATCGGATTATGTCTGTCTAACAGATTATACAGGTTCAACGCTATTTCTTGCCTGTGATTCGGCTCATATATAAATGTGGCATTCAAAAGCGATTTATTGGGTATGGCATGATCCCATTTATCTCCAGCTTTTTTCCCTTTATTATTATAATAAGCAGGTTCTCTATCTGCCAACAAGAAATAATTCAATCCTGCACGGAATTTATTTTTATGGTATTCCACTCCCGCATTTCCCTGGAATTTAGCCGATTCCTGTTTCCATACGTCTTTCTTCTTTTCTTTTATTTCCGGATTGGAAACGGATATGCCCATATTGAATTTCCAGTTTTCATTTATGCTATGCTGGTATTCTGCTTCAATGCCGGTATTACGGAAATCCCCACCATTAACTTGGACGTTAATATCTTTATTTCCATCGGGCAGAAGATCACTTTCTTTGACCCATTGAAATTTATCTTTAATCCTCATATGGAATAAAGCAACTTTCAATGTATCTTTCCCATGAATATACTTACTGCCAATTTCATAAGTCCATCCGCTTTGCGGCTTTACATCCCAATTTTTGAGTTTTGCGGAATAATATTTAGAATTAATGGCAGGCATATCAAATGATTTCCCAATATTTGTATATAAACTCCATGAATCATTTAATTTATATAAGAACTGGATTTGCGGCAAAAATACATTTTGCTTTTTATCCCACCCGTTACCTTGTACAAATTCGCCGCGTGCTCCAAAAATACCAGTCAACTCATCATTGAACTCATGACTGTATGAAGAATAAAGGCTATATGATTTTCTTCCGATTTTATTATCTTTTTTTATCTTCTCTTTATAGTGTTCATACTTGTAAGTAACACCACTTACCAAACTGTCTCTGCCTTTATTAAAGTGCCATGCTTTTTGGTTATCAAACGTCATACCGTATACACGATAATTCGAGCCTCCACTAAAACTATATTTATCAATCTTTTGATTCTTGTAGTTGACCCCCCGGGAAGAAGATACTCTGTCGTTATACGCCAATATAGATCTAAATTCGGAATCTTTATCATCATAAATTAAGTTAATGTTATTTTTCTTTGTTTCATACTCATATTTAGCTCCATCTGCAATGGTATCCGTACGTTTTCCATTAACAACTTGCATATTATTCCATAAATCTTGTCTCATCTTCATATGCGAAAAGTTTAAAGACAAGTTGTTAGTAAATTCAACCGAGCCATAAATGCTGTCTTTGTGACTCTTTCCAGTTTTTCTTGCTTTCGTTGATTCCGGAAAGGTTCTGCTTGCTTCTCTTAACTCATCAATATATTGCTTATCATAAAAAACAGTGTATTTTTCACCTTGTTGACCAAGCTGATAACCGCTTACATAATTGCCGCCAGTTAGCTTAAATGTGGTTTTAGGCTCTCCGCCCTTCTTCGTTATAATGTTAACAACACCGCCCATAGCCTCGGCCCCATAGAGTACCGAATTGGAACCTTTAATAATTTCAATTTTTTCCACTGCATCTATGGGAATCCCAGAAGTAGATGAATAATTCATGATATTAATGGGAGCACCGTTCACTAATACCAACGTTCCCTTATCCAAGCCTCTGATATAAGTACGGCTCTGTGAACTCCCCATATCATTTCCGCCCGGAAAATAGGTATAAGCATCGATACCTACCGTTTGTTCCAATACATCAGAAACTGTTGTATATCCTTTATTTTTAAAATCTTTTTCGGTAACAACCGTTGTAGATGCCGGTACATCTAACTCTTGTTTTTCAATTCTCTGGGCCGTTACAACCACGGGATTCAGCTCATACACATCAGCTGCACTGACCCCCCCTAAAAATCCGGTAAGAGCGAATACTACCGCACACGACAAAATTTTACTTTTCTTTGCCATACCATTTCCTCCTCATACAACGTATGAATACATGTCTTTCTTTTCAGAAAGGTGAATTTATATCATAAGCCGCTGACAAGGCTGTCCGTGTTTCGCCTTCGTCATCACAGGCTTACGTACAACAAAAAACTTTGCAAAACAGGAAAAATGAATTTTTTCATTACTTTTATTTTGCAATATATGAATAAACAATAAGCAGAAAATATGCTTATCATTTCCATTATTGTATTTATATTCTTATTTGTCAATAATGGTATATACTTTTTACCTAATAAAATCGCAAAATAAAAAGCCTCTCTTTATGAGAAGCTCTTTATATGAAATCTTATTTATTTTTCTTCTGGCATTTACCTTCGCCTGTGCCGGACATAACTTTCTTGAAAATCTCATGAATTTCTTCTGTTGATTTTCCCTGTTCTTTTGCCCAAGCTGCATGCTTTTTCGCAGATTCGTAACGCTTTCTGCCTTCTTCATCTTCCGGAATCGGAAACTTCGGATGTTCCATCTTTATCCCTCCTTCCTCTTGTTCTTTTCTATGTCTGCCGGCTCCGCAACGTTTTGTAACGTCCGGAACCAGGCCGGCTGCTGTTTGTGCATTCTCCATCGCTTTTCTTGTGTGGCGGAGAATTGTGAGAGCGTCTTTGTAAAAAGACTCGCCCGCCGGTGTAAGGGTGATCCCACGGTTGCTTCTATGAAATAAAGAAACGCCTACGCTTTTTTCCAGACTGTTCATTTGTTTCATAATCGCCGGAGCGGATAATGATAAGCGCTCCGTTGCCCGGTTGAAACTCCCCAGTTTCACAACGGCAACAAAAGTATGTAGAATTTCATTAATCATGATTATATGCTTTCTGTCTGAATTTGTATGGATATCAGTATTAACCTTTTGTTAACACGAATTATACTATATCGATATTTATCTGTCAAGCTTGATTTTATTTTTCCGCAAAATAATTTCTCTTTTATCCTTGTGATAAAATTAAGCTCAAATTATCATAAAAATATTGTAAATGAGAATTTTATTTTTTTCGAATCTCATGTGCTATAATTAAATTATTAAGTGAGTTTTATAACCCCTATGTGAATTGACATCCGGAGAATCTGAAATGAAAATCCAGTGGTTCGTAACACTTTTGGAAAAGCCATAAAAACATGAATATGCTCTTTTGCATTTCATGTTTTTTTATTTTGCTTTCACGGGAGGCACAGAGTGACTAATAAACAAATATTAATGAGACTGGGGCAAATGGTCCTGGTCCTGCTGGGAATCAGTTTTATCACGTTTTGTCTGGTTATGCTGGCACCGGGCGATCCGGTCCGCCAGATGATTGCAGGGAATGAAGATATTGCGGTAAGCCAACTGGAAATCGATGCGCTCCGTCATGAGCTGGGATTGGATAAGCCTTTTATTTTCCAGTATCTTGACTGGCTGGGACGTGTACTTCAGGGAAATTTCGGTTTTTCTTTTATGATGAGAAAGCCCGTTGCAGATGCTTTGCTTGATGCGCTTCCCGCTACGATTATACTGGCTTTAGCCTCTTCCGTATTCATGCTTGTTTTTTCCATTCCGCTCGGCATTTACACGGCAGTGAAGCAAAATACCTGGTCCGACTATTTGGTCCGCGGACTTACTTTTGCCGGTGTTTCCGTACCGAATTTCTGGATGGGGCTTATGTTGCTCTGGGTGTTTGCTCTGAAGTTCAATATTTTCCCTATTATCGGCGGTGAAGTTTCTATAGAAAATCTGATTCTGCCTATGACGACTTTGGGAATTGTCATGACTTCAAAGTATACACGTCAGGTCCGTGCCACTGTTTTAGAGGAGCTGCGCCAGGATTATGTCATGGGTGCCCGTGCAAGAGGACTTTCAGAGTCGCATATCCTTTGGCGTGAGGTTTTGCCGAATGCACTTCTTCCTCTCGTCACTCTTCTGGGTCTTGCTTTCGGTTCTCTTCTCGGCGGTGCAGCCGTTGTGGAAATCGTATTCTCCTGGCCGGGACTGGGATATACGGTCGTCCAGGCCATTACATACCGTGATTTCCAAACCGTGCAGGCCATTGTATTATGGATTGCTTTTATGTACATGCTCATCAATCTGATAGTCGATATTTCTTATAACCGTCTGGATCCCAGACTCCGAAAGGCAGGTAAATAATCATGGAAAATCTGATTAAGGGGTTTAAGGAAAATAAGGCGTTCCGCCTGAGTTCAATCCTTGTCTTTCTTTTACTTGCCATTACCGTTTTAACACCTTTTATTGCGCCTTATGATCCTTTGGACTCCATTATGAGAGAGGCCAATTCCGCACCGTCGGCGGCTCATCTTTTCGGCACGGATAAGCTCGGCGGTCGTGATGTGCTGTCCCGTATTCTCTACGGAGCCAGCTATTCCCTTACCAGTGTACTCGGCCTTGTGGCTGTCATTTTTGTGGTAGGAACAATGTTAGGTGTTATTGCCGGCTATTTCGGCGGTGTCGTTGATGTAGTGATTATGCGTATTGCGGATATGATGATTTCCTTCCCCGGGGTTATTCTTGCCATTGCTATCGCCGGTATTTTGGGAGGCAGTCTTATCAATGCAATGATTGCCATGCTTTGTGTGACTTGGACTAAGTATGCCCGCTTGGCGCGGAGTATGGTTTTGAAAATCAAGAAAAAGGATTTTGTGGACGCCGCTGTCGTAAGTGGCGGTTCTGCTCTCCATATTCTCTGGGTTCATATTCTTCCGAATATTTTACCGCTCATGATTATCACTGCCGCTGCCGATATCGGCGCTATGATGATGGAACTTGCCGGTCTTTCTTTCCTCGGATTCGGCAGCCAGCCGCCTGCTCCCGAATGGGGACTTATGCTTAATGAGGGACGCCAGCAGCTGCAAACTGCTCCGTGGCTTATGTTTTTCCCCGGGCTTGCGATTTTTATCACTGTCGTTGTTTTTAATCTTTGGGGAGATTCTCTCCGGGATGTGCTTGACCCGCGGCAGGATTAATTTGTGCTCGTTGCAATAAAAATATTGCATGAGATATAGTGGGATTTTCTAATTTCACCACAAGGAAATACGTTTCCTTTATATTCTGTTTTTCTTTTATAGGGAAAGGAAGGATGTATCTGATGAAATCTATTTACAAAAAGGGCGCCATTTTGGCTGCCACGGCTCTCATGGCTGTTTCCTTCGCCGGCTGCGGCGGAAGCAGTGCCCCGAAAGGTCCGAAAGACACGCTGACTATCGGAATTACCAACTTTGCAGACAGTCTTGAAACGACAGATAACTATTTCGGCTGGCAGGTTATGCGTTACGGCATCGGCGAATGTCTGGTTCATTTCGATGACAAGATGAATGCCGAACCGTGGCTTGCAGAAAGCTGGAAAGTTTCGGATGACAAGATGTCCTGGACATTCAAAATTAAAAACGTAAAATTCTCCAACGGAAATCCTGTTACAGGCGAAGCTGTCAAGCAATCCATCGAGCGTACATTTAAGAAAGCTGTACGTGCATCGGCTATGTTTGAATTGGATCACATCACCGCTGACGGACAGAATGTAACAATCTATACAAAGAAACCGGTCGCTACTTTGCCGGGTATTTTAGGAGATCCGCTCTTCATCATCGTCGACGTCGCATCGGAAGGCAAAGTGGACTTTGCTAAGCAGGGACCGATTGGAACAGGTCCTTATGTCGTCAAGTCTTTCTCCAAGGCAAAATGTGAGCTTGATGCAAACCCGAATTATTATGAAAAAGTACCGTTTAAACATCTTGTAGTCAATACAATTGATGACCCGAATACCCGTGCCATGGCACTCCAGAAAGGTGAGATTGATATCGCTGTCAATGTCGCTGCCGGTGATCTTGCGCTCTTCCAGGATAAGAAGAAATTTAATATCAGCTCCATTTCCTCTATCCGCGATGTGCTTGCCCGCATGAATGTGGCAAACGGACGTCTCCTGCAAGACAAGAAAGTCCGCCAGGCTCTGATCCGTTCTCTTGACCGCGAAACTTATGCGAAGGTTCTTTTGAAGGATACCTTCACCGCCGGCGGTCCTATGCTTCCCCCGTCTCTTGATTACGGATTTGATGAATTAATGAAATCTTATCCCGACAAGTATGATGTGGACAGCGCTAAGAAGCTCTTAGCCGAAGCAGGCTGGGTAGACACAGACGGTGACGGCTTTGTCGATAAAGACGGAAAGAATCTGGAACTTGACTTCATTTTCTATTCCGGCCGTGCCGAACTTCCGCTCTATGCAGAAGCAACACAGGCAGATGCTAAGAAGGTGGGTATCAAGATTAATCTGAAGAATGTCGATTATAACGTTCTTGACCGCATCGGTATCAACGGAGAATACGATCTCCTGATTTCCAATATCCTGACCGAAGCAGCAGGCGATCCGGAAGTATTTATGAACGGATACTGGAAGACAAACATCAACGGAAGCAATCCGCAGAACGGCTCGGGCTACAGCAACCCTGCCTACGATGCGCTTTCCGACCAGCTCGCTTCCGAATTTGATCCTGCTAAGCGCAGAGATATCATCATCAAGATGCAGAAACTGATTCAGGATGATTCTGCCGCTTTGATTTTCGGCTATCCGCAGACAAATATGGTAAGCAACAAGAATGTGGAAAATGCAAATATTTATCCTTGCGATTACTACTGGGTAACTAAGGATATTACACCTGCTAAATAATGAATCCTGCAGGAGCCGCTTTTCCACGGCGGCCCCTGCCTTCCTTCCCCTTGAAAGGGGAACGGAAATTTATTACAGTCCCTCTTCTGTCCCGGGACTGTAGTGAATTTCTGTTTCCGTTTCTGTTTTTTAAGGAGATATCATATGCTCTTAGAAGTAAAAGATTTAGGAATTGCCTATGGCAGTCATGAACCGGTCGTCCGTCATGTATCCTTTAATTTGGATGCCGGACAGATTCTTGCCATCGTCGGCGAATCAGGCTCGGGAAAAACGACCGTTATCCGTGCTATCCAGCATGTACTGCCCGGTGGCGGACATATTGCAGAGGGACAAGTCATTTTCAACGGCAGGGATACAGAGGAGCAATCTGAGGAAATGCACAGAAGTCTCTGCGGCAAAGATATATCCATGATTTTCCAGGATAACGGTGCGATGATGAACCCTATCCGTAATATCGGTACACAATACCGTGAATTTCTTGCCGTTCACGGCCTGACCGATGAGAAAGAAGCTCACGACCGGATGATTTCCATGCTCGAAATGGTACGTCTTCCCGATCCCGAGCAGATTCTGAAAAGCTATACCTACGAATTATCGGGAGGTATGCGCCAGCGTGTAGGGATTGCTATGGCCATGTCATTTACTCCGAAATTAATTTTGGCGGACGAACCGACCTCGGCACTGGACGTAACCACCCAGGCAACAATTGTAAAAGAAATGATGGAGCTCCGTAATAAATTCAATACCGCCTTTATTATAGTGACCCATAACATGGGTGTTGCCGCTTATATGGCAGATAATATCCTCGTCATGAAAGACGGGCTCGTTGTAGAGTACGGAAAAGCGGAAGATGTCATTTACAGGCCGAAGACAGACTATGTAAAAATGCTGCTTTCTGCTGTTCCGAGTCTGAAAAAGGAGGCGACAGCATGACCGGCGGAGAAGAAATACTTCATATCGACCACATTACAAAAAAATTTGATTTAGGCGGCGGAAAAATCCTCACTGCCTGTGACGATGTGGAAATCATTGTCCACAGCGGTGAGACTGTCGGTATCGTCGGTGAGTCCGGTTCCGGAAAATCGACGGTGGCTAAAATGGTCACATTTCTTTACCCTGTTACATCCGGCCGCATCTTATTCCACGGAAAAGATATTACCGCACTGAAAGGTGAGGAACTGCGCCGGCATCGTAAACATATCCAGATGGTTTTTCAGGACCCTTCCACAGCTTTCAATCCGAAAATGCGTGTCCGCGATATTATTTGCGAACCGCTGAAAAATTTCGGACTCATTAAGTCCGGTGAAGTGGATGCCAAAGCTAAGGAAATGCTTCGTCAGGTCGAACTCCCCGAAGAGTTTTCAGGCCGCTATGCCAATAACATGTCCGGCGGGCAGCGCCAGAGAATCGCTATTGCCCGTGCTCTTGTACTCGAGCCGGAAATCATCATTTGCGACGAAGCCACGTCGGCACTCGATATGTCCGTACAAAAAACAATCATCGAGTTACTGGACCGTCTTCAGAAAAAAACAAATGTAGCTTATCTTTTTATCTGCCATGATTTGGCTCTGGCTAATTTATTCTGCAATAAAATTATTGTCATGCAAAAAGGAAAGGTCGTAGAAACAATCCGCGATATGACTAAAACAAAAGAACCCTATTCCAAGAAATTACTGGCTTCTGTCTTTACGATAGAGGAAGGCAAAAATAAAGTTCTGCCTGATGAATTATTTTCATAACAAATGATTTTACAATTTTAAACAGCTCCGAAAGGAGTTGTTTTTATTTATACACAAAAAAGCCGTTTGCTTATCTTTTTGCAAAACGGCTTTTTCTTTCATAAAAAAAACGCCCCATTCAGGAGCGTTTTTTATTTCTTAGTCAACAAGCTCAATAATTGCTTCCGGTGCATTATCACCGAGACGGGAGCCGAGCTTGAGAACGCGGGTGTATCCACCGTTACGTTCTGTATATTTCGGAGCAATTTCATCAAACAGCTTTTTGGTTACTGCTTTGTCCATGATGAATGCTTCTGCCTGGCGGCGGGCATGAAGATCTCCTCTTTTTGCAAGAGAAATCATCTTGTCTGCTACGTGGCGGAGTTCTTTTGCTTTGCTTTCAGTAGTGGTAATACGCCCATACTGGAAAAGAGATGTAACGAGGCTGCGGAGCAATGCTTTACGTGCACCGCTGACTCTTCTCAATCTACTACGTGCCATGTGTTTCCTCCTAAATCACCTGTATAAGGTTAATCTTTCATATGAATGCCGAGACCTTTGTATGCGGCCAGTTTTTCGATAATTTCATCAATCGATTTTTTACCGAGATTCCGTACGCGTCCAAGTTCGTCTACCGATTTTTCCACCAGTTGGTCGAGCGTATTAATATCTGCTCTCTTCAAGCAGTTAAACGCCCGGACGGAAAGTTCCAATTCTTCAATTGGAATAATTGAAAGATCGATGTCTTTCTTTTCGTCATTCGGATCTTGTTCACTATCTGCCATACCTTCCATGCTTTTGGTATCCGGAATGGGGCCTGTCGCCAGCGGACGGAACAGTTCAAAGCAGTTGATAAGAATCGTTGCTGCTGTGGCAACCGCATCATTCGCTTTGATAGAACCGTCTGTTTCCAACTCCAAGGTCAGCTTGTCGTAGTCCATTTCATTTCCTACGCGGGTATCGCTGACTTCATAGTTGCATTTCACAACAGGGGAATAAATGGAATCTATCGGAATCACTCCAATCGGATCATCTTCCCGTTTGTTTTTGGTGAACGGTACATATCCGTGACCTTTGTCTATGGTCAATTCCATTCCGAGATGGGCATTTGCATCCAGTGTACAAAGTTCCAAATCGCCATTAAGTATGTCGATCTCCGGCGGGACTTGAATGTCTCCTGCACGGAGAATACCTTCTTTAGTAATGTCGACACGGACAGTCAGTGGAAATTCTGCTTCTTCATAAGAAATAAAGCGGATTTTCTTTAAATTGAGAATCATGTCCGTTACATCTTCTCTGACGCCGTCAATCGTAGAAAATTCATGAAGCACGCCATCAATTTTTATAGATGTAATTGCTACACCATCTAAAGATGAAAGCAACACGCGTCTTAAACTGTTTCCCAAGGTGATCCCGTATCCGCGTTCGAGCGGGCTGCATTCGAATACGCCGGTACGTCCGTCTTCACTCATTTTCACAGTTTTTATTGTGAAGCTTATATTTTCGTTCATCCAATCCTCCTTCTGCGCCATCGGCGCTAATATATTACGCAAGGGAAAAAGGAGTATTGACTCACTTTTTATGAAAAGTTCGTCTATATTTCCTTAATTATACTCTTCTGCGTTTCGGAGGACGGCAGCCGTTATGAGGAATCGGGGTTACGTCCTTAATGCTGCTGACTTCAATGCCTGCTGCCTGTAAAGCACGGATAGCAGCTTCACGACCTGCTCCCGGTCCTTTTACAAATACATCGGCAGAACGCATGCCCTGGTCTATAGCTGCTTTAGCAGCCTGTTCTGCTGCCATCTGTGCAGCAAAGGGGGTACTCTTACGAGAGCCTTTAAATCCGAGTCCGCCGGCAGATGCCCAAGCGATTGTATTTCCGTTAGAGTCAGTAATCGTTACGATCGTGTTGTTGAACGTGGAACGAATATGAGCTGCACCGGATTCTACATGTTTCTTTTCTTTTCTTTTTGATTTACTGTTTACCGTAGCCATTTTATCCCTCCTTCAACCTTATTTCTTTGTCGCAGTCTTCTTGCCTGCGATCGTTTTCTTCGGTCCTTTACGGGTACGTGCATTTGTCTTTGTACGTTGTCCGCGTGTCGGAAGTCCGTCTCTATGACGACGGCCTCTGTAAGAACCGATTTCCACTAAACGTTTAATGTTGAGGGATTCTTCTCTGCGCAGGTCACCTTCTACTTTGTAATCTGCCAGAGCATTACGGATTTTAGCAACATCGTCTTCCGTCAAATCTCTAACGCGAACATCCGGATTCACTCCGGTCTTGTTCAAAATTTCTTTGGAAAGAGTAAGGCCTATTCCAAAAATGTAAGTTAAGCCGATCTCAACGCGCTTATCTCTTGGTAAGTCTACACCAGCTATACGTGCCATCTACTCTTATACCTCCTTTTTAATTAACCTTGTCTCTGCTTATGTTTTGGATTTTCACAAATAACCATTACACGGCCTTTGCGTTTGATAACTTTGCATTTGTCACACATCTTTTTGACGGACGGTCTGACTTTCATCTAGATTCCTCCTTGCTTATTTGTAACGATAGGTAATTCTGCCATGCTCCAGATCGTAAGGCGTAAGCTCAACGGTTACTTTATCCCCGGGCAGGATACGGATGAAATTCATACGCATTTTGCCGGAAATTGTCGCCAATACGATATGGCCTCCATTTTCCAGTTTTACACGAAACATGGCATTGGGAAGTTTTTCTACAACCTTGCCTTCCACTTCGATAACATCTGCCTTGCTCATTCGAGCCTCCTTTGGCTTTTGATAAACTGCCCGTGGTAGCAGTAATGCGTCTTAATCACGCAATGTCAGAATTTTCGGACCGGTTTTGGTAATGACCAGTGTATGTTCAAAGTGGCAGGCAGGAAGCCCGTCAGCCGTCAATACGCTCCAGCCATCCCGAAGGGTAATCGTATTTGCTTTACCCATAGTGACCATAGGCTCAATGCAAATAACCATACCTTCTTCCAGTCGGGGTCCGTGCCCTGGCGTTCCATAATTAGGAATTTCCGGATCTTCATGCATATCAGTGCCAATGCCGTGACCTACATAATCCCGGAGTACGTCATAGCCGTAAGGTTTTACATAGGATTCTACGGCGTGGCCGATATCTCCTACCGTATTTCCCGGTACCGCCTGACTGATTCCGGCAAAAAGCGCCTCTTCTGTCACTTTAAGAAGCTGCGCATTTTTTTTATTAATATGTCCGACGGGAACCGTAATACAGGAATCACCCATATAACCATTTAATTCTACCACAAGATCGAGAGAAATAATATCCCCTTTTTTCAAAATCTTCCGTGGTGAAGGAATCCCGTGGACTACCACATCGTTTACAGAGGCACAAATCGTTGCGGGAAATCCCTCATAGCCTTTGCAGCTTGGAATTCCTCCTCTGTCACGAATGAATTTTTCTGCCATTTCATCCAGTTCTCCGGTGCTGATTCCCGGTACAACTGCTTTTTGAAGCATAGAAAGTGTGTCTGCCGTCAATTTGCCGGCTGCCGCAATCTTCTCTATTTCTCCGGATGTATAAATGGTAATCATTTAGAAACCTTTTTCAGGACAGCCTGTATGTCTTCATAAACTTTTTCCATAGGCTGGTCGCCATTGATTTCATGAAAATGGCCGCTTGCTTTATAGTAATCAATCAACGGTTTTGTGGATTTTTCGTAAACGGCAAGTCTTTCGCTTACGGTGTTTTCATTATCGTCCGCACGTTGATACAATTCACCGCCGCAGTTATCACATACATCTGCCTGTTTAGGCGGGCGGAAATCTCTATGGAAAGAGGCCCCGCAGGATTTGCAGACGATTCGGCCGCTGATTCTCTTAACCAGGTCCTTCTGATCAGCTTTTATTCCAAGTACCGCAGTCAGAGTAATTCCAAGTTCATGAAGAATGGCATCAAGAGCTGCCGCCTGTGCAGTCGTTCTGGGGAATCCATCAAGAATCCAGCCTTTCCGGCAATCATCCTGAGCGAGTCTTTCTTTGACAATTCCTACAGTAACGCTGTCAGGTACGAGCGCTCCTTTATCCATATAGCTTTTGGCTTCTTTTCCGAGAGCGGTTCCGGATTTGATAGCGGCACGAAACATGTCGCCTGTCGAAATCTGGGGGATGCCATACTCACGAATGAGCTTTTCTGCCTGTGTGCCTTTTCCGGCTCCAGGAGGTCCCATTAATAAAATATACATAACCCTGCTCCTTATTTAATGAAGCCCTGATAGTTTCTTGTAACCATCAGAGATTGTGCTTGTCTCATCGTATCCAGTGCTACACCGACAACAATCAGTAATGATGTACCGCCGAAATAAACACCTTGGATACCGGTAATATTTCCAATAAAATTCGGAAGAATTGCAATGAATGCCAGGAAGATAGCACCTGCCAGGGTAATGCGACTCATTACCTTGTCAATATAAATCATTGTCGGTTCCCCCGGACGAATACCGGGAATAAAACCGCCGTATTTCTTCATATTTTCTGCTAATTCTTTGATATTTAATGAAATTGCCGTATAAAAATAAGTAAAGATAAAAATCAGAATTCCGTAGCAGATGGTATTCGGCCATGAGCCCCAGGCAAAGAAATTGCCGACCGCCTGCACCCAGCTTATATGTACAAACTGTGCTAAAGTGACAGGCAGCATAAGAATTGACGATGCAAAGATGATCGGAATTACGCCTGCCTGATTGACTTTAAGGGGTAAAAATGTGGAGTGACCTCCATACATTTTCCGTCCGATGACACGTTTTGCGTATTGGATGGAAACCCTGCGCTGTCCTTCATTGACTTCAATGACCATAACAATCATCGCAAGAGCAATGATGATAAATAATATGAGCTGGAACGGACTGATTGTGCCTACTTTCAGATAATCAATCACTGTGGAAATCGCTTCCGGAAAACGGGCTACGATACCACAGAAAATGATTAAGGAAATCCCGTTTCCGATACCATGTTCTGTAATCTGTTCACCGATCCACATCAAAAGGCATGTGCCTGCGGTGAGAACGGTAATAACAAATATGAAATACATCCAACTGTTATCCACCAGTGCATGATTGATACGGAGAGCATAGGTCATACCGAAAGCTTGTACAAGAGCCAAGAAAATCGTAAAGTATCTTGTTACCTTCTGTATTTTCTTATACCCTTCCTGCCCGTCTTTCCGCCATTCTTCCAGTGTCGGAACGACAGCGGTCAGGAGCTGCATGATAATGGATGAGTTGATGTATGGCGTAATACTCATAGCAAATAATGAGAATTTACTCAAAGCACCGCCGGAAAACAAATCAAGGAATCCGAAAAGATTTCCTGAGGAGAACAGGCTCTCCAGAATGGACGTATCCACCCCGGGAACCGGAATATGTACTCCCAAGCGGAATATAAAGAACATCATCAGTGTAAATATGATACGGTCTTTTAATTCCTTATTTGCAGCAAAGTTGGCAAGAGCTGACCCCATCTCAGATCACCTCTACTTTTCCACCTGCTGCTTCGATTTTCTGCTGTGCAGATTTTGTGAATCCCTGTGCTCTTACTTCCAGAGCTTTGGTCAGTTCACCGTTTCCGAGAATACGTACGCCGTCAAGAACGTTTTTAAGAATACCGGCTTCAACAAGCGCTACCGGATCAACAACAGCTTTATCATCGAAGCGGTTCAGCTGTTCTACATTCACCTCAGCATACTGCTTGGCAAGAACATTTTTGAAACCACGTTTAGGAAGACGACGATAAAGAGGCATCTGACCGCCTTCAAATCCCGGACGTACTCCGCCGCCGGTTCTTGCATTCTGCCCTTTAGCACCGCGGGTGGACTGTTTGCCCATTCCGGAGCCGATGCCACGGCCTACACGGCGACGAGCTCTTGTGGAGCCTTCTGCCGGTTTCAGTTCATGCAGTTTCATTCGTACACCTCCTTATATTATTTTGCTTCTTTGCATTCAACCAGATGACGAACAGCATGAACCATTCCTTGAATCTGGGGTGTGAGTTCTTTAACTACAGAGGAATTGGTTTTTTTCAAACCAAGAGCTTTAACTGTAGCAATGTGAGCGGGTTTTGATCCGATCACACTCTTTTTCAGTGTAATAATAACTTTCATAATCCCTCTCCTCTTAGTTATAAATTTCATCAACCGTCTTACCGCGAAGAGCAGCTACGGTCTGAACATTTTCCAACTTAGCGAGTCCGTCCAAGGTTGCCTTTACCATATTAATAGGATTGGAAGATCCGAGGGACTTGGTCAGTACATTGCGGACACCTACAAGAGAGAGTACCGCACGAACCGGACCTCCGGCAATGACACCGGTACCTTCGGCAGCAGGTTTCATAAGAACCTTGCCGGCACCATAAATTCCTATAGATTCATGGGGAACGGTACCATTTTTAAGTGAAACGCTGATCATATCTTTCTTAGCAGCTTCTACACCTTTGCGGATAGCTTCCGGTACTTCGGCTGCTTTGCCGATACCTGCACCGACTCTGCCTTTTCCGTCACCGACTACTACCAATGCAGCAAAGGAAAAACGACGGCCGCCTTTTACGACTTTAGCAACGCGGTTAATGAAAACGACGTTTTCCTGTAAGTCGGATTCCTGTTTTTCAAATCTTGGCATGTGTTTTCTCCTTTACCTTAAAATTTCAAGCCAGCTTCACGGGCACCTTTTGCCAGAGCTTTTACTCTGCCGTGATAGATGCAACCCCCGCGATCGAATACTACGGTTTCAATCCCTTTTTCAAGGGCTCTTTTTGCTACCAGTTCACCGACTGCCTTAGCAGCTTCAATGTTGCCGCCATAGGAGAATTGAGCCTTAATTTCTTTATCTAAGCTGTTTGCCGAAACAAGGGTCGTACCTGCTACATCATCAATGACCTGGGCATAAATGTTGCTCAGGGAACGGAATACGTTCAGACGGGGACGATCGGCAGTACCGGAAATCTTCTGACGAAGACGCAGGTGGCGGCGGATAACAGCTTTTCTGTTTGCATTTGTACGCATATAATTCTACCTCCTGTTTTACTTCGTTGCGCCGGTCTTACCAGCCTTACGACGAACATGTTCACCGGCATAACGTATACCCTTGCCTTTATAAGGCTCCGGTTTACGCCATCCACGAATTTCGGAAGCAACCTGTCCGACTAAATCTTTATCAATACCGGATACTACGATATTGACAGCAGACGGGGTGCTGAAGGAAATTCCCTGCGGCGGGGTAATGATGACCGGATGAGAGAAACCGAGCGCAAGCTTCAGATTCTGTCCCTGCATCTGGGCATTGTAACCGACACCCTGAATTTCCAATTTCTTTTCAAAACCTTCTGTAACACCGACTACCATGTTATTAATGAGAGTACGGTTTAAACCGTGAAGGGCACGGCTTTTAATTTCATCATCCGGACGGGAAACGATCACATGACCGTCTTCGAGCTTGACAGAAATTTCCGGATTGACTGTATGGCTTAATGTACCTTTAGGACCTTTTACGGTGACCGTATGTCCGTCAATCTTGACTTCCACACCGGCCGGGACCGCAATCGGTTTTTTGCCAATTCTTGACATATTATACCTCCAACGGATTACCAGACATATGCAAGGACTTCGCCGCCAAGACCGTCTTTGCGAGCAGCCTTGTCTGTCTTAACGCCCTTGGATGTGGAAATGATTGCGATGCCGAGTCCGCCCAATACCTTTGGCAGTTCTTCTTTATTTGCATAAACACGCAGACCCGGTTTAGAAATTCTTTTCAGACCTTTGATGACTTTTTCACGATTTGCGCCGTATTTTAAACCTACACGCAATACCTGATGTCCATTCACTTCGATCTGTTCAACATTTTTTATAAAGCCTTCATTCTTCAAAATTTCAAGCACAGCAGCTTTAATTTTAGAAGCAGGCATATCTACTTTTTCATGATATGCATCGTTCGCATTACGGATACGGGTAAGCATATCCGCAATCGGATCGGTTGTTACCATTATTTAATCCTCCTCCCGAAATCTTATTACCAGCTGGCTTTTCTAATACCGGGGATTTCTCCGCGGTAAGCCAGATCACGGAACTGATTGCGGCAGATTCCGAATTTACGCATATAGCCGTGGGGACGGCCTGTCAGTTTGCAACGGTTGTGCAAACGCGTGGGAGAAGCATTACGCGGAAGTTTGCTGAGTGCTTCATAGTCGCCGGCTTCTTTAAGAGCCTGACGTTTGGCAGCAAATTTCCGGGCGCAGAGTTCTCTTTTCTTCTCGCGTTCCAACATAGACTTCTTTGCCATATTGTCCTCCTGCTTACTTCTTAAACGGCATTCCGAACTGGGTAAGCATTTCTCTTGCTTCCTCATCGGTTTTAGCCGTTGTTACTATAATAATATCCATGCCACGGATTTTGTCGATTTTTTCATAATCAACTTCCGGGAAAATCAACTGTTCCTTTACACCGAAAGCATAGTTGCCACGACCATCAAAGCTCTGTGCACTGATACCGCGGAAATCGCGGACACGGGGGAGAGCAATATTGATCAGGCGGTCTAAGAATTCATACATTCTTTCTCCGCGCAACGTAACCTTGCAGCCGAGAGGCATTCCTTCACGGATTTTCCATGCTGCCAGAGATTTACGGGCCTTACAGATGATCGGCTGCTGGCCGGTAATTGCTGCCAGGTCGGATGCTGCTGCATCAACTGCTTTGGAGTTTTCCGTAGCTTCACCGACACCGATATTGATGACGATTTTTTCAAGCTTCGGAATTTCCATTTCGTTTTTGTAACCGAACTTTTCGCGAAGAGATTTTCTTATTTCGCTTTTGTACAAATCATTTAATCTGGACACTTGTTATCCTCCTTCCCCGCTTACTTTGCTTTGTCTAAGATAGCGCCGCTCTTTACAGCCGCTCTGACGTAAGTGCCGTCCTTCTGCTGTACTTTTTTAATGCGGGTCGGTTTCTTTGTTTCCGGGTCCAGAATCATGACCTTCGATGCATTAATTGGGGCTTCTTTTTCAATAATTCCGCCCTTGGGATTTGCCTGGGTCGGTTTTGTATGTCTTTTTACAATATTTACGCCTTCAATGACCACACGGCCTTTTTTCGGCATAGCTTCTTTAATTTTGCCCTGTTTACCTTTGTCTTTACCGGAAATAACAACTACGGTATCACCGGTCTTTACATGTAATTTCTGACTCATATTTGCCTCCTATCAGAGCACTTCCGGAGCCAGGGAAATGATCTTCATGAAATCTCTTTCACGGAGCTCTCTTGCTACCGGTCCAAAAATACGTGTTCCTACCGGGCTCTTGTCATCCTTTACAAGGACAGCTGCATTTTCGTCAAAACGGATATGGGAACCGTCCGCACGGCTGATGCCGCTTACGGACCGAACCACAACAGCCTTTACAACCTGGCCTTTCTTAACAACGCCACCGGGTGATGCATCTTTGACTGTAGCAACTACGACATCGCCGATGTTTCCGCTTCTACGGAAAGAACCTCCCAGAACTTTGATGACCAGAATGTCCTTAGCACCGGTATTATCTGCAACGTTGAGTCTGCTTTCTTGCTGAATCATCGTGCCAATCCTCCTATAAAACTATCTATATTATTAATCCTGACGGGCAACGATCTTCTCAACTCTCCAACGCTTGTCACGGGACAGCGGGCGGGTTTCGACGATGCGAACGGTATCACCGATACGGCATTCGTTGTTTTCGTCATGCGCTTTGAACTTGGTTGTGGTATTGATACCTTTTTTGTAAAGCTTGTGGGGAACCTTGCGTTCAACAGCAACTACAACGGTTTTATCCATTTTGTCGCTTACAACAATTCCCTGGCGCACTTTGCGCAGATTTCTTTCTTCTGCCATGAGATCCTCCTTATGGAATTACTGTTATGCCTTTGCAGCAGCCTTCAATTCTTCTTCACGCTGTACGGTCTTGATTTTTGCGATGTCTTTCTTTACTTCATGAATACGCATCGGATTTTCAAGCTGACCGGTAGCGAGCTGAAAACGGAGGTTGAACAGTTCTTCCTTTAAGCCGGCAACCTTTTCAGTTCTTTCTGCAGTGCTCAGGTTACGAATTTCATTAACCTTCATTTTATTCACCTGCCACTTCTTGACCTTTAACTACAAATTTTGTTTTTATCGGCAGCTTGTTGCCTGCAAGACGCATGGCTTCTTTTGCTGCTTCAACCGGAATACCGGCCATTTCGAACATCACGCGGCCCGGTTTTACTACAGCCACCCAGTATTCGACAGAACCCTTACCGGATCCCTGACGGGTACCAATCGGCTTGGATGTAACCGGTTTGTCCGGGAAAATCTTAATCCATACTTTACCGCCACGTTTTGTATAACGTGTCATTGCGATACGTGCTGCTTCGATCTGTCGGCTGGTAATCCAGGACGGTTCCAATGCCACTAAACCGAATTCGCCGTAAGTTACTGTGGTTCCACGATGTGCTCTGCCCTTCATACGGCCGCGGAACTGCTTACGGTACTTTGTACGCTTCGGAATTAACATCAGGAATCACTCCTTTCGGAACGTTCGGCATTTCTCGGTCTCCGTTCTCTACGGTCACCTCTGCGGCCGCCTCTTCTGTTGTTGTCATGGCGGTTTCCGCGATCCTTGCTTGTACGAACGTTTTCTGTTTCTTCAACGGTCTGGCCGGGAGCAAGCTCACCCTTATAAATCCAAACCTTAATACCAATAGCGCCATATGTGGTGTGTGCTGTTGCTACAGCATAATCAATGTTGGCGCGGAGTGTCTGAAGCGGAATGGAACCTTCACGATAGCTTTCGCTACGGGCAATTTCCGCACCGCCGAGACGACCGGATACGGCAACCTTAATTCCCTTCGCACCCATACGCATTGTTCTGCCTACAGCCTGTTTAACGGCGCGGCGGAATCCAATACGTCTTTCCAGCTGGGAAGCAATATTTTCCCCAACAAGGATAGCACTCATATCTGTTGATTTGATTTCAAGAATGTCGATATCGACTTCTTTATCAGTAACAGCTTTAAGAGCCTTTTTGATATCTTCGATGCCTGTACCGCCACGGCCGATGACCATACCCGGTTTAGCTGTGTAGATAGCAATCTTTACTCTGCTTCCCACGCGTTTAATGCCAATTTTGGAAATACCTGCAACAAACAGGTGCTTTTTCAAAAACTGGCGGATTTTGGCATCTTCCACGAGCAGTTCGGCATAATCTTTTTCTGCAAACCATTTGGAATCCCAGTCATTGATTACGCCTACACGCATTCCATGCGGATTAACTTTCTGACCCAAAACGTTTCCCTCCTTCGATTATTCTCTTTCAGAAACTTTTACCGTCAGTGTGCTGGTACGTTTCAAAATCCCGAAAGCTTGTCCACGAGAACGTGGGTGCACGCGCTTCATAATCGGGCCTGCATCTACGAAAATGGTAGAAATATATAAATTATCAATATTCATATTGTTATTGTTTTCTGCATTAGCCATAGCGCTTCTCAAAGTCTTTTCAACGACAATGGATGCCGCTTTATGGGTGTTACGCAGAATGGCAAGTGCTTCGCCGGCATTTTTACCGCGGACGAGGTCAGCAACGATGCGAACCTTACGGGGAGAAATGCGGACGTTTTTTGCAATAGCTTGTACTTCCATCTTAATCCTCCCTATTTTGCCTCGCTCTTGTTATGACCCTTGAACGTACGGGTCGGAGCGAATTCGCCAAGCTTATGGCCAACCATATCTTCAGTAATATATACCGGTACGTGTTTTCTTCCGTCGTGAATCGCAATTGTGTGACCTACGAAACTCGGCAGGATGGTAGAAGCACGGGACCAGGTTTTAACAATTTTCTTTTCATTGGCATCATTCATTGCATCAATCTTTTTTACAAGAGAAAATGCAGCAAACGGACCTTTTTTTACAGATCTGGACACTTTTACTCCTCCTTATCTTACTTGCGTCTCTTAACAATCAGTTTCGTGGATGCTTTTTTCTTATTGCGAGTCTTCACGCCGTAAGCAGGTTTGCCCCACGGTGTAACCGGACGCTTACGTCCGACAGGAGACTTACCTTCACCGCCGCCATGAGGATGATCATTCGGGTTCATGACAACACCGCGGGTAGCAGGACGAACACCGAGCCAACGATTTCTTCCGGCCTTACCAATGGTAATGTTTTCATGATCTTCATTGCCTACAACACCGACAGTAGCACGGCAACGGATATGCACCCGGCGGAGCTCGCCGCTCGGAAGACGGAGAAGTGCATAATCACCTTCTTTTGCCATCAGCTGTGCGCCGGCACCTGCGGAGCGGACCATCTGTCCACCCTTGCCGATTTTCAATTCCACATTATGTACGAGAGTACCGAGAGGAATATTGGTGAAAGGAAGGCAATTGCCCACCTTGATATCTGATTCGGGACCGCTGGTAACTACATCACCGACTTTAAGTCCCTTAGGAGCAAGGATATAAGACTTTTCGCCGTCTGCATAATGCAGAAGTGCGATACGGCAGGTACGGTTCGGATCGTATTCGATCGTTGCCACCTTAGCCGGTACATTATCCTTTACTCTCTTGAAATCAATGATTCTGTACTGACGTTTATGACCGCCGCCCTGATGACGGACTGTCATTTTGCCGGAGCCGTTACGACCACCGTGGTTATGAATAGGAGCCAGAAGAGATTTTTCCGGCGTATCTGTTGTAATTTCATCAAAGGCAGATACGGTCATCTGACGGCGTCCGGGGGTGTACGGTTTAAATGATTTATAAGCCATTTATATTACTCCTCCCTTACGCTTCGAAGAGTTCAATTGTTTCGCCCGGCTTAAGGGTAACAACTGCCTTCTTCCAATCACTACGACGGCCCTGAGTACGACCCAGACGTTTCATTTTACCTTCATAACGCATGGTATTCACAGCCTGTACTTTTACTCTGAAAATTTGTTCCACAGCCTGGCGAATCTGAATCTTAGTTGCTGCCAGCGGCACGCGGAATGTATACTTGCCCTGTTCCATCAGAGCCGTAGATTTTTCTGTCACAATCGGACGAATGAGGATATCACGTGCTTCCATTATACGAGTACCTCCTCAATTTTCTCTACTGCATCCTTTGTCAGGAATAATTTGGTGTAATGAACAAGGTCATAAATATTAAGACCGCTTGGTGCATAAGCTTTCACACCCGGAATGTTGCGTGCACTCAGGACCGTGTTGGCAGATTTTTCTCCGCCGTCAACAATGAGAGCCTTTCCTGCTACATCAAAAGCAGCAAGCATTTTCACAACATCCTTTGTCTTCGGTGCTTCAAACTGAATAGCATCGACAACAATAATTTCACCTGCGCGGAGCTTTTCGCTCAGTGCAGACTTCACAGCCAGCTGACGTGCCTTTCTCGGCATATCTTTAGCATGGCTTCTGGGCAATGGTCCAAAGACGGTACCACCGCCGACCCACAATGGGGAGCGGATAGATCCGACTCTGGCACGACCTGTGCCCTTTTGTTTCCATGGTTTCTTGCCGCCACCGCGGACAAGGCCTCTGGTCTTTGTGGCATGGGTGCCGAGGCGTTCATTTGCCATCTGACGCACCACTGCCTGGTGAATAACAGCTTCGTTGTATTCTACTCCGAACACGCCGTCATTCAACTCTATCTCACCGGCTGCCTGGCCGGCAATGTTATACAGTGTTACTTTCGGCATTGAGATGTTCCTCCCTTAACATAAGAACAATTTTCTGTTGTTCCGGACAATATTATTTGGCAGACTTAATAGCAGTCTTTACCATGACGAGACTTCCCTTGGCACCGGGAATTCCGCCTTTAACGAGCAGAATGTTGCGGTCGGCATCAACTCTTACCACTTCCAGGTTCTGGACAGTTACTCTTTCACCGCCGAGCTGTCCGGGCATTCTCTTGCCCTTGAACACCTTTCCGCCGCCACCGGACATACGCGCACCGAGTGATGCGGTCTGACGATGGTTTTTGGAACCGTGACTTTCAGGCCCGCGCTGGTGATTCCAACGCTTAATAGTTCCTGCAAAACCCTTGCCTCTGCTGGTTCCGACAACGTCTACAATCTCGCCTGCTGCGAAGATATCGACAGCCAGAGTTTGGCCAACCGTGTATTCCGGCTTATCAGCCAATCTGAATTCACGGAGATATTTAACCGGGTCAATACCTGCTTTATCAAACTGACCCTTAACAGGTTTGGTCAAATGTTTTTCTTTGACAGCACCATAGCCGATCTGTACGGCATTATAACCGTCGGATTCAACCGTTTTAACAGCGGCAACCACATTCGGCAGAACTTCAACGACAGTCACAGGAACTAAGTCGCCGTTTTCAGCGAACACCTGGGACATTCCTACTTTCGTTCCCAAAATAGCTTTAGACATCTTTGCACCTCCTTACACTTTAATTTCAATGCTGACGCCTGCGGGGAGTTCCAGACGCATCAGCGCATCCGCCGTCTTCTTGGACGGATCGAGAATGTCAATCAATCTCTTGTGAATACGCATTTCAAACTGTTCACGGCTGTCCTTATTAACATGCGGTGAACGGAGAATGGTGTACACATTCCGTTCCGTGGGAAGCGGAATGGGACCAGAGACTCTGGAGCCTGTTCTCTTGGCAGTCTCCACGATTTTCGCCGCGCTCTGATCTACAGCTTTGTGATCATAGCCTTTCAGGCGAATTCTGATTTTTTCCTGTTTCGACATACTTTTAACCTCCTACGTTCATTTCACGAATGAACTGCTCCGTGGAAATTTCCCTGCATGGCAGGCCACCTTCCACTTCATAGTTTATTGAACATTTCTGCAAAAAGCCTTTGCCGTAGACCCTTTTTCGAAAACGTTCAGCCTTTAAATAATACTATTTCAGATAAGGAGATGCAACTATTTTAGAAAAAGTTTATAATTTGTAATTTTGTTCATTTTACACTGATAAAATCAGACTTTTCTTAAAACATGTTTTTTCGATATTAACGTACCACGCCTCCGTGTGTGTACTACTAATACTTGAAATCCCGCAAATCTTTCTAAACTTTCTAAATTTTCGAAAAATCAACAAAGAAATAATTATATTTTCCGTTTCGTTTTTCTGTCTGCATTCGCTTTTATTCCGGTGTATAAATTTCCTGTTCCGAAATCAAATAATTATTTTTATTGCCGCAGTCATTTTTGTTTTTTACTGTACTATTATATTTTGTTTTATATAAATACCATGAAAATGATTCTTCAAAAAATAAATGCTACCTTCATTATATTATTTCTTTATTATCGGAATTTTTTTATTTCCTGTTCCGGCAAAACAAAAAAGCTGTAACAGATCGCTTTCGTTTTCTGTTACAGCTTCTTTTATTGTATCTGTTTAGCCGTTTTCGCTCGGATTATTTT
>UQJW01000011.1 GCA_900541485.1 uncultured Dialister sp.
AAAATAATCCGAGCGAAAACGGCTAAACAGATACAATAAAAGAAGCTGTAACAGACAACGAAAGCGATCTGTTACAGCTTTTTTGTTTTGACGGAAACGAAAAAAGAAATGGCATGATAAAATAAAATGAACGGTCAAAAACGAAAGAAACGGTTATAAAGGTTATAAAATAAAAAATAAAATTTAATTGCAATATAAAAAGAAGAGTGATATAATCATTTTGCTGGGATGCCCCGGCTTTTTTAAGTGGTATTTGTTGACTGCAATAGGGGCTTATGATATACTCTATAAGCATATTGCAATGGCCGTGGGCCAAAGAAAGTTGAGTGAGGTGTAAAGAATGCGTGAAGGAATTACTCTTGCATGTCCAGAATGCAAGCGCCGCAATTATCGTACAAACAAAAACAAGAAAAACAATGCAGAACGTATCGAAATGATGAAGTACTGCCCGTGGTGTCATAAACATACCTTACATAAAGAAACCAAATAATAGTTCTTAGAATGAGGGTGTGAGGATGGCTAAACGTAATCAACCGACCAAAAGAGAGGTTGCAGAAGAAAATAAGAGTGCCTGGACCAAATTTTTCCGTGAAACAAAAATGGAAATGAGAAAGGTCATTTGGCCGACAAAACAGGAAATGATTCGTTATACGATTGCTGTCATCGTATCAGTCATCTTGGTTTCTTTTCTGATTATTATCGTAGACTTCATATTCATGCAGCTCTCCAAACTGCTGATTCATACTGTAGGATGAAAGGAGAGAGCGTATGCCGTCTGACGAAATAAATAAAAAGAAAACTGTAGAAAACGCGACTGTCAGTGCACCGACTGAAATCGGTACGCCAAAAGAGGGATCCGATAAAGATATCCGCTGGTATGTAATTCATACATATTCCGGCTATGAAAACAAAGTAAAAGATACGCTGACCCGTAAAGTTCATTCTATAGGAATGGATGATACCATTTTACAGATTCTTCTTCCCATGCATGACGAAGAAGAAGTCAAGGATGGAGAAAAGAAAGTTGTATCAAGGAAAGTATTTCCCGGATATCTTCTTATACAGATGGAAGTCAATGACAGAAGCTGGTACGTAGTAAGAAATACACCGGGAGTTACCGGCTTTGTAGGGACAACTACGAAACCGATTCCGCTTTCGGATGAAGAAGCAAAACGTATTATTGAAGGCGGTCAAAAGAAAGTATCGGTAACGACCGAGGCCAAAGTGGGAGATAAGATTAAAATCACTCAAGGGCCGTTTGCTGACCGCAGTGCTGTCGTGCTTGATGTGACTGCCGATAAGAGTAAAGTTAAAGCAGACATCAGTAATTTCGGCACAACAACAACGATAGAGTTGGAAGCAGGATTTTTTGAACTGCTTCGTTAAATAACTCTGTGAGACTGTCTTGTACTTGGCTTGTCTCACAAACGTGGGAGGGTCTGTTACAGCCCGAAAACCACATTCCATAATAGGAAAAGGAGGTGTAACAATATGGCAAAGAAAATTTCCAAGGTAGTAAAATTACAGGTTCCGGCAGGGAAAGCCACTCCGGCACCGCCTGTAGGTCCTGCCCTCGGTCAGGCCGGTGTAAACATCATGGCCTTCGTTAAAGATTTTAACGACCGTACAGCTAAACAGGCCGGACTTATTATTCCTGTAGAAATTACCGTTTTTGAAGACAGAAGCTTTACATTCATTTGTAAAACTCCGCCGGCAGCTGTTCTTTTGAAAAAAGCAGCAGGTCTTGAAAAAGCATCCGGCGAACCGAACAAGAACAAAGTCGGTAAAGTTACAAAAGCACAAGTAAAAGAAATTGCAGAAACGAAAATGCCCGATCTCAATGCAAACGACGTAGAAGCCGCTATGCATATCGTAGAAGGCACGGCCCGTTCCATGGGCATCGAAGTAGTAGACTAATGACTGTCAGTGGTACCGGCTTGCCGGCAACCACAAAGGAGGAAACAATGGCAAAACTGACAAAGAAACAAAAAGCAGCCGCAGCCATCGTTGACGGTCATAAGCTCTATGATCTCGACGAAGCTGTAAAACTTGTAAAAGAAACGGCAACTGCAAAATTTGATGAAACCATCGAACTTGCATTCAATCTTAACGTAAACCCGAAATTCGCTGACCAGCAGCTCCGCGGTGCTACCGTTCTTCCCCACGGCACAGGCAAGTCCAAGAAAGTTCTTGTATTTGCTAAAGACCAGAAAGAAGACGAAGCAAAAGCAGCAGGTGCTGATTATGTCGGCGGAAAAGAACTGGCTGACAAAATCATGGGCGGCTGGTTTGATTTCGACGTAGTCGTAGCAACACCGGACATGATGGCTGTAGTAGGCCGTCTCGGCCGTGTACTCGGTCCTAAAGGACTTATGCCAAACCCGAAAGTCGGCACCGTAACACCGGATGTAACCAAAGCGGTTACCGAAATCAAAGCCGGCAAGGTAGAATATCGTACAGATAAAGCGGGCAATGTACAGGTTGTCATCGGCAAAGCATCTTTTGATGAAACTAAGCTGAAAGAAAACCTCGTTGCTATTTACAACACCATTCTCAAGTCCCGTCCGGCCAGCGTAAAAGGACAGTATATGAAAACTGTAACGCTTGCATCTACCATGGGACCGGGAATCCGTCTCGATATGGCAACCTTAGCAGCTCCGAAAGCTGAATAAAATAACTATTTACACTTAGCTGAAGACCGGCGGTATCTGTAATGGGCGAAAGCCCGCCTCCCGAGGCTGAGTACTGGAAACAGTACACGACCTCGCACATATAGCGGGGTCGTTTTAGCTAATGTGATAAATATAAAGAAATACTCACGTATTTCTGTCAACATCTTATAAGCAGAGGAGGTGTATCATGAGCAAAGAAAAATATGAAGTAAAAGTTCGTCCTGAAAAAATAGCGGTTGTTGATGAAATGAAAGAAAAACTCTCTTCTGAAGGTGTAGTTCTTATTTCCTACAACAAGCTGGATGTAGCCTCGGCAATGAAACTTCGCCGCACATTCCTGAAACATGGTGTACAATACAGCGTCATTAAAAACACACTGACACGTATTGCTGCTGAAGATTTGGGAATCGAAGGCTTTCATGACCTTTTGAAAGGACCGAGCGGATTGGCTACCTGCAAAGACGATGCAGTAGCACCGGCAGCTGCCATCAAAGAATTTTTGAAAGAAACAAAGAGTGAAGCTATCCAGATTAAAGCAGGTGTTTTGGACGGAAAACTCATCGATCCCAAAGCCGTACAGGCCCTGGCCGATCTTCCGTCGAAGGAACAACTTCTCGGTATGGTGGCTGCCACATTGCTGGCACCGATTACCGGACTGGCCCGTGCTTTAAACGGAAACATTCAGAACCTTGCGTATGCGCTTGAAGCCGTACGTAAACAGAAAGAAAGTGCATAATTGCACATAAATTATTCCATTGGAGGAAAAACAAATGACACATGAAGAAATCCTTAACGCGATCAGCGAAATGTCCGTTCTCGAACTGAGCGAACTTGTAAAAGCAATTGAAGAAAAATTCGGCGTATCTGCAGCAGCTCCCGTAGCAGTTGCAGCAGCAGGCGCAGCTCCGGCAGCAGGCGCAGCAGCTGAAGAAAAATCCGAATTCGACGTTATTCTTAAAGAAGCAGGCGCACAGAAGATTCAGGTTATCAAAGTTGTTCGTGAAATTACCGGACTCGGCCTGAAAGATGCAAAAGCAGTTGTTGATGGCGCACCGAAAGAAGTTAAAACAGGCGTAGCTAAAGCTGAAGCTGAAGAAATGAAGAAGAAGCTTGAAGAAGCAGGCGCATCTGTAGAACTGAAATAATTACAGCTCTAAAACAGCATGATGAAAATGGGACTCTGTACAGGGTCCCGTTTTTTTGTGTAAAAATATCGTGGTGCAATGATTTTGAATGTACCCTAAAAATAAAAAAGAAAATCGGAATATATAATTATTTTTATGTCCACGGCAGAGCCGAAATTTGTTACAATATACAATAGAAAGATTATTTTACAGACAGGGAGAACCTATGAAAAAAATAAGATGGATAATTGCTGGCCTGCTCGCTGTTCTGCCTTGGACGGGAATGGCCGCAGACCATGTATATTTCCAAAATAACCGGAATTTGCCCATGATAGTGAATACTGAGGGAATATATACTGTGGGAAATAACGGCATCTTTATGAACCTTTCCTCAATAGAACTGGAAGATATATTCAAAAACGGAATGGCTGTCAAAGCCTCATTTCTTCAGGTCAATAATGAAGAAGTCCGTACTTTTACGGAACATTTCCGCATGGCGGATGACGGTCGTGCATGGATGCGAATGGAAGACGGATGGCATGCTGTCACTTCCGATTCTTCAGGCGTCGAACGTATGGCAGTGAGCCTGATTCGTGAAGATATGGGAAATGAAGAAAAAAGAATGGGCTATACTGCACAGATTACTGCTATATGGGATGCAAAAATAAAAGCCTATGAAATAAAAAAGGCGGAAGAAGAAAAAGCAAGGAGAGAAGAAATGACAGAAGAAGAGATTGCAGCAGAAGAGAAAAAAGCGGCGACAGAAGATTACCGGAGTGTGGAACTTGCTGAAGTAGAGCCTGAAATCGTACAAAAAGGTGATGCCCATCCGATTGTACGCAAGATTAGTGCGGCTCAAAAGGAAGAGAACCCTGCAAACAGCAACGGGGCAGTGAAGATAAAAGGGCAGGTACAAAAACAAAAGGAAAGCAAGGATAAAAACGAAAAGCCCGAACAGGTGGAAATCGTAATTACCGGAAATCCTGTTGTTGAAATTATTTCCTCAAAGTAAGGTGCATGACGAAACTGGTTCTTGCAGAGTGAACATAGTATAATTGCTGAGGAAACGAAAACTATACCTTGGGAGGAACATATGGCAAAAAGATTTTATCCGCTTGAAGTGGCAGGTTGCAAGAGAGAGCTTCCGGTGATGAATATTTCAGAAACAAAAGCAATTGCCGCCTTTGTTATTTTGGGCGACGTGGAAATTGTGGAAAAAACGGCGCATGAACTGGCGAAAAAGGTACCGAAAGAGGCAGACTATATCATGACCGCAGAAACAAAGGGAATTCCTTTGGCGGCCGAACTTGCGAAAAACTTGGGGCATAAGACTTATATGGTAGCGAGAAAATCGGTGAAAGCGTATATGGAAAATCCGATTTGGGTGGAAGATGAATCGATTACTACAGAAGGAAAGCAAAAACTTTATTTATCTGAAAGTGATGTGAATCTCATCAGGGGGAAACGCGTTCTTCTCGTTGATGACGTCATCAGTACCGGCGGATCTATGAAAGCACTGCGTGAACTTGCCGAAAAAGCAGGTGCTGAGGTCATTTGCCAAGCTGCTATTTTGGCGGAAGGAGAAGCGATGGAGCGGGATGATATTATTTATCTCGCACCTCTTCCTTTACTGGATGCGGAATAAAAAGAAAGCGGTTTTGAGTGAAACCGCTTTTTATACGTTCCGACCTTGCTAAAAATTTCTTTTACCTCAAAATACAGAAGAAAAATATCTGTAAATGAAGTCAAACTCTATGGTATAATAACTAGATAATATAACGAAAACAGTAACCCCGGCTTTAATTTCACAGGAGGAACCGAATGAAACATCAGGAAATCGTTATCATAGTAGATTTTGGCGGACAATATGCCCAGCTTATTGCCAGACGTGTCCGTGAATGCGGCGTATACTGCGAAATACTCCCTTATAATAAATCGGCAGAAGAAATTCTAGCCCAAAATCCGAAGGGAATTATTTTTTCCGGCGGACCGTCCAGCGTCAATGCGGAAAATGCACCGCGGCTTGATCCCGGAGTATTTAAAGCAGGCGTTCCCATTTTGGGAATTTGCTACGGCATGCAGATTATGGCCAAAGATTTGGGCGGCAGCGTAGCAAGCCCGGAAAAACATGAATACGGACATACCGAGTTCTTCCGTAACGGAAGTTCCCCTCTTTTTGAAAATATTTCCGATAAGACCGCCGTATGGATGAGCCACGGTGATTCCGTTGTCGATATGCCTGCAGGTTTCGGTCTTACAGGACATACCGCTCTCACACCGGCTGCTGCCATGGCAGACGAAGCCAGACGATTCTATGGTGTACAATTCCACCCCGAAGTCGTTCACACTCCCGAAGGTATGCAGATGCTCAAGAATTTCCTCTTCAAAATCTGCGAGTGCCGAGGCGGTTGGTCTATGGGCAATTATATAGACATCGCCGTTGAAAGTATCCGTGAAAAAGTAGGAAATCATCAGGTCATCTGTGCCCTTTCCGGCGGGGTGGACTCCTCGGTAGCCGCTGTTCTCGTTCATAAAGCAATCGGTGACCAGCTCACCTGTGTCTTTGTTGATCACGGATTCCTCCGATTGGGTGAAGCGGAACAAGTGGTAGATACTTTTACCAATAAATTCAATATCAAGCTGATTCATAAAGATGCATCGGCACATTTCCTTTCTCTCCTGAAAGGCGTCACAGAGCCTGAAAAGAAACGCAAAACCATCGGTGCAGAATTTATCCACACCTTCCAGGAAGAAGCCAATAAGCTGGACGACGTAAAATTCCTTGTCCAAGGGACACTCTATCCCGACGTCGTAGAAAGCGGTACAGCCACGGCAGCGACAATCAAATCGCACCATAATGTAGGGGGGCTCCCGAAAGACATGAAATTCTCCCTTATCGAACCGCTTCGCGAACTTTTTAAAGACGAAGTACGCCAACTCGGAAGAGAACTGGGGCTTCCCGAAGACGTTATTAACCGGCAGCCCTTCCCCGGACCGGGACTTGCTATCCGCATCATCGGAGAAATTACACCGGAAAGACTGGATATTCTCCGTAAGGCAGACTTTATAGTCAGAGACGTAATCAAACAGCATGGACTTTATAACGATATATGGCAATCCTTTGCTATTCTCCCTGCTGCCATTCGCAGCGTAGGTGTCATGGGTGACGAAAGGACTTACGATTATACTGTAGGAATCAGAGCCGTCACCAGCTCCGACGGTATGACTGCCGACTACTTCCGTTTCCCTTGGGAAGTTTTGGACGAAATGAGCCGGCGAATCTGCAACGAAGTCAAAGGAGTAAACAGAGTCGTCTACGACATCACTTCAAAACCGCCGTCCACAATCGAATGGGAATAGTAGCAAAATTTTCTAAAATGGCTTAATTACAAGCTATAAAGAGAATGAAAAATGGCTACTGGTACTCAAATGGTACTGGAAGTAAAATGAATAAACTAAATAATAGTTCTAAGTGGTTTACATTTGGACAAAATATTAGACGGTAGTTTCAATGGTTCTATAATAAATGTTGGGATCCATCTAGACTCCAACATTTATTATAGAACCATTTTATTAAGTTAAATCTTCAAGTTAGGTTTAACAAAAACGATTGTATTATTTGAAGCTAAGTTTAAGAGGTAAGCAATATGTTCAAGAATTTGAAAAGTTATAAGTATAAACTACCTACAATTAATGGTGAATCTAAAGAGCATGCAACAAATAGTAATTCAATAATTATTATAGGGGCAAATGGTAGTGGGAAAAGTAAATTAGGCGCCTGGATTGAAGGTCAGGATCCATTAGATGTTCATAGAATAGGAGCACAAAGAAATCTTAACTTTCAAGAAAATATACCCTTAAGCAATTATGAATATTCAAGAAATAGAATTTTTTATGGTACTGATCTTGAGTCTGAAATTCAAAATAAAGATAAGAGATACAGATGGGATTTTGGGAAAGCTTACACCACTAAACTTTTAAATGATTTTGATGTAGTGTTAGCAGCATTAATTGCTCTATATAATAATGAAACGTCGAAATTTTTAGATGATTGTAAAATGGCCGAAAAGAATAATTATTCAAAACCTAATACTCCATTTACAGTTTTGGATAAATTAATGGCAATATGGAATAGTATATTTCCACAAAGAAATCTTCTGTTTAAAGATTCTAAGTTCTTTGCTTATGAAAGAAACAAAATTACTAAGAAGTATTCTGCAAATCAAATGAGTGATGGAGAAAGAGCTGTTTTGTATTTAGCGTCACAAGTTCTGGTTGTACCAGATAATAAAACTTTAATAATAGATGAACCTGAATTACATCTTCACAACTCAATAATGAATATTTTATGGGAACAGTTAGAGAATTATCGTCAAGATTGTTTATTTATTTATATAACACATGATACAAATTTTGCTGCTTCCCATAAGAATTCAGAAAAGATATGGATAAAGAATTATGATGGGGAAAATTGGAATTTAGAAAAAATAATTTCATCCGACCTTCCAGAAAAATTGCTATTCGACATTTTAGGTTCACGAAAAAATATTTTATTTGTAGAAGGAGAAGAGAATAGTTTTGATACTCAATTATACTCTATCTTATACCCTAATTATTTTATTATTCCTTGTGGAAGCTGTATGCAGGTTATCATGAGAACAAAATCCTTTAAATTAACTCAAAATATTCATAATTATAATGTTTATGGAATAATTGACCGCGACTTTAGGACAGAGGTTGAAATAAATAAATTAGAAAAAGATAATATTTATACATTAAAGGTCTCAGAAGTGGAAAATTTATTTGTTATAGAAGAACTGATCAGTTTTTTAGCAAATCATTTAGGTAAGAATTTTAGTGATGTTTTTAGTGATATTAATAATTATATAATTAAGCAAAGATTTGGTAATCAAATCCATAGTCAGGTTAGGAAAAATGTAGTATCTCAGATAAAATATGAATTATCAATGGCTGAAATCTCTGAGATTAATACAAAAGAAAGTTTAACTAATGCTGTTGGAAATATTAATACTGATAATATTTATGAAGATACATTAAATTCATATAAAGAAGCATTGTTAAGTAATGATTATAAAAAAGTGTTAGAAATGTTTAATGAAAAGGGATTATCTAAATCAATAGGTCATTATCTTGGTTTTCAAAACAATGATTACTTAAATACAGTTATTTCTATCTTGCGAAATAAGGAACAAACAGAAGTATTAGAGATATTCAAAAATTATATACCAAAACTACAAAATTAAAATACAATATGAATTTAGCTCAAAACAATAATATTGTCTGGTACTGGGACTGGGACGGGACTAAAAATTTGAAAATGTCTTATAATTATATGGATTTAGTGATATTAGAAAAAATAGAATTTTGTATTTTGAATGGTTTGGGATATATTGGACGTTTGGAAAAGAAGAATGGGAATAAAAATACTTAATAGAAAATAAAAAGCCTTGATACATTCAATACTAAGTGGATAATCAGGGCTTTTTTAATGATAGAAGTTTCAAGCCTTGTCCGCTACGCCCGCGATCTTATAGAACCGCAGGCCGCGAAAAAAGGAATCACCGTCAAACTCGACTTGATACCTCTCTATGTATACGGAAATTCGGCGCTTCTTTCCGAACTTGTCATTAACCTCCTCGACAATGCAGTCAAATATAATCGCGAAAACGGACAGGTAGAAGTCTCTCTCTCCAAAGTTGACGACCGGGTCGTACTGACCGTTTCCGATACAGGCATCGGCATTCCGGGAGATAAGCAGGAACGGATTTTCGAGCGGTTCTACCGTCCCGAAGAAAGCAGAAATAAAGCCACCGACGGCAGAAAAATAAATAAAATTTCTGATATAAGTTTGAATGGAAATAAATGCTAATATGTATGATTTAAATATGGAAAAGGAAAAATTTATTGATGATATGAAAAAGATTTTTGTAATTTCTTAAAATTTTTCTGAAGTAATATTGCTATTGTTCTAGAGTTGGAATATAATAAATAATCAAAAATGGAGGTGCCGGTATGGAATATATGTCCGCAAGAGAGGCTGCTGATAAGTGGGGAATTTCACAAAGGCGAGTGGCTGTTCTTTGTTCCGAGAACAGAATTGATAATGCAACTATGGTCGGTAATATGTGGATTATTCCTGCCAGTGCCGAAAAACCAATCGATGCAAGAAGCATAAGATACAATAAGAAAGAGGAAAAAACTATAAAACCGTTTCTAAAGTGGGCCGGAGGAAAAGGACAACTTCTTCGGGATATAGAAAAATATTATTATCCTTTTGAAAATGGTATTGTCACAAAATATGCGGAACCGTTTCTTGGCGGAGGAGCCGTCCTTTTTGATATATTGAGTAAATATGAGTTAGAAGAAGTCTATGTCAGTGATATTAATTCGGAACTTGTTAATGCGTATTGCATGATTAGAGATGATATAAATGAACTTGTTACCATTTTAAAAGTTATGCAAGATGAGTTCATAGAAAGAGATAAAGATGAACGAAAAATCTACTATATGATAAAGAGGGAGCTTTTTAATGAGCTAAAGATCAGTGGAGATGAAACTGTAAATATCGAAAAAGCTGTGTTAATGATATTTCTTAATAAGACTTGTTTTAACGGATTGTTTCGTGTAAATAAAAAAGGCTTGTTTAATGTGCCTATGGGAGCTTATAAAAACCCCATGATTTGTGACGAGGAAAATCTGAGAGCCGTGTCTGAAAAACTGCAAAATGTGAGAATAGAATGCGGTGATTATAGGGAGGCAGCAAACTTTATTGATGAAAAGACTTTTGTTTACTTTGACCCTCCGTACCGTCCTATTACCAATACTGCAAGTTTCACGGCATATACGGAAAATTTATTTAATGATGACAAACAGATTGAACTTGCGAAATTCGTTAATGATATGAATAAAAAGGGTGCAAAGATTGTGGTCAGCAACTCTGATCCCAAGAATTCTGATGGCGAAGATGAATTTTTTGATGATATTTATTCATCTTATAAAATCAAGCGCGTTGAAGCTACCCGTATGATTAACTGCAACGGTGAAGCAAGGGGTAAAATCAAGGAATTGCTTATATCGAACTTTTAAGAGGTCTGTATTGCGAGAAAACGGAAGCCCTATTAAATAGGCTTTGATGAAAGGAGAGGTTGATATGGCGAGAAATTTTAACGTGTGGTTAGCAAGTTTCCGTGCCAGCATTGCAAATTATGGCTATTATATTGATTTTGATAAGGTTCATCGCAATGTTGATAATATCAAAGTTGAATTGAACATCCTTAACTCTCTTATCGGATCCAAGAATATCAGGGAAGATTTCAAGAATCTGATTGCGAAATACCCTGAAGTTTTGAAGTGTATTCCTTTGCTCTTGGCGGTAAGAGCTAATGAAATATATTGCCAGGATGAAAACGGCGGTCACTTATATCAGTTTGATTTTGGGAAGTATCCGCAGAACAGTCACATGGATTACGAGCGCTATGTCTATTTTATGGAACACACAGCCTTGTTTGATTTGTTGGAAAACCACATTATCAATAATCTTGTTGACTATGTCACCGGTGTTGAAACGGGACTTGATTCCAATGGTCGTAAAAACCGCGGCGGGCATCTTATGGAAGATTTAGTTGAAAGTTTTATTCAGAAAGCGGGATTTATAAGAGACGAGGACTATTTCAAAGAGATCTATATTCATCAAATTACAGATAAATGGAATATAGACTTGTCTGCTATTTCAAATCAAGGAAAAATGGAAAAGCGCTTTGATTTTGTAGTTAAAACCTCGAATATGATTTACGGTATAGAAACTAATTTTTATGGAAGTGGCGGCAGTAAATTAAATGAAACTGCACGCAGTTATAAAGCACTTGCTTGGGAAGCCGAAGAAATCAATGGATTTACATTTGTCTGGTTTACTGATGGAAAAGGTTGGACAAGTGCACGTAATAATCTCGAAGAAACATTTGATGTTATGCAACATATTTATAACATCAAAGATTTAGAGGAAGGAATAATTAACGAGGTTTTTAAATAATGGTAAAAAAAATAACCGAATGGGAGCCTGAAGATTTTGAGTTGGAAATGACTACACATTGGTCTTTTCCAAAACGTGGAGGCTGGGCTACTCACGATGCAAAATGGAGGGGGAATTGGTCACCGTATATTCCTCGTAATATATTGCTCAGATATTCTAAAGAAAATGACTTAGTGCTTGATCAGTTTGCCGGTGGCGGAACTACGCTTGTAGAAGCAAAGCTGCTTAACCGGAACATAATTGGTGTTGATGTAAATGATATTGCACTTGAAAGGTGTAAAGAAAAAACAAATTTTGAACATGAAGGAGCTAACGGAAAGATATATTTACGGAAAGGTGATGCCCGAAATTTAGACTTTATTCCTGATAAAAGTATTGATTTAATATGTACACATCCGCCGTATGCTGATATTATCAAGTATAGCGAGGATATTAAAGAAGATTTATCACGTTTGAAGGTAAAGGATTTTCTTGAAGAAATGAAAAAGGTAGCTGCTGAAAGCTACCGAGTCTTAAAAAGTGATAAGTTTTGTGCTGTTCTTATGGGAGATACACGTCAAAAAGGACATATGATACCGATGGCCTTTGATGTTATGAAAGATTTTCAGGATGCCGGATTTAAGTTGAAAGAATTGATTATTAAAGAACAACACAACTGCAGAGCAACGGGATACTGGAAAACAAATAGTGTGAAATATAACTTTTTGCTCATTGCCCATGAATATTTGTTTATTTTTAAAAAGTGAGAAAAATGACGATGTATTATAAATGTAGCATATTACGATACGTTTCTATTTATCAGAAATGAGTCATGTTTCGTAAGAACTAAAGGGATTTTCCAAAACGAAATAAATATAAAGAACAAATTCAGATGAAGTGATCTGTAGAAAAAGAAGAGTGAAAATAAAATATTTGACAGAAAAAGCCTTGATTATTTCATATCAATTGGATAATCAAGGCTTTTTTTGGTGATGACAGAGAAACATATTTTCATGGAAGTAACTTGACATATATAGAAGTAACTTGATATATATATATATAATATTACATATTTATTATACGAATTAAGAAGCAGAGGAGAGATAATAAAATGGGGCTATTTAATTTATTTGGTTTATTGGGGGGCAGTAAAACAGTTGAGTTGGATAAAGTGAAAAGCGATGAAAACAAAAAACGGATGAGAGAAATTTTTGATACTAAAGTAGATAATGGCTCGGAATATAAAATAGTTTACGCTTATTCAGAAGATATAGGCGGAGCGAATTTCGCAGTACTTCGTACTGTTTCCTATAAATACAGAAGTTTTATACTTGGCTATAAGGAAAATGATTTGAGTGTAGTTTTTCTTGAAGTAAGTCCTGATTTAAATCAGGTTGGTGAAGCGCTTGTATATAGACCACAAGATGTCAAGAAAACTAATTTTATAAAAATGGTAGGTTCATATTATTTACAATATGGCAGTTCATTTAAGAAAGAATTTTTCAATTTTTTTGTTCCCGAGACTATTGATGAAATAGTGAATCATGATTGGTATGATGAAGATACATTTATTTACATTGACCAAAGAGATGAACATAGTGGATGGGTAGATTTTTGGAATAAATTTTGCAGATAAAAGGTAATGAATGATGAGTATGCTGCCAAATTACATCTTTGCTTTTATATTTACAGTATTTCTTGTTTATAGTTTTATAAATATAAAAGTAAAAAAGGCTAAGGTGAGTCATGGATGTCTTTACGGCATAGGGATTCTTGTTGCCATATTGTTACTCGGAATGTCTATTTACGGGATAATATTTAGCATTCCGTTAGGACAAGTACAGATACTCATAGAGAACAGTTTTAAATAAAGAAATATAGATTTGAGAAACGGTAGATCGAAAGGTTTACTGTTTTTTATTTGCGCAAAATCAGAAAGAGAGGAAAACAGAGAATGAACAATATAAAAGGTTTCCGGAATGATTTACTGCATTGAGGGATTGAATTTTGGTCATCACAGGAATATACAGAATGAATCAATGAAGTGTTCGCTAATATGGCAATAAAAACCACATTCCAAAGGTATCTTTAAATCATCTGACAATCAAATAGAAACCATAAAAAAAGAGAAATAGTATTACTATTTCTCTTTTTTGGTTTGGTGCAAAAATGAAACGTTTTGTCTTTATTTTTCTAAGCCTAATTCTTTTTTGTAACGGGCCATGCCGTCTATGCAGAGTTGCATGACTGTACCGGGTTCGAGGCCGAGCATTTGGAAACCTTGTTTGATGCCTTCTCTGTTACAGCCGGCGGCGAAACTTTTGTCTTTGAATTTCTTTTTCAGCCCTTTGAGTTCCATGCCGTCTATGCCTTCGGGACGCATGAGGGCGTAAGCTATGATGACGCCGGTGAGTTCATCGACGGTGTAGAGGCTTTTTTCCATGTTTGTTGACGGTTCGAATTCATCGGTGCAAAGGCCCCAGCCATGAGAAATAATAGCACGGATATCTTCTTCGCCTACTCCTTCGGGTTCCAGAAGTTCGCGGACGTGATGACAGTGCTCATCCGGATATTTCTCATAGTCCACGTCATGAAGATAGCCGATCGCTTCCCAATGGTCACGGTCTTCCCGGTAATAATCTGCCATAGCACCCATGGCGGCACTGACGGCTTGGGCGTGGGTAATAAGGTGCGGTTCGGTGGTGTGTTTTTTCAGGATTTCTTTTGCTTTTTCCAAATTGAGTTTGCTCATAATGACCTCCTTTATTTTATCAAATGGTAGTGCGATTTCCGTTCTTTGTCAAATGACGGCGTTTTATAGTAAGATAAAAGAAAAAGCGGTGTAGAAAGGAGATTTCTGATGACAGCGACAGAACAGTTTGCGGAGATGTTGAAAAAGCACAACAAAATTGTTTTCTTTGGCGGTGCCGGTGTTTCTACGGAGTCGGATATTCCCGATTTCCGCGGGAAAGACGGTTTGTACAATCAAAAGAATGATTTGCCCTGGTCACCGGAGGAGATGCTTTCTCATCATTTTTATGTGGAGCATCCGACGGAATTTTTCACTCTTTACAAAGAGCGGGAAGGCATGATGCTTGAGGCGCGGCCGAACCGGGCTCATTATGCATTGGCCGATTTGGAAAAAATGGGAAAGCTTTCGGGAATTGTGACGCAGAATATTGACGGGCTTCACCAGAAAGCAGGGAGCCGGAATGTTATGGAGCTTCACGGTTCCATTTTGAGAAATATTTGCCAGAAGTGCGGGAAAATGGTGGGTATGGAGGAGTTTATCCGTCTGTGCCGGCCGATTCCTTATTGTCCCGATTGCGGGGGCGTATTGAAGCCGGATGTGGTTCTCTATGAGGAGCCGCTTGATTCGAATACGATTGATGATGCAATTCATGAAATATCCCGGGCGGATATGCTGATTATCGGGGGAACGAGTCTTGTAGTGTATCCGGCGGCGGGATTTGTGAATTATTTCCGCGGTGATGCTCTTGTCATGATCAATAAGGATGCAACGAATCAGGACGGACGGTGCGATTTGGTATTCCGTGAGAGTGTGGGTCAGGTTCTTGAGGAAGGGGTCAGACTTTTGAAGGACAGCATGGAGTAATTTCTTTGTCGGGAAATATCTTTTACTTGAATTGACTGTATATCGAAAAAATTTTATAATATAAAATAAGCATTAACAGGTCTGTGGTTGAAAGTCGATGCCAGTCGCAGGCGAAGCGATCCACTTAAGATGTTCTAAAGGACATTGAGCATGGTGCGGCTTAGAAGTAAGTCCTGCCGAGAAAATCGAGAGGATGAGTAGTGAGAGGAATATCACCGGGTAGCGAAAGTTCCAGCAGGCGGGTGTGGGGTCAAAAACCAGGTCAGCTGTTTGTGCTTACCAATTTAAAAGAAAAGCAATGACCAAAAGAAGTAAGCATAGTCTGTTTCTAAAGAGAGGACGGCGGCGGTGGAAGTCGTCTGTAACGGATATGGTGAAATGCCTTTGTGAGCCGGAGAGGGGAAGGAGTTTTCTCTTGTATCCTCTTTCGTGAATCTGCGTTAAGATAGGTGCGGCGTTTTTGCCGGCAGAGTGGAATTACGGGCCACCGTCTCTGTGAGGCGGCGGCTTTTTATTTGTATTTTGGAGGAAAATATGGAAGATATCAGGGTGTATAATACGCTGACCGGAGAGAAAAGTATTTTCAAGCCGGTGACACCGGGCGAGGTGAAAATTTATGTTTGCGGGGTGACGCCTTATAATCATCCCCATATCGGAAATGCCCGTCCCGCCGTAACTTGGGATGTCATCCGCCGGTATTTGGAGTATATCGGGTACAAGGTGACTTTTGTACAGAATTTTACCGATGTGGACGATAAAATTATCAACAAAGCAAATGCGGAAGGAACGGACTGGAAAACGATTTCCGACCGCTATATCGATGCGTATTTCAAGGTCATGGATGCCATGCATGTAAGACGGGCCGATGTGTATCCCCGTGTATCCGACCATATGCAGGATATTATTGATATGGTCAGTACGCTGATAGAAAAGGGACATGCTTATGTGCTGGACGGTGACGTGTATTATGATATTTCCACTTTTGACCGTTACGGAGAGTTATCGGGCAGGAAAACAGATGACATGCTGGCCGGTGCGAGGATTGAAGTGAATGAAGGGAAGAAAAATCCCGGAGATTTCGCTCTTTGGAAGGCGGCAAAGCCGGGTGAACCTTTCTGGGAAAGCCCGTGGGGAAAAGGACGTCCCGGCTGGCATATCGAATGCTCTGCCATGTCGGTCCATTATCTGGGAAAGACTTTTGATTTCCATGGCGGCGGCAGTGATCTTATCTTTCCGCATCATGAGAATGAAATTGCCCAGACCGAGGGCTGCACGGATTGCAAGTTTGTCAATTACTGGCTGCACAACGGATTTATTACTATCAATTCCGAAAAAATGAGTAAGTCGCTGAATAATTTCTTCCTCGCTAAGGATGTGCTGGAGTCTTATTCGGGAGATGCGCTCCGCTATTTCCTCCTGTCCGTTCATTACAGGAATCCTCTCGATTACTCGAAGGACCGTTTGGACGAGGCGGAAAAGAATATGGAACGGTTAACGGAAGTTATCCGCCGTATCAAAGAATTGAAAGAAAAACAGGGGGACGAAAAGACAGAGGAATCCCGTATTCTTTCGGAAGCGGCGGAAACGGCACTCCGCGTTTTCCATGAAGCAATGGACGATGATTTTAATACAGGTCTTGCTACGGGAGCGATGTTCGATTTGGCTAAGGCCATCAATATTTACGGAGCTGCCGTGGACGGCGGACTTGCAACGGATGAGGAAGCGGTAACGAAAGCTTACGACGCTTTGAAAACGATTACCGGTGTTTTGGGAATTCTGGAAACGGCATGGAAAAAGCAGACCGTGGCAGATGATACTTCTTATAATGAACTGATGGACGTGATTCTTGCGGTCCGCCAGGAAGTAAGAAAGGAAAAACTGTATCATATTTCCGACCAGATTCGTGATAAATTAGGGGAAATCGGAATTGTAATCGAGGATACCCCGACGGGAGCAAGGTGGAAAAAGCGTGGAGTTTAAGCGGGTTGTTTTTTTAAAGAAACAAATGGCTCACAAGGTGGGCGGTGAGGAAAAGGAGCTGTCCGAGCAGGAAGTTTTTGCGGCGGATGCTCTCACGCTCGCTTATATGGGCGATGTGTGCTGGTCATTTTTTATCAGGGAAAAGCTTATCGGTACGGGCATTTATAATGTACAGATTTTAAACAGTCTTTCTTCGGAAATGGTGTCTGCCCGTTGGCAAAGCCGCATTCTTTATGAAATCCGTGAACTTTTATCGGATCGGGAATTGAAGGTATGCAAGAGGGCAAGAAATACCAGTTCGACAGTGCCGAAGAGTGCGACGGTGGAAGAGTACAGAGAGTCGACGGCTTTTGAAGGACTTCTCGGCTATTTGTACCTGTCCCGACAGCAGGAACGTCTTGATTTCCTGATGAACCGGTCACTTATGTATTTGGCAAGGGAGTTTGAGGATGTATGACCGCAAGCACGGACGAAATAAAAAAGAACCGGGAGGAGTAAAACGGGAAAGGCAGGACCGCAAAATGAAATCCCGCAGGTCTGTTTTTTCCGGCAGGGAAACTGCGGAGAGGGAAGATTTTCTTATCGGCGGACGAAACAGTGTTGCCGAGTCTCTCCGGGCCGGACAGGTGAAAAAAATTTTTGTCAAGGCAGGGAAAAAAGACGGCCGCCTTGAGGAGTTGGTACATCAAGCGGCAGAGAGCGGAATTGCCGTTACCGAAGTAGAAGAGGATGCGCTTTCGGAGATGACCGGCGGAATCCGTCATCAAGGTATTGCGGCAGCTCTCAGACCTTATGAATATGCCGATTTGGATACGGTTTTGGCAGAGGTAAAAGAGGAAAATCCGATTCTGATTCTGCTGGACGGGATAGAGGACGTAAGAAATCTGGGAGCGATTGTCCGCACTGCGGAATGCGGCGGTGCGGCGGCAGTTCTCCTGCCTAAGCATAAAAGCTCGCCTGTCACGGCAGCGGCTATGAAAACGGCGGCCGGTGCATTTGCGTATCTTCCGGTATGCCAGACGGGAAATATCCGCCAAACCCTGGAGTCGCTTAAGAAAAGAGGTTTCTGGGTGGTCGCGGCAGACATGGACGGCGACGTTCTCTATGAATCCGATTTAAAGAGACCGCTTGTGATAGTCATGGGAGCGGAGGGGAAAGGAATCAGTCCTTTAACGAAAAAAATCTGTGATTTCTCGGTCCGTATACCGATGAAAGGGAAAGTATCGTCTTTGAATGTTTCGGTGGCGGCGGCACTTATTTTATACGAAGCTGTCCGTCAGAGGAGCTGATATGCGTGATTTATATCTGATTGACGGCTATAATGTCATTTTTTGGCTTCCCCATGAATTTGACAGGAACGATTTGGAATCGAGTCGTAAAAAATTGATTGACCTGATGCAGGACTACGGGGCACATAATCACGTGGAAGTTATTGTCGTTTTTGACGGGCAAAGCCGGTCGATGAAAGAAAAAGTGGAAACGGTATCTTCTTTTTTCCATGTGGTGTATACGCCGAGCCGTATGACTGCCGACAGCTACATTGAAAGGGAATCTTACCGAAGAAAAGACGAGTACCGTGCCATTTTTGTGGTCACTTCCGACGGAGCGGAACAAAACCAGATTCTCGGGCACGGGGCGTACAGAATGGCCGTGGCGGATTTGGTCCGTTCGTGGAATGAGGACAAGAAAGTACAATCTGCATTTATACAAAATAACAACAGAACAAATCTGCGGAGTGAGATTGGAAGAAGTATTCCCGAGACGGTACAGGAAAAGCTGGAACGGCTTCGCCGGTAAAAATTCATTGATTTGAGTTGACCGGGTACGGCGGTTGTTATATACTATTGATTGATATTAAGCGTTTTAAATTTCTGTATCTTTCGGGATACGTGGGAGGATGTACAGTGAAATATGCATTAATCGGAATCACTATGGTAGTCGCTTTATTTTTGATCGTTGTTATTGTGGCACAGGAATCAAAACAGCCCGGAATGGGAAGTGCTATCGGCGGCGGTGCGGAAGGTATGATGGGCGGTAAGGCCCGCGGGAAAGATGCAGTCCTTTCTAAATTTACCGTTGTGTTCGGTATCATCTTTGCCGTATTATGTCTTGTACTGGGACGATATATGAATACATTTTAAAATCTTTAAGGGCTTGCGGCGAGCAAGTCTTTTTTATTTACAGGAGCGGAAAAATGGAGGATAAATTATCGTACAAGCCCGGCACGGTTCTGCAGGGGGTCTATAAATCCTATGGGCCTAAGTTCGGATTTCTCATCACTGATGAGGCACATGAAGATGTGTATATTTCCGACAGAGATCATCTCGATGCGGTCAACAATGACACGGTAGAGGTGAGAACGAGAAAAAGCCGGACCGGCCGTCACAAAACGGAAGGGGAAATCGTAAGAGTCATCGAAAGAGCGGAAAATTCTTTTGTCTGCACTTATGAAATGACCGCTTCCGGCGGAGAAGCCATGCCTATCGATGAAAAAGTGGACATGGAAATTTATATTCCGAAAGGGAAAGAAATGGGAGCGGTCACAGGTGCCCGTGTCATGGTGGAGGTCACCCGCTGGCCGAAAGACCATAACAGTGCAGAGGGACATGTTACCGAAATTATCGGCTATAAAGGGGATAAAGGACTGGATATTGATATTCTTATCGCCCAACATAAGCTGCCCCATGTATTTTCCGAAAAGTTATTGGCCGAAGCGGAGCATTTATCGGGAGAAGTAAAAAAAGAAAAGGGCGTAGAAGATTTCAGGGATTTACCTTTGATAACTATCGATGGTCCCGATGCGAAAGATTTGGATGATGCCGTATATTGCATAAGAAAAGACAACGGACATTTTGAGTTGGGCGTACATATCGCAGACGTTAGCCGCTATGCCGTCAAAGGTTCCCTCATTGACGAGGAAGCCTACCGCAGGGGAACGTCGGTGTATCTGGCAGACCGGGTTATTCCCATGCTTCCTGTCCGCCTGTCCAATGATTTGTGCAGTTTAAATCATGATGAAGACCGATATGCTATGTCCTGTATCATGGATGTAAGTCCTGCAGGCGAGGTGACTACGGAAAAAATTACGCCTTCTATCATACGGGTGGCACGGCGGTGCAATTATCCGGAGGTGAATCAGGCTTTGGATGACGGCTTTGTGCCGGATGATTTAAAGCCGTTTCTCCCGTTACTTCAAGATTTGAAAGATTGTGCCGATGCACTCCGGAAAAACCGGACGGAACGGGGCGCTCTTGATTTTGATTTCCCTGAATACAAAGTGATTCTTGACGAGGACGGAACACCGCTCCGCATTGATAAACGAATCCGCGGAGACGGGGAAAAAATGATTGAGGATGCAATGATTGCTGCCAATGAAGCAGTGGCCCGCTTTTTAGAAGAGAAAGGGCATACTTCCGTTTATCGTGTCCATGATCATCCTGATGAAGAAAAGTTAAATGCTTTGAAAAAGATGATGCCTATTTTAGGAATCACGGAACGGCTGCCGGAAGCGCCTGAACCGAAAGATATGCAGAAATTAATGGACAGTGTCCGCGGCAAGGATATGGAGGCGGTGGTCCAGGTGATGACACTCCGCTCGCTGCCGCAGGCTTGCTACAGTACGGAAAATACGGGACATTTCGGTATCGCTTCGTCATGCTATACTCATTTCACGTCACCGATACGCCGGTATCCGGACTTGATGGTACACAGGCTGATTCGTCAGGCACTTCATGATTCTCTGAACAAAAGCCAGTTGAAGAGGCAGACGGAATTTTTGATGAGAGCGGTGGAGCATTGTTCGGAAATGGAACAGAATGCGACAGATACGGAAAGAGATGTAACGGATCTTAAAACAACGGAATATATGGCACCTTTCGTGGGTGAACCTTTTGATGCCCGTATCACGGGAGTGACGGGATTCGGTCTTTTTGCAGGTCTCGACAACGGGGCAGAAGGGCTTATCCATATCGACTCCATGGATGATGATGAATATGTCTATCGGGAAGATACGATGACTCTCGTAGGAGTCCGCGGCGGTAAAAGATATGCCCTCGGTATGCCGGTCAAGGTGACATTGGTTAAAGCGGATAAAGAAAAGCGGGAATTGGATTTTGTTCTGGGAGAAATTGATTCGCCGCTCAGTCTGGAAAGAAAAATAAGAAAAGCCGCTTCTTCCAAGTCTCATATGAAGAAAAAGAACAAGAAAGGAAAAGGAAAACGTAAGAAATAATGGCGAAAGAAAAGACAGCACCGCCTATAGCGGTAAACCGTCAGGCACATCACAACTATTTCATTCATGAAACTTATGAATGCGGCATTGCTCTGACGGGTACAGAGGTCAAATCCATACGCAGCGGGAAAGCAAATTTACGGGACAGTTTTGCGAAAGTCCAAAAGGGAGAGGTTTTCCTTTGGAATGCCCATATCAGTCCGTATGAGCAGGGAAATATTTTCAATCATGATCCGCTCCGGACGAGAAAACTGCTTCTTCATAAAAGGGAAATATTGAAAATTGAAAATGCCATGAAAACGAAAGGATATACACTGATTCCTTTGAAGTTGTATTTCCGCCACGGAAAGGTAAAGGTGGAAATCGGTCTGGCGACAGGTAAAAAGCTGTACGATAAACGGCAGGATATGGCGGCACGGGCGGCGAAAAGAGATTTGGACCGGCGGATCAAGGAGCAGCGGTATGACTAATACAAAAACGAGTCTTCTTTTACGGAAAGACTCGTTTTTGTTTGCATTATTTTCTTATAATCAGTTCATTTCTTGTCAGTGTCCGTGTCATATCACGGTGACCGGAAAGTTTTGTGACAGGAGCGCCTTCTTGCAGGAATTTGACTTCTTTCACATCCAGGAATTCGGTCAGCGTATTTACGACAAGGGCGGTAAACAGTTCTTCTGCGGTGGCACTGTTTTCGAGACCGGATAATTCCTTTGAAAAATCTGCAACAGCCACGCCGTCTGATACGGTTACGGAAGTAACGGACAGATTTTCGGGACAGACCGGATATTTCTTGTTCCGGTCGTAGGAGATGGCCCGGCGAAGAGCGGCCAGATGAAGGTCGTCGCCGGTAGTTACCCGTATCTTGAGGGGGCGGACTTTGAGAAAGTCATCGGTTACCTCATAAATTGTCACTTCCGATTCTGCAATCTTTTCAGAGGCTGCAGGCGTTTTCGGCGGGGTCTGTGGTTTTTGCTTCTCCCCGTTTGAAAGAAGACTGCATCCCGATATAGCTATAGAGAGCAGAACAGCTGTAGATAATGTAATTATTTTTTTCATTGTTTCTCCTTAGCCGGCCTGGGCAAAATAATCGGCAAGACCGTTAAATAAGCTTCGTGCAATTTGCAGGGGCGCTTCCTTGGACGTCAGCATTTTGACCCGTTTTTCATTTGTGATATAGCCGAGCTCCATTAAAACGGAAGGCATGGTTGTATGGGCAGTGACGTAAAATTCATTACCCCGTACCCCGCGGTTCGGGAAATCCAAATCTTTCATAGCCGCCCGGTGAAGCAGGTGGGCCAAAAGAAGTGACTGGTCGCTTCCTATATAGTAATAAGCCGTCACGCCGTCAATTGCAGGATTGCTGATAGCATCGATGTGAATGGAAAGGAATGCATTTGCATGGGCTTCGTTGGCAATGTCACAGCGGGCCTGCAATTCGGCAACGTCATCGGCATGAGGACCAAATACGTCTTTGTCGGTCGAACGGGTCATTATGACCTTTGCGCCGGCGGCAGAAAGTAGATCCCTGAGCGGAAGTGCAATCGATAAGGTGATGTTTTTTTCATAGACTTCTTTTCCGTTCAGATGCCCGATAGCACCCGGGTCGGTACCGCCGTGGCCGGGGTCGATACAAATGACTTTTCCTTTTAGAACCTGCTTGGCTTCTTCGGAAACGGTAAATTTCGGAGAAGCGGACGTTTTACTTTCCGGTGCTTTAGTAACGGCAGGCTTTTTCAACGTTCCTTTAAAATAAGTTTTCTTTGCACCGGGGATAGGAATGTCGACAACAAGACGGTGGGGTTTTCCTGCCGCCATGTCTTTCCGGAGTGCAAAAATACGTATATCTGCCATCCGTACCGGTTTTGTCATCAAAATATCGAGATAGGTGTCTCCGTCTTTTTCGGAAAGTGTGGCGAAATCAATGATACGGGAGTCCATATCATATTGGGAGGCCACATTTTCTTTCCTGGTATTTCTCAAGATGACTTGGAAATTTTTCCCTTCCGCATCAATGGCGGCCTCTGCTTTGACGGCTTTGGACAAATCCATGGCAATCCGGACGAAAGGAGGATCGCCGTCATTCCGTGCGGTCCAGCGCAGTGCGGATACAACGGCCGGCGTTTCCGCAGCGGAAGCAGAGAGAAATCCGGAAAAAAACAGAGCAAATAAAAAAGTAAAAAGTACAATTATTTTCTTCATAAAAATCCTTCCTGTGTTTACGGGGCTGTAATTTATTTTTTTATTATAACATGACTCATATTTTATGGAATAACCCGTAAATATAAGACGGGAAATCCCTTTCCATGACAGAACCGGAGTTTTGTAGTAAAATGAAATATGTATTTTCTGTTTTATAAGAAGCTGTGTAAAGAGAGGATTTTAATGACGTTTTATAACTTTTGGAAACGTATCATATGGCTGTTTCTGGCGGCTTTCATTATCGGTACCGGTCTTTTATCGGCAGGCTGCAGCGGAACGGATATTTTTTCTCCGAAAGAGAAAACGGCGGCGACTGAAGGAACAAAGCAGGTAAAAGCGGAGAGAGCGCCGGGGTTTAAGCCGGGGGTGGCAATTGCCAAAAGAGGTTCTGATGTCGAGTATAGTGTACCTAACGGCGTTTCCGTTCTTATGTACCATATGATAGGAGACTTAAAAAATAATTCAGCTGTGATGACCGCAGAAAACCTGAGAAGACAGATGCAGTACTTAAAAGATCATGATTACCATCCGATTACGATGCAGGAATTATATGATTATGTATCTAAAGGAGCACCTTTGCCGTCCCGTCCGGTCTGCATCACCTTTGATGACGGATATGCCGATTCCTACTCGATTGTCTATCCGATGATGAAAGAATTCGGTTTTCCGTGGACACTGTTTTTGGTTACCGATGATGTGGAAAAATCGTATAACCGTATGACTTGGGATCAGCTGAAAGAAATGGCGGACAGCGGAACGGTTACTATTGCCAATCACACGCTGAGTCATCCGAAACTTCACAATCTGGCAACAAGAAAAGAAAAAGAAAATGAAATCCTAGGAGCCAATCAGGCGTTAAAATACCGCCTCGGCATTGATAATGAGTGGCTTGCCTACCCTTACGGGGATTATGACGATGAAGTGGTTGATATTTGCATCAAAGCAGGCATAAAAATGGCGGTCACTACCGATGCGGGTCGTGTACATGTAGGAAGCTATCCTTATGAACTGAAACGTGTATATATCGGAAATGATGTTTCCATGGCCCGTTATGCCGAACGGCTCAATAACGATAACTATGCACCTTTATGAAGGCAGGAGAAAGAATGAAGAAGATTTTTCACAGTCTTACATTCCGGTTCGTCATCGTCACATTGATTTTCTTTATTGTGACGTCGCCGGTAATTGTATTATTCGGACCTTTCGGGAATTTGAAAAGAGCGGTGGTCGGCGCCATTATGCGGTCCCGCCATCCCCAATACATCACCTGGCTCTATACACAGGATGAATTAAATGAAATTCTCGGGGTCGTTAAAACAACGGAACGGACAAAGGTATTATCCTTTAAGCCGAGAACGGATCCGACGCTGTCTTTGCAAAAGATAGAAACGACCCGTTTTGTGGGATACCTTTTGGAAATTCCGAATCCGAAGCGTGTACAAGTGGCTACGGCCGCAGATATACGGGAAAAAGGTGACACCACCAGTCATATTGCCAAAATTAATAATGCCGTGGCAGCCATTAACGGCGGCGGGTTTTATGATCCCAACGGAACAGGCACGGGTCGTCTTCCTTACGGGTTTATTCTCCATGAGGGAAAATATATTTTGGGCGATCAGGTGGACGATAAAGAACGGGTCGATTTTATCGGAATGACCACTTCGGGCAATCTGATAGCCGGCAATTATAATAAAAAAGAACTTCGTGATTTAGGGGCGGTAGAGGGACTTACCTTCGGACCTCCGCTTATCATGAACGGGAAAAAAGTAATCCGCAGCGGAGACGGCGGCTGGGGAATCAGCCCGAGGTCTTGCATCGGCCAGAAAAAAGACGGAACAATCATGTTCCTTGTTATTGACGGACGCCAGCCGGGATACAGTATAGGTGCTACTCTGGTGGATGTGCAGAATATTATGTATGAAAAAGGCGCTTATATAGCTGCCAACTTAGACGGCGGCTCGAGTACAACTCTTTACTATAACGGTAATGTAGTCAATAAACCGGCGGATCTTTTGGGCGAGCGTATGATTCCCACTGCGTTTATCGTGAAATAGGAGGCAACCTGTGAATAAGAAATTAATGGCTTTTATAGCCTGCTCTGTCATAGGCATAGGCTTGCAGGCCGGCGGCTATCTCTACTTGGACCAGGTCCTTTTTGCACCTCTTTCTGCCGACGACTATGGCGTTTCGCTCTTGCAGGGGAAAAATCAGGAGGCTCTCGATAAAGCAGGGCGGAAGATATTTTCCCGTGTGAGTGTCAAAGGGAAACCTTACTATTCCCATGATTACCACTACATGGCGGACGTGACGGAAGATTCTGTAACGATTTACAATGCCGACAGCATCGATACTCCGCAAAAAGTAGATTTGAAAAAACAGGGTGTTTCCTTTTTCCAGTGGATGCCTGACAGAAATCTGGCACTCATGGCACTATATCCTCTTCATTGGAAAGGAGGGCGGTGGGACGTCACACTGGCAAGATATAACCCGGAGGGCGTCACTCATGAGTCGGATGCACCGATTAAAGACCTGCCGAGAAATTCCAAAATTATTGATGTAGCCTATTCGACGGCAACCAATGCGGTGTATATGAAAATGGAGGTAGGACCCGGACTGTATCGTATTTACAGGACTGATGCCAATTATGATACGCGCCGGATTTATGTCCAGACGTCGCACATAGGGAAGATAGCGGTTTTCTATGATGAAGATAAATTTTTCTATGATGACAGCCAAAGAGGCATCATGTATCTCTTTGACGGAGACGACAGCGGTTGGCGCGTGATTTCGCCTCCCGGCAGGTTCCGTCTTGTCGGGCTCGGAACGGATAAAACCATTTATGCTGCAAAAGTTAACCAGAAGGGTGAAGTTACAGGCTATTACACAGGACGACTGAAGGTAGGATTTAAACTGGTAAAAGAACTGGAAACACCGGTGGAATTTAATTCTGTAACGGTTCATATGATTCAGGAGGCTGCCGCGTTAGCCGAAAAATCAGAAAATGAGGAGAAAAAGCAATAAAAAGGTCCGGGGATTTTCCCCGGATTTTTTGCGGGCATGCCAGAAATATTTTTCTATTATCCCAGCGGTTCTGATATAATAAAAAAGTAAAAAGGAGGCTTTATGGAAAAATTAAGCACCGGAGATGACAGAGTCATCATAGCTCTCGATGTGGACAGCCTGGATAAAATGAAAGCGGCGGTCAAAGAATTGGGCAGCCGTGTATCTTTTTATAAAGTGGGCATGGAGCTTTATTATGCGGCAGGCAGTGAAACGGTGGTCTGGCTTAAAGAACAGGGGAAGCAGGTTTTTCTTGATTTGAAAATGTATGATATTCCCAATACCGTATCCAAAGGAATTTCATCGGTGGCGCGTCTGGGGGCGGGACTTATTACCGTTCATGCAAGCGGCGGACGCCGTATGATAGAGGCTGCTGCAGAGGCAGCCCGCAAAGCGGAAAGGAACGGAGAAAGACCGAAAATTCTGGCAGTCACCGTTTTGACCAGTTTTGATGAAAAATTGTGGAAAGAAACGGGAGAAACGATTGCCGTTAAAGATAAGGTGCTCCATTTAGCGAAACTTGCCAAAGAGTCGGGGGCGGACGGAGTGGTAGCTTCTCCCCAAGAGGCGGAGGCTATACGCCGTCTTTGCGGACCTGACTTTGAAATTGTTACACCCGGTATCCGTCCCGCCTTTGCCGGAAACGATGATCAGAAACGGGTGGCAACTCCGAAAGCGGCTCTTGAAGCAGGGGCGTCAAGGCTTGTTATAGGCCGCCCGGTGATGCAGGCGGAAGATCCGAAAAAAGCAATGGATATGATTTTAAAGGAAATCAAAGGAGACTGATTATGGAAAATGCAGAAGCATTATTAAGGGAAACAAAAGCGATTTTAGAAGGACATTTCCTTTTGACCAGCGGACTTCACAGTCCTTTATATGTAGAAAAATTTAATGTTCTGCAACATCCGGAATATACGGAAAAGCTTTGCCGGATGATTGCCGACCATTTCCGCGGGAAGGGAATTGTCACGGTTATCGGACCGGCAACAGGCGGAATTATTTTATCCCAGGTGACAGCCCGCCTTTTGGGAGTCCGTTCTATTTTCACGGAAAGAGAAAACGGAAAAATGACACTTCGCCGGGGATTCCGTATCGAACCGGGAGAAAAGGTTCTGATTGTGGAAGATATCGTAACGACAGGCGGCTCAATCCGTGAAGTGGTGGACGTGGTCAATCAGGCGCACGGTGATATCGTGGGAATCGGTCTGTTTGTAGACCGCTCCGGCGGAAAAGCCGATTACGGTGTGGACCCGGAAAAAGTATTTCCTCTTGTTCATCTCACCGTTCCGACTTATACGGCGGAAGAATGTCCTCTTTGTAAAGACGGCGTACCTGTTACGGAAAGAGGAAGTCATCATTTAAAAAAATAAGGGCGTTGTAACCGTTCCGGGAAATTAAAAAGGAGAGAATCTTGTGTTTGATAAAGATTCTCTCTTTTTTTTATTCGCCGGTTAATTCATGCAGTAACTCGGGGACGGTCGTCATCTTATGGATTTTATAAGCATTTTCACCGCAGAAAATCAAAGCGTTATCTACGTCGCCCCTGGCGGCACGAATCAGTGCCATGGTGATACAGTAGGGCGTGCTTTGGGGTTTGCAGGTTTTCAGGCAGTGAAAACATTTTGTAATATTTTCCCTACAGTCCCTCACTCTTTTGACAAAGGGATTTAAAATAGCTCTTCCCGGCATATGAGCAGGGCTGTCCACAATGGTGATATCTTCTTTTTTTGCTTTTATATACATTTCCTTAAATGCTTCGGATGCATCACATTCCTTTGTCGCAACAAAACGGCTTGCCATTTGCACGCCTGAGAGCCCTAATGACAGATAGCGGGCGATGTCATTTTTGTCAAACACGCCACCCCCGAAAACAACGGGGATTTTTTTATTGAATTTTTCTTCAAAAGTGCGGACAACAGAAAGGATTTTCTGGATTTCTTCTTCGTAGCCCTGATGCTCATACCGTTTGATGTCTTCCCTGCTGTATCCTAGATGGCCGCCCGCTTTCGGACCTTCTATAACAACCAGATCGGCAGTCGTTTGATGATGATGTTCCCACAGTTTCAGAAGCACGCGACAGGCTCTAGCAGAACTGATAATGGGTGCAATTTTCGTTTTTGTGTTCTTAACATACGAAGGAAGATCGGCCGGGAGTCCGGCACCGGAAAAAATAATATCCGCCCCGTTCTTTACGGCACATTTTGCATAATCACTGTAACTGAATCCTTTTGTCATGATATTTACACCGAGAATTCCGTTCGGTGCCGTTTCTCTTGCTTTCTTCAGATGATAAGCGATGGCGCGGCAATTGGCGCGGGTCGTATCGGACCGGAAATCAGGTTCGTTAAATCCCGGCTGCGCGGCGGAAATGACACCGATAGCTCCTTCTCTTGCGACAGCACCTGCGAGACCGGATAAGCTGATTCCGATTCCCATACCGCCTTGGATAATAGGAATGGGAGCGGTCAGCTCACCGATGCGTAATTTTGGAAATTTCATAACTGCCTCCATAGATAAACAAAATAAGAAGTATGTTTTATTATTCGAAACAAAAATGATAATTCTTTCTGTAGTTTAGTTTAAAATATAAATAATGTCAATATTTTAGCGAAATATAAAAAATAAAACAAAATAATATATAATTATGAAAATATAGAGAAAACTGTTTGGCGATGAAAAAATAAATTTTATAAAAGGGACTTGCAATTATTTATGACCAGGTGATAAAATAATAAAAAATTGATAATTTTATGGGAGAAATATCAAAAATATTCTTTTAAAATTACCTAAAGGACGGATATAATTTGTTGCGATATGGTATTATCAGCAGGTGATAACTATGAAGGGGAGCAAAGTCAATAAGGAGAAACGCCGGGAAGAAATGGCGGAGGCTGTTCGTAAAAATCCTTGTTTGACCGACGAGGAGCTGGCCCGTAAGTTTTCTGTATCGGTTGCTACGATTCGTTTGGACCGGCAGACGCTGGGAATTCCGCAAATGCGGGAACGGGTGGAACAGGCAGTGACGACCGGTCCGTCATCGGACGGGGCAGATTTCCAAGTTCTGGATTTGGAACCGCAGAAAAAAGGACTCGCACTTTTTAAAACAAAAGAATTTATGTCTGACGGTTCCGGTATGATTTCTGCAGACCGGTTATATAAAGCGGCTTCCGAATTTGCGGAGCTTCTTTCGGGAGAACTTTTATCGCCGGTCCAGGTAGGAAATATCAAATACAAGCAGCCTGTAGAACCGGGAGAACTCTTGGTTTTAAAGGGAAAGATTGCATTAATGAAGCAGAATAAAAAATATATTTACATCAGCTTTTTTAAAGGCGGAAGTGAAGTATTCAGAGCGAAATTTATTATGGAAGCAGCAAAAGAAACAGGTGAGGCGGCTTATGAATAAAATTGCAGTAGATGCTATGGGCGGAGACTATGCGCCTGTCGAAATAGTAAAAGGTGCCGTTCAGGCAGTAAGAGATTTTAAAATTCCTGTTGTACTCGTAGGTGATGAAGCACAAATCAGACCGGTTCTTGCGGAAGTTCATGCAGAGGAAGAACCGTTGATAGAGATTCATCATGCGTCACAGGTCATTGAAATGGGGGAACACCCGGGGATGGCCTTCCGCAAAAAGAAAGATGCTTCGATTTCTGTGGCAGCCAAACTCGTCAAACAAGGAGAGTGCGGGGCTCTTGTTGCTCCCGGCTCGACAGGGGCTGCCGTGACGGCAGGACTTCTCGGTATCGGCCGTATACCCGGTGTGGAACGGCCTGCTATTCTGACGCCGATTCCCAATCAAAAAGGGGGATATACTTTTTTGATTGACTCGGGAGCCAGTACGCAGTCCAAGGCAGAAACGCTTTGTCAAAATGCGGTACTCGGATATATTTATGCAAATAAAGTACAGCATATTAAAGAACCGAGGGTAGGGCTTCTGAATGTCGGTGCAGAAAGTACGAAAGGCAGTGCTTCTGTGACAGAAGCGTATGAAAAATTGTCACGGCAAAATACGATTCCTTTTGCAGGCAATGCGGAAGGAAGAGATATCATGTCCGGTGAATTTGATATCATCGTGTCGGACGGCTTTACGGGAAATGTAGTTCTAAAATTCGGTGAAGGAGCAGCCAATATGTTTTCCGCCTTATTAAAAGAGGCAGCCGTTAAAGGCGGACTCAGAGCCAAAATCGGGGCGTTGCTGTTGAAACCGGCATTGAAAAAATATCTGGTAAAACGTCTGGATTACTCCGAGTACGGAGGAGCGCCGCTGATGGGTATCCGGGGCGGACTTATCATCTGTCACGGTGCATCTAAAGCTTGGGCGATCAGGAACGCCGTCCACATGGCAAGTCAATATACGGAAGCGCATGTTTCTGATATTATCAGGAGCACATTAGAAGAAACAGAAGAAGGAGCCGGTTCGGTTACGGAAAGTAATTAAACCGGAGATGGAAAAAATATGAAAAAAATAAATTCTGCAGGTATTTTAGGAACGGGTCATTATGCACCCGAAAAATTGCTGACAAACTTTGATCTTGAAAAAATGGTGGATACCACCGATGAATGGATACGGACAAGGACGGGGATAGAAACCCGGCACATCGCCTCTCCGGAGGAAAATACATCTGATTTATGTGTGAAAGCCGCAGAAAAAGCTCTTGAAATGGCCAATCTTTCTGCCGACGATATAGATTTTGTTATGGTGGCAACCGCATCACCCGATCATATCGTGCCCTCTACCGCTTGTCTTGTGCAGGATAAAATGGGAATGAAAAAAGCGGGAGCTATGGATATTTCCGCAGGCTGCTCCGGATACATTTATGCACTGGCAACGGCAGCAGGTATGGTAAAAGGCGGTATCTGCAAGCATGTACTGATTGTAGGAGCAGAAATTTTATCCCGTCTGGTGAACTGGAAAGACCGTTCTACCTGTATTCTTTTCGGTGATGGCGCAGGAGCTGCCGTGGTGGGACCGGCCGAAGAAGGATTCGGTCTGATTGCTTCCGATTTGGGATCGGACGGAAGTTTAGGGGATATTTTATGCATCCCCGCGGGCGGAGTAGCCGAGAGAGTCACCCACGAGGCAATTGATGACGGGCATATCTATGTCCATATGGACGGGACTGATGTATTCAAGGCGGCAGTTCGTCACATGGAAGCTACGACAGAGAAGGCACTTGAAAAGGCAGGCCTTACAAAGGATGACATCCGGCTTTTTATTGCTCATCAGGCCAATGAACGGATTATTCACTCCTTGGCGAAAAAAATGGATTTGCCGGCCGAAAAAGTTTATGTAAATGTAAACCGCTACGGCAATACATCGGCGGCCTCGGTGGGTATCGCACTTGATGAGGCGGTCAGAGGCGGTAACATAAAGCATGGGGATATCGTCGTGCTCACAGGATTCGGCGCCGGTCTGACCTGGGGCTGTGACGTGATAAAATGGATTTAATTTTACAGTAAGAATGGAACAAATGAGGTGATATTTTGAAAACAGCATTTCTTTTTCCCGGACAGGGATCACAAAAAGTAGGGATGGTACATGATTTATATGAGTCCCATGATTCTGTAAAACGTCTTATCGAAGAGGCGGATGAAACATTAGGATTTTCTATTTCAAAAATGATGTTTGAAGGACCGGACAGTGAATTGATGAAAACGGAATTTACACAGCCGGCGATTCTGACGGCCAGTGTATGCTGTTATGAAATATTAAAAGAACAGGGGATTGTACCTGTTATCGCTGCAGGTCACAGTTTGGGCGAATATTCGGCTCTTGTTGCAGCCGGTTCGATTTCTTTTGCCGATGCTGTCCGCACTGTGCATTTAAGGGGTAAATTCATGCAGGAAGCAGTTCCTCTCGGAAAGGGAGGAATGGCAGCTGTCATCGGACTTGATGCACAGCGGATTACTGAGATATGTGATTCTGTTTCTACCGGCGATAAACCTGTCCAGGCCGTTAATTTCAATTGTCCCGGACAAACGGTCATTGCCGGAGAAAGTTCGGCTGTGGCCAAGGCTTGTGAATCGCTTAAAGAAGCGGGTGCCAAAAGGGCGATTATGCTCAAGGTCAGTGCACCTTTCCATTCTGTTCTGATGGAACCGGCAGCCAAAAGATTGAAGGCTGTATTGGATGAGATTGAAATCAAAGATGCAGAGATTCCCGTCATTGCCAACTTCAGTGCCCGTCCAGAAGTAAAAGCAGAGGAAATCCGTGAAAATCTGGTGGCCCAGGCGGCACATGCCGTCCGCTGGGAAGAATCGGTACGCGTTCTTTTGGCTGAGGGAACAGACTGCGTTGTCGAATGCGGACCGGGAACCGTTCTTTCGGGATTTATGAGAAAAATTGATAAGACTGTTTCTTCTTACCATGCAGAAGATATAGAAACAATTCAAAATACCGTAAATGCGCTGAAAGGAGAAAAGTAATGGACGGGGTAGAAAAAACGGCACTCGTGACAGGGGCATCCCGCGGTATCGGCCGTGCTATCGCTCTGGCTTTGGCAAAAGAAGGCTATGCAGTTGCTGTCAACTATGCGGGAAGCCGTGAGGCAGCCGAGGCTGTCAGAGATGAAGTTACGGCGGCCGGCGGCCGGGCATTCATCTTGCAGGGAGATGTGTCTTCTGCAGAAGATGTAGACAGAATATTCAAGACCGTTAAAGAAGAATTCGGATTTCTTGATGTTCTTGTCAATAATGCGGGGATTACAAGAGATTCACTTTTGGTCCGTATGAAAGAAAATCAGTGGGATGAGGTTATTGATACGGATCTGAAAAGTAATTTCCTGACTGTAAAAGCCGCAGGCGCTATGATGATGCGCCGTAAAAAAGGAGCCATTATTAATATTGCTTCCGTTTCAGGTATTATCGGAAATATGGGACAGCTTAATTACTCGGCAGCCAAAGCGGGAGTCATCGGGCTTACCAAGGCGGCAGCAAGAGAATTGGCACCGCGGGGTATCCGGGTCAATGCTGTTGCACCGGGCTTTATCGTGACAGATATGACGGATAAAATTCCCGATGATTTGAAAGACGGCATGCTCCGTTCCATACCGCTCGGTCGTTTCGGAGGGGCTGAAGAAGTTGCAAAGGCTGTTGCATTCCTTGCATCTGACAAAGCCTCTTACATAACGGGACAGGTTTTAAAAGTAGACGGCGGAATGGTTATGTAATATAATTTACATGGTATAATTCCATTGAAAGGTGGTGAAAAAGATGAGTACTTTTGATAAAGTAAAGAACATTGTTGTAGAACAGTTGGGCGTCAGTGAAGCTGATGTACAGATTGATTCCACTTTCATTGATGATCTCGGTGCAGACTCTTTGGACATCGTTGAGCTGATTATGGCATTTGAAGAAGAATTTGAAATTGAAATTCCTGATGATGCAGCTGAAAAGATTAAAACTGTACGTGATGCAGTAGACTACATTGAGAAACAAGTCCAGTAATGAATAAGGGACAACGGAGGCAACGGGGGAGCTTCCCCCGTGAAGCCGCTGTGAGGAGAATACCTCAAAAAAGCGGACGGTTTTTCACTATCCGTTTTTTTGAGGTTTTGTCTGATATGGAAGATTTTTTGTAGATGAAAATATAATGTGATGAGTGAGGTGTTTTACAATAATGGAAAGACGCGTAGTAATTACGGGACTCGGTGTAGTTTCTCCGGTAGGAAACGGAAAAGAGGAATTTTGGAATAATTTGCTGGCGGGAAAACCGGGAGTCGGGCCGATTACCCAGTTTGATGCCACTGATTTTCCCGTAAAAATTGCAGGAGAAGTTAAGGATTTTGATCCTGTCGCTTTGGTAGGAGACAGAAAAACAGTCCGTCATATGGACCGTTACACCCAGTTTGCCGTAGCAGCAGCTAAAATGGCTGTAGCAGATGCAAAACTGGATATGACAAAAGAAAATCCGGATATGGCGGGGACTCTTATCGGAACGGGTATCGGCGGTATTCATGTCATGGAAGACACGATTCTCCAGATTGAAAAAAGAGGACCGGGGAAGGTAAATCCTTTTGCGATACCGATGATGATTGCCAATATGGCGTCAGGACAAGTTTCCATAACTTTGGGACTCCGCGGCCCTGTTCTTACGGATGTGACCGCTTGTGCATCGGGGACGAATTCGATAGGTCTTGCTGCAAGACTGATTAAATATGGTGATGCGAATATTATGATTGCCGGCGGTGCAGAAGCAGCAGTTTCCAAAGCACCTATGGCAGGATTTGCCGCTATGAAAGCATTGTCCTCAAGAGACTGCCCGCCCGAAGAAGCATCATGTCCTTTTGATGCGGGAAGAGACGGATTTGTTCTCGGTGAAGGCAGCGGCGTCTTGGTATTGGAAGAACTCGAGCATGCCAAGAAGAGAGGTGCTCATATTTATGCAGAGCTTGCCGGATACGGCTCTAACGGTGATGCCTATCATATTACCGCACCCAGGCCGGGAGGCGAGCTGGCCTATCTGTGCATGGAAAAAGCCTTGAAGGATGCTCATACGAAACCGGAAGAAGTCGATTATATAAATGCCCACGGCACATCGACACACCTGAATGATTTGAATGAAACATCGGCCATCAAGGCACTTTTAGGAAAGCATGCTTATGAAATTCCCGTAAATTCTACAAAATCAATGACGGGACATCTTCTTGGAGCAGCCGGTGCCATTGAAGCTGTGGTATGTGCGCTTTCTATTGAAAATAACAAGGTACATCCTACCATCAACCTGAAAGAAAGAGATCCGGAATGCGATCTTGATTACGTGACCGAAGGCGCCAGAGATGTAAAAATCAATGTCGCTATGTCCAACTCCTTTGGCTTTGGCGGACACAATGCCGTTATTGTCATGAGGCGTTATGAAGAATGAAACAGATAGAATTGCGAAAAAAGGAGCGGTTAGAAGAGGTCCGTAAATTTGCAGAAGAAAACGGAATACCTATGCAGAACTTCGGACTTCTGAATGTGGCACTGACACATACATCCTATGCTAATGAGCATAAAAATGAAGTGATTCATGACAATGAAAGACTGGAATTTTTGGGAGATGCCGTTCTTGATCTTGTCGTGGGAGAATATTTATTTCTCCGGTTCCCCGATTGGCCGGAAGGTGAATTGACACGGGCAAAGGCAAGTGTCGTTTGTAAGCCTGCCTGTGCGGAATGCGCTGCCAAATTTCATGTCGGCGATTATATGCTTCTCGGTAAAGGAGAAGAGATGTCCGGCGGAAGAAGCCGTGTTTCCATTTTGGGAAATGCGTTCGAAGCGGTAATCGGAGCTATTTATTTAGATAATAATTATGAAGTGGCATCCCGGTTTATTTTGGGTCATATGAAAAAATTTCTTGACCTTGTGGATCGGGGAGAATATGACCATGACTATAAAACAGATTTGCAGGAAATCGTTCAAAAGCATGGTGATGTAGATATACATTATGAGGTTGTCCGTGATGAAGGACCGGACCATGACAAGACGATTTGGATGCAGATTACCGTGAACGGAAAACCGATGGGAACAGGTATGGGTAAAAATAAAAAAGAAGCTACCCAAAAGGCAGCCAAAGAGGCTATTTCCAGAATACATAACGGAGAAAGTATTCCCCTTGTGCAAAAATAAAGAGGGATGGAGTGAGAACGAATGGAACCCGGAGCGGCAGAACAACTGAAGAATCCTGTAAAAATTGTAGAACATATAAGAAATATCTATAAATCAAATCACTTTATGGAGGATTATTTTCATATCCGTATCGATGAAATCCGCTGCGGTGAAGTGACGGTCAGTTTGGATACCGTTCCGGAAAAACATACCAATCACAGAGGCGTTTTGCATGGCGGTACCTTAGTTGCTCTTGCCGATTCCGTGACCGGTGTTACCAGTGCTTCTGTAGGAGAAGTAGTGGTGACGGCAAGTCTTACCATGAGTTTTATCCGGAATGCAAGACCGGGTTCACGACTTCGTGTGAAGAGCCGGATTACCCATCACGGACGATCCACGATTGTGATAGAAGCCGTTATGCTTGACGAAAAAGATAAACTTATGGCCAATATTTTAGCAACGATGATGATTGTCGATCACTTTCCGGAAATACCGAGAAAGTGGTAATAAAAAAGCACTCCCGTCTTTTCCCAGTTAAATTCCGGGGAAAGACGGGAGTACTTTTTTCAGTCTTCGATTCCTTTGCGCTGCGGTACGCCCTTATCATAATAATGGCGTATTTTTTTCATTTCCGTAATCAAATCCGCCGCCTCTAAAATATAAGAAGGAGCATTGCGGCCGGTAAAAACCAGCTCTACACCGGGGGCTCTTGCAGAAAGAATTCTTTTTGTATCTTCCTCGGTGGCCAAATCATACCAACATGCCATATTATATTCATCTAATATGACTAAATCATATTCGCCTGACACGGCTTGTACCGCCTGATTGATTCCGTCAAGAATCATGGCACGGTACTCTTCCGGCGGATGACCGGCAGGATAGATGCGGACATTGCCATCCCAAGCCTTGATTTCTTCATCAGTAAGCATACCTTCTTTAGCAATAAAGTAAGGTTTTCCCAACGTGGTCAGAGTAATGCCGTCAAGCGACTGTAAAACTTTTTGCTCCGCGTAGGCAAGAGACTTCATAAACTGGATAATCCGTACCTTATGACCTGCACCGATACTCCGGATGGCAAGACCGATAGCGGCGGTGGTTTTTCCTTTTCCATCGCCTGTATATACCTGTATATATCCTTTAGACATAAAAACCTCCCTGAATGTATAAGATTAAAAATAAAAAAAGCCATAAAAATGGCTGTCAGTCGTTGTTGTGATACTTATGCTTCCTGTATTTTCTTTGCATAAAAAAGCCGCCCAACGTCATGATAAACAAAATGACAAACCGCATGCTGTGTTCGGAAAAATGAATCAAGTCATGGCCGAGAATGACTTCAATGGCCACGGAGGGAATTTTCCCAATCAGTGAAGCCCGCAAATGCTGCCGTGTCGTCAACTTTGTTAAAACGGCAATCGCCGTAAAAAGAATATTGGGAGAATAAGGAATCGCCCTTGCCAGACCCATTGCATAGACGGAGCTGTATTTGTCCAGCTTTTGGAGCATATGCTTTTTCTCTATGAATCTCCGTGCCTCTTTACGGAAGAAAATGCGGCCCAGATGAAAGCTCATCTCGATACCGATAACTTCACCGGCCCAGGAAATGATAATACCCGGAATAATTCCGAAAAGAGCACCGTTGATTGTGAGAAAGGGAATGGTAGGAATTCCCAAAATATTACATATAATCAAGAGTAAAATGCTGACAACAAAAGCCCCGTAACCGAAAGAAGAAATGTAGGCGGAAAGACCTTCCACATCACCGGCCAGGGTAAGGCTGATTGTCATATCATAAAATTCGGGGCAATACATCTTGACGGCAATAAAACAAATGGTGCCTAAAATAAGCAACAAAAGAGTGCCAATCAATTTTTTATAGGAATCAATCATAAGAAATCCTTATATAAAAGCGCAGAAAAAGTAAAAAGTGCGCTGTTGAGTTCTTTTATATTTATATTATTATAAACGAAATCATCTGATCCTGCCAATTTTATGAAAATATTTCAGTAAAAAAACAGGTAATAACGATGTATAAAATAAATAGAATTAAATTAAATAGTCAAGCAATTATATTATAATTACACTAAAATATTCATATAAAAAACATCTATATAAAAATAATAAATTATTGTTGCATTAGAAATGGGAGGGTGGTAAACTGTAGGAAATAATAAATAGAATTAAATTAAAACTTAAGTGGGGAATTTGGTGAAAATCCAAAACTGTCCTGCAACCGTAACGGGAGTTTTTGTATGGCAAGTCTTTCACAAAGAGATGCAAAAACAAGGAACGAAGCCGGAGTGCCGCTTATTTTTTTGGAGTCTGTGTGGATCTGCAAGGTATGGATCGGATTTCCCTGGTGTTTTTAGAGTGGAAATTTTGATTTACCTTGCTTTTTTCTTGTAAAGTGGAATTTATGCTTCTGAGAGGAGGAATAAATCAGAGATAGAGGGTTTATTTTAACGGTATTATTTTATTTATTGTTGTAAAGAAAGAGGAGAAATTTCAGTATGCAATTAGAAAGAAAAAAACAGATGCGTCGGTTATCTCTGGGCGTTACCGCCTTTTTGCTTTTCGGAAGCATGCAGGTTATGGCAGATCAGTCTACCAATCCGATCAGTGAAAGCGAAGTATTTACTGCGGACAGGCTGGCACAAATCGTTAGTAAAGACAATATGCCCAAGGAAAAGTACAAGCCTGCTGCAGCAGGGCTTTTAGGGTATTCACACGACAAAGACTCGATAAAGACAATCAATATTGATATGGCAGGGCATAACCTAACACTCGATTTGACGAAAGTGGCGGATTTGGGGACTGATTTTTCCGCTTACGGAATCAAGTCGAATAATAAGACGACCATTTTAATTGACAGCAATAAAACCAATCCGGGGAAGAACGGGACAATCACAATTAAGGCGAAATCACTCTGGTCACCGGGAGGAGACAGCGGCAGTAAATATACTTCTGCTCATGGTATTGCGGTAGGAAACCATGGAGGGAGATTTAACAAAAAAGTAAAAGGCGACTTGGTAAAAACGACAATCAATGCAGACGTGATGATTGAAGAATTGCGTGGCGGTTCGACAAGAACAACGGGCATTTCCTCTTTGGACTGCTCCGATTTGTCCATCAACGGAAAATTTACCATCAAGCCGGGTGCTATCAGCCTGATGCAGTGGAACCGGGGAAAAGATTCGAAAACTTACGGTATCTATATGATCGGAAGCAATAATACTGTTTCCATTACCACGGCGGATATTGATGACTCAAAGAACGGCTCTCTTTCCGATCTGATCAGAACGGAAGAATCGCCGAGTTGGGGTGGACCAACAGAAAAGAATGTTCTCCGTATCGGCGGCGGTACTCTCAAGGTAAAAGAGAACCAGAAAGAGAAGAATCTGATCAATGCGTCTAAAGCATTCAAAGCGTTCATCAATGTCAATGAGGACGGAAGTGCCATCGGGACATCCAAAGCGGATTTGCAAGGAACAATCCGTCTGAATGAAGGTGCAGAAGCCTATGTAGGTCTTACCGGCGGTTCCAAATGGGTCGGCGGCACACAGGCGGATACCAAAGGAAAAATGAATCTGTTCCTTTCGGAAGGCGGGGAATGGAACACACTGAATGCCGGACAGGGCAGCCGGGTAACCCGTTTGACCGGAGATGCCAAAGGCGGTGCCATTTATCAAAAAGATGCAGGGCAGCTTGTCATTGAAAACTACAGTGGTGCCGGAAAACTTTTCTACGAGCATGAAAATGCAGGTACGAAAGCAGAAGACTATAAGGCGGGGGATACCCATATCGGATCCGCAGCGGACGGCGCAAAGATTTCGGTCATTACAGACAATAAAGGAATTACGACGACAGACAATGATCAGGTCTACCAAGTGCTGAATGCCCTGGCAGGAAAACTCTATTACGATGCCTATAAAAACGGAGAAAAGAACCTGACGGGGAAAGCGGTGATAGCCGAAGGACTCACATCAACCGCTAAAGAGTGCAATTCAAGGACATGCTCTTCAAAGATGGAAACGGACAGGGATATGTGGAAAACAAACCGATGCCGCCGGCATCATTGGATGTGAGTGAGCAGATTGTTGATAACGGTATGGGGCCGGAAAATTTTTATTGGCGGAATAACGGATATGAAGTCGGTGAGGATGAACATCAATATGTTTTGAAGTCCGACACTACCATCCGGGTTAATGTATCAGATCGAAAAACATTGCACTACGGTGGAAACCAAGGGCATCATACGGCGAATATCACATGGGGCGATCCCGGCTATGTCGGTAACGGATATATTGATATGAGCGGACATAAGCTCACTCTGGTATCCGAAGCAAACCATCTCACGCATTCCGCATCGGGGATTCTGTCACATGGCGGTGATTTAGAAATCAAGAATGTGGCAGGGATTGATATTGATATCCATGGCGATAAAAATTCCCAAAGCGGTATTTACGTTTGGGGACAGGGTAAAAATAGAGCAACACTCACTATCGACAATGACGATAAAGAGGAACATGCCGTAAAGATACGTAACACGGCAGCGGAAAAAGATTCGGCTATTCTCGTAGACGGCAAAAGTGTACAGCCCGGCGGCGGTGCGAAACTGGTCATCAAAGGACTCGTCGATGTGGAAAATGATGATGTCAGCGTCATCCAGGCAAATAAAGGTGAAGCGTATATCGGCGGCGGGAAAATCATAGCCAAAGGAGACAAGGCGTCCAGCTTAAAAGTCAACAACGACGGAAAGTTAGTAATCAACGGCGAACTTTCAGATCAAAATGTCCTCACCGCAGGAGCGGTCAAGCATGATGTGCAGATAGAAGGGAATGTCCTTTCCGAAAAAGGAAAACTGGGGCTTGTTCTGAATACAGCCAAGTCTTATGTAAAAGGGCTTATAGGAACGGATACCAATACGTCCGGTGATACATACATGATCCTTTCCGACGGAGCTTCCTGGTACAACGAAGGGAAAAATGCCCGGACAGACAATATTGGAGAAAGCAGAATCAAGAACCTTGAGGCTGACGGCGGACATATTTTCCAGAAACATGCAAAACCTATCACTATTGAAAACTATAAAGGAAATGTAAAACTTTTCTACGAGCATGAAAATGCAGGTACGAAAGCAGAAGACTATAAGGCGGGGGATACCCATATCGGATCCGCAGCAGACGGCGCAAAGATTTCGGTTATTACAGACAATAAAGGGATTACGACGACAGATAGTGACCAAGTCTACGAAGTTCTGAATACTCTGGCAGGAAAACTCTATTACGATGCCTACAAAACAGGGGAGAAGAAACTGACGGGACAAGTGACCATAGCGGAAGGTCTGACTTCGGCATCTCAATCTTTGAAAATGGAAGATATTTCCTTCAAAGATGAAAACGGACAAGGGTACGTAAAAGGGAAAGTGAAGCCGCCGGCAGCACTCAGTCCGATTACGGGAGATGAGGCAAAAGATACCTACTATGTAGAGAAAAAGATACGCCAGGCAGATGGTACCTATCTGTTTAAAGAAGATACGGAACTTGGAATGCCTGACGGACAATCAATGGTCACCAGTGAAAAGCCGGTAGTTATCAAGGCGGAAGGAAAGAAACTCACCTTTACTTCTGTTGCAGATAAAAACGACACTGTTTCTACTGTGCAACAGAATTCCAAGGATAAGCTCAGTATTGCTGCAAAAGAACTGGTGGTGAAAGCGGAAAATAAAGGCGGGCGTTCTGAAGGTATCCACTTAGGTAATGCAGACCAAAAGAATGTTTATAGAACAGATATCACCGGTGATGTCACATTGCAATCGAAAGGTAAGAAGACAGTAATAGGAGCGTATGTAACAGGAAATAGCCAGTTGGACATCCATGGGAATGTGACAGTTAAGGGCGATGGAGACACCTGGGGTGTAGAAAATGCTGAACCGGGGGGGAATGGAGAATGGGCACATTACTCTACATCCGGTCTGTATGCAGGCTCTAATTATAAGACCCCACCAAAAGGCGGAAAAATTACTGTTGACGGAGATGTGGATCTGAAAGTAAAAGGCACCGGCATCGTGGCAAATGGTGGCGGATCAACCGTTATTGTCAAAGGCGGCGGACAAGTTGATATTGAAGAGAATGCTGCTGATGTACACTATGCACTGGTAGCAGAAGGTGGAATCATAAACTTTAATTATGATGATGACGCAGGTGAACCGGGAACAAAGAAAGTCATGATAAAAGGGAATGTCGGGGTTATTAATGGATCTGTAAATCCTAGTGAACCGCAAAGATATAGCCAGATATTCCTTGGATTGGGGACAAAGGATTCCACTTGGAGAGGTTTGGCTGTCGATAATCATACCCAAGAACAAAATAAAGATGGATATGAAGGACAGTTGAGTTTGTTTATGAAGAATGGTGCAACATGGACAAATGAAGCTTATGGAAAGACACCGAAAAAATTCAAAGGCAGCAAAGTGTACTATCTCCAGGGAGGAAAGAGCAAAGAAGAAGCGGGAGTTATATTCCAGAAAGATAAAAATCCCCTATATATCGACAAATATTCGGGAAATATGAAACTCATCTATGCTCATGAGAATATGGGGACGAAGCCGGAAGACTACAAGGCAGGGGATACTCATATTAATTCTGCAAATGAGCAGTCATGGATTACGATGATTACGGATGGAGCTAATATTGATACAAATGATGAAGATCAAGTGTATCAGGTGCTGAATACTTTGGCAGGAAAACTCTACTATAAAGGGTATACTAATGATGAAAAGTACCTGAATGGCGAAGTGACTATAGCTGAAGGACTGACTGCATCGTCTAAGACTATGAAAATGAAAGACCTCTCTTTCAAAGAAGAAAACGGACAGGGGTATGTAAAAGGAAAACCGACACCGCCTCCGCTTGTTAATCCGGTACATCACCAGATTGTAGAAGCCAACCGTTATGCAGAAGAAACCAGAGATTTCTGGTCGAAAGCAGGAGTCTATGATGGAAAAGGACACTACAAATTTGACAAAGACCTGGAACTGGTAGCGGATATAGACAAAGACAGCATCGTAGGAACGCTTAATGATAACAAATTTGGAGCTGTCTACTGGAATGGTGACGTAGACGGAGAAATTGACATGACAGGGCACCGTCTGGAACTGAAAGCCATAAACAAAACCCAGCCGAAGCAAAACCCCAATACCATCACCGTATACAGCGGAACCCTCAGAATCAAAAATACCAACGGAATATACATAGAATCCGATCCGACAGGAAGCACTTACGGACGCGGTATTTTGGTAGCAGGAGTACCGGGGTTACGCGATCAAGATGGATTTGATAGCGGGAGTGGAAAAGCTAAATTAGTTATCGAAAATGATGACGATCCTGCACATGCAGTGAAAATCCGCGTGAAAAATACCGGAGAAGATTTTGGTGCGATTGAAGCACAAAAACATATAGGAAGTGGCGGTAAAATCGGAAGTGCTGAAGTAGATATAAAGGGACTTGTAGACATTGATTCCGAAACGTGGAGAGCCATCGAATCCCACGGTGCAAAAATATCCATAGGAGGAGGAACCATCAAAGGGACAGACGTGGCATCCCTGGCAGCTTACAGAGACGGTAGGATATTTATCAATGCGAAACTGAACGCCCAAAACAAACTGGAAGCTACCTCAACCACCAGACCGGTAAAAATTACGGGAGACATCAGTGCCGAAAGCGGCGGACACATCATGCTGGGACTGAATAACAAAGACTCCTTCCTGAAAGGATTGGCAACTACGGACATCAATGGAATTAACCCGGACACCCAGAAATGGGGACCGATCCACGGAAAAGTATCCATGGTGCTGGCAAATGGAGCTACCTGGGAACATAAACAAGTCGGAGTAGGATACTACCATAAAAAAGGCGGAGATGTAAATTGGAGAAATCGCGGGAAAGGAGAATCCATCGACAGCCACATCACAAACCTTATAGCAGATAAAGGCATACTGCTGCAAAAGGATCCGCACAAACTGACCATTGACAATTATGAAGGAAATATGACGCTGATTTATGCTCATGATAATTCAAACCCGAAAAACATGATTGGCGGAGATACGATTATTAGTAAAGCACAGGCAGGAAGTGAAATCACACTCCGTACAGACAACAGCGGACTGAATATGGGATCTGAAAAAGCGGCAGATAAGAACCTTGTGAATGAAACACTGAATGCTCTTGCCAATAAACTCTACTACACCGCCTATAAAGACGGAGAAAAGAATTTAACAGGCAAGGTAGAAATAGCAGAAGGACTGACCGCACAAAGTGCATCCAAACGCTTAGAAAAGATGACCTTTAAGGACGCAAACGGACAAGGCCAGTATCTGTTTGATCCTGCAGTAGACCCGAACCCGAACCCGAATCCCAATCCGAACCCGAATCCCGATCCAAACCCGAATCCCGATCCGAACCCGAATCCCAAGCCGCCTGTTATCTACGGACCTAAACAGACAGCTATGA
>UQJW01000012.1 GCA_900541485.1 uncultured Dialister sp.
GTACTGTTCAGTTTTCAAAGAACCATCGCTCTAAGCGACTTGATTAGTTTATCACATTCATTTTAAGCTGTCAAGAACTTTTCATAATTCAGTTCCCGCCAGGCGAGAATGCTTTCTGTATAATAGCAATTTCACTTTATTTTGTCAAACATTTTTTACCGTTTCTTGACTCGGTTTTTATGATTATTCTCTCTTTGTTTTTCTTCTGCGTTATGTCGTATTTTTATTTATTTTCCTATATTTTGTAATTCCATATGCCAGGTAGTAAAATATATATAAGATTGTTTATATTTTTAAAGGAGTTCGTCATGAATCATTTAACTAAGAAAGTTTCTCTCCTCATTATGTCCGGTATACTGGGAAGCGGCTTTGCTTTCAGCATGCCTCTCATCAGCTATGCTTCTGCCGATGCTATCGGAATCCTCGGAACCGTTGTCGGTGGCGCTTTGGTTTACCGGGAGCTTGACGATTATATGAACAGAATAAATAATACGGAAGAGGGACGTCAGGAATATTTCAATGAGCTGAAACAGAAGGAGGGTGTATCGGAAAATTATGCACGCAAAGCCCGGCTGAATGCAATGATGAGCCGCTTAACGGAAGGTGTCGCTTCCTCTGACCCCTCCATTTACGAAAAGCCTTATCTGTATTTTTTAAATCCGAAACCTGAATTTAATGCCGCCTGCGGTCTCGGTCATGTTTTAACCATTAATGAAGGAATTTTCGATTTATCCGGTTCGGAAGATGAAATTGCTGTCGTGCTTGCCCACGAAATGGGACATGGACAAAAAGATCATGTTGTAAAAGGTACTAAAAAGAAAATAAAGACTATTATCGGGGCTTCTGTCGCTTCCGGTGCTTTAGGCGGCACCGCCTTGTCCAACATGGCAATGACCGCTCTTGTCGGCCAAATTAATAATGTCCAAATCACGAAAAAACAGGAATGGGAGGCGGATAATCTGGCTTTTGATTACTGCTACCAATCAGGATATAATCCCGGAGCGGGTGCAGCTTTGTGGCAAAGGGTTCTCGAAAAAAAAGGCGAGTTCCAAAATAGTCTTTTGGGTGAAATATTTTCCCCCAGTGACCATCCCACCCATGAAGAACGGCGTGATAATTATGAGAAAAGGCTGAAAAAATTATCCGGCGGACATGTATCCGTAAAAAAGAACACAGACACGGTCCAAGTCAATAAAAAAGATTTCATTACGCCCGCTCCGGCTAACGGAATGAGCAGTGCGGAAAGAAAATATTTCGTCATGGGCAATTTAGCCGCTGCTTACCATCAGGGAAAGAGCAATAAAAAAGCCTACGCTTTGAACGGTACCGTCATGCTGGGCGACCAAAACATATTAACTCCTGTCAGAGAAGATCCTTCTGCCGAGGAGTTAGCGGATTTATTAAACAAAATTAAATAAACAAAACAGACTCTCGAAAAACAAAAAAGACTCTTGGATTTTTTCCAAGGGTCTTTTTTTGTGCCAATATTCAGATTATATTTCGGCATATACCGCAGCCATTAAAAAAAGGAGTGCCTAAATATATTTTAAATTCTAAAAATTTGTCGCTCGCTTTCAGTATGTTTACTGATGAAAGCGTCTCGGCCGATTTCTTATGTGAAACAAATTTGCGAACACTTTCTCATTATTCATAAAATTTTGAGAATATGCATAAAAAAAGAAGATACCGTTTTGTCCGATATCTTCTATGTTTTCATGGCGGAGCGGGGGGGATTCGAACCCCCGCACGGGAGACCCGTCTAACGATTTAGCAAACCGTCCTCTTCAGCCACTTGAGTACCGCTCCGCATAGCTGACTTAAGTAGAATACACTATATAGCCGTCAATTGTCAAGACGATACTTTACAGGCATTACAAAAGTGTCTTTCTGAGTTCTTCATCACTCTTGGCACTCAAATAAGCCGGCGGTATGTCAAAAACGGTCTTACAGCCTGTTTGTCCTTCTCTTGCCAACCGTGCCACTGCCCTTGCATAGGCAGCCACTACATGGGTGGTAAATTCCGGATTGGAGTCAAGTGTCAGTTTAAATTCAATAACATGCTTATTTTCTTTCTTTGCTCCTGTTTTTCCTGTTCTGAATACAAATCCGCCATGAGCAAGTCCCTGATGGTTCGCTTTAAATTCTTCTTCGGAAATAAAATGGACTGTCGTATCATATTCTGCAAAATAATTAGGCATTGTTTTTATTTCTTTTTCTACGAAATCAGAATCTGCTCCCTGTTCGAGGACGACAAAGCATTCTCTTGTATGCTTATCTCTTGTGGTAAGCTCCGGGCATTCTCCATTTCTGACGGCTTCGATAGCACTTTCTACCGGGCAGGTATATTGCTTCGCATTTTTTACGCCTTTGATTCTGCGTATTGCATCAGAATGGCCCTGCGAAACCCCTTTCCCCCAGAAGGTATAGTCTTCCCCGTCAGGAAGAATGACGTTTCCATATAATCTGGCAAGAGAAAATAATCCCGGGTCCCAGCCCACGGAAATCATGGCTACTTTTCCATTTTCCTTGGCAGCTTTATCGACTGCTTCAAAATGGGTCGGGATTTTTGCGTGAGTGTCAAAGGTATCAATCACATTGAAATATTTCGCATATTCCGGTGTCTGGTGCGGTAAATCGGTCGCACTTCCTCCGCATAAAATGAGGACATCCAATTTGTCTTTCCATTCCTTGATTCTGTCGGCGGAAATCACGGGAACACCTTCTGTAATGATTTTTATTGTTTCCGGATCCCTCCGTGTAAATACAGCTGCCAGTTCCATATCTTTCTGATCCTGCAATGCAGTTTCCACACCGCGGCCAATATTTCCATAACCGGCAATTCCGATTTTAATGCTCATGATTCTACCTCTTTTTCTTTTTTACTTTTTCTTTTAATAAAGCATATGCTTTATTATTTCATCAATTTATCACACTTTAAATGAGATGAAAAGTGATATTTTTTCATGCTTGATTGCTCTTTTTCGCTAACTGCACGGTACGTTTCTGTCATTTATATTTTTCAAACCGGAATTTCTGTGACGCTGTCGGATATTTTTTATGGTCCACAGGCTCCATAAACATCGTAAGAGGACGTATATAGTCCTTATAATCGCCATAAAGCGCTTTATATACTACATAAGATTCTCTTGTCTCACTATGGGTCGCTGTCGTCAGAATGAGATATAAATTCCCTTTGAAATGTTTCCATATCTCGCCTGCCTGCGGTTCTTTACGGGTCATTGCTTAGTGCTCCTTTTCTATCTGATAACGTTTGCCGTCAGTACGCAATGTTATTGTTCCGTCTCTGTCTGTTCTGTATACACGGCTCCCTGCTTTTTCAATGCGGGCAATAACGCTGCGGTTGGGATGTCCGTAGCTGTTGCCGGCTCCGCAGGATATAAATGCTTCCCGCGGTGATACAGCGTCTAAAAATTTTTTCGTCGTTGATTTTTTACTTCCATGATGACCGACCTTAAGAACGATACTTTTGATATCTGCTCCGCTTTCCAAAATAGAATTTTCTTCTTCCGCTTCCGCATCTCCGGTGAACAGCATGGTGAATCCTTTATATTTCAGTCTGCCTACAATACTGTTATTGTTTTGCCGCGATCCTGTATTTCTTTCCTTGCTTTTCTGAAGAGGACCGACGACCTCAAAAGGCACCCCCGGAAGCAGTTCCACCTTATTTTTCCCCTGTAATACCCGTCGGGGAATATGGTTATTTTCTATCACTTTTTGATAGGTGTGGTAGATATACGAGGAAATAGGATCACCGTTGTCATATATTTGTTTTATATCTGCCTTGGCAAAAACCATCAGCATACCTCCGATATGATCGGCATGCGGATGTGTAATTACAACGGATTCCATGTTTTTTACGTGATATTTCTCTAAATAGGCTTTCATTTTAGAACGGGCGGTTACGTCTCCGCTGTCAATCAGTGCGAACTTTCCGTCCTTTTCAAGCAGTATGGCATCTCCTTGTCCTACGTCAAGCATACGGATAACAAGCTCACCCTCCGATTTTCCCGATTCATGAAATACCGCTCCCGGTTCAAAGCCTCCTTCAAAAAGGAAGGCTGCAAAAAGAAGGGGGCAAATCAAAAACAGGAGTTTTGCTATCCGTGAAATCACTCTGTCACCACCCGTCTCTTTGCTTCGGGAAGTTTGCAGGTCAGGTCACTTGCTGTATACCCGTCATCTGCGGATTCTCTTAAAATATCGCCGGCATATCCGTGCAAATAAACGCCTGCCGCCGCCGCTTTTTTCGCGCCAAGACCTTGTCCTACCAAAGAGGCTATGATTCCCGTCAAGGTGTCGCCCATACCTCCTGCCGCCATTCCGGGATTTCCCGTCGGATTGATCCACGCCCTCCCGTCAGGCAACGCAACGACTGTGGGGGCTCCCTTTAAAACGAGTACCACCTGATTTTTTCTCGCAAAATCGACAGCAAAGTCGATTCTGTGGGTTTCTATATCTTTTGCCGTAAGTCCCGTCAGTTTGGAAAATTCTCCTACATGGGGTGTAAGAATTAATTGTCCCGGGCAATTTTTCAATTCTACTTTTTCCGCTATGGCAAATAAAGCATCCGCATCGGCAACAATCGTTCCTTCATAACGGGTAACCAGGGATGCTATAAACTTCTGCGTCTCTTCCGTTCTTCCCATTCCCGGACCTATCGCCACTGTGTCAAAGCTTTGCATCCGCTCCAAAACATGTTCCGTATCATTTTCCGTAAAGTATTCTTCTTTTCCTGCCGCAGAAACCATAATTTCCGGTGTTTTACCTGCCAGGACCGCTGCCGCTTTTTCTACGGTGAGTAAAGAAATTTTTCCCGCACCGCTGCGAAGTGCTCCCCGGGCCGCCAGTAAAGCTGCCCCCTCCATACCGCATGAACCTGCAATAATGCCGACAAACCCGAAATTCCCCTTATGGGAAACCGGATTTCGCGCGGGCAGCCACATTCTCAGGTCTTCCGCTTCCGTTTGTCGCAGCGGATATTTTTTTCTCGCCTCATCAGGAATCCCGATAGGAGAATAAAACAATTCTCCTGTATATTCTTTCCCCGGATACAGCACATGACCTCTCTTAACCGATCCCAACGCTACCGTAAAATCAGCTTTTACCGAGATTCCCTCTGCCTCACCTGTATCTGCATTCATACCGCTTGGAACATCAACAGAAACGACAAGGGCGTTCGCATCATTCACAAAAGCAATTACTTTTGCTTTTTCTCCCGTGACTTCGCTGTGAATACCTGTACCGATCAGTGCATCAACAAGTATGTCTGCTTTTTGGAAACAAGGAAGTACTTCTTCCGCTTTTTTTATCGAGATAACGGGAATTCCCATTTTTTCTATGATATGTTTGTACATCAAAGAGGCTTTACTCATATGTTCTTCATTTCCCATGAGCAAAACCGTCACATCTGCACCGTACCCGTAGGCATAACGGGCAATAACAAATCCGTCGCCTCCGTTATTTCCTGTTCCGCAAAGAATGACCGTCCCGGAATCTTTCCAAACAATCCGTTCATTCATAAGAAATGTCAGGGACGCCCCGGCATTTTCCATCAATACTTTTTCGGGAAGCCCCCATATTTCTATGGCCTCTCTATCCAGCTGTTTCGATTCTTCCGCCGTTGTTATTATCATGACTTCGCCTCCATCACAACCACCGCTGCTGCCATGCCGTCTTCGTGGGATATGGAAACCGCTATATCGGTAACTCCGAGCGTTTCCGCTCTTTCCCGTAGCTTTCCCTGCAGATGAAGCTGCGGCATCCCCCATTCCGTCCATGTAAGGTATGCATCACCAAAGCCGCTTCCTAAAATTCCGGTTCCCAGTGCTTTTCCCGCCGCTTCCCGGACCGCCCAAAGTGCTGCATACGAATCGGCACTGCGCTTACCTTTGGCATCACAATGATTTCTTTCTTCTTCGGTAAATATTTTTTCCAGACGGCCGGGAAATTTTTCACAAATTCTCTGCCACCGGGTGACTTTAACGAGATCAAGTCCTATATACATAGCGGAAGTTCCTCCTTATGTATTTTTATATGCTCTGCATTTTATTTCTGTTACTTTTTATATTTTAGCGAATCCTTATTTTTTATACAAACTGTATTTCGATGAAATTCATTTCTTGCCAATGCCATAAAAACATGTTAGAATGACATGGTATGAATGAAACAGACGGGAGGTGAAACAATTGCCACAAATTAAAGCCAATATGAAAACCATGAGAACTGATGCGAAAAAAAGAGCAGCTCATGCTGCTGTCCGTTCCCAGATTCGTGGTGCCATGAAGAAAGCTGTTGCTGCTGCTAACAGCGAAGAGAAGGACGCTGCTTTCCGTAATGCCCAGAGCGTCATCGATGCAGCAGCTCGTAAAGGTATTCTCCATCAGAATGCTGCTGCCCGCAAAAAATCCCGTCTGAACGCAAGTGTCAATGCTGCTATCGCTGCCGAAAAAGCTTTAGAAGCTAAAGAAGCTGCTGAAGAAGCAAGGGAAGAAGCTAAAGAAGCTTATAAAGAAGCTTTGGAAGAACAGAAATAATTTATTTTCTGTCAGCAAGACGACGACTCCGGTCATCGTCTTTTTTATTGTCCATAATGTATATAAGTAAAAAAAGAGATTTCTCTGTGAAATCTCTTTTTTTACTGTGTTTTTATGCTTTGGCTGCTTCTCTCATGGCAATGCTTGCCGCTTTAACAGTTCTTTCTATGTCTTCATCACTGTGGGCATAGGAAACAAACAAGGTTTCAAACGGTGACGGTGCAAGATAAATGCCCTGATTCAGCATGGATAAAAACCAGGCTTTGAATTTTTTACTGTCACAGGCACAAGAGTCCTCATAATTCAATACAGGCTTATCACTGAAGAAGAGACAGAACATGGAACCGGATTGGTGGATTTCCACTGATACACCGGCCTCTTTTGCCGCATTTTTCCAGCCGTCAATAATTTTTTTTGTTTTTTCTTCCAGTGTTTTATGGAAATCGGGAATGGAACAGATTTCCTTTAACGTTTCCAGTCCTGCCGTAACAGCCAGGGGATTTCCCGACAAAGTACCTGCTTGGTACACTGATCCGTCGGGGGCTATGCAGTTCATTATTTCCCGTTTTCCTCCGTAAGCCGCCGCAGGAAGTCCGCCGCCAATAATTTTTCCGAGACAGGTCATATCCGGTTTGATATGGTAAAAGTCCTGTGCTCCGTGAAGTGCCGTACGGAATCCGCACATCACTTCGTCAAATATTAAAACCGTTCCATGTTTTTCCGTTTCCCGGCGCAGTGTTTCCAAAAATCCTTCTACAGGAAGAACACATCCCATATTTCCTGCCACAGGTTCTACGATAACGGCAGCTATTTCATCGCCTTCCTCTTCCATCTTTTTTGAAAATGCCTGTATATCGTTGTAAGGAACGACTACCGTATCTTTTGCCGTGCCTTTGGTGACACCTGCACTGTCAGGACTGCTGAAGGTTGCCGCACCGGAACCTGCTTTTACGAGGAGACTGTCTCCATGCCCATGATAGCACCCTGCAAATTTTAATATTTTATCTCTTCCCGTAAATCCCCGGGCTGCGCGAAGTGCACTCATCGTAGCCTCTGTCCCGGAAGATACAAGACGCATTTTTTCAATGGACGGATAAATTTTTGTCACCAGCGCTGCCAGCTCCGTTTCAATTTCGGTAGGTGCTCCATAGCTGGTGCTTTTTTCTGCCGCTTTTTGAATCGCTTTGATAACTTTCGGATACGCATGCCCTAAAATCATAGGCCCCCAAGAACCTACATAATCTACATAAGTATTCCCGTCAATATCAGTAATATGTGAGCCCTTGGCAGAGGCGATAAAAGGAGGCGGACAATCCATATGCGGATATGACCGGACAGGGCTGTTTACTCCGCCGGGCATATATTTTCGGGCTTCTTCAAATGCTTTTTTTGAAAGAGTTAAGTCAATCATTTTCCGTATTCCTCCCTCAACCATTTGGCTACATCGATTGCGTGATAAGAAATAATAATATCGGCACCGGCCCGCTTCATGCAGAGCAGGGACTCCATGACAATTCTTTTTTCGTCAATCCAACCGTTTTTGGTAGCCGCTTTGACCATGGCGTACTCGCCGCTTACATTGTAAACAGCGACAGGGCGGTTAATTTTCTCACGTACCCGGGAAACTACATCAAGATAGGCCAGAGCAGGTTTTACCATAATAATATCCGCTCCTTCATCCATATCAAGTTCCACTTCTTTCATGGCTTCCCTGATATTGGCCGGATCCATCTGATACCCTCTTCTGTCGCCAAACTGGGGCGCCGAATCCGCAGCATCACGGAACGGACCGTAATAAGCGGATGCATATTTAACCGCATAGGACATAATCGATACATTCTTGAACTGATTGGCATCCAATGCTTCTCTCAAGACGGCAATTCTTCCGTCCATCATATCGGAAGGTGCAATGATGTCAGCTCCCGCCTCAGCTTGGGAAACTGCAACTTTCGCAAGAAGTTCCAATGTCGGATCATTGTCCACCTCATGCCCGCACAGTTGTCCGCAGTGGCCTGAATTGGTGTACTGGCAGAGACATACATCGCCGACGATAAGGAGATTGGGAATTTCTTTTTTTATGGCCTGAATTGCCCTTTGTACGGGGCTTGTCATATCCCATGCAGAAGAACCGGTATCATCTTTATAAGCGGGAAGTCCGAAAACTTCTACCGCCGGAATTCCGAGCTTATAAATTTCTTCCGCCTGTTTCACTGCCTGATCGACAGAAAGATGGTAACAATTAGGCATACTGGGGATTTCTTCTTTAATATTTTCTCCGGGAACCACAAAAATAGGATATACAAAATCTTGAATGGCAAGGGTATTCTCTCTTACCATGCTGCGAATCGCTTCCGTTCTCCTCAAGCGACGGGGACGTAGTGTATTTAATTTCATTAGCGGTCAACTCCCTTCACAATAGCACCGGCTAAACCTTCAATTGTAAATACATCTGAAATAATATCGGGATTTAAGTGATATTCCCGGCAGGCATCTGCCGTAACCGGCCCGATGCAGGCAAGGGATACATTTTCCAAAAGTTCTGTCTTCCCTTCTATCTGTCCTATAAGATTATGCACGGTAGATGAACTTGTAAATGTGATAATATCTACTTCTTTACGGATAAGAAGTTCTTTTAATTTTTCTTTGTTTTCCACATCGCAAACTGTCTGATAAGCTTCCGCCACATCGACCGTACAACCTGCCTCCGCCAAGCCGTCAGGTAAAACGCTTCTCGCCACTTTTGCACGGGGCAGGAAAATTTTTTCTCCCGGCTTTATCAGTTTTTTCATGGTTTCCAATAAATCCTCGGCCTTGTATTTCTCCGGCACACAATCGGCCTTTAATCCATAGTGGCGGAGCTGTTTATCTGTTGCCGGACCGATGACTGCTATTTTGGCACAGCCTAAAGCACGGCTGTCCAGTCCTTTTTCATTGAGTCTGCCGAAAAAGGCATCTACCCCGTTCTGGCTTGTAAAAACAATCCAGTCATATTCCTTGATATGCTCTATGCCTTTATCTATACTTTTCCAGCCGTCTCCGGGGATTTCAATTTTGATGGACGAAATTTCTGTACAAAATGCGCCCAAATCTTCCAACACTTTTGTCATACGGGAAGCCTGTGTACGGGAACGGGTAATTAATATATGCTTTCCGAAAAGAGGCTTGTTGTCATACCACTGGAGTGTTTCTCTGAGATTAACCACTTCACCGACCACAAAAACGGCAGGCGGTTTGATGGCAAAACGTTTCACCGCTTCTTCTGCTTCTCCTAATGTAGTGGTATACGTTTCCTGATACGGACGGGTTCCCCAACGTATGAAAGCAGCCGGCGTGTCGGCACTTCTTCCGTTTTTAATCAATTCTTCCGCAATCTGCTTAACTCTTCCGACACCCATGAGAAATATCAATGTGTCTACTGCCCCTGCCAATTTATCAAAGTGGACATCCGACCTGCCCTTGGTAGGATCTTCATGCCCCGTAACCACGGCAAAAGAAGCCGCTACTTTTCTGTGGGTTACGGGAATTCCCGCATATGCCGGTGCAGCAATGGCTGAAGTTATGCCCGGCACCTCTTCAAAAGGAACGCCCGCCTCCTTCAGCAACTCTATTTCTTCTCCGCCGCGACCGAACACAAAGGGATCTCCCCCTTTTAGGCGGGCTACAACTTTTCCCTGTTTCCCTTTTTCTGCAAGGAGACGGCTGATTTCCTCCTGCGTCATGGTATGGTTTCCCGACTGCTTTCCCACATAAATATATTCCGCCTCGGGATTGGCAAAGCGGAGAATTCTCCGGTCCGCCAAATAATCTCCAACGATAACGTCCGCCGTTTCCAGGCAACGTTTCCCCTTCAGTGTTAAAAGTTCGGGATCTCCCGGACCTGCTCCGATAAGATATACCTTTCCTTTATTCATACGATTCTCCTCAATCATAATTTTTGTAAATCCTTTAAAATTTGATCTCCTCCATCCGATAAAAGCTCTTCTGCCAGGACAGCGCCTATCTCCCCGGCCTCTTCCAAAAGACCTTCCCTGCTTCTTCTGTAAAGTTTCTTTCCGTCAGGAGAAGCAATAAATGCTTCTGCTAAAATTTTTTTATCTTGAGAAACCGCATAAATACCGGCCGATACTTTGCAGTCTCCTCCTACGCGGCCCAAAAATGCTCTTTCCGCGGTAATACAAGAAGCCACTTCAGCATTATGAAGGAAACGGATAATTTCTGATGTTTCTGCATCATCTGCCCGCATTTCCACTGCCATGACGCCCTGTCCTGCCGCAGGAATGCTTTCCTCCGTTTCTATATATGAGGTAATCCTTTTTTCAAGTCCCAGCCGTTTAAGACCGGCTGCAGCAAGAATAATAGCATCAAAATGTCCTTCCTCCAACTGACGGAGACGGGTTTGGACATTTCCGCGGAGTGTTTTTATTTGTAAATCGGGACGTCTGTGTAAAATTTGTGCCTGTCTCCGCAGACTTGCCGTACCTACCACGGCCCCGGGCGGCAACGCTTCAAGCGAATCGTATCTGTCCGATACAAAAGCATCCCTCGGATCTTCTCTGTCCGTCACTGCCGCAAGCTTAAGTCCTTCCGGTATATCTGCCGTCATATCTTTTAATGAATGAACCGCTATATCGGCTTTTTTCTGTAAAAGTAAAATTTCCAACTCTTTAATAAAGAGTCCTTTTCCGCCTATATCAAGGAGCGATCTGTCTAAAATCTCGTCCCCTTTAGTCGTAACGGGAAGAAGTTCTACATTTACATGCGGATACTTTTTCTGTATCCGTTCCCGGATATACTTAGCCTGCCAAAGCGCCAGTACACTTTGTCTGGTCGCAATGACCAATTTATCCTTCATGTTTATCCCCCTTCCTTACATCTAAGCTGAATAGGCTTGTCACTGCCGACTTTCCTGCCGATTCTTTTTCTGTTCCCGCATACCGGTTCAAATGAATCATCGGTTCTCTTAATATTTTACGGATAATCATATGCGACATGTGCTCTATCCCTTTTTTCTCTTCTTCCGTCAGGTCCGGCAATTTGCCCAAAGCCCGCCGGACTTCTCTTTCCCTGATATGCTCTGCTTTTTCGGAAAGGGAAACCATGACCGGCCGGGCACTTAAATAAGTAAATCTTTCTTCCAGGGAATCCATTTCTTCCCGGATAATCATTTCCGCCCGTGATGCCTCACCTTCGCGGAATTTAATATTATTTTCTACAATTTCTTGTAAATCATCGATATTACAGAGTGTTACATTCCTGATTGTTCCCACATCGGGCTCGATGTCACAGGGCACTGCAATATCGATAGCTACAAGGGGCTTATTTTTCCTTTTCATCATCAGATTGCGCACATCCCAGGATTTTACGATATACTGGGTCGCCCCTGTGGCAGTGACAAAGATATCCGCATCCTCCGCCTGCGCTACCGCCCCACGAAAAGGAACCGTACTTCCGCCGAATTTCCTGGCAAGTGCTTCTGCTCTTTCAGGATGACGGTTTGTTACCACCACTTCTTTAAGTCCTTTCCCTTGCAGGTTTTTTACTAAAAGCTCCGCCGCATCACCGGCACCGAAAACAAGAACCTTTTTATTTTCCAAGGTTCCTAATATTTTTTCTGCCAGCTTTACCGCCGCATAGCTCACGGAAACAGCAGATGTTGAGATTTGTGTCTCTGTCCGTACCCTCTTCCCGGTACGAATGGCACGGTGAAAAAGAGTATTCAAAATTGTGCGGGTTGCTTTTTCCGAAAGCGCCAATGTATACGCCGTTTTAATCTGGTTTAAAATCTGGCTTTCTCCGATGACCATGGAATCCAGGCCCGATACAACTTCAAAAAGATGGCGGATACATTCTTTTCCCGTATAGTAAAAGAAATATTCTTCTTTAGCGTCACTGTTTCCCGATAAGGTCAAAAAGAATTTATATAAATCCTGCTTTGCCTTTTCATCTCGCAAGACTGCATATATTTCCGTTCTGTTGCAGGTGGAAAGTATAACCGCCTCACGGATAGCCTCCTGGTCTTTCAGATGATGAAGCCCATCCCCGGCACTTTCTTCAGAAATCGCAAACTGCTCCCGTATATCTACAGCAACCGTTTTATGATTAAGACCTAAAACTGCTAATACCACGACGTACACACTCCTCTGCTTCGTCTAATTTTCCCTGAACCACAAGTTCCATCGTTACTTTATCAAATGCTTTTCTCCAAAACCGTTCTCTCGTTTCCGCACTTTCTAAATCATCTTTTAATTCTTCTCTGATCCGGCTGATTCTGTCGAGCCAAAAGCCATACCCGTCAGGAATTTGACGGGAAATTTGTTCTTTAATATATTTCGAAAAGGCCGGTGACCGCCCGTCTGTAGAAACAGTAATCATCAGCCCTTCTTTTTTCAGACGGGCCGGCAAATGACAATTTCCCATAGACGGAAAGTCGGCACTGTTATATAAAAAACTTTTTTCTTTTGCTTCTTCTGCAACCCATGCGGCAATTTCTTTATTTCCCGATGCGGTAATCACCAAAAAATAATTCCCGCTTGTTCCTTTTCTGTACGGTTCCTGCCGCCAGAAAATATGATTTCCATCGGCCAAATCCCTAATTTCCCTGCATGCTTCCGGTGCCACTGCCGTAACAGCCGCTTTTTCTTCCAGAAGTGCTTTAATTTTGCGGAGTGCCACATGGCCTCCACCGATAACCAGGCAAGGCCGCCCTGAGAGTTCTATATTTATCGGATACATATCAGCTCATATTGGAAAAACGTTCTACCGCTTTACTGAACTTTGCTACCGTTTCTTCGGCATTTCCGTTTTCAAGCCCGTCAAGAACACAGTGATGGAGATGCCCCTCCAGTATAATCTGCCCGACCCTGTGGAGAGCCGACTTGGCCGCATTCACCTGGGACAGCACGTCTTCACAGGGAATATCTGCATCAACCATACGGTCAATTGCCTGCACCTGCCCGATAATTTTTTTCAGGCGTCTATGTAAATTTTCAGAATCCATACATTGTTTCATTTTTTATATCCTCCTGTTATAAAGCAGAATATTTATCTTATAATCATGCTTTTTACGGGTTCAAAACTTTTTCTGTGTATCGGCGTAATTCCCAGCCGCCGTATCGCTTCTATATGGTCTGCCGTTCCATATCCTTTATTCTGCGCAAAGCCGTACCCGGGATACTCCTTATCATACTCTTCCATTAAATGGTCCCTGTACACCTTGGCTACGATAGATGCCGCCGCTACAGAGGCAGACCGGGCATCGCCGTGTACCAGAGATAAAGACGGAATACCGAAATGAAGAGGCATGGCATCTACAATCACCGCTTCCGGCGCCGTTTTCAGACGGCTTACCGCCCTGTACATTGCCTCCATTGTTGCCTGATAAATATTCAAGGCATCAATTTCTTCGGCCGGCAAACACACAATAGACACAGCCAATGCTTTTTTATGAATTTCCTCTGCCAGTTCTTCTCTTTTTTTCGGAGACACTTTTTTTGAATCGTTAATTCCCGCAAAAAAAGTGTGCGGTTTCAAGATGACCGCGGCCACCGTCACAGGTCCTGCCAAAGGCCCTCGTCCCACCTCATCAATGCCGGCGACAAGAGTCATTCCTTTTTTGTAAAAGCTGCTTTCCGGTTCATACATATCTTCTACACGGAGTCGTTCCGCCGACTCTCTGTTCATACGCTTGATATAAGAGGCAACCAGCTGCTGCACCCCTTTTCGCGGGTCATTCATCAATTCTTTCAGGACATTTTCGCTTACCGTATCCCCTGAAAGTAATGCTTTGATTTCAGAAATACTCATAGCCTTTCCTCCGGAACGGCATCTAATGTAATTTTCCCGAGCTTTCCGCTGCGGAAGTCATTTAAAACGACCATTTCTGCACGGTCATAATCAATAGCACCGCCGGAAAGAAGACAACCTCTCCGCCGTCCCGCCTGCTCCAAAAGCAACTGCGGATCGGCACCGGTATCTTCAATATCATATTTTTCCCGGAGTATTGCGGGCGCCATAACCGACAAGGTCTTAAGAAGAGACATGACGACTTCAGAAGAATTGAAAACATCTCCTGCAATAGCCCCCGTTGCCGCTAATCGGAGCGCCGCCTCCTGATCTTCAAACTTCGGCCAGAGCACGCCCGGTGTGTCTAAAAGATCTAAACCGTCTGCCAAACGCACCCATTGCTTCCCTCTTGTATGTCCCGGTGTATTCGCCGTTCTTGCCATTGACCTTCCGGCAATAAAATTAATCAGCGTAGATTTTCCCACATTGGGAATTCCTAAAATCATAATCCGGGCAGAGCGGGTTTTCAGTCCCCGTCGTTTCCATTTTTCAAGCATCGGTGACGCGGCTTCTCTAATGACCCGCAAAAACTTTTTCTTGTCTTTTCCATTGGTACAACTCATGGATATGACAGAGCGTCCCTTTTCCTTGAAATACGCTTCCCATTGAGCCGTACAGGCAGGATCCGCCAAGTCGGCTTTATTTAAAATAACAAGATGCGGTTTATTTCCCAAAAGTTCCTGAATCATCGGATTGGAACTGGAATAAGGAATCCGTGCATCCAAAAGTTCTGCCGCTACATCGACAGCTTTTAAGTGTTCTGTAATTAATCTTCTGGTTTTGGCCATGTGACCGGGAAACCATTGTATCAGCATGATTTATCCTTTCATACCCTACGGGGATATCCATACTCTATTATTTTACCATATAAGAGAAATGAACGGAGATTCCTATGCGGTTTGATAATTCTGAATACTTCATAAAAAAATCGCCCTTTAAAAAGGACGACTCTCTATCAATAAATATGTCGTATCAAAAGATAGACAATAGCTGCCACCGCTGCCGTACTCGGAATGGTCATTACCCAGGCACTCACCATGGAGTATGCCGTATTCCAATGGACGGCACGGAAACGTTTGGCCCAGCCCACCCCCATGATAGAACCTGTCACGACGTGAGTTGTCGACACGGGAAGATGTAAAAATGTAGCTGTGAAAATGATAAATGCCGAATTAATATCTGCGGCAAGACCGTTAACCGGTTCAAGTCGGAAAATTTTATTACCCACCGTCCGGATAATACGCCATCCCCCTACACTGGTTCCCAATGCCATAGCCAAAGCGCAGGCAAATTTTACAAGCAGGGGAACTTCAAGCTCTCCGATATAGCCCCCGGAAAGCAAGGCCAGCGTAATGATTCCCATGCACTTCTGTGCATCATTGGATCCGTGGGAAAATGCCATCACTGCAGCAGAAAGATTTTGCACATGAAGGGAAACATAATTCACTCTTGACTTCCCGACATTTCTGAAAAGCATAAATAAAAGAGTCATGACAACGTATCCGCTGCAAATAGCAATAATCGGTGATGCTATAAGTCCTGCCACAATCATCAGGACTCCTTCCGTATGAATAGCTCCCGTTCCGTAAGAAATAATGACGGCTCCGAGAACGCCGCCAATCAATGCATGGGAAGAACTGGAAGGCATTCCGATTTTCCAGGTAAATAAATTCCACAAAATAGCGGCTGCAAGAGCAGCAATCAAAACCGTCGAATCGACCATTTGCGGGGAAGTAACGATTTCGCCGCCTATTGTTTTTGCCACGCCTGTAGAAACCATGGCGCCCACAAAATTTAAAACGGCAGACATCAAAATCGCAACTCTCGGGCTTAATGACCGGGTAGCAATACATGTTGCAATGGCATTGGCGGTATCATGAAATCCGTTGATAAAGTCAAATGCCAGGGCAAGCAGAACTACCAGTCCTATCGCATAAATATCAGGCATATTTCATGACCACTTCTTTAATCAGGTTTCCTACCCGTTCCGCCTGATCCGCGGTATCCTCCATTGTTTCCATAATTTCTTTCCACCGGATAATATCGACAGCATCATGACTTCCGTCAAAAAGATTGGAAATGATATCTCTGTAAATCGTATCCGCTTCACTTTCAAGTGCATTAATCTTTCTTGTCCGTTCCGTTAATTCCGCTTCATTTTTGTCAATATTTTTCAAGAGACGGAACAGAACAATCAATTCATCAGACAGTTCTACAAGAATATCTGCCATGCGCAAGGTTTTTTCCCAACCCTGCCCGGCATGATAAATACGGAGCGAAAAAATGACATCCTTAATATCATCGACACAATCATCCAGTGTACTGGTCAGCATATAAAAATCTTCTCTGTCTATCGGTGTAATAAAGACATGTTTCATTTTATTTGCTACTTCATGGGTGATGGCGTCTGCCATATGCTCAAGTTCCTTCATTTCTTTGGTACAGCGATCCAATTTCGTCGGATCCTGCAAAACTTCCTTGACCATCAATGCCCCTTTATGAAAATATTCGGCATTGGTGACCAAAAAATCAAAGAACTCCTCATGCTTATTGACTAAACTGAACATGTCTTACCCTCCGGAAAGTATATTTTGTCCATTATTTTCTCTATCATATCCTCCCGATGTAAACTCTGTGTAAAATTTTACTTATATTTACGTTCTGCTTTTATACAAAATCGGAAAGAGCCGTATTATATTTTCTAAAATAACAAAAATATTTTTACCCAATGCCAAAAATTTTTATAGGAAATATTCTAATTTTTTGTTATAATAAGAATAGAGTATATTGGAAGTTGTTTAAGGAGGTTATTATGAACGAAGAAAAAATTCAGGAAGAAATGAAAAAATTAGCAGGCACGGAAACAGAAAAAAATCTGCGCCATGCTTTTGCGGGAGAATCCATGGCTCACATGAAATATACGCTTTTTGCCAAGGAAGCCCGGAAAGACCCGGAAATGTCCGAGCAGTTAGCTGATATTTTTGATGAAACCGCCGGAAATGAACGGGCGCATGCGAAAATCTGGTTCTGGCTCGTTGGCGATTTGAAGAAAACCACAGCAGAACATTTAAAAATGGCTGCTGAAGGGGAAAATGAGGAATGGACATCCATGTATCCCGAATTTGCCGAAACGGCAAAAAAAGAAGGTTTCCCGCAGATTGCCTTTCTCTTGAGCAAAGTCGGAGAAATTGAAAAGGAACATGAAACCAGATATAAAATGCTTCTGGCCAATGTGGAAAACGGTAAACTTTTCAAAAGAGGGGAAAAGAAATTATGGATTTGTGCCAATTGCGGCTTCACCTGCGAATCCGTAGAAGCCCCGGTGGAATGCCCCGTATGCGGTCATCCCCGTTCCTTCTTTGCTATCAAAGCCGATAATTATTAATCAAGCGAAACTGCTCTTTTTACAAAGGGCAGTTTTTGATTGGAAAAAACGCACACAAAAATCCGGATACCGAAACTTTCACAAATCGTGAAACCCGTGTATCCGGATTTTCTGTTCTTATATTTTATAAATTTATATCTTCCCGTTTTCTATACAGATCTGCAGTGCAGAGCGGATATATTTTTATTTATGCATCCGCCTCTTGTCTGTTCAAAAGGGAAATCGCTTCTCCCAGGATATATAAAGAACCGCATACGAGAATGATATCATTTTCACCGGCCTCTTTTTCCGCTGCCTCTACAGCAGAAATAACATTTTCTACCTCAATATGATCCGCTTTTATTTTCTGGGCATCAATCATGTCGCAAATTTCTGCAGGGGTCCGCGTTCTTTCTGTCGGTGCAGGGCAGGCAAAAACCTTATCCCCTTTCCGCACAAGCATCTGAATAACCGTTTCCGTTTCTTTGTCCTTTAACGAGGAGAAAATAAAGATACGCCGTTTGTCGGGATATTGCTCTGCCAAAGACTCTTGCAACGCTTCCGCTCCCGCCGCATTATGCGCCCCGTCAAGGACAAAAGTTTTGCCGCGGACATTACGGATTTCAAAGCGGCCTGCCCACTTTGCCCGTGCCAATCCTTCGCGTAAATCATTTTCATTGACCCGTTCGTCCTGTTTCATCACAAGACTGAGTGCCATTAATGCCACTGCCGCATTGACTGCCTGATGCGGTCCCACAAAAGGCACGAAAAGAAGACTTTTATCCTGATTTTTAGGCAAATCCTTTCTCTTGACTACGACAACCTGCCCCGTGCCATATCTGTTTCTTGTATCAATTTCAAAATCCCTGCCGTAGAAATAGAGGCGGGCTTTTTTATTATGTGCTTCTTTTTTTATTTCTTTAAGCGCCACATGCTGTGCAGCAGTAACCACGGGGATTCCTTTTTTTATGATGCCCGCTTTTTGTCTGGCAATTTCTGGGAGAGTGTCCCCGAGATACTGCATATGATCCAAAGCCACATTGGTGATGACCGATACGACAGGCGTGACCACATTGGTTGAGTCATAGAGACCTCCCATACCGACTTCCACCACGGCATAGTCAATCTTTTCCTCCCGGAACACCCAGAATGCCATGGCTGTAAGAATTTCAAATTCCGTCAGCGCTTCTCCGCCTTCCGCGGCAACTTTATCGGCTGCCTCTTTTACAACGGTAGCGGCTTTTGCAAAATCATCTTGAGAAATATCATGTCCGCAAAAATAAATGCGTTCCGTATAATCAATCAGGTGGGGAGAAATAAAGCGTCCCACCCGCAGTGTTGCATTTTCAAGAACACTGGTAATCATGGCAACGACACTGCCTTTTCCGTTTGTCCCCGCCACATGGATAACTTTATAGGCCGTTTCCGGATGATCCAGTTTTTCAAGAACGGCATTGATTCGTCCCAGCCCCGGTTTAATGCCGAAAGAAGAGGCGGATGCGAGCCAGGACAAAGTTTCTTGATAGTTCATACATTCTCCTTTTTAATTACCGATACAATCCGTTTTTTACAGATTTTTCAAAAATTCCAGGCGTTCATTGAAGGATTTCATTTTTTCTTCAAATTGTGCGAGCTTTTCCTTTTCCTTTTGCACCACTTCTTCCGGTGCTTTCGCCAGGAAGCCCTGGTTATTTAATTTACCCGAAGTGCGGGCAATATCTTTTTCAAGAGCGGCCTTTGCTTTTTCGATACGTCCTTTTTCCTTTTCCGTATCGATAAGACCTTTGAGTTCAAGATAAACTTCCATCCCCGTTACGACAGCGGTCATTGCATTTTCAGGCTTGTCTGCTCCCGGTGCAAGGAACGTGATTTGTTCTACATGACCGAGCTTTTCAAAATATTCCCTATGATCTTCAATGCATTTTTTCAAATCTTCACGGGTTACGGAAATCCGGATGTGGCACATTTTACTTGGGACGACATCTGCTTCCGCCCGCATATTCCGCACTGCCTTTATGGCATCCATCAGCCGTTCCATTTGTTCCTGCTCTGCCGGGAAACGAAGCTGTGCTTCCGCTTTCGGCCATTCTGCTCTCGCCAGTGTCTTCCCTTCATGAGGCAGGTGCTGCCAGAGATGCTCGGTAATAAAAGGCATAAAGGGGTGGAGAAGTGCCAGCATTCTTGTCAATGTGTAAACGAGGACATACTGGGTAACCTTGCGGTCATCATTGTGCGGTCCGTAAAGACGGGCTTTTGCGGTTTCGATATACCAATCGCAGAAGGAATTCCATGCAAAATTATAAATCGTATCTGCCGCTGCACCGAGTTCATATTTATCTAAATTGGCACCGACACTGTCCTCTGTAGCCGCCAATCCCTCTAAAATCCAACGGTCGGCCAGTGTAAGCTGTTCTTTTGACGGAACAAATCCGGCATCATAATCATCAAGATTCATCAGTGTGAATTTCGTGGCATTCCAGATTTTATTCGCAAAATTACGATTGCCTTCCACTTTTTCATAATAAAAACGCATGTCGTTCCCCGGTGTATTTCCCGTTACCAGCGTAAAGCGGAGTGCATCCGCTCCGTAAGTGTCAATCACTTCCAGCGGGTCAATACCGTTCCCTAAAGACTTCGACATTTTCCGTCCCTGCGAATCTCTGACAAGGCCGTGGATAAATACATATTTAAAAGGTATTTCTTTCATGAATTCCAGGGACATAAACATCATACGGGCCACCCAGAAGAAAATAATATCGTAGCCTGTAACCATGGTCGATGTGGGATACCACCGGCGAAGCACATCTGTCTTATCCGGCCAACCCATCGTAGAAAAAGGCCAGAGTGCTGAAGAAAACCATGTATCAAGTACATCGGGATCCTGATGTATATGAGCACTTTCGCAGTGCGGACAGGTTTCAAGATCACTTCTTGATGCATTCACCGCTCCGCAGTCATCACAATACCAGACAGGAATTCTGTGACCCCACCAGAGCTGCCTGGAAATACACCAGTCATGGATATTTTCAAGCCATTGTAAATACGTATTGGAAAACCGTTCGGGAACAAATTTCGTCTTCCCTGACTTCACGGCTTCCATGGCGGGACCTGCCAGCGGTTTCATTTTGACAAACCATTGCTTCGTTGTTAAAGGTTCGACAACGGTATGGCAACGGGAGCAATGACCTACCGCATGCTCCTTTTCTTCCGTTTTAACAAACAGTCCCTGCTCTTTCAGGTCCTCCAGAATCGCCTTCCTGCATTCATAACGATCCATGCCCTCATACTTGCCGGCCTTTTCATTCATCGTGCCGTCTTTATTCATGATAACGATTGTTTCCAGACCGTGGCGCTGTCCCATTTCAAAGTCGTTCGGATCGTGGGCAGGTGTGATTTTTACACAACCTGTACCATATTCCATATCGACATATTCATCGGCAATAATAGGAATTTCCCTGCCGTTTCCGGGCAGTTTTACTTTTTTGCCGATAAATGCGGCATATCTTTCATCATTCGGATTGACTGCTACCGCCGTATCACCGGGAATCGTCTCCGGTCTTGTTGTTGCAATCTGTATATAACTTTCTTCTCCCACTACAGGATAATTGATATACCAGAGATGTCCGTTTTCATCTTCATGCTCCACTTCAATATCAGAAAGTGCGGTCTGACAGCGGGGACACCAGTTCGTTATACGGAACCCCTGATAAATCAGACCTTTTTCATAAAGGGAAACAAAAACCTCACGGACCGCTTTGGCACAAACATCGTCCATCGTAAACCGTTCACGGCTCCAATCACAGGAAGAACCGAGATGACGAATCTGGTTACCGATTGTATTTCCGTATTTTTCTTTCCATTCCCAAACACGTTCCAGGAATTTTTCACGTCCTAAGTCATATTTGGTCAGACCCTCTTCGGCAATCTGCTTTTCCACCTTGACCTGGGTAGCAATTCCTGCATGATCTTTTCCCGGGAGCCAAAGAACATTATACCCCTGCATTCTTTTGTAACGGATAAGAATATCCTGGAGCGTATTATCAAGAGCATGCCCCATATGAAGCTGTCCCGTAACGTTCGGCGGAGGCAGCACAATGCTGTATGGTTCTTTTTCCATATCCGGCTCATCATGAAATACGCCGTTCTCTTCCCAGAACTTATACCATTTCTGCTCAATTTCACGGGGATCATATTTTCCGAGACCTTTTTCATTTTCCATAGCATTCACTCCTTAGAAATAAAAAACTCTTTCATCCGTATAGGACGAAAGAGACTTCCGCGGTACCACCTACATAGTCCAAAGACCACTCATTCACGCGTAACGTGCGCAACGGACAGCTTTCACTGCCGGCTCGGGGGTGACTCACTGTATCCCGTCTGCCGCTCTTCCACCAATGGAGCGGCTCTCTTTGAGACCTTCCGCAGTTTCTTCCCGTCTGTGCCTTTAAGTATGCACTCATTATATATGCAGCCCCGCACTTTTGCAAGCGTTGTTTATGATTCTCTCCTTGATTTTCCCTTCACGCCACAAATATATGAAGGAAAAACATTTTAAAAGGCCTCCGTTTATCAGCCCGGACTGATGAAGGAGGCACTTTATTTAGTTCAATTTATATTTGATGTTCTATTTTAAATGTTTTAAGCCTTTGTCGGCAATATCACTGCGGTACTGGGCACCGCGCCAATGGATTTTGGAAACTCCTGCATAGGCTTTGTCCCGTGCTTCTTTTAAAGTCGGTGCTGTGGCTACTACATTCAGTACACGCCCGCCGTTTACATAGTACTTTCCTTTTTTAGAAACCGTACCTGCATGGAACAGGAGACAATCCTTGCCTACTTCTTCCAGTCCCGTGATTTCATCGCCTGACGAATGTGTTCTCGGATAGCCCTCAGATGCCATAACTACGTCGACAGCATATCCTTTTTTCCATGACACATCACCGGCTTTGAGATTTCCTTTCACGCAGGAAAGCATAATCTTCCCCAAGTCGCCTTCTAACAGAGGTAATATCACTTCTGTTTCCGGATCTCCGAAACGGCAGTTAAATTCCACCACCTTCGGTCCTTCTTTGGTAATCATAAGTCCTGCATAGAGACAGCCTTTGAAAGGACGGCCTTCTTTTTTCATCGCCCGGATTGTCGGTACAAGAATCTTGTCATACACTTCTTTGTTCAATTTGTCCGTCATAACCGGAGCAGGTGCATAGGCTCCCATACCGCCTGTATTCAGGCCTGTATCACCGTTACCGATACGTTTATGGTCCTGCGCGGAAATCAGAGGAACAATCGTCTCTCCGTCAGTAAAGCAGAGTACGCTCGCTTCTTCTCCCTCCATAAACTCTTCGATGACAAGAGATTTTCCGGCACCGCCGAAAGCTTTCCCGTCCATCATATCCCGGACAGCCGTCAAGGCTTCTTCCTCTGTTCCGGCAATAATCACGCCTTTTCCCGATGCAAGTCCGTCCGCTTTAATGACCAGCGGATATTTCTTTTGTTTTTTTACGTAAGAAACTGCTTTTCCTTCATCATCAAAAACGGCATAGTCTGCGGTAGGAATTTTATATTTTTTCATTAACTTCTTGGCAAAAATTTTTGAGCCTTCAATTTCTGCCGCCGCTTTGGACGGTCCGAAGAAAGGAAGTCCCCGCTCTTCGAAACGGTCTGCCAAGCCGTCTGTAAGAACCGTTTCGGGACCTGCTATAGTCAAATCCACTTTCATCAAACGGGCAAAATCAAGAATATCATCTGCCCCTTTCACGGGAATCAAATGGGATACATCTCTCATGCCGTCATTTCCGGGAATGACATACGTTTCTTTAACTGACGGACTCTGTGCGAGCCGCCACAAAAGTGCGTGTTCTCTTCCACCGCCGCCGATTACCAGTACTTTCATATTTCCCCCTTATATCCGGATATTCCTCAATTCATTTATCTCCGTCGTTTCGGCTTATTTAAAGCCGTCTGTACTTATTATACCCCAGCCTGTCCAATCTCAACGGATGCTTATCAGCTGTGTCTGAAATGGCGGTGTCCTGTAAATACCATGGCAATCCCGTATTTGTCTGCCATTTCTATAGACTCCTCATCACGGATTGATCCGCCGGGCTGGATAACTGCCGTAATACCTGCTTTTCCTGCCGCTTCTATGGTATCTCCAAAGGGAAAGAACGCATCGGAACTCATAACCGCACCTTTGCATTTTTCTCCCGCTTCCGCTATGGCGATATCGGCTGCACCGACACGGTTCATCTGCCCCGCACCGACACCGTAAGTGACGTCCTTACCGGTGAGCACGATGGCATTGGATTTGACATGCTTAACGATTTTCCACGCAAACTCAAGGGCTTCCCATTCTTCTTCTGTCGGTGCTCTCTTTGTCACGCATTTGCAGTCTTTCCTTGTTTCCGAACTGTCATCGGCCGTCTGGATTAAAAGACCGCCGGACACTTTATGAAGTTGCAGCTCTTTTTCTTCCGTATTTTCAACTTCAATAAGGCGGATATTCTTTTTCTCCGATAATAATTCTACCGCCCCTTTAGAAAAACGGGGTGCCATAATGACTTCAAAGAAAATCGGTTTCATCGCTTCCGCCGTTTCCTTATCGCACTCGCGGTTCATCGCCACGATACCGCCAAAAGCAGATTTACTGTCCGCGTCAAAGGCTTTACGGAATGCATCGAGCGGTGTATCTCCGAGTGCCGTCCCGCAAGGATTCGTATGTTTCACAATGACGCAGGCCGGTCTGTCTTTCCATTCGTTGGCAAGATTCCAGGCCGCTTCCATATCTACAATATTATTGTAAGAAAGCTCTTTCCCGTGAAGTTGACGGGCTTCCGCAATTCCCCCGCGGCATTCCGGATCTTTGTAAAAAGCTGCTTTCTGGTGAGGATTTTCACCGTACCGGAGATCCTGGATTTTGGTATAAGCCTTGGCAAATATGTCGGGCAGGCCATTTTTTTCTCCCGTAATTTCCTTTGTCATGTACCCGGCAATGGCACAGTCATATAAGCCGGTATGAAGAAAGGCTTTTCTCGATAATTCAAATTTAAAATCTTCTGTGAGAGAGTCTGTTTTTATTCTGTCCAGCACTTCTTGATATTGCCGCGGATCGACAACAATCGTCACATATTTATAATTTTTGGCTGCCGCTCTCACCATGGACGGACCGCCGATATCTATATTTTCAATAGCTTCTTCTCTTGTTACATCAGGCTTTGCCACCGTTTCACGGAACGGATACAGATTGACCGCCACGAGATCGATACCGCCGATACCGTGCTCTTCCATCGCTTTTACGTGGGAAGGATTATCGCGGATTGCCAAAATCCCGCCATGTATTTTCGGATGCAGTGTTTTTACGCGGCCGTCCATCATTTCCGGAAATCCCGTGATTTCTGAAACCGATTTAACTGGAATCCCCGCTTCCGCAATGGTTTTCATCGTCCCGCCGGTAGAAATAATTTCTACACCCAGCTCATGAAGGCCTCTGGCAAACTCTACAATTCCTGTTTTATCAGACACACTGATAAGTGCCCGTTTTACTCCCATTTTTTTGCCTCCTTATGCATACCTGAAACATGGTGTCCTTCTATAGTAAGAATATCCTCACAATAGGCTTTGACTGCCCGGACATAAGCGGGATGCTCCTGTTCCAAAATACGGGCAGAAAGTGTTTCTTCCGTATCATCGTCAAGTACGGGAACTGCCACCTGCGTGATAATGGGACCGTCATCAAGACCGGTTCCCACAAAATGAACCGTACAGCCCGAAACCTTTACGCCTGCTGAAATCGCCTGTCTTTGGGCATGAAGTCCTCTGAAACTCGGCAACAGGGCCGGGTGTATATTCATAATGCGGTCAGGAAAGGCATGAATTAAATTTTCTCCGCAAATCCGCATATAGCCGGCCAGACAAATCAAATCAGGCCGATAGGAGCGGGCAGCTTCCAGAATTTTTTCATTGTATTCCGCCTTGTCACGGCATGATTTCATTTCTATCACCGTAGCAGGCACACCCCAACGTTTTGCCCTTTCAAGCACTGCCGCCTCTTTGTGGTCGCAAATAACGCCCACCACAGTGCCGCGAACCGTACCGTTCATTGTTGCCTGATAAATGGCTTCCGCATTGGAGCCGCGGCCGGACGCAAAAATCAAAAGCCTTTTATTCATGGAAAAGACCGCCTGTTACTGTTACGTCTCTGTTTCCTGTTGTAATTTTCCCGATTTCATACACCGCTTCTCCCATTTCCTGTAAAACAGCTTTGGCTTTTTCCTCCTCCCCGGGAGAAAGAATCAAAAGCATACCGATTCCGCAATTAAAAGTGCGGTACATTTCACGAGCTTCTACTCCCCCCTGTTTTTTCAAGAAAGGAAATACGGGAAGCATGGGCCATTGATCGGCATCTATAACAGCTCTTGTCCCTTCGGGCAACACACGGGGGATATTGTCATAGAAACCGCCCCCTGTAATATGAACCAAGCCTTTCACATCCGCACTTTTCAGTACGGGAATCACAGCTTTCGGATACAGCCGTGTCGGTGTCAAAAGCACTTCTCCCAAAGGTTTGTCAAAGCCTTCATAGGTTGTTTTTAAATCCAGGTGGTTATCGGAAATAATACGCCGCACCAGGGAATATCCGTTAGAATGCACGCCGCTGGAAGGAAGTCCCAGAATCACATCTCCTGCAGAAATACGCTCGCCTGTAATCAAATTTTTTCTGTCTGCGATTCCTACCGCAAAACCTGCGACATCATAATCACCGGCTGCGTAAAAGCCTGCCATCTCCGCCGTTTCACCGCCAAGCAAAGCACAACCCGATTCAATGCATGCATCGGCCACGCCCTTGACAATATCTGCCATTAATTCAGGTTTGAGTTTTCCTGTCGCAATGTAATCAAGGAAGAAAAGCGGCTTCGCTCCTTGGACAAGAACATCGTTAACACTCATTGCCACGCAGTCCTGTCCGATAGTATGGTGGATTCCCATTTCAATGGCAAGACGGAGCTTTGTCCCTACTCCATCAGTGCCCGATACAAGAACAGGGTCTTCCGTTAAATCATCCTTCAGACGGTAAAGACCGCCAAATCCGCCGAGATCGCCCAATACCCCCGGCGTGTATGTCGCTTGTACCGACTCCTTAATCAATTCGACTTCCCGCTCACCGGCATCTATATCGACACCGGCCTCTGCGTAAGTCAATCCTTTTTTCTTTTCACTCATGAGCAGCTCCTGTTTGAATATTCTGAAACTCCTGCACAAAACCGGTCAATCAGAATTTTTTCCCTGTAAGAAGTTCATAGGCTTCTACATATTTTGCCAATGTTTTATCGATAATTTCCTGAGGAAGAACATCACCGGGATGTTCTTTCAGATAATCGCGGACAAACTGCTTATCATAAGAAGGCTGTCCTTTCCCTGCTTCATAACCTTCCAGCGGCCAGAAACGGGAATTATCGGGAGTCAGCATTTCATCGCCAAGTACGATATTTCCCTTTTCATCAAGACCGAATTCAAATTTTGTATCGGCAATGATAATTCCTTTAGACAGTGCATAGTCCGCACACTTCTTATAAAGCGCCAGTGTCAGGTCACGAAGCTGTTCCATATATTCCCTGCCTTTGCCGGGGAATGTTTTTTCAACCCACTCTACCCCTTCTTCCATGGAAATATTGAGGTCATGCTCTCCTACAGGTGCTTTCGTCGACGGCGTAAAAATCGGTTCCGGCAATTTTTCGCATTCTTTCAATCCCTTCGGGAGCTCTATGCCACAAACCTTGCCGTCTTTCTGATATCCTTCCCAGCCTGAACCGGTGATATATCCGCGAACAATACATTCTACAGGAATCATATCCAGTTTTTTTGTTTTCATGCTGTTTCCGTCAAATTCGGGTTTGCGGAAAAATTCTGGCATATCTTTCACGTCAATGGAAATCATATGGTTCGGCACAACATCTTTTGTGAAATCAAACCAAAATTCCGACATTTTATTTAATACTTCCCCTTTTTTAGGAATTGGATTTTCCAAAATTTTATCAAAAGCGGAAATACGGTCTGTGCAGACCATGACCAAACTGTCTCCTAAATCATACAATTCACGAACTTTTCCTGATTTGAACGGCTTATATTCTTTCATGATATTCTCCCTTTCACTCTTATTTCTTTAATTCCTGTTGTAATTTTTCATCCTTGCGGTACACTTCCGCTGCCGCTTCTTCTCTGTATTCTTTATATTTCCTGTACAAATCGCGGTCGCTGACTGCACCTATTTCGACAGCAAGATACGCTGCATTTTTTGCCCCGTCAATAGCGACAGTAGCTACAGGCACCCCCGACGGCATCTGGACAATAGAAAAAAGTGCATCCATTCCGTCTAATTTTGCTCCCGAAAGAGGCACACCGATGACCGGACGGAATGTCATAGATGCCACCACACCCGGTAAAGCCGCTGCCATACCTGCACCGGCAATGAAGCAGGCTGCCCCTTTTTCTTCCTGAGCCGTTACAAACTGCTCCAATTTTTTCGGGGTACGGTGTGCCGATGCAATGACCATATCATAAGTGATACCAAACCCGCTTAAAATTTCACAGGCTTTTCTCATCACCGGTAAATCAGAATCACTCCCCATAACAATCCCTACATGCATAGTTGCCTCCTTCATAAAAAAATAAAGCTCCCTGTTTCATTTATACAAATCCACATAGAAGCTTCATATACCATAATTAAAACCGGACACAAAAATAAAAAAGGCACTGTCCCTACATTTTATTTTACGACTGCTAAAATAAAACACGAAGACCGGCCTCCTTTGGTGCAAATACGTCTGTCACTGAATCTGCTTTTTCTGCGTCGGCAGATATAACTCTATTTATTTTAATATTTACCTCTTGTCTTGTCAACGAAACCCATCTGCCAAAAAGCAAGGTTTTATCTGCTCTTTTTGCAAGTAACTATTTATTAATTTATTTTATTCTTTCTCTAATTTTTAAATAACTTTTAAAGCTCTTCTGTTTCCGGCTCGAAAAAACCTCTTTCTTTTTCATAACTGTCCAGCACATCATTAAACCCTTTTTCCGTCGTTTCCTTCATGATTTCCTGCCGCAAAGCAGTTGCTTTGGGAAGTCCGTGGAAATAACGGCTTGCATGCGCCCTCATTTCCCTGACTGCCGCATACTCTCCTTTTTCAAGGCAAAGCCCGTGAAGATGACGTCTTGCCATTTGAAGTCTCATTTCCCAAGATGGCGGAGGAATGATTTCTCCCGTTTCCAGATACGCATTCACTTCCCGGAAAATCCAGGGATTACCCCAAGCAGCACGACCGATAGCCACAGCGGCGCACCCCGTTTCTTCCATGAGATCTTTCGCCGATTTTCCGTCTGTCACATCTCCGTTACCTATTACAGGAATTTTTACGGCATCCACAACTTTCTTGATTTCTTTCCAATCCGCTTTCCCTGTATAAAAATCTTCCCGTGTCCTTCCGTGGACTGTAATGGCAGCGGCGCCAGCCTCTTCTGCCGCCTGTGCCAATTCCACCGCACTCAATGTATCCCGTGACCAGCCCAGACGCATTTTCACCGTCACCGGTGTATGTACCGCTTTGACCATGGCACGGATAACAGCCGCCGCAAGAGGGATATTTTTCATGAGCGCCGATCCGTCTCCGTTTTTTACCACTTTCTGCATAGGGCATCCCATATTGATGTCAATGAAATCAGGACCTGCCTGCTCCATAATTTTTGCTCCCCATGCCATGATGTCGGGATCGGAGCCGAAAAGCTGGAGCGCTACGGGATGTTCATCAGAATCTATTTTGAGCATCTCTTTCGTTTTTTCATTCCTGTAATAAAGTCCTTTGGCACTTACCATTTCAGCAGTTGTCAGTGACGCGCCCATTTTTTTTGCAATGACACGGTACGCCAAATCACTGACGCCTGCCATAGGCGCCAGACAGGCCCAACCGTTCAACTCTATATTTCCGATTTTAGGATATTTCATAATGACTCCTCTAAAATAATCTGTCTTATTTTATCACATATTTTTTGATTTCCTATCTGAAAAAACTGCCTCCTGTAAAGCCGGAAGCAGTTTTTTATTCTCTTAATGAAATTTTTTATTTGTTTCTTACATTTCAATCACGGGAAATCACTTGGAAATGCCTGTCCTCTTTCCGTTTCACATCGCTGCCCGGTGCATGCCCGACGGCAACTGCCAGTAAAGGAAGTGTCCCCTCCGGCAAATCAAGCATTTTTATATATTCCGCATCTTCTCCCAAGTGGCGGATAAATCCGAAGAGTATCACTGAACCGAGTCCCAGTTCTGCCGCCTTTAAATGGATATGTTCTGCAATAATCCCTGCATCAAAATGCATCAGGTAATCTACCGCTTCTTTTGTTTTGCAAATGATAAAAAGAAGCGGTGCTTTAAATAAGGGGTCGCCGTTTCCCGTTTTTTCTTTTTCTTCTTTTTTTATCATTTCTAAAATTTCTTTGTTTTTTACGACGACAATGGTATACCCCGCATCATTATGTTTTCCCACGGAAGAGGCCATGGCCGCTTTCAGCATTTCTTCTTCCGACTCCTCGGACACCGGGTCGGCTTTATAATTTCTCATTGACTTGCGAAGTGCCAGTACATCATTAAATTCCATATCTTTTCCCTCCTGTTTTTCACCGGATTTACTTTTATTATACCCTGTTCTTCCCAAAAAACCTATGATGTCCCTTTGACAATCATTTTTAATCATGATAAGATGTTTTTAAATTAAGCAATTGAAGCAGAAAGGAAGTACGCAATATGAACAGTGCAATGCATGCAAAGGCTACTTGTTGTCCCATGGCATGTTGCTGTCATGTCCCCTTTGCGTGCGCTCCTTTTCATAAATAACCGGCTTGTCACAAAAATTCTGTGACCCTTTCTCTGTACCGGAATGCGGGAAGCGCAAGCTTTCCGTTTTTTTGTTTCTAAAAAGGAGTCTTATGGATACTGAGTTTATGTGGAAATTTGCACCGCTTTTTGCGGAAGCTGCAATCACCACCATTTCTATCGCCTTTCTCGGCATCGTACTATCCGCACTTCTCGGCTTGGCAATCAGCCTTATCCGTTATGAAAAAGTGCCTCTCCTGACACCTCTTTCAGGTGCGTATATCGAGCTTTCAAGAAATACCCCTCTTCTGGTCCAGCTGTTTTTCCTCTACTTCGGTCTTCCGAAAATAGGGGTTCATATTTCGGGAACAGCCTGTGCCGTTCTGGGTCTTACATTTTTAGGCGGAAGCTATATGGCAGAAGCCTTCCGCGGCGGGCTGGAAGCCGTTTCTAAATCGCAAATCGAATCCGCCTCCGCCCTCGGCCTCAGCAAGTACCAAATGCTCCGGTATATCACAGGGCCCCAGGCTTTTATCGTTGCCCTTCCCTCTATTTGTGCAAATGTGCTTTTCCTTATTAAAGAAACTTCCGTTTTCAGTGTCTGTGCTGTTCCCGATTTGATGTATGTCGCCAAGGATCTCATCGGTCTTTATTACAAAACAGATGAAACGTTATGGATGCTTGTTATTTCTTATCTGATTATTTTGCTCCCTCTCTCTTTGGGAGCATCGTACCTGGAAAGGAGACTTCGTCATGGACGATTTGGGACTCTCCGTACTCTTTGAAGGCTCTAATGGTATCCGTCTTCTCGGCGGACTTTGGACAACTGTGGAAATTTCCCTCCTTTCTGTAGTGGGATCGATTATTTTCGGTATTCTCGCCGGTATCGCCATGACACTTCCGTATAAAGGTTTACAACTCGTCATGCGTCTGTATCTTGAATCGGTCCGTATCCTTCCCCAGCTTGTACTTCTTTTCATTGCCTATTTCGGTGTGACAAGAGCTGTCGGTGTGGATATTTCCGGTTTTACTGCCTCTATTATTGTCTTTATTTTCTGGGGCGCCGCCGAAATGGGCGACCTTGTCAGAGGTGCTCTTCTTTCCATTCCGGCCGGACAATATGAAAGTGCTGCTGCTTTGGGACTTTCCCGCCGGCAAACCTTCCATTATATTATTCTCCCCCAGTCGCTCCGCCGTCTTCTTCCCCCGGCAATCAACTTATTTACACGCATTATAAAAACCACGTCCCTTATCGTACTGCTTGGAGTCGTGGAAATGCTCAAAATCGGACAGCAAATCATAGAGGCCAACCGCTATACAGCACCTGATGCGGCTCTCTGGATTTACGGAACAATATTCTTCTTATACTTCTTAGCCTGCTACCCTTTGTCAAAGATGGCGGCTCATTTAGAAAAGAAATGGACGGCCTGATATGGAAAAAGAAATTCTTCTTGAAGTCAATCATCTGAGTAAAAAATTCGGAGACCAAACCATTCTGAAAGATATTTCCCTCACCCTGCGGAAAAGCGAAGTTATCGTAATCATCGGTCCCTCCGGCTGCGGAAAATCGACCTTTCTCCGGTGTCTGAACGGACTTGAATCCGTATCGGGCGGTGATATTATTCTGGAAGGACAAAAAATTTCTGACGGCTCTATGCCCCATGCGGAACTCTGCCAAAAAATCGGTATGGTTTTCCAAAGCTATGATTTATTTCCCCATATGACCGTCATGGAAAATATCACGCTCGCCCCCTTGCAGGTCCAGCACCGCAATAAAGAGGAAGTTCTCAAGGAAGCAAGAAAAATGCTTTCCCGTATCGGACTTTCCGATAAAGAAAATGCTTATCCCCGTGAATTATCAGGCGGGCAGAAACAAAGAATCGCCATGATCAGGGCTCTCATTATGAAGCCTGACATTATGCTCTTTGATGAAGTTACCGCCTCTCTGGATCCCGAAATGGTACGGGAAGTTTTGGACGTCGTTATGGAGCTTGCCAAAGAGGGAATGACAATGGTCATTGTCAGCCACGAAATGCAATTTGCCCGGGCCGTAGCGGATCGTATTCTTTTCTTTGACAAAGGTCTCATCGCTGAAGAAGGAACGCCGGATACTATTTTTGATAATCCTCAAAATCCGCGGACAAAACAGTTTCTCCATTCGTTTACCTATGAAAATTAATTTCATAAATTTTACAAACAGAAAAGAGGTATTCCTATGCTGAAAAAGATTTATTATTTACTCGCCGCTCTTCTTTTACTCACCACACTTTCCCTCTCGGCAGGGTGCGGAAGCAAGAACCAGATCCAGGGAACGGCCCCTCAAAAAGCCACCTTCCGCTCCATGGATGAAATCAAAAAAAGCGGTAAGCTTATCATCGGCGTATTCAGTGACAAAGCCCCTTTCGGCTATGTTGATAAGGACGGAAACTACCAGGGCTACGATGTATACTTTGCAGAACGTCTGGCCAAAGACTTGGGGGTTAAAGCCGAATATATTTCTCTGGAACCGGCTAACCGTGTCGAATATGCAAAAACCGGCAAAGTCGATATCGTCCTTGCCAACTTTACCATAACCAAAGAAAGAGCCGAACAGGTAGATTTTGCTCTTCCTTACATGAAAGTTGCTTTAGGTGTTGTTTCTCCGGTAGAAAATAACATTACCGACCTTTCCCAGCTCAAAGACAAACAGCTTATTGTAGCAAAAGGCACAACGGCAGAAACTTATTTCTCCAAACATCACCCTGAAATCAAGCTTCTGAAATTCGACCAGTATACGGAAACCTACAACGCTCTCCTTGACTGCAGAGCTGCCGCATTCTCTACAGACAATACGGAAGTCCTCGCATGGGCCTTGAAAAATCCGGGATTCAAAGTGGGCATTACCTCTTTAGGCGATATTGACACGATTGCTCCGGCTGTACAAAAAGGAAATAAAGAGCTCCTTAACTATATCAACGATGAAATCAAAAAATTGGGCAAAGAAAACTTTTTCCATAAGAACTATGAAATTACCCTTGCCCCTGTCTATGGAAGTGCCGTCAATCCCGATGACCTCGTTGTCGAAGGTGGACAGCTTTAGAAATAACAGATACAATAAAAGCATGCCAAGAGGACTCTCTCGCAGACGTCCTCTTTTTCACACTTACTTTTATCATTTGAAAAGGAGGCTTTATGAACCTTTCCGATCTTGATATCGTCATTGACAGAAAAAATACAAACTCTATGAAATTCGACTTTGCCAAAGAAGAAGGTAAGCCGGATAATCTCCTCCCCTTTTGGATTGCCGACATGGATTTCCCCGTTGCCGCATGCATCACCGAAGCCCTGCAAAAGCGGGTAGATCATGCCATTTACGGGTACTCTGAAGCAAAACCCTCTTATTTCAAAGCCGTTCATGACTGGTTTCTTCATAATTTCCAATGGAACACAAAACCGGAATGGTTGGTCAAAACGCCCGGTGTCGTTCCTGCCATCAACCTTGCTGTCAAAGCACTGACAAAAGAAAATGAGGCCGTTCTCATTCACCGCCCCGTTTACCACCCTTTTACTTTTGCCATAGAAAATAACAAAAGAAAACTGGTCAACAGTCCGCTGATTCTGAAAAACGGCCGCTATGAAATTGATTTTGCAGACATGGAAAGAAAAATTACAGAAAATAAGGTAAAGCTTGCCATTTTCTGTTCTCCCCATAACCCTGCCGGACGGGTATGGACAAAAGAAGAATTGGAAACCTATGCAGATATTTGTATCCGCCATGACGTAAAAATTATTTCCGATGAAATTCACGCCGACTTTGCCTATCCCGGTTACAAACATATTCCCTTTGCCGCTATCAATGAAAAAGCTGCTGAACAAGTCATTCTTTGCACGGCTCCGAGCAAAACATTCAACATAGCGGGGCTTCAGGTTTCCAATATCTGGATTCCTAATCCCGAAATCCGTGCCGCTTTCCAACAGGAACTCGCCGCTTTCGGCTATGACCATGTAAACGTCATGGGCCTTATCGCAGGAGAAGCTGCCTATAAGGGCGCCGGCGAATGGCTGTCTGTCGTTAAAGAATATATCGGAAACAATTTAGACTATACACGACAATTCCTGAAAGAAAAACTCCCGAAATTGAAACTCATAGAACCGGAAGGCACCTATCTCGCCTGGATCGATTGCAACGGCTATGGTCTCAGTGATACGGAAATGGAGCAAAAACTTTTAAATGACGCCAAAATCTGGGTCAATATGGGCTCCATGTTCGGACCCGAAGGAAACTGCTTCATTCGTCTGAACCTCGCCTGCCCCAAGAAAACATTGGAGCAAGGTCTTAGGCAGCTTTATGCGGGACTGGAAAAATAGGATTTTCGCCTCCGCGTAAGAGGGTTTCAACCGTTTCCCACATATTTTCGTAAAAGTATTTTTATCATATCCTGTCTATTTTATCCGTCATAATAAAATACATGCCAGAACTAAAAAATGCAGAAAACTTTTTTAGAAAAGTAACTCTGCATTTTTTAATGTAACTTAAATTCTATGGGAAATGTAATCTGACAAGCCGAAGGGATTCCATATTTATCCATTGCCGGAGTAAATGTCCACTGATATGCTGCTTTTACAGCTGAATTATCCAAATCCAGGTTCCCGGAGCTTTGTTCTACAAAAACGGAATCTACTGCCCCAGATGCATTGACATAGATTGTTACATAGGTCACACCGGTAATTTCGTCTCGATTAGCAGCGTAAGGGTATACAGGAAGAACCGTATGAATTGCTTTCGGTGGTGTGACCGGTACTCCTCCGCCCTCTCCTGCACCGTCACCACTGCTTTCTCCCGTATTGTTTCCGCCATCTCCCGAACTTCTCTGGCCCGTTTCCTCTCCGGTACCGGACAGATAAGAATTGCCGGATTCTTCGGTTTCATTTTCCAAATCATCACTTTTATCTTCTTCGTCCACATGATTTGTTTTATCTGTATTTTCATACGAATTTTCTGTCTTTATTGCCTCATTTGCCGTCTTTTTATTATTTGTTGCAGTCCGTGAGTTTTGATTTCCTTTATTTCCTCCGGCTTTACTTTTGCCTCCTCCACTGTCCAGTGTCACCTGCAAAACCTCTATGCCCGGAACTGTTTTCAAGAATCTGCTACCTGCTAAACCTATAGCCAGGAAAAAAATGAGATGGAAAATAATAGTACTTACGACTCCGGCAATATATCGTTTCCTGTCACTCATCACTTACTCCCTGTTCCGCCGCCAACCCGAAACGGGTAAGACCGGCTCCCTTAAATGCATCTAACACCCGCATGACATCATTATAACGAGCATCTTTTTCTCCGCGAATGACTACGGAATAGTCAGACTTCCTGCCGCTTCGTTCCTTAACCTCGGAAACCAATTTCTCTAAAGGCATTTTTTTATCATCTAACCAATATGTTCCGTCTTTTTTTACTGAAACAAGACTGCTGCTTTTATTTATGATTTCTGCACTTTCTGCATTTGGAAGTTCGATTGAAACAGTCCTTACCTGTGTCATATACATGGTACTGATAATAAAAAATGCCAGTAATAGAAATATGAGGTCTATCATAGGGCTTATCATAAGCTCCGGTGTTTTATCTTTAATTCGTTCCCGCCTTCTCATATATGTGTTTACCTTTCCGATAAACCAGACACTAATGCATCTGCCACAGAATTTAAGTCGAGATCAGCCTTTTTATATTCCCCCATAAGATAAGCATGCACCAGCATAGCTACAATGGCGATAATCAAACCGAAAATCGTTGTAATCAATGCTTCTGCCAAACCGGCCGTCACTCCAGCCGTGTTTTGGAGCTGGCCGGTCATGGAGGAAAATGTCCCCATCATTCCTGTAATGGTTCCCAAAAGCCCAAGCATCGGTGATAACCCTATAATGACTCCCAGGTAGTCGAGATGCTCTGAAAGCCGGTTTAAATATCTGTCCGTCTTCTCGTAAGTAACTGATGCTAAAGAAGATCCCAGATTCTCTCTTTCATCCAAAATATCTTTAGCCAGTTTTGCCGCACAACCTGCCGACGAAACAGCAAGATTATAAGCTTCTTCTATTTGTCCCCGTGTCATCTTTTCACAAAACTCTACTGCAAATTCAGTTTTTGAAATTTTCTGTTTATAATAAATACCTCTTTCAACTGCCAAAAAAATAACTGCGAAAGAACAAAGCAAAAGAGGCCACATGCATAATCCGCCGCGGGTAAAATATTCTGCAGACGTCTCTAAAAAACTCATGTATATCTCCTTTTTTAATTTTAATCAAAAAGGCATAACTGAAACCGGAAGATATTTCTTCTTTCAACAGTCATGCCTTTCTATTTTAATCAGCTTATATTACGATAATCCGATTTACATACAACCTATTTACTTTTCGTTTATCTCATATTTGCCTTTACTTTTTCCGTGAGATCAATGCCTCCATAAATGACATCACGTCCGTTGATAATAATATCAACATCGCTCTCTTTGGCCGCCTTTTCAACCGCTGCACGCAGCTTTGCCTGAATGGGGGCCAGCACCTGATTTTCTTTCTGTGCCAACTGGGCATTAAACTTTTCAGCTAATGCTTCTTTTTCTTTTTGTGACATCCCCTTGGACTTTTGATCAAATTCATTCTGCAATCTCTGCTGTTCCGCCGCTACCGTTCTGCCGGCCTGCATAAATGCCGGTGTAGACGCAAGAACATTGTCCATATTAACGTAACCGGACGCCGCATCCGCCTGTCCGCTAAGTCCCAGCAGTGCAGCAGCCAATACCATAGAACCTACTATTTTTTTCATAACGACACCTCTTTTTATAAACAAAACCTGACCGGCTTATTTCTTCCAAATTTTTTCCATAATTGTCGGATATACGGCACTGAGATGCCCTTGAATCTGGTTAAGAATCGCAATCACCAATGCAGGGTCGAAATGTTCCAATCCCGCAGGAATGCAGCAAGTGAGAAGAACATTGCCCATTTCATCCACATTATATTTCAACATGCGGTACTGGTCATTCAATTCATTCAAATCTTCACAAATTTTTGTCTTCTTATCTCCTACAGCTATGGCAGCGGCTACCTGCACCTGAATAATCGTATATACGCTGTCATCAAGAAGGATCATAAAAGGAAGATTTTGTCCCGCTACCGGAAGATTGCTCCGGAATGCCTGAGCATGAACTTCGTTTTCAAAATCCTGTATTCCGAATCCGCTAATTTTTGATGCTTCCAGATGTTCCTGTAAAAGCTTAACCTTTTCAGCACCTACTTTTACTTCCGCTTCCGCCTTTTCTTTTGTTGCGATTTTTTCTTTTTCTGCCATTTTCTGCTCCTCATTTCTCTGTTATAAACAACATCAAACTCATTTCGGGGTTTTCCGGTTCGTCTTGAAAGTACACCGGAATAAACCCGTTTTATTTTCAAAAAGCATAAGTCGGCAATATTTCTGTTTATAAATTGCTTTTTATCAACTGCAAAGTTAAATATTTTTGAATATCCAATGTGTTTTTGCCACTTTATACTCTTTAAAACCTTTTGATTATTTTTTCTTTCGTTAGTTATTTTAAAATAAAATTATAATTATATAAACATACTACCATATAAGACCAACCGATTCAATTACAAACCTATTAAAATCGTAATGGCTGTTTCATTATTTCCACTTATTTATTTTCTACCATCATTTAAATTTATTTTTGCAGGAAATTTTATTTATGACTTCCTGTCCGGTGTCCGAAAAATCTTTAATCAAAGACATCCGGAAACTTGAAAAAAGATGGCCCTATAAGTTTCATTCCCCACTCATAGGGCCTGTAAACTGTCTGTCTTTATTTTTTATTTTTATTTATTGGTTATTTTATACTTTTACACCATTCCTTCCTATTAGAATCTCAAACGGATACCTGCATTGGCTTTCCATTCCATCTCGTAGTCTCCGCCGAAGCTCTTGGTGATATCGGCATAGACCATTTTGTCTTTGTCGATGTTGTGGTTGACTCCAATGGAAATTTCTGCCCAGGTGTCTCCGAAGTCCTGGTCTACTGTTGCTGTCGGTTCGTTTTCTGCACTGAATGTGGACGCTGTCGTTCCTTTGAATTCATGCAGCAGGTTTGCTTTCAGGTACAAGTCCGTTGTTTCTGTCCTCTTTCCTGCCGCTATTCCTATCCGTCCTACAAGGCTTGTCATTCCGTCTTGTTTTACGTGCATTCTCT
>UQJW01000013.1 GCA_900541485.1 uncultured Dialister sp.
ACTGCAGAAACTCCATAAATCAGTGGGCTGATTTTCGATTTCCCTGCCACGATTTCCGCATGCCGTTCGATTCCTTTTGTGGTAATGACATGCTCGGGCAATTCATTGATGTACAAAATTCCGCCTACGTCTTCAAGGCGCCCCATACGGCGCAATTCTTCCGTAACGGTAAGAATATCCGCACTTTCCCCGCGGTGGACAAGATTCAGAATCGCCTGATAAATAATCGCGTCCTGCTCTCTGTAAAAATCGGCGGGCGTGAGCATATCTTCCACGGCAACAACGGCTTCCTTATCCAAAAGCATCGCTCCCAAAACCGCCATTTCCGCCTCAATATTCTGCGGCGGCATGCGGCCTATCACCAGTGCCTCCGTGCTGTGTTTTTCTTTACGGCTCTTCCATCCGCCTCGTTCCATATCTGCCATAAGATCCTCATTTCCGTTCCTGCATTATTTCTTTATATTTTACAACATTCCTCCTGTAAAAGATAATTTTACAGACAAAATTCCTATTTGGGGAAAATAAATAAGAATCTTCTCTTCAAAAAAAGATTCTTTCGATAATTCATTTATTTCTTAACCGGCAATGACGCAAAAGCTTGGCAAAAAAACAGGACGAAATCATAGTAAAAATCATCCCGGGAAAAGCGGCGACAACAAGAGCATAAAATCCTTTTCCCAAAATCAATGATATGGCTCCTCTCGCGGCCATGGTTCCCAATGGTCCCGAAAAAATATAAAATATCTTTCTGCTTCCCAAAAATATCCACACCAGAGCGACCACCAGACGGAACGTCATGGCTACAAGGACATTTAAAATGGAATGAATTCCCAAAACAAGACAGAGGCTTGATGCAATAAGACCGGCAGCTATATACTTCTCTGCACCGTAAATACCGCAGACCGCCACCGCAAGGGGTGCCGACATCTGGAATTCGCTCCCCGGGACAAATCCCGGAATTTTGAAAAAGCCACTCACGGCAATCAGAACAGAAAGAAGTGCTGTTTCAGAGATATCCCGTACCGTGACAGATTTGACCGTCAATTTATTTTCTTCCCGGTTCAACGGAATTTCTCCCATTTTTTGATTATGACAGAGGCTCCTTTTTCCAGCTCTTCTTCTGTATGGGCGGCGGTGACTGTCAGCCGTATGCGACTTGTTCCTTCAGGAACAGAAGGGGGGCGTATGGCGGATAATAAAACGCCCTCCGCCTTGCAGGCGTCAGCAAATCTGACCGCTTTTTTTTCGTCGCCTATAAGAATGGGGATAATCGGCGTATGCCCGTAGATGACAGGCAGCCCTGCTTCGGAAAGCCGCTTTCTCATGTAGTCCGTACAGAACTGCAGACGCTTCATATAATAATCAGGCGACTGTTCCAGAAGTCGCAGTGCTTCCAAAGCTGCCGCTCCCAGCGATGCAGGCAGTGCTGTAGAAAAAATGAAAGGACGGGATACATTCCTCAAATATCTGCAAATATCACGGCTCGCCACCACATAACCGCCTTCTGCCCCCAATGCTTTGGAAAGCGTTCCCACCAGGATATCTGCACCATGAATATGGAAATATTCAGTCGTCCCTCTTCCGGTTTCTCCCACTACACCTGTCCCATGGGCATCATCAATAATCAGAACCGCACCATAAGCCTTTTTCAGGCTAATCAGCTCAGGGAGCGGAGCTAAATCCCCATCCATGCTGAAAACCCCGTCAGTTACGATGAAACGCTGACCCCGGCAGTGAGTTTGCTTCAGCAATTTTTCCAGATGCTTCATATCTGAATGCCTGTAGACGACTGTTTTTGCTTTGGAAATGCGGCAACCGTCAATGATGCTTGCATGATTCAGGGCATCACTGAAGATAACGTCCCCTTCACCCGCCAGTCCGTACAGTACCCCCAGATTTGTCATATAGCCGGTATTAAATACCAGAGCAGCTTCACCGTGTTTGAAAGATGCCAGTTCCTTTTCTAAAGAAGACCATTCAAAAGACGCCCCCGACGTGAGGCGGGCTCCGCCCGATCCTGTTCCGTAAATAAGAGCTTTTTGTGCCGCTGCCTGAACAGATTTTTCATGAGTCATGCCAAGATAATTGTTGGAATTAAAAACAATATACCGTTTTCCATTATTTCCAATACCTGATGTCGCTGTTTCCATGCGGAGATCTTCTATAACTCTGAGCCGACCCGCCTCTTTTATTTCGCCCAGTCTTTTTGAAATTTCACTAATTTTCATGGATTTACCCTTACAAGAACAACCCGGTTTTCGAGATAATCTACATATTTTTTTATATCCGTCTGGGACTTTATAAAAAACACCCTGCCGCCTACAGGATCTCCCGGATCTTTCATGACGGAAATACGTTCATAGCCATAACGGGGAGAAGCGACATATCCTGTCACATACCCGGGATCATCGGACCAGCAAAGCTCTGCCACTGTTCCCGGCGCTGACGCCACTTTTGATGCGAGAACAAGTGCTTCCCTGGGATGATCTCCTGAAAGTCCCCGATTTTTCATTTTCCGCTCATAGTCCGCTGTATTTTCTGCATCCATATTGCTGCAGCGGACACCCCTGCTTCCTTTGCCGTCCACTCTTTCTCCTGTTTCCGCATCGATAATAACGGCACCGCGCAGGCTGTCCTGCAAATGAGTAAGAAAAGAAATCCCCGACTTAACAGCTTTTTCTGTGACACCTGCCGCCGTTAACGCTTTTTCCGCTTCCTTACGTCCCTCCTCTTTTGTCACCGTTTTTCTTTCAGTGACAGGAAGTAAAGGGACATATACAATTTTTCCCGGCTTCACCACTTCCATTTTCAGTTGGATAAAATCAGGACTTCCCCTACTGTGGGTTTGGGCACGGCGGACCATTGCCAGTACTTCCTTTTCCACAGACTCACAGGAAACAATCCGCTCCGCTCCTGAAATATGCCGTCCCCCTTTTCCATGAACACCGCCACGGCTGGAACGCATTTTCACGCTATACAGCAACTTCTTTTCCCCCTCTCAAACTCCTATCCTCTCTGCCACTTTAGGTTTCAGTCTACTGGTTCTCTTTTTATTTGTCAAGATTTATATTTATCTATGTTTACAATAAACTTTTTTGTTTTTGTACTCTCTATATTCTTCACAGAAAACAGATCGTCCCGAATTTCTGGCAGACCGTACTTTTTTGTATATTCCGCAAAAAACCGCCGGTATGTCCGCCGGCGGCTGTCTTCTTAAATCGTTTTCTCTTTAAATTCTTTATCTTTTCCCCGGGCCTTGCACTCCTTGCAGAATCCGTAAATTTCTATGCGGTATCCCGTCGCCTCAAAGCCATGCTCCACGTCAAGGTGTTTTTCACAGCCCGGCTCCAAAGATACTTTGACGGAAAATATTTTATGGCACGCCAGACAAACCGCATGCTCTACATGATCTTCCCTCGCATATTCATAGCGTGTAAGACCGTCAGACAAGGTAGTCGACCGGAAAAGGAGTCCTTTTTCCGCCAGAGCCTCGCAATTTCTGTAAACTGTGGAAAGACTCAGTTTGGTGTCTTTTTTACGAACCGCCTCATAGACGTCCCCTGCCGTCACGGGCAAACTGTCTTCTAATACTTTTAAAATCATAAGCCGCGCCGGTGTCCGTTTCATATGCTTGGACAGGAGAAGCTTTTCAAATTTATCCATTTCATGCCTCTGTCAGATATTTTGAAAATCTTTATATATCTTATCTGATATGCCCTCTTTTAGCAACTTTTATAAGCTTTACGGAAGGAACGGCAGAACCTATTTCTTATATGCATATTTCCCAAGCCTGTTGTTCGTCAGGTAGAAGAAAGGAGTCAATAATTTTTTCCATCCCGGCAGGAGATGTTTCATTTCCCTTGTGAAATTAATGCATTCCAGATATTGCCAGCGGTGGTCGAGACGGACAATTTCACGGCCGTCGGTGACACCCCACTTGAATTCCGCCTGCATATGTTTCAAAGTATCGTGCTTTTTGCTGAATTTGACCATGCCTTTGTAAAGCAGATCGAAATGGGCTTCAAATTCGTCCAAACCGTCGGCCATGACGCCCAACAATTCCTTTACTTCCTCTTCCTCCAGGTACATAATCACCCCTTCGGAAATGACAAGGAGCTTTTTCCCTTCCCGGTCAATCTCTTCCGGCCACGATGCATCAAGCATGGATTTCGAAACAGAGGTCACTCTCGGATGCTCACCGATAAGTTGCTTGCGGAGTTCTATGACCTCGGGAAAATCTATATCGTACCAGCGGATTTTTCCGTTATCCACTCTGTAAAAACGGGTATCCAGTCCGCTTCCGAGGGAAACAATGACACCGTCCGGATTCTTTTTGATAAACTTCCGGATTTCTTCGTCCATCAGTTTTGCCCGCGCCAAAATACCGTAATAAGACATCCATGCCGTTTTGAATTGCGACAAGTCATTATCGATATGCGACAAAATTTCCGCCGCTTTTCTGTCATTGAGAACGGGATTGTCACTTTCCGCATCTTTTGCACGGACATATAAAGTGATAAGCAGTGTTTCCTCCACACCGGTCAATTTTAATTTCATAAAGCCTCCTGTATTGAAAACTATTATCAATTATTTTCTTATTATATCATATTAAAATAAACCGGTAACAGCAAAGCGGCAATAAAAAAACACCTTCCCAAGATTTTCTCCTGCAGAGGTGTTTTTGATTTAAAAATCAGAATACGTCTTTGATGACAATGGTTTCTTCACGGTTCGGACCGACGGAAACGATACCGATCGGTACGCCGATGAGTTTGGAAATATCTTCCAAATAAGCTTTGCAGAGGGGCGGCAGTTTTTCATAATCCCGGATACCGCTGATTTTTTCTTTCCACCCTTTATAAGTTTTGTAAACGGGTTTGATTTTTTCCAGGAATTTCAAATCCGCCGGATATTCTTCCACTTCTTTTCCTTCATATTCATAACTTACGCAGACCTTGATTTCATCGAGCTCGTCTAAAATATCAAGGCGGGTAATGGCCAGATAGTCGAAAGAATTCAAAGCAGCGGCATAGCGGACTGCCCGTGCATCAAGCCAGCCCACACGACGGGGACGGCCTGTGACCGTACCGAATTCATGAGCCAGTTCACGGATTTTATCGCCCGTTTCATTCAGTTGCTCTGTCGGGAACGGACCTTCGCCGACACGGGTGCTGTACGCTTTCACAACGCCGAAAATATTTTTCATCATATGCGGTCCGATACCGGCACCGATGCAGGCTCCTCCTGCGGTCGGGTGAGAAGAGGTAACGTAAGGATATGTGCCGTTGTCACAATCGAGCATGGACGCCTGGGCGCCTTCAAAAAGAACATTTTTCCCTTCTTTGATAAGTTTCTGCACCATGTAATTCGTATCTTTTACAAAGGGGCGGAGCTTTTCGGCATAGCCGAGATAGTCGTGAAGCATCTTTTCATAATCAAAGCCTTCCAGACCGTATAATTTTTCGAGAACCATGTTTTTCTGTTCTACATTATATTTCAATTTTTCCGCAAATACATCTTTGTCCATGAGGTCACAGATACGGATACCGATACGGTTAATCTTATCTGCATAGCAGGGGCCGATTCCGTTTTTCGTTGTCCCGATTTTACGGCTGCCCTTTCTCATTTCCTCCGCCTCATCAATGCGGATATGGTAGGGAAATACGATTTGTGCTCTCGTGGAAATCTGGAGATGTTTCGTATCAATCCCCTGATCTTCCAGATTTTTCATTTCTTCCAAAAAGCTTTTCGGATCAATGACGACACCGGTTCCTACGATACAAATCGTGCCGGGATACATGATTCCGCTCGGCATTAGACGGAGAGGATATGCCTTGCCGTCGACAACGACGGTATGCCCTGCATTATTTCCTCCCTGGGAGCGGACAACCACATCCGCTTTTGCCGCTAAATAATCTACAATCTTGCCTTTTCCTTCATCGCCCCACTGGGCCCCGATGACCATTGCTGTTGCCATTGATTTCTTCCTTTCTCCACATGCGGAAACTCCGCTATGATTTCCTGTAATTTATGAGCCCGATTTTTATAATCCGAACCGGGCAAATATTTTATCTACATGCACAAGCATGGGCTTGTAATCAAAGCAAGCTTTAATTTCCTCTTCGTTCAGATATTTTCTTACATCTTCATCTTTGCAAAGATTTTCATAGAAATCCTCGCCGTCAAGCCAGCGTTTCATGGCATTCCGCTGTACCCAACGGTACGCCGTGTCACGGTATGCACCTTTGGAAACGAGAGCCAAAAGCACGCGGGGGCTGTAAATGAGGCCGCCTGTCATATTCAAATCTTCCAGCATTTTTTCGGGATAGACGAGAAGTTTATCAATCAGTTCCGTTGTCTGCGCCAGGATATAATCAAGCGCTGTCGTCGCATCGGGAATGATGACTCTTTCTACGGAAGAATGGGAAATATCCCGTTCATGCCAAAGAGGGATATTTTCAAACGCCGGAAGAGAGTAGCCCTGAATCAGGCGGGCCATGCCGCAAATCCGTTCCGATTTGACGGGATTTCTTTTATGGGGCATCGCTGACGATCCTTTTTGTTTCGGGCTGAAATATTCTTCCGCTTCTCTCACCTCGGTCCGCTGGAGATGACGCACTTCAAGGGCAATCTGTGCCAGTGTACCTGCTATCACGCCCAATGTGGTGATGTACTCCGCATGATGATCGCGCTGTACGACCTGGGTCGCTACGACTTCGGGGGTAAGGCCCATTTTTTTGCAGACGTATTCTTCCACAAAAGGATCAATGTCCGCATAAGTTCCTACGGCGCCCGATAATTTTCCTACCGTCATTTCTTCGGCAGCCCGTTTCATCCGTTCTATATTTCTCAAAGTGGCACTGTACCAGAGGAGAAGTTTCAGTCCGAACGTGGTCGGTTCCGCATGCACCCCGTGGGTACGGCCGATGGTGGGGGTGTATTTAAATTCGACGGCTCTTCTTTTCAGCACCTCTGCCAGTTTTTCCAAACCTTTCAAAAGAAGGTCTGAAGCTTGTTTAATCTGTACATTGAGAGCCGTATCTTTTACGTCCGTCGAGGTCATACCCATATGGATATATTTCGCCTCGTCGCCCACATATTCGCCTACGGCAGACAGAAACGCTATGATGTCATGGTTGATTTCCCTGTCAATTTCATGAATGCGTTCCACATCGAAGTCGGCTTTTTTCTTGATGACTTCCACCGCTTCCTTGGGAATCCGTCCCAATTCGGCATTGGCCTCACAAGCGGCAATTTCCACGTCCAGCATGGTCTGCCATTCATTTCTTTCTTCCCAAATTTTCCCCATTTCACTTCTGGTGTATCTCGGAATCATTGATTTCTCCTTTCGGTTTTCCTTCTCTGGCACAGATCTCCCGTCCTACCACCACACCGGCGGCAGAGGCCTGGGCCAGTCCCCTTGTAATTCCCGCTCCGTCACCGATGGCAAAGAAATTTTTAAATTTCGTTTCCAGCTGTGGCGACAGTTCTATCCGGGAAGAGTAAAATTTCACTTCCACTCCGTAAAGAAGTGTATGTCTTGAATTGGCACCGGGTGCTACCTGATCCAGTGCTTCGAACATCTCCATAATATCCTTTAAAAAACGGTATGGCAAGACCAGAGATAAATCTCCCGGTGTCGCCGACGGCATGGTGGGACGGACAAGACCGCGGCGTATCCTCTCTTCCGTGGAACGGCGGCCGTCCCTGAGATCGCCGAGACGTTGGACAATCGGTCCCCCGCCGAGCATATTGGCAAGAGATGCGATGTATTTGCCGTATGCAATCGGTTCATTAAAAGGTCTTGTAAACTGCTTGGATACGAGAATGGCAAAGTTTGTATTTCCACTCTTTTTATGAGCAAAAGAATGACCGTTTACCGTTTGGAGTCCCGCATTATTTTCCGTCACCACAAATCCGTAAGGATTCATGCAGAACGTCCGCACCCGGTCATCAAACGATTTGGAGAAATAAACGAGTTTCGACTCGTAGCAGATTTTTGTAATCGGTTCATACACCTCTGCCGGTGATTCGACACGGACGCCTATATCCACCGCATTGGATTCCGTATGAAGTCCCAGTTTTTTCGCTTCTCCCAAAAACCATTCCGCACCTTCCCGGCCCGGAGCGGCTACGATATACTTGGCACGGTATTCCTTTCCGCCTGCTTCCACGCCGATAACTGTGCCGTTTTTATCCGCAATGATTCTGTCCACTGCCGTTTTTGTCATGACTTTCACGTTTGCAGGCAGGGAATCTCTCATATTAGCAAGAATTTCACCGTTCACGTCCGTCCCGAGATGGCGGATACGGGCAGGAACGAGCATGAGATCTGCCGCAGAAGAACGACGTTTCAGTTCGTGGATTTCATCGGCAAATTCATCGCCGTAAACTTTCCGTCCCGCTCCGCCGTAGCGGCAATAGACGGAATCTACATAGGAAATCAGGTGAGCCAATTCCCCTTTATTCATATAATCGTCCAGATTTCCGCCGTAGTCGGTGGTCAGCGTGAGTTTTCCGTCGGAAAATGCACCGGCGCCGCCCCAGCCGCAAACGATATTTTGCCGTCTTTCTTTCGGCGGTGCGGTTCTGTTTTCATTCAACGCCACTCTTTCGCGGATATCCAATCCCTTTTCGATAATTAAAACCGATGCGCCCGTATCTGCAAGTTCCAGTGCCGTAAAAATACCGGCCGGTCCCGCACCGATTACAATCACATCATATGATTCAGCCATGCCATCATCACCCTTTACACAGTAAAGTCACCGTTTCCTTAAAACCCCGATACATCCGGAAAGCGGACGGCTTCCTAAAAATGACACAAAAAAAGCCCCAAACGGGGGCGAAGATATAGTACATATCCCTTATTTGATTTTACAGTACCCATGAAATGATGTCAAATAAAAATAATGTTTCCCACTCCCCGGACAAACACAAAAAATTTCTGTCTTTTACGAATGTCCGCCTCTCTTTTTAATTTGCTATAATAAAATAAAAGTATTCCCTATTTTTATGACAGGAGATGTTTCTATGCCTTACGTACATATCAAAATCACCCGTGAAGGAGCCACGGCGGAACAAAAAGCGGAATTAATCAAAGGAGCGACGAAACTTCTTTCTGATGTGCTGCATAAAAATCCTGCCACCACGGTGGTTACTATCGAAGAAGTCGATATGGACAGCTGGGGCATCGGCGGAAATCCCGTTGTCATTGCACGGGCGAAAGCCAAGAAAAAGGAGCAGGAAATCGAAAAACTGAAAGCCGAAAAAGCCGCTTTGGAAAGACAACTTGCCGCATTGGGCAAAAAGGAAATTATTTTTGCATAAACAGATGATTAGTGGCAGGGGGAAATCCTGCCGCTTTTTCTGCTTTAGTTTGTCAGCTTGACAAATAAAGGGTTAAGGAATATAATTAGATTCAGTATTATACAAGGAGTTAATAAATATGCGGCAAGGTATTCTTAAATAAACTGTCAATTTGATAGTGGGAACAAAAAGTAGCAGTCCCGTTTCACTTTTAATATGGGGCTTAGTTTTTTGTACCCAGTTTAAGAATACTTTTATCATGTAATTTTATATGCCCGAAAACATATAAGTGTTTTGGGGCTATTGGAGTTATTTACCCAGTGATAGGAGTATTTATCACTGGGTATTTTTATGCCCTTTTTTGGGTGTTGATAGGAGGAAAATCACATGAAAATAATTAACTTAGGCATTCTGGCTCACGTTGACGCAGGAAAGACAACATTAACGGAAAGTTTATTGTATACCAGTGGTGCAATTGCAGAACTAGGGAGCGTAGATGAAGGCACAACAAGGACAGATACAATGAATTTGGAGCGTCAAAGGGGAATCACTATCCAGACAGCAGTGACATCTTTTCAGTGGGAGGATGTAAAAGTCAACATTATAGATACGCCAGGCCATATGGATTTTTTGGCGGAAGTATACCGTTCTTTATCCGTATTAGACGGAGCAGTATTATTAGTTTCTGCAAAGGATGGCATACAGGCACAGACCCGTATACTGTTTCATGCACTACAGATAATGAAGATTCCGACAATTTTTTTCATCAATAAAATTGACCAAGAGGGGATTGATTTGCCAATGGTATATCGGGAAATGAAAGCAAAGCTTTCTTCGGAAATTATAGTGAAGCAAAAGGTTGGGCAGCATCCCCATATAAATGTAACGGACAATGACGATATGGAACAGTGGGATGCGGTAATTATGGGAAACGATGAACTATTAGAGAAATATATGTCAGGGAAACCGTTTAAAATGTCAGAACTGGAACAGGAAGAAAACAGGAGATTCCAAAACGGAACGTTATTTCCCGTTTATCACGGAAGCGCTAAAAACAATCTGGGGATTCGGCAGCTTATAGAAGTAATTGCCAGTAAATTTTATTCATCAACGCCTGAAGGTCAATCTGAACTATGCGGGCAGGTTTTTAAGATTGAATATTCAGAGAAAAGGCGGCGTTTTGTTTATGTGCGTATATATAGCGGAACATTGCATTTGAGGGATGTTATTAGAATATCTGAAAAAGAGAAAATAAAAATCACAGAGATGTGTGTTCCGACAAACGGTGAATTATATTCATCCGATACAGCCTGCTCTGGTGATATTGTAATTTTACCAAATGATGTTTTGCAGCTAAACAGTATTTTGGGGAACGAAATACTGTTGCCGCAGAGAAAATTTATTGAAAATCCTCTCCCTATGCTCCAAACAACGATTGCAGTAAAGAAATCTGAACAGCGGGAAATATTGCTTGGGGCACTTACAGAAATTTCAGATGGCGACCCTCTTTTAAAATATTATGTGGATACTACAACGCATGAGATTATACTTTCTTTTTTGGGGAATGTGCAGATGGAAGTCATTTGTGCCATCCTTGAGGAAAAATATCATGTGGAGGCAGAAATAAAAGAGCCTACTGTTATATATATGGAAAGACCGCTTAGAAAAGCAGAATATACCATCCACATAGAAGTCCCGCCAAATCCTTTCTGGGCTTCTGTCGGGTTGTCCATAGAGCCGCTCCCTATTGGAAGCGGAGTGCAGTATGAAAGCAGAGTTTCACTTGGATATTTAAATCAATCGTTCCAAAATGCGGTTATGGAGGGGGTTCTTTATGGCTGCGAGCAGGGGCTGTATGGATGGAAAGTGACAGACTGTAAAATCTGTTTTGAATATGGATTGTATTATAGTCCTGTAAGTACCCCCGCAGACTTTCGGCTGCTTTCCCCTATCGTATTGGAGCAGGCTTTAAAAAAAGCAGGGACAGAACTATTAGAGCCATATCTCCACTTTGAAATTTATGCACCGCAGGAATATCTCTCACGGGCGTATCATGATGCTCCAAGGTATTGTGCAGATATTGTAAGTACTCAGATAAAGAATGACGAGGTCATTCTGAAAGGAGAAATCCCTGCTAGATGTATTCAAGAATACAGGAACGATTTAACTTATTTCACAAATGGGCAGGGAGTCTGCTTGACAGAGTTAAAAGGATACCAGCCAGCTATTGGTAAATTTATTTGCCAACCCCGCCGCCCGAATAGCCGTATAGATAAGGTTCGGCATATGTTCCACAAGTTAGCTTAACAGCTTGCAAAAGTCATATAAAATGAGATTTGAAAGGATTAGAGACTAATTATGATGAAATGCGAATGGATATTGTGTCCTGGCGGATCCTCTTCTTTGGAAAGCACCGCCGGAATTTACCATTGATACGAAATCGCTCAAAAAAGAAAAGAAGAAGAAAAAACATAAGAAGTAAAGCAAGAGAAAAGGAACAGCCTGACGCCGTTCCTTTTTTATTTCCTTTTACCGTGCATACCGTAGTGCCAAACGGTCGCCGCCCGCTTTGATGACGGCGTGACCGCTTTCGGGGCCTGCCAGGAAAAGTACCCTGTATGATTTTTCATAAGGGAAAATATACATTTTGATATAGAGCGGAACGGTAATTCCGTCAACCGCCGCCACGGCACGGACGCCTGCCGTATAGATACGCGGGGATTCCTTCAGGCGGTGAAGCTGCTCCGTTTCCAAATAATCGACAGCTACCAGGTTGTAAGGAATATATACTCTTTTATTTTTTGTCAATTCATTGAGCATCCGCACAGCTCCCACACTCACGCCATTCCATATATTTTCCGATGACAAGAGGATAAGGTTGAAGCGGTACAATTCCTGCCGTGACCGTTCGGGAAGCGGAGTACTTCCGAACATATCCTGCAAAAGATATTTATCTTCTTCCCTCGTAAATTCCGAATGAACGGCCAAAGCAGGTACGAATTCGCCTTTTTGACGGAACAGGATTTCCCCATAAAGGCCCTGCTCTGTCGCCTCCGGCGGCAAGTATGCGATATCCGGCGGTGTATTTTCCTTTTTCAAAAATCCTTTAGCCCCGGGAGAAAGCAAGGCCTCTCTCAGAACGGACACCATGCCCTGCCCGTTTACCACTTCCCCCTGCCCGTTCGTGGGAAGGGCTGACAGGTTCAGCAAAGAAGAAAAATTATTTGTCCCCGTATTCGCCGAAACGGGACAAGCAGCGAAAAGACACGCCGCCAAAAAAGCACCTGTCCATGTTTTCATCATTTCTTTCCCTCCGCCGCTTTTTTGATATAAGGAGCAAAATAAGCACCTGACGGCTGATCACTTATGAAAAGCGTATACACCGTCTCTTTCTCTCCCGGATAGATAAGACCGCCTGCAAAAGCAGGAAGCACACAGCCGTTACAGTCAATGACCGCTTTCACAAATCCGATTCTGTAGGGCTGCCCCGTTTTGGACATTTTATCCTTCCAGCCTTCTTTTCCTGTCACATATATTTTGATTCCTTGACTTACCAAACGACTTTGTAAAGGTTCTGCCGCCACCCATTCCTTACTCTTTAAGAAATTACGAAGCACTTCATTTTTCTCTTCTCCCGGTTTTTTCATTTTTTCTTGTTTCTGATGATTACGGGCAAGCAGTTTCTCCAATATTTCTCTGTCTTTCCCTGACAAGGAAGCGGAAACCGCCACAGCTTGGTGAAACGCTTCGGGTGTATACGAACGGAGCTGGTAAATCTTCATTTTATCCGTTATATTCTGCGGTACCTCTCCAAGAGAAGATGAACCGGGAATCAAATCTGTACCGCTTTTTACGATATTTTTTTCTTTCCCGGCGAGTGAATTTCCGGGACGGCTGAAAAAAGATTCCTCCATGGTCCAAACATCGACTTTGTCACCGAAATCAAGCACTTCTCCGCTAGGCAGTTTTAATGTGTCCGCAAAAGCGGAGCCTGTCAAAAGTGACACAAAAAGACAGAACGCGGTTATTATTTTCTTCATACAGCACCTCTTACTTATCATTACCGTTTTTCTTATTATAGCAAATTTCAAAAACGGTTTTTCCGGATTTCCCATAAAAAAACGCCGCCCCTGATGAGCAGCGTTTTCTGAATTTTTATTTTATTTCATACTTTCTTCCGCCAGTTTGTCCGCCCCGTTTTTCATCATTTCTCTTTCCGCATCACTGGTAACAACGCCGAGAATGCGGCAATTTTCTCCTTTTTTGATGATGTAGGCTCTGAAATAGAGAGGCATTATAAATCCGTCGACCTGTCCCAAAAATCTTCCGCCGAAAGTGCAGACATTCTTTTCCTTCCGTTGCACCGGTTCTATATCTTTGATTTGCACCGTTGCGAAATCAAGGGGCAGTTTTTCTTTCTTGTTTTTATTTTCAAGCGCAATTCCGCTTCGGAAGGTACCGTTCATCATGGCTTCCGCACTGTAAAGAACCATATTTGCACTTGCCATTACCTCTTTTGCCGTTTCCGCAGGTTCCCCGGTCCCGTCGTTTTCAAAAAGTGCTTTCATCTCTGCAGGCACCTGGTTTCCGGGAATGATAAAGTTAATGACAAAAGCCATGGCCGTCACATCTTTTTTTACAATAAGCTCACCGAAAGGCAAAGTATCGCCGTCTTTCCATGGCAATCCGGGGCGGTTTCCCCGATTCTCCGTGACGGCTCCCTCCGGATTTGTATAGCGGACAGGTATAAATTCCGCGTCCCCGCCGAGATGCATTTTTTGTTTTAAAAAAGGCTGAGGAGGCTCCGGCATCTTTTGCAGATTTACGGAAGCAGAACCGGCGCCCTTGTCAACTTTTTGATGCTCCGGTCCGTATCCCCAAGCATTATGCGATCCTATTTCGGGCTTTGCTGCGTCAAGTATGGAAAAATAACCCATCCCGTTTTGTGCCGCCGCTCCGTAACCGCCGAAAACAAGCAGGCCTGCCGTAATCCATGCAGCGATTTCCTTTTTCATCGGATTCCCTCCATTCCCTTTTTCAGAACAGGTTCCATGACTCTTCCTGTCACCTGGTTTGTGAAAATAATCGTCAGACCTGCTTCCTTATCATTGGCAATGCCTACGATAAAGCCGTAGCAAGGATAGCGGTATCCTTCCTGTTCACGGTCACTGTAGAGAGAAATCATCACGCAGCTGTCCCCGTTGGGAAGGACGCTCTCTTTTCTTTCTTTTTTCTCCTCCGCCTCTTTGGCAAGACTGTTCAAAAAGGCTTTCCTGAAATCTTTTTCCGTTTCCGCCGCAGGATATTTTTCCGGGTCCTTTTTATGAAGAATCTCTTGTGTTTCATTGATTTTCAACCAATCTTCACGGCTGATTGTTGCAGAAAAGGCAAGTGCCTGGTGGTAAGCGTCGGGTTTTTCCGTCTTAAGCTGGTAAAAACGGCCTTTCCGCATCAATTTCCATGTGATTTCCGCCAGTTCTTCACTGTTTTCCCCCGATCCTGCAGGAAACAGGTCCATGGAATCAAAGGTTTTTTCCAGTTGTTTTTTGATTTGCGGATCGGAAAAAATACGGGCTACCGGTTTGGCAAAATAAGAATCTTCCCCGCTCTTTACGGTCACCTGCCGGCCCAAAGGAAGTACATGCCCTCCCGGAAGGGGTAAATCATCGGCATACGACGGATTTCCCACGAGCAATGCCGCCATAACGGCAAGAGCTGCTGCTGTTTTTTTCATAAACTTCTCCTTTTCATAGAATGCCCGGAACAAAACCATTCCGTTATTTTTGTCCCAATTCCTTATCAATGATTGTGCTTTTTAAAGTCTGGAGCTGCTGCGATAAATTGATTTCCATCGCATCGGGATTCAGGAATCTTGTGTATTCCGGCCAAAGAGTATCCATCTGGCGGTCAGCATAGTCAATCGTTTCCGCAAGGGACGGAAGCTTTATATTTTTTCCGTTTTGGATTACCGGCTTTAATAATTCTTCCACCCTGTACGTCCCTTTTTTGATATATTTCTTTCTCCATTTGGCCGTTTCCGTTACAAGCATATAGTCGGAACCGTCAGGTGCTATTTCATCAGCCCGGCAGACAAGATCGGTAATGATTTTTCCCGTCGATTTTTTATAGAAACGGTAGACTGTTTTGATGCCCGGATTCGTCATTTTTTCCACATCATTGGATATTTTCATGACAGGAACAAATTCTCCTGCCTCTTCTTTGGCAGACATTTTGAAAACGCCACCCAGCGCCGACGTGCCGTCAGCGGTAATCACTTTTGTCCCCACGCCCCAGCTCGTAACGGTACAGCCCTGGCTTTTCAGCGACTGGATTGTATACTCGTCAAGGTCGTTGGAGCCTGAAATAATAGCATCCGGCAGTCCCGCTTCTTTAAATAGTCGGGACGCTTCCTGTGATAAATACACAAGATTTCCGCTATCAATACGGATACCGTATTTCTTCGGAAGCTTTCCTTCTTCCTTCAATTCTTGGAAAATCTGAATGGCATGAGGAACGCCCAAATTCAGAACATCATAGGTATCTGCCAAAAGAATAAGATTGTCATGATATTGCCGTACATATTCACGGAAAGCATCCAATTCATTGTCAAAACTCATAATCCAGCTGTGTGCCATCGTTCCCAATACGGGAATTCCGAATTTTCTTCCTGCCTCCACATTAGACGTACCGTTAAATCCGCCAATCATAGCGGCTCTGGCTCCCCAAAGTCCCGCATCGTGGCCCTGGGCACGGCGGAGACCGAATTCCATCAGTGCATCGTCCGGTGCGACGGTGCGGACACGGCGGGCCTTGGTGGCAATCAGACTTTCATGGTTCAAAATCATGGAGAGTCCTGTTTCAAGAATCATCGCCTCTGTCGTCGTTCCGTGGAAACGGAGCAGCGGTTCTCCCGGAAAAGTGACCGTCCCTTCGGGAATGGCATAAATATCACCGGTGAAATGAAAGTTTGCCAGATAGTCTAAAAATTCGGGATAAAAAATACCGAGACTCTCCAGATAGGAAATATCCTCCTTGGAAAACCGAAAATTTTCTATAAAGTCCTGCAGGTGGGCAAGACCTGCCACTACCGTATAGCCGCCGTTAAAAGGATTTTTTCTGTAAAAGCGGTCAAATACGACTTTCCGTTCATGACCGTGTATCTTAAAAAGTGCATTCGTCATCGTGAGTTGGTATAAATCTGTAACCAAACCGTTTGTCATCATTATCTCCTTTTATAAAATCCTGTCCCGTCAAAACAGAGCACCATCAAAATCATACTTCCTGTTTCAACTGCATGACCGCATGCCGGTTTCATACCGCCTGCTGTCTTATTGATTATAACACTTCCCCCGTTTTTTATATCCCGGGAAATAAAAAAAGACACGCCCTTTCGGAACGTGCCGCTTTGCTAAAGAGAAAATTCTTCTGTTTTTCCCGTGAAATCCGTAATGATAACTTTTCCGAAATCCACGCGGAAAATCGTTTGTTTTCCTTCATTCCGGATATAATCCAAAGACTCCTCACAGCTTTTAATCATCGCCTTGCGCGGTTCTTCCCCTTTATCCTCCCGCAGATGGCAGGCAAAACGGATAAAGGACTTGTCCGGGTGGGTGGCGCAAATTTCCGCACTGTCATTATTCAGGAGCTGGCCGTAAATTTCATCTTCTTTCAGAAAAAGGAAATGAATCACATCACCGCAGACACAGACATCGTGGGCAGGACGGATACAGGGACGGACCCCGTCCACCGTGGCCAGATAAAAAGTGCCGCATTGCTTTAAATACTCCGCTACTCGTTCTGAATGAGTCATACTACCACCTCTTTCCTCTGTTTTTATTGTATCACAAATGAAGAATTTTATTCCGCCGCTTTGCGGTCCGGTAATATTTTGACCGTCACATCGTCAAGACCGTTCAAAACCTCAATCACTTCTTTTCTTGTATCTTCCGTCGAATGAATCATGCAAGTCGCCCGTTTCGGATTGATTGTCGTTAAAACGCCGAGATATTCATACCCCTCGAGAATGCGGTTCACATAATTGACATCGGACGGCGCAATTTCTATATATACCCTACTGTCCACGGCCGGGCCTCCTTAAAATAGTATATGCCGGCAAATCCGCATCCGTTTCCATGACAAGCTCCTCTAACGGGTGAGGCGCCGCTTCCACAATTTCCCCTTCCCCGTTTCTTAAAGCGCCTATTTGTAAAGGAAATACATCGCCGTGAGGAGTCAGCACCTCTACCGTTTCGCCGGTCTTGAAATGATTTCTCTGCTGGACAATTACCGTTCCCTTTTCCGCCCCCTCTTTCAGAACCAGTCCGATAAAATCATAGGACTGCTCCGGCTGGGACTTCACATACTCCTGGGCGGTATGGTCGGGATCTTGGTAGGCGAACGCCGTCGTATACGGACGGTGCGATACCTTTTCAAGCTCCGCCCGCCATTCGGGAAGCACTTCGAAATCCGCCCCTTTTTCATAATAAGCATCGATGGCTTTTCTGTAAGCTGCCACCACGGCCGCCACATAATAGACACTTTTCATACGCCCCTCGATTTTAAGAGACGCCACACCTGCCTCGATAAGCTCGGGAATATGGTCAATCATGCAAAGATCCTTGCTGTTGAAAATGTACGTGCCGTGCTCATCTTCCTCGATGGGAAAATACTGTCCCGGTCTCGACTCTTCCATAACGGAATATTTAAACCGGCAGGCCTGTATGCACTCCCCGCGGTTCGATTGGCGTTTTCCGTTTGTAAAATAATTGGACAGAAGACAGCGGCCGCTCCAGGAAATACAAAGAGCACCATGCCCGAATACTTCCAATTCCACGTCCACCTTTGTGTGAATGTCCGCCATTTCCTTGACCGATACTTCACGGGCCAGAACCACACGGGACGCCCCCATTTCCTTCCACCGCCGGATCGTTCGCCAGTTCGCCGCACTCGCCTGTGTGCTGATATGGATAGGAAGATCCGGTGCCGCCTCACGGCAGACATCAAAAACGCCCATATCCGCCACAAGTACGGCATCAACATGAATCGACTGCAAGTATTTTAAATACTCGTCCAAACCTTCCAAATCTTCATTTCTGGGAATGATATTGACCGTGATATACACTTTTTTCCCGAGATTGTGGGCATACTCCACCGCTTCTTTCAATTCCTCACGGTCAAAATTTCCGCCATACGCACGAAGACCGAAAGCCTTTCCCGCCATGTAAACCGCGTCAGCCCCGTAAAGAAGCGCCATTTTCATTTTTTCCATATTTCCTGCCGGAGCAAGAAGTTCCATTTTTTTCATATATATTCCTTCCGAAAGCCGTGGGAATCAGGATACGTCCCTTCACGGCCGCCCTTATTTTCCTTTTTCTTTTCTTACCGAGACGGCAAGACCGTCTCCTTCCTCATAAATCACGGTATCGTAATTTTTCTCCAAATAAGACAGATATTCCCGCAAACGGACAACGATCGTCCTGTAACGGTGCTCCACAGTGCCGGACATACGCACCAGACCGCGGAAAAGCACATTATCTGCCGCAATGACCGCTTTTCCGGCAAGCAGCGGTTCTATCATCTGCAAATGCTTCAGATACTGTCCCTTCGGTCCGTCAAGAAATACGAAATCATACGGTCCTTGCAAAGAGGAAATCAGCGATGATGCATCTCCGAAATGACAATGCACCCGTTCTGAAAGTCCCGCTCTTTTCATCACTTCCAATGCCGTTTTATGCCGTTTTTCATCAATTTCTATCGTGTCCGTCTCCGAAAAAGGAAACCGCTCTGCCAAAAGCAGGGCTGAATACCCCACGGCCGTCCCAATTTCAAGAATTTTCCGGGGTTCTACCAAAGAAGCCGCACGGAGCAGCAATTCTCTTTCCGTGCCGCGGATAATCGGTATATTTTCAGCCGCCGCTTTCTCCTCGAGCTCCTTTTTTATCTGCTCAAAGTCCGCACCGTTTTCTCTCATGAACTTTCCCCGTAAATCTTTTCCACCTCTGCCCGGTGCTCTTCATAAGTTTTGGTAAAAATATGATGTCCGTCAGGCTGTGCCACATAATACAGGTATTCCCCCGGCTCTGCCGCAAGAACGGCACGAACCGCCTCTATCCCCGGGCTTCCCACAGGTCCGGGCGGAAGGCCTTTTCTGATATACGTATTATAAGGAGAATCGACCCTTGTATCGGCCACCGTAAGCTCCGGTTTATTTTCACCCAAAGCATACTGCACTGTCGCATCAATCTGGAGCGGCATATCCTTTTGCAGACGTGCGAGAATGACAGCGGCAATAGGTTCCTGATCTTCCTTAAACTTTGCCTCCCGCTCCACCATGGACGCTATCGTGACAAGGGCATACACCGTCAGATTTTTTTCCTTTGCCCTTTCCCGCAAAGCGGGAGAAATCATTTCATCCGTCCGTTTATACATAAGATCGCAGATTTGTTTCGCTGTATAATCCTTGGGAATTTCATACGTATCGGGAAATAAAAATCCCTCTCCCCGGAATTGCGGTGCTTCAGGGCCGTACATATAGTCAAAAGGTCCGTATGCCCCTGCGGTTTCGGCAAAATCTTTTCCGCCGGAAATCCCCGCCTTTTCCAAAAGCGCCGCCGTCTGGCGAACCGTATACCCTTCAGGAATCGTGACACACACCATTTCACCGCGGCCGCTCTGTAATTCCGCTATGGCATCCCGGACCGTAAGCCCCTGACGGATCTGATAATGACCGCTTTGCAACTTTTGTGACTGTCCCGACAGAAAAAGCATCCACCTGAAAACGGCAGAACTGCGGATGACTCCTTTTCCGGCGAGAATATCCCCAATTTCCCGTCCCGTTGCCTTCTTGGGAATATCGACGGTCACATTCTCTTTCGCCGGACCGTGGTCATACGCATACAGATAAGTAAAGCCGGCAATCACAAAAAGCAATGCCCCAAGCAAAACGACAATAAACGGCTTTTCTTTTATGATTTTTTTCCACGCTGACAATGCTGTCTGTTCTTCACTCATAAAAACTCCGTTTCCTCAAGAAACAAACACATACCGGAAATATCCGTCTGTATTTTCCCTGTTCCATAACTGAATTATTATACCACATTCATAAATTTCCATACGAAACACTCTTTTTCTTCCGTGATACAATAAAGAAAAAACACAAAGGAGAATGTATATGGAAATCAAAACAGGCCTGACCGGCACAGCCTCAAAATATGTCACAGATTCAGATACCGCGGTAAACGTAAAAAGCGGCACCCTCAAAGTCCTTGGCACCCCCGTTCTTGCGGCACTTATGGAAGAAGCTGCCGTCAATGCCCTGGCAGAATGTCTTCCGAAAGAACAAACCACCGTCGGCGGCTACATCGCAGTGCACCATAATGCCGCCACTCTGCCCGGCCACCGAATCGAAGCAAAAGCAGAAATTACCGGTGTGGAAAACAAAAAAATCACCTTCCGCATCACTGCCGATGATGACAAAGGGCCCATCGGCGAAGCCGACCATATACGTTTTATCGTCGATGCGGAGAAATTCATGGACCGTGTAAAAAACAAATAGCCTTCTAAAACAAAACAGCAATAAAAAACTGAACTGTTTGCAAGAATTCCTTTTCCGACCAAACAGCTCAGTTTTTTATTCCCGTAAATTATCAAAAGCAAATCACACCATTCTGAAAAACCATGAATCCTTTCTTCCTTAGCATCAGCTTCCCCCGAATATGGATAACAAGCGGGAACGGCTTTCATTCTCTATTCTTTCTTTTATATAAGAAGTCACTTAATACCATACCGAAACACAATTCACCACTGCCGTCATTCTTGAGCGGCGGGCAGAACCGGAATGATGACAGGAGAAAGAACATAATCTGACTCTTAGCGAAGAATCCGGCATAGGATAATCGCAAAAAGTGTATTTAACACCCGTATTCTTTGCCCAGATTCTTCACTTCGTTCAAGAATGACAGGCAGGTATTTAGTGACGTTCCGTAAGAAACTTTTTTTCGTTTCTGCTCACACTTGCCCCTTCTGACGGCTTCGCCGCCACCTTCCCCGTAGTCGGGGACGGATTTTTTGTGTGATCCATTTCATTATTTTTTATTTTTACTTATATAAAAATATGATTGCTTTATTCCTTAGTCGTTCGCTTCCCCCGCATACGGAGGGAAGTGCCGAGCTTTGCGAGGCAATAGGGGCAAGCTTGCGTACACAGGTCAGAATATTTAAATCTTGCAACCTTTGCCTGGATTCTTCACTCTTTCCCGTACTTTTTTATAACGCTTATTCCCGACCGCATTTTACGACCGTTCAAGAATGACAGGCAGATATTTAGTGTAGTTCTATAAGAAACTCTTTTTCGTTTCTGCTCACACTTGCCCCTTTCGTCAACCTGTCGGTTGACACTTTCCCCGACAAGCGGGGACAGCTTAAGGGCTTGTATTCTTTCCTTTATGTACTCATTTAGCATCAGAACGTTATGGCAAAACAAAACACCCCTGCCGTCATTCTTGAGCGGTGGGCAGAATTGGAATGATGATAGAAGAAAAGAATATAATTTGACTCTTAGCGAAGAATCCGGCATAGGATACCGTTAAAAGCGTATATAAATATAAAACTATAATTTCTTTCTTCCTTAGTTGTAAGCTTCCCCCGAACACGGAGGGAAGTGCCGAGCCTTGCGAGGCGATAGGGGCAAGCCTGCGTACACAGGTCAGAATCGTTAAATCGTTCACCCTCTGCCCAGATTCTTCACTCTTTCCCGTACTTTTTTATAACGCTATTCCCGACCGCTTTTTACCTTCGTTCAAGAATGACAGGCAGGTATTTAGTGCCGCTCTGTAAAAACCGTTTTGAGTATTTTACTCACACTTATTTCTCTGTTTCTTTTACGGCCTCTCCGCCTTTATTACACCTGTTCCGTCAAAGGCGGGCACAAACGCCTCTTTGGCCGATTCCCCCTGCTGGACGTAGCCGTCTTCGATTCCCAACTCTTCCATATACGCCTTTGCTTCCTCATACTCCTCCTCTGTCAGACGACGGTTGATTTCGGGAAACTCTGCCGCCCTTCCGCAGGGAATATATTGGCGCATCAAGCTGAAAAGCACCTGTCCGGGAGAAAAAGTCTCCGCCAGATATTCGAGTACTCCCTTTGTGTTTTTCCATTGCCCCGGTAACACGAGATGACGAATCAGCACCCCTTTTTTCAAAATCCCGTCACTTCCTATTTCATAGGGACCGGTCTGTCTGTACATCTGCTCCACCGCCGCTGTCGCCCTCTCAAAATAATCAGGCGCATCACTGTATTTGGCAGCCGCCCGGCGGTCGCTGTATTTCAAGTCGGGAAGCCAGCATTGTACCTTATTCCGCAAAAAAGAAATCGTATGAACACTTTCGTAACCGCCGCAGTTGTAGACAACCGGCACGGGAAGGGGATCCCTTAAACTTTGAAAAACGGCATGTGTGTAATGAGTCGGTGTCACCAAATCAATATTGTGCGCGCCTGCGGCAATCAGTTCTCCATAAATTTCACGAAGACGTTCTACAGAAACTTCTATCCCTTTCCGTCTTTCCGAGATGTCGTAATTCTGGCAGTACACACAGGATAAATTACAGCCTGAAAAAAAGACCGTTCCCGCTCCGCGGCTTCCACTGATACACGGTTCTTCCCAGTGATGAAGTGCCGCCCGGGCTATAACGGGAAGCATGCCGGATCTGCAGTATCCCCTGCTTTCCGTTTTCTGTCCCGATAGCGGCCGCTCCACCTTGCAACGGCGGGGACAAATATTACAAATGCTCATTCCTTTTAAGGCCTCCCACGCTTTTTTCTTTTTTCCTACTTATACTAACACAAAATGTCCATTGCTCTGATGAAACAAAACTTTTATAATGATTACATACAATATCTGAATCCTGAAAGGAGTTCGTTATGGAACATAATCCCGGTTTTTTAGACAAAATTTTTCACCTGAGTGAAAACAAAACCTCTGTACGGACAGAAATCATGGCAGGTATCACCACCTTCATGACCATGGCCTATATCCTCGCCGTCAATCCCGGCATTATGAGTGCCGCCGGTATGGACAAAGGAGCCGTGCTGACCGCTACGGCCATTGCCGGCTTTATCGGCACACTTCTCATGGCACTTTTTGCCAACTATCCCTTTGCCCTCGCCCCCGGTATGGGTCTCAATGCATTCTTTGCCTTTACCGTCGTCGGCCAGATGGGCTATTCTTGGGAAATGGCACTCGCCGCCGTTTGTATCGAAGGTCTGATTTTTATTCTCCTCTCCCTTACCAACGTGCGTGAAGCCATTTTCAACGCCATTCCGATGAACCTGAAACGCTCTGTTTCCGCCGGAATCGGATTATTTATCGCCTTCATCGGTCTTACGAGTGCTCAAATTATCGTAGCCAACCCGGCCACCAAAGTATCCCTTTTCTCTTTTAAATCGGCGATTCTCTCGGGAACTTTCCATACCACGGGCATCACCGTAGTCCTCGCTATCATCGGCGTTATTTTTACGGGCATTCTCATGGTCAAAAAAGTCAAAGGAAATATTTTATGGGGCATTCTTTTCACCTGGCTTCTCGGCATTCTTTGCGAACTCTCGGGCCTTTACATTCCCGACCCCGCTAAAGGTGCTTTCAGTACACTTCCCAATTTGTCGGCAGGCCTCGCCTCATTTACACCGGCAAGCCTTGCCCCGGTTTTCATGCACCTCGACTTCTCAAGAACTTTCAGCGTAGACTTCATTGTGGTCCTCTTTGCTTTCCTCTTCGTTGATATATTTGATACACTCGGCACACTCGTCGGCGTTTCCTCTAAAGCAAACATGCTCGACAAAGACGGAAAACTCCCCCGTATCAAAGGCGCACTCATGGCCGACTCCCTCGCTACCACCATAGGTGCCTGCATCGGCGTTTCCACCACGACCACCTATGTAGAAAGTGCCGCCGGCGTTTCCGAAGGCGGACGAACAGGACTCACCGCCGTCACCGTAGCGATACTCTTTGCTCTTGCCCTCTTCCTCTCCCCGTTCTTCATGGCAATTCCCGCCTTTGCGACCGCTCCCGCCCTCATCATCGTCGGCTTCCTGATGTTCACATCCGTAGCGGGCATAGACTTCAACGATCCCACCGAAGCCGTTCCTGCTTACATAGGAATCCTCGCCATGCCCTTCACCTACAGCATTGCCGAAGGCATTTCCTTCGGTATCATTTCCTACACATTAATCAATGCACTCACAGGGCATACAAGAAAAGTCAGTCTTCTCATGTACATACTGACAATCTTATTCATCGGGAAATATATATTCTTGTAAAAGAAATAAAAAAAGCCTCTCCAAAGGGGCTTTTTTTATTGCCCCTTTCCCCTGTAAAAATGAAATATATACGCCTGAACAAAGACGGATTTTTAGTGTGAATCATTTTCATATTTTGAGGTTTTACTCATATAAAAACTATAATTTCTTTCTTCCTTAGTTGTCAGCTTCCCCCGAAATCGGTGGCAAGCGAATTGTGTTTTTAGGAGCATAGCGACGCGAAAACGCAATGAGACGCTTCGCCTTTGGCCGGGAAGTACCGAGCCTTACGAGGCGATAGGGGCAAGTCTGCGTACACAGGGAAAAATATTTAATTCTTGTATCCTTTGCCAGATTCTTACCGCTCCCGTTGGTCGGGTATGGCGTTTCACTCATTTTTACAGCGTCGCTCCGCTCCTCGAAAAATGGTTCACTTGCCATCACTTCGTTCAAGAATGACAGGCAAGTATTTATACCGTTCCGTAAGAAACTCTTTTTTCGTTTCTACTCACACTTGCCCCTTCCGTCAACCTGACGGTTGACACCTTCCCCGTTTTCGGGGACGGCTTAAAGACTTCCATTTTACCTTTATTTCCTGTCACGCGGGGATGACTTTTTTGTATGAGTCATTCCCGTATTTTTTATTTTGACTTATATAAAAAACTATAAATTCTTTCTTCCTTAATTGTCAGCTGCCCCCGCTGACGGGGAAAGTGCCGAGCCACGCGAGGCGATAGGGGCAAGAGTGCGTACATAGGAAAAAATATTTAATATCCGTGAAAAACGCAATTTACCCCTGCCGTCATTCTTCAGCGCCGGGCAAAAAACGAATTCAAATACAATAAAACAACAAAAAACAAACACACCATCAGCGATGTGTTTGTTTTTTGTTCCTCAGAATAAGCCGACTTTCTCATGCTTCAATCTCTCCGTGATTTTCCGGGAGACTTCTTTCTCTGTCCTTTATTTCCTTGGAATTATTTTACTTTCTCTAAAACCTTTTCCAATTTTGCTTCCAATGCGGCAATTCTGTCATTAGCCTCTTTATTTTCCTTTGTCAGACGATCTACTTCGTCCTGGAGAATATAGACGCTGCTGATCGGGCCTTCCGCATACTGCGGCATACGGAGATTGCGGTCATGCTTGATATCTCTATCGTCTTTGCTTCCGAAACGATAGCTGACTCCTACATTGGCCATGAGTTCAGAGTTGCCTGCATAAGCAAGACCGCCGTGAATCATCAAATCTTCGTTCTTGTAGTGTGCAAGTCCCAGTGCAACTGCTTCTTTTCCTCTGTAATAGCCGACACCTGCCATGACCTGGCTTCTCTGATAGGGATCGAAGTCGAGCGGTTTCAGAGCTGCCATGGCTGCTCCCATAGCGTCACCTTCACGGCTTTCATCGCGAAGCGTCTTGATTTGGCTCATGTTCTTTACTACCTGCTGGTTCGTTGCAAAGAGCTGGCCGCCGGTCACTGCCTCGTTGCTGTCTTTGGAGATGTCTCCCGGAGCAATGCCGGTCACTTTCTTTCCGCCTGCGTTAATGCCATCTTTGGTAACTGACGGACCGTCCTTAATGGTGAGACCGTTTTTGTCAATGGTCACCGTATCTCCTACTGTGACTTTTTCACTTGCATTAACCGTCTTTGTATTGACTGTGTCGGCATTGACTGTCTTAGTGGAAACCGAATTCAAATCCTTGAGGTCTTTAGCAAGGGCGACGGTATACTCAGCGGCACCTTTCGTTTCAGGTGTTACTTTGATATTGTCGGATCCATTGACAGTTGTAGCTCCTGCACCTGTTCCCGTCCCTGTTCCGGGGTCACCTTTATCACCCTTCAGACTCTTCAGGAAATCACTTTCCGACTTATCTTTATTCGGCTGTGTTCCGTCTGCGTCTTTGTAGTCTTTCCACACTTCGTAAGCGGACTTGCCGTCTTTACCGCTGCCGCCACCGTTGTCGCCCTTATCTCCCTTGAATGCGGGATCTCCCTTCAGGCTGTCTTTATCGAGAGTAACGAACGTATATTTCTTTCCGTCTTTCTCTACTTGTTCTGCTTTGAGACCGTCACCGAAGTCCATACGGAATTCATTGACCGGCATCGTCCAGTTTTTACTGCCCGGTGTATAAATATTTCCTTCTTTCTTACCGCCGAAGTAGAAATTCAAAGGATTGATAATTTTACCGGAATCTTCTATCGCTTTCTTAAATTCCCAAAGGTTAAGCGTGGTTGTAGTATCCCCTTCTTTTTTCGTAAGGGTAATATCACCCGCTTTAATGTTGGTGATGTTATCTCCGTCTTTTTGGGTAATGGTTTGTGAAGTAATGTTGGTAACTTTATCTCCGTCTTTGAATTCCGCACTCGAAAGACCCTTGAGGTTCTTGGCCAGTTGTACGGCTAAGCCTCCGTCTTGGGTACCGAATACGCCGATGTTTCCGGTTGTTACCAATTTTTTATCGGTAATTCCGCCTGTGATTGCCAGTTGGGTATTCAGTTTACGGGTTACAACGGTGTCGTTATCGCCTTTGAATTTCAGGCCGTCGTCTAAGGTGGCTACTTGGCGGGTTTCTCCTTTTTCATCTTTATAGATGATACGGGTTATTCCGTCTTGTCCGTTTGTTCCGTCAACGCCGTCTTTACCTTTACCGATTGTAATATCTGCGGAACGCCCGTCTTTTCCGTTGATTCCGATCTTGCCGTCTTTGCCATCTTGTCCTGCTTTTCCGATGGTGATTTCGTCATTCAAAGAAAGGTCATAGGTCAGTTGGCCGTTGGTGTCCGTTTTCTTGATCTTCAGGTTGCCGTCTGCTTTGTTTTCTTTTCCGTCTACGGTCACTTTTGTCGCTTTGGCGTTGGTTTCAACGGTCTTTCCCAATTCCCAAAGGTTAAGCGTGGTTGTAGTATCCCCTTCTTTTTTCGTAAGGGTAATATCTCCCGCTTTAATGTTGGTTACGTTATCTCCGTCTTTTTGGGTAATGGTTTGTGAAGTAATATTGGTAACTTTGTCGCCGTCTCCTTTGAATTCTGCGCTCGAAAGACCCTTGAGATTCTTCGCGAGTTGTACAAGCATACTTCCGTCTGCATTTCCTGTCACTCCGATGTTGTTTTCAGAAAGGTCAGTTTTAGCTCCCCCTGTAATATTCAGCTGGGTGTTCAGTTTACGGGTTACGACGGTTTCGTTATCGCCTTTGAATTTCAGGCCGTCGTCTAAGGTGGCTACTTGGCGGGTTTCTCCTTTTTCATCTTTATAGATGATACGGGTTATTCCGTCTTGTCCGTTTGTTCCGTCAACGCCGTCTTTACCTTTACCGATTGTAATATCTGCGGAACGCCCGTCTTTTCCGTTGATTCCGATCTTGCCGTCTTTGCCATCTTGTCCTGCTTTTCCGATGGTGATTTCGTCATTCAAAGAAAGGTCATAGGTCAGTTGGCCGTTGGTGTCCGTTTTCTTGATCTTCAGGTTGCCGTCGGTTTTGTTTTCTTCTCCGTCAACGGTTACTTTTGTTGCTTTGGCGTTGGTTTCTACGGTCTTGCCCAGTTCCCAAAGGTTGACGGTCTTGTTTTTGTCACCGTCTTTACGGGTGACGGATACGTCTCCTGCTTTAATGTTGGTGATGTTGTCTCCGTCTTTTTGGGTAATGTTTTGTGCCGTAATGTTGGTAACTTTATCGCCGTCTTTGAATTCCGCACTCGAAAGACCCTTGAGGTTCTTGGCAAGTTGTACAAGCATACTGCCGTTTGCATTTCCTGTCACTCCGATGTTGTTTTCGGAGAGGTCAGTTTTAGCTCCCCCTGTAATATCAAGTTGGGTATTCAGTTTGCGGGTTACGACGGTTTCGTTATCTCCTTTGAATTTCAGGCCGTCGTCCAAGGTGGCTACTTGACGGGTATCTCCTTTTTCGTCTTTGTAGATGATACGGGTAATTCCGTCTTCGCCGTTTGTTCCGTCGACTCCGTCTTTACCTTTACCGATGGTGATGTCTGCTGAGCGGCCGTCTTTGCCGTTAATGCCGATCTTGCCGTCTTTGCCGTCTTGGCCTGCTTTACCGATGGTGATTTCGTCATTCAGTGAGAGATCATAGGTCAGCTGGCCGTCTTTGTCCGTTTTCCTGATCTTCAGGTTGCCGGTTTCTTTGTTTTCTTCTCCGTCAACGGTTACTTTCGTCGCTTTGGCATTCGTTTCTACGGTCTTGCTCAAATCCCAAAGGTTGACGGTTTTGTTTGTGTCACCGTCTTTACGGGTGACGGATACGTCTCCTGCTTTAATGTTGGTGATGTTGTCTCCGTCTTTTTGGGTAATGTTTTGTGCCGTAATGTTGGTAACTTTATCGCCGTCTTTGAATTCCGCACTCGAAAGACCCTTGAGGTTCTTGGCAAGTTGTACAAGCATACTGCCGTTTGCATTTCCTGTCACTCCGATGTTGTTTTCGGAGAGGTCAGTTTTAGCTCCCCCTGTAATATCAAGTTGGGTATTCAGTTTGCGGGTTACGACGGTTTCGTTATCTCCTTTGAATTTCAGGCCGTCGTCCAAGGTGGCTACTTGACGGGTATCTCCTTTTTCGTCTTTGTAGATGATACGGGTAATTCCGTCTTCGCCGTTTGTTCCGTCGACTCCGTCTTTACCTTTACCGATGGTGATGTCTGCTGAGCGGCCGTCTTTGCCGTTAATGCCGATCTTTCCGTCTTTCCCGTCTTGTCCGGCTTTACCGATGGTAATTTCGTCATTCAAAGAAAGGTCATACGTTGTCTGTCCGTCTTTTTCTGTTTTCTTAATCTTCAGGTTCGCATCAGCATTATCACTGTTGTCGTCTTTTCCGTCTACGGTTACTTTCGTTGCTTTGGCTCCGGTGTTTACGGTCTTGCTCAAGTCCCAAAGGTTGACGGTCTTAGTCGTATCTCCCTCTTTCTTCGTGATGGAAACATTTCCACCGGTAATGTTAGTGATGTTGTCTCCGTCTTTTTGGGTAATGGTTTGTGCCGTAATGTTGGTAACTTTATCGCCGTCTTTGAATCCCGCACTCGAAAGGCCCTTGAGATTCTTCGCGAGTTGTACCGCTAAGCCTCCGTCTTGTGCACCGAATACGCCGATGTTGCCGGTTGTTACCAAGTTTGCATCGGTAATTCCGCCTGTGATTGCCAGTTGGGTATTCAGTTTACGGGTTACAACG
>UQJW01000014.1 GCA_900541485.1 uncultured Dialister sp.
CACTTACAGAGATGTAGGTGCTTTTTTCTTGTGTAATGATGATGTTTTATGTATATACAGTAGTTTTATGAATGTGTGGGAGTTATAAATCAATCCCTGCCTTTTTTAATTGTTTAAAAATGTATTTGATCGTGTGATACAGTCTTTCTCCGTCTTCAAGACTGATGTGTTTTTCATGATATAAGGAAAGGTCTTTGTAATAGGGAAGCAGATTCTTGCTCAGCGTGTGTATGGTTTCTTCATCGTCGAAAAAGGATTCTTCATAGGTATTTTTCTGCAGTTTTTCGTGGAGGCGGTTAATTTCATCTTCCAGCTCGTTTATTTGAGAAATGAGTTCTTCATTTTCATTTCTTACCTGCTTTAAATTTTCATAGAGAGCTTCTGTTAATCCGCGGAGTGTTTCTATGGTTTCTTTGGATACGGTAAGCATTGTATTTATATCATTCGTTTCGTTCATTCGTCAGCACCTCGCTTTGTTTATTTTATTTATTTTAACATCCCGGTTGATTTCTATCCAGAAATGTTTTCATAGGAGGAAATTAAATAGGATGTTTTGTAGTGAAGTCTGTTCAATGATTTCAATCGTTCTGTGAAAAGAAAATAAGAAACAATCATTTACCGGCATGATCTCTATAGTAGTAAAACATGTATTGCTGCATGAGACCCGCCGTTTTTTTGAAGTCCGGGAAGGGATTCTTTTTGTTGTAATGGGAAGAAATGACACGGTCTATCCATACGTCGACAGGGGCGGTTGCTGTCCTGTGAAATCCATATAAGGAGACGCAAGAGGCGACTTTTATTCCTACCCCCGGAATGGTTTGCAGTTGTTCCAGTAAGTCTTGATCGGATAATCGGGAAAGTTCTTTCATCTTTATTTTTCCACCGGTCACCATTCTTGCTGCCTGCCGGACATAGGGGGCTCTGTAACCCAAGGAGCAATCACGCAGTATTTCAAAGGACAGGCGGCTCAGACGGGACGGAGAGGGAAAGAGATAGAGATCCTCTGTTTCCGTCCGGACAGGCGTTCCGGCAACCCGGCATAATTTCTCTACCGCACTTCGTATGGCAGGAATTGATTTCCTTTGGGAAATAATAAAAGTAATCAGCATTTCAAACGGATTTTGTCGCAATATACGAATGCCGTTACCGTATGCGGCCGCTTTTTTCAGAAACAGGTCATTTTCGGGGATTTTTGCCCGGAATTTTTTATAATCCGTTTCTAAATCGAAATAGGGATACCAAATGTGTTTCCAAGCATAAGGCGTACAATCGGCTTGCCAGGTGCCGGAGGACAGGGGAAATATATGTAAAACGTTGCGGCCCGTAACAAAGCGATAACGGCCGTCATCGAGTCGTTTCGGACGGAAACATTGTCCGCTGTCTATGATTTTATCAGGGTCAAAATCGTCTGTGATGTATATTTTCATAAAAACCTCCTTTTATATTATAAAGGAAGAGGGGGAAAATATCGTTAGCCGAGTGAAATATTCGATAAAAAGCCGTATTTTTTATTGCGATGTACTTTTTCTAATGGTAAAATGAATAAAACTCATAAATAATAAGTAAGAATTTTAAACGGGAGGGGACTTATGTTTAGTATCGTAGCTCCGCAGGTCAGGGGAAAGTGTGCAGAAGATAATATTTTTGCAGCAAATAACAGAGCGGTGGCTCTGGCAGATGAGATTGGAAATGATAAGGTGGTCAACGGGACAGTCGGTTCTATTCTTGATGAAGAGGGGAATTTGGCAGTTCTTGACGTAGTACTGGAAGCGTATAAAAGACTGACGCCCCGCCAAATTTGTGCGTATGCACCGATAAAGGGGTACGAGAAATTTTTAGAAAGCTGTATCGACCAGTGTTTTGGTCATTCCCGTCCTGACGGATATATAGAAGCTTGTGCAACGCCGGGGGGCACCGGTGTATTGCACCATGTCATTCATAATTATGCAGTGCCGGGAGACGAGATTTTAATTACCGACTGGCACTGGGGCGCTTATAATTCTCTTATCGATTATCCGAATAATAAGGTAAGCACTTTCGAATTTTTGAATGAAGAGGGACAGTTTAATCTTGTTTCATTCCGTGAAAAAGTCGATGAAATTCTTAATCGCCAGAAAAATCTTGTCATCATTTTAAACGGTATTGCCAATAACCCCACCGGATACTCTATGAGTGTGTCCGAATGGCAGGCGGCTGTCGATGTGCTTAAGGCAGCAGTGGAAGGGAAAGACAAAAACGTCATTCTTGTACCGGATGTAGCATATCTGGATTATAGCGGGGAAAAAGAAGAGTGTCGTAAATTCTTTAAAGTATTTGGAAACTTACCGAAAAATATTCTGGTAATTGTTGCGTATACATTGTCCAAAGGATTTACTTTATACGGTCAGCGCCAGGGCGCGATGATAGCTGTCACTTCCGATAAGGACGTGGCGAAAGAATTTGTGGATGTCAACCAGTATGCAAGCCGTGCGACTTGGTCGAATTGTAACAGTGCGGCACAGAATGTGATGATTGATATTTGTAGTGATCCTGAGAAAATCCGCCGGCTGGACAGAGAAAGAGATGTCTACTATAAGCTGATCCAGGAAAGAGCGGCTGTTTTCGTGAAGGAAGCGAAAGAAGCAGGGGTGAAAATTGTTCCTTATATTTCAGGATTTTTCATTACCATTCCTGTAGAAGGGGCACAGAAAGTATGTGATCTTTTGGAAAAGAAAAATATATTCCTTGTACCGATGAAAAAAGGAATACGTCTGGCTGTTTGTTCCATATCGAAAGCAAAAATGAAAGGGTTGGCGGCTAAAGTGGCTTCTGCCATCAAAGAAGCAGGCGCTAAGCAGTAAGAGCTCATATTATAAAAATTTCAAAAATAAGAGAACGTCATTTTGTGGGAATTGCAAAATGACTGTTCTTTTTAGGAGATTATCACTATGGAAAGTTTATTTGCAGCGGTAAATGCCGTATTATCTTTTGTCACTCCCGTATCTGATTTCTTTTGGGACTTCCCTAAGATGTTCACTTTCTGGAAACAAATTCCTCTGTTGGGAGAATTTTCTCTGGCCATCATTGTGCTGGTCGGTTCGGGTCTGTATTTCACGGCCCGGCTTAAGGCCATCCAGCTCAGGAAATTCGGAGACGGTGTGCGTACCATAGCACAAAGGAAAGATATCCATACCGGGATTTCTCCATTGGCAGCGTTTTGTCTGAGTACAGCCATGCGGGTAGGACCGGGAAATATTATCGGTGTTACCGGTGCTATTGCAGCCGGCGGGCCGGGGGCTCTTTTCTGGATGTGGATTTCCGCTTTTTTCGGTATGGCAACTGCCTATACGGAAAGTACGCTGGCCCAGATTTTTAAAGAAAAGCGGGGCGGTGAATTTGTAGGAGGCCTTCCTTTTTATGCCCGCCGTCTTTGCGGAAACAGTGCAGGCGTCGGTGTAGCGTTATCGCTGGTCTATATTTTATATGCTCTCATGTGTCTTCCTGCCCAGGGATTCAATGTCGTTTCATCCGTTGGCGCGATGGGTGAAATTTTATCGGGAAAGGTGATTCCCGTACAATCGGAATTTTATTACATTGTTTCCGTCATAGTCATTGTACTTGTCACGATTATGGCTTTTGGCGGTATCAAACGTATTGCGGCAGTAAGTAATAAAATGGTTCCCCTCATGGCAGTGATTTATGTTATTACTGTTGTGTCACTGATTCTTGTAAACTTAGATAATGTACCTTATTTCTTTAATGCTGTATTTACAGGGGCATTCAGTCCCGAAGCCGTATTCGGAGGGGCTTTCGGTACCGTTCTTATGCAAGGGGTCAAGAGAGGACTGATGTCAAACGAAGCAGGGCAAGGTACGATTACCATGCCTGCCGCTGCAGCAGAAGCAAAGCATCCTTGCGAGCAGGGCATCATTTCGGCTATCGGTGTATTTTTAGATACCCATGTGATTTGTACCATGACCGCATTTATAGTTATCATGGCACAAAGATGGTCGGTAGAACCTGAAGCGTGGAAAGCGGCAGGGACGTATCCGAAATTTCTTTTGTCAATCGGATCGATGACACCGGAAGGATTCAGTCAGGTCGTATTATTTTTGGTTTCCGTCTGCTTTTGCCTCTTTGCCTACACCTGTGTAATCGGATTCATTACATTTTCTGAAATATCGGCGAACCGTATCTCCGGCTCGATGCCATTCATCCATTTTATTCGCGGATTCGGTGTTTTTGTAGCCGCCTTCGGTATTTTCTGTAACATTGCCGGCTACGATTTATCCAATCTGTGGGCTTTCTCCGATTTAGGAAATATTATTATCGTCTACTGCAACATTCCTATGCTTTATTTGGGCTTTAAATATGTGTTGAAAGCCACCAAAGACTACGAAGAGGGAGATGAGAATTTCAATTCCTCCGTTATCGGAATGAAAGTAGACTATTGGGATGAAAAAGGGAAAGAATAAATATAAAATCTGACTCTTTCATGCACCCTGACCGGCGGATAGAAACGGCGGCAGGGTGTATTTTTATAGAATTATGAAAAACGGTAAGGACTGATTTTTGTGAAATATATTATATGCAATATGATGACAAGAAAAGAGAGAAGTACATGGAGATAAAAAAGGGATTGCTTTATGAAATGGCAGACGGGTACAGAATTGATTTGACGGAAGAAGAATATAATAAAAGTACAGACGAAATAAACATCATTGCCCAAAGACTGGGAGTGAATATGAAGGTTCTGGATGTTTTAGAGAAATCCTACAGAACAAAGCTGATTATTTTATCTATGATCTCTTATTTCGGTTATAAGAAAATTTCAGGGGCAGAGCTTTTGAAAGCGGCCTGCCTGAAATCACAGGGAGAACCGAGAGATATAAAATATTTCTTTATAAAGGCAGGCTGGATGCCCTACTATCTGGAATATGAATTTACCGATGAACTGGATATGTCTTTCAGCGACTTATTTGATTATTTTTTCGATGATATAGAGTTGTATATGGATATGTCGGAGCATTTAGCCTCAGTAAGAGTTCCCAATGCACTCCGCCTGGGCTAATCCTGCAAGAAAAAAAGCATGTTCTCTTGTTATAAGAAAACATGCTTTTTTGGTGTAAGTTTTTAATTATTTCCCGCTTCCGTTTCAAATGATTTCTGCATACGGAGATAATTCTGACGGCGTATAGCAGCGTCTTTTTCCGTCTTCGCGAAAAGTTCTTCTGCTTTATCGGGGAACAGTTTGGCCAGACTGGAGAAACGGACTTCTCCCATAAGGAAATCGCGGAAATTGCCTTTCGGTTCACGGCTGTCCAGATGAAACGGATTTTTCCCTTCATCAAGGAGGGCCGGATTATATCGCCATGTGGACCAGTAACCGCAAGCCACAGCCTGTTTTTGCTCTTCCATAGACCAACCCATGCCTGCTCTGAGGCCGTGATTGATACAGGGCGAGTAAGCAATGATAAGAGAGGGGCCGGGATAAGCTTCCGCTTCCGTAATGGCTTTGATTGCCTGATTCATATCGGCACCTATAGCAATTTGTGCGACGTAAATATATCCGTAGGAAACGGCCATCATACCCAAGTCTTTTTTCTTTGTTTTCTTTCCTGATGCGGCAAATTTGGCAATGGCGGCAGCCGGTGTGGATTTAGAGGACTGACCGCCGGTATTGGAATAAACTTCCGTGTCCAGTACAAGGACATTGACGTCTTCTCCTGAGGCAAGAACATGGTCCAAGCCGCCGAATCCGATGTCATAGGCCCAGCCGTCACCGCCGAAAATCCATTGGCTCTTTTTGATAAAATGATTTTTCCACTGGAGAATATCTTTAAACTCAGGGTGCTTATCCACTTCGGCAGTCAGTTGTTCTTCCAGTCGGGCCGCCCGTTCTCTGGTACCGTTGCCGATGTCTTTATGATCCAGCCAGTCCCGTATCGCTGCTTCGGTATCTCCTTCCACAGAGGGCAGAAGTGATTCCAGCTTTTTGACGATACGGTTACGGAGTTTAATTTCGCCCAAGTGCATACCCAGTCCGTATTCCGCATTATCTTCAAAAAGCGAGTTCGCCCAAGCGGGACCCTGTCCGTTTGCATTTGTTGTATAAGGCATAGACGGGGCACTGGCACCGTAGATAGAAGAGCAACCTGTTGCGTTGGCAATAAGCATTCTGTCACCGAAAAGCTGTGTCACAAGATGGACATACGGTGTTTCTCCGCAGCCTGCACAAGCTCCGGAAAATTCAAAATAGGTCGGTTCGAACATAGCACCGCGAATAGTTTCTTTTTTGATCGGATTCTTTTTCCGTGGGATTGTCATGGCATAGTCCCAAAGTTTTTGTTTTTCCAGCTGGGTTTCAATGGGTTTCATGACAAGTGCTTTATTTCTGGCAGGGCAGACATTGGCACAAATTCCGCAGCCGTAGCAGTCTTCCTGGGAAATAACAATGCGGAATTTCAAACCTTTCACAGGCCCTTGGAAATCCTTTACGATAAATCCTTCCGGAGCTTTTGCGGCTTCTTCTTCCGTGGTGAGAACGGGACGGATGGTAGCATGCGGACATGATGCGGCACACTGGTTACATTCGATACAGTTTTCTGCTATCCATTCGGGAACCTGTATAGCTGCTGTGGGGCGTTCATATTTGGAAGTGCCGGTTTGGAATGTACCGTCTTCTATGCCTTTAAATGTAGAAACGGGAAGGTCATCTCCTTCCTGACGGTTCATGACATCACAGACATTTTTTATGAAATCGGGACGCGGAACCCGTGCGATAGATCCGCCCGTTGTGGCATGAGCCCATTCTTCGGGAACGGGAACTTCAACCGCACCGCCGATACCCGCATCGACAGCGGCATTATTCATATCGACGACATGCTGCCCTTTACGACCGTAAGAAGTTTCATTGGCTTCTTTCAGATATTTTACGGCATCGGCTTCGGGAATGATTCCGGTCAGATGGAAGAAGGCAGCTTGCATAATCATATTAATGCGTCCGCTGAGGCCGATATTCTTTGCGATTTCAAAAGCATCAATGATGTAAAATTTCGCATGGAGAGCCGCTAATTTTCTTTTTAATGCGGCAGGCAGTGCCCGGTCAAGATCTTCGGGCCGCCAGTTACAGTTTAAAAGGAACGTACCGCCCGGTTTGAAACCGCGGAGAAGATCATATTTATAGACATAGGAAGGACGGTGACAAGCAATGTAATCCGCTTTCCGTATCAGATAAGGTTTGCGAATCGGATAGGGACCGAAACGTAAATGGGAAATCGTTACACCGCCTGATTTTTTGGAATCATAAGCAAAATAACCTTGGGCATACATAGATGTATGGTCCCCGATAATTTTGATAGCGCTCTTGTTGGCACCGACTGTACCGTCAGAGCCGAATCCCCAGAATTTGCAGGAAACGGAACTGTTTTTTGCAAAAGGTACGGGAACGGGAGCAAGAGACAGACCGGTTACATCGTCTTTGATAGACAAGGTGAAATTATGTCGCGGGGTTTCTGCTTTCAGATGTTCATAAACGGCCATGATATCTTCCGGTGTTACATCTTTTGAGCCGAGACCGTAACGACCGCCGCAGACACGGATATTTCTTCCTGAAGAGGTAACGGCACTTTGTACATCTAAAAACAGCGGCTCGCCGATGGCACCCGGTTCACGGGTACGATCGAGAACGGCAATTTTCTTTACACTTTCAGGTAATTGATCAATGAAGTGCTTGACCGAGAAAGGACGGTAAAGATGGACATTCAGAACGCCCACTTTTTCCCCGTTTTCATTCAGTGCATCGGAAACTTCTTTGCAAATATCCGTAACGGAACCGATGGCAACAATCACACGGTCTGCATCAGCGGCACCGTAATAGTCAAAGAGATGATAGCTTCTGCCTGTGATGGCACTGATACGGTCCATATAGTCCTGGACGATGTCGGGAATTGCTTCATAGAACGGATTGGCTGATTCACAATGCTGGAAATAAATATCCGGGTTTTCCGCCGTTCCGCGGATAACGGGATGATTCGGATGTAGGGCGGAAGAGCGGAAACGTTCAAGTGCCTCGCGGTCAATCAATCCTGCAAGTTCTTCATAGTCAAGAACCTCTACCTTTTGTATTTCATGGCTGGTGCGGAACCCGTCAAAGAAATTAATGAAAGGTACGCGCCCCTTGATAGCCGCCAGATGCGCAATTCCGGAAAGGTCCATGATTTCCTGTACATTCGCCTCTGCCAGCATAGCGCAGCCTGTAGCACGGGCACTCATTACGTCCTGATGATCGCCAAAAATTGACAAAGCGTGATTTGCCAAAGATCTTGCAGCGATATGAAAAACGCCGGGCAGTAATTCTCCTGCCACTTTATACATATTGGGAAGCATGAGCAGCATTCCCTGGGAAGCCGTATAAGTGGAAGTCAGTGCCCCGCTTTGGAGAGAGCCGTGAAAAGCCCCTGCAGCTCCTCCTTCCGACTGCATTTCAAGGACCTGTACGGTGTCCCCGAAAATATTTTTTTTACCGTGTGCCGCCCATTCATCGACAGACTCCGCCATAGGGGATGACGGAGTGATAGGATAAATGGCAGCTACTTCCGTAAATGCGTATGAAATATACGCAGCGGCGGTATTACCGTCCATTGTTTTGATTTTTTTCATTGTTAAAACACTCCCTTTTACGACTCCCTTTATACTTTTTCTTGCCAGATTCCCAAAAATTATGTACAATTACTATGAGAAAATATCATAGTAGATGATATTTAAATTATGCATAGGTGTACATATGTGAATAAGCTTGATTATTAAATGAGAAAATCTACTTTTATTATAGTTTAATCTCTGTTTTTCGACAAGCTGAAGGGTTCTGTAAAGAGTTTCACAGTTGTTCATTTGTACATATGACGGCGGGAGGAAACAGGCATGGACTATCGTCACCTTAAATATTTCATGGAAGTGGCACAGCAGAAAAGCTTCAGCAAAGCGGCGAGAAATTTACATATTTCCCAGTCGGCTATCAGCAGAATGATTAAGGCCCTTGAAGATGAAATGGGTGTGACATTATTTATCCGTAATGCGAAAACCGTAGAAATCACGGCACCGGGAACCATTTTTTTGAATTATGTCAAACGGTGCTTATTTGTTTTTGAGCATTTGAAATCGGATTTTGAAAATGAATTTAACCTGAAACAGGATACCATCCAGATCGGATTGCCGCCTATTACGGATGCCCATGTTTTTGCAAAATTATTAGGGGAATTCAAACGAACATATCCGCAGATTGCCATTAAACTGTATGAATACGGGTCGAAGGTCATCGAGTCCTCCGTGCAGGAAGGTGTCATCGACGTCGGGATTATTTGCACCATTCCCAATAAGGATTTCGAATCTTTTTTCCTCTCTGATGATGAAATGTGTGTAGTTATGCCGAAAGGATATCCTTTGGAGGAGAGAAAGACTATTCCGATGAAACTTTTGGCAGATTATCCGCTTGTGCTGTACCGTGACGATTTCAACCTTCATGATGACATATTGGCGAATTGCCGGAAAATCGGATTTACTCCGAAAATCGTATTTGAAACAAGCCAGCGTGAATTGATGCTTCAGACCGTATCTTCAGGATTGGGTGTCGCTATACTTCCCAGCCGCCTATGTCCGGCAAACAGAGAAGACGGGAATGTGGCAGTCCGCCCGCTGACGGAACCTAAAATGACACATCATCTGTATGCCATTTGGAAAAAAGGCCGTTATATGTCGAGAGCCGCCCGTTTGTGGATTGAATTCACAAAAGAGCATTTAGAGCTTTTGGCAAAGGCCAAAAACAGCTGAGTAAGGGATGATTTTCTTGGAAAAGTGGAACGGAATTTGTCGCAGCCGTACTTGGTATTTATACCTTTGCATATTTTTGCTGATTGCATTTATTTCGTGGCAGCAGTTTCTGATTGCCGATCTTCAGGAGCGGATGATGAATATAGAGGCCTCCCGTTATGATGAGCAGCTCGGTAATATCGAGTGGGCGGCCCGTCTTGCTTTGGAAGAAAATAAAGAGCAGCAAAAGGATATATATTCACTCCAAAAGGCTTCCGCAGACAGCCGTTTCCGCATCAAGTCGATGGAGTGGGATTTTTACGGGTCAAGTAAAAAATAACTGACAGGCGCTTCGGGTTTCCGGAGCGTCTTTTGATTTCGGAAATAAAAAGAAAGTGTCTGTGCTTTGTGAAATGAAAAGCTTCACAAAAGATTACAAAACTGACAGCCTCTTAACGTTCGTGATACAATAAAATAAATTATTTAAAGTATTCATGCAATAGGAGTTTTCATGGTTCATCAAATACAAGGATTATTTATGACAATGAGGCTTTGGGATATATTGGATATTCTCGTTGTAGCCTTTTTCTTTTACAGAATGTATCTGCTTGTCCGCGACACAAGAGCCACCGCTTTGTTGAAGGGGCTCGTATTCCTCGGCCTGATTACGGTAGTTGCCGGATGGCTCCAGCTTCATGTGGTCAGTTGGATTCTTGATAAACTGATGACGGTTCTTATCGTAGCATTGCCGGTCGTATTCCAGCCGGAATTACGGCGTGCATTGGAGCAAATCGGGAGGGGGAAGTTTTATATTTCCTCGCGGTTTATGAATGAACTGGAACTGGATTCGGTGATTAACCACGTTGTTGAGGCAACGGCGGTCATGGCGAAGAATAAAATCGGTGCACTCATCGTTTTTGAAAGAATGGTAGGACTCGATGACAGAATCGATACGGGTATCCGTATAGAAGGCCTTGTATCGAAAGAGCTTTTGGGAAATATATTTATCGTCAATACACCTCTTCATGACGGAGCTGTCATTATCAGAGAAAACAGGATTATGGCGGCAGGCTGCCTCCTTCCGCTTACAAGGGACCGCAGTTTGTCCTCCGAGCTCGGGACCCGGCACAGAGCGGCTATCGGTATGTCTGAACAGGCGGACTGCATTATAGTGGTCGTCAGCGAAGAAACGGGAATTATTTCCTATGCCTACGGAGGGCATATTTACAGAAACTTGGAAAATGAAGGACTCCGGAATGTCCTGCATAATTTCCTGGCCCAGGAAAAAGGAAAAGGAATGGGAAATATGTTACAGAAATGGAGTCCTTTGAAATGAAATATACAAATCCGAAATGGTGGCTGCCAAAGTTACTTTGTCTCATTGCCGCATTTTCTTTTTGGATTTACGTAATGAATGAGCAAAATCCTTTGGTCGAAAATTCATATACCGTACCGGTCGAAATACGGAATCTGGACAGATCGCTGGTAGCAACGAATGTACCACCGAAAGTGAAAGTCGTGGTGCGTATGAACCGGAGCGATATGATTGGAATGCGGTCCGATAACATCAAGGCTTATGTAGATTTGGAAGGCGTTTCTAACGGAACCTATCCGAATACACCGATTCATATTTCCGTACCGGGAAATGAGACGGTCGTATCCCAGAGTCAGTCCTTTTTTGACCTGATAGTAGATACCTATGCAGTGAAGACACTTCCTGCACAGATTGAATTTATAGGTACACCGCCGCAGGGATTCAAGGCGGAAAAGAAATCTGTTACACCTGACTATATCACTATTGCAGGAGCCAGCCACCAGGTGGAATCGGCAGACCGGGCGATTGTCTCTGTGAATGTGGCCTCAAAAAATAAAGACTTTGAAGAATATGATACAGTCAATGTTTTGGACAGTGCGGGAAATACTGTAACCGGTATTGACGTCATGCCGACCCGTGTCCGTGCTTCCGTACATATGGCGGAAGACCAAAAAACGAAAAATATTAATTTCAAACCTGTTATAAAAGGAAATCCGGCAGAAGGTTACAAGGTGGGGAAAATAAGTGTGTCGCCGCCAGTTGCGACGGTAAAAGCACCGGGAAGTTACTTTGACACCCACAATGAAATTGAAACGGAAGAACTGGATATATCCGGAGCAGCCGACACGGTGACGAAGAGAGTGGATATTCCGAAACCCGAACATGGAATGGTGATTCCCGGGACAGCGACCGTCACTGTGGAGATAGAAAAAGAATAAGACGTGAACTTGACGAATCATAAAACGCGTTGTATGATTGGAAAATTGCATCAGAAAAAATTATAAATAAAGGAAAAAAGACCGTTCCGGTCAATAGATTTGTGGAGGAAATGACATGGTTACATTGTTTGGTACAGACGGTGTGAGAGGCGTAGTTAATTCTACGTTGATGCCCGAACTGGCTTATCAATTGGGACGTGCTGCAGGTGCTTATTTCTGCAGAGAAGGAAAAAATCACCGGTTTCTGATTGGTCGTGATACCCGTATATCAGGCTCGATGATTACCGCTGCTTTATCCGCCGGGCTTTGCGCATCCGGCGTTAATGTAGATGTGGCAGGCGTTATTCCTACACCGGGCATTGCCTATCTGATCCGTACACTCGGCTATGATGCGGGGGTCGTTATTTCCGCGTCTCACAACCCGTTTCCCGATAACGGAATCAAGTTTTTTGATAAAAACGGATATAAATTACCGGATCAGACAGAAGAAGAAATCGAAAATATACTTCGCCATGAAGAGGAAATTGTCCGTCCTACGGGAGAACATATCGGAGTTATTTCCCAAAAAGAAGAATTGGCATTGAAATACAAAGACTATGTCCGTTCTACCGTGAAAGGCGATTTCAAAGGGATGAAAATCGTAACCGATTCGGCCAATGGAGCGGCAAGCAATTTCTTGCCGGATATTCTCCGCGACTTGGGAGCAGATGTCATTCCGCTTTTCTGTGAACCTGACGGCACGAATATCAATCATGACTGCGGCTCGACCCATATAGAAACACTGCAAAAGGTGGTGCTTGAAGAAGGAGCGGACTGCGGAATTGCCAATGACGGAGATGCGGACCGTTGTCTTTTTGTCGACGAAAGAGGAAAGGTGCTCGACGGCGACCATCTCATGCTGATTAATGCACTGCAAATGAAAAAAGAAAATCGTCTGCATGCCGATACCGTAGTCGGGACAGTGATGAGCAATATGGGATTTGGGAAAGCACTGGCTGAAAACGGATGCAAGGCGGTTTACACGAAAGTGGGAGACCGGTATGTGCTGGAAGAAATGCTTGCCCATGACTATTCTATCGGCGGAGAGCAGTCGGGACATATCATATTTCCCGAATTCAATACGACAGGAGACGGTCTCATAACGGCGGTACAGACACTTTCCGTACTGAGCGATGAAAAAGTGAAATTATCAGCACTCGGCCGTCTGATGACAACATATCCGCAAATTCTAAAAAATGTAACGGTCTACAGTAAAAACGGACTGGAAGATAATGAACTGATTCAGAGCACCATAGAGGCGGCAAAAGCGGAATTGGGTAACGAAGGACGTATATTGGTCCGTCCTTCCGGTACAGAACCGCTTATCCGGGTAATGGGAGAAGGAAAAGACATCGACCGGCTGGAACGGGTGATTGACGATATTGTTTCTGCCGTAGAGCAGGAACTGGGCGTGGAATAAATGAAAACTGTCTGCTTTTTCGGCAGGCAGTTTTTTTGTTCCATAAGGCCATGAAATTTTTATATTTAGAAACAAATTACACCTCGTGGGAGGTGTGTGGATTGAAATAATATAGGCTTTGATATGGCTACTAATATGGGTACAAATAGATTTAAAATTCACCATTCAAAGCAAAGAACACATATAGTTCCAACAAGGAGAAGAAAATGAAATATACTAAATATTTAGATAAGCCTGTAAAAATAGTTTGTAAAAATGGTAATACATTTCAAGGTGTAGTGGATACGGTGACGGGTGCTTTAGATGACCCGAGAAATCATGATAGTATTACCATTGAGCAAGATAATAATTTATACATCTTATATGATGATGAGATAGTAAGTATTGAGATTGCACCTTGCACGAGGTGAGTGGATTGAAATAAAATTAAAGCAATCAAAGAAAGGAAGAAATAATGAAAGTCAGATACAAGGGGCCATCATTCGGGGTTGATGGATTAACCAACAATAAGATTTATAGTTGTAAAGCTGTCGAAAATGGCAATTTCCGAATCGTTGATGATTCTGATGAAGATTATCTTTATTCGGCTACTAACCCAGGACCATGCGATGATGCAAATGTTTCTGGGAAATGGGAAGTTGTGGAAGATGATGAAATAGGAACTTTAAAGAAAGCAATTTATGGAAAGTTAAATTAGTAGCTACGGGAGAACCGTGTCGCACCCTACACGAGGCGATGTCTTTTTTTATTTGACCGGCTAAAAAATGCAATGCTCCTTTTGTTTTGCATAGGCTATAATAAATATTGAAAATAAAAACAAAGGGAGGAGTTTCATGAAAAAGAAAATCGCTCTTATACAAATGCAGGTGAAGCTTGCTGATCCGGACTTTAATTACAGCCGGGCAGAAAAATTACTGAAAAAGGCTATGGAAAACAGGCCGGATATCATCGTTCTTCCCGAGACATGGAATACGGGTTTCTATATTTCCCGAAACCTGAAAGAAATTGCAGATGAAGAGGGAAAAAGAACAAGAAAGTTTTGTGCGGATTTTGCAAAAGGAAATCACGTGAATATAGTGGCAGGTTCCGTAGCGGTCCGTCAGGGAGATTCTGTGTATAACAGGGCCTATATTTTTGACCGCGAGGGGAAAGAAACAAGGGAATATGACAAAATGCACGGCTTCTCTTTTGCGAAAGAACCGTTATTTTTCGAGCGGGGAAATCGCACCGTACATTTTCATTTAGACGGACTCTCCTGCTCGATGGCTATATGCTATGATATCCGTTTCCCCGAATGGATTCGTCGTCAGGTATTGGCAGGGGAAACGGATTTGTTCTTCGTTCCTGCTGCCTGGCCGGAGAAACGACTTTTCCATTGGACACTCCTCAATCAGGCAAGAGCTGTAGAAAACCAGATGTATCTTTGTGCGGTCAATCAGGGCGGAGTATCGGGAGGGACACAGTATGCAGGGAATTCCGTTCTGTTGGATCCCTGGGGAGAGGACGTGTGCCGCTTGGGAACGGAGGAGGAAATTGCCGTCGGAGAGATTGATACGGAAGTGATTCAGAAAATCAGAAATACCATTCATGTTTTTAAAGACAGAAGACCTGAATTTGATGTAGTGAAATAGAGCGCATTAAAAAGAGCCCCGCAAAGGAGCTCTTTTATTATGCATCGACAGGAATCATTTTTCCCAAATGGAATGACCAGAGATATAAACCTGTTACGGGCTTTTTTAAAATCTGCTCCGCCGCTTCCTTGTATATAAGAAGCTGGACTGTATAGTGTTTTTTTAACTCATCCGCCGACTGTATGCGATCGGTTTTATAGTCGATAATGGTCAATTGCCCGTCTGTTTCAAGAAGGCAGTCTATGACCCCTTGGAGGAAGATTTCCTCTCCTTTTTCACAGTCTGTGTAGTAGCGGGAGGCAGGAAGTAAGACGGAGAAGGGGAGTTCTTTTCTTATGATATCCGCCTTTTCCATGGCGTCCTGTAAGGGGCTTTGCATGAATTTTAAAATATCTTTTACCGGTGATTTTACCCCCGGTTGGCGGAGAAGAATTTCTTTTTCTTCTGCAGAGAGAATATTTTTTTCATAGAGCGTTTCTATTTCCTGGCGTATGGCCGGTTCTTTGTGCGGCAGGCCGGTGAAATCCAGAAGCTCCATAGCCTTATGCATGAGAGTACCGTAGCTTGTTCCCGAAAATACAGGGGTTTCGCGAAGGAATTCCGGCAAGGTTTCATAACCGGCCGGTAAAGATTCTCCGTTTTCTATATCCGGGGCAAGCACGGCTGACGGGAGGGGTATTTCGTCAGCAGCTTGTAATTCTTCCTCTTCTCTGAGTTTGGTGGCGGAAGTGGCTGTGAGTTTTGCCGGCGTATCTACGGCGCCGGGGAAACCGTATGTCCAGCGGAACCGCCGGTCCAGCCAATCCGGAACGGATTCATCAGGGAAGGACAGGAAGATATCGGCGGCTTTTTCTTTTTCGGGGATATCGTTGCTCCCGGAGGACTCGTCAGTTTCATTGTCTCCTTTCTCCTCAACCGTCATTAAATCGTAGCGGGATGTAATTTTCCAATCGAAACGTGTGTCGGTATCGGCAGGCGCATCGGCGACCGTTTTGGGAAGAAGTGATGTGTGATCCCATAAAGAAATCATGCTTTCGTGTCTTGCTGCGGCAGGAAGAATCCAGGAAAGATAGGAGTTTGCATTTCCTATCAGGTGGCCGGGAAGGGAGTGCATTTCTTCGTTATCATCAGCAGTGAGAGGCATAAGCTGTCCTTGCAGATTTTTCGGAAAATCATTTCCGGAGCCGATGATATAGAGTTTATCTCTTGCCCGTGTCATGGCGACATAGAGAAGTCGTGCCTCTTCCGCCTGAGTTTCTTTCAGAGCTTTTGATTTTAATGCAATCTGATATAAGGTGGGCCAGCGGGCTCGGTGGACTTTATCGAAGTAATGAATCCCGATACCCATGGATTTGTCGGCAATTACCACATTTTTTAAGTCGACAGTATTGAATTGTTTTGCCGTATCCGCAAGGAAAACGACAGGGAACTCAAGTCCTTTGCTTTTGTGGACAGACATGATACGTACCGCATTGCTGTCTTTTACGGGAGAAACGGTTTTGAATTCCTGTCTGGATTTTCTCAGATATTCAAGGAAATAAAATAAGCCGTTGGAGACGGAGGAATCTCTTTGCAGAGCAAGGTCATAAAATGCTTGCACATGAGATTTACGGAAAGCACCGTTAGGAAGACCGCTGATCCATGTTATATAGTCAGTGTCTTCGAAAATGCTGCGCAGCAAAGGGGCAACACCGTCCCGTACAGATTGTTTTCTCCATTTTTCATAGAGTCCCAAAAAACGGGAAAGACGCATGCTTTTCTCGGGGGAGAGTACCTCTTGGCGGAGCAGTATTTCCCAAAGACTATTTTCTTCTTCCTTTTTATCATTGTGCAGGGCAGCAAAGTCTTTTTCATCGAGTCCTGCAAAGAAGGAACGGAGAACGGCGGTCAGCGGGAGATCCTGAAGAGGATTGTCCAAAATTTGGAGGAGTGACCATAAAATGCGGACCTCCGAGGATTGAAGGAAATCGTCGTCTTTATCCGAAATGGCTGGAATACCTGCTTCATTCAGTGCTTTAAGAAAGGCAGGCGCTTTTCCGTTCGTTGCACGGAGAAGAATGACAATATCTTTGCAGGTAATATCACGGAAAGTACCGTCATTGTCCATCACTTTTTTATGGCTATCGAAAAAAGAACGAATCCGCCGGGCAATCAGACGGCCTTCCAGTGTGGGAGTATCGATGTCATTGGCGGCGGGTTCCTGTGACGGAGCGGAGTTATCTTGTCCGTCATTTTTACTTTTATCAATCCATTCCAGTGTCACGGATCCGCCGATATAGGAGTCAGGTGCAGGTGTTTCGTGACGGCCCGGGCGGAGAGCTTCTCTTTCTCCGTAATCGAGCCCCAGATATTCTTTATTCATCAACTGTCGGAAGATGTAATTTGTGGAAGAAAGAATCGTTTTATCGCTTCTGAAATTTTGGTTAAGGTCAATCCTGCGGTTTACGGTTTCTTCCTCATTACTGAAGGCATTGTATTTATCGAGGAAAATAGTGGGGTCTGCTTGGCGGAAAGCATAAATCGACTGTTTGATATCGCCTACCATGAAACGGTTCCGCCCGTTAGAAATTAAAGCGGTAATGAGTTCTTGGACACCGTTCGTATCCTGATATTCATCAATCATGATTTCTTTATATTTCTTTTGAATCATAAGTGCCGCTTCCGAGGGGAACAGTTCAGCTTTTTCTGTCGTAAAACGGGGGTTTTCTTTATCCAAAAGAATATCCAGGGCATAGTGTTCCATGTCGGAGAATTCCATAAGAGCGTCTTGCTTTTTTCTCGCATGATAAGCACGGAGGAAATCAATTGTAATGCGGGATATGACTTCTACGATGGGAGACATATCGCGTACATTATCTATCCATTGCTGCTCGGGAATAGAAAAGAAAGGAGAAATTTTTTTCTTGAATTTGTCCTTTACGGAATTTCTGATGTCCTGGATACGGTTCTTGATGCTCTCGTAGCGGATAGGGTCGGCGGCTTTGTTTTTTGGTTTACTTTTCAGCCGTTCAAAAGAAATCCCGGGAACGCCTGCGTACCAATCTTTCCAGTTTCCTGTCCGGGCAAGAAAAGAAAATGCGTCATACTCTTCCGAAAGAATAGGGAGATAATCTTCCAAGTCCGGTTCAATTTCCAAAAGAGAAAACATTTGGCGGTAAGCATCTTCAAATCCGCTTGCTGTGAGCTGATATTCCGAAAGGATAGAAGTTGCCCAGGGAATGGAAGAAAGGGAACTGTTTTCGGGAATCCGGTAGGACAACGGAAGTTTGGAGAGCCAGTCCTCGGGGAAAGCCATAGAACAGGAAAAATTGTAGAGATACAAAACAGTATCTCTGAGTCCGGTATCGTTAAAACCGCGGGACAGAAGGTCTGCACAGTCAAGGAAAGAGGGATTACTTTCTGCATAGTAGGCTTCCAGAACTTCATTTAATACGTCTTGCTTTAATAAATCAATTTCATTGGCATCGCTTAAAATCTGCGTGTCCGGATCTAAATCAATGAGATAAAAGTATTGGCGGATAAGAGTCTGAAAAAAAGAATCAAGGGTAGAAATCTGGGCGCCCGAAAGAAGGGAAAGTTGGCGGGATAAGTGGCGGATAAGTCCGGTGTCATTTTTTTCTCTGGCCTGCAATAAAGCTTTAGAAATATTGGAGGCAATCCGCGTTTTCATTTCGCCGGCAGCGGCTCTGGTGAAAGTAAGAACGAGAATTTCGGAAATATCAAGAGGATTGTCCGTATCGGTGAGAAGTTCTTTAATCCGTGCAGTGAGAACGGCGGTTTTTCCGCTTCCGGCAGAGGCAGCCAAAAGAAGATTCTGATTCCTTGCGTCAAGAGCGGATTGCTGTGCGGCGGTCCAGGTCATTTTACTCATGGGAAGGCTCCTTTCTTTCCGAAGCTAAAGCGGCTGCTTTTGTCTCCAGAATATTTTTTGCATTTTTATTTTTAATCATATAGTTAAAGTTATTTTCTTCCAGTCCCGGTTCAAAACGGCAGATGCTTTTATAGGGACAGTAGGTACAGGCGGTAAATTGTCCTGATTTTATAGGATAAATAGAAATATCGCCGCTTTGTATTTCCTCATACAGATGAATCAAAATTTGTTCCGTAATTGTTTTTAAAGATTCAAATTGGGCATCCGACAGAACGGGAGAGGCGCCGTGGACAGCTCCTTTTGAGGTATAGCGGACAGGGATAAAGCTTTTATCATGACCGGCCTCCTTGTCCAGCGTTTCCAAAACCGCAGGATCATTTAAAAAGAGTCCGTTGATTTGACTGTTTTCTTTTAAATCGGGAATTCCGTCGGGCGGTACGGTTTCTACAGGACGGACATTTCCGTGGAGATAAATGTACATCATCGCGGCAGGGAGCAGATCTTTTGTTTCTTCATCTTTTGACAGGGCCAATAAATATGTGATGAGTTGCAGAGAGGTACCGTTTAATATATCGCTCAGGTTTACGGTAGGACTTCCCGTTTTGTAGTCGGATACGACAACATGTTTTCCGTCCGAGTCTACTCTGTCGATTCTTCCGATGAGTGTAAAGGAATCGTGCGGACTGGCTGAAATTCTTACCGTGAAAGGACGTTCCAAATCTATAGTGTCAAAACCGCTTTGACGACTCCACCGGCGGAATCGTTTCAGGGCGTCTTCAAAGGTGCGGTCTAATACTCTCTTTGTGTACCTGAGAGAAATGTCGGAACCGAGAGCACCTGCTTTTATACGGGGGACAAGTTCTTCGGTAATTTCTTTTGAAAGATTTTCGATATCCTTGTCGCCTGCATCCCGCCATTGGAGATTTTCCTTTTTAAGACGATCTCCGAATTTATGAAGGCCGGCATGCAAATAATTTCCGTAATCTAAAGGATCGACGTCCCCGGTTTTTCTTTCTTCAATACCGAGACCGTACTGGAGGAAATACTGGTAAGGACAGGTTCTGTAGTTTTGCAGCCTGGTGACAGAGCCGAAAAAACGACCGTGAGGCATAAAAAGTTTTCGTGCTTCTTCTTTGGTGAGGGCGGTTGCCGTGTTCTGATAATACAGGCCTGCTAATTTACTTTGCAAAAGAGGGAGGTTTTCTTTTCTTGCCCAATTTCTCAGAGCGGTCCAGCGGCTGTTTTCCGGCGGAACACCTTCTTGGAGAATGAGAGGCAGCAGAGAAAGTGCCTGGTCGGGATTGGTAAAGAAAGAAGAGTCGTCTTCCGTAGGAGAGGGAGAAAGGGAACGGGTATATTCCGTATAGAAACCCCGGTCTTTCAAGCGGGTGAAAAGAAAAGACGGTTCTCCCTGACTGCCGTCATCTGCAGATTCGGGACAGGACAGGTAAAGAGCATCGGATGCCCGTGTGAGGGCCAGGTAGGTATAAAATTGTTCCTGTCCGATTAATTGCAGTAAGTTGTCGCCCAAATTGATTTTTGAGTGACTCCACAGGTTTTGTTTTTCTGCTTCTGTAAAAAATCCGGTATCATCAATTTTTTGAGGGAATTCTCCTTCTAAAAGTCCGGGAATAAAAACCACCTTTGCTTCAGCAGCGTAGCCTCTGTCCATAGAAGTGACCGTCACGTGGTCCAGAGTAGGCGGAATCATGGAGTAGGTGAGAGATGAAATTCCGTCTTTCATCATGAGGAAGAATGTTTTATCAGACATTGTTTCATTTCCCGATGCATGAACGGCTTCCTCAAAAAGGGATATGATTTTTTTCCAGACCTGATTATGGGGACGGCTTTTTGTTTTTTCGTATTCTTCATCATCCCATGCGGCGAGCGTCTGCGGAACTTTTTGCTCAATGAGCCATTCATATAAAACGGTGCATTTTTCTTTGGCTGTAGCCGCTGTTTTCCAACGGTCCCGCAGGGGGTTCAAGAGGGCCACCACTTTTTTCCGCCATAAATCGGCGTCTTTCTGCATCTTTTCTTCTTTTTCCGTAAGAGTGCCCGGTTTATCGTCGGGGCTTCTGTAGTCACGGAATGCCCATGGTTTTTGCCATGTGCTGTACCGTATATTATATTTCAGGGTATAATTTTCGAGCCTGTCGATTTCAGAGGTGGTGAAAGAGGGAAGCATATTTGTTTTCAGCAGCCGGAAAACAGTATTTCTTTGAAATCCTTTATTTTTACCACTCATTTCAGCGGAAAGAAACCGCAGCATGCTGTCGATTAGCATGATAAGGGGGTGATTATTGACAGGCTGTTTCTTGTCAATAAATCCGGGGATTTTATACTTCAAAAAAGCTCTTTCCAGTGCGTCGGTATAGTGGTCGGTGGTGCGTAAAAGAACAAGAATATCCCGCCAGCGTAAACCTTTATCGCGGACTAAAGTCAGAATCCGGCGTGAAATGAAATCGGCTTCACCGTTTCTGTCCGGTGCGGAAATAAGGTGGACGCCTTTTTCGGGAGTGACGGATTGTGCAACCGGAAGCGAACAATTTTCCGAGGGGGATTGAAAATATTCGGCCGCGACAGATAAAATCCTCGGGCAATGGTAACGGTGATATTTCGATAGTGTAACCGATTCTGCCTGTCCTATATTTTCCAAAAGCATGCGGTATAAACGGTCGGGCTGTGCAAAAATTTCGCAGTCGTTTTCACTATCCGGGGCAGGCATTTGCAAAGTAAAGGTAACCTGCTCGGCTGTCCGTACCAGAGCGGATACGATATTAATTTTTTGTGGAGCCATTCCATTGAAACCGTCAATCCATATGCGGGAATGACGGAGCATATCCGAACGGGGGATTTCCCGAGCGAGAAGATCAAAAAGGCTTCCTTCATAAGAAAAACGTTCACGGAGAAAAGAATGGTAGTTTTTATAAAGCAGCGCTAAATCGGACAGTTTTTTTCCTAACGGTGTGTTTTCTTCTTGCGAGGCGGCTGCTTCCAGGTCCGCTTCGGATACGCAGAACATATCCAACCGGTGAAACAGTTGTACCAACCGGTCTGCAAAATGAGGCTGGGAAGCACTTCTTGCAAGTATTTGCAGTTCTTCCCGGTGATCATTCATGATATGGCTTACTACCAGTTGTTGTCCTAAGGGAGAAAGGGCATCACGGACAGGAGAGCGGAGCTCTTGAAATATCCGGTAAGCGAGACGGGAAAATCCGCAAACCGTTACATTCATAAATCCTTTTCCGGGAAATATGCCTGCCAGCATACGCTCTGCGGTATACGTTTCCTGATCGGGGACCAGAAGAAAGGCGGAACGTTCTTTTCCGCCGGTCATATAGTCACGGATTTCTTCACAGCACCGGACTGTTTTTCCCGTGCCGGCAGGACCGAAAATAAAGTGCAGGCTCATGATATTTTTCTCCCCTTGTTTTATATTTGTTTCTATTATAAATCATTACCGGGAAATAAGAGGAGACTTTGAGAAAAAATCGGAGTGGAGCGTGCGTCAAAGCAGGCTTGACATAAAAATTAAAAAAACTATAATCAATTTAAATTGCATTTTAAAACCGGAGAGCTTCCGGTTGTGGATTTTTATAGAGATTTCTATTTTCGCCACATAGTACATTTTGTATTATGCGGCGTATTTTATTGGAGAAGGATATGTCATCGGGATATTATGCATTTCTTGTTTTTTTAGGCGGCTGTAGCTACGGGATTTTATCCACCATTGTAAAGCTGGCCTATGAAGCAGGTTTTACACTTTCTCATGTGTCGGGGAGTCAGGGGTTTTGGGGGATGGCTCTTTTCTGGCTCGTTGCATGGAAATGGAGACCGGAGACAATCAGTCTGAAAAAAATGGCGGTGCTTATTTTCTCGGGACTGCCCATGGGATTGACTTCTATTTTTTATTACCGGGCATTGGAAACGCTGGACGCATCTCTGGCTATTATTTTTCTTTTCCAGTTTGTATGGATCGGCACTATATTTGATATTCTCTTTTTTAAGAAAATTCCGGGATGCCGTAAGACAGTATCGATTCTCATTCTTCTTGCCGGATCCGTTTTAGCTTCCGGACTGGAAATCGGACGGGGTCTTTCTTTTCCTGTCGGTGTTTTCTGGGGTGCTCTTTCTGCGGTGAGCTATTCTCTTGTCATTTTGGCGAGTGGTGTTGTAGGACTCGGGATATCGCCTGTTTTTAAAAGTGCCATGATGTCTGTCGGTGCAGCAGCGGTTATTTTCTTTTATTTACCGCCTGTATTTCTGACAGATGCGGATTTGTTCCTTTCTGTAATGCCTTACGGCATACTCCTCGGACTTTTCGGAATCGTAGTTCCGCCATTTCTGTTTTCTGTGGGAATTCCTAAAATAGGACCGGGGCTGGGGAGCATATTGACAGCCTCCGAGCTTCCTACGGCACTTTTGATGTCTTTTTTCGTACTTCATGAGCCTGTCGGCGTGTACCAGTGGGTGGGGGCAGCACTCATTTTTATCGGTATAGTGGCAGGAAATGTAGAGAAATAAAAAAAGTTTATATCATATAGAAAATTTAAAATAAAATAAAAATATCTTTACTTTAATCTTTGAAAAAATATAATTTATGGATTTCTATATTGACATTTATAGATATAATTGATATACTGAATGCAGTTAAAAGATTCTATATAAAATTAGTTTTTATAGGAGGTAATATTATGTCTTTAATTGGTAAAAAAGTAAATGAATTTAATTTAGATGCTTACAAGCAGGGCGAATTTGTAAAGGTTTCTGACAAGGACCTGGCAGGGAAATGGAGTGTCCTTTTCTTCTATCCCGCTGACTTCACTTTTGTTTGCCCCACTGAATTGGAAGATCTCCAGAATAAATATGACGAATTCCAGAAAGAAGGCTGTGAGATTTATTCCGTATCCTGCGACAGCCATTTCGTACATAAAGCATGGCATGAAAGCTCCGAAAGAATCGGAAAGGTACAGTACACAATGGTAGGGGATCCGACCGGTACCTTAGCAAAGGATTTGGATGTATACATTGACAGTGAAGGTATGACAGAACGCGGTACTTTCGTTATCAATCCGGAAGGCGAAGTGGTTCTGTATGAAGTCAGTGCAGGCAATATAGGCCGTAATGCGGACGAACTGCTCCGTAAGGTAAGAGCCGCTAAGTTTGTTCATGAACATGGCGACCAGGTTTGCCCGGCAAAATGGCAGCCCGGTGAAGAAACACTGAAGCCGTCCTTTGATTTAGTAGGAAAGCTTTAATAGGAGACGGCATCATGGGAAAAATGTATGATGCCATAATAGTCGGCGGAGGTCCTGCAGGGCTTTCCGCCGCTATTTATATGGCCAGAGCCCGTTTCCGTGTTTTGGTAATCGAAAAAGAAAAAATCGGCGGACAAATTACCATTACATCAGAAGTGGTGAATTATCCGGGAATTTTGATGACCGACGGAGAAAATCTGACAAGTCAAATGCGCCGTCAGGCAGAAAATTTCGGTGCCGAATTTATGATTACCGAAGTCACGGGACTTGAATTGGAAGGCGATTATAAAATCGTGCATACCGGGCGCGGCGATTTCAAGACGACCGGAATTATCTATGCGACCGGAGCTTACCCGAGGCTTGCAGGATTTGACGGGGAAAAAGAATTCCGCGGACATGGTGTGGCTTATTGTGCTACCTGTGACGGAGAATTCTTTACAGGAAAGGATGTATTTGTCGTAGGCGGCGGCTATGCAGCTGTCGAAGAAGCTCTTTTCCTGACCCGCTATGCAAAAAAGATTATCATGATTGTCCGGAGAGATCAGTTCTCCATTGAAAATGCGGAAGTGGATGAATTAAAAGAACATCCCAAGGTAGAAATCCGCTTTAATACGGAAATTACCAAAATCATCGGAGAAAATTCCATACAGGAAGTGGTATTGAAAAACAGGGAAACCGGTGAGGAATCCCACTATAAAGCTCCTGACGGAGATTACTGCGGCGTCTTTGTTTTTGTCGGCTATGCGCCCGAAAACGGCCTTGTAAAGGACCAGCTTGAGCTTACTCCTCAGGGTTATATTGTGACGGATAAAGACCAGAAGACCAATATAGACGGTGTCTATGCGGCAGGCGATATTTGTGTCAAGAATCTGCGCCAGGTTGTAACCGCGGTTTCTGACGGTGCGATTGCCGCGACTTCCATGGAAAAATATTTGGGACAGCTCTACAGAAAATTGGGAATTAAGAGAGAGTATGTGGCAGTCACAAAGAAAAATGCCGGTGAAGAAGCAAAAGCAGCACCTCAGGCAGATTCCTCTTCATTCCTTGATGATGCGACCAGGCAGGCATTGGTGCCGGTTCTGAATCGTTTTGAGAACAAAGTCATTCTTCGTTTGTATACGGATGACAGCAAGGTGACGGAAGAAAATAAGAAGGTAATCAGTGAATTGGCTTCTCTTTCCGACAAGGTGGAAGCTGAGTTTGTACCCGCAACAAATGAAGAAAATAAACATACCATTTCCATCTGTAATGCTGACGGAACAGAAAGAGGACTTTATTTCCATGGCGTTCCGGGCGGACATGAGTTCAATTCTTTCATTTTAGCGATGTACAACGCGGCAGGCCCCGGGCAGGATGTAGGAGAAGAACTTCAAAAGAGAATTGATGCACTGGATAAAAAACTTCGGGTACAAATTGTAGTTTCATTATCCTGCACAATGTGTCCGGACTTAGTGGCTGCAGCACAAAGAATTGGCGCCGACAATAAGAATGTAACGGTCAATGTCTATGATTTGCAGTATTATCCGGAATTGAAGGACAAATATAATATTATGAGCGTTCCATGTTTGATTATTGATGAGAAAGATGTACATTTCGGGAAAAAAGGTGTTTCCGAACTCTTAGATATGTTTGAACGCGCATAAAATCTGATGAGACTGTAAAAAAATCCGTGAGAATTTTCTTGCGGATTTTTTATTTTCTGCAGACGGTACATTGAAAAGTAAATTGCCTGTTTCATTCTA
>UQJW01000015.1 GCA_900541485.1 uncultured Dialister sp.
ATGGTGCCGATGTTGCAATGGGGTTTTGTTCTTTCGTAATGTGCTTTTGCCATTTCTTCTCTCCTTATAAAAAAAGAATTTATGCTTTTCTTATTATACATAAAAAGTCAATAACAGACAACAAATTATCAGTGTTTCCATTAATTTCATCTTTTATTTTTCATTATATATATGTCACTTACCTACTATTCGGATAGAAGGGTAATAAAAAAACCTCCGTTACGAAGGTTTTTTGGTGGCGGCTCAGAGATTTGAACTCCGGACACAACGGGTATGAACCGTTTGCTCTAGCCAACTGAGCTAAGCCGCCATGGAGCTGATAACCAGGATTGAACTGGTGACCTTATCCTTACCAAGGATACGCTCTACCGACTGAGCTATATCAGCAATTCTATATAAAGTGAAATAATTAACATGGTTGCGGGGGCAGGACTTGAACCTGCGACCTTCGGGTTATGAGCCCGACGAGCTACCAACTGCTCCACCCCGCGTCATTTGGTGGGCGGAATAGGATTCGAACCTATGAAGGCAAAGCCGGCAGATTTACAGTCTGCTCCCTTTAACCACTCGGGAATCCGCCCACATGGAGCTAGCAATAGGACTCGAACCTACGACCTGCTGATTACAAATCAGCTGCTCTACCAACTGAGCTATGCTAGCACGTTCAGTGACAAGAGTAATTATACACACCGGTCATGATATTGTCAAGCATACAGTACGTCCGAATCTTATTACTTGTGTTTATCGATTATATCATTTTTATCCTTATATTGTCCACCTGTTTTATTCTTCCCTACTGACAAGTTCCACTTTTTCCGTTACATCTCTGTTCAGTACTTTCTTGACCCCTTTCAAAAATTTGGGGCGGGGAATTAAAACGATATGACTGCAGCCGCAGCATTTCACTCGCATGTCGGCTCCCAGCTGGAGCACTTCCCAGGTATCGGAACCGCAGGGATGTTTCTTTTTCATTTGTACCATATCACCGATACGGAATTGAATAAATTTCATTTCATCACCTTATTTCTGATGGGGAACAAGTAATAATCGTATAGGGAAATAGCAGGCTCCCGGCGGAATGAAACGGATAAACAAGTCTTTTCCCGCTTCCCATGTACCGAGTTTCATATAGTCTTCTATCGTTTCATGACCAAACCATTTGTTTCCTACTTTTTCTGTCCTGTACACTTGAAGTACTTTTTTAACCTGCCCTATTTCAAGGGTTCCCTGAAAAGTTCCGCCCATAGGATTAATGTACAAATCGTAAAGTCCCGTTCCCTTGCTGTGAATGGTCAGATGGCAGGTAATTCCATAATTCCCCGTATTTTCTCTCGGTACATAATTCAGCTCATCCTTCCCCGTAATAAAGAAAGATGTCTTGCTTTCGTTACTGCCCACATTAATTTCCCGGGGTCCGGAGCTTATATCCCACATTTGATTTTCGAAATATACGTCTTTCGGAAATGTGCCTCTCATTTCATGCTCATCCGGCGGTAACGGTTCCGCTTTATCTAAATTATCTTGGAGATTTCCGTCTGCAGAAACAAGAGCGACACCGAATTTTACGGGATAATCGGTTGCCACTTCCACAATACCGCTCACCAAATCATCGGGACGTATCCCCTCTTTATTATCTTCAAAAAGAATCACCTTTTTATTTTGAGCCAAAATAAATTCTTCTGTTTTCTGTCTTGCTGCCGTCACTTCACGGAAAGACAAGCTTTTTCCTGTCGTGATATAGTCGGTACTCGGTATACCGCGCAGAGTTCTTGTTACCTTTATTTTTGACTTTTTATCACTGACTCCATAGGTGACAAGCCGGGCAGGTTTGCCTGTTTCATTGACATGGTAATAATAAATCCTCCCCTGCCCTTTGGCAACAGTCCCCTCCGCCAAAATGCCATGGACTTTTACATATTCGGGGCAATCCGATAAAATCAAAGTTCCTTCTTCTTTAATCCGGTTGAGTGCCATTTCTTCATAATTGAGATCCAGAGGTGAAGCCGATGCCGTACCGACCGCCCCTACAGCCGTCATCGCAACGGTCAGCCATTTTTTTATATTCATTTATTTTCTCCTCTTTTTCTTTCCGTGAGAAATATCGACCATATCAGCAATTTTTTTGTATCTGTGTGCAAGCCCTGACTTGGTAATTCCGCAAATTTCCGCCAATTCCGACAAAGACGCATTGGGATATTTAAGACGTACCTCGCAGGCTTCACGAATGGCCGGGGACAACTGGGATAATGTCTTCAGTTGCAACAGTGACTGTACATGTTGAGTCTGACGAACGGCAGCATTTACGGATTTCTGCAGATTCGCGGTTTCACAATTAACCTGGCGGTTGACCCGGTTTCTCATTTCTTTTACGACCCGGACACTTTCAAAATCCATATAACTTTGTGAAGCACCGGAAATTTGCAGGAACGAGCTGACATCATCGCCGTCCTTGACATACACGATATAGTCATTTTTCCGTTCTGTCATACGGGCATTCATACCGAAACCGCGCATAATTTTAATGATTTCCCGGGCAAACCGGATTGACCGTGTCACCATTTCCAGATGGTAATCCCCTTGGGGACGGCTGACCGTTCCGCCTCCTAAAAAAGCACCTGCCAGATATGCTCTCTTTGCCTCTGCGGATACCAGCCGTTCTGTATCTCTGATATTGGCCAATGGATCCATGTCCATATCTGATAGAAATTGTAGTCCTTTTTCAGACGGATGAACCACCAGAGTATATACATTTTTCTTCCTAAGCTGGCGTCCCTGCCTGACCATGGCGGAAAGGTCCAGTCCGAAATCTTTTTTCAGACATACGAGAACTCTTCTGGCAACAGCACTGTTCCCCGTAGAAAATTCAAGTCCCCTTTTCCCTTTTCCGCCGGTAATCAGAGAACTGCTCATGCGGAGTAAGGCAAGTAATTCTCCTGTCCGGCTCTCTTTATCTTCTCTGGGAACACGAGCCAGTTCATTCTTGACTTGTTCCGTAAAAGACATTACTGTTTCCTCCTCAAATATTCCGCCAATGCTTCGGGATTTATATTTGTTTTCAATAAATTGGATATACGGATAATATTCTCAGCCAAAACAAGGCTGTTGTGGGAAGCTCCCCGTTCTTCTCCCAAAAGATTGGATTTTATCATAATGACACCTGTCTCTTCCACTTGCTTCGCGTCGATTTTTACGGGAAATTCTCCCGCCTCTTCATATTTTTTCAGTATTTCCCGTGTCGGACGGGCATTATTGACCAAAACATAATCAATTACATTTTTACCGACATGCTCAATCAATGCTTTCACGTGGTCGGAAACGGTATATCCCTCCGTTTCCCCGGGCTGCGTCATCACATTGCAAATATAAAGACAAGGTGCATTACTTTCTTTAATGGCCTGTAAAATTTCAGGTACAAGCAAATCGGGCAAAACACTGGTGTATAAACTTCCCGGTCCCAAGGTAATTAAATCGGCATGACGAATCGCTTCTAACGCATCTCCCACCGCAATCGGTGCTTCAGGAATCATAGACATACGGAGAATTTTTGTTTTTCTTCTTTCTCCGTAAGCTGCAATTTCCGATTCCCCTTCGATTTCTTTACCGTCCGACATTTTGGCAAGAAGACGGATTCGTTCCGCTGTGGCGGGCATGACCTTACCGCGGATATTTAAAACCGTGCTTGCTGCTTCCAAGGCATTTTGGGCATTACCGAATTCTTTAATCAAAGCGGCGAGAAAAAGATTGCCCAGGCTATGACCCGAAAGCTCCCCCTCTCCGCCGAAGCGGTACTGGAACAGCTGCTCCAGTGCAGTATCCTTATCCGCCAGAGCTACAAGGCAATTCCGCAAATCGCCAGGAGCTATGATATCCATTTCCTCCCTCAAACGGCCGGAAGAACCGCCGTCATCGGCAACGGTAACAATGGCGGAAATATTGGACGTTTTCTGCTTTAATCCCTTCAAAAGCATGGACAGTCCGTGACCGCCGCCGATAGCCACAATGCGAACGCCGCGGGATAATTCTATACGGGAAGCAATTTGTTTGGATACTTCCTCTTCATCTGGTGCCACAAGCGCAAAGAACCGTTTCACCAGTTTTCGGAGAGCATAAAGCATGACTATAATCCCGGCAACAATCAGACCGGTTCCTGCCGTTGCCAGAAAAGCATAATCATAAGTTCCGGTAAACACGTAGAGAAGACGTAATATTTCCTCTTCCACCTGCCCGAAAACCTGATAGTTCATAATCAGAGCAACGCCGAAGGCAACCACCATAAGACCTAAAGAAAAGAGAAGAAGCCATCTTTTTATATTCAGTCCGGGATACAGCCATTGGAGAAGTAATTTCATTTTTTATCCTCCGCCAGGTCATCCACGTCTTTTTCGATACGGTTTCTGTGCAAATCTCTGTGTTCCACATTGACATGGGTATGTTGTTCCTTCAGATGATTCCCCAATGTTTCCGTCACAAAAACCGAACGGTGCATTCCGCCTGTACATCCGATAGCAATGGTAAATTGGGTTTTTCCGGCATCACGGAAATGATCGACCGTAAAATCCATAAAATCATAAAGTTTATCCAAAAATTTTTCAGTTACCGGCGATTCGGAAATATACCGGGCCACTTCGGGAACACGACCTGTCCAATGTTTATATTTTTCTATATAAAAGGGATTTTTTAAAAAGCGGACGTCTATGACCATATCGGCATCGATAGGAATTCCATATTTAAAACCGAAAGAAAACAGGGTAATCTGCATTTCCCGTTTTTTATCGACTGCACCGAAACGGCTGGGAAGATATTCCTGTAGCTCCTCTGTTTTCATGGCTGTCGTGTCAATGATAATATCCGACTGTGTGCGCACGCCGGCCAAAACTTTCCGTTCCGCCTGTATCCCCTCTTGAATACGCATCGTTTTCGCCAGAGGATGTTGCCGCCGTGTTTCCATATAACGTCTGACCAAAGCTTCGTCAGAGGCTTCAAGAAATACGACTTCGTGGGGAATTCCCCTTCTCTTTAATTCATTTAATGCCTGCGGCAGAGCGTCAAAAAATGAACCGCCCCGTATATCCGTAACCACTGCGACATGACGGGTATTCGATGTACTCTTCCAGCAAAGGTCGGCAAACCGGGCAATCAAAACAGGGGGTAGATTGTCCACACAATAATACCCCATATCTTCCAGCTTTTGTAAAAAGTTTGTCTTCCCTGCGCCGCTCATTCCTGTGATAATGACAAAACGAAATCGTTCCAACGGTTATCCCTCCAATACATATTTTTCAATAGCTCTTGCAGCTCCGTCATCATTGTTGGAGTCGGTCATGAACCGGGCCGCTTCTTTTGCCGAGTCATGAGCATTTGCAACGGCAAAGGACCAAGGTGTCAAATCAAACATGGAAATATCATTATGGCCGTTCCCGATAGTCATCAATGTTTCCGTGGGAATATTCCATTTCCGGCAAAGCTCTTTTAAGGCCGTGCCTTTTGAAATTCCCCGGGTATTCATTTCAAAAAATTCCGGCTTGGATTTTACCTGATTCGTTACTTCCCCGTATTTCTTTTTCAGAATTTCCTCTGCTTCTTTCATTACCGCCGTATCGTAATCAAAGACAAGAATTTTTGTGGGCGCCTTTTCCGGTTTCCAAAATTTTTCTCCTGCAATATGGGCAGTAATGCCGCATTGTTTTTCATAAATATCTGTCCGCTCATCACGGAACGGCATATAGACTTCATCATCGATATAGGTATGCATATACCAGCCATGGGTGCGGCCTGTTTCCAATATATCCCGGGCCAGTTCGAGATCCATTGTCACATGCTCCAAAATCCGGCCGCTCCGGCACATTCCCACAAGGGCTCCAGTATAACAAATCATGGGCACATCACCCAGACCGATTTCTTTTCCCCACGGTCGTGCCGCCTGAAACATACGACCTGTGGCAATCACGACGGGAATCCCCTTTTCCATGACACGTCGGAGTGTATCTTTCGTGTAAGAAGAAACGGAAATATCATCATGGAGTAATGTATCATCAAGATCAATGGCAATCATTCGGATGGGACTCATCAATTTTCCTCCCGTTTTATTTTTCTCGGGCAAGTCATTTTAAGACCTGCTTTTCTTTTATTTTACGCCTTAATTATATCACACGAATGAAACGCCCGAATCCGTGTAAACCACATGAATCCGGGCGTTTTTTCACTTGTCATACGAAACAGATTCTAAAATCAATCCCTGCGGCGGTGCCGTAAAGCCTGCCCGTTCTCTACTTAAAGATGTAAAAATAAGAGGAATGTCTTCCGCCTTTCTTTTTCCCTCGCCGATTTCGACAAGAGTGCCTGTCATGATTCTCACCATTCCCTGCAAAAAACCGTCTCCCACAAAAATAATCGACATCTCATCACCCTTTGTTTCTATGGTTACCGACTCAACCGTTCTTACTTTTGACTTCTTCATTTTCTTGTTTCCGCAAAAAGCAGTAAAGTCATGCCTTCCGGCCAGATAAGCGGCCCCTTTTTTCATTGCTTCCGTATCGAGGGGCTTGCCGTATTGCCAGACAAAACGGCGTTCGAAAACATTTTTGTGCGGACCTGTGCGTATACGGTAACGGTATTTCTTTCGCACCGCATCAAAGCGACTGTGAAATCTGTCATCCGTTTTTTCCAATTTTTCTATATTGACAGCATCGGGAAGTTCTTCATTCAATGCCGTTTCCAAATCATGACACTCCCACGGTGTTTTCAAATGAAAATTAGCAGTCTGTCCCGATGAATGAACTCCGCTGTCCGTTCTTCCCGCACCGATTACGGCTACTTCCTCACCCGTCACTTTCAGAAGAGCTTTTTCAAATTTTCCCTGAACGGTTTCCTCTGTACGGTTTTGTTTTTGCCAGCCTTCATAATTTGTTCCGTCATACTGAATAATACATCTGTAATTCATATAAACGCCTGCTCTTTCGTTTTTGTTTTCATTCTACTGTCTGCCTTCCGCACCGTCAAACGGCGGAAACGGCCTGTTTTAAAAATGTGATATAATACAGACAGTTTTAAAATTGATTATTTCTATCCGTTCGGAATAAGAAAGAGAGTGAAACCTATGCGAAAATTACTTATTGCCCTCAGCCTTGCTGCCGCATTTTCTTCGATGACATTATCCGTCTCCGCAGAAAAAATATGGAAATATAATGACGTTCTTACGATAGACTTGGACGAGACCAGTTACAAAAAGACCACTGACGGCCATGAAATTCTCGAATTTGTAGCGGTTGAAAAATTAGCGGATGGCACCTGCACCTATACCTATGTATATGACAGAACCGCAGGCACTATCCAAGTAAAGGAAATGGAAAAATCCACTAAAAAACTGCATTACAAGAGTAACTTCTCTCCCGCCTCCGTCAATTCCACGAACCCCGTCATTCGCGAACGGGCCCGTATGGCAGAAGCTGTTTACCAGAGAAAAGTCAATAAAGTAAAATAATATGGATATATCTTTTGAAGAAACCAATCGGGATTTACTGCACTTTATCAGTAAATCCCCTTCCGTTTTTCATGTGGTCCGTCATATCAAAGCAGCCCTTCTCTATGCGGGATTCACGGAAATCCGTGAAGAAGATTCCTGGCAAATTAAGCGGGGCGGAAAATATGTAGTCACAAGAAACGGTTCCGCCCTGATTGCCTTTTCCGTTCCCGAAGACGGAGGCAATGCTTTTAAAATCACTGCCGCACACTGTGATTCGCCTACTTTCAAGATTAAAGAAAATCCTGAGATGCGGGACGGCAAATACACCCGTATCAATGTAGAAGGCTACGGCGGAATGATTATGAGCACCTGGCTTGACCGCCCTCTTTCCGCAGCAGGACGTCTGTTTGTAAAAGATAACGGGCAAATTATTTCCAAGCTGGTATCTCTTGACCATCCGACGCTTTTGATTCCTTCCGTGGCCATTCACATGGACAGGGCCGTCAACAGCGGACATGCCTGGAATATCCAGAATGATTTATTGCCCCTTTACTCCACGGACGGAGCGGCAGATTTCATGGAAACTCTTGCACAGGCGGCAAAAGTCAAAGCTGCCGATATTCTCGGGCATGATATATTTCTTTATTCCTGCGCACCCGGTATTCTTTGGGGGCCGCGGCACGAATTTATCTCATCGCCCCGTCTTGATGATTTGCAATGTGCTTTTGCCACATTCCGCGGATTTACCAACGGCAAAAAACAAAAAGACATTTCCGTCTATGCCCTCTTTGATAACGAAGAAGTGGGCAGCGGAACCGCCCAGGGTGCAGGCTCTACATTCCTTACAAATACTATTTCCCGCCTTGCTCTTTCTTTGGGCCGAAGCTACGATGAAATACAGGTCATGCTTGCCAAAAGTTTCATGATTTCTGCAGATAACGGTCATGCCGTTCACCCGAACCACGGTGAATATGCCGATCCTGTCAATGCACCTGTCTTGAACGGCGGTATCATCATCAAATTTAATGCTTCACAAAAATATTCGACTGACGGGTATTCTGCCGCCGTATTCCGCGACTTATGCCTTAAAGCGGATGTACCGGTCCAAACCTATACGAACAGAAGTGATATTCCCGGCGGCTCTACCTTGGGAAATATTTCCAACACCAAAGTAGCCGTTCCTACGGTAGATATAGGCCTGCCCCAACTGGCGATGCATTCTTCTTACGAAACTGCCGGTGCCAAAGATACCGAATATCTGGTCAAAGCATGCACCGCATTTTTTTGAATAAGCTGTATCACTTGCTTGTATAGGCAATAAAAACAGACACCGCGATGAAATTATTTTTCCGCAGTGTCTGTTTTTATTGCCTACGCTTCCGCTTCATCCAGTTCTTTCACATAGGGTTTTATGTCAATCAGGCTGCTTCCGTCAACGGCATCCAGCCCGATTACAAAAAGCCTGTTCTTTTCCCGCCTTACCAGCTTGACCACGCATAAATTGATGGGATTCGGCCGGTGCGGCGAACGGCTGGCAAATACGCCGTAAGGTTCCTTTGCCCAGGGCGGCACTGTTTGCAGGGCCGTGCGGTCAGCTTCGTGGGCAAAATATAAAACCACATAATATCTCCCTTCATCCGCATGAAGCAGTGCTGCTTCATAAGCCAGAAAGATCTCAATCTCACAAGATTTATCAGAAAGCTTTCCCTGCCGCGGCGCTTCTTTTACTGTTTTGTAAGGACTGTGTATTTTCCCTATTTCTTTTAATTCCATTCTTCCTCCTTAAGGCAAATAGAAATCATTACTAAATTGCAATATCAAATCGGACAGTCACTCAGAAAAATTATGTAGCGGATAAAAGTCGAGCAATCTGCTCCTTGAAAAGCTCTTCTGGTGTGTGATAGCCAAGTAGACGCCGCGGAAGTCTGTTGATCCAATCTTGCACTTTTTGTACCACGTATTCTGGTACAGCACTTATTACAACTAACCAATAGAAATCATTCGCATATATTGACTTTATATTATCATTTATTTATAATAATTTCAATGTATATTACTTTTATTTTCTAATTTGTCATTTTCATTTTACAAGAAGGACTTCACATTGAAAAAACTTTACTGGCATTAAGTATCTTATCTGCTTTCAGCGGCGGATGGGTACAGGGAGCCGAGCCCCTCTTCTTTGATATGACATTGATGATTATCTGAATATTTCCTTCGGGAAAGCCCATTTAAAACCGCCCATTGTTTACAATATAGATAATGTCAAAGTAAGAGGCATCGAAATCATGGGCAGTTACCAGCTGAATGAAAACTGGTCGCTTACCGCCGGATACACTTATCAGAAATCTAAAAAGGAAGGCGACCGTATGAATGCGGCGCTGAGAAATCTGCCGGAGTCCACTTTCAAATCAGGAATCTATTATAACAATTTCCATGGATTCCGCAGTGCTCTTAACCTCCGCTTTATAGGAAAGGCAAAAGCAGAAGATCCCTCTTCTGCCCTTCCATCTTATACCATAGCCGATGCGACCTTCTCTTATGAAAAGGGTTCACATCTGATAAGCCTGGCAGTCAACAATATTTTTAACCGTTACTATGAAGAAAGCCGCGGCTTCCGAATGCCAGGTACCAATTACAGCGTTTCTTACCAGTATCGATTCTAGGAGGTTGATCACATGCGCAGTACAAAATTCTTCTTCTGTATCCTTTCCATGGCAGCAGTCATCATCTTTGCCGGCTGTAGCAACCTGTTCCAACCGGTATCCCCCAAAAAAGATATGTCCATCACTATCACAGATGCCACCGGCCGAAACGTAACTCTTCCCAAAACTGTTAAAACCTACGCCCTCAGCACCTTTGACCTGATTAACTTTATTATTCCCCTCAAAGGAGAAGCAGCTTTTGAAATGCTGGTTGGTGTCGGTGATTCCGGCGGCAAATGGAGTTATGATAACGTATATGAAGCCAAATTCCCACAATGGAAAGACAGATGGACTGTTATTTCTCCACACAATGCTCCCTTCGATTTGGAGGCCATTCTTGCCAAAAAGCCGGACGTTCTCATCGTCAACTCCGCCATGCAGGCTCACCTCCATGCATTGGATATAGAACCGCAACTCACGAAAGCCGGTATTGCCCTTGTGCTGGTAGATGTCCCCCAAAATGTAGACCGCTCTGCCCAGGAAACATATACGCTGATGGGTAAGATTTTCAATGAAGAGGAAAAAGCGGCAGAGGTAAATGCATTTTTGGATAAACAGTTTAAAGTAGTCAAAGACGGACTTGCCAACGTAAAAAGAAGCAAACCTCTTGTTTACTATGAAAAATCAGGCACCGCCGAAGTGTACGGTCCATCTAAAACAAGCAAGACATCCGGATGGGGTGCCCTTATTAACTATGCCGGCGGAGACAACCTGGCAGATCATGCTGCCGGAAAATCCATGAAAGGCGGAGTTATGCTTGATCCGGAATTTGTAATCAACGCTGACCCTGATTTCATTATCCTTTCCGACTGCAGTCGGATGGGCATGGGGTTTGATTTACAGGCACCGCAGCCGAATCGTTTCAATATCCTTTTACGTCCGGGCTGGCAGAATATTAAGGCCGTTAAAAATAAAGAAGTCTATGAATTTCATCATGAACTTAACCGTACACCGTTCCTCTTCTACCCGGTACAGTGTTTTGCTAAATCATTCTACCCGGAAGCATTCCAATCTCTTGATCCGGAAAAACAACTCGATGAATTTTACGACAGATTCATGCTGATAAAAAGGACGGATGGCATATGGAAAATCAAAATGGAATAGCCTCCGTAGAAAAAGCTGTTTTTATATACCGCCAGATCGTCAGAAAGAAAACAGTTGCTCTTACTGCCCTTATTGCAGGCACTCTTCTCTGCTTTTTTCTGAATGTTGTCATAGGGTCTACTACAATTTCACTCTCAGCGATTTTATCAGCTCTTGCAGGCGATGAAAATATAACTCTTCACACCGTAATATGGGACATCCGCCTCCCGATGGCATGCATGGCGATCCTTGCCGGTGCAGGTTTTTCCATCTGCGGTTGTGAAATGCAGACCATTTTAGGAAATCCTATGGCAAGCCCTTATACACTGGGAATTTCTGCAGCAGCCGCTTTCGGCGCCGCAGTAGGAATCATTCTGGATATCAATATTCTAGGCATACCGTCAAATCTGCTTGTCACGGCCAACTCTTTTTTATTCGCCCTGGTAGCCTCTTTTCTAATTTATCGTTTTTCCGCCTGGCATCAAAGCAAAAGACATATAATTATTCTTTTCGGCATCGCTCTCAATTTCATTTTTCATGCATTCACCATGTTTCTTCAATATATTGCCGATGAAAATAAATTGCAAAGTCTGATCTTCTGGAGTTTTGGTAGCCTGTCAAAATCCACCTGGGAGAAAACAGTCATTCTTGCCATTGTATTTCTTTTCACCTTTTTCTTTCTTCTCCATCACTCATGGAAACTCACGGCTCTTACACTGAATGACCAGAAAGCACTGAGCCTGGGAGTAGATGTTTACCAGCTGCGCTGTCATGTCATCATACTTGTCTCACTGCTCACAGCAACAGCAGTCTGCTTCGTGGGAACCATCGGATTTTTAGGCCTTGTCGCCCCCCATCTTGCAAGAGGACTCACCGGGGAAGACCAGCGTTTCCTGCTTCCTGTTTCCGCTCTCTTTGGCGCTTTTATCCTTTCTCTGGCCTCCATGCTTTCAAAAATCCTTATTTCCGGAGCACTTCTCCCGGTTGGACTCATTACTTCTTTTATAGGAATCCCTTTCTTTATTATCCTCATCTTCAACCAAGGAAGAAAAAGCCTATGATTACCACGAAAAACTTATCCTTCGCTTATCCGGGAAAATCTCCTGTTTTCAAAAATCTCTCTCTTACATTCAGAAATGAATTCAACGTAATCATAGGCCCCAATGCCGCCGGAAAATCCACATTCCTGAAATGCCTTTTTCACCTGCTTTCTCCATCAGGAAGATTCTTTTACGGGAACCGGGACATTACCAACATAACATTAAAAGAACGAATCGCACTCATGGCTTATCTGCCACAGGAAGAAGTTTCATCCTTAAACCTTACGGTTTTTGAGACAGTTCTTTTAGGCCGGCTGCCCTATTTAAACTGGCATATCACAAAAGAGGATGCAACATGCGTCATGAAGATATTAGAAACACTCCACATAAGCCATTTGGCACAGACCTCATTTTCTTCACTCAGTGGCGGCCAGCAGAAATTAGTGTCTATCGCACAGACACTTGTTCGAAAACCGAAAGTGCTTCTCATGGATGAGCCGACAAACAGTCTTGATCTACAAAAGCAATTGGAGCTGTGCGAAATAATAAAGGAAATTACGCGACATCATCATATAGGGTTTATCGTTGTTCTTCACGACTTAAACTTAGCCGCACGATTTGGAGACCGGGTCTTCGTATTTGACGGAAACGGGGGAATCTATAACCAAGGCTCTCCGGAAGAAGTATTTACGGAAAATCTGCTCAAAGATGTATATGGCGTCCATGCTGAAATCAAGCAGGACCAGACAGGCGTCCCTGTAATCATTCCGCACATGTCCGTCAGAACCCTCGATGAACATATACCGGTATAACACTGCTATCACCAGTATAAACAAGGCTTCCCATCCACCCTTCTTACAAATCGTCCGGTGGAAAAGACGGCACTTCCTTGACCACAGCATATGCTGCATTTTCAAACAAGCCGATTTAAAAACGCTGATTGGTTCTTCTACAGAAAAACACAATCAGCGTTTTATTTTATCCGACCTTTTGCAGTTTAAAACAGCGCCATTTGCTTACTCGCATGAACGGGAGACGCCGGACGGAAATAGTGCTCCGTTATATCCACAGGGCCGTCGGCGAGCAATCTGAAAAATTCAGTTTCCGTTATGTGCTCCGCGTAAGCGGAAAATACATATGGCCCGTTTTTCCAGTACGCCGCCCATGTATTTTTCGAAATGCCCGCTACGGATACCATTATGTCTCCGATACGGCGCTTTTTTCCAGCTGGCGCCATACACGCCGCTGATATTCTCCATGCTGCCCGCTCTGGAAGAGCGCACCGTAATTTCACTTCCGTCATCCTTCACATAACGGATATCACCCGTCTTTCCGCTGATGGCAGAAATATACCGGTACTGATATTCTGCCAGCCCGGGCAGGTACAGTGGCGAAAAGCCGAATGCCGCAGAAACTTCCCCATATGTGCGGTATTCTGTAATCGGATTCGGTATTTCAGTAATCGGTTCTTTCGTATCCGCAGCCATCACTGCCGTGCCGCTTATACTGATGGCAGCAATCATGGTTGCCAAGGTCTTTTTCATCGTTATCATATAAACCGACTTTCTATTTTATATGCCATATTATATGACATCAAAAAAGAATATTCAATAATTTCCGACTTTAAGTCATAATATTTCTATCTTTAAACTTGAGACAAACTGTGATAATATAGCCAATAAGAAACAAATTGTTTGAGAAATATTTCACAGGAGCTTTTATGGACAGACGACAGCAAAAAACGAGAACCGCTATCTTTGACGCATTCAGCGAACTTTTATCGGAGGAATCTTATTCACGCATTACCATACAAACCATCATCGACCGTGCGAATATCGGGCGGAGCACATTTTATTCCCACTTCCGGACAAAAGAGGACCTTCTTAATGTCATGTGCACCGAGCTTTTCGAACATATCATGGACGGCGCCTTAAACCATGATTTCCCGAGCGACCGTCACATGGATCCGGGCGTTCCCGATCCTGTTTTTTGCCATATTCTCCAGCATATACAGGCCGACTCCTACCATGTCAGGGAATTGCTTACTTCCGAAAGCAGCGGCATTTTTTTGAAATATTTCAAACACAGCTTCGACCAGATTGTAGAAACTTTCCTTCTTTCCGCTCCCGATCGTAAAAATAAAAATCTTCCCGATGAATTTCTTCTCAACCACATTTCCAGCAGCTTTGTCGGTATGGTACAGTGGTGGGTCCGCCAGCGGATGAAACAAACTCCGGAAGAACTGGATTCTTATTTCCGTTCCGTTATCTACCCTATTCTGTGAGGTGAATCCGAATCTGATGAAAAAGAATATTTTTTCTTTCCTGACAAGCTTCTTTTCCGGTAAAGAAAATCCTGTTTTCTCCCGGATTATCCGCATTTTTTCAATGCTCCTGTATCCTTTTTTCATTGTATTTAACTTTATCATTTCAAAAATACGGGATCTTTTTGACTTAGAACCTGAAAAAGAAGATCTCATCCCTGCCAGACCGGGCGATATTATCTGTGTACACCGCATCGGATTTGAACATTTTGCCGTCTACATCGGAAATGACCGGGTCATTCATTATGATATGGATCCTTCGCAGGATTTTAAAATCTGTATCCATGAGGCTTCTCTGGATGCATTTCTGAACGGCATGGATATTTATTACACCTGCTGTTTCCCCGAAACTTACGGGGCACCTACGGAAAATATGGAATACTCTGCTTTCAAAAAACTCTCCGAACATCCCGAACGGGCAGACCGGCTTTGGAAATATTTAAAGGCGGTAGACTATCATTTATATACTCCGGAGGAAACCGTTGCGCGGGCAAAAAGCAGGCTCGGCGAAACCGACTACAACCTGATTACCAATAATTGTGAGCATTTTGCCCTCTGGTGCAAAACAGGTATTTCCGAATCTCACCAAATCGGCGGTCTTCTGGACGCTTTAATGATGACGGATATGAAAGGGAAAGTCTTTGAAATGTCTGCCTCTATGGCCGGCGAGAAAACCGTCCCATCTCACGCATAAAAAAAAGAACGGAAACTTTTCTCCGCTCTTTTTTTATTGCTCTTTAAAAGGTAAGACGCATCTGGTACCATGTGACATGTCCGTGTACAGATTCTGATTTTCCTTCTTCTTCAAACCCGAATTTACCGTAATACGGTATCAGTGCTTTTTTACAGGTCAAAACAAGGCCTTTTCTTCCTTGTGCCTTTGCATCGGCTATGACACGGTGCAATACTTGTGCCGCATATCCCCGTCTTCTTTCGGCAGGGATTGTATTGACTCCGAAAATCATCTGCCATTGTCCGCTTTCCTTATGCATTTCCGCCTTTTCATACATTTCATCTTTTAAGTCAGACTCATCCGTCACCATACCGTCAACAAAAGAAATGAGCTTCCCGTCTTTCATTAAAAGCCAGAAATGATTGCCGTAACAGGCAAGCCGTTTTTGTAATATTTCCTTTGTCGCCGCTTCCGCCGGAGGAAAACATTCTTTTTCTACCGCTGCCAAAGCATTTACATCACCGGGAGTTCCCGTTCGTATTTCTAACATTTCTATCCTCTGTTTCCACAAAAAAAGCACTCACGGAAATTCCCGTAAGTGCTTTTCTTTTAATATAATTTAGCGCCTGCCGGAATATGGTCATCCACAATAAGTAAGTGAAGTTTTTCTTCTCCCTCTTCCTCATGAATTGCAGAAAGAAGCATTCCGCAGGAATCGATGCCCATCATGCTTCTTGGCGGCAGATTGACGATAGCAATCACCGTTTTCCCAATCAATTCTTCCGGTTCATAGAAAGCGTGGATACCGCTCAAAATAATGCGGTCGGTTCCCGTTCCGTCATCTAATGTGAATTGAAGTAATTTTTTGCTCTTTTTTACAGCGACACAATCTTTGACTTTCACGGCACGGAAATCAGACTTGCTGAAGGTTTCAAAATCAACCGTTTCTTCAAAAAGCGGTTCAATCTTGACTTTGGAGAAATCAATTTTTTCGGGAACGGTTTCTTCGGTTTTCGGTGTATGCTTTTCCGCATGTTCTTCGCCGCCCTCCGGTTTCATAGCCGGGAAGAGAAGAATATCGCGGATACTGGATGAATTTGTCATAAGCATGAAAAGACGGTCAAGGCCGATACCCAGTCCGCCTGTCGGAGGCATACCGTACTCAAGCGCTGTCAGGAAGTCTTCATCGACCGGATGCGCTTCGTCATCACCGTTCGCTCTTTCCTGCGCCTGCATTTCAAAACGGGCACGCTGGTCAAGAGGATCGTTTAATTCGGAGAAGCCGTTTGCCAGTTCTCTTCCGTAAATATAAGACTCAAAGCGTATCGTATATCTCGGATCCTCGGGATCAAGCTTGGATAAAGGCGAAACTTCGATGGGGTGTTGGGTGATATGAACAGGCTGAATCAGATTCTTTTCTACATATTCATCAAATACGGCGGACAATAATTTACCGAATCCGTCAAATTCGCCATATTCTACATGGAGTTTGTCACAAATAGCACGTGCTTCTTCCACAGTCTTGCAGGCATCAAAGTCTTCTCCTGTATATTTTTTGACTGCTTCGGCCATTGTCAGTCTCGGCCACGGAGCTTTGACATCGATTTCCGTATCCTCATAGGTAAATTTCGTTGTGCCGTAGGATGCCATTGCACAGGCCATGACAATCTGCTCGGTCTGATCGATGACGTCTTCGATATCTCCATAGGCCTGATAAGTTTCAATCGCGGTAAATTCCGGATTGTGACGGGTATCCATACCTTCGTTACGGAAGTTACGGGTAATTTCAAAAATGCGTTCATAGCCGCCCACAAGAAGTCGTTTCAGATACAATTCGGGAGCGATACGCATGTACATGGTCATATCCAGTGCATTGAAGTGGGTTATAAAAGGTCTGGCATTGGCACCGCCATATAAAGGCTGGAGAACCGGAGTTTCCACTTCCAAAAATCCGTGGCTTGTATACCAGTTACGGATGGCTTGGAGCATATTCGCTCTCTTGACAAAGGTGGTCCGGACTTCCGGATTCGAAATCAAATCCAAATATCTCTGGCGGTAACGTTGTTCCACATCCGTAAGGCCGTGCCATTTTTCGGGAAGCGGACGGAGTGATTTGGAAAGCATGGTGAAAGAAAAAACACGAACAGTAACTTCCCCGGTATGGGTCGTAAATACCGTACCCTCTACACCAAGAATATCTCCCATGTCTACGAGCTTGAAGAGACTCCATTCTTTCTCGTCAAGAGCATCTTTACGGAAATACAGCTGGATATCGCCCTTTTCATCACGGAGTTTGCAGAAAGCGGTCTTGCCGTGTCCGCGGATAATCATGATACGGCCTGCCAATTTTACATGCTCTTCACTTTTTTCTAAAGCTTCTGCATCGGCAAGAATATCATTCGTATGATGTGTCCAGTCAAAACGGCCGCCGTAAGGCTCAAATCCCAATTCGGCGATTTTTTCCAATTTACCGCGACGGATTAACATCTGGTCGTTTAATTTTTCTGTCATTTTAAATCCTTTCTTTTCGTTTTATTTATTTAATTTTTAATACTTTATATTTGATAACGCCCACAGGAGAATCGGATTCTACGATATCGCCTGCCTTGGCCCCCATCAGGGCCCGTCCTACCGGGGACTCATTCGAGATTTTTCCTTCGAAAGGATCTGATTCCGTGCTTCCCACAATGGTAACCGTTTCTTCCGTTTCATCACTCATATCCTGGATGACAACCGTCACACCCAAATCCACGCGGCTTTTTCTGCCCCGCTTTTTACTGCTGATAACTTCTGCCGTCCGGATTTGCTGTTCCAGTTCTTTAATACGTCCTTCCACAAAAGACTGCTGGTTTTTCGCATCGTCATATTCGGAGTTTTCCGAAAGGTCGCCCATTGCAATGGCTTCTTTCAGCCTTTGAGCCACCTCGGCACGCGTTTTAGTCCGCAGCTCATCCAACTCTTTTTCTAATTTTTCAAGGCCTTCTTTGGTTATCAGCGTGCGCTGCAATTCTGCCATAACAACTACTCCTTTTCCTATTAATGAAAAAATAATATTTTTTATCCGTTTATTCATATATTATACACTACCGACCATGATTTACAACAAATTTCACGGCAATTACGGTACATCAAATTTTTCCGCCTTCTTTTTATTTCATTTTACTTTTTAAAATTGCCGCTTCTTTATATTTTTTCGACTTCTCATTTGCTTTTATCATATAAAAATTTTTTCTAACGATGAAAAGGAAAATTATTTTATTCTCATTATTACTTTTCTATTCTCATTTTTGAAATCATTTTTGTCCGTTCTGACTCTTTTCAGGTCAAAATGAGTAATTTCCGGGGGTTTCATCCGATACACTATTTGAATTGCAATATATGTTTTGTATTTTATTTCATATTTATGTATATTTTCTTTATTTATTTTTCTCTATATTTTATTTTGGTATCCCCGAAAGTCCGATAAACAGGTTAATTTCAGGTTTGTATTTTTACCCCGTCAAAAAATATAATGTATCATGATGTATCCTTGCCTTTCCTCTCTATTCTGAATTGCATTGCTTTTTCTCCATTTATCTCATTTTTTCTTTTTTCTCCTTTAGACTCCTTTGATTTCCTTATAGAAAAAATATTTTATTTTTTTGATTTTTGGTCTTGTACTTCTTGTCTTTCTATGTTATATTTCAGTCAACAAAAGATTCGCGCCCTGCATAATTGTCAGTTGAGCAGCGAAACACTTTCCCAAGTGTACGGTTTTCTTTTTTCCCTGTTTCTTTCACCATAACGAAAGCAAATAGGGTTTGCGTATGCTTTGAGGCATCAGAGCATTCCGGTGAAAACCCGGACAACTATTCCCCCATTCCGGTTTATTTCGGAAATTGGTAAAGAAAGAAGGGAACGGCCTTGTCTGATAACAGAAAAATGGGAGTGGTACAACTTACCACCGTCACTGCCATCAATATGATGGGCTCAGGAATTATTCTTCTTCCTGCAAAACTTGCCGAAATCGGTACTGTTTCAATTTTTTCATGGATTCTGGCTTCTATAGGTGCCACCATCCTCGCCTATGCTTTTGCCAAATGCGGCATGCACAGCAGAAAAGTAGGCGGCATGGGCGGCTATGCAGAATACCGCTTCGGGAAAGTCGGAAATTTTATTTCCAATTATTCCTATTCGATTTCTTTGATTATTGCTAATGTAGCTATTGCGACCGGTGTCGTAAGTTATATTTCTTACGTCTTCGGTTTTGATTTATCTCCGATTCAGGTTTGCCTGGCTACCATCCTCACGCTTTGTGCAGCTGCAACCATCAGTCTGGTCGGACCGAAAAAATTCGGGAGATTCACCACGTTGGGCGTCCTCTGTGTCTGCCTTCCCGTGGCCGGCTTAATCGTCTTCGGTGCAAGTCATTTCAACCTTGCCACCTATCAGGCTGCCTGGAATCCTTCCGATGCTCCCTTTTATCTCACCATGCGTGATTCCATTGCAGTGATTCTTTGGGCTTTTCTCGGTCTGGAAACTGCGTGTGCCAATTCTGAAACGGTAGAAAATCCGGAAAAGAACGTACCTATCGCCGTTATGGCAGGTACACTGCTTGCCGGAGTATGCTATACCACATCTACGGCTCTGATCGGCGGCATTGTACCTCATTCCGAACTGATCGGTTCGGGTGCACCTTTCGGTCTCGCCTATGCCATGATGTTTGGGGAAACCGCAGGATACATTGTTTCCTGCATGCTCATCATCTCCTGCTTCGTATCTCTTACGGCTTGGCAGTTTACTGTTTCCGAAGTGGTCAGAGAAGCTTCTACCATCGGACTTTTCCCCGGGTTCTTGAAAAAAGTCAATCAATTCAGTGCTCCTTATGTAGCCATCGGCACTTTGGTTATTATCCAGACACTGATGACACTTTCCACAATCAGCCCTACTCTTTTAAAACAGTTCAATATTCTGATTAATCTGGCTGTTATGATTAATCTTGTTCCCTATCTGCTTTCCATGGCAGCTGTACCGGATTTGCAAAAAGCGGAAGGTATTTCTCCCGCAAAAGCAAAATTCACAAACATGGCAGCCATTATCGGCGGTATATACAGTGTGTATGCTGTATACGGCTGCGGTTGGGAGATTATCCTCTACGGGACGCTGGCCAATGTACTCGGCCTTTGTATCTATGGAATTAAGAATGCAAGATTCCATACATCCTCTCTCCAAACGTACCCGCCAAAAAAATGAACAAATGAAAACGACTCCTTCCGGGGAGTCGTTTTTAATTTCACTACTGTTTCTTTAGTAATTTATTTTCTATTTCTTTTTTCGCCCGGCTCATGAAGAGGAGAATGTCTTTTTCATTTTGTTCCTGTCCGGTGCATTCGGAAAATAAAATGATTTTCCGTCCTTTTGTTTGTTTCATGATTTCATACAGCCGGTACTCGATATGGTTTTTGTTTTTCCCTGCAAGCTCTTTTCTTCCCGGTCCCGTCATGAGACAGCGGTCTGTCAGTACAGCTGCTTCTTCTACTGTAGGAAGAGATTCTCCAGCATGCCAGCTGAAAATCTGGGCAGGATATTTTCTGAGGAGAGGAAACATGATATTTTCACCGGGAGCATGAAGAACATTGCACCATCCCGGCGAAGCGGATAAAACGGCGAGATCATAAGGTCTGCCGTATTCTTTATATATTTCTTCTTCCGTGACCGCATAGGACGCCTCGCCTGCTACAAAAAAAATACCGTCCGCTCCCATTTCTATGACTCGCCGGACAAATGCACAGGTAGATTCCGTAACGGTTTCCAAAACCTGTTTTGCTTCCTTTCCGTATCCGTCTTTTATATATTCTTTAAAAGCGGGAAACAGACGGGCCGCTGTTGTTAAGGGACTGAAAATCACATAAACAACAGGTACTTTCCCTTTTGTTTTTTTCAACAGACATCTTAAATAGTCCTGCTCTTCCGCCGGTGCCCCCTGATTCATTGACAGAGGTTTTATTTTCTCCCCGTCCGCCGGTTCCGGACCGGAAAAGAAATTCCGTCCGCCGCAAAAATCTTTGATGTACATATCACTGTGCATGGCAATAAGCAAATCCGGATTATACATCTGCAACATGCTCTCCATGAAATCTGCATGTTCCGAAGGAGTCATTTCCTTATCCGGAGAAATCCAAAGCGTATAGGGTATCGTATCTGCCGCCGCTCCATGAATAGCTGCTTCTATTCTTTCTTTTTTTGTCATCGTTTCCGGTTTTTTCTTTTTCATGTCCTCTCCTTTACCATGCCGCTACCGTCCCGTCGGCTCTGGGTTCTGTCGCTCCTGCAAGAACTCCGTTTTCGTCCCTGCAGATAATCTCCCCTCTTCCAAAGGCCTGTAAATCATTGTTGATTTCGATTTCATGCCCTTTTTTTCGCAGACTTTCTATCACCTCGGGAGAAAACGCTGCTTCCACTTCAAATTTTTTTCCGCCCACCCACTGCCAGCGGGGTGCATCTAAGGCTTCCTGCGGATTTTTATCAAAATCTATCATATGGGTAATCACTTGCAAGTGTCCCTGGGGCTGCATGAATCCGCCCATGACACCGAACGGTCCTATCGCTCTTCCGCCTTTTGTCAAAAAACCGGGAATAATCGTGTGATACGTCCGCTTTCTCGGTGCCAGATAATTATCATGTTCTTCATCAAGGCTGAAATTGGCTCCCCTGTCCTGCAAGGCAATTCCTGTTCTGGGAATCACGATGCCGCTGCCGAAATGATAATAATTACTTTGGATGTATGAAACCATATTCCCCTCTCCGTCAGCCGTACAAAGGTATACCGTACCGCCTGTAAAAGGATTTCCCGCTTTCGGAGACTTCGCCGTATTTCCGATTTCCAGACTCCGCTTAAGCCCATACGTTTTGCTCAATAAGTCTTTGGCAGAAACCTTCATACAGACGGGATCGGTGATATACTTTTGCCCGTCTGCATAAGCCAGCTTCATCGCTTCCATTTGAAAGTGCAATGTGTCTGCATTATCTCTTGTATCAAAATGGAAATTTTCCAATATATTCAATGCCATTAACGGCACAATTCCATGTCCGTTAGGCGGAAGTTCCCATACATCGTAACCGCGGTACGACACGGAAACGGGATCTGTCCATTCCGGTTTCCAGTCCCGCAAATCTTCCCTGCTCAAAAACCCTCCCGTTTCATCAGAAAAACGGACAATTTTTTCTGCCAGTTCTCCCTCATAGAAATCCCTGCACCCCGTTTTGGCCAGTGTTTCCAATGTCTTTTTGTGATCGGGCAATGTGCAGATATCACCGGGACGGGGTATATTTCCATTTTGGGCAAAGGTCGTAAACCAGCCCTGAAAAGCAGGATCGTTTTTATATATTTTCAGCCGCTCAAATTCCTGCTTCCACTCTCCCGCCACAAAATTCGATACGGGATATCCTTCTTCCGCATAAGAAATCGCCGGCTCAAAAAGCGCCGAAAAAGGAAGTTTGCCGAAACGACGGGACAATTCATACCACGCCTGTGGAGCGCCGGGCACGGTCACGGGAATCCACCCGCGCAAGGGCATTTCTTTGTATCCCCGCTCTTTTACCGTTCTGCCGCTCAGTTTTTCAGGTGACCACCCCGATGCATTCAGACCGTACATCTTATTCTTTATCCAAACAATCGCAAACGCATCACTTCCGATACCGTTCGAGACCGGCTCCACCACGGTCAGGCAAA
>UQJW01000016.1 GCA_900541485.1 uncultured Dialister sp.
GGATTTTTCAGCAAGTCCGACTTCTGTGCAATCTTTTTCAGCCACTTCTTTTCTTCTTCGGACAGCTTCTTCAAATTCAGTTTAACCCGCTTGCAGATAAACGCCAGCGACGCTTGCTCAGGGTCGCTGCCCTCTTTGGCGGTTTCCTCGGCGGTCTGTAAAAAATCTTCCAGCGGATTGTCCTCCGGAACGCTGAAAAAATCGTCCTTATGGGCTTCCCGCAGGTCGAGGGCTATCTTGTTTATGTCCTGTTTATAAGTCATCGGCACGGATGAAATGTTCGTCGCTCATGTCGAAGAGTTCTCCGTATACGGGACCGTAGGCGGCGTTGGCGAGGGCTTTTATGGCCCAGCCGCAGTTCTGGTTTCCGCAGTAGATGTAGCGGCTCGGGACGGCGACTACGTTGTGGCGGCCTTTCATGGTCTGTACGACCGGATCGGCGAGAAATTCCCGTTTATATTTGTTTGTTTTTCTTGTGTCCACAGGACGGTCGGCGGAAACGAGGAAGAAGTCGGGGTCTGATTTCAGGACCATTTCTTTGGAGAGATATTCGCCGTTTTTCAGGCCCGCTTTTTCTATGCCGTTTCTGATGTGGGCGAAGGTGAGGTTGGCATCGTACATCGAGCCGGGGCCGCCGTAGCTTTGCATTTGGGATACCAGGAGGCCTACCGGGGGTTCGGTGTGGATTTCTTTCATTCTTTCTTCTATTCCGGCAAGGTCGGATTTCATTTTATTAATGAGTTTTTCGCCTTTTTCGGGGTATCCGACGGACTGGCTGATGAGTTTGATGGCGTCGATGATGTCCTGATGGCTGTCCGGACTATGGCAGATGACGACGGGGTAGCCGAGGCTCCGTATCATTTCTACGGTGTTTTTATCGATGTAGTCGGTCAGAATGAGCAGGTCCGGCTTGGTTTTCATGATGAGGCCCGTGGAAATCTGACCGCCCGGGGGAATGGTGTAACGGATGTTTTTGACTTCACCGGCGATAAAGGAACCCATCGGGTCTTTGGATAGGACGTTCACGGCGACCAGGTGATCGGCCGGTACGATGCCGAGGAGTATGGTATCAAACGCAAGTTGGGCGGTAATAATCCGTTTCGGTTTATGGGGAATGTAGACGGTATTTCCTTCGTGGTCGGTGACGGTGTATCCGTCAGAGGTGACCGGTGTTTCCGGTTTCGGAATGCCGCAGCCTGTGATAAGGACGAGGCAAAAAAGAAATACGAGTCCTGTTTTCAAAAATTTCTGCATGGGATTTCCTTTTAGGGGACAAAGTTTTTATGAGATGACTCATTTTTAATTTATATTTCTATAGTGTATAATAATTTAAATGCTAATCTGATTTCAAGTATCATTTTTCCGGATAGCGGAAATGGTAGGTTTTCAAGGTAAAGAAAATGTGAGGAGCGGACATGATCAGTTCGGCAAAGGGAAAAAGTGTATTTATTATATTTTTGGCGGTTCTTTTATTTCTTGTAGCGGTGTTGGCACTTCATGTCGGGGCGATTCCCGTGCCGGTGACGACGGTATTTCATGAAATAGCCAGGGGGCTCGGGCTTCCCGCTTTCGGTACGGCGCCGACGCAGGAGCAGATGGCGGTTTTCTGGTATATCCGCATGCCCCGTATCGCGATTGCCGTTTTGGCAGGGGCGGCACTGGCGGCGTCAGGCTCGGTCATGCAGGGGGTATTTTCCAATCCTCTCGCCGATCCCGGTATCATCGGCGTGTCGTCGGGGGCGTCTTTCGGTGCGGTTATCTGTATTTATCTGGGACTGACTTCCGTATCTATGTACTATATGCCCGCGTTTGCCCTTCTCGGAGCTGTTTTTTCCGTAGCGGCGGCGATTTTCCTCACGCTTCATAACGGGAAAATGCCTCCCATGAGTTTGCTTCTTGCCGGTGTGGCGGTAAGTATTTTCCTCGGTGCCATGACGAACGGACTGCTTACGTTCATGAATGAATACAGGCTGAAGGAATTTCTTTTCTGGATGGTCGGCGGTCTTGATTACCGCCGGTGGGAGCATGTGACTCTTGCCTTTGCACCGATTATCACGGGTCTTGTGACACTTATTATTTTGGCCCGTCATTTGAATGTCCTTTCTCTCGGCGAAGCGGAAGCGAAGTCGCTGGGTATGAATATTCTTCTTTACCGTTCTTTATTTCTTTTCATTGCCTCGCTCATCACCGCCGTTGCGGTCTGCGTAAGCGGTATGATAGGATTTGTCGGTCTTGTGGTGCCGCACATCATAAGGATACTTATCGGGCCCGATCACCGCACGCTTCTTCCGGCGGCGGCACTTTCAGGGGCGTTATTTCTTCTTCTCTGCGATACGTTGGGACGGACAATTGCCGCTCCTCTGGAAATACGGGTGGGCATCATGACCGCTGTCATCGGCGCGCCTTATTTCCTCTATCTGATTCGCAGAATGAGACGGCACGGAGGTATGGGATAATGAGTGAATTTATACTGGAAGCCCGCGATATTTCCGTTTCTTTGGGGCATAGAAAAATCCTTGAAAACTGTTCGCTTTCTGCCAAACAGGGCGAATTTATCGGCATCATCGGACCGAACGGTGCGGGAAAAAGTACGTTCCTCAAAGCGGTAAGAGGGATGATTCCCCGTTCGTCGGGAGAAATTTTGATTGACGGAAGAAATGAAAATGCTATGCATGATAAGGAAATCGCGAGAAAAATTGCATTCATGCAGCAGGAATTCCGCACAAGTTTCAGTTATACCGCGAAAGAAATCGTCATGTCTGCCCGCTATCCCTATCTCAAATGGTGGCAAAAAGAAGACTTGGATGATGAAAAAATTGCAGAAAAATGGATGACCTATACAGGCGTCATTCATTTGGCGGACAAGCCGGTCCAGACACTTTCCGGCGGTGAACGGCAAAGAGTGATTCTTGCCAAAGTTCTTGCCCAGGAAACGCCTGTCCTTTTCCTTGATGAACCGACGGCCTCGCTGGACTTGCAGTATCAGGAAGAAATATTCCGTCTTTGCCGTGACCTGGCAAACGAAGGGAAAACAATCATTATGATTTGTCATGATCTTATGATGTCCGCCCAATGGTGCAGCCGTCTTCTGCTCCTTTCGGATTGTCAATTTACTGCTGACGGCATTCCCGTCAACGTACTGACGGAAAATAATTTAAAGAGAGCTTTCCGCCTCGATTCTCTCATCTATAACGATCCGATTTCCGACCGTCTGGCCCTATACACTTATAAAGGAAAGGAAGAAAAAGGAAAGAAAGTGCTTGTTCTCGGCGACGGCGTGGAAACGGTAAGTCTCATGCGTCATCTTTTCCTGGCAGGCTATCAGGTGAGCTGCGGACCCTTGGGAGAAAAAACACTTGCCCGGGCAGCCTCCTACTGTTTCCATATCCCCTATGCAAGAAGTGAAGAAGAATTGGAAGCATTGATGGCCGCCTCGTCTGTCATTATCGATATGACAAAGGAAGAAAAAGCATATCATTACCCTGAAAAGGCAAAGATTTACATAGCAGACACCCTTTCTCCCCAGGAACTCCAGGAAAAAGCGGACCGCGGGGAATTATAAAGAAATAAAAAATGTAAAACGTACCGATGGCTCTCTTGAGGGCCATTTTTTTATGAAAAAATAAAGAAATGTTTCACGTGAAACGACAGTATTCATTCCCCGCAGTCCGCAAAAAACGATTCTGACCTGTCTACGCAAGCACGCCCCTATCGCCTCGCAAGACACGGCACTTCCCGGCCAAAGGCGAAGCGTCTCATTGCGTTTTCGTGTTGCTATGCTCATAAAAACATAATTCGCTGGTCTCACGCAAGAGGAACTCGGGAAAATACTTGACATAACAAAATCGCAAATCTCTTTTTATGAAACAGGTATATCCCGTCCTAATACCGATTTATTAGCTAGGATTGCGCAATACTTTAACGTTCCGCTGACACAACTTGTTGAGAGCTCTATTAGGCATGATTTTTATTTCCGTGAGGTCGTTATGGGAGAAAATATAACTATCCAGCTTCCCACAAAAACCGGAGTAGAAACCTTAACCGGTGAACCGGGCCTCATCGAAATTCCGGATCAGGCTGATGTTAAAGAGGTTGGCTCTCACAACCCTGATCTTCTTGAGTATGCAAATTTTATGCTTTTATTTCCGCTTTACAAATCGTAAAAAACACAAACAAAGGATTGGAACGGTAAAAAGATCGGAACATTATATTCCGATCTTTTTTATTTAAAGATGATAAGTTGTAAAAACTTATACAATCTTAGTTTCGATTGCAGGACACTTTTTCCCTCTTAATACTTTTAGTGGCATTATGACTTTGCAAGAAAGAAATGAGGTGAACAATTATGAGCATTATAAATGCAGCGAGAAGATTTGAACAGAGATTTGACGCAAAAGCGAAACGCTTTATTTGGCATCATCCGCTACTTGGCTTCATCTCCATCTTTGTTGGAATGCCATTACTGGTTTTGGCGTGTGTCTGTATCAGTACAATCGTTATCGCCTTTCCGATGACATATATTTTAGGTTGGTTATAATCTTTATTTTATCTTTATATCCACAAAAGATGACTAATGCCACTTTTAGATGAAAGGCTTTATGATACTTGGAGTATCAAAAAAGGAGGATGAATCTTATGCAAATACTAATTGCACTCATAGGTGTATGTGCGGCAGCAATGCTACTGTGGTATGTCTATATTTTAATGAAGGGAGATGAGCAGGCATGAGCACCATAATTCAGTATGTTTTATACCTTGCCATTCTGATTGTTTTGGCAATTCCGTTGGGCGCATACATAAGCAAAGTTATGAATGGCGAGAAAACTTTTTTGTCCAAAATTCTGACACCGTGTGAAAACCTTGTTTACAGGATTATGCGTGTAGATAAAGCAGAACAGATGACATGGAAAAAATATGCGGTAAGCGTATTGGTTTTTTCCGGTGTTGGACTTGTTTTTCTGTTCCTGCTCCAACTTTTACAGGGCGTTCTTCCCGGAAACCTGCAGCATCTTTCCGGTGTGAAATGGGATTTGGCATTTAATACTTCTGCAAGTTTCATTACCAATACAAACTGGCAGGCATATTCCGGTGAATCTACATTGAGTTATCTCACCCAGGCTTTAGGTCTGACTGTTCAGAACTTTGTTTCCGCAGCCACAGGTATCGCCGTTCTGTTTGCTTTGATCCGTGGCTTTATCAAGGTGAAATCCACCGGGTTAGGGAGCTTTTGGGTGGACTTGACCCGCATTGTGGTTCACATCCTGCTCCCACTGAATCTGGTCATTTCTCTGTTGCTGGTAGGCGGCGGTGTAATCCAGAATCTGAAAATTTCAGAAACCGTATCTCTTGTAGAACCGATTGCTGTCAGTGCAGAAGGTGAAATCCTTAAGGATGCAGTAATTGACTTAGACACCGCAACCGTCACTGTAGATGGCGAAATCTTTTCGGATGCACAGATCGTCACCGAGCAGTTCGTACCAATGGGTCCTGCAGCCAGTCAGGTCGCAATCAAGCAGACCGGCACCAACGGCGGCGGCTACATGGGCGTCAACTCTGCACATCCTTTGGAAAACCCCAATGCCTTTACCAATCTGATTGAAATGATTTCCCTTCTTCTGATTCCGGCGGCACTCTGCTTCACATTCGGCTCCGCGGTAAAGAACAAGAAGCAAGGTATCGCAATCTTTATGGCAATGTTCCTCTGTCTGGTTGTTGCCTTGGGTTGCATCGCTTTCAATGAGCAGGTCGGTACATCTCAGCTTGCACAAAATGGTACAGTCAATACCTCTATGATAGAACAGGCTGGCGGCAATATGGAAGGCAAGGAGACCCGCTTCGGCATTGCGGCATCCTCTACCTGGGCAGCCTTCACCACAGCAGCCTCCAACGGCTCTGTAAACTCCATGCATGACAGCTACACGCCTCTTGGCGGTATGGTGACTATGCTGCTGATGCAGCTTGGTGAGGTTATTTTCGGCGGCGTGGGATGCGGCCTTTATGGTATGCTTGCCTTTGCCATTCTGGCGGTGTTTATTGCTGGTCTGATGGTAGGCCGTACTCCGGAATTCCTTGGCAAGAAAATTGAGCCTTATGAGATGAAATGGTCGGTACTGGTTTGCCTTGCAACGCCCATTGCAATTCTGGTCGGCAGTGGCCTTGCCGCTGTAGTACCCTCTGTCATGGATAGCCTGAATAACAGCGGCGCCCACGGTTTCTCTGAAATGCTGTACGCCTACTCATCCTGTGGCGGCAATAACGGCTCTGCCTTTGCCGGTTTCAATGCGAATACCGTATTTCTAAATGTAAGCCTGGGACTGGTGATGCTCTTTGCCCGGTTCCTGCCCATCATCGGCACACTTGCAATCGCAGGTAGCCTGGCCGGGAAAAAGAAAATCGCCACGACTGCGGGTACCTTGTCTACCACAAATGGAATGTTTGTTTTCCTGCTGATTGTTGTGGTATTTCTGATCGGTGCACTGAGCTTCTTCCCGGCACTTGCCCTTGGCCCACTTGCTGAGTTCTTTGGCAGCATTGCGTAAAGGAGGTTTACAGATATGAGTACAAAACAGAAAAGTGCTTTTGCCAACCGGAAAATGCTCGGCAGGGCAGTTAAAGATTCTTTTGTAAAATTAAGTCCGAAAACACAGGCCAAAAACCCGGTCATGTTTCTGGTTTTTGTGTCTGCGATTTTGACCAGCATCCTTTGGCTGGTGTCCCTGTTTGGGTTAAAAGACGCTCCAAGCGGATATACACTGGCGATTGCCGTTATCCTTTGGTTTACCGTGCTATTTGCCAACTTTGCCGAGGCCATTGCAGAAGGCCGAGGCAAAGCACAGGCAGATTCTCTACGGGCATCCCGTAAGGATGTGGACGCACATAAAATTCCCTCTGTATCGCAGAAAGACAGTGTGACCGTGGTTCCATCCGCCCTGCTGAAAAAGGGGGAACTGGTGATTGTCAAAGCAGGAGAGCAGATTCCGGCAGACGGCGAAGTCGTGGAAGGTGCGGCATCTGTGGATGAAAGCGCTATCACTGGCGAATCCGCTCCTGTAATTCGTGAGGCAGGCGGCGACCGCAGTGCCGTCACCGGCGGCACCACTGTACTGTCGGACTGGATTGTTGTCAGAGTGACCAATGAAGCCGGAGAAAGCTTTCTGGACAAGATGATTGCGATGGTAGAAGGTGCTGCCCGGAAAAAGACGCCCAACGAAATTGCTTTGCAGATTTTTCTGGTAGCCTTGTCCATCATCTTCATTTTGGTGACAGTCTCCCTCTATACGTACTCCATTTTTTCTGCAAAGCTGGCGGGAATTGAGAATCCCACCTCTGTACCAACTCTGATAGCGCTGTTGGTGTGCCTTGCGCCTACTACCATTGGTGCCTTGCTTTCCGCCATTGGTATTGCCGGTATGTCTCGACTGAACCAGGCAAATGTTCTGGCCATGAGTGGACGTGCCATTGAAGCCGCTGGTGATGTAGACATTCTGATGCTTGATAAAACCGGAACAATCACTCTGGGTAATCGACAGGCATCGGAGTTCATTCCGGTGGATGGTGTAGATATTCAGGAACTGGCGGACGCGGCTCAGCTTTCTTCTCTGGCAGATGAAACTCCTGAGGGCAGAAGTGTTGTTGTGCTGGCAAAGAAGGAGTTTGGAATTCGTGGCAGAAGCCTTCCGGACAAGGATATGCACTTTGTCCCATTTACTGCCGTGACCCGTATGAGCGGCGTCGACTTTGACGGCAACGAAATCCGAAAAGGCGCAGCTGACGCCATGCAAAGTTATGTAACCCATGCAGGAGGTATGCATTCTCCGGACTGTGATCGAGTTGTCAAGTATATTGCGTCCAAGGGCGGCACACCTCTGGTTGTAGCTAAGAACCACAAGATTCTCGGCGTCATCTATCTGAAGGATATTATTAAGCAGGGCGTGAAGGAGAAATTTGCAGATCTACGAAAAATGGGCATCAAGACCATTATGATCACCGGCGACAATCCAATTACTGCTGCGGCCATTGCTGCCGAGGCCGGTGTGGATGACTTCCTTGCGGAAGCAACACCGGAAGGAAAACTGGCAATGATTCGCGATTTTCAGGCAAAGGGTCATTTGGTTGCCATGACAGGCGACGGCACCAACGACGCCCCGGCTTTGGCACAAGCAGACGTTGCAGTTGCCATGAACAGCGGCACACAGGCAGCAAAAGAAGCAGGTAACATGGTAGATTTGGATTCTTCGCCCACAAAGCTTATCGACATTGTGCGCATCGGCAAACAGCTTTTGATGACACGAGGCAGCCTGACTACATTCTCTATTGCCAACGATGTGGCAAAATACTTTGCCATTATTCCAGCGCTGTTTATGGGACTTTATCCAGGCCTGTCTGCTCTGAATATTATGGGGCTGCATTCCCCGCAAAGTGCTGTTCTCTCTGCGATTATTTATAATGCACTCATCATTATTGCGCTCATTCCATTGGCGCTGAAAGGTGTGAAATACCGTGAAGTTTCCGCCGGAAAGCTGCTGTCACGGAACCTGCTGATTTATGGTCTGGGCGGTCTGGCAGCTCCCTTTATCTTTGTGAAGCTGATTGATGTTCTGCTTGTGCTTACTGGTCTGGTATAAGGAGGATGTAAAATATGAATGCGATAACAAAGAAAACAATCTCGTATTTTGAAGGAATTCTTGGAATGACCTTAGCCGTCCTATGTGCGATTACACTGCGTTTCGCCATATGGGAACCGGAATTACTTCAGAAAATTTTTCTCACCGTCTTCGGTTAAAGGGGTATATATTATGAAATCAATGAAAAGTGTACTACCAAAGGCAGGTATGATTTTTTTAATCTTTACGCTGCTGTGTGGCGTAGTCTATACTGGTGTTGTCACAGTAATTGCTCAGCTAATTTTTCCGGACAATGCCAACGGAAGTATCATTGAAGTAAACGGGAAAAAATATGGCTGTGAATTACTTGGGCAGCAATATACAGATGAGGCCCATATGTGGGGGCGCATTATAAATATTGATGTTTCAACCTATACGGATGAAAACGGAAAGGCACTGATGTACGCCGCTCCCTCCAACATCTCTCCGGCAAGTCAGGAATATGCACAGCTTGTGGCAGAGCGTGTAGAAAAGCTCCGCAATGCAAATCCTGAAATGGATGAAACAGCTGTTCCGGTGGATCTTGTCACCTGTTCCGGCAGTGGGCTTGATCCCCATATTTCCCCGGCAGCAGCGGAGTATCAGGTAACCCGCATTGCAAAAGCAAATGATATGACTGAAGATGAAGTGCGTGAGATTATCCAAAACTGCACCGACGGACGATTCTTTGGTATCTTTGGTGAAGAGACTGTCAATGTGCTGGAAGTCAATCTGATGCTGGACGGTATTCTGGAAAAGAATCGTCTTTACTTGAGTGACAGATAGAAGAGGTAAAATGGAACTACCAAGACAAGATCCGGATCAGCTTCTTCGTGCGATCCGTAACGATACAGCCACTAAGGAAAGTGGAAAACTCAAAATCTTTTTCGGTTATGCAGCAGGTGTCGGAAAGACCTATGCCATGCTTCAGGCGGCTCACCAAGCTAAGGAGCGCGGCATTGATGTGGTTGCTGGATACATAGAACCCCATGCCCGACCTCAGACAGCGGCACTTTTGAACGGCCTGGAGCAGCTCCCGGTGAAGCAAGTTGCCTATGAGGGAATGATGCTTCGTGAATTTGATATTGACGCCGCATTAAAGAGGAAACCTCAGCTCATCCTGGTGGATGAGTATGCCCACACCAATGCAGAAGGCAGCCGCCATACAAAGCGGTATCAGGATGTCCAGGAACTGCTAAGCGCCGGCATTGACGTGTATACAACTGTGAATGTCCAGCATATTGAAAGTCTCAACGATACTGTGGCATCAATCACCGGAATATTGGTACAGGAGCGCATTCCGGATTCTACTTTCGATCAGGCAGACCAGGTGGAACTAGTGGATATTGAGCCTGCGGAGTTGCTGGAACGACTGGCAAGTGGAAATGTGTACCGGGAAGATCAGGCACAGCGGGCTACTGTTAATTTCTTCACACTTGAAAACCTGACTGCATTGCGTGAGATTGCCCTCCGTCGGTGTGCTGACCGGGTAAATCTGCTGACGGAAAGGGCCAGAGTACAGAGCCGAGGCGATTACCATACAGACGAGCGCATTCTGGCTTGTCTTTCCTCGTCGCCATCCAACGCAAAAATCATTCGGACTGCTGCCAGAATGGCAAGAGCCTTCCGAGGAACATTTACCGCCCTTTATGTGGAAACACCTGACACAGCAACGATGAACGACGAGGATAAAAAACGGTTGCAGTACAATAAACGGCTGGCACAACAACTTGGTGCTACGATTGAGACAAGTTATGGCGATGACGTGCCTTATCAAATTGCGGAATTTGCCCGTCTTTCCGGCACTTCTAAAATCGTAATTGGACGAAGTACCATTGCACGAAAAAAGATTTTCAGCAAACCCACCTTGACGGAGCGTCTGATTTTCAGTGCACCGAATTTAGATATTCATGTGATTCCAGACGCTAGCATAGGTTCCGGTTATCAGAAAAAAAAGAAAAGGGCACAGGTAGAAACAATATCCCTGCGGGATGTTCTGAAAAGTATACTCGTATTGCTAGCAGCTACATTGATTGGTTGTGGTTTTGACGCCCTTGGATTCACGGAAAGCAATATTGTCGCGGTCTACATATTGGGTGTACTTGTGACCGCCGTTATCACAACCAACCGACTGTGCGGGATTCTGACTTCGGTTGTCAGCGTGTTGGCCTTTAATTTTTTCTTTACTACTCCGAGACTGACATTTGATTTTAACGATCCGAACTATTTTGTTACCTTTGCCATTATGTTTATGGTAACGCTGCTTTCAAGTTCTCTTGCTAGCCGGCTGAAGGAAAATGCAAAGCAATCTGCCCGTACAGCTTACCGCACAAAGATTCTCTTTGAAACCAGTCAGCTTTTGCAAAAAGAACAGGAGGATAAAGCGGTAATCACCGTTACGGCAGGGCAACTCATGAAGCTGTTGAAAAAAGATATCGTCGTCTACCTGTCTGATGGTAAAGGACTTGCCACCCCAAACGTTTTTCGTACTGTTAATAGTTCTCAAGAGAGTTTAATTTCTGAGAATGAGAAAGCAGTCGCCGATTGGGTCTTCCGAAATAAAAAACACGCAGGAGCAACGACCGATACATTATCCAGTGCAAAGTGTCTATACCTTGCGATTCGGGTTAACCAGCATGTATATGGGGTAGCTGGTATTGCTGAGAACGGTACTCCGCTGGACTCTTTTGAAAACAGTATGCTTCTTTCCATTCTTGGCGAGTGTGCATTGGCACTGGAAAACATCAAAAATACCAAGGACAAGGAGGAAGCGGCTGTCCTGGCACAAAATGAACAACTTCGTGCCAACCTGCTGAGGGCAATCTCCCATGATCTTCGGACACCTTTGACAGCAATTTCCGGCAGTGCAGACAATTTGCTTGCAAATTATAAAAAGATGGACGATGCACTGCGGGAGCAGACCTTTACTGATATTTATGACGATTCCATGTGGCTAATCAATCTGGTTGAAAATTTGTTGGCAGTCACACGGATTGAGGGCGGACCGGTCAATCTAACTCGGAGTATCGAACTTATGGATGAGGTTGTTTCTGAAGCACTGAAGCACATCAACAGGAAGAGTAAAGAACACACCATTCGCGTGACCAGCGGTAAAGACTTTATCCTTGCCCGCATTGATGCGAAGTTGATCGTTCAGGTGATTATCAATTTGGTTGACAACGCCATCAAATATACCCCTGTCGGTTCAGTAATTGAAATAAACACCGATCAAAAAGAGCAATGGGTCACGGTTTCCGTTTCTGACAACGGCCCTGGGATTCCTGATGAGCAAAAACCCCGTATTTTTGATATGTTTTACACTGGTACCAATAAAGTGGTCGACAGCTGCAGAAGCCTTGGATTGGGGCTGGCCCTTTGTAAGTCCATTGTGACCGCCCACGGCGGAACGATTTCCGTATCAGACAGTCAGCCAAATGGCACTGTTTTTAAATTTACATTACCTGCAGGGGAGGTAGAACTTAATGAATAAACCTTTGATATTAGTGGTTGAGGATGACCCTTCTGTACGAAATCTCATTACGACCACTTTAAAAACAAATGATTATCGTTATGTGGTGGCAGCTAATGGCTCAGCAGCAATTATAGCAGCTACATCGCACAATCCTGAAATCATCTTACTGGATTTGGGCTTACCGGATATGGATGGCGTTCAAGTCATTCAAACAATTCGCTCTTGGTCCAATGTTCCAATTATTGTAATTAGTGCCCGAAGCGAGGATAACGATAAAATCAAGGCACTGGATGCAGGAGCGGACGATTATTTGACAAAGCCCTTTTCGGTAGAAGAACTGCTGGCACGACTTCGGGTGACGCAGCGAAGACTCTCTCTGATGACGGCAGAGATGTTCACCGCCAGTTCTGTATTTGTTAATGGTAAGTTGAAAGTGGATTATGCCGCAGGATGCGCTTATCTGGATAAAAACGAACTTCACCTGACACCCATTGAATATAAGCTGTTGTGCTTGCTGTCAAAGAATGTTGGCAAGGTACTGACCCATACCTTTATCACGCAGAATATCTGGGGCCGCAGTTGGGATAACGATGTAGCTTCGCTGCGGGTATTTATGGCGACATTACGAAAAAAACTTGAGCCAACAGAGGAGTCTCCACAATATATCCAAACACATATTGGTGTGGGCTACCGTATGATGAAAGTAGAATAATGCTATGAGGACGGCCAGTGTTCTCTATGAAAAATAGATGATTGAGTTTCAAACTGCTCTAATCATTTTTTGCTATTAGGAACGGAAATCAATACCACGCTTGATACATTTATTGAAAATGGACAAGGAAAAGGCTTTGTACGGCAAGACATAATTCCGATGTTGACAGTTTACATTTTGTGGTCAAGCATTACTTCGGTTCTTCTTCCCATTATTCCAATTTTTGTGGTTACAAGGGCAGACGCCGGTTTTGGATTGTCGGAAAGGGCAGCAGAATTTCTGTCGGGTTCGGCCATGGTCGGTTGTTTTTCCGTCCTTGTGCATCGCAAGGCCTGCGCCACAGATGGGATTGTCCACGGACAGCTTTTTGGGGTCTTTCATTCTCCGCTTATTCAGAGGGATAACGGCTTCTCCCCCGTAAACATCCTTTACCAAATTGTAGACCGCTTTCGCGTCATAGCCCTTATCGCCTATGAATATGCACTCTTTTATAGGCAGGACAGCGTTGGCAGAGTGGAGGCTATTCTCCACAACAGCGGAATCCATGACATTGGCGGGACATGAAAATAGTAAAACACTGAAACTTCCCACACGGGAAATGTCCGCGAACCTTGAAAACTCAATAGTTTAGCCAATAAAAAAAGGCGTAAGCCCCATACCTTGGTATAATAGATTTGACGAAAAACCAATCACACCTCGGAGGACTTGCGCCATGTCTATTATACCATCTGAAGCCGGCAACAAACAGGAAATTTCCAACTCGATTTCACGATTTATCCGTGATTTAAAAGTCGGCTCCCTCCTGAATAAATGCAACTGCAAGAAGGAAAAAGGTATTCCCTTTATGAAGCTGTTCACCTACATCCTCTGCAATGTTTTCCGCGACAGGAGCATGTACATGCAGAAGAAAACGGGAAGCTTCAAAGAGGATTTTTCCAAGAATGCGTATTACCGTTTCCTTCGCGGTTCCCATTCCAACTGGCTTCGCTTCACTACACTGCTCTCTGAGAAGATCGTTAATGAACATTTGCGCGGGCTGACTTCCACGGACAGGGCTGACTGCTTTGTTGTCGATGATTCCCTCTACGAGAGGATTGGCTATAAACACACCGAACTGGCGTCCAAAGTATTCGACCATGTCAGCATGAAGTTCAAAAAAGGCTTCCGCATGATGACACTGGGCTGGACCGACGGATGCTCCTTCATTCCGATTAACTTCTCTCTTTTGGCTTCCTCGAAAGAAGAGATAAGTTGTAAAATTAAATGCGAATTTACAAATCGTAAAAAATACAAGCAAAGGATTGGAACGGTAAAAAGATCGGAACATTATATTCCGATCTTTTTTATTTAAAGATAAAAAACTATTGATGGCCTTTGCATAATTTTTCTACCTAATCGTTTGCGCGGTTTGCGGTCATAATAGTTTGCGTCGATTAATTGTCCGTCTTTTTCTTTTTTAATTTCATCCCGCCGGCGATGATCTATTTTTTTTATCTATTTCATTCTCTTTGTATTTTTCATTTACTAAATCAGCCCAATTTATTTCAAATTCTTTGAAAAACACTATATATTATTCCCCCCTTTCTTTTCCAAACGTCCGATATATCTCAAATCATTCAAAATACCATATTCTATTTTTTCTAATATCACTAAATCCACCTAATTATAGGACGTTTTCAAATTTTTAGTCCCGTCCCAGTCCCAGTACCGGAGAAATATTGTTTTAATATAATATCTCTTTTTATATTCTAAGCTCTTAAAAGTAAAAGAATAAGTAAAGAAAGTCAAGACAAGGATAAAAAGTCCATATTAGGGCAAATAAAAATCTTTAAGACCGATGAAAAAACTAAGTCAAATAAGAAAGAACATAGCAAAGGAACAGAGAGGTAAATATCGTCAGTCTTCGGACTGTCTTTATTTTTTTGTTAATTTTTTTATCAAATTTATACACACCTATACAAATATATATAAACTCATAAAAGATAAAGGCGTATAAAAAAATTTATCTTAATTACAGCAATCGCATTTTAAATTGAGATGTTCGCAAGCTAGATTACGGACTTCACTAGGAAGTTTTCCCTTATATCTTTTGTAATAAATGGAAAATTTGCTATGAGATGTGTATCCGACAGATTCAGCTATTTCCTTTATAGGAAGTTTGGTATTTAAGAGAAGAGTCTCAGCCATATTCATTCTTTTTCTTTGGGTGTATTCTGTAATGCCTTGACCATATTTTTCTTTGAACAAGTTTTTTAATTTAGTCCCGCTCATCTTAGAAATTTTTTCAAGGGTTTCCTGATTTACATTCATGGCGAAATGATCGTCTAAGAATCTTGCTACATCTTCAAGTGCTTTATCATCATCAATTTCAATTTTATATTTTTTTCTATTTAAGTAGGTATCTATTACTATACTTATCCATTCATTTGCTTTGGCTTTTAAGAAAAAATCAGCGGCAGGAGCGTCCATCTTACAATTTAAAATTTCCATAGCCACTTTTTCTAAAGACTTTGTAAGTATTATTTGATTTGTTTGAAGTAAAGCCCTATAAAATGATTCTGGATCAACATTAATGGATGATAGGTGCTTGTCTAGAAGTTCTCTTTTAAATCCAATAGAAACAGCAAGATAGTAACAGTTTTCGTGTAATAAAAAAAGAAAGTCATCTTTTATATTGTCAAAATCTAGAGTGCATAATGAGTTTGCAGTAAGTATTTGATATGGATTAAATTTTTCTCCGTTTGCACTGACGATGTAGCTTGAATAGATTGAAACATAGTCTGACATACTATAAGTACTATTTTGAATAACTTCTTCTCTGATGTAAAAATCGTGGACATCAATAATGAAGCCATCTCCTTCATAAAACCAATAAAGCCCTTCTGCATGAGTTGAATTATTTTTGCTCCAACAAAATGTATGCCCGGCACTTGAATATTTTCTATTGTTTTTACATTCATCTACGTTCATATATTCTTTTACAAAATCATAATAAGTCATAACACACTATCCCCTTTAGACAATATTCCAATTAGCCCTAAATTCGACAAGCCATTGTATTAGTAATCATAACCGATATACAATAGAAAGGCAATGATAATTACTATCAACAAAGCAAATTTATATCTAAACGGGATATCAAAGAAAAGGGAGATAATATTATGAAGATTTATAAAAAGCTATTTGCTTATGTACAAGACAAAAAATATCTTGGATTTTTCGCTATAATTTTTTCTGTTATATCTGCAGTAATTACAGTATATGGATACTATTTAATTTATAGATTTTTAGACAATTTAATTATCCATACAGATTTATCTGGAGCAGAAAATTTAGCAATAAAATCTGCTCTTATATTAACATCAGGAGCAATATTTTATTTTGCTTCAGGAGCTTTTTCCCATTTATTGGGATTTAGGCTTGAAACAAATTTAAGAAAAAGAGGAATTGATGGTTTAGAGAACGCAAGCTTTAGGTTCTTTGATTTAAATCCTTCTGGGAAAATTAGAAAGATCATAGATGATAATGCCGCACAAACACATCAGGTTGTAGCTCATATGATTCCTGATAGCTCTCAGGCAATAATTACACCCGTGCTTGTGCTTGTACTTGGCTTTATAGTAAGTATAAGGGTTGGCATCACTTTACTTGCTCTTACAATAATTGGCTGCTTAATTTTAGGGGCAATGATGGGCGAGCAAAAATTTATGAAGATATACCAGGAAGCTCTATCTAAACTAAGTGCCGAGACCGTTGAATACGTTAGAGGAATGCAAGTTGTAAAAATATTTAGAGCAAATGTAGAGTCATTTAAAAGCTTTTATAAGGCGATAAAAGATTATTCAAAGTATGCTTACGATTATTCACTGTCTTGTAAAAAGCCTTATGTTTTGTATCAATGGTTATTCTTTGGATTAATTGCAATTTTAATTATACCTATAGTTTATTTTATGACTAGCTTAGGCAGCGCCAAGATGATATTACTTGAGCTTATCATGATTTTATTTTTATCGGGAGTCCTCTTTGTTTCATTTATGAGAATGATGTGGTACTCCTTATACATCTCTCAAGGCAATTATGCAGTAGATACTTTAGAGGCTCTATACAAAGAGATGCAAAAAGACAAATTGGAGCACGGCAATCTTAATAATTTTAAAAACTATAATATAGAGTTTGATAATGTTAGCTTTGCTTATAATGATAAAGCAGTAATAGAAAACTTATCTTTTAGTTTGCAAGAAGGAAAGTCCTATGCACTAGTCGGTTCATCTGGTTCGGGCAAATCAACAGTAGCAAAACTTATATCAGGTTTTTACAATGTTAATGAAGGAAGCATAAAGATAGGCGGCATACCAATATCTGAATATTCTGACGAAGCCTTAATTAAAGCTATCTCATTTGTTTTCCAAGATTCGAAACTGTTTAAGAAGAGCATTTATGAAAATGTAGCTTTAGCCAATAAAGACGCGGTCAAAGATGATGTCATGAGAGCCTTAAGATTAGCAGGATGCGATTTGATATTAGACAAATTCCCTGAAAGAGAAAAGACAATCATAGGCTCAAAAGGAGTTTATTTATCCGGTGGAGAAAAACAAAGAATTGCAATTGCCAGAGCAATTTTAAAGGATTCCAAAATTATTATTATGGATGAAGCATCAGCATCTATTGACCCAGATAACGAGTTTGAACTACAAAAAGCTTTCAAGAACCTTATGAAGGATAAAACAGTTATCATGATTGCTCATAGACTTTCTACAATTAAAGATGTAGATGAAATTCTTGTAATGGATAATGGAAAAATTATAGAAAGAGGTTCTGACAAAGAATTAATGTCAAGAGATACAAGGTATAAGAGACTGCAAGAGCTCTTCAACAGTGCGAATGAATGGAGGGTTTTAAATGAAGGAGTTTTATAAAAAAAGATTTGCTCTTACAGATAAAGGAGCGAAGAATTTAACTAAAGCAACACTGTCCTCATTTTTGGTTTATTGTATAACCATGCTTCCTGCCATATTACTAATGATTTTTGCGCAAGAAGTTTTGGAGAATATTGACAAAAGCAAGGGATTTTATCTAGCATTCTCGGTTTTGACTTTGATAGCAATGTATATTTTGCTTTCTATCGAATACGATAAATTATATAGCACAACATATCAAGAAAGTGCAGATTTAAGGGTAAGAACAGCAGAGAATTTATCAAAACTACCTCTATCATACTTTTCTAAGCATGATATTTCCGATCTCTCACAAACAATTATGGCTGATATTGAAGGTATAGAGCATGCAATGAGCCACTCAATACCAAAAGTGGGCGGCATGGCACTATTCTTCCCACTAATATCCATCATGATGCTAGTAGGCAATGTCAAGATGGGTTTAGCTGTAATTATTCCAACGATTCTAAGTTTTATATTTATACCTTTATCTAAAAAACATTCAGTTAAGGGAGAGAAAAGATATTATGACGCCTTAAGAGAAAACTCTGAAAGCTTTCAAGAAAATATCGAGATGCAAATGGAGATTAAAGCCTATGGCTTATCAGAGGAAATGAAAGAAAAGCTATATGAAAAAATGGATAAAAGTGAAAAAGTCCACTTAAAGACAGAAATAGGACTTATTTTAACTATGTCCATATCTTCAATATTTAGCTTTATTTCCCTTGCTGTCGTAATACTTGTTGGGGTAAATCTAATTATTAATAAAGAGATAAGCCCTCTCTACCTTATAGGATATTTACTAGCGGCTATGAAGATAAAAGACTCTCTAGATGCATCTAAAGAGGGCATGATGGAGATATTTTATTTAACGCCAAAGATTGAAAGACTTAAAGAAATTCAAAATCAAGAATTACAAGAGGGCGAAGACTATAATTTGAAAAAATTTGATATTGATCTAAAAGATGTTGAATTTTCTTACAATAAAGACGCAAAAGTTTTAAATGGAATAAATTTTAAAGCTAAGCAAGGAGAGGTAACTGCTTTAGTGGGAGCAAGCGGCTGCGGTAAAACAACTATCTTGAAACTCATATCAAGACTTTATGATTATGACGATGGACAAATCTTAATCGATGGCAAAGATATAAAAGAAATATCAACAGAATCTCTTTTTGATAAGGTCTCAATAGTTTTCCAAGATGTGGTTCTTTTTAATCAAAGCATCATGGAAAATATTAGGATTGGAAAGCAAGATGCAAGTGACGAAGAAGTTAAAAGAGCAGCAAAACTTGCAAATTGCACAGATTTTATAGAAAAAATGGATAAAGGTTTTGATACAGTTATCGGTGAAAACGGTGCTGAGCTATCAGGAGGAGAAAGACAAAGGTTATCAATAGCCAGAGCTTTCTTAAAAGATGCACCGATATTGATCTTAGATGAGATAGCAGCAAGCCTTGATGTTGACAACGAGAAAAAAATTCAAGAGTCATTAAGTAATTTAATTAAAGATAAGACAGTTGTCATTATTTCACACAGAATGAAGTCCATAGAAAATGCAGACAAGATAGTAGTTCTTGAAAACGGAAAAGTAGAAAGTGAAGGTAAACATGAAGAGCTTTTACAAAAATCAAAGGTTTACAATAATTTAATAGTAAAGACAAAAATGGCAGAAGAATTTATTTATTAGGAGGACAGAAGCAAAGATTTGCAATAGCATCTGTTATGTATAGGGACTCTCCATTTGTCTATTTCGAAGAACCTGAAAGTGGTATAGATTATTCCAATATGATAAAAATTGGCAGTCTTTGGACTGCCTTTATTTTTTATTTAGTTTAACGCAGTAAATCATAAGAATGATGATTTTATATTAATCCCTCTTTTTTCATAAGAGATAACTCTCTTGAAAGGGCGGGCCTATTACAAGCTAAAAATTTTGCCAAATCCTCTCTGGATAATTTATTAGAAAATAAGGAGTCTTTACCATATTTGCCTATATATTTATTAATTTTCTCCCTAATCTTAGGTTTAGAATATATATCTAATTTGTAAGTTAAGTATGAAATTTGTTCATTATACAATTTTATAATATTTTCCATAAAAATCGGTCTGCTTGAACAGGACCTTTTATTTTTTTCAAAGATTTTGCTAACATCGAGGGCCAAAACTTTAGAATCTTTTTTTGCAACCATAAATCTATCAGCTAGGGAGGAAAAATTTAAAGAAAAAGAATCTGAAGCCTCATAAATTCTATCTATAATTTCCTTATCATCATCTATTGTAGATAGATCAATTCTTCCGCTCAAAACTATACCCGCCTTAAAGCCCTTAGAAAAATCATATAGATATTGGCCTTTATTAAAAATTAAGGTTTTGTGATCAATACAAGAAAGTATATGGCCTATAGTACTTTCGTCTAAACCATAAAATAATTTACTTTTCAAAATAATTTTTTCCATAAAATCCTTTCTTGTTGCTTTAGCAACTGCAATAAAAATTACCTATGTTATAATTATATGTATAATGATTATCATTATCAAGGAGGAGAAAATATATGAAACAAAACAAAATTACATTTGGACATGATTTTTTAAAGATGCTTGGACGAACAAGACTCAGACCAGGTGGAGGTCTTATGACCGATTGGTTACTTGATCAGGTACAGATTGATAAAGATATGCAAGTTTTGGAAGTTGCTTGCAATAGAGGAGATAACCTAATAAGAGTTTATACTAAATATAAATGCAAAATAATAGGCATAGATAATGACCAAGTTGTCATAGACCAAGCCTTAGAGAATATAAAGCTTTTGGGCTTAGACAAAGAAATTGAAGTTATGAATATGGATGCCTTAAAGATAGATTTTGAGGATGAAACATTTGATTTAATAATTAATGAGGCAATGCTTACCATGCTTCCAAATGAAGAAAAAGCAAAAGCTCTTAAAAATTATCACAGGGTTTTAAAAAAAGGCGGCTATTTATTAACTCATGATGTGGCAGTGGAAAATGAAAGTGAAGATATAAGAAGGCAACTTTCAAGATTTACAAACATGGGCGTGTATCCTCTAACCGTAGAAAATTGGAACAAACTGTTTATAGATAATTCCTTTAGACCTTTTTCACAAAGAACTGGCAGGATGATTCTCTTAGACAGGGACACAATTATAAAAGATGAGGGACCAGTTGGAGCTGCAAATTTTTATAAAAAAGCTTATTCAGAAGAAAATAGGGACAGATTTACAAAAATGTTAGAGAGGTCTAAAAACACAAAAATTTCCTATATAGTTTTAGCAAGTGGTAGGTTGTAAAATTAAATGCGACACAAATAAAATATAAAAAACTCATACTAACTTCGTGTAAAATGTTAATCACGACAAAAACAAACACGGAGGTTAATATGAGCTATAAACATCTTACACTAAATGAAAGAAATAAGATAGAAGTATTGAACAAAGAGGGCTATTCTTCTAGAAGAATAGCCGAAATTTTGGGCTGTCATCATTCAACGATATCCAGAGAGCTTAAACGCTGCGACAATGAATATAAAGCACACAAAGCAGAAAAAGATAAAAATCACAAATCTTCATTTAAAGGCAGAAAAAATAAAAAAAGATAAGAAAGAATATGAGACTGTAATACCAATTAGGATAGTAGGAGATTAAAATGAAAAATATTGGCAAGGGAAAAATATTGACACTAGAAGAAGTCATACCCATAAAAGACCATCAAACCATAAGCAAGAAACTGGTAGACTTATCTGATCTTCACATCTTACTTATGAGTCTTGGCCAAGACACCAGCATTTCCCCTGAATTTTATGCTGAAGAAAGAATATATCTTGTCTTAAAGGGAGACCTTAAATTTAATAATGAAAAACTTACAGGCAAGGACCTAATTCTTTTTGAAAAAGACAAACTTTTTGACATAGGGGCAAGGGAAAAAAGTATATTTTTAGAAATCGCAATTAACTTAAAGGAGGAAGAAATGAAAAATATTGAAAAAGGAAAGAAAATCAAACTGGTTGACTATTTAGATTATGTAGACGGAGGAATAGCAAATATTGACCTTGTAGCAAAAGAAGGGGTTAGGCTTGTTCTAATGGCCTTTGATGCAGGAGAGGGTTTAAAACCACATAAGGCTCCTGGGGATGCTCTTGTCCTAGCACTTGAGGGCAAGGCAAAGCTTCTTGTAGGAGATAAAGAAATCGAGATTGAATCCGGAGAACAAATAGTATTTCCGGCAAATGTAATTCATAATGTAACTGCAATTACAAGATTTAAGATGATGTTCATCTTATCTATAGATAAGATGAATTGCAAATAAAATTGCGACACTTAAATTAAACTAAGCTCATGTAAAAATAATTTAAATGGAGTTTGATAATTTAGACACTTTCTAGGTCTGTTATTGAGCTCCATTTAATTTTACAACCTATCAAAGATAAAAAACTATTGCTGGACTTTGCATAATTTTTCCACCCAATCTTTTACGCGGTTTGCGGTCATAATAGTTTGCGTCGATTAATTGTCCGTCTTTTTCTTTTTTAATTTCATCC
>UQJW01000017.1 GCA_900541485.1 uncultured Dialister sp.
CATTTTTACAGCGTCGCTCCGCTCCTCGAAAAATGGTTCACTTGCCATCACTCAGTGACAATTCTATTTATTTCGTTACGGTCAAATTAACTTTTTATGACCGTTCAAGAATGACAGGCAGGTATTTAGTGCCGATTTGTAAAAATCGTCTTTTTGTTTCTACTCATACTTGCCCCTTCCGACGGCTTCGCCGCCACCTTCCTCCGACAAGCGGGGACGGCTTACGGTTTGTATTTTATCGTTTTATGCCAACAATAGGCAGGTAATATTACCGAAATACGAATATCGCCCCTGCCGTCATTCTTGAGCGATGTTAAGCATGCGTAAAGAAATGAAATATAAAAAAACAGATTGTTATGATTAGCGAAGAATCCGGCAGAGGAATTATCATATAAATAATAAAACTGTATTTTCTGCATATAAGACGGGTTGGCAAATGCTTTTGCGGCGGGTATACTCAAAGGATAGGGAAAGGAGCGGCGTGATGCGGCGTTTATTTTTATTTCTTTTTTTGTGGACGGTCTGTTTTACTGCAGGAGCAGAAGAGGCAGTGCCCGTTTCCGGCGGAGAGCGTTCATTTCCGGAAAATCATCAAAAGATAGAGACGGAGAACAGAGAGGACCGTTTTTTTATTTTGACGTGGAAAGAAAACAAGGAAGCCGTATGGTATGATTTGCAGATATTTCCTGAAGAGGAATTTTTCGGCCGTAAAGAAATGAAGCCGCCGGTATACACCAATTCCCATGTGTTCAGAAACGGGATTATTTTGCCCGGTTCTATTTTTTCATCTTATAAGGGGCGGGGCGGATTGTATTTCCGTGTCCGCGGTATCGGTCTGGACGGAACGGTTATTTCTGATTTTTCCCTGCCTTGCGGTTTGAAAAAAGCGGCCCGTTTTTTGCCGGAACCGGCTCCTCTGCCGAGGGTGCATTATCACGAGGGAAACGGCACGGTTCTTCTTTATCCCGCTTATTCTTTTGTTCCCGTTCCCGGCGCGGCGGCTTATGAAGTCGAGGTGGCAGAGGAAAAGACGGCAGAAGAAACGGGGGAGATGTTTGATTATCCCGTTTACAGGGACGTGGTGACAAGTCCCGATTTGTTTGACCCTTTTCCGCGGATAGGGACCTTTTACTGGCGTGTCCGCGGTCTTGACGAGGCGGGCGAACCTTTGGGGACATGGAGCAAGCCTGAAAAAATCGTGAATGACCCGTCAGAAAAACGTGAGGTGGGGATACTGGGAGACAGTATCAGTCACGGCGGCGGGCGTATGGCTTACAGTCCTGCCGACTGGTCGTATAATTACGCGGCGTATCTTGATTTCCCCGTCATGAATTTTTCACGCAGCGGTGATGAAACGTCCATGATGGCCGAACGGTTTGCAAGGGACGTGCTTCCTTTTCATGTGCGGTATCTGCTTATCCTGGGCGGGACAAATAATCTGCGTCTCGGGAAAACGGCGGACTCGGTCATCAGCGATTTGCGGACGATAGGAAATATGTGCAGGGAAGCGGATATCGTTCCCGTATTTCTCACAATCCCGCCAATCGATCCTCTGCGGATAGAAATGTATTATCACCAGAAAACCGCGGAAGACTGGAAATCATCGTTCCAAAAAGTGAATGACTGGATTCGCGGAGAGCTCCATATCGACACGGCGCTTCCTTTTGAAAGTTATGAAACCATGCCGGCCGGTTTTGCCGCCGACGGACTTCATCCCGATGCCAAGGCCAAGGAAATGATGGCGGCGGTGATTAACAGGGAAATGAAAAAAATCATGGCGGCGGAAACGAAGAAAAAAGAGTCCGCTGCTGCAGAAAAAAGAGAAAAGACTTAAAAATTTTATAAAGGCAAACAAAAAAAGCGTTCTTACGGAACGCCTTTTTTATTTCTTTTATCTTCTGATTTTCAGCTCTGTCCATGCTCTGTCATACAGGGGAAGAACTTCGCCGAGGTCTTTTATCCATTCGCCGAGGGGGATATATTTTTTGGCGGCCTTCAGCATGGGATCATTCTTGTACTCTTCCGAGTGGTAGGGTGCCGATTTTGTATTCGGGTCATTGTAGCCGATGTATTCGTAATTTTTAGCACTGACTTCAGGGTCATAGAGGTAGTTGATAAATTCTTCGGCCAGTTCTTTATTTCTTGCTCCTTTGGGAATAGCAAAAGTGTCGGCCCAGATGACGGCGCCTTCTTTGGGAATGACGAAAGCGATATCAGGGTTTTCTCGGTAGGAGAAAGAGGCATCACCGGACCACATCATACCAATCCATGCTTCTTCGGCAATAAATTTTTGTTTGATTGTGTCCGTATCATACGCAAGAATCAGGGGAGAAAGACGGTAAAGGTCGTCCAGGGCTTCGTTGATTTCCTGCGGATTTTCGGAATTGACGGAGCGGCCCCGCTTTTTGAGTGCCATACCGATGACTTCCCGATTGTCATTCAGCAGAATGAGCCTGTCTTTGTAGTCGTCATTCCAGAGATCGGACCATGATGAAGGGGCCGTTTTTATATATTTTCTGTTATATGCAATGCCCGTAACGCCCCAGGTGTAGACGACGGAATAGCGTCCGTCGGGGTCGTAAGGCGGATGTTGGAGCGACGGGAGAATATAGGAAGTATTGGGCATTTTCGACTTGTCCATTTCTTCAAGCAAATCCAGTTTTAAAAGGGTAGATACCATGTAGTCCGACGGCTGGATGAGGTCGTACCGTGAGCCGCCGGCGTGGATTTTTGCAAGAAGTTCTTCGTTACTTCCGAATACGTCATAGTTGATTTTGCAGTGGTATTTCTTTTCAAAGTCCGCCAGTACTTCGGGGGAAAAATTATCGGCCCAGCTGAAAAGATTCAGCACCCGCATGTCCTGCGTGTCTGCGGTTTTTTCTTCACCGCACCCTGCGGCGGTAAGGAGAAAAAAGGAAAGGATAAAGGAAATGATTTTTTTCATGGGCGTTCCTTTCATAGAAGTTCTTCCTGTTCATGTTGCTGTTCCCGCCGTTTCAGATGTTTGACATGAAGGAAATCGGCGAAAAGGACGAGAAAAATTTCCACGAGAATCATCAGTGTCGAAAGGGCATTGATTTCAGGGGAAATACCCCGTTTGACCATGGCGTAAATGTAGAGGGGAAGAGTGGTGGAATCCGGACCGGCGACGAAAAAGCTGATGACAAAATCGTCGATGGAAAGCGTAAAGGCAATCAATGCGCCGGCAACGACACCGGGCATGATGAGAGGGAGCGTCACATAGCGGAAACATTGCCAAGGCTTTGCATACAAATCGCTCGCCGCTTCTTCGTATTCCGTTTTCATACCTTCCAGGCGGGCACCTACCGTAATGACCACAAAGGAAAGGCAAAACGTGATATGCGCAAGAATAATCGTCGTTTTTCCTAAAGCCAGTCCCGTCTGGGAAAAAAGAACGAGCAGGGAAAGACCCATGACGATTTCGGGAATCAGAATGGGAAGATAAATGAAACCGTTCAGCAGATTTTCAAAGCGGTATCTGTACTTGTGGAGAGCGATGGCCGCAGTCGTACCGAGAATGGTGGAGACCGCCGTGGAAACGGCACCGACAAAAAGAGTATTCAGCAAAGCCTCCAGGACCTGACGGTTTTGGAAAAGAGCGGCATACCACTTGAAAGTAAATCCCGTCCAGACTGCATTAAGACGGGAGTCATTGAAAGAGTAGAGTGCCAGAATGAGGAGAGGAAGGTATAAAAAAGCGAGAACAGCGAGCGAGTAGGCAAGAAGGACATGATTACGCCAGGTTTTTTGCATGGCCGTTTCCTCCTTTCCGTACATTGATGGCTTTGTAGTAAAGGAAAATCAGGACCAGAGAAAGAAGGGCGAGCAGAATGGACAGCGCCGATCCAAAAGGCCAGTCGCGGGCGGAAAGAAACTGGTTCTGTATGACATTTCCCACAAGAGCGGCCTTTGAGCCGCCCATGACATCGGGAATAACGAACATACCGAGAGAAGAAATAAAAACGAGTATCGTTCCGGCGGCAATACCTGGCATGGTGAGAGGGAGCGTGATTTTACGGAACGCTCTGAAAGGAGAGGCCCCGAGATCCGCTGCCGCTTCCAAAAGCCGGTGATCAAGCTGCTCGATAGATACGTAAACGGGAAGTATCATAAACGGCAAAAGCGCATAGACCATGCCGACCATGACAGCGCCTTCATTATAAAGAAACTGGACGGGCAAATCGACAATTCCCAGTTTCAGAAGAATCGTATTGATGACACCTTGGGTGCGGAGAATAATGACCCACGCATAGGAGCGGATAATAAAATTAATCCAGAAAGGAATCATGCAGAGAATCAGTCCTTTTTGGCGAATCTGCGGCGGCATTCCGGCGATGTAGTAAGCAAGGGGGTAGCCCATGAGAATCGTGCAGACTGTAGTAACGGCGGCTACAAAAAGAGTCTGTGCAAAAATAGAAATATAAAGGGCATCAAAAAAACGGGCGTAATTTCCGAGAGTCCAACGGAAAATAATTTCTCCGTAAGGCGTACGGCCCGACAGGGACACGGCGATGACAATCAGCATGGGAATGATGAAAAACACCACCAGCCACAGAAGAGAGGGCGTGAGAAGAAGTTTGCCGTTTTTATTCATTTTTCACGATAACCCCGTCTTTCTCATACCACCAGATACCTACACGGTCACCGATTTGCCAGCGTTTTACATCATCAAAATACTGGTAAGCGATGACTTCCTGTCCCGAGTCGTCAAGAATGATGAAAACCTTATCAATCGTGCCGTAAAAAATGACATCGTCAATTCTGCCGAAAAGACGGGGCGCAGGATGATCTGCCGAAACATCATGTTCGCCGCAGAGATTCAATTTTTCCGGCCGGAGCGCGAGCGTCGTATTTCCGAAAGTAAAGAAATTACTTTCCCCGATGAATTCGGCGACAAAAGTCGTTCTCGGGTGATGATAAATCGTATCCGGATCATCATCCTGACAGATTACGCCTTCATTCATGACGACGATGCGGTCACTCATCGTAAGAGCCTCTTCCTGATCGTGAGTGACAAAGATAAAGGTAAGGCCCAGCTCTTCCTGCAAATCTTTCAATTCAATCTGCAGTGTTTTTCTGAGCTGGTAATCAAGAGCGCCCAAAGGTTCGTCCAAAAGAAGCATTTTAGGATTATTTACAAGGGCACGGGCGATAGCGACACGCTGCTGCTGTCCCCCCGACATCTGGCCGGGATAACGCTTTCTCAGTTTTTCAAGCTGAATGAGTTTCAGCACCTTTGCGATACGCACTTCCGCTTCCTCTTTGGCAACGCCCTTCATTTTCAGGCCGAAACCGATATTTTCCTCCACCGTCATATGGGGAAATAAAGCATAATTCTGGAAAACCGTATTTACATTTCTTTTATAAGGGGGAAAGTCTGTGATATCCTGCCCGTCAAGAATGATTTTTCCCGACGTAGGACTGTCAAGACCGGCGATGATGCGGAGCAAAGTCGTTTTTCCGCAGCCTGAAGGACCGAGAAGGGTCAAAAACTCACCGTCACGGATAGTGAGATTCAAAGGCGGAATAATGATATGGCCATCATAGCGTTTGGTAATATTTTCGAGTCGCACTAAATCTTTCATTTCTGCTGCGCCACGACCTTTCTGTTACAAGCTGGTAAAACATGAAAAAGGAAGCCAACTCAACCCGGTCACGAGGCCGGTTATTTCTTTTTACACCGCCTTCCGCAAAATATTCACGGAAACGGATAAAAATCCCCTTTCGGGATTACCCATTGAATCGGTTTCCTTTACCGTCTTTTTAATTATACAAGTATTTATATAAAAATAAAATGCTTCAGAAAATATTTTTCCTAAAAAATAAAAGAGAACCTGGAAAATAATGAAATGACTCTGACAAGAAATATCGAAATGACTCACATAAAAAAGCAGTCCCCGCTTGTCGGGAAGCAAGCGAACCACTTTTCGAGGAGCGAAGCGACGCTGTAAAAGTGAGTGAGACGCTTTGCCTTTGGCTAAGGTGGCGGCGTCAGCCGTCGAAAGGGGCAAGTTGGAGCAGAAACGAAAGAAGATTCTGACCTGTGTACGCAAGCTTGCCCCTATCGCCTCGCAAGGCTCGGCACTTCCCTCCGAGTTTGGGGACAGCAAACGACCAAGGAAGAAAGAAATTATAGTTTTTAAAATTTTTACACATACGCATTTAACGATATCCTATGCCGGATTCTTCGCTAAGAGTCAGATTATATTTTTCCATCCATCATCATTCCGACATTGCCCGTCGCTCAAGAATGACGGCACGGGTGAATTCGCTTTCGAGAAGCAGTAAATGACTTTTGCCTAAGAAGAAAAAATACGAACCGAGAGCCGTCCCCGCTTGTCGGGGAAGGTGTCAACCGTCAGGTTGACGGAAGGGGCAAGTTGGAGCAAAAACGAAAGAAAAAAGTATGAGGCAAAACAAAAAAACCGCCCTTACAGAGCGGATATTTTTATTTTGACTCTTTGTAATTTTTTAAATCATGCATGTGTTCTTTGATTTCCCCTATATTTCTCTTTATGTTTTGCACTGTGTCTTTTACGCCTTTTACACGGGGAAGAATGTCCGTGGCGCTGTGAGAGTCGCCGGTGAAATCAATGGGGCCGAGCGTTACTTTGCCGTTTATGATATGAAAGGCATCGGTCGTGAATGTGCCTGCTTTCGTTTCAATGGACACGTTGTAGAAATCAAGAGCCTTGCCTTTATTATGGAAAGCGCCGCTGATTTTCCGGAAAGGAATTAATTTATAGTGGCCGCTCCCGGAAGAAAAAGTACCGAAAGAAATGGTTTTTTTGGAGTTGCCGTCGCAATGAATTTCTCCGTCAAGGTCGACATAGCAGGACATCCGTATGCTTTTGGCAGGATAGCGGGCATCGAGATTGAATCCTTTGACATAAATGTCGTAGGCTCTCGTATCGATATGGTAATTTCCGTAGGCCTCGAGGCTTCCGCCGTAGACACGGCCGGTGACATTGGTGAAATCAAAACGCCCTCCGCGGTAGCGGACATTTCCTTCCACTTGGGTGAAATCAAGAGCGGGAATGGAAAGTGTTTTCATCGACAGGTGGCCCAAGGCAAGCGGACGTTTGAGCGGACCTGTTGCAGTGGCGGTAAGATCCATTTTATCGCGGATACTTTCGCCGAAACCGAGGGAAGACGGATCGATTCCCGAAAAAACGGCATTCACGTTCACTTCGTGCTCAGGACTGGTCATGTCGATATCCCCGTAGAGGGACATACCGTCTCCTACCGCCGTGCCGCCGAATGAGCCGGAACGGAAATCAAGGAAAAGAGATTTTTCCGTATCAACGGAAGCATGAAGATTTACATGGGAAAGAATAAAATGCCGTGTGTCATAAAAAGCTTCCATACGGCAATTGTCCAAATGGAGTTGAAACTTCATCTTATTTCCGTTTCGTGTGAAGTTTTTGATATGGTCATCCAAAGTCAATTTCTGTCCGGCCGGTTCATTCGTTTTCTTTTCGGGCCGGGCAATGAGATCGACATTCATATTTTTATCGAAATACAGGGCAAAAGAAGCATCTTTCAGCTTGATATCCGAAATGGCAGTGGCCCGCAATTTACCGCGCAGAATATCCCAGGGACGTACCTTCATACGTACCTCGGGAACAAATAAAATGGGACGGTTTGCTTCATCATTCCACTGCAAGTTTTTAAAAAGCACGTAACCGGCGATATCGGCAGAGATTTTTTCTGCCGTAATCGTCCCTTTCAACATATGCTGTTTTTCTACGGCATAATTAAAAATCTGTGCTGCCGCAAAAGCTGCGATTTGTGCCACCAAAAGAAGTCCTGCTGCAGCAGTGAAAAAAAATACAGCCATCCGGCGGATTTCTTTTTTATGGCGGAAATAAAAGTCAGTCATAGTCCTTATCCTTTGCTGTTTTTATTGTAATGCAAAAACGGGGCGAAAGATAGGATGAGAAGATGCGGGAAAATTATATTTCCTTTCTTTTTCTGGAGTATTATGGCCGTATTCTGCTATAATATAAAAAAGGGAGGGATACATTATGGATAAGGTACATATTGATTTAGGTGCAAATTCCTATGATGTCATCATTGACCGGGGACTGATCGGCCGGACCGGAAAAGAAATCAAGGACCTCACGGGCGCAAAAAAAGCGGTCATTCTCACAGAAGCGGGCCTCGACAGACTTTACGGGCAGGACTTGAAAGCACAGCTCGAAGCGGCGGGGACGGACGTTCTTATGATGGTACTTTCTCCCCATGAAAAAACACGGAATTTATCGGTGGTCAAAAGAGTTTACGAAAGTCTTGCCGATTTCGGGATAGAAAGAACGGATCTCCTGGTAGCCTTGGGCGGACGCGTCGTCGGTGATGTGACAGGCTTTGTGGCCGCTACATTCCACCGCGGAATGAATTACGTGCAGGTACCGACTTCACTGCTCGCACAAATCGGAAGTGCCATCGGCGGTAAAGTATCCATCGATTTAGGGAAAAAGAAAAGTTTAATCGGTGCTTTTTATTACCCCAAGGCCGTGTATGTCGATCCCGGCTTGGTAAAAACACTGCCGCTGCGCTACGTTCACAACGGACTGGGAGAAGCGGTGAAAGTAGGCTGTGTATCCGACAAAGAACTGTTTGAAATTTTTGAAAAAGCCGGTACGGAAGAAGAAATCTTTAAGAAACTTCCGGAAATTATACGGCGTTGTATAGAAATCAAATCACGCCTTGTAGAAGCGGATCCGGCGGATAAAAAAGAAAGACGCATTCTCGACTTCGGTCATGCTATCGGAAGAGCGGCAGAAAGCTATTACCGCTTTGACGACCGGGCACTTACCCACGGAGAAGCCACGGCGGCAGGCATGTACATGATGACCGCAACATCGGAAATGCTGGGACTCACGGAAAAAGGAACGGCAGAACGCATCGAAAAAGTGCTGAAATTCCTCGGACTTCCCACCTCACTCGACATTCCCGCAAAAGACCTGGGCATGCTGATAGAAGCCAATGGCCGTTTCGGCAAAGACACCGGAGAAATTCCGTTGCTTATGGAAATCGGGAAAGGCTATCTCTATAAAGGGGATATCGGAAAAATAAAAAAATATTTGGGACTGGACTGAAATCATTTTCAAAAAACAGGACAGAAATAAGGGCAGGCGCAAGCCTGCTCTTTTATGTATAAGATAATAGAAAAAAGAAGCGAAACCGCAAGCCGTCAGACGGGGTAAGTATGAGCAGAAACGAAAAAAGTTTTTTATAAAACGGTATTAAATACCTGCCTGTCATTCTTGAACGGTCGTAAAAAGCGGTCGGGAATA
>UQJW01000018.1 GCA_900541485.1 uncultured Dialister sp.
GGTATTAAATACCTGCCTGTCATTCTTGAACGGTCGTAAAAAGCGGTCGGGAATATCGTTATAAAAAAGTACGGGGTAGAGTGAAGAATCCGGGCAGAGTATGTGAGTATTAAATGCATTTTCCGATATCCTATGCCGGATTCTTACCGCTTCCGTTGGTCTGCCCGCCGCTCAAAAATGACGGCAGAGGTGAATTGTATTTCGAAACGTTGATAACGATTTCATGAAACCGCGGGTAGAAACTTAAAAAATAAAATTATATACTGAATACAGATTGTCATAGAGCAGAAATGAGGAGTGAAATGAATCTTTCTAAAATAGGGAAACTTTTTATGAATATCGCTTTGGTGTGCGGCCTTCTTGCCGTCGCAGGGTGCGGTATTCCTGCCGAAAAAGACGGGGCTTCCGTTGCCTATCAGGTGACTGATGAATTCGGGCATACTCTTACTTTTACGAAAAAACCGGAACGGATTTATGCCTCCACCTTGGGACTGAATGAAATACTGATTCATCTCGTCGATTCCGGACGGATTACCGCACTTCCGCAGGAGGCGTACGATGAAAAGGATTCGCTGATTTATGAAGAGGCGCAAAAGGTGGGAAGAAAATTACCGGAAACGCTCAGTACGGAACAGATTCTGGCGCTGAAACCGGACCTTGTAATCATGCAGACCGCGGGCGACAGGGATAAAGCTGCCACACTCCGTGATATGGGGATACCTGTTTGCGAGATGAAACCTGCCCTGAATTATGAGGGCGTGGTCAGTCATATCCGCATGACCGCACAGGCGGTAGGGGAAGAAGAAAAGGGCCAGGAAATGCTCCGTGAGATGGAGAAAAAGCTTGAAAAAGTCAGGACGACGCTCTCTTCCATTCCCGAAGAGGACAGAAAAATTCTTATGGCCTATTCCATGAACGGCGTTTTCGGAAGTAAAGACGGCTTGTTTCATCAGATTTGTACCATGGCGGGCGTGAAAAACGGAGCGGCTCTGGGAGGATTGGAACGGGGCGGTCATCTTTCGAAAGAAAAAATTCTTGCCGTTAACCCCGACTATTTCCTTTTTCCCGAGAGGGCATTTGTCAGCCGCACGGGCGAGGATATTGACGGCTACATAGAGGAAGTACTGTCCGATCCTGCTTTGCAGGGAGTGAAGGCCGTGCAAAAAAAACAGATTATAAAAATAAAAGACCGGTACCGCTATGCATCATCCCAATATTTTGCAGATGCGGTTTATGAAATAGCATCCCGGGTCTATCCCGGTGCATTCGGCAAATAAGAGAAACGGCTTTTCTGCGGAAGAGCCGTTTTTTGACGGAACAGGGATAGCGGGAACGATTTCGCTTTCTTTATATTTCTTTATAAAAACTATCTATAAGAAATAGAGACCTCAAAAGTTATGAAATACTGTCATAACTTTTTCTTTTTGTCCGAAAAAGGAGATAAAAAGAATGCTGTTATTCTGATTTAGAATCAGAGTTATGAAAATAAGTTTATATAACAGAATAAAGAATAGGTTATATAGAGATTAGTTATTTTATTCCTCTTTATCGTTCATGATATTATTTTGAGGAAATTAGGACAGACATAACAACAATAACGAATCTGGCCATCACGAGAACTATACCCATGTATTTCAGGTATGGAGGAAACCTATGGCTTTATTATCTTTATTTTCGTTGGCAGGCGCCATTTTTCTCGGATTTTTCCGCAAAATGAATACAGGACTGGTTTGTATCGGTTTTGCGCTTTTACTCGGAAAAATCGCAGGCATGGCCGATCGTGACATCATCGGCGGCTTTAACTACTCGTTATTTCTTATGCTTCTCGGCGTGACGTATCTGTTCGGGCTTGCGGAAATCAACGGGACACTGAAACTTTTGACACGGAAAATCACCGTACTGGCAGGAAAACATACCTACATGATTCCTGTGGTGATGTATGTTTTTGCCACCGTTTTGTCCGCACTGGGACCGGGAACGATTCCGACGACGGCGATTATGATGGTATTCGGCATGACCCTTGCGGTGGAAATGAAAATCAATCCGGCCATGCTGGCAGCCATTATTTTCCTCGGTGCGGCGGGAGGCGGTATGTCACCTCTGGCGGCGACAGGCATTATCGGACTTGACCTTTGCCAGGGATTTGGACTTACCGGCATCGAACTGCCCCTTCTTGTGAACGGCGTATTATCTTCCACCGTTTATGCGGCCCTTGTGTATGTCGCATTTGGCGGTTATAAATTGAAATCCGACGTGGTTTTACAATTTTCCGATATTCCTGCTTTTAATAAAGAGCAGATTATTACTCTTATCGGAATAGCGGTTATGGTGGGATTGGTCATGCTTTTCAAAGTCAATGTGGGACTTGCCAGTTTCACGGTGGCCATGGTTCTTTCATTCCTTCGTGTGTCCGATGAAGAGCAGGCTTTGAAAAAGATTCCCTGGGGTACACTGCTTCTGATTTGCGGTGTCGGTGTCCTCATGAATGTCATTATTGCTCTCGGCGGAATTGACTTGCTTTCCGCATCGCTTGCCTCCGTGATGAGTGCAAAAACGGCGACAACAATTCTCGGAGTAACGGCAGGCGTCATGTCCTGGTTTTCTTCCACTTCCGGTGTCGTCATGCCCACCCTTATACCGACCATTCCCCATATCATCCAGCAGATGAGTATTTCCGTAAATCCCGTCGAATGGGTGACGGCGATTTCCATGGTGTCCAATACGGCAGGCATCAGCCCTCTTTCCACGGGAGGAGCGCTTGCTCTTGCCGCTTATTCTGCAGAAGCGGGAGCCGCAGCAGGAGAACTGGACCGGCTCTTTATCAAAATGTTCAGTATTTCCGCAGCAGGAGTCGTTACACTTTCCATACTGGCCTACTTCGGATTCTACCGCTGGCTTCTCTGACTTTATGAAAATAAAAAAAACCGTCCGTAAAAGGGCGGTTTTTTGGTTTCATGAATGAAAAAACAGAATTTACTCTTGATAAATAAAAGAGGAAACAGAATAAAAAAAGATAAATGAATAGAAAAATCATTTATTTTAATAAATACATAGAAAAAAATAAATGTAGAGTATATAATAAAGACAGTATTACAGATAATCAGAGGAGGATATCATGAAGAAAGATGTTTTAAAAGCCGGCGTGCTCGGCATGCTCGTGGCAGGCGTACCCTGTATAGGGGGGGTCAACGCTGCAGAAATGCCCGTTTATTCCCTTGACGAGGTCGTTGTCACGGCGACAAGAACGATGAAAGAAATCCAAGAGGTGCCTTCGAGCATCAGCGTCATCACGGCGAAAGACATGGAAAAGAAAAATATTCATACCGTCCGTGATGCCATCGGTCAGATGCCCGGTCTTTACATCAACAGGAAAGGCGACAGCAGCGAAATCAATTTGCGCGGTTTTGATACAACGAATATTCTTGTTCTTGTCGACGGCGTCCAGATGAACAGCACCTACAACAGCTCGGTGAATCTGAATGACATTCCGGTCGATAATATCGAACGCGTCGAAGTACTCCGCGGAGCGGCATCTTCCATTTATGGTGGACATGCTGTCGGCGGTGTCGTCAATATTACGACAAAGGAAGCTAAAGAAGAAGGAACGACGGCAACGGCCAATCTTTCTTACGGTAGTCACGACACTTGGAAAAAGTCCGTTTACCTCCATTCAAAAGCCAATGAAAAATGGTCCTTCGGTATGGGGTATGAAGAAAGAAAATCCGACGGATTCCGCGGCTTCTACAGGGCAGCTGCAGGGAAAAAGGGACAAAAAGCAGACTATACAGCCGATTTGCCTGTTCTGTCTGACGGAAGCTATGTCTATGGCGGTTGCGGTGAAAAATCGTGGAAGTATGAAGGGTATAACGCCTATGTGAAGTATGATATCAACGATACCCAGTCTCTCAAATATGCCTATGCCCATACGGAAAGCAACTATGCATATAACAATCCTTTCAGTTATGTAAAGGATGCGAATGGAAATATGGTATTCAGCGGCACCGTAAAAACACAGAAGGGGGACATTTTAAAGCTTCCTACATCCCGTTTTTACGGATACCGTGGTGCAGGCGTGAAAGAAAGGCATATTCTTTCTTTCAAGGATACAGCCAATAAGTTGGAATCTTCCCTGAGCTATTCGCGGGATAAATATAACGGCTTTACCAGTGCTACTGTTGATAAGAAATATAAAAAAGCAGATTGGGAAGGCGCCGGGGACTACTCGAGCCATCCTGAGAAAATTTACAATTTCAATTTGGAAAAAGCATGGGAAAAAGTGGGAGACAACCACACCATCGTAGCGGGACTGAATTTGAAACAGGAAGAAATGGACCAGGACAGATTCAGCCTTTCCCGGTGGAAAGATAAGGATTCAAAAACAAAATACTATGCCCATGATAAGGGCAAAGTAAAAAATATGGCACTTTATGTCCAGGACGAATGGAAAGTTTCCGATCCTGCAACGGTCTATTTGGGCGTACGGTATGACCGGTTCCAAAAAGGAGACGGCCATTTCTGGAAAGACGAGGGAAAAGACAAGGTAAAAGACAAGGGATATGACTATTCCTCAAAAGGAAAAACCTACAATGAAATCAGCCCGAAAGTAGCTTTCAGCTACCAGGCCGATGAAAATACAAACTACTATGTATCCTACGGACATTCCTTCAATCCGCCGCCGCTTTACAATATTTACCGCTATGGCGGAAGCGGTATGGGGAACGTAATCCCTAATCCCGGCTTGGATCCGGAAACATCGGATACCTATGAAATCGGGGTTAAGAAAAAAATATCCGATAAAACGAATGTATCGTTCAATGCCTACTTGGTAAAAACAAAAGATAAAATTGCATACAACTATTTCTATAAGTATGAAGATGAGTTAGATAAAAAGACAGGCAAGATGAAAAAGGTAAGAAAGACTGATCATAAACAGTATGTCAACTACGGAGAAGAAAAGCGGCGTGGTGTGGAACTCGAACTCACCCATTCTTTCAATGAAAATCTGTCGGGGTATATGAACTGGGCATGGCAAATTGGGAAGTTGAGCGGTCCTGCCATTCCCGATACAAAATTTGAAAATGCTTACTCCGGTAGAGTAAACCACGATATACCGAAGCATATTTTCCATGCCGGTCTCGGTTGGAAAAAAGATAAGCTGAACCTGCTCCTTGACTGTGAATATGTGAGTGCCAGAATGTCTCCCGGGGAACCGACCGACGAGTACGGGGCGAGAGACCAATACTTCCTTGTCAATACGGCTGTCAACTATGACCTCACGAAAGATTGCACTCTCCAGCTGGCTGTAGATAACCTGCTGGACCGTACTTATTACTGTGAAGAAGCCACGGACGGAAGAACTTATACGTTCAGTGTGACATACAGAATGTAACGGAAAGGAAGTTTCGTGAAAAGATATAAAAACCTAAAAACTGCTCTTCTCATCTTTGCCGCCTGCGTGACTCTCGGCGGAGCGGCAGAGGCGAGACGGGAAGAACCTGCTGCGGTTCCGGCGGAATTAAAGGGAACATCGCCGCACAATCCGCAGGTTTCCCGATACTACCTTGATGAACTTGTCAAAGCGGGGAAAATGACAAAGGCGGAAGCGGAAAAAACGGAAGTCTATATGATTTTCCGCCATGCGAGACGTATGCAGGACCTCAAAGAAGTGGAGGACTATGACAGGGAAGCCCGCCGGGCCTATATGAAACACAAAAGAGAACTCCGCGGAAATCCTTTGGAAGAATACGCCGCCTATTGCGGATTCACCATGGAAAGAGCGAAAGAACTGATAGATGCCATGCATGATTCCGACAAAGGAACGAGGCAGTATAACGCTTATAAAAATAAGAAATAAAAAAGAAATACAGGGAAGACCATTCCTGTATTTCCAAATGAAAAGCACTATCCTGAAACGGGTAGTGCTTTTTATGTATGATTTGAAAAAGTAAAGAAACCGGTTATTTGGCAGGCGGAGCAAGGCGGCCGCTTTCCACTTCGTCTTTTAAATACTGAAAGATGACTTTAATCGGAACGGCTTTGGGAAGAGGTCCCCATTTTGCCGTGCCTGCGGTATGAAGCTTGATTTTCCCGTCCGGTGTATATTCCGTCGCCGATAAAAGCATAATTCTCTTATGGGCCATATTCATCTTTACGCGGTAGATGGTGTTGTCGGGACCGTTTTCCGTATTCGGGATTTGTGCATACATCCAAAAAGTGGCGTATCCGTCTTTATAGGTGGTCCGCTTTCTGTCGATATAATAAGAAGAGTGGGAGTTGGGATTTTTGTACATTAAGAGCCAACTGCTGTTTTGCGGATCCGGCATTTCGGCTTGGATATAATGTTGATAAATACTTTTGCCTACTGTACCGGAAAGAACGGGGTTCCATTTGGACGGGGAATTTTCTTGTTTTTGTTCCAAGAGAATCTTGCCGTCTTTGGCACGGGTTACAAAAGACAGAGAGCGCCAAAGCCGTTTTGACGGATCGAATTGGAGCGTGGAAAAGGTATCTTTTTCATCGCCGGCCAGGCAGATATCGATAGAAGATAATTGCCCGTCTGTCCGGTAAGAGTCGGTGTCGATAAAAACATTCGGAAAGGCTATGTCATTGACCCAGTTTACGGCGGATACGGGAGTGCCGGAAAACAGTAAAAAAGCAGATAAAAGTAAACAGTATTTTTTTCGCATCATCTTTGCCCTTTCGTGCACGGAGATTTATTTTTGGTATACAATAGGAAAAGAAACGGTACGACAAAGGGAATGCCCCGCCGTATTTCGTGATATTCTTTTTTTATTATACCAAGATGTTCCGCCTTATTCAAAATACAGAGTCTGCAGAAATGCGGAAGAGGAGATACCATGGAAATCATTTTTGCCCGCCCTCAAGACAGTGCCGTATGGAAGGTCAGTGAAAGTTACCTGCTCGGACGTCCTCCGGAAAGAGGGACAATCATTTGCTACAAAAAGGCTTTTTATATAGACCGGGACTGTTTTGAAATAAAGGGACGGGAAATACCCGGTATGTCCGTTCCCGTGACAACGACGCTGGACAGTGAGGAGAAATCTGTTCTTGCCGTCAGGGAATTCATGAACGGCCGCCGTCTTCCCGTAGGAACGGCAGTTGCACTTTCCGCCAAAGGGATTTTTGTGTTTTCCGAAAAAGAGTGGACACCAAGCGGTCCGTTTGAAGAATTGAAATGGCCGGAAACGGTGGTGCAATGGGTTATGACTGCAGAAGAGGCAGAAGAAAAATACGGACTTCCCGGCAAAAAGGCAAGGAATGACTGTAAAAACAATTTATTCTCACCGGGAGAGGCAAGAAAGTCAGGGCCGGCGTGGCTCATTACCGCAGAGGCGGCAGACAGAATGTACGGAACGGGAAAGGAAAAAATCGCGCCTGTAAATCCTTTTCTTTTGGTATTTTCCACTGCAGAGGCAGGTGTCCTTTGGAACCGTGACGGCGGAGACGTCCGTGCCGCTGCGGCAGGTGCGGGACACAGAGCGGCCCGCCTTTTTGACGGAGACCGCCGTCAGTCGGGCCGGACATGGCTCGTCACGCGGATGGCCATGGACCGCCTTTACGGACCTGCCGATTCCGGGAAAATGAAAGCGCTGGCGGAAACACTCCGCCCCGCAGGTGCAAAAACGGAATAGAAGACAAATGATTTTCTGAAACTGATATATAGATGAATTTAGATATAGAATGTGATAAAATATAAGTAGTAAAAATAAAATAATTAACTTACAGAAAGGATACAACCATGAAAAAACATATCGTATTTCATTTGGATAACGAAAGTAAAAAGAACATGAACGGTGCTTTTTTGACCTACGAAATGAAAAATGACGGCGAGCTTATTTTTTCTGCCGATACGGAAAGTCTGAAACAGCTCGGAGAAAAACTGCTCCGCATGGCGGAAGAAGGCGCTAAAGAAATGACGATTACCGTTGACGCCGATACGACGAAAGAAAAAGCGTACAAAGAAAGCAAAGAAAAAGAAGGCAGACTGTTCCTAGAAAAAATTAAAGACATTGTCCCCGGTACATCAGACATCATGGTGCTTTCCGCAGACGGAAAAATGTACAGCCTCATTGTCACCAGACGCCCTAATGATGACGGATACCAAGTGGCTTTAGAAATCGGGCATAAGAAATATTTCCTCGGCAAACCGGAAGGGAAATACATGTACAACGAAAGACCGCTCAGCCCCATGAAAGCACGCATGACCTATGAAGACGTAGAAGCGGCCGTCAATTATTTCGTGGAAAACAGAGGAAACACCGTTCCCAGAGGAGAATAACAGCAGGAATTCTTAAAAACAGAACAGACAAAGAAAAACCGTCTATCAAAAAGGCGGTTTTTATATGAGTAAAAACAAAAAATAAAGAAATGACTCACACAGAAAATCTGTCTTGACCGTAACAAAAACAAAAACCTCCATTTCACAAGCCGTCCCCGTTGTTTAAACACGAAAGGAAGAATACGAAACGTAAGCCGTCCCCGGATGACGGGAAGCAAGCGAACCACTTTTCGAGGAGAGGAGCGACGCTGTAAAAGTGAGTGAGACGCTTTGCCTTGGCTAAGGTGGCGGCGGAGCCGTCGGAAAGGGCAAGCGTGAGCAAACAGGTGAAATGATTCTGACCTATGTACGCACTCTTGCCCCTATCGCCTCGCAAGGCCCGGCACTTCCCTCCGCATTCGGGGGAAGCGAACGACTAAGGAAGAAAGAATTCTTATTTTATATTTATATATGCTTTTGACGATATCCGCTGCCGGATTCTTCGCTACTCATAACAATCTGTTTTTTATATTTCATTTCTTTATGTATGCTTGCCTCCGCTCAAGAATGACGGCAGAAGTGAATTGCGTTTTTTCAAAGGTAGTAAATACTTGCTTGTCATTCTTGAACGAAGTGAAGAATCCAAGCAGAAAGTACAGGTATTACATGTTGTTTTTGAATGAGCCAAACAGAAAAATAAATGAATGACTCTGACAGAAAAGCCGTCCCCGCTTGTCGGGGAAGGTGGCGGCGGAGCCGTCGGAAGGGGCAAGTGTGAGCAGAAACGAAAATACCGATAAAATCTGAAAAAACGGGTTGACAGAAGGTAAATAAAATGATAGGATAATATCCGCCGTCGGTCAGACGGTAAACGGCACGAAAAAAGCAGAGAAAAAAGAGAAAAATTTGCTTGACAAAAGAAAAGTGCCGTGATAAACTAATCA
>UQJW01000019.1 GCA_900541485.1 uncultured Dialister sp.
AACAGGTGCTTGAAAAAGCTTAATAGGGAAGACCGGTGAGAAACCGGCACGGTCCCGCCACTGTAATGCTGAGTAAATCCGATAATGTCACTGAGGAATTGGGAAGACCGGAGGCGCGAGGAAGCAAAGTCAGGAGAACTGCCTGTTTTGACTGCTGATTGACCTGCGAGCGATGGGGAGGCGGTGTGATAAAGAATTTTTAGTGTATCCACCCTTTTCTGCAAAGCAGGGGTGGATTTTATTTATGAGACAATGAGTGAGGACTCCTGCCTCATAAGGAGAATGGTGACAGGGAAACATCATTCTCTAAATCCCAAAGATGCTTGTAATGCCTTCTGGCTTTACATATACGAAAGAATTGGCAACGATTCTTTATAAGGTTCATCTCCTTTGAACGGTGGTAACAGGGAAATATCACCGTTCACCCTTTTTACAAATACTTCGTATGAAGTGACTATATATCGTAAGACCTGATGTAAATGCCGGAAACGGCGTTACATAGATTTGCAGGGATTTGCCCCGCAAAGTTCACTTTCTCCGAACGGTGGGAACAGGGAAATTCCATCGTTCACCCTTTTTACAAACTCTCCTTTGGAGTGTATATATTTCAACCCCTTGCCTTCTCTTTCCGTATATTATGCGGTAAGACAGGCAACCTCCTTTGAACGATGATGATACCAGGGAATATCATCATCGTTCACCCCCTCTTTTTGTTAATGACATCGCACAGATGTTATTATATAGTTCTCACTTGAGGCGCAGTGGTGCCTCCCCCTTTTGAAGCGGCGTTGCTGCTTCTTTTTTTTATACAAAACATGGAAATTCTGCCGGCCGGTAGAGTATACTGTAAACAGATTCCCGTTGTTGAAATAAGGAGGCCGTTATGTCAATTTATGATTTCACTTGCAAAACTATTACAGGCAAAGAAAAAGCACTTTCCGATTATAAAGGGAAAGTGCTGCTCATTGTAAATACAGCGAGCAAATGCGGATTTACCCCGCAATATGAAGAATTGGAAAATTTATATAAAAAATATAAGGACCGGGGGCTGGAAATTCTCGGATTTCCAAGCAATCAGTTCGCAGAACAGGATCCGGGAAGCAATGAAGAAATCCAAGGCTTCTGCCGCCTGAACTATGGCGTGACATTCCAACTCTTTGAAAAAAATGACGTCCGCGGAAAGACCGCACAGCCCCTGTTCCGCTACCTGACAAAAGAGAAAAAATTCGAAGGCTTTGACAAAGAAAATCCCAAAGCCGAAGGACTCGAAGACTTCATCCGCAAGAACTTCCCTGAAATCATGGAAGGCGATGATATCAAATGGAACTTCACCAAATTCCTTGTGGACAAAGAAGGCCACGTCACAGCAAGATACGAACCGACGACCACGCCCTATGGCATGGAAGAAGCAATAAAAAAACTGCTCTGATAAAAACAGGGTTTCCCTTTCGGGAGGCCCTGCTTTTTTTATTTCTTAAATACCGGATCATCGGTTACCAAAAAACGGCCGTGCATAGTGAGCGCCTGACGGTCAAGACCGTATTCGGGCGACGATAAATCGTACACCGCTTCATAATAATTCGTTTTTGCCTGCCACAAATTCGAAACCAAATCAAAAATCAAATCATTCGTGAAAAGCTTATCCCTGTTCCTTTCCAAAGCAGGCATTACCGACGGACACAACGCCCGCCACTCAGGCGATATGTAGATCCACAACGGGATACGGACCATGTCATACATAAAAGGAGACGTACCGTGATAATGAACCATATCCTCCCCGTGGTCGGAAAAATAAATCATCGTCTGCCAATTAAGATTTGACTTTGCATAGTCAAAAATTTCATGAAGTATTTTATCCGTATAAGCCAAAGTCACATCATAATCGTAATAAGGATTATCAGAAGAAATAAGAGTTTCCTTCCCATAGCCGAAAGGAACACGGCTTGCGTAATTATAATGACTGCCGTTGATATGAATAAAAATAATCCGCTTATCCGCCGGAGGGAGCTTTTTCATCACATTGACCGCCTCTCCGTCCGAACTGTTTTCCCAGTAAGTGGCATCACAACGCTCCCCGATTACAGAAACGCCCGCACTGGCAAGAGAACTGCGATTCTGGAAAGAAATCCAGTCCGTCCGGTACCCCGCTTTCTTTGCCGCATCGACCAGACTCACCGCATTCTTTAAAGATCCGTCACTGTATTGATTTGTGCTTGTCAAAGCAAAACTCAGTGACATCACCGTTGAAGGGAAATTTGCATAAGCCTTGCGGGTAAAAAAGAAATCAGGCGATGCTGTCATCTCCGACTCCCAAGGTGTCGTCTTTTCGGGATAAGAAGGCGTAAAAGCCTGCATATGATCACGGCAGGCACTTTCACCGATGACCAGGATATGAGTTCCTGCCGCGATAGGCAGCTCGGGAAGAAACTCAATATTTTTTTCATTCTCTGCAAGGCGGGTTTTCATGGTCTGTAAAAGCTGAAAAGAACTGTCTTTCCGCTGAATCGTCCGATACATCCCGATAGGAAAAACGTACATCATCTGTCGGACAAATCCGCCGGTAAATAAAATGGTAATTACCGCAAGTCCGCACAGATAATACTTAGATGTGGAAAATAAAGGGGAGTGAGAGATACACTTCAGAGACGAAAGCGAACGGAAAGATACCACTTGGCAAACGACAAAAAGTAAAATAAGAAAAGCGGCGGTGAGTCCGATATAAAGAGGAGAAGCCATAGTACGGATAAATTGCAGGGTCTCATCTGCATTCGTCATAGAAATAGCCATCATGGCAAATAAATCCATCTCGCTCTTGTAAATCACATAATACCCGATATACACCGAGGGAATGACGACCATGACAAAAGCAAATAACCCCTCCAAAACAGAAAAGAAAGGAGAAAATAATTTAAACTTCCATTTCCACGCATAAAAAATATAAGGTAAAGTAAACAAAAGGAAAGAAATACCGTAATAATCACCTAAGTGATTACTCTCAGGCAAATACAGATACCCGTAAGCCCAAGTAAATGTAGCAAACCAGACCAACGGTAAAACCAAAGACAAACCGAGATACTTCCGCAAAAATGAAGGACGGAATACAAAAAATAAACCGCATACAGAAAGAAATAATATACCGGCGGCAACCCAAAGACGGGGATTTCCCAAAGAGGGAATAAACCGTGCATCGCCGATAAACCATAAAAGAAGCAAAACAAGGCAAATTATGCTCGCCGTACTGAGCAAAGCGGAAAACATAGCTTTTTTCATACAATCTCCTCAACAAATAAAGGAACAAAAAATCATATTCTTTATATTATAGTAAAAAATATAATTATTACCAACTATATACAAGATACCGAAAGTATGAGCGAAAACAAAAAAGAAGAAAATGACTCATATGTAAAGCCGTCCCCGGATGGCGGGAAGCAAACGAACCGCTTTTCGAGGAGCAAAGCGACGCTGTAAAAGTGAGTGAGACGCTTTGCCTTGGCTAAAGTG
>UQJW01000020.1 GCA_900541485.1 uncultured Dialister sp.
AAAAGCCAGTAAATCATAAACCGTGCCGCATGGAAATCCTTTATATCCGACAAATCAATCATTTGCATAGCGTATCAACCTCACAAAGCATATTTATCTTGCTGGTTTATATATTACTATGCAAAAAGAGTATAGTCAAAGAAATTCTTACGTCAATTTATTTTACAGCGTACTGAGAAGATACCCGTACCCCGCCTTTTCCATATCCGCTTCGGGGATAAAGCGGATAGAAAGACTGTTGATACAGTACCGTCTTCCGCCTTTATCCCGCGGGCCGTCTCCGAAGACATGACCTAAATGGGCATTTCCGCTGCGGCTTCGCACTTCGATTCTCTCCATGTTATAGCTTCTGTCTTCTTTATATGTCACCACATCGGAAGAAACCGGGCGGGTAAAAGCGGGCCACCCGCAGCCGGATTCAAATTTATCCCGGGAAGAAAATAAAGGCTCTCCCGTAGAAACATCCACATAAATTCCCCGCTCGAAATTGTCCCAGTATTCATTGGAAAAAGCCCTTTCCGTTGCATTTTCCTGAGTCACCGCGTACTGATCGGCTGTCAAAATATGTTTCAGCTCCTCTTCTGACGGTTTCGGATACAGTGAAACATCTATCACCGGATCGGCCGCCTGCGCTACATCGATATGACAGTAGCCTCCGGGGTTCTTTTTCAAATAATCCTGATGATACTCCTCGGCAAGAATGAAATTCCGGAGCGGCTGCACCTCCACGGCAATTTTTTCCGTAAGAGTTTTCTGTTTTTCCACCAAAACGGATTTTGCCAGTTCTCCGTCCGCCTCATCGGTATAATAAATTCCCGTCCTGTACTGGCGGCCCCTGTCATTTCCCTGACGATTGACACTCGTCGGATTGATTACCCGCAGGTAGTAAAGATAAATCTCTTTTAAAGAAATTTTCGACTCATCATAAATGACATGCACGGTTTCCGCATGATCCGTAACTCCAATCAGCTCGTAACCGGTCGTTTCCGTTTTTCCGTTAGCATATCCGGAAGTCACATCAATTACTCCGTCAATCCTCGAAAAATATTCTTCCAGCCCCCAAAAGCAACCGCCTGCCAAATATATCTCCTTCATCGATTTCACCTCATTTTTACAGGAAACCGTTTCCGTTCCTGCCATTTTTTCTGATACGTCTGCCCTGCCGCCTTTTGCGTCCGGCAAAAATCCGCATCCCCAGGCAAACAAAAGGAACACACTTCCTATGACCAAAGTAATAAATCTCACTGGGCCCCCTTATGGCAGAGCCGCCATTTTCTCCTTCAGTTGCGGCGACGGTATATGTCCGGGGATAACGTCCTCTACCTTCCCCGACGAATCAATCAATGCGGCAGTCGGATAGAAACGGACACCGTATCTTCTCGTCACCTCACCCCCTTCATCTAAAAGAACGGGGATATTTTTATATCCTAACGTATCAAACCATTTGATAAAATCTTCCTTTTTCATCTCTCCGCCGACTCCGGGTGTCACCACGGAGAGGACAACGAAATCACCGTTTTCTCCTGCCAGGCGGTTCGTTTCTCCTATCGTTGCCATGCAGGCAGAACACCAGGAAGCCCAAAATTTGATAAATACTTTTTTCCCTTTGAAATCAGACAATCTGTATTCTTTTCCATGAATATCTTTCAGCATAAAATCACCGTCTATCCCCGACTCCCGAACAGCGGGGGAAGCCGCTTTCACGGAAGCAGCCTGTCCCTTTGTTTCCTCTTTTCCGAAAAAATCACAACCGGGTAAACAGCCGGTCAAAGAAGATATCATGATAAATCCTGCCAAAGCAGATACTGCCGATTTTTTCATTATTCCCATTACATTCTCCTCCTGCTTATACGAAAAACGCCGCCAAACGATTCATCTGGCCCGACATAAGGACTAATCCCATCAATAAAATCAGAAAACCGCCCGCCTTCTTCAAAAAAATCATGTGCTTTTTCAAAGATACGGAATATTTCATAAAAAAGGACGAGCCTGCCGCCAATAAAAGAAACGGTATGGCCATTCCCGCCGTGTAAACCAGCATGAGAAATCCGCCGTACCAGCCAGAAACCCCTCCGGAAACCAGAATTGCCAGAACCGAGCCGAGTACGGGTCCCACACAAGGCGTCCAGGCAAAACTGAATGTCAAACCTAAAATAAAAGCCTCGGCCAATCCTCTTTTTCCGCTTCCGTGAAAATCCATTTTCTTTTCCTGCTGCAAAAAACGGATATTGATGATTTCCATTTGGTGCAAACCGAGAAAAATAACAATCGTTCCGAGGATATAAGGCGTGTAAGGATGATATAAAAAGCCCCCCAAGAAACCGGCGCCGAAACCGAGTGTAAAAAACACCATAGACAAACCGGCGATAAAAGCCAGTGTTTTCAGAATAGGATAGATGTATATTTTGCTGTCCCGGTATGTAAAAACGACAGAGCCCGGCTGATCCATTAATTTCCCTATATAGACAGGTAACAAAGGAAATACGCAGGGCGAAAAGAAAGATAAAATGCCGGCTGCAAAAACAGTTCCCATAAAGAAAAAGGAAAATCCGGTTTCCATATCGCACTCCTCTTTAATAAATCAAAAGATAACTATATCTAATATTATCTATATGATATTTCAAAGCACAAAAAAATACAAGTTTTATTATTTTGAAAACAGATATCTTTGATTTCTTTCTTCCTTAGTCATTCGCTTCCCCCGCTCACGGGGACGGCTTATATTCACTTTTCCTTTCTTAGTAACAAGTATTTTTGCAACAAAAAACGCCCCCAAAAGGGAGCGTCTTTGTTTTGTTTAAGCTTTCAATCAGCCTCCGAACTGGGCAAGCATCGTTCCTGCTGCT
>UQJW01000021.1 GCA_900541485.1 uncultured Dialister sp.
CAACGCCGACAGAGCGTATAACACACTACACTTTGCAAGCAAAGTCGTGTGCCAAAGGGTGCCCCTTTGGAAACCCCGAACAACAAAACAGGCTGAATATCTCGCACTTCCCCGGTGCTTGATATTCAGCCTTTATTTGTTGTCAGCAGCACCCGTTTCGTGGTCTGAGTGTAGTTTCTTGTAAACTGACCTAAAGGGAAATACAGATAAGGATGTGGGATTGCTAAGAGTATATAATTCTGACAAATGTCAGTTGCTTTCTACTACTTGTAAAATTAAAGATTTTACAGACAGTTATGGTAAGATTTTTTTCTGTTTTGAGCATATGTTTATACCTGTTGAGAGCTCTAGATATGGAAGCTGTGGTATTTATAATTTTATTTTACCTGTAGACTATAGATTGACAGAATTACATATTGTAGATCCTTTTGATAATAATAAAAATTTAAAAAAGAAAAAGCACTTTAAATATGATGTTTTTTATGATTGCGAAAGCCATATTCAAGTTGTACAAATGCAGTTACGTTCGGCAAGAGGAAATTTTTCTTTTATTCTTACAGGAGAAGCATGTATTGATGATGGTAAGAACAAATTTATAGACTGTAAAGAGCAAAACATATACTTAGATGAGGATATTCGAGAATTCTTTTTTGATGATGGTATAAAGAAGTCATTTTGGAAAAATTTGAAAGAATCAATATTATTAGAGCCTAATTTTAATGGGATCGGGATAGATTTAAAGAAATTATTTCAAAAATAGTATAAGATTGGAGGGTAAAGATTGAGAACAGCGAATGAATATGAGATTGCAATTTTTAAGAAAGAATATTGTAAAAATGGAGAGGCTAGAATCAGTATAGGAAAAGATTTTGAAGTTGATGTAGAGTCTTTTGAAGAATTATTGCCTGGGAAAATTGTCAGCAGTTATGCAACGGGTAATCGTGATATTGAAAATTCTTTCATAATGTTTAGAGTTTGTAACGTAATCAAGGATATCCAATATTTCCCGGTTTTTTCAGAGACAGTTGGAAGGAAAATGCTTAAGAGTTGGAATAAACCAGTACCAAAGAAGCGAAGTATTTTCATAGAAGATAACAATGGTGTAGGAAGAGGTAATGGTGGAACTGGAAATGGGAATAAAAACAATGTAGAAAATTCTAAATTAAGAAGTTTGATTTTGTTTGCACGTTCATTAATGATTTTACATATTAATGATCCGCAACCAATGAATGGAATGCTAAAAGAAATATATGAAAAATTAGAATTACATCCATATTGGAATGTGAGAAATTATGAGGTCAAAGCTGTAAATACTGCGATAGGAAGTTTTTTACGGAAAGATATTAATGTTCAAAATGAAAATTTTCAAAACTTGCACGACTATATACTTTATTTGCAAACAAATGTAACTGGAAGGCGTATAAGAAATACTAATTTCGATACGTTACGAAATATTATGAGAACAGAATACCCGGCAGAACAAGTATATTTTTGAGTTAAAAAATATGTGAAGAAATATCAAAAAAGTAAAACACTACCCCAATCCTGAATATACATTGCATACTTTCGCTATGCAGTATAAAATCAGAGTTCAGGGGAATATTGAAACCGTTTGTCTGCTTTCAAAGAAACCTTGATTTTCTGCGGTTTGTGGGATAATAAAGAAAGATAATGGACGTGTGTTTTCTGGTCTTTTGAATGAAACATTTGAATATTGAAACAGTGGGGTAGTTTGAAATTTACTGAATAATAGGCTTTTGCTAAAAGGTATCACTTTTGCGAAAATGTATGATACCTCCCGGCAGGAGCCTTTTTATATAAAGATAACTTGACTTCCAAATCTTACTGATGTAATATTTACACAAGTGCAGAAGGATTGCGTACGAAATTTTTTTATCACGAAATCTTACGCATGTAATAAAAAGGGAGGAGGAATGCATAGTACGATATACCAAGCAAAGTGAAATTTTTTTGCCTCAAAATCTTACAAATGTAATATTTTTAAGATATAGTGTACATTGAAAATAGAATATGACCATATCAGCAATGAAAATAAATGGAGGTCAATATGAAGAAAGGAAAAAGCAGAAACAAGCGAAAGAAAATAAGAAGCAGGCTCCTATGGATTGCGATTGCTGTTATAGGAATAGCTGCGGTAATTTCTGCGGTATGTGTGGCAGGAATGTTGGAAACAAAAGAAAATGCCTGGAGGACACCGGAAGAACTTCTGGTGGAGTACATGGATCATATTCCAAAACAGGAGTATGAAGAAATGTATGCGATGCTACATATTGAGGCATCGGGAAATGTCAGTCAGGAGGATTTTGTAACTCGAAATTCAGCTATTTATGAAGGTATAGAAGTCCAGAATATGGCTGTCCAGATTATTGCATATGATGAGGAGCAAATGACGGTAACCTACCAGACTTCTTTCGATACAGTTGCAGGAACTATCAGCTTTGAGAATGAAGCACTTTTCCTAAAGGACGAAGAAGGATATAAGTTGGTTTGGGATGATTCCATGATTTTTCCGAATCTAACTTCTACAGATAAAGTAAGAGTTTCCACTACACAGGCAGAACGAGGAGAAATTCTGGATAGGAACGGACGTGTCCTTGCAGGAAAAGGTACAGCAT